>CAWGTV010000004.1:0-25170 GCA_963825615.1 uncultured delta proteobacterium
TTTTGTTTTGTCTGCTTTAATTTGCTTTTTACTTTACCCCCCCGTTGCCTCCTGTGCGAATGGATTTAAAGAGTTAAAAAGGCATACTCGGCAACTCCAACCCCGCCATCTTTTGCACCAGTCGCACCACCTGGCTGCTGTAGCCATACTCGTTGTCGTACCAGACGTAGAGCACGACCCGGTCCCCCGAGACGATTGTTGACACCGAGTCGACGACCCCGGCGTGGCGGGAACCAACGAAATCGCTGGATACTGCTTCTGGAGAATTGGTGTAGTCGATCTGGTTCTGCAGCGGCGAGTCGAGCGACATATCACGCAAGTAGCTGTTGAGCTCCTCGCGCCTGACTTTCTGTCCGAGGGTCAGGTTAAGGATCGCCAACGAGACGTTCGGCGTCGGCACGCGGATGGCGTTGCCGGTCAGTCTGCCGGTCAATTCGGGGAGCGCTTTGGCGATGGCGCTGGCGGCGCCGGTCTCGGTGATGACCATGTTGAGAGGGGCGCTGCGACCGCGGCGGTGTTTGTCGTGATAGTTGTCGATCAGGTTCTGGTCGTTGGTGTAGGAGTGGCAAGTCTCGACGTGGCCGCTGACGACCCCGTAGCGGTCGTTGACTGCCTTGAGGACTGGCACGATGGCGTTGGTCGTGCAACTTGCCGCCGAGAAAATATTCTCGTTATCGCTCAGGAGCTCATTGTTGACACCGAACACCACGTTTGGGACATCGCCCTTGCCGGGGGCTGTGAGCACGACCTTGCGGATCCCCTTGGACTGCAGATGCCGCCCGAGACCCTTGCGGTCGCGCCATTTCCCCGTGTTGTCGATCAGGATGGCATCGTGAATGCCGAAACTGGTGTAGTCAATCTGATCCGGGGCGTCGGCATAAATCAGGCGGATCATGTTACCATTGGCGATAATCGCGTTTTCTTCGCTGTCGATGGTGATGGCGCCGTTGAAGGGACCGTGCACTGAATCGCGACGCAACAGGCTGGCACGTTTCATCAGGTCGTCTGCGCCGCCTTTACGCACGACTGCGGCGCGTAGCCGCAGTTTGTCGCCGCCGCCGGCCTTGTCTACCAGGATTCTCGCCAGCAGCCGGCCGATGCGCCCGAAACCGTAGAGGACGACATCCCGCGGTTCGCTGAGCAGCGAGGCCTGACCGGTATTGACTTTGTCCAGCTCCCGGCGCACGAAATTGACCACGTCATGGTCAGGGCCCTGAGCCTGGAAGCGCACAGTCAGCTTGCCGATATCAATCCTGGCAGGAGCCAAATCCAGGTTGACCATGGCCTGCAGGACCGGAAAGCTGTCACGCACCGAAAGCTCGTTCTCGAGAATCTGCCGAGCGAAGCGATGGGCCTTGAGAATATCCACCATGGAACCGTGCACCAGGCTGCGACCATAGACCGTGGTGACAACGCCGTGATCGCGATAGAGCCGGCCAATGATCGGCAGCATTTCTTCCGCGATTTCCTCGCGCTGCTTCCAGTCTGAAAAGTATTGTTCCTGTTTCTCCAGGTTCATGCTTGTTTCCTTCCTCTTTTCTGTTTAGCTTGATTGGTACAATTGGCCGCTCATCCTAGTCGAAGGTGATGCTGGATGCAACCGGTGTTGTCCTCATTTTTTCTGTTTGGTCTGGACTTGTCGAGGACGAATTGGTATGAAGAGATGTTTTTCAAAACGATCACTGAACTATCCACATGAAGGAGGATCTTCTGATGAGCGATAAGATACATTTTTCGGAACTCGGGCTGGTCAACACCCGTGACATGTTCGCCAAGGCGATGGCTGGAGGTTACGCCATTCCTGCTTATAATTTCAACAATCTCGAGCAGCTCCAGGCGATCGTAACCGCCTGCGTGGAAAGCCGTTCACCGGTGATTATCCAGGTCAGCAAGGGCGCTCGCGACTATGCCAACGCCACCATGCTGCGTTACATGGCGATGGGTGCTGTCAAGATGGCCAAGGAACTCGGCGTGGACCTGCCGATCTGCCTGCATCTCGACCATGGTGATTCCTTCGAGGTCTGTAAGTCCTGCGTCGACAACGGCTTCTCTTCGGTGATGATCGACGGTTCTCACCTGCCTTACGACGAGAACGTTGCCCTGACCAGAAAAGTCGTCGAATACGCGCATCAGTTTGACGTCACGGTCGAAGGGGAACTCGGCGTGCTGGCCGGTATCGAGGATGATGTCCAGGCAGAAAAGTCGACCTACACCAAGCCTGAGGAGGTCGAGGATTTCGTCAAGAAGACCGGTGTCGACTCTCTGGCAATCTCCATCGGCACCAGCCACGGGGCCTTCAAATTCAAACTGAAAGCTGGCGAAGAAGCTCCGCCGCTGCGTTTCGACATCCTCGAAGAGGTGCAGCGGCGCATCCCTGGTTTCCCCATCGTTCTGCACGGTGCGTCCAGTGTTGTCCAGGATTATGTGGCCCTGATCAACCAGTATGGCGGCAAGATGGAAGGTGCTGTCGGGGTGCCTGAAGAACAGCTGCGCCGGGCCGCCAAGAGCGCCGTTTGCAAGATCAACATTGACTCGGACGGGCGACTGGTGGTGACCGCCAAGGTGCGCGAATACTTGGCCAAGAACCCCGGCGAGTTCGACCCACGCAAATATCTCGGCGCGGCACGCAAAGAGTTGATCACGCTGCTCAAGCATAAGAATGCTGCGGTGCTGGGGAGTGCCGGGAAGATTTAGAACCGAAAGGCGCGAAGCGCAACGAACGAGGGATTAAAGAGCCGCCCGGCCAAGCCGGGTGGCTCTTCATATTATGTAGGAACCTGGGAAACGTCCCCCTGTTATTTTTTGTGTCCGGCCCCCATGCCGTGAGCATCTCCTTTGGGCAGAGGGGCGAAGATGGCCTCAAGGGTGATCTTTTCTCCCTCCCTCTCAACAGTCAGGGTTATCTGGTCGCCGCTCAAGCGCTGATTCACTTCGTAGATCAGGTCAAAGCTGTCCTCGATCGTAACCTCACCCAGGGCAATAATCACATCACCGTCCTTAACGCCGGCCTTGTCCGCTGTTGAATTTGGCACGACTCCTTCGACGACCACCTTGCCATCTGCTTCCTTCATGCGCACGCCGAGTTTAACGCGCTCGCCGGGCAGACTCTCGTATTCCGTGTATAGCAAATAGTCGTAAGGTGGCATCGGGAAGCCCGGCATGTTCACGTTCATGAGCCCGTCCTGCTTCTCCTCGGGAATGACGATCTCGCGGCTGCCGATCAGGATGTAGGATGTTGGCATGCGGCGGAAGGCGCGTCGCGGGATACCGAACCCGTAGCTGATGTGATTGCCGCCGGCCATGACCACCATGCGGTGAGCGGGCCCTCGCTCGGCCATGGTCCGGGCGATATTCTCCGCCATGGTCTCATCCCAGAGCGTCTGGATGCGCAGAAATCCATCGAGCATCTTGTTTCCCTGGCTGTGATCTGCATAAATCGCTTCGGTCATGGCCCGCTGGTAAGGGTCTTCCAGATCGAACGCGGGGAGTTGCTCCCGAATCTTTGCGTCGAGCTCGTCAAGCGGTGTGCTGCCGACGGTTTTAACCATCTCGCGAGTCGCATTAAGGCCGATGACCCGGATACCGTGCTCTCTGGCGTAGTTCAGGATGTCGCTGTAATAGGCGTAATCCATGCGCCAGTTGTCGTACCAGGCGGATTTTTTGAGGAACTCTTTTTCGCTCAGGGCACCGGAAACCCATTGGTCGAGTGCCTCCTGTTGGCTGCTGTTGAACATTTCCATCCCGAGGCTGGTCTGCCCCGGGTACCGCTCAGCAACCGCTTTGAGGAGCTGTAGCTCCAGCCGGTGCGCGGCGGGGTTGTCGTGGGTTTCTCCCACATAGATGATCCTGGCATCGGTCGCTGCCGCATACATCTGTTCGGCATTAACCTTGAGGCCGGTGGGCAGATGGTAGATGTCGCCAATGGATGGTGGCTCCATCGGCGGATAGGGGGCTTCCGGGTTGCCAATCGTTTGTTGAGTCATGGTGCAGGCCGTCAATGAAAGAATGGTTGTGCAGAGCAGGGCCAAGGATAACCGATTATGCATATGGCTTTTCATCTCACTGTCCAGTTGGGCTGAGGAGTTATTGGGGGCTGTGTATGAGTTGAATTAGACCACGGTCTAGTCAGCCTTTCAAGGATAAATCTCGCCGCTGCACTTGGCAGGGGATGCCCTTTCCCCTTGAGGATAGAGCTGCCCATACGCAGCTCAAGTCGATTTTTCCGATTGACAAATGATGCAGGATGGATATTATGCCCACTTGACATTTTGATTAGTATAACTAAACAAGGAGAGGGATGTGGAAATCGGAGATCGGCTTAAAAGGCTCAGGATAATTAATTCTCTGACCCAGGAAGAGCTCGCCAGCCGTGCGGACCTGACCAAAGGCTATATCTCGCAGGTGGAGAATGATACCACCTGTCCGTCGATTGCCACCCTCAAGGATATTCTCGATGTCTTCGGCGTCAGTATGCAGGAGTTCTTTACCGTGCCAGTCGAAACCGAGGTGGTTTTTGGCAGCGACGCACGAGTGCAATCGACAGATGACAGCGACCCGGTCAAGGTCGAATTGCTGGTCCCTGGTGCCCAGAATCGCGAACTGGATCCGGCACTGGTGACTCTCAAGCCGGGCGCTGAGATGGATCTCCAAGATGTTCACGAAGGGGAGGAATTCGGCTACCTGCTGCGAGGCCGTATAGAGGTCTGTCTCGATGACAAGGTCTACACGGTGAAAAAAGACGAGTGTTTTCTCTTTGCTGCCGACCGTCGCCACAGGGTGCGCAATATCGGTAAAGTGCCGGCGCAGATACTTTGGGTGGTGACTCCGCCGACATTCGACTACTAGCAAGCGTTCAACACTAAGGAGAACGAGAATGAGCAAGGTCCTGATCATTGGTGCCGGCGGCGTCAGCCGGGTCGTGGTTCATAAATGTGCCCAGCGCAGGGACATCTTTAGCAGCATCACCCTGGCCTCGCGAACCCAGTCCAAGTGCGACGCGATCGCCGCTGAAATCGAGGGCGTCGAGGTAGTGACGGCCCAAGTTGATGCCGATAACGTGCCGGAGCTGGTATCGCTGATCAAAAAGGAGCAGCCGAAGCTGGTGATCAACGTGGCGCTCCCTTACCAGGACCTGACCATCATGGACGCCTGTCTTGAGACCGGCGTCGATTATCTCGATACCGCTAACTATGAGCCGCTCGACACAGCGCACTTCGAGTACAGCTGGCAGTGGGCTTATCAGGATAGATTTAAAGAGAAAGGTGTCATGGCCCTGCTTGGCAGTGGCTTCGACCCTGGGGTGACCAACGTCTACACTGCCCTGGCGGCGAAAGACTACCTTGACGAGATTCACGAACTTGACATCATCGATGCCAATGCAGGCAGTCACGGCCAGCCGTTTGCCACCAACTTCAACCCGGAGATCAACATCCGTGAAGTGACCGCGGCCTGCCGCCACTGGGAAAACGACCGGTTCGTCGAAACCCCAGCGCTGACCACCAAGCGAGTCTTCGACTTCCCCGAGGGGATCGGGCCGATGAACATCTACCGTCTTTACCACGAGGAGATGGAGTCGATCGTCAAGCACATCCCAACCATCAAGAAGGCCCAGTTCTGGATGACCTTCTCCGACACCTACCTCAAACATCTCGAGGTGCTGCAAAACGTCGGCATGACCCGCATTGACGAGGTTGAATACAACGGCCAGAAGATCGTGCCGTTGCAGTTCCTCAAGGCCGTGCTACCCGATCCCGGCTCCCTCGGTCCGCTGACCAAGGGGAAAACCTGTATCGGCGTGATTGCCCGCGGCCTCAAGAACGGCCAGCGCAAGCAGGTCTACATCTACAACATCTGCGACCATGAGGCCTGCTACAAGGAGACCAACTCTCAGGCGATCAGCTACACCACCGGCGTGCCGGCGGTGGTCGGTGGCATTATGATGCTGACCGGCAAGTGGCACAAGCCTGGTGTCTGGAACATGGAGCAGTTCGACCCGCAGCTGTTCCTGGACGAGGTCGGGCCGATGGGACTACCGCATGTCGTTGTTGAGGGTGAGTGGCCAGAGCTATAGAGACCCCGGCTTTTCCGTTAACTCGGCGTTGCTGTCGTCAGTCGCTTGTACGGCGTATCGTTGCTAGGCCTCCGCGCTCTTCCTTGGCGCCTTGATTTCACGATAAATCCGAATTCCGACAGCATTCGTTAGTTCGAAAACAGGACAGGGCTAAAATTGACAGGTATCAACATTCCGAAAATCCTTGAGCTCGCGCCGTCCCCGGCTTACGTGGTCGATCTCGGCCGGTTGCGCCACAACCTGGCCATTCTCGACGTGGTGCAAAAGCGCAGCGGCGCCAAGATCCTCATGGCGCTTAAGGCCTTTGCAATGTGGAGCATCTTCCCAGTTATTCGAGAAACGTTGCAGGGGGTCTGTGCTTCATCGCCCTGGGAGGCGCGGCTCGGCCGCGAGGAGTTCGGCGGCGAGGTCCATTCCTTCTCTGCGGCCTTCAAAGAGAGCGACGTGGTTGAACTACTGACGATCTCCGATCACCTGGTGTTCAACTCATTCAACCAGCTGGAACGTTTTCGGCCGCTGTGGGAAAGGGCGCAGGGCCGAGTGTCGATCGGCTTGCGGGTCAACCCCGAGCACTCCGAGGGGCACACCGAGCTGTATGACCCCTGCGCAAGAAATTCGCGGCTCGGCATCCGGCGCAGCGAATTCGACGGCAAGTCGCTGGCTGGGGTGGACGGATTGCACTTCCATACCCTCTGCGAACATCTTTTCGAGCCGCTGGCGAGAACGGCAGATGTTTTCGAGAAGAAGTTCGGCGAGTTCCTGCCGGAAATGAAATGGCTCAACTTCGGTGGCGGCCATCACATCACCCGTGCAGGCTACGATATCGACGGCTTGGTGGAGCTGGTCAAATACTTCCGCGAGAAATACCAGGTCGAGGTCTACCTCGAGCCGGGCGAGGCCGTGGTCATCGGTACCGGCTTGCTGGTCGGCGAAGTGCTGGACATTGTCCCCAACCAGGTTGACATTGCAATCCTCGACGTCTCGGCGACCTGTCACATGCCGGACATCCTGGAGATGCCTTACCGGCCGGAGATCAAGGACGGTTATGACCCCGGGGTCAAGACGCACACCTTCCGGCTCGGCGGGCCATCATGCCTCGCCGGCGACGTCATCGGCGACTGGTCCTTCGAGAGGCCGCTGCAGCCTGGCGACCGCTTGGCGTTTCTCGACATGGCCCATTACACCATGGTCAAAACAACCACCTTCAATGGCATCCAGCACCCCCACCTGTGCACCTTTGAGCCGGAGACCGGGGAATTACAGGTGTTACGCAGTTTTGGTTACGAGGATTTTCGGAGAAGGCTCTCGTAGACCGGGACATTCAGGTTGAATCGTTGCAAGGCGCTATGCGCGTCGAATCGATTTGACATTTAAGGTTCAGCGATTCAACGCTATCGATAGAAAGGGCTCGTCCATGGAACGTTGGTCAGTCAAGAGTTCAGAAAAAGTCTACAACATCGACAACTGGGGGGATGGCTTCTTTTCGATCAATCGCAAGGGGAATGTCTGCGTTCACCCATCGCCTCATTCGAAATACGCCATCGATCTGCGGGCCCTGGTTGACGACCTGATCAAGCGCAAGATCAAGCCGCCGATCCTGCTGCGTTTTATGGACGTGCTGCAGGGACGCATCGCCGCGATCAACCGCGCCTTCAAATACGCGATCGAAGAATACGACTATCCGGCCGGCTACCAGACCTTCTTCCCGATCAAGGTCAACCAGCAGCGTCAGGTGGTCGAGGCCATTACCGAGTTCGGTAAAAAGCACAACATCGGCCTCGAGGTCGGTTCCAAGCCGGAGCTGGTGGCGGCGATCTCCTTTGCGACCGGCAAGGACCTGCCGATCATCTGCAACGGATACAAAGACAACGATTTCATCGAAACCATCCTGTACGCCAACAAGATTGGCTACAATATCACCATCGTCGTTGAGAAGCTTTTCGAGTTGGAGAAGATCGTTGCCTTGTCTGAAAAGATCGATATCAAGCCACAGCTGGGTATCCGCGTCAAGCTCTCGTCCAAGGGGACGGGCAAGTGGTCGACTTCGGGAGGGAGCGACGCCAAGTTCGGCTTGAAGATCTCGGAACTGCTCGCGGCAATTGACCTGCTCAAGGAGCATAAACTGCTCGACCAGGTCAAGCTGCTGCACTTCCACATTGGCAGCCAGATCACCAAGATCGACAAGATCAAGAACGCCCTTATCGAAGGCAGCCGGATTTATGCCGAGATGTGGAAGATGGGTGTCAAGCTTGATTACCTCGATATCGGCGGCGGCCTCGGTGTTGATTACGACGGTTCGAAGTCGAGCTACTTCTCGAGCGTCAACTACTCGGTCGAAGAGTACGCCAATGACGTCATCTACCAGGTGAAAAACATTTGTGTCGAGGCCGGTGTGCCCTGCCCGAACATCATCTCCGAATCGGGCCGGGCCATTGTCGCCCACTACTCGGTGCTAATCACCAATATCCTCAACACCAATACCCAGAACGCCCTGCCGGATTACGAGGATGTCCTCGAAGAGGCCGAAAAGCTTTCGCCGACAGTCAAGAAGCTTAACGACATCTACAAGAGCCTCGATCGGCACTCCCTGCGCGAGGATTACCACGACACCCTGCAGCTGATCCAGGAGGCGGTCAGCCTCTTCAATCTAGGCTACCTCAACCTGCACGATCGGGCGCTGGCCGAATGGTTGTGCAACAAGATCTTTATCCGCATCAATGGCATTGTCGAGCGCATGCGGCCGGTTCCGGAGGAACTGCAGAACTTTCAGCTGAACCTCCGCCAGACTTACTTCGCCAACTTCTCACTCTTCCAGTCGGTGCCCGATTCCTGGGCCATCGACCAGCTCTTCCCGATCATGCCGCTGCAGCGACTGAGCCAGAAACCCGATGTTATGGCGACCATCGCTGACATCACCTGTGATTCCGACGGCGAGGTGAGCAGCTTCGTCGGTGAGCACGGCCGGGCCAAGTTCCTGCCTCTACATAAGGTGACGGCGGCGGAGGATTATTACATCGGCTTCTTCATGATCGGTGCATACCAAGAGATCCTCGGTGATATGCACAACTTGTTTGGCGACACAAATGCTGTGCATATCACCTTCAATAAAAAGACCAACTACAAGATTGACACTGTGATCCAGGGCGACGCAACCTGGGAGAGCCTCAAGTACGTGCAGTACAAGGGGCCGGAGATCCTCAAGCACGTTCGTGATACTCTGGAAAAAAACGTCGCCTCGCGCAAGGTATCCTTCGAGGAGACCAGTCATTTCATCGAGCTGTTGGATAAGATGCTGCTGTCTTATACGTATTTGGGCGAGTAGCGAGGTGTAAGAAGCACGTGGCGTGTGGCGAGTAGCGCATGGCGTGAAGTCAACAAATTCAAATAAACAAGAAAGGGCCACTTCATTGAAGTGGCCCTTTCTACTGGGTTTTTCGCGCTACTCGCCGTGCGCCACGACTTTCCTCTCATTCATGACTTTATAAGCGCAGAACTCCCCACACATGGTGCAGGCGCCGTGCTCTTCGTCGACACCCGATTCGGCTCGCAGGCGCCGGGCCTTGTCCGGGTCAATAGCGAGGGCGAACTGGCCTTCCCAGTCGAGGGCCTTGCGGCACTTTGCCATGGCGATGTCTTTTTCCATGGCGCCGGGCACACCCTTGACGATGTCGCCGGCGTGAGCGGCGATGCGGCTGGCCATGACGCCTTCGTGGACGTCTTCCACGGTCGGCAGGCGCAGGTGCTCGCTGGCGGTGACGTAGCAGAGGAAGTCGGCGCCGGCCGCTGCGGCCACGGTACCGCCGATGGCGCAGGTGATGTGGTCGTAGCCGGGGGCGATGTCGGTGACCAGCGGGCCGAGAACGTAGAAGGGCGCACCGTGGCAGAGGCGCTTCTGCAACTGGATGTTGGCCTTGATCTGGTTGAGCGGCACGTGTCCCGGTCCTTCGACCATCACCTGCACGCCGGCATTCCATGCGCGTTGGGTCAGCTCGCCGAGCAGGATCAGCTCGTGGATCTGGGCGCGGTCGGTGGCGTCGGCCAGGCAGCCGGGGCGGAAGCCGTCGCCGAGGGAGAGGGTGGCGTCGTAAGGCTTGACGATCTCCAGCAGGCGGTCGAAGTGTTCGAAGAGCGGGTTCTCGGCGTTGTTGTGGGTCATCCACTCGACGGTGAAAGAGCCGCCTCGGGAGACCACCTCCATGATGCGCCCTTCGTTGTCCATGCGCTCGACAGTTGACCGGGTCACGCCGCAATGGACGGTGATGAAGTCGACGCCGTCGTCAAGGTGTTTGACGATGCCGGCAAAGATTTCGTCGACGGTCATGTCGACCATTGCTTTCCCCTTGCGGGTCACTGTATCAACGGCGGCCTGGTAGAGCGGCACCGAGCCGATGCAGACCTTTGTTTCATTGATGATGGCCGCACGGATCTCGTCGATCGGTCCGCCGGTGGAGAGGTCCATGATGGCATCGGCGCCGGCGGCTACTGCCACACGGGCTTTTTCCAGCTCCTTGTCGATACTTGTGTCGTCCTTGCTGGTGCCGATATTGGCGTTAACCTTGGTGCGCAAGCCCTTGCCGACGGCCAGCGGGGTGCCGTTGGTATGCAGGTTGTTGTGGCAGATGATCGCTGTGCCTTCGGCGATGCGCTGGCGTAAAACCTCGGGGTCGATGTTCTCGACGGTCGCTGCCTGCTTCATCTTTTCGGAGACAACGCCCTGGCGGGCGAGTTCAAGCTGTGTGAGAGTATTTTGTTTCTTCATGAATCCTCTTTGATAAACTTAAGTTTCTGGAACAATCGAGTGTTGGCTACAACTGGTTCTGCTGTAGTCTGAAAAATTGCGCGGCTTTTAATTGGATTTTTACGCGTCCCGCGTTCCGCTCCCTGTGTCCCGAACCGCCCACGCGCCCGCGAAATGATTGATCGGGCCATGCCCGCCACCCAGTGGAACCGCCTGGCGGATCGCGGCATCGATAAAGCGCTTGGCCGATGTCGCAGCCTTTATCAGGGGGTGCCCTTGCGCGAGGAGGGTGGCGAGGGCTGCTGAATAGGAACAGCCTGTACCGTGGGTGCTGTTCGTCCGGATGCGCTCTGCGGTCAGCTTGTGCACAGTCTTTCCGGCCAGGAGGATGTCCACGGCAGTGTTTTCACGGTGTCCCCCTTTGAGCAGGACATGTCGGGGCCCCATGGCTTGAATGCTTCGGGCGGCGTCCTCCATCTCTTCGAGAGTGCGTATCGTCAGACCGGTCAGCGCCTCGGCTTCCGGGATGTTGGGCGTCAACAGGTAGGTGCAGGGCAGCAGGTTGCGGCGAAGCGTTTCAACCGCTTCCTGTTTTAACAGGGCCGCGCCGCCTTTGGCAACCATGACCGGGTCGATCACACTGAGCAAGCTATGCTTTTGGATAATCCCTGCTACAACGGAGACGATTTCGGCGCTGTAGAGCATGCCGGTTTTCAGCGTATCGGTGCCTATGTCATTCAGAACAGCTTCGGCCTGCTTGGCGATGAACCCTGCGGAGGCCGGGGACAGTCCGTGCACACCCAGCGTATTCTGAGCAGTCAGTACAGTGATGGCGCTGGTGCCGTAGGAGCCGAGCAAGGCGATCGACTTGAGGTCTGCCTGAATACCGGCGCCCCCGCCGGAATCGGAACCGGCAATGGTCATCACCCGGGTCTCTTGTGCAGGTTTTCTGCAGTTGAAAAGCAGGGCCAGCTCTCTGGCGGCCAATGCGGGCTGCGGATCATCGTTGATTGCTGAAATGACCGCCAGCGCATCTGCCCCCGCTTCGAGGGCACCGGCGCCATTGGCCCAACTGATACCACCGATGGCAACCAGTGGTATCTTGACCGCCAGGCGCACCTTGCGCAGGGTTTCCAGCCCGACCAATTCTGCGTCAGCCTTGGTGTTGGTCGGGAAAATGCTGCCGATACCGATGTAGTCGGCGCCGGCCATTTCGGCTTTGAGGGCCTGGTCGACGGTACGGGTGGACACGCCGATCAGTTTGTTCGGGCCAAGAAGCCTGCGGGCGTCGTGGACCGAACCGTCATGCTGGCCGAGATGCACGCCATCGGCAAAACTGTCAGCCGCCAGTTCGGGGCTATCGTTGACCAGGAAAGTAGCGCCGGCTGCTTTGCACAGCTCGGCCAACTGGCGGGCCAGTTGGACCTGCGCCTGCGGCGAACGCTCTTTGTCGCGGTACTGCACGACACTGACGCCGCCACGCAGCCCTTCGCGGACAATACTCAGAACCTTTTCGTCAGACCCTTGCGGGGTGATCAGGTAGAGACCTTTGATCATTTTTTTTGTTCCCTGTCGATAGCTGTACCAAATAAAAAAGCGCCAGGCTGGTGGCCACGGCGCTTGCCCTTAACGGGTATGCTCGTTGCTGACCAGACCGCTTCCCTCCGCCGGTATAACCCGGATCAGGTTCTAAGGGTCGCTTCGACGGAACGCGAAGCTCTCAGTAAACTACTTACTCCCCTAGCGGTGGCTCAGATGTTTTTGATCGGAGGCTCCGATGGTTCAATAAATCGATTTCCTGAATGGCCGCATCGATGTCACGATGCTTGCCTAAGACATAAACAGGCGCAGCTTGCCGTGCTGCATGACCAGTATTGAAGCGATATCTTGCAGGCAGTCTCTCTCTCATCCTGGACCAGGAGAAAATGACCATCATTCAGATACATAAGACAACCTTTCCATTTAACTTGATAACAGCCTAAAAGATTGCCAGCGGTGTGTCAACTGCAAGAATTCCGGCGCCTCTTAATTCTTGCTGTCGGCAATCATGACTTGCAGAAAGCCAAAGGATTTTGCTGTAGGGGTCAGGTCTGCACATTTCACAAAAAATGCAACATTGCAAAAAAGTGGAATGTGCAGACCTGACCCCTAACGTCTACTCGTTTCTCTCTTTACACTCCTTGAAGCTGCATGCTTTAATATGCGACTCCTTAAAGTAGCTGAACTTTTGCGGAGATTCCCATGCCAGTTCCTCGCCCGACCCGAGTCGAAATCGACCTTGCCGCTCTCCGGCATAATTTCCAGGAAATAAAACGAACCGTCGGCGAAGGCTGCGATGTGCTGGCCGTGGTCAAGGCTGACGCCTATGGCCATGGTGTGTGCCAGGTTGCACCTGCCCTCGTCACCGCAGGTGCCAGTCAGTTCGGCGTTGCCCTCGTTGAAGAGGGCGTGGAATTGCGCCGCTTGGGCGTTGAACAGCCGATTCTCGTCCTGGGTGGCGCTTTCCCTGGCCAAGAGGCTGATATCCTCGAGCATCGGTTGATGCCGGTTCTCTATGACCTGATCCTGGCTCGCCGACTGGACGGGGTGGCACGGCAAGCCGGTCGGACCATCGATTATCACCTCAAGGTTGATACGGGCATGGGCCGTCTTGGCTTCCGGGTCGAACTGCTCGACGAGGTGCTGCCGATTCTGAAAAATCTGCGAAATCTGAATATGACGGGGCTTATGAGCCACCTGGCGGTGGCCGACGAGCCGGAACGACCGTTGACCGGAACGCAGTACCAGACTTTTGCCGGCGTGGTCGAGAAAGTTGCAAGTTATGGTTTCAGTCCCCGACATCGGCACATTGCCAACAGTGCTGGTATTTACAGCCGCGAACTCGCCGGCTGCAACCTGGTCCGACCAGGGATTGCCCTCTATGGCGGGCTGACCGGCGGCCCATTTGCGCGTCATTTCACCCAGCAGCCGGTCATGCGTCTGGTCAGCCAGGTCGCCCAGCTCAAAGAGATCCCACCGGGGGCAGGGATCTCCTATGGTCATCGCTTCGTGACAGCGCGACAGTCGCGGGTGGCTGCCATCCCGATCGGCTATGCGGATGGCTACAACCGCCTCTTGACCAATCGTGGAGAGGTGCTGATTCATGGTTTCCGGGCCCCCGTTGCCGGAACCGTGTGCATGGACTGGATCCTGGTTGATGTGACCGATCTGCCCGATGTCCAGATTGGCGACCAGGTGACGCTGCTTGGCCGGGACGGCGACGCAATCATAACCGCCGAGGAGTGGGCCGACAAGGTCGGTTCCATTACCTACGAGGTGTTTTGCCAGGTCAGCAAGCGTGTGCCGAGGGTATTTATCAATGCCTGAACGTCCTCTGCCCGCTGCATGAATCCTGAGCGCCCCAAATTGCATATCGCCCTTGACCTTGGGACCACGACTTTGGCCGGACAATTGTTGGCCTTGTCCGGCGACGTGCTGGCCATGGCACAGGCTGCCAATCCCCAGCAGGCAATGGGCGCCGATATCCTGTTGCGACTGCATCAGGCCCACGCCGGCGAGGGCCGGCGGTTGCAGTCTCTGCTCATTACGGGGTTGCGGGGACTGGTTGCAGAGCTGCTCGCCCTGGCTGGAGCTCACTCTGCAGATATCATTGCCGTCGCTGCTGCGGGCAACCCGGGTATGTCATGCCTGCTGTGCGACCTGCCGGTAGCCTCGCTGATCTTCCCGCCGCACAAGCCGCCTTTCCGGGATCTTAGACACCTTCCTGTGAGAGAACTTGATCTCGGCTTGTCGGCACCGCTGCAAATCTTTCCGCTGGTGTCGGGATTCGTCGGCGGCGACTTGGTCGCCTGCCTACTGGCCCTGGACGATGTGGCGCCGGGAACTTTACTGATTGATCTGGGCACCAATGCCGAGCTTGCTTTATGGGACGGTTGCAGGTGGTGGACAACCTCTGCCGCCGCCGGTCCGGCTTTTGAGGCCGGCAACATAACTGCCGGAATGGTCATGGGCGATGGCGCAGTGACCGATGTCAGGGTGTCCGCAGACCATCTGCTGTTGACCGTATCTGGCGGGGTTGAGGCCCGCGGCCTGTGCGGCAGCGGCCTGGCCGCGCTGGTTGCCGCGGCACGGCAGGGCGGCTTGATCGATGAGAACGGGTGCATCCTCACCGATGACGAAGTCGCAACCAACCTGGGGCGTTACCTCTTGGAACGGGCGGGCTCCCGGGCGATTCGCTTTCACCGCAGCGCTTCGCGGGAACTGTTGCTGACGCAGACCGATCTGCGCAATTTCCAACTGGCCAAGGGAGCGGTGCGCGCCGGGGTCGAAGTGCTGCTCGAACGGGGTGGGCTTAAAGCGGACGATGTTGCTCAGGTGCTGGTCACCGGCGCCCTCGGTTCGGCTTTGCCGGTCGAGGTATTGAAAAGGGTTGCCTTGCTGCCGGAGCCCATGTTAGATAAAACCTCTTTTATCGCCAACGGGGTCTTGGCGGGGCTGCAGGTCTACCTGACCGCTGACGATGGCCGCCTGCGGTTGGACACACTGATGACGACATTGCAGCCATTGCCGCTATCCGGCACTCCGGTATTCGAACGTTGTTTTTTGTCCGCCCTGGAATTCTGATAAAAAACCGTGAGGGTGATCCCTTGGTGGACGACCCCCGACAAAAATAGACTTCAACCAAATCTTATCGAGAGGTCCTGACATGGCTGTCATCAAACGTGCACTGATCAGTGTATCCGACAAAACTGGCATCGTCGATTTCGCTAGGGGTCTGAGCCGCTTCGGCGTTGAAATACTCTCCACCGGGGGCACCTCCAGCATGATGCGCGAGGCGGGAATTGATGTGAAGGATGTCTCAGAGCACACCGGCTATCCGGAAATGCTCGACGGGCGTGTCAAGACCCTGCACCCGAAGATCCATGGCGGTCTGCTTGGACTGCGCGAGAACCCGGCCCATGTCGCCAAGATGGCGGAACATGGCATCACCCCCATCGATATGGTGGTGGTCAATCTCTATCCCTTCGAGGCCACCGTGGCCAACCCGGACTGTACCCTCGAGGATGCCATCGAGAATATCGATATCGGTGGGCCGACCATGCTGCGCAGCGCCGCCAAGAACAACCAGTCGGTGACCGTCATTATTGATCCGGTCGATTACGCCGTGGTCCTCGCCGAGATGAACGCCAATGCCGGCGGCGTGTCGCGCGAAACCAACTTCCGCCTGGCTCTCAAGGTTTACCAACGCACCTCGGCTTACGATGCCGCCATCTCCAACTGGCTGGGTCGTCGGGTCGATGCGCAGAGTGTTGACTTCCCGAGTGCCTTGACCTTCCAGTACCAGCGCACCGAGGTCATGCGCTACGGCGAGAACCCCCACCAGAAAGCCGCTTTTTACGTCGAAAACAATATCGGCGAAGCCTCTATCGCTACGGCTAAGCAGCTGCAGGGCAAGCAGCTTTCCTACAACAATATTGCCGATACCGACGCCGCCCTCGAATGCGTCAAGCAGTTCAGCGAAGGCCCGGCCTGCGTCATCGTCAAGCATGCCAACCCCTGCGGCGTAGCCTATGGTGAGACGCTGCTCGACGCCTACCAACGGGCCTTCAGTACCGACACCGAGTCCGCATTTGGCGGCATCATCGCCTTGAACCGCGAGCTCGATGCGGCCACCGCCCAGGCTATTGTCGACCAGCAGTTCGTCGAAGTGATCATTGCCCCAAAGGTGATGGCCGCCGCGGTTGAGGTGGTCGCCGCCAAGAAGAACGTCCGCCTGCTCGAGTGCGGCGCATGGCCAGAGCAGCCGGCTGCCCGACTCGACCTGAAACGGGTCAACGGCGGCATGCTGGTGCAGGAGGCCGACCTGGCCTTGACCGCCGATCTCAAGGTGGTCAGCAAGCGGCAGCCGACCGAGGCTGAGATGAAGGATCTTCTCTTTACCTGGAAAGTTGCCAAGTTCGTGAAGTCGAACGCCATCGTCTACGGCAAGGATGCCATGACTATCGGTGTCGGCGCCGGTCAGATGAGCCGGGTCAACTCGGCGCGCATCGCTGCGATCAAAGCCGAACATGCCGGGCTCGAGGTCAAGGGCGCGGTCATGGCCTCCGACGCCTTCTTCCCATTCCGGGACGGCATCGAAAACGCTGCGGCAGTGGGAATCAGCGCCGTCATCCAGCCGGGCGGTTCGATTCGTGATGAAGAAGTCATTGCCGCCGCCGATGAGCATGGGATGGCGATGGTGTTTACCGGCATGCGGCACTTCAGGCATTAAGAACAAAAATACAAAATACAGAAGGGCTGCTTGTGGGTCTATGGGGTATTCTCCCTTCTGTTTCCCTAAAAAGGTTTTATCATGAAAATCCTGGTGATCGGCGGAGGTGGTCGCGAGCATGCACTGGTCTGGAAGATCGCTCAGTCGCCCCTGGTGGAAACGCTCTACTGTGCTCCGGGAAATCCCGGGATTGCGAGACTGGCGGATTGTGTCCATATCCCTGCCGATGACATCGAAGCCCTGCTCGACTTTGCTAAAGCCGAACAGATCGACCTGACCGTGGTCGGTCCCGAAGTGCCGTTGACCATGGGGATTGTTGATCGGTTCCAAGCCTCGGGGCTGGATATCTTCGGTCCGAATCAGGCCGCGGCGCGCATCGAGGGGAGCAAGAGCTTTTCCAAGGATCTGATGGCCAAGTACGCTATCCCGACGGCTGCCTACCAGACCTTCACTGAGTATGCTGCGGCTGTGGCATACATCCGGGAACAGGGGGCACCGATCGTCGTCAAAGCCGACGGCCTAGCGGCCGGCAAGGGCGTAATCGTCGCCATGAGCGAAGCGCAGGCGATCGCTGCCGTCGATGACATCATGCTCGACAAGGTGTTCGGCGCCGCCGGTGCCAGCGTGGTTGTCGAGGAGTTCATGGCGGGCGAAGAGGCGTCTTTCTTTGCCTTTACCGACGGCAATAATATTCTGGCGCTGGCCTCGTCGCAGGACCATAAACGTGTTTTTGACAACGACGAAGGACCTAACACCGGCGGCATGGGCGCTTATTCTCCGGCCCCGGTGGTGACGTCCGCCTTACATGACGAGATCGTCGAAACAATTGTCAAGCCGACCATTGCCGGCATGGCCAGCGATGGCTGCCCGTACAGTGGCATCCTTTACGTTGGGCTGATGATCAAGGATGGCAAGCCGCGGGTGGTGGAGTACAATGCCCGCTTCGGTGACCCGGAAGCGCAGCCGCTGCTGATGCGTATGAAGTCGGATATCGTTCCGGTTCTGCAGGCCTGCGCCCGTGGCAATCTGCAGCAGGATACCATCGAATGGCACGACAAAGCGGCCGTTTGCGTGGTCATGGCTTCGGGCGGTTACCCGTCAGCCTACACCAAGGGCTTCGAGATCATGGGGTTGGACGAGGTGCTGAAGATGGACGATGTAATGGTCTTCCATGCCGGCACCAGTCTTCAGGACGGCAAGGTCGTCAATACAGGTGGACGCGTACTCGGGGTGACCGGGCTAGGCAGCACGGTCGCCGGAGCGATTGATCGCGCCTATAGCGCCGTCGACAAAATCAACTGGCAGGGCGTGCATTTCCGCAAGGATATCGGTCGCAAGGCATTGAATCGCTAGCGATTCAATGCCGGGATGCGTGGCGCGTGACGAGGAACGCGGAGACCTGAACCTTGTGATCGTGAACCTCGTCACTCTTGCCGAGCGTAATAAGAAGCTATGTTGGTGCAGTGATACCCTGATTTACGGTTGTGGGTTTGAGGTTTTCGCATATCGCGCTCCTCGTCCCGCGTCCCGGATTGCAAGTTAACAACCAGTACAAGCTGCAAATATGAAGAGGACCCTTATGGACAACAAACCCCTCGTCGGTATCCTCATGGGAAGCGACAACGACTACGAGATTATGAAAGAGACGGCGATGGCCCTCAGGCAGTTCGGTATCCCCTTCGAGATGACCGTCTCAAGCGCCCACCGTACTCCCGAGCGGACTTCCCGTTATGTGCGTGAGGCCCGTGGCCGGGGGATCAAAATCCTCGTGGCCGGAGCCGGCGCGGCAGCCCATCTCGCCGGGGTGGTCGCTGCCGAAACCACCTTGCCGGTGATCGCCGTGCCGATTGACGCCACAGCGCTAAATGGTATGGATGCCCTGCTTGCGATGGTACAGATGCCGGCCGGAATCCCGGTGGCGACCATGGCCATCGGTAAGGCCGGGGCGCGCAACGCCGGAATCTTTGCTGCGCAGATGTTGGCTGTCGACGATGCCGCGCTCAGCGCAAAACTGGTGCAGTTCAAGGCCGACATGGCCGCTGGTGTCGAAGCCAAAGCTGAAGCGCTCAACAAGCGCCTTGCTGCCGATTTCGATTGACGGCGAAGCTGAAAAGATTTTTCGAAGCTGAGAAAGCCTACTTTATATAAACTAAGGATGTCGTTGCTTGCTGTCAGGCCGACAAATCGTTCCGAGTTACCTTGACAGGGACTGAAGAGTCATATTAATTTGGACTGGCCGCTGTCGTATCGGAACAGATCGTGTTTTTTGATACGACAGCCTAAGTTTTTGGGGGCTGGGGAGCCAAGGTTCTTCACCCTCTTTTTCAGGAGAAGATAACTTGAGTAGAGAACAGAGCTTTACCGACCAGTTATGGGATTTTTTCTGCTCCCTGAAGCTGGCGATTTTTACCCTGATTCTACTGGCAACAACCTCGATTATCGGTACGGTCATCGAGCAGAATCTTGCACCCCAGGAGTACATGCAGAAGTACGGAATGAGCGAGTCGACCTACAAGGCTCTCGACGCGCTGCAGTTCTTCAACATGTACCATTCCTACTGGTTCCTCTCGCTGCTGGGAATCTTTGCCGTCAACCTGATCTGCTGCTCGATCAAACGCCTGCCGCGCATCATCAAGACCGTGCGCGAACCGGTGCTGGTTGCCGATGACGGCCTCTTCCGGACCTTTTCCAACAAGGAGGAGGTCATCGCCAAGGGCAGCGTCGCAAGCGTGCGCGACAAGGTCGTGGCGCTGCTCGGCAAGAAGTTCGCGTCACCGGTGGTCACCGAGCAGGACGGCAAGGTCTATCTCTTTGCACAAAAGGGGGCCTACTCGCGGTTCGGTGTTTACGTGACACACACCTCGATTCTGATCATTTTTCTCGGTGCCATGATCGGTAACGTCTGGGGCTACAAGGCGTACGTCAACATCGTCGAGGGGACGTCGGTCAGCCAGGTCTGGCCGCGGGCCGGCAAAGAACCGATCCCTCTCGGTTTTGAGGTGCGCTGTGACAATTTCGAAGTCACTTTCTACGAAGGCGGCGGCCGACCGAAGGAGTTTGCCAGCGACCTGGTGGTGCTGGAAAACGGCAAGGAAATCCTCAAAAAAACCATTGAGGTCAACGACCCACTCTCATACAAAGGACTAACTTTTTACCAGTCGAGCTACGGCCCGGCCGGCGACCCGATCTACCAGTTCCGCGTCAAGAACCGCGACACCGGCGAGACCGTCGACGTCTCGGGTGCGCAGGGCAAGCATCTGCCCCTGCCGGGCGGTGCGTCGCTGATCCCCATGGGGTATGCCGAGAATTACCAGAGCTTCGGTCCGGCGGCGCAGGTGAATATCGATGCCGGCGATCACAAGCACGGGACGCCCTTCATCGTCTTGAAAAACTTTCCGCAATTCGATGAGAAGCGCGGCGGAACCTATGCCATCACCCTGCTCGGTGTCGAGCAAAGCTATTATACCGGACTGCAGGTAGCCAAGGACCCCGGCGTCTGGGTGGTCTGGCTCGGTTGTCTGTTGCTGGTGCTGGGCTCTTGCGGCGCGTTTTTCCTGTCTCACCGGCGCATCTGGGTCAGCATCCAGCCCCTGGACAATGGCATCGGTGTCAAACTCGGCGGTGCCGCGCATCGCAACCAACCGGCTTTCGCGCTGTTCTTCGATGAATTGAAAAAAGATTTCGACGACGCACTCTCGTCCTGACGGAGGAATACGGCATGACCAGTTCACTTCTGTTTAACATTACGACGATCTCTTATTTTGCGGCCATGGTGGTCTTCATCGTCTTCTTGACCTCCCGGAACAAGGCCGTTGGTCTGGTTGCGACCCTGATCTGCTGGGTCGGCTTCATCGCCAATACGGCCGCCATCGGCATGCGCTGGTACGAGGCTTATGCCATGGGCTATGAGCAGGCGCCGCTTTCCAACCTCTACGAGTCGATAGTCTTCTTCGCTTGGTCGATCCTGATGATCTACCTGATCTTCGACCTGAAGTACCAGCAGCGCGCCATCGGCGCCTTTGTCATCCCCTTCGCCTTTGGCGGCATGATCTGGGCTCAGTGGAGCCTCGATGCCACCATCCAGCCGCTGGTGCCGGCGCTGCAGAGCAACTGGCTGACCTATCACGTCTTCACCTGCTTCATCGGTTATGCGGCCTTTGCTTTGGCCTGCGGGGTGTCGATCATGTACCTGATCAAGTCGGGCAAGGAGGAGAAGTCAGCCGAGAATTCTCCGGCTGGTGGCCTGATGGGCCTGTTTCCGAGCGTCAAGGTGCTCGACGACCTCAACTACAAGGCGATCATGGTCGGGTTCCCGATGCTGACACTCGGTATTATAACCGGTGCGGCCTGGGCCAACTACGCCTGGGGTACCTACTGGAGCTGGGACCCGAAAGAGACCTGGAGCCTGATCGTGTGGTTCATCTATGCCGCCTTCCTGCATGCCCGCTTCACGCGCGGCTGGGTCGGCAAGCGCGCTGCCTGGCTGTCAATCTTCGGCTTTGCTGCGACGATCTTCTGTTACCTGGGGGTCAATCTGGTTTTGTCAGGCTTACACTCTTATGGTGGCAGCTAACCGTTTACAAGAGAACCAGTGCGCTGTTTTCCAATTGCAGTGCCTTAAATCAATGATTGAACGGGGGGACGGAGCGACGCTCTGTGCCCCCACGTTTTTTATCGCTGGGGTGGAGACTTTTCCCTCCGGATGGGCTCTAAATTGACTTTTAGCCAAAGTTTTCTCTCTCCTCGCAGGGATGCTATTGTCAGAAGAAACCATTACAAAACTGCATATGGGCGGGCTGCAGGTCCTTCAGGCCAGACAAGGCTACCGATTCTCGCTTGATCCCATTCTGCTCTGCTATTTTGCAGAGATCTCTGCGCAGGCGCGAGTGGCCGATCTGGGTACCGGTAGCGGTATTATCCCGCTGCTACTGCATCAACAAGGCAAAGGACGCGAGTTCCTTGGAATTGAAAGACATCCCAAGATGGCTGGCCGTGCTCACCGCACTGTCACACTGAATGGCCTGCAAGAGAGAATAAAGATTGTTCAAGGCGATATCTGTTGCTTGCCTTCTGAATGGCAAGCCAGCTTTGATGCAGTCATCAGCAACCCCCCTTACCGCAAGCAGAACTCCGGTCGGGTCGCGATGGACGAAGAACGGGCGGCGTCGCGCCATGAAATGGCCGGTGGCTTGTGCGATTTTCTGCAGGCGGCGAGTTTTCTCTTGAAGAAGGGGGGTGGCTTCACCTTGGTTTACTTGGTTGAGCGCCTTGCGGAGCTGGTTGCAGAAATGCGGCGGCTGCAGCTGGAACCGAAACGGCTCCGATTGGTTCATCCCAGGGCAGGGGAACCGGCTAATCTGCTTTTAATTGAGGGGCGTAAACTTGGCAAGCCGGGACTTAAGGTGGCCCCCCCCCTGTATGTTTATCAGGGTCCTGGGCGGGACTATACGGCAGAGGTTGTTGGATTGTACGAATCGAGAAAGGCATGAAGTAACACTCTGTCCCAGCGGTGAATTCTCCCCACTAAGTCCTGCCGCTCATTGGTTTTTGTCTCCAATCGGCCGCCTTAAACGTTACAGAAAAGCTTAAACCTGGAGACAAAATATCTCGTTGCCTTTGTTGGCTACAATCGTTTCCCTCCTGAATCAGCCTTCAAAAGCCTCATCTGCTTCTGAAGAAACTTGCTCATCTCCTCGCGCAGTTCCAGATCCCCGATATTGGCCAGCAGGTCTTCGATCTTCTGCTTCTCCTGATCATCCAATTGCACCATTCGCCACGCCGGTAGCTGGTCCGTCGGTTTGTCCGAGCTCACATTTACCTTGCCGCGCTTCAAAAACAGATCTTTTATGGAGGCCTTACCGAGCTCGGCGTTGAGTTGGGCAAGAATCTTTGGTTTCATCAGCTGCAGCTGCTGCATCCAGGTCGGCTGGTCGACATTGACTTCGAGAACCCCTTCGCGGACCCTAATTGGGCGGGTGCGGGCGGCGATCTGTGGACCGACGACCTCTTGCCAGACGATCAGAGCACGGTACTGCTGCAGGCGCTCGTCGAGTCCCAATCCCTTAAGCAGCTTGTCGACTAGGTCGCCAGCACGGGCAGCCTGACACATTTTCGGCCGACGGGGTTTGCTCACAGGCGTCTCCGGCGATACATGCGGCTGCCGATCATCTGCCCGGCAACTGCCAGGGCGATGGAAAAGGGGATGACCTGCCAGCTGATATGGTTGCTTATACGCAGGCCGATGATAAAGGGGACGGAGAGGTGGATATACACGAACCAGCGGATCGAATACTTGGGCGAGCCCATGCGTAGGTAACCCAAGGGAATGTTGCTCAGAATGGCAAAGGCCAGCAGGCTGACCAGGGCGGTGTTGATTTCGATGTTCAAACAAGAGGCCTTTCTGTGGCAGGGATGTTCTGATTCATGTTTAGTCTAGTCGTGTCGATTTGTGAAAGTCAATTTTTTGGGCATCTTCGGGATGCGAATTCAAAATCTTTAATCCTTTTCAAGCTCGGGGCAGGATGGCAAAGTCATGCTTTATATATAGAGGGGCTGGTCTCAATGGGCATGATTTTTTCATGGTTTTCGCGTCACTCATCCTGCGTTCCGCATCCCGGCTGTCATTGACAGCCCTCATGACCGGGTGCTAAACTCGCCAAGTTTTACCTAACCCCGCTCCAATACGCAACGTGAGGCTCCCTATGGATCAGAAACAGCAGCTTTTGCTTGATGCCACCAGGCGGCTGATCCGGCGCGGGGCCTTTCCTAACCTGGCGAAACTCCTGGCCAAGTCGCACCCTGCTGATATCGCCCACCTGTTCCGCTACCTCGATCTCAAAGAGCAGCGTATCCTATTCAACCTGATCGGTGATTCGGAGAAAAGTGCGTACGTTTTGGCGGAACTCGATCATGTCACGGGCGCGCAGCTGCTCCAGCAGCTCGACAAGGAGACGATCACCGAAGTCCTCCAAGAGATGCCTCCGGACGATGCCGCCGACATCATCGGCAACATGCCGGAAGAGCTGGCCGAAGAAATTCTCAACATCATGCAGGATGAGGACTCCGAAGAGATCGAGCACCTGCTGCAATATGACGAGGATTCGGCCGGCGGTATCATGTCGACCGAGATCTTTGCCCTCGCCGAGAGCTTTTCCGTCAAGGAGGCGATCGAGGCGATCCAGCAGGCGGGCGACGTGGAGATGGTCTTCTACCTTTACGTGGTCAACGAGGCCGGACAGTTGGTCGGGGTACTCTCCCTGCGGCAGCTGCTTATGGTTCAGCCGACGAAAAAGCTATCGGATATCATGATCCGCGACGTCCTGAGCGTGCGTACCGACATGGATCAGGAAGAAGTTGCCAGGATGGTAGAGAAATACAATATCCTCGCGGTCCCGGTCGTCGACGAGATGAACCTCCTGAAGGGGATTATCACCGTTGATGATATCATCGACGTTCTGCGTCAGGAGGCCACCGAGGATATCTACAAGATGGCCGGTGCCAGCGAGGAGGAGCTCCTCTACGGCTACGAGGCGTTCAAGATCGCTCGTCTGCGCTTGCCGTGGCTGCTGGTTAACCTGTTCGGCGGCGTGATTACCGGCTACTTGATGTGGCTCTTCAAGGTGACCCTCAAAGAGGTGATCGCGCTGATTTCCTTTGTCCCGGTTATTACCGGCATGGGCGGCAACGTCGGCGGTCAGTCGGCGACCATTATGGTGCGCGGTTTTGCCACCGGCCGGATCGATTTCACCATGCTGCGCCAGGTCTTTTTCAAGGAGGTGCGGGTCGGCCTGATCATGGGTAGCGTCTGCGGTGTAACTGTCGGCCTGGTTGCCTGGCTCTGGCATTCCAATCCATACCTGGGCCTTGTGGTTGGCCTGGCCATGGTAGTGGCCATGGTAGTCGCCTCATCTATGGGAGTGGTTGCCCCGACGGCATTCAAGAAGCTCGGCGTCGACCCGGCCATTGCTTCCATGCCCTTCGTGCAAACCGCCAACGACATCACCGGCATCCTCATCTATTTCGCCATGGCGACGGTGTTCATCTCGTTTTTGCGATGAAACGCTCTGTGCCATGACCCCACAGGTTTCGTCA
>CAWGTV010000005.1:0-24851 GCA_963825615.1 uncultured delta proteobacterium
CAAAGATGCAAATGAGACGCATGAGACGCATGAGGCGGTGGATGAGGCGGTGGATGAGGCCGAGTTTTGCGAGGCCGAAGAACTGCAAGAGCAGTATCCCGAAGCGGAGATCTCCGACCTGTCTCTCGATTTTAACGCGGAAGATCTCAACGGCGAGGAGGGCCTCCTCAAGTGAGCCTGCCGTACCTGCGGCAGACCGACGCAGGTGTCGAGATATGCCTCTATATACAGCCGCGTGCCAGCCGCAATCGGGTCGTCGGCCTGCAGGGTGATGCCCTCGAAATTGCCTTGACGGCTCCACCTGTGGATGGAGCCGCCAACAAGGCCTGTTGCGCTTTTCTTGCCAAACTCTGCAATCTGCCCAAGGGTCGTGTTAAACTGGTTTCTGGCGAGGCTTCGCGCCATAAGCGCTGGCTGCTCGAGGATGCCGATTTTCAGGACATCCGTTCGCAACTGAATACCGTGGTGGGGGCTTGACATCCGCCTGCAAAGTTATTAAATTGCCGACGAATTTTTCAACGAGGTGATTCGCAATGCCAATCTACGAGTATCAATGCAGGGAATGCGGGCTGGTTTTCGAAGACGCGGCAGAAGTTTTCTGATGGGCCGCTGACGGTGTGTCAAGAGTGCGGCGGGACTGTTGCCAAGTTGATTTCCCAGACAGGTTTTACCCTCAAGGGGGACGGCTGGTACGATCAGGGTTACGGCGCCAAGCCTGCGGCCTGTCCGGCGGCGGACAGTGGCGGCGGCTGTGCCGGTTGCCCGAAAGCGGCTAACGAGTAAACAAATGTCATCTTGCGGTAAAGGGACGGAATTTAACTCCGTCCCTTTTTTGTTCTCTCTCCGCGGCTTTCGATATTTTGAGTGTGGCACACTTTAAAGAGGTAACTCATTGCGCCCGTTATGGACAAGCACATGCCGGAAACCCTGTTGACTTTGCCGGAGCTTGGCTGGAGCCATTTTTTTCAACAGCAATTAAGCCTGGAGGAGTGGGAAACGACCCAACCCTTCCGGGTGTTTGCCCTCAACCGGCACCTGATCGATGGCGTGGGTACGGGTGGCCGCCGGCAGCTCACACTGCCTCATGCCTGGCTGCGTTATTCGATAGAAGATTTGCCGACGGTTGGTGACTGGCTGCTGGTCGATGGCAATGGTCTGCCGCAACGTCTGCTGGAGCGCAAGAGTCTGTTCAAACGCATGGCTTCGGGACGCGAGACGAAGGTGCAGTTGATGGCGGCGAATGTCGACACCCTGTTCATTGTCTCTTCCTGCAACCAGGAGTTCAACCTGTCCCGCCTTGAACGCTATCTGGCCCTGGCTCTTGATGCCGGTGTTGAACCGGTGATTGTCCTGACCAAGGCTGACCTAGTCGATGAGACCGATGCGTTTTGCACCCAGGCCAAGATACTGCATCCCGATCTGGCGATTGCGGTCGTCAACGCCAAGGACGTCGGAGTTATAGAGATGTTAAGCCCCTGGTGCAGTATGGGACAAACCATCGCACTGGTCGGATCGAGTGGTGTCGGCAAGTCGACGTTGGTCAACACCTTGAGCTCGGCGGAGGTCCAGGAAACCGGAGACACCCGCGAGAGTGATGCCAAGGGTCGTCATACAACCACCTCTCGTTCCCTGCACATCTTGCCCGGAGGGGGACTCCTGCTCGACAGCCCGGGGTTGCGTGAACTTCAACTGAGCGATTGCCTGACCGGCGTTGCCACGCTCTTCGAGGAGATTGAAAGCATCGCCCGTCACTGTCGTTTTAACAATTGCCGGCACCAGGGTGATATCGGCTGTGCGGTGACCGCCGCCGCCGAGCGCAATGAATTGGACCCACGCCGGCTGGAAAACTACCTCAAACTGCGCCTGGAACAGGAACGAACGGCGGAAACTCTGGTGGAAAAACACCGTAAGGATAAGAATTTCGGCAAGATGTCCAAGCGGGTGATGGAACAGAAGCGCCGCGAGCGCAGCTAGACCCCCAGGCGCATGTGAGGGGCTAAGGGTTTTCTCCTCCCTACGTTTTTTCAGCTTTTCTGTTGCCACATATCTTTACAAGCACAACTGGCTTGCGTATAGTCGTAGTCTCATTCTCGAGGAGGTTTTTTGCGTGGATAAGATCATTGACGGCAAGGCGATCGCCGCCGATATTCGTAAAGAAATTGCTGCCGATGTGGTGGCGTTGAAGGATCAAGGCGTTACCCCTGGCCTGGCTGTCGTGCTGGTGGGTGACGACCCGGCCAGCCGGGTTTACGTGTCGATGAAAGAGAAGGCATGCGAGCAGGCCGGCATCTTTTCCGATGAGCACAAGCTGCCCGCCGAGACGAGCGAGGCACAACTGCTGGCGCTGATCGAAGCCCTCAATAAAGACGCGCGCATCGACGGCATACTGGTACAGTTGCCGCTACCCGGGCATATTGATGAAAGCAAGGTTCTGGAGGCTATCTCTCCAACCAAGGACGCTGACGGTTTCCACCCCTACAACGTCGGTCGCCTAGCGACCGGCAACCCGCTTTTTCAGCCATGCACACCTTATGGGGTCATGAAGATGCTGGAACGAACCGGCGTTGATCTGACTGGCAAAGAAGTCGTCGTGGTTGGTCGCTCTAATATCGTTGGCAAGCCCGTGGCGCTGATGTGCCTTGCCCAGCACGCGACCGTGACCCTCTGTCACTCCCGCACCCGCGATCTGCCGGCCAAGGTTGCCCAGGCCGATGTGCTGATCGCCGCAGTTGGTCGACCCGAGATGATCAAAGGGGCGTGGATCAAGGAAGGCGCCGTGGTAATCGATGTCGGCGTCAACCGGGTCGGCGAGAAGAAACTGGTCGGTGATGTCGAGTTCATCGCCGCCAAAGACCGGGCCAGCGCCATCACGCCGGTTCCCGGTGGCGTCGGACCCATGACGATCACAATGCTGCTGTATAACACCGTGGAAAGTGCCAAGCGTCGCGCTAACCAATAACACCATGCTGCGGCCCGAAACGACCTGTTCGTTCCGGGCCGTTTTGCCTTTGATTTATGAATCCGGGCCATAAATGTCCGGCACGAAGCCTTCGGACCGATATGATCATCAGTGAACTAAAGCCGTTGACAGAGCTGCAACAGACCTTGTCCGAATTCGACAAACTGTTCCTGGTCGGCTGCGCCGCCTGTGCCACGACCTGCAAGGCTGGCGGCGAGGAAGAAATCTTCAAGCTGCAGGAGTGGTTGGTCGAACAGCGCAAGGAAGTCACCGGCAGCGTGGTGATCGACGAGGCCTGCCATATCATGCGGTCCGCTCGTGATCTGCGCCATCACAGGAATGCTCTCCAGGAGGCCGATGCCCTGGTCGTCCTCGCCTGCGGTTCAGGAGTCCAGTCGGTTTCCTCCAATGTCGAGAAGCGCGTGGTTGGCGGCCTGAATTCCATGTTCCTCGGCAACGTGCGTCGTTTCGGCCAGTACGAGGAGATGTGTTCGCTATGTGGGGACTGCATTCTCAATGAAACGGCTGGGATCTGTCCGGTGACCACCTGTTCCAAGGGCCTTCTCAACGGGCCCTGCGGCGGCATGGAGGATGGCCACTGCGAAGTTGACGCGGAGCTCGAGTGTGCCTGGCGTCTGATCTATGAGCGTCTGCAGAGTCAGCAGCGCCAGGGGGTGTTTGCCCGGCGCGTGCCGCCGAAAAACTGGAGCCGTCGACGCAAGCCCGGGCGCTATCGCCTCAAAAACGGCGGTCGCTAGAAATCATGTCGCATCTTTCCGAACAGCTGGCCAGCGGCCGCTTCGTGGTGACTGCGGAAATTGCTCCGCCCAAGGGAGCCAATCTGGCCCCGTCCCTGGCGGAGGTTAAAAAGTTCGTGGGGATCACTGCGGTCAATGTGACCGATAACCAGGGCGCCAACATGCGCCTCTCCTCGTTGGCTCTGGCGGCGCAATTGCAGCAGGCGGGTACGGAAACGATCCTGCAGCTGACCTGTCGTGACCGTAATCGCATGGCGCTGCAGTCCGACCTGCTCGGTGCGGCGTCCTTCGGTATCGAAAATCTGCTGCTGCTGTCCGGTGACCACAGTAAATTCGGCGATCACCCTGACGCCCGGCCGGTCTTCGACCTCGATTCTGTCCAGTTGCTCGATATGACTGCCGGTCTGATGGCGGGGGTTGACATGGTGGGCAAGCGGCTCAACGGGGTGCCTAATTTTTTCCCCGGTGCCGCGGTCAATCCGGCGGCGGAGCCCTTCGATCTGATGTTTCAGAAAGTGTTGAAAAAGGTTGACAGCGGGGCACGCTTTTTCCAGACCCAATCGATCTTTGACCGGGCCTCCCTGGAACGGTTCATGGCAGCGATGAAGCCATTAAACGTGCCGGTCATCGCCGGTGTATTGTTGATTCGCAGCGCAAAAATGGCGTACTTTCTCAACGCCAATATCCCGGGGGTAAAAGTCCCGCAGGCGTTGCTTGACCGGCTGGATAAGGCGACGGACCCCTTGGCTGAGGGTGTTGCCATCGCGCGCGAAACAGTCGCCTGGGCTAGGGACCTTTGTCAAGGTGTGCACCTGATGACGCTCGGGCACGAGGGTAAGATTTCTGCGATTCTCGCATAATTCTTAATGTTTAATTTTGAATTGTAAGAATTAATAATTCAACATTCAAAATTCACCTCTAATTGTAAGGAGCGCTCCGTGAAAAGAACTCCATTGAATCAGGTCCACCGCGAGCTTGGCGCGCGAATGGTTGATTTTGGCGGTTGGGATATGCCGGTCCAGTACTCTGGTGTCATCGAGGAGCACCTGGCCGTGCGGCAGGCTGCCGGGCTCTTTGATGTTTCGCATATGGGAGAAATCGAGGTGCGCGGCAGCAATGCCCTGCACTTCATCCAGCATCTGACGATCAATGATGCCGCGAAAATGGTCGATGGCCAGGTGCAATATTCGGCCATGTGCTACCCCGAGGGCGGCGTCGTCGATGATGTGACCCTGTACCGGTTCAGTGCAGAGCATTTCCTCTTCTGCGTGAATGCGTCCAATACCGACAAGGACTTTGCCTGGATGCAGCAGGTCCTGGCTGATGCGGCAATGGCCGACGTGACCTTGAAAAATCGCAGCGCCGAATTCGCCCAAATTGCCCTGCAGGGGCCGAAATCGGCAGAGATCCTGGCCCATCTCACAGATGTGTCGCTAGCTGATATCGCTTATTATCATTTTCGTGAGGGGACCGTTGCTGGCGTGTCCATGATCATCTCGCGCACCGGTTACACCGGTGAGGATGGTTTCGAGTTGTACCTGCCGTCAACCGCCGCAGTTGATGTCTGGCAGCGGTTGATGACGACGGGATCAGGGCATGGCCTGATGCCGATCGGTCTGGGTGCGCGCGATACCCTGCGTCTGGAAAAGGGCTATGCCCTCTACGGTCATGAGCTGTCACGCGAGATTTCGCCACTGGAGGCGGGGTTGGCCTGGATCACCAAGCTTGACAAAGCTGAATTTGTCGGCAAAGCTGCCTTGGTGGCTCAAAAGTCTGACGGTGTGCCGCGACGGCGTATCGGGCTGGTCATGCAGGAACGCGGTATCCCGCGCGAAGGGTACCCGGTCTTTGCCGGTGGGCGCGAGGTTGGAATCGTCACCAGCGGGACCATGTCGCCGTCTCTCAAGGTTGGCGTGGCCCTGGCCCTGGTTGAGCCGGGTGCGGCGGGTGTTGATGGCGAACTGGAGGTTGCCGTACGCAATCGGTGTATGCGTGCCAAGGTGGTGCGGCCGCCCTTTTTGAAATAATGACAAGAAGTTCAAGGCAGGGACATTTTCGTTTCACCCCTGCGTGGTCAGGGGTATAAAGCCATAAGGAGATCGTCATGGAATTTCCGGAAGAACTCAAGTACACAGAAGAACATGAATGGGTCATGGTCGAGGAAGATCTGGCTGTGGTGGGTATCACCGATTTTGCCCAGGATGCACTGGGTGACGTGGTTTTTGTCGAACTTCCCGAGGTTGGAACGGTCCTCGAGGCCGGCAAAGCTTTCGGTGTCGTCGAATCGGTAAAAGCCGTTTCTGATATCTACGCACCGGTTTCCGGGACAGTAGAAGAGATCAATGACGATCTGGTTGATGCTCCCGAAATCATCAACACCTCGCCTTACGAAGACGGTTGGATGATCAAGATCCGCATGGCCAATGCCGGCGATGCCGATGAACTGATGGACGCTGAAGCATACCAGGCCCTGATTGCAGAGGAGAGCTGAGGATCATGCGATATATCCCGCATACTGCCGGGGACGTCAGCGAGATGCTCGAGCGAATCGGGGTCAAAACCCTGGAAGACCTCTTTGTCGAGGTGCCGGAATCCGTCCGACTCAAACGCCCTCTGGACCTGCCGGAACCGCTCAGCGAGACGGAACTGCTCCGTGAGCTGAAAACCCTGGCAGCAAAGAACGCAACCACTTCGACGCACAAAAGCTTTCTCGGTGGCGGCGCCTATCAGCACTTCATCCCCGCGGTGATCGATCTGCTGGTCTCGCGCAGTGAATTCTATACCGCCTACACTCCCTACCAGCCGGAAATCAGTCAAGGAACCCTACAGGCGATCTTCGAATTCCAGACGCTGATCTGCCAACTGACCGGCATGGATGTCGCCAACGCCTCGATGTACGACGGCGCCTCGGCCTGCGCCGAAGCAGTGCTGATGGCGGTCCGCCTGACGCGCCGCAAGCGGGTGTTGCTGTCGCGGGGACTCAACCCGCGCTACCGCGCCGTCGTGGCCACCTATTGCCGTTATCTTGGCCTGGAACTGGTTGAAGTCGCTGTTGCCGCGAACGGGCAGACCGATCTGCAGGATCTGGCAGCCAAGCTGGATGAATCGACCGCTGCCGTGGTTGCCGGTTACCCGAATTATTTCGGTGTCATTGAGGATGTTGCCGCTCTGGTCGAGGGGGCGCATCAGGCCGGCGCCCGGATGATCACGGCGGTCTCGGAACCGGTGGCGCTCGGTTTGCTCAAGCCGCCGGGTGAACTCGGCGTTGACATCGTTGCCGGTGACGGCCAGAGTTTCGGCCTGCCGCTGGCCTTCGGTGGGCCCTATGTCGGGTTTTTCGCCGTTCGGCAGAAGGATTTGCGGGCCATGCCAGGACGCCTGGTTGGCGAAACCACAGATCTCGACGGACAGCGTGGTTTCGTGCTGACCCTGTCGACTCGCGAGCAGCATATCCGACGCGAAAAGGCCACTTCGAATATCTGCTCCAACCAAGGGTTGTGTGCCCTGGTGACAACCATCTTCATGAGCTTGCTCGGTAAGCAGGGCTTGCGTGAGATGGCCGAACAGAACCTCGCCAAGGCGGCTTATGCCCGCCAGAAATTGTCCGGCGTCAAGGGCTTCAGCCTGGTCTTCGGCGGGCCGTCTTTCAATGAATTTGTCGTGCGGTCCAAGGAACCCGTCTCAGCTGTGCTGAGCCGCCTGGAAAAGGCCGGAATCCTTGGGGGAATCCCTCTTGGCAGCGACTACCCGGAGCTGGCCGATTGTTTCCTGGTTTGTGTCACCGAACAGAACCGGCGAGATGAAATCGATACCTTGGCTGCGGCACTGCAGGGAGGTGTAGCATGACGATTGTCGGGACCAGTGGACTTATCTTGAACGAAAAGCTGCTTTTCGAGCATTCCGCTTCCGGGCGCAAAGGCTATAGCCTCCCAAAACTCGACGTGCCGGAAGCAAAACTTCCGGCGGCGCTCTGCCGCGTAGAAATCAACGGCTTCCCGGAGCTCTCCGAGGTCGATGTCGTGCGGCATTTTACCCGTCTTTCGACCTGGAACTATGGTGTCGATTCGGGATTCTACCCCTTGGGCAGCTGTACCATGAAATACAACCCAAAGGTCAACGAGGCGGCGGCGAGGCTGCCCGGTTTGGCCGATATCCATCCGGCGACCCCACCGCATCTGGTCCAGGGGATCCTGGAACTGATGTACCGTTTGCAAGTGGCTCTGGCCGAGGTCTCCGGTTTTGCCAGGGTCACTCTGCAGCCGGCGGCCGGTGCTCATGGCGAGCTGGCCGGGATGCTGGTGATTCGTGCTTGGCACGAGGCCCGTGGCAGCAAGCGCAGCAAGGTGCTGATCCCCGATACGGCACATGGCACCAATCCGGCGACGGCCGCCCTGACCGGTTACGATGTCGTGCCGATTGCCTCGCAAGGTGTTCTGACCCTGGAAGAGGTTGCCGCGCACATGAATGATGACGTCGCTGCGCTGATGGTGACCAATCCGAACACCCTCGGGCTGTTCGAAACAAACATCGAGGCAATCTGCAAGCTGGTCCACGAACGCGGCGGGCTGGTCTATTGCGACGGCGCCAATCTCAATGCCCTGATGGGGATTGCACGTCCCGGGGACATGGGTATTGACGTCATGCACTTCAACCTGCACAAGACGTTTTCCACACCACATGGCGGCGGTGGACCGGGTGCCGGACCGGTGGGGGTCACGGAAAAATTAATCCCCTACCTTCCGGGTCCTGGGGTGGAATGCGATGGCGACCAGTTCCGTTTCGAATCTGCCAATGCCGATTCAATCGGGCGGCTGATGGCGTTTCACGGCAATGTCGGCATCATGGTGCGGGCCTTTGCCTACGCGTTCAGTATGGGCGGCTCAGGCCTGAAGCACGCCAGCCAGATGGCCGTGCTCAATGCCAACTACGTGCGGGCCAGGCTGGAAGGTGCCTACGATCTGCCTTACAAAAGGCGTTCGCTGCACGAAGTGATTTTCTCCGATAAGGATCTCGAGGGTGGCTGCCACACGCTCGATGTTGCCAAGCGTCTGATCGACTACGGCTATCATCCGCCGACCATCTATTTCCCGCTGGTGGTCAAGGGCGCGATCATGATCGAGCCGACTGAGACGGAAAGTCAGGAAATCCTCGACGAGTTCTGTGACGCCATGATTGCCATCGCCGGGGAGGCCCGCGACAATCCTGAACTGCTGCACCAAGCCCCGGTTCGTTCCAAAGTCAGAAGGCTTGACGAAACCACCGCCGCGCGCAAACCGAAACTCCGCTGGGAGGAGAATCCCTAGCACGAGGGGCAAAGCACATAAGAGCAGAAAGCAACGGGGGCGATCTTGCAAAGATCGCCCCCGTTGCTGTTGCTGGAGTTTTGCAATACTTTACGTAGCTACCTTTCTCAACCTTTCATATCACGGCCGTGCTCTCTTAGTTCTAAATCTTTGTAAGTATCTGCTTTTGCGTGTAAACCTCCGGAATTGACGAACAGGTAAACAGTGATAGGCTGAATGATAAGCAGACGCTAATCTTGGAGGTTGGCAAAGCAGAAGGAAAGGAGGCAATCACCATGACAACAAATTTTTTCAGAGAAATGGAAAATCTGCGCCGGGAAATTGATGAAGCCTTTAAGGGGTTTAGCATGGGCCGGATATTGGAACCGTCATTCCTCCCCGGCATCGGCGCAGCCCGTTTCCCACAGGTCAACCTTTCTCAGGACGAGGATAACCTTTATGCCGAAGTCCTGGTGCCGGGGGTTGAGGCCAAGGACCTCGAATTGACCGTGATTCGCGGTGTCCTCTCCCTGGCAGGTGAACGTAAAGTTGAACAGCCCGGCGAAAGAACCTGGCACCGTCGCGAACGCGGCCATGGTAAATTTATGCGCACCCTCGATCTGCCGTGTGAAGTCGATGCCGACAGAGTCGTCGCCAAGTATGACAACGGCGTCCTGTTGATAACGCTGCCCATCCCTGAACAGGCCAAGCCAAAGAAAATCAGTGTCAAGGCGCGTTAATTGACAGGCAAAGCAAAGCCATAGAGGAGGTGGAATCATGGGACAGAAAGACATCTCTCTTAGCGGCAGTCGCGAGATGACAGGACGTGAACAGACCCGCACTATCATCGTCCGACCCGCGGTCGACATTTTCGAAACCAACGACGGGCTGACTCTGGTGGCCGACCTGCCCGGTGTCAGTAAAGAGTCTTTGCAAATTGACATAGACCAGGGGCTGTTGACTATAGAAGCCGACGCCAAATCGCGTCTCAAAGGGGAAACTAGGCAGCAGGAATTCGTGCATGGCAACTTTTACCGGCAATTCCAGATTCCGAACGAGATTGCCACGGAAAAAATCTCGGCGGAAATGCTCAATGGGGTTTTGACCCTGCATCTGCCCAAGGCTGAAGCAGCCAGGCCCAGACGCATTGAAATCAATTAGTCGGCAAGAAAGGCGGTGAACAATGATGTCACTAAAAGATCTGATACCCTGGCGTCGCGACAAAGAGATCATGGTCGATAGAGGGGTTGATCATCCCCTTCAACAGTTGCACTGGGGCATTGATCACCTGTTTGATGATTTCATCGCTAATATGGGTTGGTCCGGTTCCGCAGTGCATGATGTTCTCTCGCCGCGCATCGACCTTGCGGAAACTGATAAAGAGGTGATCGTCACAGCCGAGATGCCGGGCCTAGATGAGAACGACATAGACGTTTCCCTGGACAGGAATACCCTCATGATTCGTGGGCAGAAAACTGCGGAAAAGGAGGACAAGGAAAAGCACTATTATCATGTTGAACGAGCGTACAGCACTTTTTACCGTGCGGTTCCGCTGCCTTGTGAGGTTGACGATGAACACGTCAAGGCGACCTACAAAAAAGGTCTACTGACAGTACATCTGCCCAAAATACGTGGTGTCGCGCAAGCGCGCAAGCGCATTGAAATTCATTAGGTAGAGGCCGTTGGCAGCAGACATTGGCAATCGTGTGGCGCCTCTGCAGGGACATAGCTGGAACTTTCATAGGAGACGGCCCTCGATGAGAATTCCCGTGGTACTCAAAAATGGTACGGAACGAACGGTCAGCAAAGTCGAACTGCAGTTTTTGATCGTTCACGAACGGGTTCTGTTTTTTGAGCGGTCCGATGGCTGGGTGGTTGTCGGTCGCGATCAAATGCGTACCGACCTCTCCGCATATGCAGGGTCCGACCGACGCTTGGCTGAAGCGTTTACCAAAAGCAAGTGGTATTGATGCTGTTCAAGGTTGGCGGGCTGCCAGCACGAAGCAAGTTAACAGATGTTGGTGCGCAAGCTCGGTTGCAGGATGTAGGGCCACTTTGACCACAGGATCGGGTGGCCCTTGCTTATGATGGTGGCAATCTAGACAGATAATCCGGCGGCAGAGATGACCAGAATCATCATTGAAGAATCCAGCCGTACGCCAGTCTCCCGCGCACGGGTGGAAATCGTCGAGCGGAAAGGGGTCGGGCATCCCGACACCATCTGTGACGCGATCATGGAAGAGGTCTCCCTCGCCCTGTGTCGTGAATACCAGGCCGAGTTCGGGCGGATCCTGCATCACAATACGGATAAGGCGCTGCTGGTCGCCGGCAGGACAGAACCACATCTGGGTGGCGGCATCGTCTGCGAGCCCATGCGCCTGATCTTCGGCGACCGTGCGACCTCTGAATTCCACGGCAAACGCATTGATGTCGGGGCCATTGCCGAAGCTGCCGCCACTCTCTGGCTAAGGAAAAACCTGCGTTACGTTGATCCTGAAAGGCATGTTGTGTTCCAGAATGAGCTCAAGGCCGGCTCGACGGAATTGACGGGCATCTTCGCGAGACCCGTGATGCTGGCCAACGACACCTCGGCCGTCGTCGGTTATGCGCCGGCGACCGACACGGAACGTCTGGTGTTATCGACAGAACGACATATTAATTCGGTGGAATTCCAAAGGCAGTTTCCCGAGGCTGGCGAAGATGTGAAAGTCATGGGGTATCGGTACGACCAGGAGTTGCTTCTCACCCTGGCCATCGCCTTCGTTGACCGCCATGTGCCGAACGTAGGAACCTACTTTGCGCGTAAAGAGGAAATCAGGCGGGCCGTTATCAGCCATGTTGACAGGCAACAGCATGCATTGCGCAACGTCAATGTCCAGCTCAACACCCTGGATGACCCAAAGCGTGGTCAAGACGGGCTCTACCTGACCGTACTCGGCACGTCAGCCGAAAGCGGCGACAGCGGCCAGGTCGGGCGCGGCAACAAGTTTAACGGACTAATTGCCCTGCAGCGGCCGATGAGTACCGAGGCCGTCGCGGGTAAAAATCCGGTGAGCCATGTCGGTAAGCTCTACAACCTTCTGGCCGGGCAGATCGCTGAAAATATATATGCCCGCGTCCCCGGTCTCGCAGAAGTTAATGTCTGGCTCGGCAGTCAGATCGGCCGGCCTCTTGACCAGCCAGCCATCGCCGCTGTCCAGCTGATTCCCCACGACGAGATGCACCTCGATAAAAAAGCCACAATGCTGGTGGAAGAAGCCATCGCAAGCGAGCTGGCAGATATCGCCAGTTTTTCCGCTCGGCTGATTCGCGGCGATATTTCAGTCTGGTAGCCGCCATCGCTTGCGAAACGACCGGCTGCTTTGCTTGACAGATGGCAAAACTGCATCAACATCTAAAAGCGACAAGCTTGCTATTGCTTTGCGGTGCGTCGACGGTAGCAAATATAGCCGTTTTCATTTAAGGAAAGGTCCGTCGCCTTGCCGTTGCAGTATGCACTTTGGACGTCTATCTGAGAGGTGGGAGGTATGCCCGAATCGACACGTGCTATTCCGGATGTGGACATTTCCTGGTACCAGACTCTCGCCGACATTTCCCCGGTTGGAATTTTCTTAACCGATGCCGATGGTAACTGTCTCCACGTCAACCGGCAGTGGTGTGAAATTGCCGGTTTCTCCTTAGAGCAGGCCCTTGGCCGGGGCTGGATCCATGCAATTCATGAAGACGACCTCGAGCGGGTCGCTGCAAGTTGGTATGAAGCGGCGAGGGAGGAGCAACCGTTTCATGCAGAATATCGCTTTTCAACGCCCCAGGGGAAAGTCACCTGGGTCCTCGGCGACGCCAGGGCGGTGCTGTCAAAGGAGGGGAATGTCGAAGGCTACATCGGCACCATAACTGACATAGACAGGATCAAGCACTACATCAATGAACTGGATCAGAGTCGTGAGAAAATTCGCAACGTCCTGACCCAAATGCCGGTCATCCTGTTTGCCTTCAATGAACAGGGGAGGTTGTGCACCTGGAATCGGGAAGCAGAACGTGTGACCGGCTATCTGGCCGACGAGATGATCGGGAACCCCAAGGCGATGGCGCTGCTTTTCCCTGACTCCGCGTATCTCCACAAAATGCTCGAGACGTACAAAGGGAAGGGCGATGATTTTCTTGATTGGGAATGGTCGCTGACAGCCAAGGATGGCGAGCCCAAGGTGGTTGCCGTCTCCAACATCTCTCAAAGCAACCCGATCAATGGCTGGAGTCGCTGGGGGATCGGTGTGGATGTGACTGCACGCAGAAAAAACGAACAGGAACTGCGCGAGCGCGTCAAGGAACTCCACTGTCTCTATAAGCTCTCGATGTTGTCAAATCAGCCGCAGCTCGATCTGGAGAAGTTCCTACAGGAGGCTGTCGAACTGCTGCCACCATCCTGGCAATACCCGGAGATTACTTCTGCCCGCATCATCTACGAGAACAAAATCTTCACAGCCGGGTCCTTTGCGGTATCTCCGTGGATGTTGTCCAGTGTTCTCTATGTCCGGGGCTGCAAGGTGGGGTTGATTGAAATCTATTATGGCGAAGAGCGGCATCACGAAGCGGAGGGGCCTTTTTTGATCGAGGAGCGGTTGCTGCTCGATGAAATTGCCTTGCAGATCTCACGCACCATTGGGTCCGTCCTGGTCAGAAAAGACTCAGCTTTGCTTGAGGAGTTAAGCACCAAAGCCGAAGAACTCGAAAATTTCTCCCATACCATTTCTCATGATATGAAGACACCGCTGACCGCTATCGGCGGATTTGCCGAATTACTCGGCAAAAAACTGGCCCAGGGTGATCTTGAGAGAGCATCCTTCTGCGCCGAACGCATTGTAGAGAACACCCGGCGCATGGAGCGCCGCCTGGATGACCTGCTGAGACTTGCCAAAATCGGCAGGATCATCGAGCCTTCAGAAGAGATAAACCTCAAGCGCCTGATCGATGAAACGGTCGGCATGATGGCGAATCAGTTGGATGAGGCGCGCATCGTCATCAAGGTTGATGAGGTCTTCCCCGAGGTTGTCGGTGACTCGATGCGTTTACGTGAAGTCATCGAGAACCTGTTGAGCAACGCCATCCGCTATATCGGCGATGAACCGAACCTTATTTCAATCGGTTGTCGCCGGCAGGGGGATGAAACGATCTTTTACGTTAAGGACAATGGCATAGGCATTGACCCGGAACATTTTGACACCATCTTCGAGTTGTTCCGACGGTTGGACCCCAAAGGTAACGGAGAAGGCGTCGGCCTTGCCATCACCAGGCGCATCATCGAGGCCCACGGCGGGCGCATCTGGGTCGAGTCAGCAGGAGAGGGCGCGGGCGCCTGCTTCTGTTTCACTCTTGGTCACATTCTTGACTGAACGGTCCGGCCGCGCCAGCCGGAGTCCATTGCGCAACAGGCTTGAGCCAGGTTGTCAATATCCGCAAAAGCAGGGAATGGCGTGAAAGACTTTTGGCTGTGTTTTGTCCCTTTATTTATTGCGGTTGACGCCGCTGGTGTGCTGCCATTGTACCTCGCGCTCACCGAGGGGATGGACCGCCGGCGCTTGCACCGGGTGATCCTGCAGTCCATTTTCTCCGCAGCGCTCGTCGCTGTGGCCTTTATCGCTGTCGGACACGCCGCGCTGAGATTCCTGGGCATCACGATCGCCGACTTCATGGTTGCCGGCGGAGTGCTGTTGCTGGCCATCTCTTTGAGTGACCTGCTCTCGGGGGAGAAAAAACTCCGCCAGGTTGAGTCTGACAGCCTCGGCGCAGTTCCACTCGGGGTTCCACTGATTACCGGTCCGGCGGTGCTGACCACCAGCCTGCTGCTCGGCAACACTTACGGAAAAGGCCTGACCGCTGCCGCGATCTTGCTCAATGTCTGCCTGGTGGGGTTGCTGTTCCTTCTGGCACAACCGGTTGCGCGCCTGGTCGGCCGGACCGGAACAAAGATGCTTTCCAAAATTGCGAGCCTGCTGCTGGCGGCATACGCGGTCATGCTGATCCGCAAGGGCATTGTAGCGATGCTGGGTTTTATCAACCCCTGAATTCGAAGATGTGCGGCTTATTTCGCTTAATTCAATGGCGAAGGCAGCTCTTGGTCGATCCGACCGTCGCGTCTCTATCCGCAGCAGCTTTAGACGTCAAATGAATAAGTCCGCAGGGATGTCACCTTCGCCGTTCAGGTTTTTATCCTGACCAAGTCTGGTCGCAGGCAATATTCAAAGGCCCTAATAAATCTGCCCGGGGCGCCGGCGATACGAGCTACTGCTGGCGCCGCTGGTATGATACTGGAAGAAAGCCATGATCTTCAGGTCGGGGTTGGGGTAGGCGCGTGGCAGAGGCCCGTAAGTGGCCCCCTGGCGTACGGCCCTTATGGCCTCATCATCAAGCAGCCGGTGGCCGGAGCTTTCCAGGAGAACCACATCGGTAACGTTGCCCTGGCGGTCGACCGTGATGCGTAACAGGCAAGTCCCCTGTTGTTGGCGCTGAATTGCGGCTTCCGGGTAGTTCCAGACATTGTAGATGTTGGTCCGGAACCGGCGCATAAAGGAGATCAGCAGGTCCTGCTGGGTGTCCATCCAGACCGTATCGCCCTTGGTGACATCTTCGCGGTATTTGCGCCGCCAGTCCCTTTCGATCTGTGCCAGCGTTGATGGTGAGATCTGGGTCAGGGTCTGCAGGTCGGGCAAGTCGGCCAGAGGACGCTTCTCGGCCTTGGCTTGCCAGCCTTCCGGGGTCACCGGTGCGGGCTTGTCCTGGGTGGTTTCCTGTGGTGTTGTTTCCGGGCGTGGTTGCGGTTGCTCCTGAGTCGGCGGTACCGGTTTGGGCGCCGGTTTAGGTGCGCGCACGATTTTTTGGCGGTCCTCGGTGTCCCTGCCTTCCGGTGCGGTTTCTTTTTCGACGACCTGATCCTGCTCTGCCAGACGTTTGGCAGGTGTTTCACGGGGTTTTTCCGGCTCCTTGACGGGCGGTAAATCGAGTTCTCGATCGCGTTGCTGCGTTGGACGTACTTCAACATAAACTGGTTTCGGTGCTTTTTCAGCCGGAAACAGCCTGTCCTTCGGCACCAGCAGAAGCATCAGGTGCAGAAGCAGGGAAAGAAGAATAAACCCGATTATGATGCGATTTTGACGCTGTTCGGCAGTCATTTTTCCTCAATTCAAAACATTTAATTATATTACAACATTGCTTGCAACTACCAGCATCGAATATTCTGAACTAGTGCTCCTGCCAGGGGGAAAAAAGTTGACGATGCCGGGGCCATCCGGTATATTTTTGATCTTTATAAAACCCTGTTTGAAGGAGGAGAAATCCATGCATCTTGTTGACCAAATCAAGGCGAAAGCACGCACAAACATTCAGACCGTGGTGCTCCCTGAAAGTTATGACGATCGCATGATTCAGGCGGCGGAGCTGATTGTCCGGGACAAGCTGGCCAAAGTGGTGCTCCTTGGCGACGCGGCGGCCCTGCAAGCCAAAGCCGGAGCGCTGGGTGTCTCTTTGGCAGGCGTGGCCCTTGTCGATCCTAAGAGTGCAGCACAGCTTGATGATTACGTGGCTGAACTGGTGAAACTCCGTGAGAAGAAGGGGTTGACGACCGATCAGGCACGCGCAACGCTGACTGCTGACGACAATCTGTTCTTCGGCGCCATGATGGTGCGTAAAGGGCATGCCGGGGGGATGGTAGCGGGCGCTTTCAATACCACTGGGGACGTCCTGCGGGCGGCTTTTCAGGTCATCGGTACGGCGCCGGGGATGAAGACCGTCTCCTCGGTGTTTCTCATGGTGACCAAGAACCCCGATTTTGGCGAGAAGGGTGTCCTCTGCTTCGCCGACTGTGCCGTCAATCCCAATCCCAACGCCCAGGCTCTGGCCGAGATCGCCGTGGCCACGGCCAGTAGCTGCAAAAGCTTTCTCGGTGTCGATGCCCGGGTCGCCATGCTCTCTTTCTCAACCAAGGGGAGCGCCAGCCATGAAGACTGCGACAAAGTTTTGCAGGCCCTCGAGATTGCCCGTGGCCTCGATCCGAATCTGCAGATTGACGGTGAACTACAGGCCGATGCTGCCTTACTGCCCAAGGTCGGCGAAAAGAAAGCTCCCGGATCGGCCGTTGCCGGCAAGGCCAATACTCTGATTTTCCCTGATCTTGATGCCGGCAATATCGGCTACAAGCTGGTCGAGCGGGTGGCCGGAGCCGAGGCGGTCGGCCCGATCATCCAGGGTCTTGCCAAGCCGGTCAACGATTTGTCACGCGGTTGTTCCGTGGCGGACATCGTTTCCGTCGCCGCAATTACTGCAGTTCAGGCGCAGGGGTGATGCCACTCTTCATTCTGTAACGATTTGAGTCTTTTTGAGTTGTTTGCGGGGCTGATAGCTTGCTATCAGCCCTTATTTCATGGCATTTTGGAGCAACAGACTGAATGAATCGTCTTTCCGGAGAAAGCATGCTGATCTACGAACATGATGGATTTCTCGAGGTTGAAGCGCGGGAGATCATACAGCTCTGCCGCTCCAACGGCGCTATCACATTCAGTGATGCAGAACGTGACCCGTTTGAACTGCACGCGGTCCTTTGTGACTCCCTTGAGAATGCTGAGCCTCGCTGTCGTGCGGCTTTTTATGCCAAGACCCTGAAGAGGGCCCTGGTCTTTGCGGTTAAAAGTTCCGAATCGCAATCTGCCTGGCAATATGGTCGAAAGGTCCTATCACAACTCGGGTTTCAGCTTGATGATGTCAACCTGAAACTGAGTGCCGCCATGCTCGAAGTGGTCCTGCGCGATGTCCCCGGCATTGCCACTCCTGCTGGCGCGCTTAAACAGCGGCAGGAAAATGCCCTGCTCCTTGCTGATCTGCAAAAAAAACTCGCGGAAGGTGCAGAAAGTGCTCAGGGGAGAAAGGCTGCTCTCAAGTTGAGCGCCGAGAAACTCCTTGGCGAGCGTGCGCAGGAATTGCGTCTACTCATCGAATCCTTGCTGGTGCCGGCAGAGGATACCAATGCGGATATCATGGCCCTTGTCAGCCAGGTGAATGACCTCAATGCACGCTTGGAAGCGGCCGAGAGCATGGCCGAAACTGAACGCCGACGCCGTGAGATGAGTGAATCGATTACTGCCGCCGCCGAAAAACGCATCCAAGAGCTCGAGGAAATTCTGGTTGATGTCGAAACTAGGTCTGCACAGACGTTAAAGGAAAAACGCAGAATTGTTAAGCTCCAGAAGCAGCTCAAGGATTTGAGCGGCACGGTGGCCGCTACGGAAGAGGCCTTGGCACAGGAGCGCTCCGAACGGGTGCAACTCATCGCCGATGTCAGGGCCTCGCAAGAGCGAAGCGCCGCTTTGGAAGCAGATTTGCTGGCAGCCGAACAGGCTCTCGCCAACGCTGAAGTGAAGTTGGCTGCAGAGCAAGAAGCTAAAGCCCTTGTGGAAAAAAGCCTCGAGGAGGCTGGCCTGCGTGTCGCAAGCCTCCAGCAGGAGTTTGAACAGGTCACGGAGAAAGCCGAAACCAGTGAAAGCGCCCTCAAGGAGTCGGCGGAAACCAAGACGCACCTCGCAGAAGTCCAAAGCGATCTGCAGGAAGCCTCACATCGTAACCAGACGCTGGAAAAGGACCTTGCGGCGAGCATAGAGCAGTGCAAAGATTTGACGGTCAAGCTCCGGCAAGCTGAAGAGGCGGTCCTCGCCATGGCCCGGGTCGAAGAGCAGGCTAGCACCCTTGTAAAACAGCAGGAAAAGGCTGCGCGGGAACTCGCGAAGCTTCGCGAGGTGTATGACCGGGAATGTACTCACCGCAAGCGTCTGGAAAAAGCCGCTACCTCAGATGAGAAGCAGATCAAGTTCTTGCAGGACGCCCTTGCCAAGGCCGAGGAAGTCTCTTCGGCACGATCGGTTGATGAGCAACTATCCCTGGAGCGCGCGAGCGAACTGGCATCGCTCAATGCTGAATTGCAGGAGCAGAAGCAGCGCTGCATGAATGAGAAACGCGCGCGTGATGAAGCGGAGACGGGCCTGCAGGAAGCTCACCAACTCATCGATTCTCTCGAAAAAATGCTCCGGCATACAGGCCAGGCTGAAAGCTGCCGCTTCTCGGTTGCGCCTCTTCCGGCGGATGATAGCCTAAAGGTGCTCGAGCTTGAGGATCAGCTGAAATTTGTTGGTGCTCAGTTGGATGACGTTCGCGCCGAACAGGCGGCCCTGGCCGTGGCCCTGGACGCCGCGGAAAGGAAGTTTGCCGAGGACCAAGAGCCTTTACCGCAAAGGCAGGAAGACCGGAAAGCCCGTAGAATCCCCGAGCCGGTTGCCGTTGCAGAGCCCGTTGCGGCACCCCGGGCCAAATCTTCCAAGCCCTTGCCGCACGAGTTGCGTCCAGCCCCCAAGAAGGGAACACTCTTTCGCCCGGATTGGGATCTGCAGGTGTTGCCATGCCACTCCTCGGAGCAGGTTTACAAGGCCTGGGAGTCCGCATTCAATGTGCAGATATCCCTGGAAGGCTACACTTCTCAGTATTGTATGGCGTTCCTGATTGTCCTGCGCCTTGGCAAACAGAAGAGACTCTTCATGCTCTATCGGCTCAAGCAGGACAAGCATACGCTGGTCTGCGTGCCAAGCAAAGCTCCCGGTGATGAGGGCTCCCTGCAAAATGCTATTCAGGAGGGCCTCAAGTTTCTCCGACTGAGTGGTTTTGAAATGGAGGAAATGGCGGCTGAGAACATCGACAGCACGTTGGGAGGGTACTTTCTCAAGAGCTGAATCGCTTGACGACTGTTTGGCAACAGCCAATCATTGTGGCTAGGCTGTTCCAGGTACCGGTCGTCGCGATAATAAGTAAAGGCGGGAGGAGTTCCCCCGCCTTTACTCTTGCTGTGGATGAATGTAATGAGTCGTCAAGCATTGTGACGCCCGGTTCGAGCGCTACTGCCTCTGAAACTCATGGGAGGAGAAGCTGTACTTGAAGTTCATGTGATCGGTGTAGGTTCCTTCCAGAATGGCGACCACATCCTCTGTGAAGACCAGTTCTTCGTCGGTCGGAATAACGAAGACCTTGACTGGTGAGTCCGGAGTCGTCACCACGGTCTCCGCTTTACGGGTCATGGTTTTGCGGTTCTTCTCCTTGTCGAGAAGGATCCCCATGAACTCCAGCCCTGCGAGGGCTTTTTCGCGAATCAACCACCCCATCTCGCCAACACCGGCCGTAAACACAACGGCGTCGATGCCGCCGGTCGCCGCTGCATAGGAGCCGATGTATTTCTTCAGGCGGTAGGCTTCGACTTCAAGCGCCAATTGGCAGCGCGCATCGCCCTCCTCGGCGCTTTCAATAACATCCCGCCGGTCAGTGAACTGGCCGGTGAGCCCCAGGATACCGGATTTCTTGTTGAGGACACTGTCGATCTCTTTGGGAGAGTAGCCCTCCTGCTCCATGATAAAGGCAGGGATGGCTGGGTCGATATCGCCGCAGCGTGTCCCCATGACCGCACCTTCCAGCGGGGTCAGTCCCATGGAGGTGTCAACAGAGACGCCGTTCTTGATCGCCGTGTGCGACACCCCGTTGCCAATATGCATGGTGATGATGTTGCACTCTTTCGGGTCCTTGCCGAGCATCACAGCCGCACGCTTTGAGACGTAGAGATGACTGGTACCGTGGAACCCATAGCGGCGGACGCCATACTTTTCGTACCATTCGTAGGGAAGAGGGTACATATAGGCATGCTCCGGCATGGTCTGGTGGAAGGCCGTGTCGAAAATGGCAATGTGGGGCACATCGGGGAGAACCGACTGCGCCGCTTCAATTCCGGAAATGTTCGGTGGGTTATGCAGCGGCGCCAGATGCTGGACCGCTTTGATGGCGTCTAGGACAGAATCGTTGATTCTGACTGAACAGGTGAACTTTTCACCACCGTGCACAACGCGGTGACCAACGGCCGAAATCTGGCTCATGTCGCTGACGACGCCGTATTTCTTGTCTGCCAAAATTTTTATAATCAGGTGGATGGCCACCTTGTGGTCAGGACATTCGTATTCCTCACGGTAGGTTTCCCGCCCGGGAACTTCATGAATGATGAAAGAATCGCCGATCGTCACACGCTCGACCATACCTTTGGCGATGACTTCTTTTTTCTGCCAATCGTAGAGCTGATATTTTACCGAGGAACTGCCGCAGTTGAGTGCCAGGATATCCATAAATTATTCCTCCCGAGATCAGATTTCTGAAAATTTTTCTTAAGAAAAAAACAAAATACTGTTTTAATAACTATTTTTTAGCCGCACTTAAAATTTTGTCAACTCAGATTTTATAAGGGCTTACAGGCGTAAAACATGTTGTGAAAGGGTAATGTATGGGGGGTGAAATTGCAAGTTTTTTTGCGGAAAACAGGGTGGCTGTTTGGGCTGGACAGAATCTTTCTGTTGCGGTAAACTCCCGAAAAGTTTCTCGGCACACAAATCTTAAAGAGGAGGTAAGTCCCATGGCCCACACAATTAATGATGAGTGTATCAACTGCGCTGCCTGTGCAGACACTTGCCCGGTTGACGCCATCAGCGAACAGGGTGACGTGCATGTGATCGATGCAGCGACTTGCACGGACTGTGGTGCTTGTGTTGACAGCTGCCCTGTCGGCGCAATCGAAGCTCCATAAGCAAACTCTGTATAAAACAGACATGAAAAGGCCGCACCTGTTATCAGGTGCGGCCTTTTCATGTCTGTAGTCGGCGCTGTTATCTTACGCCCGGCTTGGAATCGACAACCTCGACATTGATGTTGGCAATCCCGGCAGGGAGGTTGCGGAACACAATGGTAAACGGGATCGATGCACCTGCCGCGACATTCATGTTGGAAAGACTGTCGCCGAACTGGTTGTTCATGGCTTCTTCAATGGCGGCAAAGGGCATCAATTTCAATGCCGCTTCGTCAAGCTTGTTGCCGCAGAAAACCGTCTGCTGCAGAAGCGCTTTGCCCTGAGCATCGAGCAGGACACCTTTGATGGTAATTGCCGACCGGGTGCCCGGATGATTGTTGATAGCGGAACCCTGGATAACCAGCATTTGACCCGCCTTGCCATTCACATAAGTGCTGCCGATAATGTTGATGCCGATGCGGTCGCCTGGCGAAACGGATTGAGTTTCACCGATGTACTTCTGCAGAAACGGCAGGTATCGGACAACCGTGTTCAGGTTGAGTGAGCCTTCTTGCATGAACAGGAAGCCGGCGGCACCACCCAGCACGACCAACAATAGGACCAGCAGGGCCAGGATACGCGACAGAGAACTTTTTTTCGGCGGCAGCGGGGCCGGAAGCGGTACTGCGTCATCGTAATCGCGCACTGGCGGTGGAGCGCTTTGTTGTCTTTGGCTGAAAGGTTCCGGTTCTTCCTGTTTTGCCAGGGTGGCCTTGGAAAAATCTTCTTCGCTCTGAAAACTTGGTGTCGAACTTTGCTCACTATCATCGGCAAAGTCAATTTCACCGAACTGCAAACCCTCGTCTCCGGTCCTGGCCGCAGTGTCTGCGGCCGGAGAGTCGTCTCTGTCGAAGCGAGGCTCATCGAAGTCAAAAGACGTCGCCTTGACAGCCGCGCTATCGCTCCATTCCGCCGCAGAATCTCCAGCGAACGGTGTCTCGTCATCGAAGGAAAACTCGCCGGGTTCTTTGTATTCTTCGCTTGCCGGTGCCGCAGAGGTGTCCTCTGCCTCGTCAAAGTTGAAGGCGTCCGTGTCGCCTTTATCAGCAAAGTCGAAATCTCCTGGGACGTCCTGCTCAACAGGTTCCTCTTCGTCATCGAACGAGAATCCTGTCGCGTTGGTGGTGTCATCTGTCTGGGTGTCTATGCCCGCGGTGCCTCCTGATTCTGATCCTTCGCCGAAATCAAACTCGACCGGTCCGCCATGTTCCTCGGTTTCCTCAAAAGCGGCGCTGAAGTCAGCCTGCTCATCCTCGGCCGACTCCTGCTGTAGTTGCCCATCAAAGGAAAAACCCGGCTCACTGGAGAAGGTGTCTTCTTCCGCCGGTCGGTCGGTGTCAGCAAAGGAAAAATCCTCGCCAAGTTCATCGCCAAGGTCCGCTTTATCAGCAACTTCCGCTTCGAAAGCGCTAAAGTCCAACTCGCTCTCTTGTGCATGACCAGTGGTTTCAAAAGCTGATGACGTTGGCGGTTGCTGTTCAGGTTCATGAGCGTCAGCCTCGTTACTTGCTGAGTCCTGAACTGCCCCACCGGGGGTGTCTTCGGTGACTTTCTCCATGTTGAAAGAGCCGAACTCGACAGCTTCCTCAGCAGGTTCAGGCTCTGGAGGCATCACGGTAAAGACTTCCTTGCACTTGGAGCAGCGTACCTTGGTGCCGCCGGGCTTGACCTTCTCGTCGGCTAAACGGAAACGGGTCTGGCATGATTCGCACTGAACGATCATTCAGTTTCTCCCTCGCATTAAATTTAGGCGCCCTCAACCACGCGGATGTCAGGCAGGTCGCGATACCTTTCGTCAAGGTCTAATCCATAGCCGACAATGAAGCCATCGTCCATGGAAAACCCTATATAGTCGACCGGCACGTTGGTGATCCTCTGTGCCTGCTTATCGATCAAGGTACATATGCGCAAACTGGCGGGTTGCCGGTTAAGTAGCATGTTGCGCAATGATTCCAGTGTCAGGCCGCTGTCCACGATATCTTCAACCACGAGCACGTGCTTGTCTTTGACCGACATTTCCAGATCCTTGCGGACTTCTATGATTCCGGAGGATTGGGTCGCTGACCCGTAACTGGCCAAGCGCACAAAATCGATCACTGTCGGGGTCTTGACAGCGCGTACCAGATCAGCAATAAAGAGAAAAGACCCCTTGAGAACAGCGACCATCAATATCTCTCGGCCATTATAATCGCTGTCTATCTGCGTGGCGAGTGCTTTAACCCTTGCTGCAATCGCTTCCGCAGAAAAAAGGGGCGTCAGCGACAGCCTTATGTTTGGGGAGTTGGAGGTGGTCATAATGCGGCTATTCTATAGCAAAGCGGCGGTTTTATGTCAATTCTTTCACGGTCTCAAGTTGCTTGGCCGGAACAGGGAAATCCTGTACTATGACCTGCGGCAGAATATGCTTGCATGAGAACATGAAACAATCCCGGCTGACAATGCGGGATAATGTCAGGAGAAGCGCTATGCGTAAATTATTTTACCTTGCTATGATCCTTTTGAGTTTTTTGGGAGGCTCCATGGCTTTCGCTGCGCCGAATCTGCAGGTCACTGAGCCGACGTTCAATTTCGGTGAAGTCTTCCAGGGGGACAAAGTCCTGCATGTGTTTGAGTTTGTCAACCAGGGGGATGAACCTCTGCTGGTTGATCGGGTCACCAGTTCCTGCGGATGTACTGCCGTGTTGGTGTCTGAAAAGAACCTGGCGCCAGGAAGCAAGGGGGAGATTCAGGCGAACTTTGACAGCAGCCGTTTCAATGGCAGCGTCTCGAAAACCATCTATCTCTACACCAATGACCCGGTACGCCCGGTTATGCAGCTACATATTCTGGGGAAGGTGCTCCAGTCCGTTGCTGTTGAGCCCACCCAGGTCAATTTTGGCCAGGTGAAAACGGAAAAAACGGTTACGTCCACAGTTGTACTGCGCAACCTGGGAGGCAAACCGTTGACCCTCGGTGTCCCCCATACAACAGCCGCTGAACTCAAGATCAAATTGCCGCAAACGGCCTTTGCCGCAGGTGATGCCGTAACGCTTGAACTGCAATTGACTCCCAAACCAGGACAAATGCGCTTCAGCGCCTATGTGCTGGTGCCGGTAAAAGGGGTGCCGAAAAATGAGCTGCGCATCCCTGTCTACGCCACGATCAGTGGTGAGTGATGATCGAACTTC
>CAWGTV010000006.1:0-47500 GCA_963825615.1 uncultured delta proteobacterium
ACAGGAAATGACTCGATAGTGTATGTATCAATGCTATTGGTATGACAATCCTTTTGATGAAAAGTGACCTTTTGCGGCACGCCCTTCTAACACAAAACGTCAGTATCCTTGTGGTCCTAGTATCTTTTAAATCTTGATCCAGTCCGAACATCAGCCAATGAACCATCTGGACCGCCCAGAGCCCTTCGTCGCCTTCTCATATAAACGAGTTATAATTAAGCGCACCAGGAAAGGGTTGGGGCTACATGATTATTCTGGCGCACGACGGCTCCATCTACAGCGACTGGGTCGCCCACTATGCGCTGCACATGGCCGCCAACGAAGAAGATCGCAAACTGCTGGTCCTGAACGTGCTGGACGGCAAGGTCAGCGCCGATCTGGTGGAAGCCAAGCTTTCGCAACTGGCGGAGGACTGCCAGGATCTCGGCATCGAGGCACGCTACGAGCTGCTCCCTGCCGGACCATCGGTCCACCGCACCCTGCGCCAGGCAATCCCTCACGACCCCACGGCCCTTCTGGTTTGCGGAACACGCGTCAAACCGAACCGCAGAAATTTTTTGACCGGCACCATCGCCGAAAAATTGTTGCGCATGCATCTGTGCCCGGTATTGGCCCTGCGTGTGGTGCAACCAGGGCTCCTCGGCAGCCCCCACGACCTGCTGCTGCCCCTGGCCGGCCACGCAACCGGCCTCGACCGCGTCTGGCCGGTCTTCCGCAGGCTGGCGCCAGCCTTGCGCCAGGTCCACCTGTTCCGGGCCCTGCCTGTCCACCCCCTCCACATGCCCCACCTGACCGCGACACGGGAGCGGACCCTGCGCAAGATCGGCGCGGAGCACCTCGAAAAAATCCACCAGGAGATGAGGGCACGACTCGGCGACCAGGTCCTCATGATCGACCGCCGCGTCAAGGTGACCAGCGACTGGCCCAATGAAGTCCTTGAACAGGCCAGCCGTCTCAAGGTGCAGATGATCCTGCTCGGTGTCAGCGAACGCAGCCTGGCCCACCGCGTTTTGCACGGCATGGCCCTGGAACGGGTGCTGCGCGCCACCCCATGCGATGTCGGCATCTACCGCGGGCCATGAACGATTCACGGCAGATTCAGAACCTCACCGCCGGAGCAGGCGCTCAAATCTCTCGGCAGCGGCCCGGAGGGTCTCAGTTCATCGGAAGCCGCCGACCGGCTGCGCGAAGTCGGCAGGAACAGCGTCGAGGTGCCTGACCCCTGGCGCCGCTTGCGCAGCCTGCTGCGCCAGTTCACCAATTTTTTCACCATTCTCCTCTTTGTTTCGGCGGGCATCTGTTTTATCGCCGAGCATCTGCAGCCCGGCCAGAGCATGAACGTCCTTGGCTGGGCGCTCGGTGGCGTGGCCCTGCTCAACGCCCTGTTCAGCTTCATCCAGGAATACCGGGCAGAGAAAGCCATGGCAGCGCTCCGCCAGTTCCTGCCGCAACATGTCGAGGTGCTGCGCAACGGCCGCGCGGAAGATATCCTTGCCGAGGAACTGGTCCCCGGTGACCTGCTCCTGCTCAAGGAGGGAGACCGTGTGCCGGCGGATGCCCGCCTGGTCGAAAGCAAAGAGCTCACGGTCAACAATGCCCCGCTCACCGGTGAAGCACAACCGGTGAGCCTGACCGCCGAACCGGTCGAGAGCCGCCTGGTGGAGAGTCGCAACATCGCCTTTGCCGGCTGCCTGGTGTTGCGCGGCAGTGGTCAGGCTTTGGTCTTCGCCACCGGGCTGCGCACGGAATTCGGCAAGCTGGCGCACCTTTCCCAGGCGATTCGCCGCGAGGCCTCCCCGCTTGAACGGCAGACGGCGCACATGGTGCGCGTACTCACCATCATCGCGGTCGGCCTGGGCCTGAGCTTTTTTCTCTACGGCATGTTCAGCGGACGCTCCCTCTGGGTCAATCTCGTCTTCATGATGGGGATCATCGTCGCCAACGTCCCGGAAGGGCTTTTGCCGACGTTCACCCTGGCACTGGCCATGGGGAGCCTGCGCATGGCGCGCAAGAACGTGCTGGTGACCAGCCTCAACGCCGTGGAAGCGCTGGGAGCGGTGGAGGTTATCTGCACCGACAAAACCGGCACCCTGACCCTGAACCAGCTCACGGTCACGCGGCTGGCCCGTCATCGAGGCAGCGCTGAGATCAGCGCAGCAGAAGATCGCCGCGAGTTGTTGGAACTGGCACAGTGTGCCTCTGAGACACACAAGACAGAACATGGCTTCGGCGGAGACCCCCTCGATGTCGCCATCATCGAAAGCCTGCGCTCGGCGGGTGCGGACATTGGTTATGCGCTGCAAGGTCAAGGGCAATACTTTGTCTTCGATGTCGAAAAGAAGCGTTCTGCCGGTATCGGCACCGTCGCTGGGCGAACAGTATTCGTCGTCAAGGGGGCCTGGGAGGTCATCCGGCCGATGCTCACTGCTGTGGTGTCGCCCAGTGGCGAGGAGATCCCCGCCGACCAGGAGGAACTGGATCAGGCCGAGGCGACCGTGCAAACACTGGCGTCCGCAGGGCTGCGCGTCATCGCCGTTGCCTATCGGCCGCTTACGGAAGAGGACACCAGGAGGAACCCGGATCAAACGAGTCTCGAGAAGGAGCTTGTTCTGGCAGGCTTCATCGGCATCGAAGACCCCCTGCGCCCGGAGGTTCCCGACGCCCTGGCGAAGTGCCATGCCGCCGGGATCGAGGTCCTCCTGATCACCGGCGACCATCCGGAAACAGCCATGAACATCGCCGTGCGCAGCGGCATCGTCACTTCAGAAAACGTTGCAGATGTGGTCATGACCGGCGATGGAGCTCGAAACACTGTCTGAGGACGCCCTGGGAGAGGCCATTGACCGCGGCGTACGCATCTTCGCGCGGACCAGCCCGGCGCAGAAGATGAAGATCGTCATGGCCCTGAAAAACCAGGAGCGGGTCGTGGCGATGACCGGCGATGGCGTCAACGACGCACCGGCACTGAAAGCCGCCGATATCGGCATCGCCATGGGACGCAGCGGCACCGACGTCGCCCGGGCGTCCGCGCAGATCGTTCTGCTTGACGACAATTTCGCATCGATCGTCGCCGGCATCGAAGAAGGGCGGACGGTCTTCATGAACATCCGCAAGTTCACCAACTACGTGCTGGTCAGCAATGGCCCGGAGATTCTCCCCTACCTGATCTACATCCTCCTCCCCGTGCCGCTGGCGCTCACGGTCATCCAGATCCTGTCCATCGACCTGGGCACCGACATCATCCCGTCCATGGCCCTTGGCCAGGAACCGCCGGACCCGGACGCCATGCGGCACCCCCCGCGCGGCCACGACTTCCGGCTGCTCAGCCCGGGGCTGGTCATCCACAGCTACCTGTTCCTCGGCCTGCTGGAAGCACTCTGGTCGATGGCCCTGTTTTTTTACGTCCTGGTTGATGGCGGCTGGAGCTACGGCATGGATCTGGCCAGCGACGACCCGCTCTACCGTTCAGCCACCGGCATCGCTCTCGCGACCATCCTGCTGATGCAGATCGGCAACCTGGTCGGCCGCCGCTATGCGAGGAGGTCGGGAATTGACCGGGGGATTTTGCGCAATCGCCTCATGGTGGCGGGGATCCTGGTGCAGATTATTTTCTCCTGGGCCCTGCTCTACCTGCCGCCGGTACAGCACGTCCTGGGGACAGGCCCGGTCAGCGCTGCCGTCTACCTGACCGCGTGGCTTGGCGTCCCGTTGATTTTCGGGGCCGACTACCTGCGCAAGCAGCTTATGGACAAGACTTGACAGCCCACCGTTTTAAGCCCGGGCACTCGCATTGAGAATACGGATATTCATGCTAGGATTGAGTGCGTATGGGTTTTTCTTGAGACGACTAGAAAACCAGCACGCCCCGACCAAGGCCATGACCATATGTTGCCCAAGGAGAAACTAAAATGAATAGAGTGCTCATTGTCATGTTCATGCTGCTCTGCGCAGCGGCCTTATCCAACGTGGCTTTTGCCGCGCCGAACATGCACCCTGGCCGCTGGGAAATCACGTCGACCATCGATATGCCGGGGATGGCATTTACCATGCCCGCCTCAACCCACACACAATGCATCACCGCCAAGGATCTCATCCCGCAGGCTCAGCAGGAAAACGACAAATGCAAAATACTCGAGAACCAGATCTCTGGTGACACCGTCACATGGAAAGTCCGCTGTGAGTCTGACGGCGGGACCATGGTCAGCGAGGGCAGGATCGTCTATGATGGTGACAGCTTTGCCGGAACCGTTGCCACGACCGGCAGCCAGATGCCGTCCGGGATGACCCAGAAGATGACGGGCAAACGGCTCGGCGAATGCCAATAGCAACCACCCTTCTCGCCGCTGCAAACAATCGTGGAGAACCCATTATGGGCAAACAGGAGAAAGACTGCCAGGAGCCGAAAAAACACCCGTTGCACATGTGCCAGCTGTTCAGGCAGGGGATGATGATGGACATTGATCAGCGCTCGGCAAGACCAACCGTGGCCTGCGCCAAATGCGGTGCCAAGGCAGACCTGCCGGAGGCCGTTTGTCAACCGAAGCCGCTGTAACCCTCTTGAATCACAGGGTGCAATCTGTTTTATTTTGTGTCACAATTCATGCTGATTTGACTGCCTCTCGGCAGATGAGCCCTCGCTGCAGGTAGCGCTATGAAGGATTTGCCAAAAGTAGACCTGGTCAAGAGCACCATGCTGATCGTCCTGATCGGTGCCCTGCTGGCCGCCTGTTTCTGGGTCGTGCGGCCGTTTCTGCCGGCACTGATCTGGGCCAGCATGATCGTCATCGCCACCTGGCCGTTGCTGATCATCGTTCAGGACAAAGTCAGAGGCCGGCGGCCGGCGGTCCTGGTGATGATGGGGCTGCTGGTCCTGATCTTTGTCATCCCGTTCACCCTGGCCGTGGGCACCATCGTCGACAACGCCCCCCAGTTAGCGGCCCTGGGCAAACAAGTGACCGCGTTCGAAATCCCGCCGCCGCCTGACTGGGTCGGGCAAATACCTCTGGTCGGCACCCAGGTGGACGAGTACTGGCAGAAAGCAGCGGTAGCCAGCTCGGGAGAATTCGCCCAGCGGCTCACCCCCTATCTCCGCAACGTGGCCGGGTGGATGGTCGCCCAGGCCGGCAGCTTCGGCATGATGCTGGTGCATTTCATTTTGACGCTGATCCTGACCGCCCTGCTGTACATCGAATGGCGAGGCGGCTGCGGACATGATCCGCAAGCTGGCCCGCCGGATCGCTGATGAACGCGGCGAGAGTTCTGTGGTTCTCGCGTGCATGTCAATTCGAGCCGTGGCGCAGGGTGTCATCATCACCGCCCTGGTCCAGTCGATCCTGGCCGGCCTGGGTCTGGCCGTGGTCGGCATCCCCTATGCCTCTTTGCTGACGGCCCTGATCTTCATGCTGACCATCGCCCAGCTCGGGCCCGGCCCGGTCATGATCCCGACGACCATCTGGCTTTTCTGGAGTGGTAATACCGGTTGGGGAACCGCCATGCTGGTCTGGTCGGTGATCGTCATGGGCATGGACAATTTCCTGCGGCCGATCCTGATCCGCCGCAACGCCAACCTGCCGCTGCTGCTGATCTTTGCAGGCGTCATCGGCGGTTTGATCGCATTCGGCATCATCGGCCTCTTCATCGGCCCGGTCCTCCTCGCTGTCTGCTATACCCTGATGATTGCCTGGATCAGCGAAGGTGATCAGCAAGAAGCCTCCCCTCAGCCCGAAACCACCGCTTTGCCGACCGAGGACTGACACTATTTTTCCTCGCCAGTGATCTTGCCCCCACGTACGGCTCGTGCTATACCTGCGCCTATTCTGACTTCACGCATACAAGGAGACCAACATGTCCGAAAGCACCAACCCGACTGCCCGCATCGAAACCAGCATGGGCGAAATCGTCCTCGAACTCGACGCCGTCAACGCGCCGATTAGCGTTGCCAACTTCATCGACTACGCCAACGACGGCTTTTACGAAGGGACCATCTTCCACCGCGTCATCGACGGCTTCATGATCCAGGGTGGCGGCCTCACGGCCGACATGCGCGACAAGCCCAACAAGAAGGCGCCGATCAAGAACGAAGCCGGCAACGGCCTGAAAAACAATCGCGGCACGGTCGCCATGGCGCGGACCAGCGTCGTCGACAGCGCGACCAGCCAGTTTTTCATCAATGTCAGCGACAACAGCTTCCTCAACCACTCGGCGCCGACACCGCAGGGTTTCGGTTACGCCGTCTTCGGCAAGGTGACCAGCGGCCTGGATACGGTCGATGCAATCCGCCAGGTGCGCACCGGCAACAAGGGGATGCACCAGGATGTCCCTGTGCAGGAGATCACCATCCAGAAGGTCACAATCGAAAAATAAAGCCCGTAGCGCGAAGACGCGGTACGCGTACACCGATGAATAAATAGTTACAGGGGCATAGTCTTCACGACTCGTGAGGATATGCCCCTCTTCTTGTTGATCCTGTCTTCGTTGCGGCTGGAGGCATCTGCCGGCTACCCCAAGCCACCATTGTCTGCAAAACATTCTAATCTTTACGGTTCTTCTGCTATAATGCCCCTCCAGAGGAGGACCAATGGCACGTCGCGTGTTGACCAAATGGCTGTTTAACGGCTATTACGGCATCAAGCTCTTCCCCTTTCGCAAGGAACGCCGGGAGCGCTTGAGCAGAGGCCGCCAGAAAGGGTTGGTCGGCATCCAGATCGACGGGCTGGCCTTTCCTTTCCTGCAACAGGCCCTCGACCGGGGCTACCTCCCCAACCTGGAGCGCTACCTGCGCCGCGGCCACAAGCTGGTCGAGTACCACGCCGGCCTGCCGAGCACCACACCGGCCGCGCAGTCGGTCTTTTTCTACGGCCACGACCATGCCATCCCGGCTTTTCGCTGGTTCGAAAAGGAATCCGGGCAGATCATCTCCTGCAACGACCCGGATCATGTCCAGCTCTTTCGAGAAAAACTTTTTGCCGGTGAGACCGGGCTGCTGACCGGCGGGGCCTCTTATTCGAACATTCTCGACGGTGACGCCGCACGCAGTATCTTTACCGTCTCTTCCCCTCATCCCCAGACGCTGTTCGGCCGCCTCGGCGGTATGCGCATTCTGCTGCTGCTGCTGGTCAACCCCCTGCGCACCTGCCGCATGTTTTTTGCCTCCAACATCGAATTCTGGGCCAACCGCAAAGACGAATGGCATCACCGCCGCAAGAAAGGCTGGCGGACCCAGGAAGGGCTTTTCCCCTTCATCCGTATCTTCTGCAACGTGATCCTGCGGGAAATGCAGACCTTCGGGGTGATCGCCGAAGTCTATGCCGGCACGCCGCGCATCTACACCACCTACAGCGGCTATGACGAGATCGCCCATCATTTCGGGCCTGGCGGCTGGCCGGCCCTGAAAAACCTGCAATACATCGATCGCCGCATCGGTGAAATCATTCGCGCAGTCGACCACGTTCCCGGGGCGGATTACCTGCTGGTCATCCTGTCCGATCACGGACAAACACCCGGGTACCCGTTCCAGAACCGTTTCGGCGCCACTCTTGGCGATGCGGTCAGCGCTTTTTTGCGTGAGAACCAGACGGCCTCGGTCTCTTCCGGTTCACTGGAGTACACCAGGGCGCAGTTCGGCTACCTGCAGAACGAGTTGGAAGCCCGGCGCAGCAGCTGGCGACATCGCATCTATCAGCGCACCAAGAGCTACCTGCAGAAAAAGGTGCACGCCCTGGTTCCGGAAACGCTCAAAATTGACCCGGAAGGGGGTGTGGTCATCACCTACTCAAGCAGCCTGGCGCACCTCTACATCACCGGCTCAACGTCCCCGCTGAACTGGCAGGAAGTCGAAGAGGCCCAACCGCTGCTGTTGCGTTTTTTACAGAAGCACAAGGGGATCGGGTTCGTCCTGGCCCGCGGAGTAAACGCCGGCGAGCTGATGATTTTCCACCAGGGCGGGAAGATTTGCGTAACGGCGGACCCATATTTCCACCAACACGAGCTGGAGTTCCTCAGACCTTACGGGATTCCCTACGAGCTCCTCAAACAGCTGCACCGTTTCGGCCTGGGTCCGCGTTGCGGCGACCTGGTATTGTTCGGGGCCCTCGACGAAGAAGGCATCGCCTGTTTCGACGACCAGGTCGGCGGGCACGGCTCCGTGGGCGGCGAGCAGTCACGGCCCTTTATCATCCTGCCCCTCGGGCACCCGGTATTAAGCAAGGAACGTCTCAGCGGCTACGAGTTCCTCTATCACGACATCTTCCGGGCCCAGGTCGGTGAGGATGCCGAACAAAAGCAAGGGCCGCCGAAAAAGGCAGCCCCGCGCAGCATCAACCGGCAGCTGTTCGATTCAGATTTTATCCTGCACGACTGACACCACGTACTTGAGATATTCCCCTTCCGGAAAGCTGGCCAGAAACGGGAAATCTTCCGCCTGACCGGAGACATGGACAACCTGCAGCTGGCGACCGGCGGCCAGGCTCCCCTTGCGCAATTCCTTGAGGTAGTCCGCCAGCGCCATCTTCTGCAGATTCGACGATGTTACCAAGAGACCTTGCGGAGCAAGCAGCCGGAGAGCCTTCTGCACCAGCTCTGCAGTGCCGCCAGTTGTGGTAAACCGGCTTTGGCGGGTCGTCGAGAAACTGGGCGGGTCCATGAAAACAATGTCGAAACACCGCCCGGCCTTGGCCAGGCGCTCAAGTTCGACAAAACAGTCCCCGGTGATGAACTCATGGGCCCGGGGATCAATGTCATTGAGGCGGAAGTTCTCCTGCGCCCAGTCCAGGTAGCGCCCGGCCGCGTCCACACTGGTCACCTGGACCGCACCGCCGGCGGCAGCGGCGACCGAAAAAGCCCCCGTATAGGCGAACAGGTTGAGGACCCGGCAGCCGGCGGACAGGCGACGGAACTCCAGGCGGTTATTACGCTGGTCATGAAAAAGTCCGGCGTGCAGGTCCTGCACCAGGTCGACACGGTAGAGCAGACCATTTTCGCGGACGATGAGCTGCGCCGGAGCGGCCTTGCCTGCCAACAAGCGGCCCTGTGCTGTCTTCCCCTTTTTCCCGGCTTCCAGCTTCCGGGTTTCCTGCGGACGGTACTTGCCGTAGATTCCCGTTGGCGCATAGACGTCCTGCAGGGCACGTCATCAGCAGCGGCAGGTGTGTCTCCCAGGCCGGACGTATAATATTGCACCATGAGGAAATCGCCGTAACGGTCCACCGTCAACCCGGGCAGCCCATCCCCCTCGGCATTCACCAACCGGGCCACGGTCGTGTCCCCCAGGTCGAGCCAGTTGCGGCTCGCTCGGGCCTGTTCCAGGCGGGCAGCCAGCCAGCCCCGGTCCAGGTCGGCAACAACGGAAGACAGTCGTCGTGCGACAATGCGGGCGCCGGGGTCGTAGAGTCCCGTGCCAAGAGAACGACCGTCTTCCGCAACCAGTTCGACCAGACTGCCGCTAACTGCCTGCGGCCAACGCGACGTATAACGATCGGCGATCACCCAGGGGTGACCGAGATTGAGCATGCGCACGGTTTCCGGGCCGATGATGCAGCGGAGAAGTTTGTTGGTGGTCACAGCAGCAAAACCTTTCGAAAGGTAAAGGGAAGAAGCTTAGGAGACAGAATACAGCAGACAGAATACGGGAGACAGGAGAAAAGAGAACGGCCCTTGAGACTGGCTTTTGAGGCCCATGACAACATTCTGTCTTCTAACATACTGGTCTCCTGTATTCTATATTCTAACGCATCTGCTCATCTCATCCAGGCATCCAGGAGAGCGTCATGAATCAAGACCATAAAAGCAAGGGGTCGCAACACATCGAACAGCTCATGCAACAGCTTCCGCCCGATTCGGAACGCTACCAGCTCCTGGCCACGGCCAAGCAGTTCAAATCGTCATGGGTAGAACTTGGTGCCGGGCTGGCTCGGGTCAGCAGCAGCAAACGGTTTGCCGAGTGGGGATTTGCGTCGTTCGAGGATTACTGCACCAAGGAAGTCCGCATCCGGCGGCAGACCGCTGAAAAGCTGCTGCTCGCCTTTCGTTTTCTCGAACGCAGAGAGCCTGATCTGCTCGAACGTAAAGCAGGTCGTACACTGCCGGATTATCGCTCGGTGGACCTGCTTCGCCAGGCCGACGAGGGGGATCATTTCAGCATGGCCGAATACAGTGAACTTCGCCAGGCGGTGATTGCAGAGGAGCGCAGCCATCCGGCCGTTGCCAGGCAGTTCCGCGACATAGCACACAAACACCAACCGGCTCAGAAGGCCGCACATCTGCACCGCAATGCACTGATTGCAGCCAAACGCCTGGCAACCAGTCTCGGGGATATCCCTGAAGTGCCTCTCGACCTGGCCCAGGCCGTGGAGAAACTCATTGTTTTTCTGCAATCCAGGGACGAGGAATGCGCGACGTCGGACGCGGAGGATTTGTAGCAGGCGCCAGATTTTACCCCACGGTTTGACCGGCACACAGGCAGGGCCACCCATGCAAGCGCAATGGGTGGCCCTGTTTGTTATGACAGTCCTCAGCTCAGATCAGAGAATCTCGACAAGCTCCAATTCGAAGGTCAGGTTCTCGCCGGCCAGCGGGTGATTGGCGTCAAGGGTCACATCGGTATCACCCAACTCAATCACCGTAACCACCATGCCTTCACCATCGTCATTGACCAGTTCGAGATCATCTCCGACCATCGGGTTGATGTCGGCCGGGAACTGGTTGCGCGGCACGATTGAGATCATCTCTGCGTCATACTCGCCGAAAGCGTCAGCGGCGATGATGGTGAGGGTCTTCTTGTCGCCGGGTGACATGCCGATCAGTGCCTCCTCGATCTCGGTGAAGAAATCTTCGGCGCCAATCTCAAGCTCCATCGGGCCACCATGACCGCCACAGCCGCAGCCATCCTCTTCACACGCATCTTGTTCGTAGGTCGTATCAAAGAGGGTGCCGTCTTCCAGTGTTCCGGTAAAATTGATTTTAACCCGGTCACCCAGTTTTACTTGTTTAATTGCCTGTGCCATGCTGAGTCCTTTCCCTGACGGGTCTGTTAATAAAGTTGCGCACTCTTAACACAAGCGCCGGCTGAAGACAAGGAGGCAGGCATTAAGAAGAGAAAATATCAGAAAACAGCAGTCCACGCTGCCTTCTTTACCGAGTCAATGGTTGCAAAGATTTTCACGAACCGCGGCGTTCCAGGACTCAGGGAGACGCTAAACGCTCTTGGCTGGGCGCGAAAGATCAGGACCAGAGCGATCGTACCGCCAACACAGACGGCAATGTAAAGCAAGAGCTCATGCGGCTTGAACATGGTGATAAAGGCCACCATCACCGGCGGCCCGGTGAATCTTGACATGCCACTTGAGCGTGCGGATGACGGCTTCGAACAGAACACCAATGGCCAGGTACGGCAGGATGGTGAGAAATTCTTCGCCGATTCCCCTGGCGAGTTCAAGCAGCGTGTCAGGAAATCGTTCATGGCCAATACCGCAAAAGGTCAAGTTTCTGTCTGGCCATCATCCACAGGTCAACTTTCTGCCCGACGGACGCCAGCATTCTCCATCATCCGGGGAAAACACAATAATCCCTGCATATATAAGTAAGAGCCGTTTCCACTTTCACAGCGGCCTGAAGACATTTATCTCCATGTCATCCGTTTAAGGCCGGCGCGCGAGACAGTTTGATCCATCGCTGGGAGGAACCCACATTTTCGTCTTGCCAAGTTGGATTGGATGCATTAAAAAGCCCGCTAAAGAAACGCGTTTCTTATCAAAAGGCACTTTTCCTGACAAGTTTTTTCTGGAACTGGTGTTATAATCAGTTTTCAGTCAAGTAGGAGGCTGCAATGACTCGTGAGTTTAAAAATAAAGTCAGGGAACAGTTCGGTCGGGCAGCGGACGGCTATATCCACGACAAGGGCTTCGCCACCGGCGACGACCTGGAAACGATGGTGCGCCTGCTGCATCCGATGCCCGATGACAATATGCTCGATGTCGCCTGTGGCGGCGGACATACGGCCCTGCGCTTTTCGCCTCTGGTCCGCAGTGTCGTCGCATCTGACCTGACCATGGTCATGTTGAAAAAGGCCCAGGAATATATCAGCGAGGAAGGTGGCGTCGACAACATCACGTTTCGTGAAGCTGATGCTGAAGACCTGCCCTTCCCGGCCGGTGCCTTCACGCTGCTGACGTGTCGCGTCGCCCCACACCACTTTCCCGATGTCGCCCGGGCCTTGAGCGAGTTTCATCGCGTCCTGCGCCGCGGTGGTCGTATTGCCATTGTCGACACGGTTCTGCCCAATGACCCGGAGATTGCCGAATGGTATCAAGAGCATGGAAAAGATGCGCGACCCGACGCACATCCAGGCCTATACCGAGACAGCCTGGCGCGAAATGGTCCAGGAGGCGGGATTTATCCTGCACGAAACCGTCATCATCCCGAAAACCCACGATTTTCCGACCTGGGCGAAACGGGCCGGGCTGAACCGTGACGGGATCGCCAAACTCAACAAGTTCTTCGTGGACGCTCCTGACAAGGTGCAGGACTACTTCCAGATTGAAACCTTTGCCGGAGAAGTCGAAGCTTACACGGACCGCAAAATTCTTATTTACGCCAGTCGTCCACCCAAAAAATAGTCACGCCCGACAGCTACACGCATAAAAGGCCCTCCGGAAAACCGGAGGGCCTTTTCTTGTGATGCGCTGAGAGCTGCAAAAAGGCCAGATTGCACCTGGCAGCACCGGTCGCAAAGGGGGTTGATACGCAAGACCTGTTGATCGCCAAGACACCAATGGTCAAGAATTGTGCAAAGGCTTGGTTCGTTCTTTGCTAAGAGCTTTATTCCTTCGTGCCTTGATTTATCCCTTGGCATATTGCATTAAAATCATGGTTGAGTTCGATCCGGCACGCACGTTCTCGAGGCGAACCCGTGATGCTGCGGTTCGTTTACCATTCTGCAGAGCGATATCTCTCGGCCGGCATAACTCCCGACGAAAACTTTTGTGTTATCCTGTAAGCACTCCACGAAAATGACGATACGAGACATGCCATGATTTCTCCCCGGAAAATCCTCAGCCGCGGCCTTTTGCTTCAGACCGCTCTGCTGTGTTTTATTGCCACCTCGGCTCAGGCTCTTGATGTCCAGGCACTGATCCGCGACATTGAACAGCAGTACATGGGCACATCGTCACGTGCACGCACCACGATGCAGGTCAAGACGGCCCACTGGGAAAGAACCCTGGATATGGAAGCCTGGTCACTGGGTCGCGATTATTTTCTCGTTCGCATTCTCGAGCCAGCCAAAGAACGGGATGTCGCCACACTAAAAAGGGATCGCGAGGTCTGGAACTACCTGCCCAAGGTTGATCGGATCATCAAGGTGCCCCCGTCAATGATGGGTGGCAGCTGGATGGGCAGTCACATCACCAATGACGACCTGGTCAAGGCCAACCATATCGACGAGGAGTACGACCTGCGCCTGCTCGAGGAAAGCGCCGAACAGTATGTCGTCGAGTGTCTACCCAAACCCGAAGCGGCCGTCGTCTGGGGAAAAATTGTCTACCGGGTCCTTAAAGAACCGCGGGTGCCTGTGCAGGTCGATTACTTTGACGAAGAGATGGTGCGCGTGCGCGAGATTCATTTTGACGAAGTCCAGCAGATCGGCGATCGGATCATCCCCTTGCGCCTGACCGTGCTGCCGCTGGAAAAACCTGGTGAAACGACGACCCTCCTCTACCGGGAACTGGTGTACGATCTCCCCCTGGAAGAATCATTCTTTTCGCTGCGCAACCTGCAGCAACCCTGACCATGCTTGTGACCCTGGCCTTCCGCAATCTCTGGCGCAACCGGCGGCGCACCCTGCTCACCCTCTCGGCGATGGTGGTCTCCGCGGCATTGCTGATGCTGGCCCTCGGTGTTTTCTCCGGGATGTTCAGGGACATGCTGGCCTCGGCAACCGAGCAATACTCCGGCCACCTGGTCCTGGCCCAGCCGGAGTACCACCTACGGCGCGACATGTTCGCCGATCTCCCGGCAGATTATGCCAACCTTCCGATCCTGCAAAGCGCTACCGAAATCAAGGGCAAATCACCTCGTTTGCGCAGCTTTGGCTTGCTCTCACACCACGAATCCAGCCAGCCGGTGGAATTGCTCGGCATTATCCCGGAGCGGGAGCAGCAGGTCACCTCGCTGCAGCATCAGCTGACGGCAGGCCATTATCCTACGGCAGAAGAAGCCAATGCAGCCCTGATCGGACAGGGGCTGGCGCGCAAACTGAAAGTCACAACAGGCGACGAGCTGGTATTCGTCACCCAGGCCGCCGACGGATCGATCGGCAACGACCTCCTCGTTATCAGCGGCATCTTCGCCACCGGCGACAGCCGACACGACAACAAGCTGGTGCTGGCACCCCTGGCCTGGCTGCAACAGGTGCTGGTCATGCCCGAGCGCATCCACGAAGTCGCCATGGTGGTTGCCGAGCCGATGACTGCTGCACAGACTGCCGACCGGCTCAACCCGAACCTGCCTGAGAACGTCGAAATCCTCGATTGGGGCGACCTGCTGCCGGAAATGCGTGAGGTAATCGCCGCCTATGATGTCAGCCGCATGATCATCGTCACGATCCTTTACCTGGCCACCGGCCTGGGCATCCTCAACACCTTCTTCATGTCGGTGATGGAACGCACCCGTGAGTTCGGCATTCTCATGGCGCAAGGGATGCGCCCCTGGGCCATCCGCGGTCTGGTCCTGCTGGAGACCCTGCTGCTGGGCAGTATCGCCCTGGCAGTCGGACTGCTGTGCGGAGTCGTGATGACACTCTATATGCAGCAGGTCGGTATCGACCTGTCCGGGTACATCACCCCGGTGACCTATGCCGGCGGCACCATCCTGCCGCGTCTGCATGCCGTTTTCGAAGCTGGCAATTTTCTCGTCCCGGCCGGCATGCTGCTGCTGGTCAGCCTGTTCGCCGGCTTCCTGCCGGCCAACCGGGCCGCGCGCCTCGACCCGGTCGCCGCAGTCCGTGAGGAGTGAGCCTGATGGACCATTTACATCTGGCCTGGAAGAATCTCTGGCGCAACCGTCGGCGCACCATCATCACACTGGCGGCGATTGCCTTCAGCGTCATGCTGGTGCAGGCATTGCACAACCTTTCTTACGGGGTTTACGCCGGCATGGTCGACAGCGGCGTGAGGGCCGGCTCCGGGCACATCGCGGTCTACCAGGAAGGCTATCTTGACAGCCGTGAGGAGACCCTGTATTTCGAAGATGGTGACCTGATCGACCAGATCACGGCAATCAGCGGTGTCGAGCAGGTGCTGCCACGGCTCTACATCCCGGCCCTGGCCCAGTCGAGCCGGGAAAGCCGCGGCGTGCTGCTGATCGGTGTCGACCCGCAGCGCGAACGCCAGATCAACCCGTTTCTCAAATCACTCCCTGACGAGGGGATGGTCAGGGCCGCTGATTCCCGTGATGCGGTGGTCGGAGCCCGCCTGCTGGATGAATTACAGATCAAGCCGGGACAGAAATTCGTCGTCACCGCTCAGCATCGGGACGGGACACTGCACAGCGAATTGCTGCATGTTCGCGGCGTGGTCCGTTCAGGTATGAAGGATATCGACAGCTCGTTGATTTTGATCGGCCGTGAGCGGGCCGGACTGCTCACCGGCAATGTGGCCGCGGTCCACGAGCTGGCAGTGATCCTGTCTAATCCTGACGATGAAGGGGCGGTTCTCGGAGACATTGCCGCCAGGCTCGGCAACTACCCGGGCACCGAAGCAGTCAGCTGGGAACGGGCCATGCCCAACCTGGCCAACGCCATCAAGCTTGACTACGCCAGCCAGAAGTTTATCTTTCTGATCATCCTGTTGATCGTTACGATCGGCGTGGTCAACACCTTGCTCATGTCGGTCATGGAGCGCATGCGCGAGTTCGGCGTGATCCTCGCCCTCGGCAGCCGGCCGCTGACCCTGCGCGGCATGATCATGCTCGAAGCCCTGTCGCTCGGCCTGCTGGCCGCCACCATCGGTTCACTGCTGGGCTGCCTGGCAACCTGGTACCTGGTTGACGTAGGGATCAACCTGGCCGCCTTTGTTCCGGAAACCCTTGAATTCGGCGGTGTCGTCTTTGACCCGGTCATCCGCGCCAGCTGGAATCCCGCCTGGATGATCCGGATTGCCGGCTACGTCGTTGGCTTGACCTTGCTGGCAGCCCTTTACCCGGCCATCAAGGCCGGTCGCATCACCCCGGTGGAGGGGATGCGACACCACTAGCCAGTGGCGAGCAGCGCGCGGCGAGATGCGAGAAAATGTCTTTCCGCGCCACCCGCCACGAACCACGGATACTATGTCTTTGATCGAACTGAAAAGCGTCACCAAGGTCTACCATCTGGGCAGCCAGGAGATTCCGGCCCTGACGGACCTGTCTCTCACCTTCGATGCCGGCGAATTTGCCGTACTGGCCGGACCTTCGGGCAGCGGCAAGACGACCGCCCTGAACTTGATCGGCGGCCTGGACCGTCCGTCTGCCGGCGAGGTCATGGTCAATGGCCGCAACCTCGGGACAGCCAGCTCCCGTCAACTGGCTGATTTTCGTCTGCAGAATATCGGTTTCATCTTCCAGTCGTACAACCTCATCCCGGTCTTGACCGCAGCAGAGAATGCCGAGTTCACCCTGATGCTGCAAAAAGTTTCCAAGTCACAGCGCCGGGCAAGGGTCCGCAAGCTGTTTACCGACCTGGGTATCGACGGCCTGGAAGAACGACGGCCGGCGGACCTCTCGGGCGGGCAGCAGCAGCGGGTCGCTATCGCCAGGGCCATGGCTGGAAACCCGCAGGTGATTTTGGCTGACGAACCGACGGCCAACCTCGACTCCCATACCGCTGAGGAACTGCTCGAACTGATGCGCCGGCTGAATCGTGAAAATGGTACGACGTTCATCTTCAGCTCCCATGACGATCGGGTCATTTCCCAGGCAAGGCGGGTGGTTCGCCTGGAGGATGGTTTTCTCGCCGCGGACAACAAGGCCAACCAATGACAGAGTCGCGCTTGATACCGCTTGTCCTTCTCAATGCGACCCTGCTTTTCTTCTGGCTCCTCCTCTGGGCGCCCTGCTTTGCCCATGCAGGACCGCCGCAATGGAGCGGTTCGGTTAAATCGATCGACATTTACGGCGAGGAGGCTCCGGCCGATTTCTTCCCCCAGTACTGGTCTTCCAGTAACCAGGCACGGCTCAACCTGGAGTGGGCCCCATTCGACAGCTGGCAGTTTGAATCAGCCATTGACTACCAGTATTTCTGGAGCGATCCGGCCGGGGTCTTTGCCCTTCCAGGCACCCAGTACAATCGCCACCTTGACCTGGACAAAGTGTGGCAGCACGGCGATGACGGCACCAGCCGCCTGGACGTCGACCGTTTGAACCTGCAATGGCGCAGCGGCGCCGTGGATACCACGATCGGACGCCAGGCTCTCGGCTTCGGCCGGATTCTTATCTATTCTCCCCTCGACGTCATTGCCCCCTTCGCCCCGGACGCGATCGACACTGAAATCCGCAGAGGGGTCGATGCCCTGCACACCTCCTTCAACTACGCCATCGACGGACAGGTTTCAGCGATTGCCGTCTGGGGAGACCAGGCCAAATACAATTCGTTTCTGGCCACCTGGTCGGACAACCGAGACGGCCTCGACCTCCTCATGATCGGCGGGCAGTTGCGCGGGCGGGCCATGTTCGGAGCCGGCATAGCCGGCAGCCTTGGAACACTCGGCCTGAAAGGCGAATTCAGTATTCATAACGGTAGAGACACGGACAAAGTGGGTGGCGACCTGCATGATTCCTACACCATCGGCGCGATAGAAACCTGGTACCGTTTTGACAGCGGCATCTCCCTGATCACACAGTACCTCTACAACGGTCCGGGCAGTGATGACCCGAAGGACTACCCCGAAGTCCTGGCCTCAGCCCCCCTTCAGGAAGGGCTAACCTACCTGCTCGGGCGGCACTACCTAATCATCGCGCCCGCCTATGAGCTCCACCCCCTGGTGACGCTACAAGGGCTGGTGATTTACAATATCGCCGACAACTCGGCACTGCTCAGACCGCTCCTCGATCTCAACCTGGCCGACAACCTCTCCCTGCAACTCTTCTACACCTGGCACGCCGGACGCCGACCCCATGCGACCTCAACATTTCTCCCCGCCGAGCCCCGCAGCGAATTTGGCTCGGTCGGCGACAGTTGTGGTTTATTTCTCAACTGGTATTTCTAGGACCCATAATACCCCCTGACAATTTTATTGAGAATTTCAACCGACTTTCTTGCAGACCAATCAGCACCTGCTACCCTTTTATTATGATCTGCTCATAAACTTTAGGTTGGGCTTGACTCGTTAAGGAGGGAGAAGCCAGGTGGACTTAAAGGTTAGATAAACGGCGGGGCTGTTTGCGACGTTGTGACTAAAAGTTCAATGCAGGCAATGGGAGTGAGAGGGACAGAGGGTCGACGCCGCGGTGTTGACCCTTTCTGTTCGCACAAGACCGTTTTTTTCGTCTAGCGGTTGTCTTCTGCTGTCCCCACAAACATGTCTTTGACCCGTTGTTCGAACCGCCCTTTTTTGCCATTGACACCCCGCCTTGGAAAGGTCAGCTGCGTGGCATTGCGGCCTCTGCCGACAGTCAGGTCGACAGCCAGGTCTCCGGGAAGCAAGACTTCGCTCACCAGCGGCTGGTTCCATGGGACAATGCGGGTCAGGGATGACTTCAGTGGTGAGTGGCACGTGGTGCGCGGTGAGAAAAGTATAAAAGCAAAAGCAACATCGGTTTCATACAAACTTGTCGAGACAATTCCAGGAGAGATTTTCGCGCCACGCTCTACTCACCACGCGCCGCGGCTTTTGTTTCGCGTAGAACTTTGAGCTTCCGGTCGATGACATCCTTGTGATCGAGACGCAGGAGGGTGGCTAGCTGCCGCGCCAGGGCATCTTCGAACTTGTCGAGGGTGCCATCAGCATAAATCACCCGCCAGATCCCTTCCATGACATCGAGTTTTTCGTCGCGACTGAAATATGCGTTGATTTCCCGGGCAAACTGGAACAGGTCGAGGCTGTCTTCGCGATGTTCCTGGGAATAATCAATCAACTCGGCAACGGCCGCTGCCGACAGGTTGAATTTTTCGGCCAGCAGGTCGTGGACGATTTTCGCTTCTACGGCCTGGTAGTGGCCATCGCTGTGAGCAACTTCAAGCAGCAGTGCGCAGGTTGCGACCTGGACCCGCTCAAAGCGGCTGTCCCGGGCGACCTCGCCTTCCCCCTGCAGCAGGGACATGATCCGGTTAAACATGAGGTTATGAATCCTTGTGAAAGTTGATGACGCGGGCTTTTTCCAGAGTGATCAGGCCGCCCTGGAACATCCCTTCGATTAGCGGCAGAACCGCGTTGATCTTCTCTTCTTGATCAACCACCTCGACCACCACGGGGAGGTCGCTGCTCAGGCGCAAAAACCGGTCAGAATGCAGCGCATTGTTGCCACCGTAGCCCATGGCACCCTTGATCACCGTGGCCCCAGCCACGCCTTCGGTACGGAACAGTTCGACTAAGGCCTCGTAGAGCGGCTGTTTCTGATAGCGGTCGCTCTCGCCGACAAAAATCCGCATCAGCACCATCTCCTGCTGTTTCAACATGCTGTCCTCGCTTTCGCCGGCACGTTTATCTACATCTGCCGGGCCAGGTAGATCCCGATCAGCGCTGCAACAATACAGACGGTTACGTTCAACAGGACATTCGCACCGGCAGCGACCATGCTCCCCTCTTCCATAAGTCTTACGGTTTCGTAGGAGAAGGTGGAAAAGGTCGTAAAGCCGCCCATAAAGCCGACCGTCAGGCCGAAGCGCAGTTCAGGGCTCATCAGGGTGCTGCGCAGGCTGCCCTCCATGATCAGGCCGAGCAGGAGCGAACCGATGACATTGACGGCCAGGGTCCCGTAAGGCAATGCCCGGCCGGCAAGATTATAGACCCAACCGGAGACCAGATAGCGCGCCACGCAGCCCAGACCGCCGAATATCCCCAAGTACAAGACTTTCAAAGAATCGACGCCTAAAAACGTTGATGGATGATGGCGTCGAATTCAGCGCCACACGCAGGGCAATAAACCTTCGGCTTCTCCTTGCCAGGAGTAGTACTACACGCAGTCAAAAGCATGCTCAGCAAGAGCCCCACAATCAAACCATAAACGATACGCATGACGGTTTCCTCCCGGTATGAAAGGACAAACAAAGACTGAATTTGCGAACATTATGCGGGGGGGCTGCGCAACTGTCAACTTTTACCAGAAACCTTGCCGCACCCTCTTGCACTACAACATGCAATTTGATATATATATGTTTAGCACTCAACTAAAGAGAGTGCCAAAACTACGATTTAAAAGGGTTCTTATTATGAGCACGCTTCATTTACCGATCACAACCGACACCTTCGAACATTATATGGTCCAGGTCAATCGCTTCGACCTGCTCAGTGCCGAAGAAGAATATGATTTGGCCATCCGTCACCTCCGGGATGGCGACATGGAAGCCGCTCACAAGTTGATCTGCGCCAATCTACGTTTCGTTGTCAAGGTCGCCAATGAATACCGCGGCTACGGCTTGCGTCTGCTCGATCTCGTCCAGGAAGGCAACATCGGCCTGATGATGGCGGTCAAAAAATTCGATCCGGCACGCGGTACGCGCTTGATCACCTATGCCGTCTGGTGGATTCGCGCCTACATCCAGAACTACATCATGCGCAGCTGGTCGCTGGTCAAGATCGGCACCACGCAGATGCAGAAAAAACTCTTCTTCAAGCTGGCGCAGACGCGCAAGGCCTTACGCAACCTGACCGGCTCAGAGCAGCTCGAAGATATCGCGCGCGATCTCGATGTCAACGAAGAGGCAGTCGTCGAGATGAGTCAGCGCATGGGATGTCGCGACACCTCCCTCGATGTTGAATTGACCGAGGGGGAAGGCTACACCCTGCTCAACACCCTGGCGGACGCAAGTGACAACCAGGAAGCACTGTTGCTGGCTCACGAGGAGCGCATCATCAGAGAGGAGCGCACTTCGGCCGCCATGGCGGTGCTGAAGCCCCGCGAGCGTCACATCATCGAACAAAGGATTCTGGCCGATTCGCCGAGCACTCTACAGGACCTCGCCGATGAACTTGCCATCAGCCGCGAGCGGGTTCGCCAGATCGAGCAGAACGCTCTGCGCAAGTTGCGTTCCGCGATGGGTGAGCCGCCGGATTGAACACTGATTACAGCCCGCCTTTTTCAGGAAACAATTGACAAACATGCGGCGTTGCCGTTATCTAAAGGCTTCATAATTTTTCATTTTTCAACGCGCAGTGAATTCCACTACCCGGGCGGTCAGAATGCATAAACCAACGACATATCTGTTTCTCTTGACTCTTCTGGTGCTGACAGCCTGCTCAGCGAGTACCGTCGTGCCCCCGGAAAAAAGCGCTGGTGCATATTTTCAGGAAGGTGAGGAGTTCTTTGCAAAGGGGCTCTATGAAGACGCCATCGCTTCATGGGAAAAAGTCAGGGACAGCTACTACTCACCGGAATTGAACTCCTTGGCCGAGTTAAAGATCGCCGAGGCGCATTTCTTGGCGGCAGACTATATCGAGGCGGCTGTCGCCTACGACGCTTTCCTGAAGAACTATCCCGACAACGCCCGCGTTCCTGATGTTCTTTACCAGCTCGGCCTGTCCTACAGCTACCAGATCCTCGCTGCCGACCAGGACCAGACATCAACCGTCTATGCATTGAATGCCTTCACCACGTTGAAAGATCGTTTCCCGCAGGACCGCCGCATGGAGCAGGTGCAGATCTACATTGACCGCTGCCTCAACCAGCTGGCGGCAAGCGAACTCAACATCGGCCAATTCTACCTGAGAACCAAGGCCTATGCGGCATCGGTCAACCGCCTGGAAGGGTTGTTGAAGAAATACCCGAATTATTACGAGCGCGACAAGGCCTACTACTATCTTGGCCAGGCCTACCTGCTCAATGGTGAGAAAGACAAGGCCATTGTCGCTTTCAATACCCTTTTTAACGATTATGTCGGCAGCGAATTTATTCCTGACGCCCAGAAATTCATCGAAAAAAACTACTGACCGGTAAGGCCCCGGAAAGATTAAAAAGCCCGTCCGCAAGGAGGGGCTTTTTGCGTTTCAGGGCGCACGCTTGAAAGCGGTATTCTGCATACAGGATACAGTATATTTTCCCTTGACTTGCCGCTGACCCCATACTATAAAAATGTTCTATTTATATACGGATACTCGATATCCTGCTGTCTGGAGCGACGAACCGTCAACCTGATAGCACCAGACCTCGATGAGGTTAAATGGTAAGACCAGAGAAACATATTCGTTAAGACAAAGCCATCGTCGGGACAAAGGACAGCGTTTTAATTTTAATCTTTTGCCCGACAAACAATTCCAAATTCGGGACTTGTTCCGAATAAATTCCATCATGGAGGAGAGAGAGAATGTCCGATTTCGGTACCCTCGAAAGTCGCGTTCGTCGCAAGTCCCTGCTCAGCAAAGTTTGCTCAGCCGAGGACACCATCAAGCACTTCAAGGCTGGTCAGAACCTGATGTGGTCAGGGTTCACCCCGGCCGGCTACCCGAAAATGGTGCCCATCGCCCTGGCCAACCATGTCGAGGCCAACAAGCTGCAGGGCCAGATGAAGTTCAACCTGTTCATCGGCGCTTCGGTCGGCGCTGAGACCGAGGATCGCTGGGCGACCCTCGACATGATCGACCGCCGCTGGCCCTACCAGACCGGCAAGAACATCGCTGCCGGGATCAACGCCGGCCGCATCCGCATGGGTGACAAGCACCTCGGCCACTTCGCCCAGGACGCCGGCTACGGCTTCTACACCGAGAACGGTCGCTACGATATCGGCATCGTCGAAGTCTCGGCGATCACCGAGGACTGCGGCCTGGCTCTGACCACCTCCTGCGGCATCGTCTGCCGAAGCGCTGCACCTCTGCGACAAGATCATCATCGAGGTCAACACCGGACAGCCCTCCTTCGAGGGGATGCACGACATCCACATGCAGCAGAAGCCGCCGAACCGCGCGCCGTTCCTGATCACCGCGGCCGACACCCGCATCGGCACCCCGTACGTCCCCTGCGACCCGGACAGGATCGTCGCCATCGTCGAGTCCAAGCTGCGCGACAAGGGCCGTGCCTTCACCGACATGGACGACACCTCCGAAGCAATCGCCGGCCACATCATGGATTTCTTCGCCCATGAGATCAAGAAGGGTCGTCTCCCCGAGAACCTGCTGCCGCTGCAGTCGGGCGTCGGCTCCATCGCCAACGCCGTTGTCGGTGGCCTGGCCAAGGGTCCGTTCCACAACCTGTCGGTCTACACCGAGGTTCTCCAGGACACCATGCTCGACTTCTTCGACGGCGGCAACCTGCGCTGTGCCTCGTCCTGTTCGCTGTCACTCTCGGAGACCCCCGGCTTCCCGCGCTTCTTCGACAACTGGGACCGCTACTCCAGCAAGATCACCCTGCGCCCCCTGTCGATCTCCAATGCTCCCGAGCCGATCCGCCGTCTCGGTTGTATCGCCATGAACACCCCGGTCGAGTTCGACATCTACGCTCACGCCAACTCGACGCTGGTCGGCGGCACCCGCATGATCAACGGTCTCGGCGGTTCCGGCGACTTCCTGCGCAACGGCTACCTGAAGATCATGCACACCCCGTCGACCCGGCCGTCCAAGACCGATCCGAACGGGATCACCTGCGTGGTACCGAAGGCACCGCACATCGACCACACCGAGCATGACCTCGACGTGCTGGTCACCGAGCAGGGTCTGGCCGACCTGCGCGGCCTGGCACCGAAGGATCGCGCCAAGAAGATCATCGAGAAGTGCGCCCATCCGGAGTACCAGCCGATCCTCACCGACTACTTCGAAATGGCCAAGAAGGAAACCCTGGCCAAGGGGATCGGCCATGAGCCGCAGCTGTTCGACCGCGCCTTCAAGATGCAGCTCAACCTGGCGCAGAACGGCACCATGAAGATCAAGAACTGGGACATCAAAGTCGATCTCTGCGAATAATCTTCGACTGTCTGTACCGCAACAACACAGCCCCGCCGGGAAACCGGCGGGGCTTTTTTTGTGCGTCAACCCGACAACTTTAAACACGTCGGTGTGAACCTTGAACTTACGGGAGTGAATCGTATCTGACCCGGGATTAAGATCAACAAGGCTAAAAATGCATGGCAATATAAAGTCGCCATTATTAAAGAACAGATTGAATGATCACCTAAACGGTAATTAACTATGTAAGAAACATGCTATTTACTGAATGCATTGTTATTTTCGAAAAATCCACTGAGAAAGAAATCAAAGAACAAAGGGACGGCGAGTGCCGTCCCTTTCTAATTATTACTGATGGTCACGTCCCGCGTCCAGCGCAACACGACCCGATCGTTAAAGATTGCCTGCCTTTTCCTTCAGGTAAGACGCAACGCCGGCAGCGTTTGGCTTCATCCCCTCTTCGCCCTTGCTCCACCCGGCAGGGCAGACTTCACCGTATTTTTCGGTAAACTGCAGCGCATCGATCATGCGCAGCATCTCGTCGACGTTGCGGCCGAGCGGCAGGTCGTTGACCACCTGGTGGTGGACCTTGCCGTCTTTGCCGATCAGGAAAGAGCCACGGTAAGCAACCCCGGCGTCTTCGAACTCAACATCGTAGGCCCGGCAGATCGAGTGTTTGATATCAGCCACCAGGGGGTAAGTGACCTGGCCGATGCCCCCCTCGTCGACCGGGGTGTTGCGCCAGGCGACGTGGGTGAACTGGGAATCGATCGAACAACCGATCACCTGGACATCGCGCTCTTCGAACTCCTTGATACGCTTGGAAAACGCGATCAACTCGGTTGGGCAGACGAAGGTGAAATCGAGCGGGTAGAAGAAAAGTACAACGTATTTTTTATCCCTATACTGAGACAGGGTAAAATCGTCAGTGATTGAACCGTCAGCAAGAACTGCCGTTGCTTTGAAGTCGGGGGCTTGTTTTCCAACCAGAACACTCATACGTAAAACTCCTTTCAAGAAAAACAGAATTAGTCAAAACCAATATGCGCATCAGTTTACCGACACCAACAAGACTGTCAAGGCAAATCTGACCATATTTGTCATTAATTGCAGCGGCACCCTGAAATGGGAGAGGATTCTCAATCGGACGAATCCTCGAGAGAGGGATCACTGCCCGCTACGCCCCTGGCGGCTCTATTTATTTTTTTTGCTACGGGGGTGAGCTTTATCGTACACGGCCATCAGTTGATCGACACTGACCTGGGTATATTTCTGCGTGGTGGACAGGGAGGCATGGCCGAGCAGTTCCTGGATAGCACGCAAATCGGCGCCGCCGTCGAGGAGATGGGTGGCAAAGGAATGCCGCAGGGCGTGGGGGCTGATATCCTTGATCACTCCTGACTTGATCAGGCGCGTCTTGAGGTTGCGCTGTACGCTGCGCGGCGTCAGCCTTCCGCCCTGGGCGTTGAGAAACAACGGCTCCTCCTCTCCAGGCATGCCCCTCTCTTCCAGATACGCCAGCAGGGCCTGATGGGCCTTGCGTCCTATCGGCAGGATTCTTTCCTTGCGCCCCTTGCCAAGCACGCGCACCAGTTGGTCGCGCAAGCTGAGGGAACCGACATCAAGGCCGGTGAGTTCGCTGACGCGCAGGCCGCTCGAATAGAGCAGCTCTACAATGGCGCGGTCGCGCAGATCCAGGCGAGTGTTGCCGTAACCCCGTTCCATCAATGCCGCCGCCTCGTCGACCGAAAGGGTTTTCGGCAGATAGCGGTTCAGTTTCGGCGTCGACAGGCCTTCGGTGGGATTACCGGCAAGCACGCCTTCGCGCACCATGTAACGGAAAAACATCCTCAGGGAAGAGAGTTTCCTGGCGATCGAGGTCCTCTGGTTGCGCTTGTGCAGTTCGGCCAGATAGCGCCGCAAGAGAAAACTGTCAATTTTGGCCAAAACCGTTCTATCGGAACCACCTTGACGTTCTAGAAAAGCCCGAAACTCTCCAAGATCGCGCAGGTACGCAGCCCTGGTGTGGGGCGACAGGTTGCGTTCGTCGGCGAGATAGTCGACAAAACGGTCGATCAAAAGTTGCATGAATCACCTCATCATAAAATTACCATATCCACCTTAATGAAGCGAAGCGTTATTGCACAGCACGAACCGCGAACAGACTCTTCCTTTGCGTAGATCACTGTACGTATCAAAGTCTCTAGGATTGAAGGACAGATCATGATTTGACACCTCCTCTCTAGGTTGACGGTCTCCAAAACGCATGAGATAATTTAACGATATGGCGCTCTTCGTCTCTATACTGCTCGCTCTGATAAAGCTCACGGTCTGGCTGGTCGCTGTCACCGTTCTTTTGAGTTACACCGTTGTCTGGTACGAGCGTGCCAATACCCGTAAAGAGCTGATTGAGCAGAGGTTCTCAAGCCGGGGCCTCTGCATCGCGTGCTGGCTGCTGATCCAGGAAACCGCCTGCCTGCTGATGACGATCGTGCTGCGCCCTTTCGGTTGGTTTTCTCAGCAGATACCAATTGCTGAAGAGAGAGTACGACCTCCTGTGATCCTTCTGCACGGCCTGTTTCAGAATCGAGGCTGTCTTGTCTGGCTGCAATACCGCCTGCGCGCCGCCGGCTATCCGCAAACCATCAGCATCAACACCCCACCCTGGCATGATCTGGAAACCCTGACCGAAGTACTGGCCGAGAAAAGTGGATGAACTGCGCATCAAGCTGAAGATCGATAAGGTCATCCTGGTCGGCCATTCCATGGGGGGGATAATCGCGCGCAATTATGTTCAAAAACGTGGTGGGGTCTCTAATATCAAGGGCGTGGTCACTCTCGGTTCACCGCATCACGGCTCGAAGCTGGCGCCTTTCGCCGTCTCACCCATGGGAAAAACCCTGCTGCCGGGATCAACCTTCCTCCACCAGCTCAACAGCGCCGCCTGGCCGGAAAGTACGCAAGCTATTTCAATCTACACCCGTCATGACAACATGGTACTGCCTGCGGAATCGGCCAGAATGGATGGCGCTCACGCTGTTGAACTTAACGGCATGGGACATACGGCCCTGCTCTTCCACCCCGTTTCGCTGCAGGCGGTCATCAATGCCCTGGACAAAATCAATACATGAAGACCCTGCAGATCCAAAGCCGCAACCAGATTGAGATGATCGACATCACCCGTGAGGTCTGCGATGCGATCAGTAAGGAGGATGTCACAGACGGCCTGGTCGTCGTTTTCACTCCGCATACGACCGCGGCCATAACCATCAACGAGAATGCCGATCCGGATGTCTGCCGCGATATGGTCATGGCAATCAACAAGCTGGTGCCGATGCACGATAGCTACCGTCATCGGGAAGGCAACAGCGCCGCACATATCAAAAGCAGCCTGTTCGGTGCCAGTGAAACACTGATCATCAGTAATGGCGAGATCAAGCTCGGCACCTGGCAGGGAATCTACTTTTGCGAGTTTGACGGCCCGCGACAACGTCTCGTCCAGATCAAGGTCATCGGCAGATGAGCCTGTCCGTATCCCTGCAAGCTCTGCCAGACTATACCCCCGACCGCGTGCAACGTGCTTTACGCTGCCTGCTTGAACCTTTAGGCGGCATTGAGCGTTATGTCGACCCCGGCCAGAGAGTCCTCATAAAACCGAACCTGCTCGCCGGCAAAGTCCCTGAGAAAGCCGTCACGACCCACCCTGAGATCGTTCGCCAGGTTATCCTTCTGGTTCAGGGTGCCGGCGGCAAAGTGTCGGTGGGAGATTCTCCCGGACTCGGCAAACCAGAGAACGTCGCGCGCAAATGCGGCATCCTCGACGTTATAGAAGAGACCGGTGCGCGCTTTGCACCTTTTATGGAATCCGTGCCGGTCAACCTGACAGCGGGAACCTTTCACCAGCTGGAAGTCGCCAGGGAGGCCCTTGAGGCAGACGTCATCATCAACCTGCCGAAACTTAAAACCCACCAGATGATGGGTTATACCGGAGCGGTTAAAAACCTGTTCGGACTGGTGGTCGGCATGCGCAAGGTGCGCCTGCACCTGCAGGCCGGTACGGACAAAGCCTTCTTTGCCCTGATGCTGCTGGAACTGGCTGAACGTTTTAAGCCGGCGCTGTCAATCATGGACGCGGTGGTCGGCATGGAGGGCAACGGCCCAGGCAATGGAGACCCGGTGCAACTGGGGGCCCTGCTTGCCTCAGCGGATCCCTTGGCCCTCGACACGGTCGCCACGGCCATGGTTGGTCTGCCCGAGCAGCGTGTCTGGACTCAAAGAGTTGCCAGGCAAACCGACCGACAGGGGATATCCCTGGCTGACATCGAACTTTTCGGCACACCTCTGGCGGATCTGAAAACGACCTGTTTCCGGCCGGCAAAAAATTCTGATGTCAATTTCGGCCTGCCGGCACCAATCAAAAACTTCCTCAAAAACGCGATTACCGCTCAACCCGAAATCGGTCAGGACTGTCAGCTCTGCGGACACTGCGTCACGCACTGCCCGCCGCAGGCGATGACCATGGAGAAAAGCGGCGTCAAGATCGACTATGGCCGATGCATACGCTGCTTCTGCTGTCAGGAACTTTGTCCCCACGGTGCAATCACAACGCGCCAGGGGCTGTTGCTTAAGCTGTCCGAGTTCATCCATGGCCGCAAGGACCAAGGTCATGGGCTATAATGGACATCAACCTGCACGTCGCCGGAGAAATACAATGAGGATCAAACGCCTGGCTGTGATAACTCTGCTGGGGGCAAGCCTGACCGCTTGTGCCAGTATGCGCCCGGAACCGCCGCAAGTGCAGCTTGCCGGTCTTGAGATAACAGAGGTTTCTTTGAGTCACGCCAACTTCCTGGCCACTCTCGCACTCTTCAACCCTAACACTGCCGCGCTCGATATCGAGGGGATAAGATTTACACTCTTTCTGAATGATATCCGCATTGCCCGTGGTGTAACGACAAAGTCTTTTTCCATCCCAGCAGAAGAGCGCAGCGACGCTGTTATCCGCCTCACAAGCAGCTTTCTCGACCTTTTGCAGCTGACACGCAGCTTGCAGAATCAGGACGAAATCACTTTTCACCTTGCAGGTGAAGTCAAAATCGGCGGGGTTGGCCTGTTTGGCGCCACCATCCCAATCGACCGAGAGGGGACATTGCCGTTATCGGGCAGCCTGAACCAGCTTCTGCCTGGGCCACGGCAACTTCAACCCATGAGTCAACCTGAAGGCCTGCCGCTCCGGCAATAATCATTTCCGCGTACAAAATTTTATCGATAAATAAGAAACAGCGTTTTATATTTTATTTTATTAAGGTATAGTGTCTAAATAATAGTCACATAATACCCTTATATTATCTACGAATGGAGGGATAACATGCTGTTTGTCTGGGATGATAATTACAAGACAGGCATCAACGAAATTGACCAGGACCACAAGTGTTTAGTCAACCTCATCAACGACCTCTACGAAGCGATGCAGGACGGTAGCGGCGGCGCGCTGCTATTGCCGATTTTCTCGGCGCTCAAACACTATACGCAAACCCACTTCGCCAAAGAAGAACACTATATGATCGAATGCAGTGCCCCTGGCCAAGAAAATCATTTCCGGGAGCACAAGCAGATGATAGCAAAACTCGCCGATTTGGAGAAAAGGCACCGCCAGGGAGAAGCTGCCATTTCCTTGCAAACCCTGACCTTTTTACGAGATTGGCTGAAGAGCCATATCTGCCTAGTCGACCTGGCAATGGCCAAGCATGCGAAGAGTCAAGGCCCCGGGTTGGAGGCATAATACAGCCCTTCGCTGTGATCAAACGAGAGCGCACAAAAACATGGGGGCCCTGCCAAAGGACCCCCACGATCAGAACCATTCGCGTCCGTCAGTCTTTCAGAAAATCACTCTTCGTAAACCAACACACGAATCAAGCCACAGGTATTCCCCGCTTCGACTGTGGTTGAGTCGCTGAGGGAGAGAACCCTGGTAATCTTATGATCGCGGATAAACCGGTTGACGCGCTCATCCAGTTCGTCCAGTTCCCTTTGTGCCTTGAAGGGTTGTAATGGCTCGCCAAATGTTTTTACCTTGATCATGACAATCTCCCGCGGTAGCCCGGGTTCAAACCTGGACCACCTCTTTGACCTCAGGCAGTTTATCCCTGAGAGTTCTTTCAATACCCATTTTCAACGTCATGGTAGACATCGGGCAAGAACCGCAGGCTCCGGTCAGTTTAACGCTGACAATACCGTCATCGGTGACATCAACCAATTCAACATCACCACCATCAGCCTGCAATGCAGGCCGAATCAACTCCAGGACTTCTTGGACCTTTGCTTTCATCGGATTGTTCTCCTTATTGTTCTTGTTTGTTATGAGTATACCCGCTTTGTCTTCTTCCGGTAAAGCAGGACAGGTTCAGTCTAGCAGAAAGGCATTCAGATACCATGACATAGAGCAGTTTTTCTCGCCACCAACACATCGAGATTCAGTCACCGATCTTCATCCGAAGGGGATTGCCCCGATCGCACGATTGCAGAGGAGCTCAGGGGTCCCAACGTCTTTCCCCTGCACAAGCACCTTGAAGGTTTCCCCCATACCCGCTTCCGGCAGGATCAGGTTCTTCAGGGTCAGGCGCAAGTGCTCGAGCCTCCTTCTCGTTGGCGGCCGCTGCTTCCAGCTGCACTAATTCTTCAAAAAAACCCAGCCCCAGCAGGAAGCGATACTGTTCACCAAACCACAGGGTTTGCAAGCCGACTTCTTGCCCGGCTTTCTGCAAGGCGGTAAAATCGACATGGGCGGTGATATCCTTTTCGCCAACGCGCTCGTAGGGGTTATCATCTGCCTGGTGCCGATGGTAGCACATCAAGGTACCGGTTCGGCGATGCGGGGCGTAAAGCTCTTGGGACGGGTAACCGTAATCAATCGTCAAGGCGAACCCCTGCTTGATGCGCTGGCCGACCTGGCGTATCCAGTCGGTGGCAGCCAGATTAACTTCAGCACGGTTCCCCTCAAGGGGCGCGCAACCAAGCCAGGAAAAATATTCGGCCAAAGTTGGGGTCGTTATTTCGCGCAGGTCCTCGACAAAAGCACCCTCACGACTGACGACGAAAACTTCCTGAAACTGCCCGGCATGTTTCTCGACCACATGGACAGGAAAGGCATCGACCAGTTCATTGGACAAAAAGCATCCTGACGTTATCGACCAGTCGCGGTCATCACTCCAGGCCACCTTGCCGCGATGGGCAGACAGTGTCTTGGCCTGGCGCTGCCGGTTATCCTGGCTGACTTCAACCAGCGTGTACGTTGAACGGGCATATAGCGCAGGCGACTCCTGTGCCAGGGCATCCAGAATATCCAGTGCCAGGTGGCCTTCGCCGGCGCCCTGCTCGACGATCTGAAAGATTTCGGCAGTCAAGAGTTGCGCCATCTGGACCAACTGACGGGCGACCAGGCGGCCGAACAGCGAATTGACACTGCTGGAAGTAAAAAAATCGCCGGACTTGCCGATCCGGTCACGCGACGTCATGTAATAGCCATAGTCCGGATGGTAAAGGGCCTGCGTCATAAAATCAGCGAAACTGATCCCCTCTGCAACTTCAACCTGTTGGCGCAACAGTGCCGCCAGTTGCGTCCCCTTGTTTTGTGGGAAAATCTGTTGTGTCATGCAAGCAATCACTTCCTGGTGGATTCTAAAATCGAGCCGGCAGTTCAACCTGGCCGGCAACAGAGTACAATTAATCAAAGACTAGCAGGCCAGAGGTTAAAATGCCGCACAGAGTGTCCCGGGATCGTTGGTAAAGAGGCCAGTAACACCTGCCCTGATCAGACTTCTGGCAACACCGACATCATCAACGGTCCATACCGAAACAGGTATTCCAGCCCGGATGCAGACATCGACCATCGGGCGATGTAACTGGTTTACAGCGGGATGAAACGCACAGGCAGACAACTCTTTAGCAACCTGTACCGCCTGGCGCCAGTTCCCTGAATCCAAAAGAACTGCAAGCGGCACGTCATCATCCATCGCTCGCAAACGCTTCAGCAAGGCATAATCAAAGGAAGAGAGGACGACCTCGGCGGCAGGGTAATCACGCAGCAAGGCGAGCACGGCCACTCCTGCATGAAACTCTTTCAGTTCGAGATTAAGACGGAGTTGCCCACCAAATATTTTCAAAACCTCTGCCAGCGTCGGGATCGCTTCGCCGGCAAAAGCTGCAGAGAACCAGCTCCCGGCGTCAAGTTTTTGCAACTGCGGCAAAGTCACCGCGACAACGGCGCCGCGACCATCAGTGGTTCTTTCCAGAGTCTCATCATGGATGACGACCGGAACCCCGTCGCGAGAGAGATGGATATCCAGTTCCAGTCCGTCGGCACCACTCTCTAATGCAGCAGCAAATGCCGACAGGGTATTTTCCGGAGCCACTCGGGAGGCCCCGCGATGGGCCCAGAGGAAAGGGCGAGACATATCGATTACACGCTCCCTACAGTTTGAGGCTCGAAAAGAAGACGCACGTCACGCCAAGAGACACTGCCAAGCACGAAACCGTATATGATGATCACAGGCCTCCTGTTGACGATGGCCATGGCCTGAGATTCAGTTAATCGGGAAAGCCATCGACATTCTTATGGCGCTGGGGTTCCCGATGACGGACCTCTCCCGTATCTAGACCAAGCCCATACTCGCTTGCGGTTTTGAATCTGCTCGCCCCCCTGCCAGTCAGTCTTATGGCCCGCCCTGCAAAACCGGGTAACCATGTTGTGCCCAAGAGTATATGCCGCCATCCAGGTTATAGAGTTCAGGGTAACCCTGCCTGACAAGATAATTGACAACCTGTGAACTGCGCGATCCAACGGCACAATAAACGAGGATCGGGCGATCCTTTGGCACCTCGGCGAGCCTTTTTATCATCTGGTCAATTGGAATCAGCCGCGCACCGGCAAGTCGAGTCTGCTGATACTCACCGGGAGTACGCACATCGAGAAGGAACAGGTCACTGCGTTGGCCGACCAAGGCAAATGCCTCACGAGCCCCTAGATTATGCGCAGCAGCATGGGCATAAACCGGCATCAGGATGGACAGTAGAACGATACAGCAAACAACTTGACGTCGCATAGCAGCCTCTTCGACAGGTTCTATAGACAGATTACCAAACGATTATATTCAAATGCCAATATAGTTCCACCCCAAAAAGATTTGTCTTTACCCATGAAAAATGTAATTATGGCGACCGCTGTTATTGAGGGTTTTTTTGGGAGGGTCGAGATGGACCGAAATCTTGCACTTGAGCTGGTCAGAGTGACTGAAGCTGCAGCCCTTGCCTGTAGTCGCTGGGTTGGCAAAGGTGACAAAATGGCCGCCGACGCGGCGGCCACTGAAGCGATGCGTCGTGCTCTCGACTCAATTGAAATAACCGGCACAGTGGTTATCGGCGAAGGCGAGATGGATGAGGCGCCGATGCTTTACATTGGCGAAAAGTTGGGGCGCGGGAACGGCCAGGAGGTTGATATCGCCGTCGACCCGCTTGAGGGTACAAATATTTGTGCCAAAGGCCTCAACGGATCGATTGCCACCATTGCTCTCGCACCACGCGGAGGCTTTTTGCACGCCCCCGACATGTATATGGAAAAAATCGCCGTCGGGCCGACAGCCAGAGGAGCGATTGATATCAATGCATCGCCAACCGTCAACCTGCAACGGGTTGCCGATGCCAAGAAGTGCTACATCGAAGACCTCACGGTCGTTATTCTCGACCGCCCGCGTCACGATAAAATTGTTGAGGAGATTCGCAAGGCAGGTGCTCGCATCCACCTGATCACCGATGGCGACGTCGCTCCGGCGATCGCCGCGGCCGTGGAAGGCAGTGGCGTCGACATGCTGCTCGGTATCGGTGGAGCACCTGAAGGAGTGCTCGCGGCCGCCGCGCTCAAATGCATGGGTGGCGATATGCAGGGGCGTTTGGTCTTCATGAGCGACGAAGAGCGTAACCGGGCAAAAGGCATGGGCATCACTGATTTCGACAAAGTTTATCAATGCGACGAGATGGCAAACGGCGATGTTGTCTTCGCTGCGACCGGCGTGACCAGCGGCGACCTGCTCCGCGGCACACGCTACTTCTCCGGCGGCGCAGAAACCCACTCCATCGTGATGCGCTCCAAGACTCGTACCATCCGTTTTGTCGAGACTAGGCACAGCTTCGACTTCAAGCCCAAATACTGAGCAAAGCGCTGGCGGCTTTGGACTTGTCAGATTCTCGACGAGTTGATAGTATTGCTCCAGTTTTTATCAGCACAAGATGAGGTTGACTCATGGCTATTATTACGATTTCCAGGGAAATGGGCAGCGGCGGCATTCCGATTGCCCACAAGGTGGCGGAGAAATTAGGCTACCGTTTAATCGACGGCGAGGCGATCATGGAGGCGGCTGCAGCTTACGGCCTCTCTGCAGAAGCCGTGGAACAAGCGGATGAAAAGCCCCCACACTTTGTAGACACGCTCGACTCGCAACAGTTTCTTGACCTCCATCTCATAGAATTGATCATTCTCGAAGCCGCGCTGGTGGGCAACGTGGTAATCTACGGACGCGGAGGTCAGGACCTGCTAAAAGATGTCAGCAGCGTTCTTAGAACAAGGATCATCGCCCCCTTCGAGGACCGCGTCGAACGCTGGGCGGAACGCGAGTGGCTCGACCCGGATCGTGCACGTTACCTGGTTCGTAAAAGCGACCAGCAGCGAGCCGGTTTCATCAAGTACTATTTTGACCGGGACTGGGAAGACAGTGTCCATTATGACTTGACCATCAACACCCAGAGGCTTTCCGAAAACATGGCTGTGCAGATCATTTGCAGCAGCGTCAAGGACGAAAATCTCGTCGGCATCAAAGCCAACAGCAAGAAGTTGCTCTCCGATCTTATACTGCGCAAGCGCATCGAGATCGCCATTCTTTCAGCGGACAACATCGATGCCTATCTCCTTGAAATTCATGTCGAAGATGGTATTGTCACCCTCTCTGGGCAGGTGCACTCCCGCGCCGAAAAATCTGCAGCAGAGAAGCACGCCCGTTCCGTTGCGGGCGTCAATGACCTGTTGAACAACATCAAGGTGGTCGAATACCGCACAAATCCTTCTGAACATTAAAGCATTGAATTATAGCGCTGACCGGAAGCCGACCTGCAAGGTCGGCTTCTCTGTTTCTCGAGAAGCTTCTTGAAACACGCTGGGAACGTTGGAAACCGAACCCCGACCCTTTCTCGGACTTGTTCCTCCGAGAGCCTCTATGTTAGGATGAGACGCATTTTACGCGACTGATAACGTTAAGGAGTCAAACCATGGCCGGACATAGCAAATGGGCCAATATCAAGCATCGCAAAGGCGCCCAGGACGCCAAGCGTGGCAAGATTTTCACCAAGATCATTAAAGAGCTTACGGTTGCTGCCCGTATTGGCGGCGGCGATCCGGATATGAATCCGAGACTGCGTACAGCTGTCGACAAAGCCAAACAGGCAAACATGCCGAAGGACAACGTGGACAGGGCCATCAAGAAAGGGACTGGCGACCTGGACGGTGTCAATTACGAAGAAGGTCTTTTTGAAGGCTATGGTCCTGGCGGTGTTGCACTGATTGTTGAGTTCCTCACCGACAACCGGACCCGCACCGTCGCTGATGTGCGCCACTGTTTCAGCAAATACGGCGGCAATCTCGGCGTGAGCGGCTCAGTTGCATTTCTCTTTGACCGCAAGGGACTGATCTCTTTTTCCGCGGATAACGATTTCGACCAGATTTTCGAAATTGCCTTGGAGGCAGGCGCAGAAGATGTCAAGGATGAAGGGGACTCCTATGAAGTGATCACCGAGCCAGCGACTTTCATCGAGGTCCGGGACGCCATGGCTGCTGCCGGGTTGCAGTGGGAGACAGCGGAAGTTTCCATGATTCCACAGACCCAGGTGCAACTCACAGGCAAACCAGCAGAAACCATGCTTAAGCTGATGGATGCACTCGAGGACAATGACGACGTGCAGAATGTTTTCGCCAATTTTGACATCAGCGAAGAGGAACTGGCCAACATCCTGGGTTGATCACACATTTGAATTAAGTCTGAATTTTTAATTCAAGAGCGAAGATACCTGAGTACCCGCTTCACCGGTTACGGCATTAACAAAACACACTTGGGTTATGAATTTCTTATTGCTACATTAATTCAAAATTCAATCATTTAGAATTGAATTCGTATGCGAATTCTAGGCATTGACCCAGGCACCGGCACCACCGGCTACGGCATTATCGATGTCGAGGGCAATCGCCTGCGCCATGTCGATAATGGCATCATCAAAACACGCAGCAGCGATGCCTTGCCGCTCAGGCTGAAAGCCATCTACGATGGTCTGACGTCAATCCTCAACACCTTTTCTCCTGAGGCAGTTGCTGTTGAGCAGGTCTTTTTGGCCAAAAACCCGCGGGCGGCGCTGACGCTAGGACACGCCCGAGGCACGGCGGTTCTCTCAGCGGTAAACCTGGACCTGGAGGTCTATGAGTATTCGGCGCTTCAGGTCAAAAGTGCCGTGGTCGGCTATGGCCACGCTGGCAAGCATCAGGTGCAGCAGATGGTCAAAGCGCTGCTCAACCTCCCGGAGGTTGCCCAGGAAGATGCCGCCGATGCCCTCGCGGTCGCCATTTGCCATGCCAACAGCCGTACCATGAAACAAGCAGTCAAAAATGCCGCGCGGTGCTGACCGGCGCGCCATGACAATCAGTCCCCTCCAACCTGCTGTCAAGGAGAACACATCCCGATGATCGCCCTGGTTCGTGGCACATTGGCTTACAAATCAATTGATCATGTAATCATTGACGTCGGTGGTGTCGGCTACCGGCTGTTCATCCCCCTTTCAACCTTCTACTCACTCCCTGAAACCGGTGAGGTCAGCCTCTTCACGCACACCCATGTCCGTGAAGATTCTCTTCTTCTTTACGGGTTTCTCTCCCTGGAAGAGAAGAACCTGTTTGTCATTCTGATCGGCATTTCCGGCATCGGACCGAAACTGGCCGTCAACATCCTCTCTCATATCCCGGCAGGCGACCTGAAAAGGGCCATTGCCGCAGGGGACATAAAACGCCTGTCCGGACTGCCCGGAATCGGCAAGAAAACCGCCGAGCGCCTGGTGCTGGAGCTTAAGGATAAAATTGGCCCGACCGACAGCCTCGCCAGACCGGCCGGGCCAGACAGCACGCCAGGCATTGCGGGGGGGATGGTCAACGATGTAATCTCTGCACTGGTCAATCTCGGTTACAAGGAGACCCAAGCCCGCAAGGTTCTCGAGAACATGGAATTGCCACCAAACCTGCCCATGGAAGATGCCCTTAAAGGAGCGCTGAAAGTACTGATACGGTAACTTTCGCTTTGATCGTTATGGAAGACCGCTTGATTACAGCTGCAACAACCGGAGATGACGGTTCATTCGACCTTTCACTACGTCCGAAGGTTCTTACCGAATACATCGGCCAGAGCAAGGTCAAGGAGAATCTCAAGGTGTTCATCGGCGCAGCCCGTGGCCGCGGCGAATCTCTGGATCATGTCCTCTTCTACGGGCCCCCAGGCCTTGGCAAGACAACCTTGGCACACATCATTGCAGCTGAGATGGGCGTCAATATCAAGAGCACATCAGGCCCGGTCATAGAAAAACCGGGCGATCTGGCTGCCGTTTTGACTAACCTGGAGCCAGGGGATGTCCTGTTCATCGACGAAATTCACCGACTTTCCCCGGTAGTCGAGGAAATCCTTTATCCTGCAATGGAAGACTATCAGCTCGACATCATGATCGGCCAGGGGCCTTCGGCACGCACCATCAAACTGGACATCCCCCGGTTCACCCTGGTCGGAGCAACCACCCGTGCCGGGCTACTTTCATCACCGCTGCGCGACCGTTTCGGCGTTCTGAGCCGATTGGAATTCTATACCCATGGTGAACTGGCAACGATCATCACCCGCAGTGCCGGCATCCTCGGCGTTGCAATAGAGGCCGCCGGTGCCGCAGAGATCGCCCGACGCAGCCGAGGCACACCCCGCATAGCCAATCGTTTGCTCCGCAGGGTCAGGGACTTTGCTCAAGTCGATGGTGATGGCTCGATTGACCAGGGAATGGCGGACCAGGCCTTGGTTCGTTTGGAGGTCGATAAACAGGGTTTCGACCAGATGGACCGGCTCCTTATGGAAACCATCATAGACAAATTCAGCGGCGGACCGGTTGGCCTCGACACGCTGGCGGCGGCGATTGGAGAAGAGAAAGACACCATCGAGGATGTCATAGAGCCTTACCTGCTCCAACAAGGCTTTATCAATCGAACCCCCCGCGGTCGGGTTGCAACCCATCAAGCCTATACTCACCTGGGACGCACCCAAGGGAAAACATCGCAAACGGGGCACCTTTTTACATAAAGGACCCGTTGACAAGAGGATTTTTCTGTGTCACCCGAACAAACCTTGTGATAGTTTTATTAGGTGGGGGGTGATCAAGCAACTAGCCCTGCTGGTACACCCCGAGGGCCGTCATGGTGACGGCCCTTTTCATTTCGATATTTTCAGCGGTTTATAAGTGGTTCTTTGAAGTTCATGGATCCTAGCCTTCTGCAACAGTTTCGTCAGCAATTGGCCTCCTGGATTGAAGCTCGCCTCGAATCACAGCGCCTGCCCTTTCAGCGCCTCGAGCTCAGTCCCCGCATCCTGACCGACCAGGGACGGCTCGTTGCTGACATGGTCCTTTGGATCAACCGTGACAGCCAACTGGCCGGCACCATGATTCTGCTGCCGGATGCCGTCGATGCTCAAGTCCTTGCTAATGGAGCTTCTTTGGCCAAAGCCTTAGGCCTCGGCCACTTTACCACCTGGGCGGCGCGCGAGGTGACGATCTGGACCCTGGCTTCAGGTACGGTTGAGCTGCTACAGGCTTTTAAACTGCCGCCGGCAAACAGGGTTACCCCCGAAGATTTTCAACAGATCCTTCAAGAACTTCTCGAACAACTTAAAATCGTGACCATAACCAGTGCCCCCGTTACAACCGCATACACGGTGCATTACTACGCTAATCTCTGTTTGCGGAACCTTGATGGACTGACCCCTGGATTGACGATCAGCGCCAGAATGGCGGCGGGACAAACAGCCGCGGATGAATGGCTGGAGCAGGCCCCCCGTGAAAAGGCCTGGTTGAGTTTATGGCGCATTCTTCATCTTCTCCGAGAGGGTCGCCTGCCACCAGGGATGCAGCCGGAACGGCTTGAACTTGCCATTCACTATGCACTGACGGATCTGGCGAATGGACAAACGTCATGGCTTAGCATACAGAAGAGTGAACCTCCCTTACCGGAAGGCGATGCTGTCCGCCTGCATCATCTTGCCAGCAGGCTCAGACAACTCGGTTGGCCGCACAGCGATGGACAGGCAGATGAGCTGATCTGCCTGTTATTGAGCGAGGCCGGCCACCGCTTCGGCCTGAAGCCTATGCGTCTTCCATGGGCCACAAATCACTTCAAGCGGTGGGTGGGTTGCCAGCCTCCAGATTGCGAAAAGGGCTATTCCCTGGTCGCGCCACGCGCATATCTTGCGGGATGGGCCTTGCAATCATCCCGACAAGACAGCTCCGAAGTGGATCCCCACGCAGAAAGCTTGCAGGCGCTCGACGCCTCTCGGCTTTCGAGCAGTGCCGTTGCCGTCCTTCTGGATACACAACCACTCGTCCGCAAAGATCATGACGCACACTTGATCCTGTTGCGCCAGGCCTGGCCAAGCCGGCGGTTCGATCTGCCGCGCAATGCCCCAAGATGGTTATGGGATGCACTTTATCTGGCCGGTTTAACATCGGACGATCTGTCGCTGACTTTACCGCAAGAGTGGTATCGTGCTCCGGGGATTTTGAGCCTATGGTCAATCCTTGAAACGCGCTTTCAACTCGCCGAACTCGCTGACAGTGAAACCGGCGAGCAGTCACTGCATTTTGTCTCGACTCAGGCAAGTCCGTCACAAGTCCTGGTCCACAGATCCTGCCAAACCATCGAGGTTGCGGTGGAATTGTTGGCAGGACAACCGCCGGGGACAACGCAAGCATGGCTGAAAACAACTGCGGCCATTGCGGAGCTTTTGAGCAGCCAGAGCATGACGGTCATCAGCAAGCTGGAGCCAGACTGGTCGGAAGCATTAATATGGGGAATCTACCTTTTTCTGCATACGCGCCTCGGGGGGCACCTCTGGGATCTTTGCAGCGGTCAGCCCTTCCTGCCTGAATTCAACATGACTGCACTTGCCGTGCAGGCGGCAGGCGTGCCGGTTCCAAACGAAATCATTCTCAAGGATCTGAGCCTGCTTGGCGATGTCGTAACTCAGACAGTGCCGGATTCTCTCCTTTTGGAACAAGAGTTCGCCAACATCTTCGGGTCGACCCCGAACTTTCCAGATCACCCGGTTCACATTGCTCACGACACTCCCAAAACGCGCCGCAGGAGCAATACGTCATCAGAACAGATTGCTTTGAGGGTTTTCATCGACGGCGTTCCACTCTTTCCAGAGCACTACCTGATGAAGGTCTATAGACCGAAGCTTGTTCAATATGACCTCTCTGGACCGCTCGAAATTAGCGAAGAGTTTTTTGACCGAATCTCCTTGCGAACCATCGGCCAGGAGCAACGGCTCGAGGTATCCGGAAGGGTTATCGCCGAGGCACTTGTCTTGGCATCCTACTACAGGAGAGACAGTAGTATCCCTCCCTGAAGATGAACTCCTACTCGCTGAGATGGTTATGCTATATCGATCCGACCTACTACACTTGTGGAACAATCTGGCCAGAGAATGCCGCCGTTCTGAACCGCATCGCCAATCAGCATTCAAAATGGCCAAGAAGATCTGGGAGCAGCATGGATTGCCGCCAGAGAGTGTCTTGAAAGACCGTTGAGCTCGCGCGTTGCTCTCCCCACATGGCACGACGGCCACGCGATCTCTCCCTGCGAGCCTGCTGGAGTGCAACCTCTTAGTTTTCTGGCATTTTTTTGAAAATCGTACTATTATTGTATGATTACGTAAGACAAAGGATTGACTTATGAATATCCTGATGCATATCTGTTGTGCGAATTGTGCGATCTTCCCGATTCAGGTTCTGCGTGAATCAGGTCATGCAGTTACCGGTTATTTCTTCAATCACAATATTCATCCCTACCAGGAATATCGTCGCCGCCTGCAGTCCGTTGAGGATTTCGCCGCGAGCAGTGAGCTTGAAGTCATCTACAGGGATGAGTACCTCCTGGAGGACTTCCTGGCACAGGTGGCCGCAGAACCGAGTAACCGCTGTACCTACTGTTATCAGTCGCGCCTTCAGCAAGCGGCAGAATATGCGGCAGCTTCCGGGTATGATGCATTTTCCACGAGCCTGCTGTACTCTCGCTACCAGAACCATGAGTTGATCCGCAAACTGGGGGAGGAACTGGGGCGGCATTACGGTATCGCATTTTTCTATGAAGACTTTCGCCGCGGATGGCAGGAAGGCATCAAGGCCTCGAAAGCCATGGGGCTCTACCGGCAGCAATACTGCGGGTGCATCTATTCGGAAAAAGACCGCTACCATCCTAACAGAAATAACTGATGGGGAATGATCTCGGCAAAGCATTGATTGCTGCGGGGTTGCTGCTGGTTGTCGTTGGTCTGCTGTTCACTCTCGGCGGCAAGCTTAATTTTCTCGGTCGGTTGCCGGGAGACATTCGCATCGAGCGGGAAAACTTCACCTTCCTTTTCCCCCTGGGCACCTGCCTGTTGATTTCATTGCTGCTGTCGTTGGTTTTCTGGCTCTTTAGAAGGTGAAACAACCTCCGGAGGTCGCATGCATTCCTCCTCATCCCTGCCGAAAGTTGGGTTGGCCCTTGGCAGCGGCGCCGCTAGAGGCCTCGCCCACATCGGTGTCCTCAAAGTCCTCGAAGAGGCGAAAATTCCCATCGACATCATAACCGGTACCTCCATGGGGGCCTTTATCGGCGCGATGTATGCCGCCGGGGTGCCAGTGACGCCAGATGGAGGAAGTCGCACTTGAACTCGATTGGCTGAGCATGGCCAGGTTGCTCGACCCGGTACTGCCGACTTCAGGGTTGACTGATGGCAAAAAACTCATGGCGTTCATGGCCGAGTTGTTGCCGGCGAGAGACTTTAACGACCTGCGCCAATCCCTGGCGGTTACTGCCACTGATATAAATACCGGCGAGGCCATTATCATCAAGCAGGGTGACCTGCTTGAGGCATTGCGTGCCAGCCTGGCGTTTCCAGGCATATTTTCTCCAGTACGCTTCGGTCAGAGGTTTTTGGTTGATGGCGGCTTATGCAAGCCGATTCCGACAGACGTCGCCCGCAGCCTTGGGGCCGAAAAAGTTATCGGCGTCTGCACTATCCCTGCCGTCGCCAAGCACTCTCCCGAAACTTTTCTGCCGTCCAGGCCCGGGCAATTAAAAACCATCAATCGTTGGCGAGATTTTTTCAGCGCCCGCGGGATAGAGCAGGCGTTCCGTACCGCCATCGGCCAGGAGGATGAAGATGCAGACAACGCCCACCATGAAAATCAGAAAACGCCTAACATATTCCGGGTCTGCGCGCAGAGCGTCGCCATCATGGAAAACGTGATCAATGAGCTGCACCTGCTCCAGAACCCTTACGACCTGATCGTCAGGCCAAAGCTCGAAGGGATCACCCTGCTAGAATTTTACCGTGCAGAAGAAATCATCCGTGCAGGCGAAACCGCCACGAGAGCCGCACTGCCAGAAATTGAATATCTTCTCAGTACCGCTTGAAAGCCCCTATTGCTCTGCTAACATGTTGATATAATTGTTTCATTTAACCTGCATGAGACTTGCAAGGAGGCAGACATGATTGAGCTACTCGAAAAATCCATTTTGACCGCAGTTGGCGCAATGACACTCACTCAGAAAAAAGCCGAAGACCTTTTAAAGGAGATGCGCGAAAAGCTGAATATCAGTGAAGAAGAAGGCAAGGCTTTCCTGAAAAAAATTCAGGAAGCTGCCGCACAGAACCAGGAAAAACTTCAAGAGCAGGCGCGCGAAGAGGTCAAAAAAGCTTGCGAGCGCATGGGTGTGGTCACTGCCGACGAGTTTGACAAGTTAAAGAAGAAGGTCGCCCTGCTGGAAAAGAAGCTGAAATAATCGTCCTCTGAATTGATCCGGACACCACTATGCTGCCTATCTTCCGCGTCAATCGAAATATCCGGACTATCCGCCGCTACAGGACCATCCTCGGGGTTCTGATCAAGTACGGGTTCGGTCATTTCGTTGAGCAGCTCAACATCGATTACTACCTTGAGCTCGGCAAGCGGATCGTCACGCTCGACAAGATCCACAAGGATTTGGAGCGCCTCAGCCAGCCACAAAGATTACGTCTGGCCATGGAGGAGCTTGGGCCAACCTTCATCAAGCTTGGCCAACTGCTCTCGACACGTCCTGATGTGTTGGGCAAAGAGTACATCACGGAATTCAGCAAGCTGCAGGACAAGGTCCCGGCAGTGTCCTTCGACGAGATCAACGCCCAGGTTCAACGCGAACTAGGTTATCCCGCCAGTGAACTTTTCAGCACGTTTTCCAGGGAACCCCTTGCTGCCGCCAGCATTGCCCAGGTCCATCGCGGCAAGTTAAAAAGCGGCGAAGAAGTCGTCTTCAAAGTTCGTCGCCCCGGGATTGTCAAGATCATCGAAACCGACATTGACGTTTTGATGGGGCTTGCCTACTTGATTGAGCAACATGTGCCGGCCGTCGCCCTTTACGATCCGGTCGGTCTGGTCAAGGAATTTCGCCGTAGCATAATGCGCGAGGTAAACTTCACCCGTGAAGGGCGAACGATTGATCGCTTTGCGGTAAATTTTGCCGACAGCACATCCGTTTATGTGCCGAAAATTTTCTGGGATTATTCCGGCGAGATGGTCCTGACCATGGAATATGTTCCCGGGATCAAGATCTCGGCTTTGGAAGAACTCACGGCTCAAGGCTATGACCTCAAGGAAATCGCCCGGCGAGGTGCCGATGCATTTCTCAAACAGGTTCTTGATTACGGGTTGTTTCACGCTGACCCACATCCCGGCAATGTCTTCATTTTGCCGGGACAGGTCATCTGCATGCTCGACTACGGCATGGTCGGGCGTCTCGGCCAGGACCTCAAGGACCAGCTGATAGAGCTTCTACAAGGCCCTGCTTGACAGGGACGTAGACCGCATCATCTCACAACTGCTCTATTCCGGGGAGTTGTCCGACAATGCTGATCTGAAGAACTTACGACGCGACCTGCACGATTTCATCGAAGACTATTACGACATCGTCCTTCAGGACATCAAGGTCGGCAAACTGCTCTCGGATTTCATCGAAATCCTGACTCACTATCGTATCCATTTTCCACCCGACTTCATGCTGCTGACCAAGGCCCTGATTATCATGGAAGGAATCGGCCGACAGTTGGATCCCGATTTCAATATGATCTCCCACATGCGCCCCTATGTGAACAAACTTGTCCTCGAACGCTTTAGTCCGAAAAACATGGCGGCGCAGGCCAGCCGAATTGCCCAGGATTACGCTGCACTGGCCAAGAATTTACCTCACGACATCAAGGAATTCATCAACCGCCTCAATCGCAACCAATTCAAAATTGATCTTGAGCACCGGGGTCTGGAAAAACTTGTCACCGACCTGGACCGTTCCAGCAACCGGGTCTCCTTTGCGGTCGTTATCGGATCTCTGATTGTCGGTTCTTCCCTGGTCATGCAGATCAACAAGGGCCCGATGGTATTCGGTTTTCCGTTGCTCGGGCTGCTAGGGTACTCGATTGCCGGCCTGCTCGGCCTCTGGCTGGCGGTGGGGATTTTAAGGTCAGGACGCCTATAAATGTGGCTAAGAAAACACACCCGCAGCAATTATACACACCACCGGTGGTTTTACCGGCTCAACAGAGGGCAGCTGAATCCTTTAGTTTCAGCAACTTAGCAATTTATTGACAAAGGTACAATCCTTGCAATATTAGATTATTTATTTTTTTATTGCTATCCCCGGGAGGACATACCCGCAATGACCATGATCTGCCAAACGACGCTTGCCCAACCGACTACTATCTCAGGCATCGGTCTGCACACGGGACAACGCATCAACATGACATTGCGTCCGGCAGCAGCTGGAACCGGCATCGTTTTCCATCGCAAGCTCAATGATCAAACGGTTACTATAGAAGCGACTGCGGCCAACGTCGTTGACACACGCTTGGCAACGGTCCTCGGTAAGGGCAACGTACGTATTTCCACTGTTGAGCATTTGCTGTCAGCGCTGGCCGCGTATGGTGTTGACAACCTGCACATCGACATCGACGGACCAGAGATTCCGATCATGGACGGCAGTGCGGCTCCTTTTGCTTCGATCATTGAAGAGGCCGGACAGCGCTGCCATGCGCAAAGCCGTAAGTTCTTGGCTATTCGCCAACCGATCTCTGTTATCGACGGAGAAAAACGGATCAGCATTATCCCGTCGCGCTTTTTCCGCATAACCTTTGACATCGCTTTTCAGCATCCATGCATTGCTTTACAGCAACGTTCGGTCAAGGTCACTTCTGCAATATTCCGCCGTGAACTGGCCCCGGCACGCACCTTTGGTTTCCTGCGCGATGTCGAAATGCTCAAGGAAGCGGGTCTCGCCCGTGGCGGGTCACTGGAAAACGCCATTGTCATCGATGATGAGCGGATTTTGAATCCTGAAGGACTTCGCTTCCAGGATGAATTCGTCCGCCATAAAATTCTTGACGCAATCGGCGATTTCAGCCTGATCGGCTACCCGATCCTCGGCCATGTTCGTGCATTCAAGGCGGGGCACGATGTCAACCACCAGCTTGTAAAGAAAATTCTAAACAGCCCAGAAAGCTGGCAACTGCTTGAATTCAGCGAGGAGGACCTCGAAAAGGCGCTGCAATTGTCATCACAGACCCTTCGCCACAGACTGGGCTTTTTCCCGACAATAACACGCTTTTCACAGTTTCGAAGGCAGCCTCCTGGCTGCCTTTTTTATTCACAGCTCGCAACACACTTCACTTCTGACCGGGGGAGCCGGGCTGGACTAAAGCGGAGAGCACGGACCAGTTGCCGCTTGCAAAAAGATCCCCTTTACGCCTAAAATTGCCTAACGATTGAACCTTCTCATGCCCAAGACAAAACCTACCAAGACATTGAGTCTCCAGGATATCGAAGCCCGCAAACGTCGACGTGAGTGGTTGCTCGTGTTGGTTATAATCGGCCTGGTCGCCCTGTCACTGCGTTATCAGGGCCAACTCTTCGACCTGACTGCAGAAATCCCCCTTTCGGGAAACATCCTGGTCCTCGCTCTGATCAACCTGAACATCCTTTTGATCATCCTCTGTCTTTTTTTGGTCATGCGCAACATTTTCAAGCTCCTGCTCGAGCGACGGCGAGGTATTCCGGGAGCACGACTGCGCAGCAAGCTGGTACTTGCCTTCATCGCATTGTCACTGATTCCGACCATGCTGCTCTTCTTTGTTTCCGCCGGCTTCATTACCAACTCGATTGAAAACTGGTTCAACAGCCAGATTGAAGAATCTCTCAAGGAATCACTGGAAGTTGCGCAAACCTATTATAAGAATTCCGCAAGCAACGCTCTCTATTATGCTGAGCAGATTTCTCTGGCGATAAAGGACCAAAAACTTCTCAATGAAGACAAGCTGCCAGTTCTTGAGACCCTGGTCCACCAGAAACAGCAGGAATACAACCTGGGCATTGTCGAAGTCTTTTCGGCGACGCTCGAGGAGTTGGTCCGTGCCGTCAACCCACAGGTGCCGGCGGCTGAATTTACCGATCCTGGTTCGGACAGCATCCGTGAAGCCCTGCAAGGCAACCGCTTCACCCGTATCAGCCCGATTGGCCGGGCCGACCTGATTCGAGGCATTGTTCCGGTCTTCTCGAATTGGAACCCGACCGATGTCGTCGGGGTCGTCGTTGTCAACTATTATGTGCCGTATTCTCTGGTCAACAAGATGAAGGAGATCAGCAACTCCTTTGAGCAATACAAGTCAACTAAACTGCTTAAGGGCAAAATTCAAAAAGGCTATGTCCTCTTTCTCCTTCTCATCGCTCTGGTCATTATCTTTCTTTCGACCTGGGCTGGTTTTTATCTTGCCCGCGGCATCACCGAACCGATTCAGGATCTTGCCGTAGCAACCAATCGCGTTGCATCAGGAGATTTGAACGTAACGCTTAACAGCTACAGCAATGATGAGGTCGGCTCCCTGGTGGACGCTTTCAACACCATGACAGCGGACTTGCGCAAGGGGCAAATGACCATTCGCCGGGCCAATCGCGAAATGCAGGCATCCAACTTCGAATTGGAGCAAAGACGACGCTACATGGAAATCGTGCTGGCGAATGTCACGGCAGGTGTAATCTCCATCGATAGC
>CAWGTV010000006.1:57500-467279 GCA_963825615.1 uncultured delta proteobacterium
GCCGCGCCAGGTCAATTCTTCGACAAAGTTCATTTTCAACACCTATTATTCAGTGTGTTTGGGTTGCATCTTTACCTTGGCCACATCCGCAGACAGGCCGCCCCTTCAATAGCCCAACTCCATGCCCCACCTTATCTGCCGGGCCATTCCCTAGCCTTCGACTTTAACGCGCTCAATCCCGGTAGCCTTGCCGGTTGACTCATCAATAGAAATAACTACACCGCAGAGGACCGGGTCATTCTTGGCGATCTCGTAACGGACCGGCATCTGGGTCAGGAATCGCTGGATCGAAAGCTCCTTACGAATGCCGATCACCGAATCGCGCGACCCCGTCATGCCGGCATCGCTGATGAAGGCTGTGCCGCGCGGCAAGACCCTTTCATCGGCAGTCTGTACGTGGGTATGGGTGCCGACAACGGCACTGACCCGGCCATCGAGGTATGCGCCCAGAGCCCCCTTTTCGCTTGTCGCCTCGGCATGAAAATCAACCAGGATAATGCGCTGGCCAGGACCCAGCTCTTTCAAGATGGCATCCGCCTTGCGAAACGGGCAATCCAGCCCCCCCATGAAAACCCGGCCTTCCAGATTCAGCACGGCAACGGACAAACCCGCCGCTGTCTGAAAAACCCCGACGCCACGACCCGGGGTTTCAGGAGGGTAATTCGCCGGACGCAACAGGGCCGCTTCCTGCTCCAGACAAACCAAGCCGTCACGTTTGTCCCAAACATGGTTACCAGTCGTCAGGACATCGATGCCGAGATCAAACAATTCGGCGACCACGTCCGGAGTCAGGCCAAAACCGGCTGCGGCGTTCTCACCATTGGCAACCACCAGGTCGATCATGTGCCGGTCGACCAGTCGGGGCAAGGCCTCACGTACCAGCTGTCGCCCCGGGCGACCAACGATATCACCGATAAAGAGTATTTTCAAAACAGCTCCAAACTAAACGCTAATGCGAGCAGAGCGGGAAATGGGGAGGCGGCTCAGGCCACCTCCCCAATTTATCGTGTCAATGACGCAATCGTTATTTTGCGTAATCAGTTGCCCTCGTTTCACGGATGACATTGACCCGGATTTGACCTGGATAGGTCATCTCGTTTTCGATCTTGCGGGCGATGTCTTTCGCTATGACATGTGACTGCTCATCGGAGACAACATCACTGGAGACCATGACGCGCACCTCTCGGCCCGCCTGGATCGCATAGCAGGAGGTAACCCCGTTGAAAGAGGTCCCGATGCGCTCGAGATCTTCGAGCCTTTTAACATAGGTTTCCAGCATTTCACGCCGCGCTCCGGGGCGCGCGCCTGACAAAGCGTCGGCCGCCTGGACCAGAATGGCCAGCACCGTGTCCGGCTTCTCATCCTCGTGGTGAGCGGCAATGGCATGCACGATATCGGGGTGCTCGCCATACTTCCTGGCCAGGTCGGCACCGATCACAGCGTGGGACCCTTCAATTTCGTGATCAACAGCCTTGCCTATATCGTGCAGCAGGCCAGCCCTCTTTGCCTGCTTGATATCCATACCGAGTTCTGCGGCCATGATGCCACAGAGAAAAGAGACCTCAAGGGAGTGCTGTAGAACATTCTGGCCGTAAGAGGTGCGGTAGCGCAGGCGCCCCACAAGTTTTATGATCTCCTGGTGGATACCGTGCACGCCAACATCGAAGGTTGCCTGCTCCCCCGCTTCGCGGATGGTGCTTTCAACTTCCTGTTCGGCCTTTTTGACCACTTCCTCGATGCGTGACGGGTGAATCCGGCCGTCGGCAATTAAGCGCTCGAGAGCCAGACGGGCCACTTCCCGGCGAACCGGATTGAACCCCGAGATAATGACCGCTTCGGGCGTGTCATCGATAATCAGGTCTATGCCGGTCGCCGCCTCAATCGCTCGGATATTGCGACCTTCCCGACCGATAATGCGGCCTTTCATTTCATCAGTTGGCAAGGCCACGGAATTGATGGTTTTTTCCGCCACATAATCACCGGCATAGCGCTGAATCGTCAGTGATAAAATTTTCTTGGCTTTCTTGTCAGCAGACTCTTTGGCCTCATCTTCAATCTGCTTGAGCATCTTGGCAGCATCATGACGGGCCTCGCTTTCCATGACTGCAATCAGCTGCTGCTTGGCCTCCTCGGAAGTAAACCCGGAGATCTTTTCCAGAAGGGTGCGTTGCTCGGCAACCATTGCATCGACCTCATCGATACGCTTTTGCAGATTGCGGTCACGATCGAGCAGCGATTGTTCCCGTCGCGCCTGGTCGTGTTCTTTTTCATCAACCTGAGCAACCTTGCGATCGAGGTTTTCCTCTTTCTGCACCAGTCGGCGCTCCTGGGACTGAAGCTCTTTACGGGCTTCACGGACCTCATCCTCCCAGTCGGCTTTCGCCTTAAAAACAACGTCCTTGGACAAGATTTCCGCTTCCTTGCGGAGAGTCTCTGCCTCTTTTTTGGCATGCTCGATAATTTGCCCAGCTTCACGCTCAGCATTGGCCAGTTTTGATCCCGAAGATTTGGCACGGATAATTGCACCAACGAACCCTCCGACAACCAAACCGGCAAGGGTCAATAGTATCGTTTCTGTATTCAAAGCCGTCACCTCCTTATTGGCATTGTTTTTTGTCAAACGCCTTTGACTGCCAAGCAGCCATCAGGCGGAAAAGTCGAACGTCTGGCTTTCCGTCATCAACACGGAAAGGGCTTTGTCATGTTTTGCAGCAGGCAACGATTCAACCAGTTGAGCGTCGTAAGCGAAACCTACCTTGAGACAGTCAGTCCGGCACAATGACAGGGCCCGGTCATAAAACCCGCGGCCGTAGCCGAGGCGATGGCCAACGTGGTCAAAGACCACACCGGGGACAATGATCAGGTCCAATGCTGCAACCGCTACCATCCTGCAGCCCATGGGTTCCAAAACGCCGAACGCCCCAGGGACTAGATCAGACAGGCTCTGAACCTCCACGAACTCGAGATCATCACCCTTGATACGCGGATAAACCAACGTCTTGCCAGCCTCTATGGCCAGCATGGCCACAGCGTCTGTCGCCACCTCGTTATTAATTGCGCTGTAAAGAGCCAGGCAATCTGCACGACGGAACAGGCTCGAGCGCAGGAACCGCTGCTGGACCTTGGCGCTAGCATCGATACAGCTGTCAATCGGGCGGGATTTGCGCTCAACCAGAAATTGTGTCCTGATGGATTGCTTTGGCATAAGCAGAGATCCCGCGACTCGAGATCTCCGGACGGAAGGATTCAGATAGAAGGTGGGTATCTACGTTGCAAAACAACCACTTCAGGTTATTCCTGCTAAGGGCTCCCCATTCAGTGTACATCTGGCCTGGTTTGGCCGTTGACCGCACTGGCAACTATATTCCGGAGTTCCTGAGCTCATGACGATGATGCAACCTGTCGTGTGTCGTCTTTTCTAAACGTCCTTGGCGGACGGCAGTCCCATTAACCGATCTATCGTGAAATCTCCGTACGGAGATGCTTAGTTACACAACTGTTGTCTTGCAGCCCGACGGTAAAGCAATTAATCCAGGGCTGCCTCTATCTTTTCGATCAAACGACTCAAGCGCTGTCCATTCACATCCGGGCCGCCTCCTCCAGCAGGCTCGCCGAGATGAGCGGCTGAGACATTCAAGAGGGCCAGTATGGCCGCCTGAAGAGAGTCGACCGCCCGACCACTGGTCGACACCTGAGCGATCTGGTCTTCGACAAACCTGGCGACCCGGTGAACCTGCTCGGGGGGAGCGTCACTTCGGAGATTGAACTGCTGGCCGAGAATAGAGACCTGGACGCTCTGTTTCATTGGGTCTTACCTTCAAGATGTTCCAATTTACCGAGCAGCTTGTCCAACTCGTTGCTGACTCTGGTGCGATCCTGCATCAAGCGATCACATTCGGCAGAGAGTTCCCGGTTGCGCACCTGCAATTCAACACGTTCAGTCAACAACTGATCTATAAGTTCTTCAAGCCGCGCAATCGCTTCCAAAGTCACTTAAAAATCCCCCATCCAGATTAAATCTCAGACTAGGTCAAAGACCATAAAAAGTCAAGCGGTCTCAATTGTTAGCGAAGAGTGCTGCAACAAATTCATCAGCATCGAAAGGACGCAGATCGTCAACCCCCTCACCAACTCCGATAAGACGTACCGGCAGATCCAGCTGGGAACTGATGGCGACAACGATCCCACCCTTGGCCGTACCATCCAATTTGGTCAGGGCAATGCCGGAAACAGCCACCGTCTCCTGAAATATGCGCGCCTGAATCAGGGCATTCTGACCGGTCGTTGCATCAAGGACCAGGAGTGTTTCATGAGGCGCTCCAGGAATTTCACGATCGACAACCCGACGGACCTTCTTAAGCTCTTCCATCAGATTAACCTTGGTGTGCAGTCTGCCGGCAGTATCCAGAATCAGTACATCGGCCTTGCGGGCAACGGCAGCCTTGGCCGCGTCGAAAGCGACGGCAGCCGGATCGGACCCTTCCGTGTGTCGAATGACTTCCGCACCAGAACGCGTACCCCAGATTTCGAGCTGCTCAGCCGCCGCAGCGCGAAAAGTATCGCCGGCACCGAGGACCACTTTTTTACCTTGATCGACAAATTGCTTGGCCAGCTTGCCAATCGTCGTCGTCTTGCCAACGCCGTTTACGCCGACGACCATGATCACCAATGGCCCGCTTTCAGGCACCGCCCAATCGGAACCACCCGTTTTCAAGCGGGCACGGATTTCTTCGCCAAGCACCTTGTGCAGTTGTCCGGGTTCATGTTGATCGATTTCCTTGAGCCGACCGTTCAGGGCTTGGATAAGCGCCTGGGTTGCCTGCATGCCAAAATCAGCAGTAATCAAGATCTCTTCCAGTTGCTCGAGGAAATCATCATCTAGGCGGGCGTGACTGCCGAGCAGAGCGTCGACTCGGCCGACCAGAGAGCTGCGTGTCTTGGCCAACCCCTGGCGCATGCGCTGAAAAAGGTTAACCGGTTCTTCAACAACCAGTAAAGCCGCAGCGGCCTGGTCGGGTTCCTCAGCGAGGGGCTCGCCCTTGGCAGTTTCTTCAACCTGGGCCGCCTCTCCCTCCGCAGAGCGCTCCTTGACACGCAGGTTTCTCCTCAGCAGGAGGACGACGACCACCAGAGATACCAGGGTTAGCCCGACGTAAACCAGTCCAAAGGCAGCCATCGGTCCGTGTTCTGCGGGGACACCCGATGCGACCAGAAAATCAGCGAGTTCATTGAGCCAGAGCTGGAAATCCATAAACAATCCTACAAAGCAAAAGCGGCCTGTCGTTCGACATCAACAGACGGCCATAGCCGTTAGCTAGACAATCTCTCGATAAAGTGCCTGAATGCAGCGTCGCGCCTCCAAAAGTGCACGGCCCAGCATGTCAGACCGATCGAGCGTCAACACCAGATAATATTCCTTGGTGACGGGCAGCACGAGGGTTTGCCCCTGTTTGGTGGTGATGACGATCTCCTTGAGTTCATCATCACCCAGACGGTCGACCACCTCGCGCATGTTGTGCAGGATGACCCCTTTATGTGCACCAATGACCTTGAGATCATAGTCGTCCATGAGGCCGACCTGATCGACGGCCTCCCCCTCCCAATCGGCAATGATCGCGCCCTGAGCACCAGGGACACGTTCTACCAGTGAATTCAGGTGATTCTTGAAAGGCACGGCTCAGGCGACCTCTTTCATGCATACCGAAACAAGTTTGGAGACCCCGGGCTCTTCCATGGTGATCCCATAGAGGTTGTCGGCAATTTCCATCGTTCGCTTGTTGTGGGTAATGATGATGAATTGTGACGTTTTGGACATGGTTTCCACGATATCGTTGAAACGGCCGATATTGGCGTCGTCCAAAGGCGCATCCACCTCGTCAAGCAGGCAGAACGGCGACGGCTTGATCTGGAAGATGGAGAAGATCATGGCAACGGCCGTCAAGGCCTTTTCCCCTCCGGAGAGCAGGGTCACGTTCTGCAGTTTCTTGCCTGGAGGCTGGGCAACCACCTCGATTCCGGTCTCTAGCAGGTCGTTTTCATCGGTCAGGCGCAGCTCGGCCTGACCACCGTTGAACAATTGCGGGAAGAGTTCACGGAACTTGGCATTGACCAGATCAAAAGTTTCGCGGAAGCGCTTGCGGGTGGTGCGATTGATTTTGGCAATAGCTGATTGCAACCCATCCAGAGAGGTCTGCAGGTCCTCCTGTTGCGCGGACAGGAAGGTGAAACGCTCCTCGAGCTCCTGGAATTCGTCAATCGCCATCAGGTTGACCTCACCGATCTCGTCGATGTGACTCTGCAGGTAATTGCGCCGCTCCTCTGCAGCGGCGGTGTCGAACTCGGCATCGAACATGGCGGCGACTTCGGGGGCAGCAAGATCGATCCGCGAACGCTCCAAGAAAGCCTGTCGCATATGTTCCATTTCCAACTGCAGCTCGCGATTCCTCATTTGCCGTGAGGTGAGTTCCTCGCGCAATTGCTGGGCACGGGCGCGCAGCTGTTTGATGTCCGCTTCACGTCGTTCGATGTCCTGGCGACTCTCTTCGAAACGCTCCCGCAAACCGGTAAGCACATGTTCCAGTTCGACGCGCTTGCGATACAGGATCTCCATTTCCACCTTGAGCTGCCCGGCCTCGGCGCGCATGGCAACTTGCTTGTCGACTGCTGCAAGGGCTTCCTGGTTGAGTGATCCCTGCCGTTGTCGCAGCTCCTCGCGCAGGCCAGCCAGCCGGGCCAGAACATTGCGGCTGTGTTCCTCTCGTTCACGCAGGCTGGCCAGGTTGACTTTCAGGGTGGTGACCACCTGGCGCGACTCGCCGGTCCGTTCGCGTAGGCCCTGGAGGTCCTCCTGTAAACGCGTGACCAGTGTTTCGAGCTCGCGTTTCTCACCTTCACTCGAGGCGCGCGTACTGGATGAATTGAGCAAGGTCCGCTTCAGGGTCTCATGCTCTTCGTGCAGCTGCTCTTCTTCCAGGCTGAGAACCACAATGCGCTCCTGGAGACGAGCATCCTCCTGCAACAGTCCGTCAAGGTCCTTGCGGCTGTCGACCACCCGGATTTCCTGGCGATGCAAGTCCTGCTCAGTCTGGCGTAAAGCAACTTCCGTTGTGTGAGATTCTTCGCGCAGGCTGTCTCGCCGCTGATTCAGATTATCAACCTCGCCGTCAAGGGTCTTGACCTGCTTTTGCAGCTCCTTCATCTCGCGTTTCTTGTGCAACAGCCCCTGGTCAAGAGCCTGGCGGCCGCCACCGGTCACTTCACCGCGATGCGTCAGCATATTGCCGTCTTCCGTAACCAGGGTAACCCCAAAGGCCAGCCGCTGCGAAAAATATCCGGTCAGGTCATCGACCAGGTAGACTCCGGAGAGAAGCCTTGACACCGCGGCCTGAAAACCGGACCGGCCTTGGAGCAGCGTCGTCAGAGGTGTGCCTGCCGGCAACTGCGGAGGCTCGGGAGCAGGGGACTCTGGCAGCAGGAAGGTACAACGCCCCTCGTTGTCACGCAGGAAAGCCAGGGCTTGCTGGACATTTGCGAGGGTGTCGGGCAAAAGGGCCTGCACCCGCTCGCCAAGTACGGCTTCGATGGCCGCTTCATAGCGGGCCGGCACCTCGAGGATATCAGCGACTAGCCCTTGCATATGGGCCTTGTGCTGGGGCGAAGAGAGCAACGTCTTGACGCCGCGGGCATAACCCTCCAAATTGTGCTCCAACTGTTGCAGGGACTCGAGGCGGGAGCGCTGCCGGCTGAACTCCTCGCGACGCTGTAGAAGTTCATGTTCCACCAGCTCCACCTGCTCCTTGAGGCGGGCGTGGTGCACCTGCAATTGCTCTCTCTGTTGGAAAAGATCGCCGCGCTCTTTTTCGATCGTTTCGAGCGTGCTGGACAAGCTGCTGCTGTTGTTCTGCAGGCGCTCGAGCTGACTGGTCACGGCCACAGCGTCCTGACGGTTGCGCTCAGTCAGATCGGCGAGCACTGCGAGCCTCCGATCGGCCTCTTCCTGCTGACTGCTCATGCGGGTCAGTTCGGCGAGCAGATGGTAAAGTTTCTGGCGTGTCTGCTCCAGTTGCCGCCCCAGGCTCTCCTCCTGCTCGGTCAAATCGAGGAGCACGCCTTCGCTTTCTCTCAGTCGCTCCTGCTCTTCGGCAAACAGCCGGGCCTGGCTCTCCTGCGCCTGGCGCAGGGAGAACTCTTCTTGATCGGCGCTGGCAAGACGACGGTCTATTTCTGCAAGTTCCGTGGCGATTCTCTCCTGCTGACGGTCAAGGGAGTCGACCTCTTTACCGCCAAACTCAAGACGACTCTCAAACCGCTGGATTTCGCCGGTGAGATGAAACACCCCGGCTTGGCCCTGGGTCGCCTCCTGATCACGTTCGGCATGCTGCAAGCGCGCCTGCTCAAGCTCAAGCTCGGCACTCTCAAGCTGTCGATTGACGATGTCAACCTGCCCGGCCTGCGCTTCAGCAGAACTGCCAACCTGCTCGGCCTGCTCGTGCAGCGCCGCGTATTGACGTAAACCGAATTGAAGTTCAAGTTCACGGAGTTCTTCGCGGAACTCCCTAAAGCGCTTGGCCCTCTGGGCCTGCCGTTTCAGGCTGTTCATCTGACGCCTCACCTCGCTGACGATGTCACCGAGTCTGAGTAGGTTCTGGCGTGTCGCATCGATCTTGCGCAAAGCGGATTTTTTGCGGGACTTGAACTTGGTGACCCCGGCGGCCTCCTCGATGAGACTGCGTCGGTCTTCAGGCTTGGCATTGATAATCATGCCGATCTTACCCTGTTCGATAATCGAATAGGCCCGGGTCCCAACACCGGTGTCCATGAACAATTCCGTGATATCAAGCAGTCGACAGGGGGTTTTGTTCAGCAGATAATCACTCTCGCCATTCCGGTAGAGGCGCCTGGTGATCTGGATCTCGGCATACTCCCTGAAGGCCGCAGGGGCAATACCGGAGGTATTGTCCATAATCAAGCTGACTTCAGCCATGCCAAGAGGTTTGCGGCTTTCACTCCCGCCAAAAATGACGTCTTCCATCAATTTGCCACGCAGGTTCCGGGCGCTCTGCTCGCCCATTACCCAGCGAATTGCATCGACGACGTTGCTCTTGCCGCAGCCGTTCGGACCGACGATCGACGTGATGCCATCATCGAAATCAAGCACCGTGCACTCGACAAACGACTTAAAGCCAGTTATTTCAATACGTTTTATTCTCATGGCGGGTAGGCTCTGGGCAGCGGGCGACCTGCTCTTGCTTTTCAATAAGTAGCCGGTGATGTTAGCAAGCTATGGCTATGCTGTAAAGGAGATTTAATGCATCACGCACCGTGATTTTTACTCATGGACGGTTGCCACGAAAGACGGCAACAGCTATGTTATGAATACGATCATGACCGAATGGCAAATCAACATACGTGAGGCAAACCGCACCCTGCTCGAGGCCCTCGCCTTGAGAGTCCCGGCAGCGCCTCAGGCTTTCCTGCGGCAACTCTGCAAAAAACAGCGCGTTACCGTGGACGGCTGCCAAGGATCCGTAGAGCAGTCGGTCCACAATGGTCAGACCGTCAGCGTCAAGATGTCCATGCGCTGGCTCGAATTCCTCGAGCAGTCGCGCCTGCAGCCCGAACAAATTCTCTACGAAGACCAGCACTGCATGGTCATCAACAAACCGGCGGGACTCGCAGTCCACCGCGCCCTCGGCCACGACGACAACCTGTTGCACTGCATACAGGATTTTTTGCGCTGGCGCGGGGAAACGTTTCAGGTCGCACCCATCCACCGGCTGGACATAGGAACATCAGGCGCGGTACTCTTCGGCAAGGGTCGTGGGTCGATCAGCCAGTTGGGCAAGATGATCATGGCTGGCGAGGCGACCAAGCGTTACCTGGCTTTGGTTGAGGGGTGTATCATCGTGCCGGGCTCCTTGACTTCTCCGGTCCCGGCAAAAGGGAGTAGCAAGGACGCCCTGACCAGGTTCCGCCCGTTCGCCAACTCTGCGGGATACACCCTGCTTGAACTTGAACTGCTCACCGGGCGTCACCACCAGATACGCCATCAACTGGCCGAAGCCAATTGGCCGATCGTTGGTGACGCACGCTATTCCGGCAAAGTCATCAGCGGCCTGAACCGGCCTTTCCTGCACTGCTATCAGCTGGTTTTCCGACAACCGATAACAGACCAGACCATCGAGATCAGCTGCCCGCTCCCCGGGGAGCTTGTGGACCTGTTGCACAATCTTGGCTTTGCCACGGAATTGTTTAACCAAAAAAACGCATAAAATTCTGCCACATGACTGAAAATACAAGTATAATGGCAAACGATTCAGCGCCTTCGCCCTTGCTCCGCAGGCAACCGGCAAAGATATCAGGTTAACGGGCCTTTGCCGGAGCGTTCGCGGTTTCATACTCAATCCCAGTAAGCGACAGTCCCATATAACATATGACCACGGCTGAGAAACAAACCATAAGAACTCTGCACAGGCGCACGGCAACGCGCACCGTGGCCTTTTATGCAGTCTTTGCTTGCCTGTGGATTTACTTTTCCGACACGATCCTGGCTTGGTTTATCAGCAACCCCGAACAATTGACGCGGGCACAAACCATCAAAGGTGGGCTCTTTGTGCTGGTGACGGCAACCCTGCTTTACACCTACCTCAGCCATTGTCTACAGGTGTTGCGCAGTCACGAAGAAGGCCTCGCAGAGGAAAGGGAAAAATCCCGCCTGAATACCCAGGAACGCTTCGAGCAACTCAACACCCTGTTCGATTCGATGAGCGCCGTTGTCTACGTCGCCGACCTTGAAAGCTACGACTTGCTCTATGTCAACCGCTTTGCCAAGGAATTTTTCGGCCCTGAGTGGCAGGGGCAAAAATGTTACCATTACCTGCAGGAGGGCATTGATCGGCCATGCACTTTCTGCACGAATCAGCAGCTCGTCAATCACGGCGAACCCGGAGCCACAGTCACCTGGGAATTTCTCAACACCAAGAACAACCACTGGTACGAATGCTATGACAAGGCCATCCGTTGGACCGACGGCCGGCTGGTGCGACTGGAAGTCGCCATTGATATCACCGAGCGCAAGGAACTGGAGAAGATCAAGGATGACCTTCTCTCCGCAATGAGCCACGAGATGCGCACCCCCCTGACAGCAATCAGCGGTTTTGCCGAACTGCTCCTGAATGAAACGGATGTTCCGGAACAGCACATAAGACATGTTGAGATCATCTATAAAGAAGCCGACAAGCTGACTGACCTGGTCAACAACTTCCTTGAAGTACGCCGGTTGAAAACCAACCGGGCGCGGATCAACTACGAAATTCTCCCGGTTCGTGACCTGCTGAAGAAAGCCTTGACAAACTCCCGGGACTGCAAGGAGTGCCACAAGGTACGCATTGAGTGTCAACCGGATGTGCTGGCTTTTGGCAATCGCCAGGAACTGACACAGGTCATCGTTCAACTGCTGGCAAATGCCTGTCGCTACTCCCCGCAAGGGGGAGGGATTTCTCTTGCGGCGAGCAATAACAGTGCAATGACGACAATCTGCGTGAGCGACGAGGGGATCGGCATCCCGCCGCATGAGTTGGAAGCCATCTTCAAGCCCTTCCATAGGCTTGACACCGGCAACCGGCGCACGACCAGAGGAATCGGCCTTGGACTGAGCCTGGCCAGAGAGATTATTGTCCTGCACGGCGGGCAGATAGAGGTCGACAGTTCTCCAGGCCAGGGAAGCACCTTCAAAATCTCCCTGCCTTTGCCGATTGACAGAGACATCGCATCAGAAGTCGCTGCCACAGTCTCCCGGACACCATGACAACCACCGCGACCAAATCCACATCGTGTAAACGCCTAGTCATTTTCGCCACCCTGACCTGCACACTCCTGGCCGCTGCCTGGATGACTAACTTTTTGCTCAGCTTTGATCTGAACGACTATCGTCGTCAGGTTGAGGTAAGTCTCTCCTCACTGTTGTCACTGCCCGTGACGATTGCTGACATTCATTACAATTTTCACGATGCCAACCTAGCCTTGCGCATCAATGGTTTGCGCGTCGGGAATAACAACTCGACCATTGAACTTGAGGCTGCGGACACCATAATCAACCTGCAATGGATGGGACTGCTGCAACACGACATCAAATTCACCAAGATCAGCCTGACCGAGCCGCGCATCCTGCTGAGGACGGCAGCCGATCGACAAAACGGAGCAGGGAAAGGGCAGGACAAGCTCACCCCGATCATCATTGATCAGGAATTGTTGCAAACAGCCAGCATCGATGCGGTGGAAATCCTCAGCGGCACGGTGCTCGTTGATTTGACCCGTCCCGGCCAGCCGTTACAACAGGTTACCATCACCGGACTCGATGCGAACCTTAGTGAGATCAGCCTGGGCAGGACTTTGCAGCTGGCGATGAAGGGGATTCTGCTTCTCCCCGGACAGGGGACCGGCAGCGAATGGCAACTTGCCGGTAAGAGCACTCTGGAAATGAGCAGGAGTGAAGGGCTGGCACCATCTCTCAATCTTGACCTGGGTGTAAAGAACCTTGACCTCGGCGCTGCCATCGACCTGTTTGCAGGACATTTCGAAGGTTATTCCATCGTCGGGAAAAGCGCTTTGCAGCTGCATGTCGAAGGTTCGCCGGCTGCCGGCATTGACTTTCAGGCAGGCTTGTCATCCGGCAGTATGGCCCTGAAACCCGGGCCCTCCTACTCAGAACCAATCAACTGCAGAAGCCTTCTGGTCTCAGGCCATCTGCAGACCCGCGGCGACCACCCGGAAATCAGAGACCTGTCACTGCAGGTTGACGACTCTCGACTGGCAGGGAGCCTCAATTGGGCTCCTCCCGGCCAACCCTTTATGGCAACTTTCATCCTCCACGAAAGCAAGCTGAAAATAGCCCGGATCAAGCAGTGGCTCCCTGACAATGTGGTCTTGTGGAAGACGATCAGGCAAAAGCTTCAGGATCAGGGAGCGGTTCAGATTGACCGGGCAGAAGTCACGCTGCATGAGGATTCAGCGGCACAGAAAAAATGGCGCCTCGACCAAATCAAGGGAGAAGTGCGACAAACGTCTTGGACTCTCGACGATACCCACAGCGCTGAAATCACGTCCTTACCTTTCGAATTGTCAGGCAACCGTTGGCAAATCATGCGTGGCCGGGGACAACTCGGCGCCCTGCGCATGGAGGCCTCCGGGACGGGTGAGTTTAATCAAGGCACCGCTGTTTTGACAACCCTGGATTTTAGTGGTGATTTCCCGCCAGCCCAGCTGTTCGAAGAATGGCGAGTCCCTACGCTTGGCCTCGTCACCAACGGCCAAATTGGCATTAAAGGGCACCTGGAAGGCTCGACCGACCAGCTCAGCCTGGATCTGCAGGCAGACCTGTCGCAATTCAGCATCATTCACCCCGCCGGACTGCACCTCAATCCTGAGCCAGGGGACAAGCTGACTCTGCACGGCACCCTGTCACCGGAGGTCCTCAGCCTTGACCACGGCGCATTGAAATGGTCTTTCGCCAAGGGCCATGTCTCAGGCACCAGCCGACGGGATGATCCCGACACTCTGTCTTTAGATGCATTGCTGACGATTGACGATCTGGCCAGGCTCGCCGAAACCTTGCCTCTGCTCAAAAAATTACAGTTGCGTGGCCAGGCCGACCTCAGCATCCGCCAGCGGGGGTTGCCAGAAGACAACAGCCCGGACATGACCCTGACCTTGCGCGATGCCGGCCTGCGCGCATCCCGTTTTATCGCCGACATCAACCAGATCAACGGTCGTATCCAGTTGACGCCGACGGGCCTCTCTGCTGAGAATCTGCGCGTCCATCTGGGCCAGTCACCCGTCACCGTACAGGCGCAGCTCGACGACTTCAACAACCCGCGGCTGATTCTCAAAGCCAAGGCGCCATCGATACGTGCCGATGAGCTGGTTTTTCGTTCCAACAAAGCCCTGCTCCGCGAAATTGATGGTCACCTGGAGATCGACCGCGACGGACTTATCTTTGCGCCTGTCGATGTTCATCTCGATGGCGGCACCGACGCATCTGTGCGCGGCACGATTTCCTTCCATCCTCCCTTTGCGGTACAGCTTGACGTAAGCTCGGAGTTTGCCAAGATTGCTGAAGTCATTGGCCTCTGGACGAATCACACGTCAAGAGAGAAAACCCAGCTCAAACCGGATGAGGCCGAGAGCCCGGAAAGAAAAACCGAGACATCCATCCGCATAAGCGCCAAGGTCAAGCGCGGCGATCTTTACGGCATGAGTTTTCATGATGCCACAGGCATCATCATCCCGACGCGCGCGCGCCTGAGTATTCACCCCCTCGACTTTTCGGTCGGTGACGGTTTCTGCAATGCCCAGGTCCTGACCGCCTTTTCACCCGGGGCCCCGACCCTGCTGCGCATTTCCGGTCATGCCGAAGATGTAGATGCACTTGAGGTGTACCGGGAGCTGCTCAACCAGAAGAATATCGTGCGCGGCAAGCTGCGTGGTGACTTCTACCTGACCGGAGAAATCGGCGCAAGCTACCTCCCCTCGTCTTACGGCAACTTCAGCATCCAGATCCATGACGGCGTACTGCACCAGTTCCAGTTTCTGAGCAAGGTGTTTTCTTTACTGAACGTGTCGCAGATATTCTCCCTGCAGCTCCCCGACATGGACAACGAAGGTATGCCCTTCGACACATTGTCGGCAAACATCGGGCTCGACCAGGGCATTCTCAGGACGGAGGATCTGAACATCCAAAGCGAAGCCATGAACCAGTCGTATGTCGGGCAATTGAACCTGGTCAACAAGGAGATCGATCTTTCCATGGCCATCCACCCGCTGGGCACGGTGGACAAGGTCGTTTCGCGCATTCCCGTTGCCGGCTGGCTCCTCACCGGCGAAGACCGTGCCCTGTTGACAGCCCACTTCACCATCAAAGGCAGGACCGACGATGTGTCCGTGGCCGCGATGCCCTTTGACACCATCACCGAGCCCACTATAGGCCTGCTCAGGCGCATCCTCAGGCTGCCATTCAAACTGTTTGAAGACCCGCAGATTCTCTGGGGTGGCGAAAAGGATAAGGAGTAACCATGGGAGGTGGTTGTGTCAGGCGATTCGCGTGCCGACATGCACGGCGGCAATGCCACCAGTCAGGTCAAAGACCTTGACATCGACGAAGCCGGCCTGCTCCATCATCGCTTTGAAGGTTTCACGATCAGGGAATTCCAGTACGGAATCAGGCAGATATTGATATGCGCTGCGCTGGGAGAGCAATCCGCCAAGCCAGGGGAGGACGCGGCGAAAATAAAAGTAATAGACCTCCCGGAAGAAACTGTTGCGTGGCGTCGCAAACTCGAGGATCACCACCCGCCCGCCCGGCTTGAGCACCCGGGCCATCTCCGTGAGCCCTTGCTGCCGATCGACCACGTTGCGGATGCCGAAAGCGATGGTGATACCGTCAAAGATTCCGTCCGGATGCGGCATCGATTCGCAAGGCGCATTGACCAGCAGGATGCGCTCACGATAAGGGGAGGCGGCGATCTTGTCCCGCCCGAGCACCAGCATCCCCTGGGTAAAATCGGAACCGACTATCTTTACCGAAGGATCCGTCTGGCGGCCGATCTCCAGCGCAACGTCACCGGTCCCCGTAGCGATATCCAGCACCAGACCGCCCCTGGGCACCGCCAGCTGACGGACGGCAAAGCGCCGCCAACGCCGGTCGATCCCCAGGGACAGAACCCGGTTCAGAAGATCGTAGCGTGGCGCAATCTTGTCAAACATGTCGCGGATACCGCGACCTTTGTCAGTGAGTTTGGTCATCTGTCCTTTGGCTTGCCTAAGGGAAACGCCGGTTATGTAACATGGCGACGCTGTTCCTGTCAGTAAAAATGTCGCCGCAACGACAGCCGGCCGGCACGCCCTTGCGCATGAGAACTGCCCTCAACGGCAAGGCCTATCACTGCTGCTGACCGTCACTCGTGATGCTTTGCGATCAGGTCTTTAGGAGAGGGACGCGTCCTTAAGAGGAGTTTGCAAAATACCTTGCCTGTGGCTCTTTTTTCACCATTCGCAGCGCAATAGTGGCATCATCCGTGACGCAGGGAGCCACTTAATAAACCTTTACAGCTGACAACAGAGCAGCGTCACGTTACCGGAGTTATGCATGACTGAAGAAACCCGTCGCCTGCTGCCTTTTTTGAGCCTGGTTATGGCCATGCTGCTCTGGGCCAGCTCTTTTGTGGCGCTCAAGCTGGCCTTCCGCGGCTATCACCCGATGCAGGTCATCTTTGGCCGGATGTTCATCGCCAGCCTTTGCTTTGTCGTCTTCATACCGTCCTTCCGCAAGCTCAACTGGCGCCGCCGCGACCTCAAATACCTCCTGGTCATGGCCGTTTGCGAACCCTGCCTCTATTTTATTTTCGAAGCCAAGGCCCTGGAGCTGACCAGTGCCTCGCAAGCCGGCATGATCACCGCGATGCTGCCGTTGCTGGTAGCAATCCTGGCCTGGGGGTTGCTGAAAGAACAGATCAGCCGGCAGACCCTGACAGGATTCATGCTGGCGATTATCGGCGCCGGCTGGCTGGGGCTGGCCAGCGACACCAGCACGAGCGCCCCCTCCCCCCTGCTCGGTAATTTCTGTGAGTTCCTGGCGATGGTTTGCGCTGCCGGCTACACGGTGTCCCTCAAGCATTTGACGAGTAATTATCCGCCGCTCTTTCTGACCGCCTTCCAGGCCTTCGTCGGCAGCCTGTTCTTCTTCCCCTTCCTTCTCCTGCCGGAGGTCGGCTTCCCCGGTCACTGGGAGCCGGGGCCCATCCTGGCGGTGATCTACCTCGGCACCTTCATCACCTTCGGCGCTTACGGCTGCTACAACTATGGCGTCAGCCGCGTCCCGGCAAGCCAAGCGGCCGGGTATGTCAACCTGATTCCGGTGTTCGGCGTGTTGCTCGGCATGCTGGTCCTTGGTGATACCCTCAACCCGGCACAATGGCTGGCGTGTGGCCTGGTCTTCTGTGGCGTCGGCGTAAGCAGTTGGCACAAGGCCACCCCACTGGCAAAACCGACCATCTAAACAACCAGGCATCATAGGTACACAGCGGCGAGTATCGAGACCCCCAAAAAAGGGCTCTTTCCTGGCAGGTTGTTGCTCTGCAGATTGCGTGCTGATTGATCACTGTCTTTGGCAGCCGTTGCGGCAAAAGCGCACCAGGACAACCGCCGCAGGCGGGGTTAAACCTCGAGGAACGCCATGCTGAAATCTGCCAGGCCGACCACCAGGCAGCGATCGAGCAGCTTCGGCGTTCTCCAGAGCACGTTGAACAGCTCGTTGACCATCAATCCGGCAATGATCACCACGCTGTCAGGTGTGACCGGGACGCTCCCCAGCGGTTGCCGGGCTCCTGCAAAGATCTCGTCGAAGGGTTGCGACTGCCCAACCAGAAGGGTCAACACCTGGCCGTTGTCGCCATGCAGGCCACCATGCACGAAGAAGGTGCCATCCGCAAGAGTCCGGTACAGGGCAAAACGGCTCCGATAGTTATCAAGACAGTCGGCAACGCCGTCCACCTTGGCGGGGGGCTGGAAAGCGTCATCGATGCGGCCGGGCAGTTCGATGACCCGGGTCGCTGCATTGATCTGGTTCAGGCGCTCTCTGGCCAGCGGCAGCTTCGCCCTGCCGATATCCTTCTCGCCATACAAGGTCTGCCGGTTCAGATCAGGCCAGTCGAGACAACCGTCATCGACCAGGTAGAGGGAGCCGATCCCGGCACGGACCAGCAACTGACTGACCGTTGCCCCCAGGCCGCCGACACCGGCAACCAGTAGGGAGGACTGCTGGATCAAACGCTGCTTCTCCTCCCCCCAATGCAGTACCTGGCGTGCATAACGCTCCGCGTCGGTGACGCTCACCCTCCTGCCCCCGGCGGGAAAAAGGCCAGGACGTCGCCATTGGCAACCGGGGTCTGCAGCTCCTGCAGGTGCAGGATGTTTCTGCGATTGACCAGGATAATGGTCCCGGCGTGGGGCGTGCCCCGGTCGTCAAGCAGCTTGTGTAAAAAGGGGGTGGCGAGCTGCTTCTGGACCCTGTCCAGAACCGTTTGGACGGTATCGCCTTCGACCCAGGCAAGGTCCATGGAATTCTGCTTTAACAGCAGCCTGAGCAGGCTGAAAAATTGAATCTGCAGCATGATCAACCTTCCTGCGCGCCAAAGCGCACCCTATGCCAACCTCTGCAGGAAACTGGCGTAAGTGTTGGTTCGATACAGCGCCGACTCCCCGGGGAATACGCTGCGGGTGCGAACCCAATGATAGTACAGGCCCGCATCGTTGGTCTCGCCAATCAGGGTCGCGCCGATGACCCGGCGCCGTTCGTTGAGGAATATCTTGCGGTAGCGGCCGGTGCCGGCGTCGTAGGTGCTCGATGTTTGCGAGGCGTCATCTTGGCAGTAGCCGATTGCGGCGATGTCCACGCCGAAAACCTCGGTGATGTTGTTCTTCAGGCTCCCCTCGTAAGCACAGGTCTTCCCCAGCATGTTCAGGGCGGCATTCTCACCCTGCTCGACGGCGGTCATCCAGTTGCCCTGGATGGTCGGCTCGCCAGTCACGAAATCCTTCCCTTCCGCGGCATCACCAGCGGCATAGATATCAGCGTGACTGGTACAGCAGTAATCGTCGACCAGGATGCCTTCGTGCACCTGCAACCCGGCCGCCCGGGCCAGCGCTATGTTCGGGGTAACTCCCTTGCCAATAATCAGCATGTCGCTGGTCAGGTGACCACCGGAGGCCAGGGTCAACTCCAACTGGTCACCTTCGGCGATCGCCACGATGTCGTCCTGCTTGTGCAGCAGCAGGCCGCATTTGCGGAACATCTCCTCGAGGATGGCCGAGGCGTCGGCGTCGACCACCCGGCTGAAGATCCGGTTGGAGCCGACCACCAGGTGTTTCTCTGCAGACTCCGGCGCATGCGAGAGCAGCGGCAGGCTGACCAGGCCGGCACCGACCGCCGTGATGCTGCGGGCGTTCTGCATGAGGGCCTCGAGCTTTTCGGCATCGGCCATGTGCCGCAGGGTGCAGGCCCGCTCGGAGGTGACCGCCAGGGTACGGGCTTCCGCTCCGATTGCCAGCAGCAGCTTGCCGAAGACGATCCGGCGGCCGTCGGCCAGTTCCAAGCGGTGGCCATCGGCATCGAGAGCGACGACGCTGCTGCCGAACAGCGTGGCGATCCCTTCGCGCCGGTAATAGTCATGACCGACAATGAAGAGGTTATCCCGGCCGGTCTTGCCGCCGACGTAGTAGGGTGTCAACACCCGGGAATAAGCCGGATGATCTTCCCGGTCGATGAGCGCTACGGAGACATCCCTGGCATGCCGGCGCAGGGTGCGGACTGCCTGCAACCCTGCGGCACTGTTGCCGATCACGACGTAGTCGAAAGCTTCTGCCATGCGTCACCTCATTTTCTAAACGGAGAGGAGCCCGCACGAATGCGGGCCCCTTTGCCGTTCATGAGCCGCGACAACCTAAGCCAGCCCGAGAGACTGCAGCTTTGCTTTGGTCGGGATGCCTTTGGCGCTCCAACCGCGGACCTCGTAGTACTCGGGAAGCATATCCGACAATCTGCAGACATCACCCTTGACTGGGCCGTCCGGGAGGGGCTCTGAGAGCATCCGCTTCGGCAGGGTGTCCTGGGACGGGTCAATGCCGGCCTTGATGTTGTACATACGTTCCAGGTTGTAGATACGGTCTCCGGCGGTAAGCAGCTCTTCTTCGCTCATGCTGGTGCCATTCGCCGCATTGCAGAAGTTGGCAAACTGCGGCACGCCGATGCCGAAGGTGGTGAAGAGGCAGACACCGGACGAATCGACCACTGCGGTGAAGTCCTGGAAGATCTTCAGCCAGGTCGCCTTGCCTTCTGTCACATGTGGGTCAAGCTTCTCTGGGAGGCCGAGGATCTCGGGTGAAATCAGGTAGCCGCGCACATGGCAGGCGCCGCGGTTGCTGGTCGCGTACTCAAGGCCCATGCCCTGCACGCCGCGCGCATCGTAGGCGGGGAATTCCAGCTTCTTCACCGACATCGACAGCTCTGGCATACCGTAGCTGTCGGCCAGCCGGTAGGATCCGAGGCCGATCTTCTTGCCAAACCCTTCACCCTTGCCGGTCATCTCGATCAGCTTGACCAGACTGTCGCCGTTGCCGAACTCCAGGGGCATGCCGGCCTCTTCTTCGGTAATCAGGCCTCTCTGGTAAAGCTCCATAGCGCAACCGATCGTCGAACCGGCGGTGATGGTGTCCATGCCATACTCGTTGCAGAGGTAGTTGGCCTTGGTCACTGCGGCCAGGTCGGAGATGCCGCAGGCTGCACCGAGCGCCCAGAGGGATTCGTACTCGGGGCCTTCGCCGTCGCCGGAGTATTTCCCGTCGGAGAGCTTGGTCACACGCCCGCAGCTGATGATGCAGCCCATACAGCTCTTGTTGCGTTTCAGGTAGGTCGCGGCCAGTGTCTCGCCGGAGATTTTATCCGCTTCGTCAAAGGTGCCAGTCTGGGCGTTGCGGGTCGGCAGGGCCCCGCTCTGGTTGATGATATTTACCAACACTGCGGTCCCCAGTGCGCCCAGCCCCTCGCCGGTGACCGGGTTTTGCTTGAGCAATCCGTATGACTCGAGGGCCGCGTCCCGGAAGGCCTTGGGGTCGGCGACCCGCACGCCGCCGGTGCCGCGGACAGCCACCGCCTTGAGGTTCTTGCTGCCCATGACCAAGCCGACCCCGCTGCGCCCGGCAGCCCGGTGCTTATCATTCATGATATTGGCGAAATGCACTCCGTTCTCACCGGCCGGCCCGATGCAGGCCACCTTGGCATCGCCATGGAACTCATTGCGGATCGCATCTTCCGTCGCGTTGGTCGACTTCCCCCAGAGGTGCAGGGCACCGACCAGCTCGGCGCGATCGTTGTGAATCTGCAGATAGACCGGATGAGCCGACTTGCCTTCGAAGATGATCATGTCAAAACCGGCGTAGCGTAATTCGCTGGGGAAGTAACCGCCGGAGTTGGAACTGGCGATGGTTCCGGTGAGCGGCGACTTGGTCACGACCATGTAGCGGCCGTTGGCCGCACCGTAAGTGCCGGTCAGCGGCCCGGTGGCCATGATCAGCTTGTTCTCCGGGCTCATCGGATCGACTTCGGGAGAGACTTCCTCGATCAGATATTTGGTCGCCAGACCGCGACCACCGAGGTAAGCCTTGGCCCACTCGGTGTTGAGCGCCTCAGTCTTGCAGGTGCCAGCCGACAGATCAACACGCAATACCTTGCCTTTATTTCCCTTGCTCATATCAAACCTCCATATGCCCGTTTTTCATCGTGTTGACAAAGCGCAGCACCTTCTGCCGCAGGGGCGTGTCCTCCTCGCCCAGGGTTAGGCACTGGGTCGGGCAGAAGGCCACGCACTCGGGGGTGTCACCCCCGCAGAGGTTGCATTTATCCGCCTTGCCAGTACTGTTCACGTACTTGATCATACCGAAGGGACAGGCACTAACACAGGTCCGGCAACCGACGCACTTGACATCGTCGACGGTCACGACTCCGCTCGCCATGTCCTTGGTGATGGCGGTCTTGGGGCAAGCCTTTTCACACCAGGGCTCATCACACTGCATGCAGGTGACAGTGATGAACTTTGCTTCCTCGAGAAAGACTTCGTTGTAGATACGGGAGCGACTGGGAGCAAACTCGCCGGTATGCTTGAACGAGCAGGACAGTTCACAGGTCTTGCAACCTACACATTTGGCCGGTTCGATGCGAATCAGTTTTTGCATATGCAACCTCCCTTAGAGTTGAGAAATCCCTGCTGCTGTTAGAGCAGCAACCCGTTTATCGAATAACCGGACAGCTCTGATACGCGTTCTGGCGGGAACCGTATACACCCGAGCAGTACAGCCGCGCGATCCATACGAGGCCTGAACGGAGCTTGTTCGTATCACCAGAGCAGCGAACACTTATGTTTGCGACCATCTTTTATAAAAACGGAAGTGCCAGAAACACCGATAAATAGCATTGTTGGGACCGTGGCAGCGCGACTCGATTGACGGTCAACCCATGTTTTGGTCGGAACGTCGGACGCACCCCCGCCGCCAAATCAAAGGAGCAGGATGTGGTCCAAAATCTTTCCGGCCAGCAATCTGTAAATTATGACAGGAGAAAGAGACTTGGCAAGAGAGTCCACACTCTTTTCGGTGGGGAAAATCCACCCCTCGACGGGCAGCGGGCTTATGCCGGCAAACCGTTAAATCCGCCTTTCTTCAACCCCGTGGCAAGCCGTCTGTCGGCCATCCTCCAGTTTTATCAACTGCGGGATTTCAGAGCAGCAGCGCTCTTCGGCATAGGGGCAGCGGGTATGGAAGACGCATCCGGCAGGTGGCGCCAGAGGCGAAGGGATTTCTCCCTTGAGGACGATATGCTCCTGCCGGTTCTGGGGCTTGAGATGCGGGGTCGAAGCGAGCAGTGCGCGGGTATAGGGATGGCGCGGGTTGCGAAAGATCAATTCCGCAGCGCCATATTCGGCGATCCTGCCCAGATACATCACCATGACGTCGTCGGCGATATGCCGCACGACGGAAAGATCATGGGAGATAAAGAGATAGGCAAGTTGCATCTCCTGCTGCAGATCCATCAGCAGGTTGAGCACCTGCGCCTGAACGGACACATCGAGGGCCGAGACCGGTTCGTCAGCAACCACCAGTTTCGGTTTCAGCATCAGCGCCCGGGCGACGGCGATCCGCTGGCGCTGGCCCCCGGAAAACATATGCGGGTAACGGCCATAATATTCCGGGCGCAGTCCGACCAGGCCCATCATGCTCCGCACCTGCTCTTCCCGCTCGGACTTGGACAGTTCAGTATTGATCACCAACGGTTCACCGATAATGCTGCCGACCTTTTTGCGCGGGTTGAGGGAACCGAAAGGGTTCTGGAAGATCATCTGCACACGTTGGCGGGCTTCCTTCAACTGCTGATCGGTAGCATTAACCAGGTCGAAGCCGTCGAACTGCAACTGGCCGCTGGTCGGCCGCTCGATCATGGTCACCTGCCGCGCCAGAGTTGATTTGCCGCAGCCCGATTCACCGACCACCGCCAAGGTCTTGCCGGCGGCGACAGCAAAAGAGACCCCGTCTAGCGCCTTGACCACTGCGTGCGGTTTGAATGGCCCCCGGGAAACTTCGTAGAAGCGTGCCAGGTTGCGTGCTTCGAGCAGAGTGGTCTTGGCATTCATCCCTGCGGCCTTCCTTCATTATCCAATGGCGTGTGGCAGCGCACCTGGCGACCATCGGGCAAGGTAACCAGTTGCGGCGCTTCCAGGCGGCAACGCTCATTGGCAAACTTACAGCGTGGGTTGAGCAGGCATCCGGTCGGTCGATCGAACTGCCCCGGCACCACGCCCGGGATTGTCTGCAGGCGGGCGTGCCCTAACGAATGCTCTGGCAGGGCCTCGAGCAGCGCGGCGGTGTACGGGTGGCGTGGGGCATCGAAAATCACCGGGACCGGACCGGTTTCGACCACCTGCCCGGCATACATGACCATCACCCGTTGGGCGGCTTCGGCGACCAGCGCCAGGTCGTGGGTAATCAGCATCAGCGCCATCTGCCCCTGACGCTGCAGAGCCAAGAGCAGATCTAGGATCTGCGCCTGGATGGTCACGTCGAGGGCGGTGGTCGGCTCGTCAGCAATCAGTAGTCGCGGGTTGCAGGCGATCGCCATGGCGATCATGATACGCTGGCTCATCCCCCCGGAAAGTTGATGCGGGAAAGCCTTGAGACGGGCGGGCGGATCGGGGATGCCGACCTGTTCAAGCAGCTCCAGCGCCCGCGCCCTGCGCACCGGCTTGCTCCCCCCCTCGTGGATCTTCAGGGCTTCCATGATCTGGTAGCCGGCGGTAAAGCAGGGGTTGAGACTGGTCATCGGCTCCTGGAAAATCATCGCCATGTCGCAGCCGGTGATCCGTCGGCGTTGTTTCTCCGGCATGCTCAGCAGATCTTGACCGTTGAATTCCAGGCGCTCGGCGCTGACCCGGCCGGGCCAATCGATCAGTCCCATCACCGCTTTGGAGGTGACCGACTTGCCGGAGCCGGATTCTCCGACAATACCGACCACTTCACCCTTATCGACATTCAGGCAGACCTGGTCAACCGCCTTGAAAGGGCGGTCCTCGCTACCAAACTCAACATTCAGATTTTCGATTTCCAGTAGTGCCATCAGCGTTTCATCTTCGGATCCAGGGCGTCGCGCAGGCCATCCCCCATGAGATTGAATGCGAGCACAGTGAACAGGATCATCATCCCCGGGAAGGTGACGACCCACCAGGCACGCTGAATGAATTCCAGGGCGCCGGAGAGCATTGAGCCCCATTCGGGGCTGGGCGGCTGGGCCCCAAGGCCGATAAAACCGAGGGCCGCGGCATCGAGTATGGCGTTGGAAAAACCGAGCGAAGCCTGGACGATCAGCGGCGCCATGCAGTTCGGCAGGATGGTGATAAACATCAGTCGCCAGACTCCGGCACCTGAGACTCTCGATGCCGTCACGTAATCCTTGGAGCTTTCGGTAATCACCGAAGCGCGGGTGATCCGCACGTAATGCGGCAGATAGGTGATGGCGATGGCGATCGACGCGTTGATCAGGCCAGGGCCAAGAATGGTGACAATCGCTAGGGCCAGCAACAGGCTCGGCAGCGCCATGATGATATCCATGGCGCGCATGATCAGGGTATCGGTCAACCCCCCGGCGTACCCGGCAATCAGACCGACCAGGGTGCCGAGCAACAGGGCCAGCGACACGACCATCATGCCGATGAAGAGCGACAGGCGACCGCCGTAGAGCAGCCGGGTGAGTATGTCGCGACCGACTTCGTCGGTGCCAAGGGGGAAGCGCCACAGCCCCCCCTCCTGCCATGCCGGCGGCGTGAGGATGTAATCACGGTATTGCTCAAAGGGATCGTGAGGGGTCAACAGACCGGCAAACAGTGCCGCCAGGAGCATCGCCAGGATGAAGCTGAAGCCGACCAGGGCGCCACGGTTCTCGCAGAAATAGGCCCAGAACTCTTGCCAGGGTCCGGGTGGTGCTGCTTCAGCCGTCGCTGTCTGAACCATCTCACTCATCAGCCGGGGTCCTTATCAGCGGTTGTGGCGAATACGCGGGTTGACTACCCCGTAAAAGAGGTCAACCGTCAGGTTGACCACGATCACCAGGCAGGAGACCAGCAGAATACCGCCCTGCACCGAAGGATAGTCGCGGCGATGAATCGAGTCGAGCAGCCACTTGCCGATGCCCGGCCAGGAGAAGATCGTCTCGGTCAGAATGGCCCCGGCCATCAGCACCCCGACCTGCAGGCCGATGACGGTGATCACCGGGATCAGGGCATTGCGCAGAGCGTGCACACAGATCACCAGCGGCATCGCTAGCCCCTTGGCGCGGGCAACCAGCACATAGTCCTCACGCAGCACTTCGAGCATGGCGGAACGGGTCATGCGCGCGATCACCGCCAGCGGAATGGTCGCCAGAACAATGGCCGGCAGAATCAGATGGTGCAGCGCCGACCTCAGCGCGCCCGGTTCGTTGGAGAGAAAGGCGTCGATCAGCATGAATCCCGTCACCTCGTCAACCCAGAAGGTCGCCGAGATCCGTCCGGAGACCGGTGTCCAGCCGAGCTTGACCGAAAACAGCAGAATCAGCAACAGCCCCCACCAGAATATCGGCATCGAGTACCCGGTCAGGGACATCCCCATCACCGTGTAATCGGCAGCCTTGCCACGCCGCACGGCGGCGATGATGCCGGCCGGCAGACCGATCAGAACGGCAATGACGATCGCGCAGAAGCCCAATTCCAGGGTGGCCGGAAAGAGTGTAAAGAATTCACGTAGCACCGGTTCACGGGTCACCAGCGACGTTCCCAGGTCGCCCTGGAAAATTCCGGCCAGATAATTCCAGTACTGGACCAGCAGAGGTTTGTCCAGTCCCATCTCGGCCAGTAGTTGGGCGTGACGGGCCGGATCGATGCCGTGCTCACCGGCCATCAGTTCCACCGGGTCGCCGGGGATCAGGCGGATCAGAGCAAAGGTCAGCAGGGTCACACCGATAAAGGTCGGAAACACGACACCGATGCGTTTGAGAAGAAAATTGAACATACATCACAGCCGAAGACAGGGGCCGGGAAGGGGTTCCCTTCCCGGCCGCAATCACTGCAGAGTCCTGGTTACTTCAAGTCAACGCCGTAGAAGATGTGCCCCCCGAGGGGATCGATCTTGTAATTGACGACATTTTTACTGATCGGCTCGAAGACCACCGAGTGGGCGATGGTTGCCCATGGGGCCTGCTCCTTGAAGACAATCTGGGCCTGCTCGTAAAGCTTGGTCCGCTCCTTCGGATCGGCCACTACCTTGGCTTTCTGGATCAGGGCTTCGAAGGTTTGATTGCACCACTGAGCGCGGTTGGCAGCGCCAACCCCGTCGCAACCGAGCAGCACGGCGAGGAAGTTGTCCGGGTCGCCGTTGTCACCGGTCCAGCCAAGCAGCACGGCACCGTCGCGGTCCTTTTCCTTGGAACGCTTCAGGTACTCGCCCCATTCGAAGGAGACAATCTCCGCCTTGACACCGATCTTGGCCCAGTCCGCCTGAATCACCTCAGCCATGCGCCGGGCGTTGGGGTTGTAGGGGCGCTGCACAGGCATGGCCCAGAGTTTCATCTCGAAACCATCGGGATAGCCGGCTTCGACCAACAGTTTCTTGGCGGCGACCAAGTCGAAGGCGTCATCCACCGTGGCCTCGTTATAGGACCAGATAGTGGGCGGAATCGGGTTCTTGGCCGGCTTGCCGGCCCCCTGGAAGACGGTGTCGATGATGGCCGCCTTGTTGATGGCATGATTCAGCGCCTTGCGGACCCTGACATCGTCGAAGGGTTTCATCATGGTATTGTACGCCAGGTAACCGACGTTGAGCCCTTCCTTCTGCATCAGGTTGATGTCCGGATCGGTTTTCATCGCGGCCAGATCGGCCGGATTCGGATAAGGCATCACCTGGCATTCGCCGGCTTTGAGCTTTGCGTAGCGCACCGAGGCATCTGGGGTGATGGAGAACACGAGCTTATCAATCGGCGCCTTGCCTTTCCAATACTCCGTGAACGCCGTGTAACGGATCTGGGCGTCCTTCTTGTACCCCTCGAAAACGAAGGGGCCGGTGCCGATCGGCCACTGGTCAACCTTTTCCGGCGTATTGGCCTTTTTCATCGCATCGGCATATTCGGCCGACTGGATCACGGCGAAGTCCATGGCCAGGTTGGCGATCATGGGGGCCTCCGGCCGGTTCAAGTGGAACTTGACCGTATAATCATCGACCTTTTCGATTTTGTTCAGCAGGTCGGGCATCGACATGCTGTTGAAATACTCGTAGTTGCCTCCGGACACGGCGTAGAAGGGATGATCTTTTTTCCACTGCCGCTCGAAAGTGAAAATGACATCGTCAGCGTTCATGTCACGGGTGGGCTTGAAATGCTTCGCGGCATGAAACTTGACCCCCTTGCGCAGCTTGAAGGTATAGGTCTTGCCGTCATCTGAGACCTCCCAGCTTTCGGCCATGCCCGGTTCGGTCTCCGTGGTGCCTCGGACAAAGTGGGTCAAACCTTCAAAAACATTCTTCGAGGTTGCATCGAAAGTCGTCCCGGCGGTATACAGCGCCGGGGCAAAGCCTTCCGGACTGCCTTCGGAACAGTAGACCAGTGTTTTGGCCTGGGCCTGGCTGAAGCACAGCAGCAGCAACAGAACAGGCAGCAACAATGTCGTTATTTTTTGCATATGACAGCCTCCCCTTCAAATGGTCTGGCAAGCAAAACCGGCAGATGCCACGATGGCTTTTGCAGGTTCAGCCTGAAGATGAAATGGTCTAGTGCTAAACATCGCCGGGTGTTTGGCCCGTGCGACGTTCTATGTCATGTATGTTGATCGGGATCGGCGTACCGAGCAGTCGGTTTCCCTCCGCCGTCACCAGGAGATCATCCTCCAGGCGGATACCGCCGAAATCCAAGTACTCTGACAGTTTAGTATAGTTTATGAATTCTGCATGCCTGTTGGCCTTTTTCCACTTTGCAATCAGTGCGGGGATGAAATATAGCCCCGGTTCCACCGTCAGCGTGAAACCTTCCCGGAGTTCGCGGCCCAGGCGCAGCGCAGCCGTCCCGAATTGAGATGAGCGCCGCGTCTGCTCGTCGTAACCGACATAATCCTCACCGAGGTCTTCCATGTCGTGCACATCCAGCCCCAGCATATGCCCGAGACCATGCGGCATGAACAGTGCGTGCGCTCCTGCTTCGACAGCCAGTTCCGTATCTCCCTGCATCAGCCTCAGGTCCTGCAGAGAAGTGACCAGAGTCCGGCAGACCGCCCGGTGCACCTCCTGGTATGTGATCCCGGGACGGATCAATTGCCTGGCATGTTGCATGCCGTTCAGAACCGCCTGGTAGATGTCACGTTGCCGGGGCGTGAACACGCCGCCAACCGGGAGCGTCCGGGTGTGATCGGAGGCATAATGCAAGCGGCTTTCGACCCCGCAATCAACCAGCAGCAGATCCCCTGCACGCAACTGGTTGTCGCGCTGGTGGTTGTGCAGGATTTCTCCGCGAATGGTGACGATCGGCGGGAAAGCCAGTGCTCGACCGGCACGGGCGGCGACGGCCTCCAATTCACCGGCAACCTGCCACTCGTAAAGCCCGGGCCTGGCCATGAGCATCGCGGCCGCATGCAGTTGCCGGCCGAGATCGGCAGCAGCATCCAGTTCCATGACCTCCTCCGGCGCCTTGACCGAGCGCAACTCGACCACCGCCCTGATCAGAACTGCGGAGGGACAATCCCGCACTGTGGACACAGGCTGGCCCATCAATTCAGACAGCAGCAGAGCATTCTCGGCACGACAGGTTGGCAGGCAGTGCACGGTTCGACCAGCGTCGAGCGCCCTGTGTACAACACCTTTTAAAGTGTCGCTGGAGGCCGTCGCACGGATACCGGACCGTTCAGCCTGGACCTGCAAAGACGGCTGCAATCCGCTCCAGACGACATGCTGCTCGGTCTGTTCAGGACCAAACAGGGTGTCTCGCCCTTCTTCGACATCGAGCAACAGTGCCAGGCCGGGCCGATCCAGGCCGCAGAAATACAGGAAACTGCTGTCCTGTCGAAACCGGTAGCAGTTATCGATAGCATTGATGGGTGATTCAGCGTTGCCGAGCAGGAGGATCAGCCCCTTGGCAAATTGCCGCACCAACCTGCGACGCCGGTCGAGATAGATCTCAGTCGCAAACATTATCGTCTCTCATGGCTTGTATACAGCTCCCGGCAACGGCTCCAGTGCCCTGCAGGTCCAATCAAAAGCTACTGATCGGTCCGCGCTTCGGCAACCAGCATGCCGAAACGATCTACAAGCATTTCTTGCATAAAGATTAAGTTTGTCAATCTCATCATATGGAAATATGACGGGCGGAGTTTTGGGAATAGGAATTCAGACGGGATCTTATTTGGGTCCGACGGTTCTCTGCACGGAGAAGACTAGCACTGCCGGTTGCTCCGGGCCGTGACGCTCGCCAGCAGCAGCCGGCACCCTGTAGAGTCGAGTTGGGAAGGTTAGAACGGCGTCCGGGAAAAGTGCCGTTTGCTGGCATCCTGAAGTTTTGCGACCGCCTGGAAAGATTCTTTCAGGAGATCCTGCTCGGTTTTACTTAAAGTGCGCGGGTCCAGGAAATGCGAGGGGGTCCGTCCGGCTTCGATCAAACCGATTTCGTGACGCAGCCGCAGGAACACCAGGGCTTCAAAAGCGGCTCTGATATGCTCGGCCGTCTCGGTCGCAAAAACATTTTCGGCAACCAGCGCCTTGAGCCGCTCCAGGGTGGAAATTGCGTGGACACCTCGCTCGAGGGCAAACATCCTGACACAATCGACGATATAGACACAGCCGCCATACTTGACCGAGAGCAAGCCGGCATGAACACCCTCTTTTTCGACCTGGAAACGACCGAGCAGTCCGAGTGGGACCTTGTATCGCAAGTCCAGCGTCATCATATGGTACAGAAAACCCTTGTGGGTTTCGATTCCGCTGTCGACCATAGTGCGCAAGTCATGGGCCAAAGCAACGTCGCCGACCAACGGCAGGAAGTCAAAGAAGATCGAGGAATTCCTGACATGGGTCGGTTCAGGATCAAGCAGCCAGCTGTTGATCCGCTCTTGCCAGTCGACCAGGCGACCGCGCCACTCCTTGTTGCGCACCATGACATCGCCTTCGCAGAGAGGATACCCCACCCGATCAAGCGCCAGGTTGAGCTTTTCGCTGAATGGCTGGAAAAATCCATCGATCTCCGCCTGACGCTCGTCGGCAAAATCCTCGAAGATAAAGCCGTTGTCCTGGTCAGGATGCAGCAGCATCTCGCGACGACCGGCGCTCCCCATGATCAGGAAGCAATGACGAATATCCGGCACAACCATCCCTGCCGCAGCCATTTCGTCCAGACAGATCTGGTAGGTCCGGCGGATAATCGCATGGTGGATGTGGGATAGGATTTCCATGACTTCAGGAGTGCTGCGCGTCTCGGAGAGCAGAGTACGGGCAACCCGGACAATTTCCTTGTGAATCGCGGCCAACCCCTCAAGGCTCTGCTCTTCGCGGATGTTGCCGAGCAGTAGCAGGGCTTTCTGGGAACGATAGCGCATCAGGTCACGAGGCGTAACCACGCCAACCAGCTGATTGCGGTCAACAATGGGCAGGTAGTTGAGGCCATGGCTGGTCATTACCGCCATCGCTTCATACATGTAGGTCTCGGGAGACATGGTCCGCGGCCCGCTGCGCATGACATCCCGGGCAGTCATCGATCGGGTATCAACATCCTCCGGGGCAAGCACCTTGGCGACCAGATCGCTGCCGGAGATGATGCCGACCGGTTCGTTGTCAGTATTGGTCACCACCAAGAAGCTGATGCCGTGTTCAGTAAGTTTCCTGGCAACGGTGCCGACCGGCGTGTCAGGGCTGCAGGTGACCACCGGAGAGGACATGATTTCCGACAGGCGCTTTTTGAACGGATAGGCCTCCATCTGGGTCAGCGCCGAACCGGAATGTTCTGAAACAATTTCCGAATAGAGCTTGCGCACCCGTGACAGTACCGTGCTTGTGAAAAATCTACTCAGCTGTGGGCTGGCCTTTTGCAGTTTGTGGAGAATCGCTTCCGGGATGAGATAACAGACCGTAGGCTTGACGGTACGCGCACCACCAGCGTAAGGCTCGCCGGTAAAGATCGGCGTGCCGCCGAAAAATTGTCCCTCTTTGCGGTAATCGACCACCATATCGGTCCCGCCCGGCGAAATCAGGGTGATCGTCACAAGGCCTTCCTTGATCACATACAGAAAGCCGGTTGGTGGATCATTCTGCTTGAAAATGTCGTGATTGGCAGGAAATTTCTTCTGAATTGCCGCCTCGCGCAATTCTTCAAACACGGATTCGGCGAGTAGGCTGAACGGTTCCGTTTCCTGTAACTGTTTGATCAGCGGCATAATGGGAATCAAGTCGCAAGTTGTTGTGTTTGGAAAAGGCTGCTTACATTCGAGGGCTAATTTATCATTAATCGCACAGGCAGGGCAATCTCTTTGCACAACTTTAAAGGTGCGCAGTGACGTTGGCGAGATAAGAGCGTGAGGAGTTCGAAGCAGCCCCGCCTCAACCCACGGCTTCGCTTGGAATCAAGCTGTGGTGCGGGGAATGTAAGGAGAGTGCCAGCCAAGTTTTGAGGAGATAATGCCGCAGGTATCTAGCAGGGGGGTCAGAAGCTGGTTTTCTATCATCTCTTGCGGGAGCCGGTACTCCGGGCCGACAATGCAGAGGGCACCGTGTAACTTACCACCACCGCCAAAGAGCGGAGCAGCCACGCAGGCAATCCCATCGCCCAGCGCGCCATTGTCCTGTGCGAAACCCTGGCGACGGATCGCCGCTAACGGGCTGACCGTTGCTTTCATCACATCGGGATCCTGGGTGTTCTGGCCGCTGTTGAACGCCAACAGAACTCTGCCGCAGGCCGTCGTCTCAAGGGGGTAACGATTGCCAACCAGAGGAACGATCTTGACCTTCTGGGTGGTATCAACCATATCAAGGAACAGCACTTCCTTGCGGCGACGCACAGCAATATAAACAGCTTCATTGCAGCCGCGCGCCAAACGCTCGGCAACCGGCCTGGCATGGCGCAGCAGCCCCATCCGGGAGAGAAACTTCTGACCGATCTCGTAAGCCGACAGCCCCAGCCGATATTTACCGGAACGCTCTTCCCGTTCGACGTAACCACGATTTTCAAAGGTTGCCAGGAGACGGAATACACTGGTCTTGTTCATGGCAAGCTTTTCGCTCAACTGGCTGATGCGGACATCATCGTCAATCTCGCTGAGAGCTTCCAGAACGTCGAGAGCATTTTCAACCGCCTGTATTGAGTAAGATTCCTTATCTCTGGAGGGCACCGGTAACTCCTTTGGAATCAGGGGGAAGTAAAAACATCACAGCACAAATAAAATAATACGCTGTTTTATTATTGTCAACAGTTTGCTGTATAAAGTTTATTAATTCCACGGAAAGTGATTGTAAAAAATCCCACTTGTTAGTTATTAAATTTTCGTTATTCAGTAATTTATCTTCGGATAACCCAGCTTTAACAAGTTTCCAAAATGGCTTCTTAAATATGAAAATACTGTTTTAAAATTTCCGAGATCACTTCACAGGAGGGGTACAAAGGGTTGCCAGGCGGTTGAGAATCGGCTGGTCCGCAGGGAGAATGGGTAAATCGGCCAGGTCCCGCGGGTGAACCCAGCGATGTTCGGCAACGCCAATGTTATGGAGGGTGCGTGTGACGAGGCGACAGGTGTAGGCCAAAATCAGAACCGGGCCCCAGTCGTAACGGTAATAAACCACCTCGAAAATCCCGTCGACCACGATTTCGGCGGCAAGTTCCTCCCGAATTTCACGGCTCAAGGCCTCTTCCGGGTTTTCGCCCGGATCAACCTTGCCACCGGGGAACTCCCACATACCCGGATGGCGCTTGTTGTCGGGACGGCGGGTGATCAAGACTTTTTCGTCGGCGATTATAACCGCGGCCGTAACCAGCAACGGCATTCCCGCATTCTCTGGGGTGTGCACTTCGGACATGACCATCACCTTAGCAGATTTATCTGTATCAATGCCATTGGTGATTCAATTTCCGGCGCCTCAATTCCTTGCAAAAAAAATCTGCCTCGTGATAGTTTGTCGTAGTTTTTCCCCGCAAAAAAATTCAATCAATTCCTCTAAGGAGAGAACCGTGTCTGTTCATGAGATCAAGCATCCGCTGGTACGCCACAAACTCGGCCTGATGCGTCGCGAAGGGATCAGCACCAAGGATTTTCGCGAACTCGCCTCGGAGGTCGCCCGCCTGTTAACCTACGAAGCGACCAGCGACCTGGAAACCGAGAGGGAAACCATCCAAGGCTGGGCCGGACCGGTTACGGTCGACACCATCAAGGGGAAGAAGATCACCGTGGTTCCGATCCTGCGGGCCGGACTGGGCATGATGGACGGGGTCCTCGACCTCATTCCCAGCGCCAGGGTCAGCGTGGTCGGCCTCTATCGCAACGAAGAGACGCTGGAGCCGGTCGCCTATTACAAGAAGTTCACCGGCCAGATCTGTGATCGTACGGCGATGATCCTCGACCCCATGCTGGCGACCGGCGGCAGCGTGATCGCCGCCATTGACATGCTCAAGGAAGCCGGCTGCCAAAAGATCAAGGGGTTGTTCCTGGTCGCCGCCCCGGAAGGGCTTCGCGCCCTCCAGGAAAAGCATCCGGATGTTGACATCTACGTCGCCGCCATCGATGAAAAGCTGAACGATGTCGGCTATATTCTGCCCGGCCTCGGTGACGCCGGAGACAAGATTTTCGGCACTAAATAATTGCCATCCAGGAGGACTTTCAATGTCTGAAGATTCACAGGATTACCGCTTCAGCTGCAAGCCAAAAGAGGTGCTCATCGGCGCGCAGATGCTCTTTGTCGCTTTCGGCGCCCTGGTCCTGGTCCCGCTGCTGACCGGCCTCAACGCCAATGTCGCACTCTTTACCGCCGGTGCCGGCACACTCCTGTTCCAGGTCATCACCCGCGGCAGGGTGCCGGTATTCCTGGCCTCGAGCTTCGCCTTCATCGCACCCATCATCTACGGCGTAGAGCAGTGGGGAATCCCCGGCACCATGTGCGGCCTGGCCGCAGCCGGGCTCCTTTACGTGATCATCAGTCTAGGTGTCCGTATTTTCGGCTCCGAGATCCTGCATCGTATCCTGCCGCCGATCGTCACCGGACCGGTCATCATGGTCATCGGCCTGGTGCTGGCTCCGGTTGCCGTGCACATGGCGTCCGGGCGTACCGGCGATGGAGCCGCCTGGCTGGTTCCGCAAACGACGGCCTATATCATTGCCGGCGTTGCGCTGGTGGTCACAGTCCTGGTCTCCCTGCTCGGCAAAGGCTTCCTCAGACTCATTCCGATTCTCTGCGGCATCATCGCCGGCTACCTGACCGCCCTGGTCCTCGATGCATCAGGAATCTCCGCAACCATCCAGGCCTCATTTGATCCCGGCACCCTGCAGAACTGGACCGCGCCTACACTGATTTCGATGCGGAAGGTTTTCGATGCACCGTGGGTGGCCATGCCCGCGTTCACTTTTCCGACATGGAACCTCGAGGCAATTCTCTTCATCGTGCCGGTCGCCATCGCTCCGGCCATCGAACATTTCGGTGACGTTTTGGCCATCGGCAGCATCACCGGCAAGGACTATGTCGACGATCCCGGCATTCACAAAACCCTGCTCGGCGACGGCTTGGCCACCAGCCTCGCCGCCTGTCTGGGCGGCCCACCCAACACCACCTATTCCGAGGTGTCCGGAGCTGTCGCCCTGACCCGATCCTTCAACCCGGTAGTCATGACCTGGGCGGCCATCACCGCCATCCTGCTCGCCTTTATCGGCAAACTGGGCGGTTTTCTCAACACCATTCCGGTACCGGTCATGGGCGGCATCATGGTGCTGCTCTTCGGCGCCATCGCCGTCATCGGCATCAACACCCTGGTCAGGGCCGGCACCGACCTGATGCAGCCGCGCAACCTCACCATCGTTGCGGTCATCCTGGTCTTCGGAATCGGCGGCATGACCTTCGACCTGACCGTGGTGAAATTGGGCGGTATCGGCCTGGCTGGTATTGTCGGCGTCATACTCAACCTTGTGCTGCCCTGCGGGCAAGAGCATTAAACACTTAACGCAAACAACTCCCAATAATTGATAAAGCACCCTGTTGCCAGGGTGCTTTTTTCTTTTGCTCCTCTGCAGGAAACGTCATTCATTATGGTTTTCCCAGGCAGAAAGACGACCATGGCCGCTTGATTTAATTACACTCAACTGATAAAAATCAATTTATCATCCCAATACAGCCTGTCTTCAATTGAGCGGCCGCTCCGAATACACTTGATGTCAAATACTTACGGTTTCGTTGTGTACAGCCTTTCTCTCAGTTGCCTGGCAAACGCCCCTTGATAAGGAGGATTGCATGAGAACCAGTGCCGTTGTAGCGGGACTCGTTGCTTTATTGGTCGGTTGCGGAGGTGGCGGAGGAACAGGCAATGCCCCGGCAGGGCTAACAGTCTCACAAACCAGCCCGGTTGCGAGCACCTCGGCTGTTCCGACGGCCACAACGGTCAGTGTTGACTTTAGTGAGGAGACGGCCAGAGAAACTCTCAACACGAGGAGTTTTACAGTCATCTCCGCAAAAGGACCGGTCAGCGGTCGTGTTGTCTGCACCGGTTCGACAGCAACCTTCCTGCCAAACGTTCCCCTTGACTACGGTACGATCTATACCGCCAGACTCACGACTGATGTCAAGGCTGTCAGCGGCAGCAGTCTCGCCTCGGAATATGCCTGGAGTTTCACCACGGTGGCAACCGGTCCGGGAGACCCTGACAACTACATGCCCTTCATTCAGGGGAAGAGCTGGGTCTTCCGGGGGACGGACACCGATGACAGCAATCCTCCCCTCGCCTATGACAACACCCTCACAACCAATGGCTATCAAGAGGTGAATGGCAAAATCACGGCCGTTTTCATTGAATCCAATCCGGAAAATCTGGGAACGCCGGAGGATGCCTACCTGTACAAGGACCGCAACGGGATCACCGCCTACGGCGGCAGCAACCTGGACTTTCTGACGCAGCAGCTCATTCCTTACCAGGTGATAAACTTTCCGGCGCCACCCGGCTACAGCTATGTACAAAGCCACAAAGCGGACCTCGATTCGGGGCTGGACCTCGACCTGGACGGGGTCAACGAGACCATGGACCTGCTTTCCAGGGTGACCGTTGTCGGCCTGGACACTGTTTCCGTGCCCGCAGGGACCTATGTGAGTTGCATCCAGATTAAAACGGATACGCAATTTACGCTGACGCTCTCCAGCAACGGCTCGACCACCTCTTTCCAGAGTCTCGACAACAGCTGGTATGCTCCCGATGTCGGCCCGGTCAAGTATACGAATGTCTATACCTACCCTGACGGAACCACGGAAACCGTGGAAGAGATGTTAACCGCGACCCGGACCAAGATTGCTGCGGTCATGCCCACTTACATGCAATATCAAACATTCGAAAATCCTGCAGAGAACCATTACCGAGCTTTTCTGGATCTGCGCAACAACGGGCAGTTCATCACGTCAACGGATATTCAAAGCGTCGTACTTTTTGACCCGGTCTCGACACAGATCATTCCAGCCGTGCAGCCGCAGTTCATCTCAAGCAGCGATACTTATGCCGAATGGATCGCAGCGACCGGCCAATTCGAGTCAAGCGCCGGCGGCGAATCCGGCTATACCTTCAACCTCGCAAACTATTCTTACCTGAGGCCGGGGAGTTGGACCTTTGCCGTACAGCCCGTGCAGGAGTTCCCGTTCGATTTCACGGTCAATTTCCCGGGACAGACGGCCCTCGTCCCGGTCCCCTCGGCCGGAATGTTTTCCCAGTGGAACGCCGATGACAGCCTGACCCTGTCATGGTCCGCTCCGGCTGGTAACTTTTCCCAATATCGGGTTATTTTCGCGGACAAAAACCTCAACACCATCTTTAACGGCCGCGTTGATGCGGGCGTCTCACAAGTCACACTGAACGCCACCCTGATCGAAGAAATCCGCTCCAAGGCGCAGCTCAGCCTGCCTGCGACGATTAATTGGCGCATGGAAACCCGAAGTTACAGCGGCACCAATAATTACGCCCGAAGCCTTTCAAACTCAGTGCCTATCAATTGGCGTTGAACCTCACTACTTTTACGGGGCTGTCGGTCATGCGACAGCCCCGTTTCATCGATCGCAACCTGAAGCAGCTACTCCAAGGTTAAGTCTAAACTATCGCAGTACATCACGTCCGAAGATGACAACAGCTGATTGCAGTTGTTTTAATGCCGTTATGTGGTTAACTTCGACCATCAACTTTGCATCGAGAGGCCCATAAACCATGAGCACGACAGCGGATCTGGCGATTATCGGGGGCGGCATCGTCGGCTGTGCCACCGCCCTGGCGATCATTTCACGCAGCCCCAGCCTGAAAATCGTCCTGATCGAAAAAGAGCCGCACCTGGCGACCCACCAGACCGGCCACAACAGCGGCGTGATCCACGCCGGACTCTACTACAAACCGGGCTCACTGAAGGCCGCGACCTGCACCGCCGGGCGCGAAGCCCTTTATGACTTCTGCGAGAAGTACGATATCCCCCACCAAAGATGCGGCAAGGTCGTCGTCGCCGTCGAGGAGAAGGAACTGCCGGCCCTGGAGGAGCTCGAGCGCCGCGGCCGGGCCAATGGCCTGGAGGGACTGCAACAACTTTCCGCATCGGGACTCAACGAGCATGAACCGCATGTCCGCGGGATCGCCGGACTGTTCGTGCCGCAGACCGGCATCGTCGATTACGTGCGCGTTACCCAGGTGATGGCCGACCTCTTCCGCGCGAGCGGAGGCGTCATCCACCTGGCGACACCGATCACGCAAATCGACAAACAGCAGGACCACTATCTGCTGCGGGCCAAAGGCAATTCCTTCCGGGTGCGCGGGCTGGTCAACTGCGCCGGTCTGCATACTGACCAGGTCGCGCGCATGGCGGGGCTGCGTCCGGGACTGCAGATCGTACCGTTCCGCGGCGAATATTACGAATTCAAGCCAGAGCGCAGTAGCTTGGTGAACCACCTGATCTACCCGGTCCCCGACCCGGAGATGCCGTTTCTCGGCGTGCACTTCACACGGATGATCGACGGTACCGTCGAAGCCGGCCCCAATGCCGTGCTGGCCTGGAAGCGGGAAGGTTACCGGCGCAGCGACATCTCGCTGCACGACCTGGCCGACACCTTCAGTTTTGGCGGCTTCTGGAAATTGTCGGCGCGTTTCTGGCGGGTGGGCATCAAGGAGCATGGCCGCTCCTTTTCGAAGAGGCTGTTCGTGAAAAGCCTGCAGCGGCTCATGCCGGACATCCGCGATGAGGACCTAATCCCCGGCGAGAGCGGTGTCCGTGCCCAGGCGGTCGATAGCGATGGGAGGATGGTTGACGATTTCCGCATTCTCACCGAGGGGCGCATGGTCCATGTCCTCAACGCACCGTCGCCGGCGGCGACGGCATCGTTGAGCATCGGCGAGCATATCGCCGACCGGATCATGGAGGTGATCGCCTAGAAGACACTGGATTTTATTCCGATGACGCCTTCTGGCCCGTCGGACCGACCCTCTGCGTGCTCACCAGGCGACCTGTCAATTGACACAAGATGGACCGCGCAGGAGATGCACGGATCGTAGGCGCGGATGATTCTTGCCGTCACGTCCTGCAATCGTGCCGGATCTTCCTCTCCAGCCAGATCGGCCAGAACCTGGGCAGCCATGACCCGCTGGTTGATCGCCGTCGGCGTCACAATATCCGCAGCCACCACCGTCCCCCACTCATCGACCACATAGTGATGCACCAGCAGGCCGCGCGGTGCTTCCATGAGCGCTGTGCCGCTCCCCCCGCCGAGCGACTGCTTGCGGTCAGACTGCAGAGGTTCGTCATTATCTGTGGCGAGCAGTGTGTCGAGCAGCTGAGCGACCCGCTGCAGAGCCCGACCGATTTCCCTGATCTGGGCAGCATTATTGGCATGGATTCCCGTGTCATCCTCAGGGAAACCGAACGCCAATCCTTCCTGTGCCGAGAGCCTGGCCCGCGCCAGGGCGCCGGTTAGAAAGGGTCCACTCGCACCGGCGGCATCTTTGGCATATGAATCCGCCCTAGCCTGTTCCATCAGCAGCTTTGCGTAGCTAGCCGCAGGCAATTCCCCCTCCCCTTCAACCCACAAGCCCCCGCCACCCAGAGAAAAAATGTTCGACAGCCCGGTCGCAACGGCGCTACCAAGCACCGGGCCAGCATGGGGATAATTGCCGGCCTGCAGGAAACTGGCGGCAAGCTCCGGCCAGTCGCGCTGCCAACGACTCAGCTCTTCGGCAAGGCTCCCAAGGGCGTCCGCGGCGGGACGATAGGCCACGCCGCCAAAAACCGGGTTGATCGGGTGAATCACCCGCCCGCCAGCAACCTGCTGAATGTGGTTGCCAAACGCCTTCAGCTCGAGCCCGGCCTTCGCCAGTGGATCTCCCTGGCGCAACAGCGCCACAACATCCGGAGTGCCCTGCAGGTCCGGCAGGATCAGGCAGAACAGGTGCAGAGCATGGCTCTGGATGTGCCCGCCCAGGACCAGCAGCTCACGCAGCATGGCGGCCAGCGGCGGAACAATCACACACATGGCGTTTTCCAGCGCCTGCAGAGAGGTCACCTTGTGCACCGCGGAGCAGATCGCGCAGATGCGGCAGATCAGGTCCGGCACCTCGTCGTAGCGATGCCCGACGACAAGGGCCTCGAACAGGCGCGGCGACTCGAGCAGGCGCACCCGGACATCCTCCAGGCGCCCGTCCTTGAGCAACAGCTCGACGCGGCCATGCCCTTCGACACGCGTTAAGGGATCAACGATCAGCCTAGTCATTGCGGGCCTCTCCAAAACGTTCCAGCCGATGGCGGATGGCCTGCTCTGGCAGGCCGGCCGCCATCAGCAGGGCACACATTTCCGCGACGTTGGCCTCCGGCATCATCCCACGACAGCCTTCACAGGGGACCCCCTGCCCCGGACAAGCGGCGTTGCAGCCGGCTGAGGTTACCGGGCCAAGGCAGGGGGCCTGGTCTTCGAGGAGCAAACAGCGGTTTTCATTGCTGCGACACTCCATGCAGACGGCCATCACCTGACGACCGGGCCAACCGCCATGTAGGATGGAAGCGAAACTTTGAAGTAGTTCGTGCCGCTCAGGCGGACAGCCGGGGATGCGCCAGTCGACCTTCACGAAATGATCAACCGGCTGCGGCGCAAAAGTATCCCATTGTGTCCCCTGGTCACCGTAGACCGCGGCCAGTGCCCGGCTGCGATCCCCATTGACGAGGGCATTGACCCCGCCGGTCAGAGCACAGGCGCCGACCGCCACCAGCAGCCGTGACTTGCGCCGCAAAGCCAGCAGACGTACGATTTCCCCAGGGGTGGTCAGGGCGCCCTCCACCAAGGCAAAATCGAAAATTTCACTGTTACCGCAGGCAGAGGACACCAGTGGGAAAGTATCGATTTCGACGAGATTGGCCAGCGGGGCCAGCGAAGACTCGCAGTTGACCAGCATCAGCTGACAGCCGCTGCAGGAGGTAAAGCGGAGCCATGCAAGCTTGAGCAAAACGCCGGGTTTCATATTGCCCCCGCCATCTTGCGCAGCTGTTCAAGGGTGAACACCGGCCCATCACGGCAGATGAAGCGCCCGCCGGCCACACAGTGGCAGCATTCGCCGATGCCGCAGCGCATGCGCCGCTCGAGGGTCGCATAGATCCTGGCTGCAGGAATCCCCATTAAGGAGAGCTCTTCGAGGACGCAGCGATAGAGGGCCGGCGGACCGCACACGGCAGCCACCGTGCGGCGCGGCGCCAGGTCAAGATCGTCCAGCAGTTCGCTGACCAGTCCAATCTTGCACAGTACCCGATCGTAGGGACCGGGCAGGGTTTCAGCAAAGTCGACCGAGAAGCGCAGAGTGATTAACCCCTGCCTAGACAATTCGACCAGCTCGTCGAAAAAAAGCAGCGACCCCGGCTCACGTGACCCGTAAAGGAGAATGATCCGCCCCTTTCTCTGGCGCTCAGCTAGCAGCGCCTGCAGCACCCCCCGCAACGGTGCCATCCCCAGACCGCCGGCAATCAGCAGAGCATCCTGCCCGGCAAAAGCCTCCATGGGGAAGCCGTTGCCGAAGGGACCACGCAAGCCGACGACGTCCCCTTCGCCGAGGCGGTAGAGCGCCTCAGTCACCCGGCCAGCCTTGCGGATGCAGGAGGCGACAAGCCCGGCGTGGACGAGATCGCAGGAGGAGACGGGGAAACTGCCGACCCCGGGGATACTGACCTCGACAAATTGCCCGGGAGTCATCGCAAGGGGTGTTCCCGGCAGGAAGGAAAAGATGTGGTTGTCGGCAACCATCGGGACGATCCTGGCGATCACGGCGGGCACCGGTTGCAAGGCATCGCTCATGGTCTCGCCTCCTCGCTCAGCCGTTCGGCGATCCGGTCCAGATCGATATCGACCGGGCAGGCCTCACGGCAGCGCCCGCAGCCGACACAGGAATTCTGGCCGCGAAGCGGACCGAAGCCCAGCTGCTTGTGCTCCATGCGAAAACGCAGGCGACTTATTCGTCCGGAGCGAAAATCGTGCCCCCCGGCGATCTTGCCGTGCTCAGCGAAAAAGCAATTATCCCAGGCGCGGCTGCGGGTGACGCTGCCGTCCAGCACCGCATCATCGAGCATATCGAAGCAGTAACAGGTCGGGCAGACCGCCGAACAGGCCCCGCAGGAGAGGCAATGCTGCGCCTCCTCCGACCAGATCGTGGACTCTGCAGAAGCATGGAAAACCTTTTCCGTGACCGCATGACGCCTCGCGGCAATCTCTTCGGGCCATGACAAGGGCAAATTTTCAGAGAGATTGCAAGCGCACGCCTGCAACATGGCGTGACCGGCAGGTGATAACGCCCAAACCCGTTCCTGGCCGATGAACAGGTCCCCGGCGAGAGGCATCAGGTTACCATCACAGTGACAGTTCTTCCCCGGCTCGCAGGGCATCCCTACCAGGAAAGACCTTGCACGCCTGGCCTTGTAGACCTCGTCGTCAGCAAAGACCTGGTCAAGGTACCAGGCGGCCTGCAGATCACAGAGTGGAACACCGAGGACAGCAAAAGGTTCAGCTGTTGGCAAGGGGGAAAAGTCTCCGGCGTTATAGTTCCAGAGCTCTTCGCGGGGCGGCAGAAGGAGCTTTTTTAAAGGGAGGAGCGTCGTCAGGGCCAGAGTTGGCCATTGATCTTCAGATAACGGCAGAATGCGGCAAACCCCATCTGTACCGGCCTGCGGGCCCCAGAGCAGCCGGGTTTCCCGCAATGTGGTGGCAAGATCGCTGAGAACGCCCTTTTGCAATGGCGCGCTTGGGAAAGTATAATCAGTCATGAGAATCCTCTAAGTTTGATTCTATCACTCTTCAAGTGCCGGGCAACTTGGAGTCTGCCGGGCAGCTATTTCGACTCGTCTTTTTGTCTTACCGGAATCTGCAGCAAGAACTGTCACAATCTGCTCTCTTGCAGTGATGGTCTGCAGAGATTTCACGCGTATCAAGACATCCCGGGCAATTCTTGCCAAACCAAGAAGCCCATTAACTTTTAAGCGGTTCAATGGAAGGAATATCAAGCTAGGAATTATGTATACAGATGGGGGGCATATTTGGGGTATTGAGGCTTATCGCCTTGGGGATATGTCCCTGCATACATAATCCATGATTGGGTGTTCGAAGCTCAATATTGTGAGGACTCTCCTGAGAGTGAGTACACATTTGAGGACTCTGTTAAAGTAATGGCAGAGTCCTTAAAGCCTATAATGGAAGAGGATAAAGCTGTCGTAACTATTTTGTATTTAACTCAGTTGTGACTGCTATCGGATCCTCTTTTGTAAAAGATATTTGGAAAAGGGAACTTGCGAGACACTTCGATACATTGCAAGGCAAAAACCTGCACCAGTTTCACCTGGGATGCCTATGCCAAAGGCTGTTCCCCAAGAAGTTGAATTCCCAGAGGTCCCTCCCGGTGAACTCTTTATGACAATAGCTTTTAGTAAATAATTACTACGAGAATCCAAAGATAAGAAAGTTTAAGATGGGTTGATGGTTTCTCAAACTCACGAGTTCCAGGACAAAATATAGCCAGAATCTGGATACTTTGATTGCGAAACCTTTATAATATCGTATAAATTTATTTGAAAAAAATTTATGCCAATAAAATAAATCTTAATATTGTTAGGTTAAAAATATGCTTCAAATGAATTGCCCAAAATGCAATGGACTTATCAAAACACCACTACTTGTTGAATTACTCGATATTGAATGCCCTCAATGTCGGGAGAATGTCAAGGTTCATAATGTCGTTGTTTCAACCAAAAACTTTTCCATGCAACGAAACGATCTGATTAAAAGAATTTCTCATTACAAGAAACTTCTTAAGGATGTTGAGAAGGAAATAGAGCAAGGAGAAAATGATCAAAAAACTACAGAAAACTCAAGAAAAAGTGCTGACAATCTAAGGTCATCATTAAAAGACCTGCTTCTTGCCGCAAGAGATAATTTTCGACTGAATATGTCTTATGATTTATATGTGCAAATAAATTTCGATGGCGACAAAAGATTAGCAAGGTTGGTCAATATAAGTTCCACGGGTGCATGTATTGAGCTTGTCGATCGTGGGCAATTGCCAGGGAATAATACTGAAATTCAATTACAATTACTCTTACCAGGAGACTCAGAATCACTATCATTCCTTGCAAGAGTTGTTTGGAGCAGGAATCTGGCAAAGGATTCGACAAATAAAAACGTCAATATGGGAATACAGTTTAAAGACATCGATGTGCAAGCACGTGAGTGTATTTGGAATTTTATTGTTGATGCCGAGACCTCCGCACATACATAAATATGTGCGAATACGGCAAACCACTTTTGACGCTAAACGATTTCTCCGTTTCTGATTAAGCGAAACCTCATTTACTACAAAGCACCACTGCCAAGACGAAAACGGTCGTGTTGTTGATAGCCATATTTCGGACACCTTTAATAGTAAATTTATGGCCACCAAGGCTTGCTTCCCGGTGGCCTTATTTGCTGTAAAACCGCTAGAATATTTGCTTGTACACTTTTCCTGGATTGATGAAGTGCGTCATAGCACAGTTTTGGTTCGTGATGTATCAACCCAAAATTTACGAGCATCCACGTTTAAATTTATAGAGCAATCCGATATCGTATGGTTATCGAAGACTTGCTGTGAGAGTCAGGTCTGAGAAACCTTCTTCAAAACCTCCTGAAGACAGAACCTGGCCCCGCAGTCCCTCCTGACTGTGGGGTATTTTTTGGCCATGAGAAACAAGAGTTATTTATGTTGACTGCATTACATTTTGACTTAACTTAACACCCTGTTTTTGGGATATTTTAAGAGAATCCTTGCTCCCAGCAAATAACTTTATATCTACCTTCAACTTTTCACTAGTATCTAAATGTAGGTTGAAATATGTTGTGCGAAGATGCTGTGGATTGTGTGTATTACAGAACACATAAAGACAAGACAGGCAAAAGGTAATATCAACTTCACGTAGGGAGTTACTGTGAAGGAGTTCTCCAGTCTATGTGTCGTGGCATTAAATTTAAAAATGGAACCGGAGAAGAACCACCGGATGAACTTTTCCCAAACGGGTATCGGGCAGGGTGTCACCACAAGTTGTACTAATTCACTAACAAGACAATGGCGCCTAAAGAGCCTTAATTTTTATCTTTTTTAAATGTCTATTATCATCTATCGATGTATAGTGTAAAAATAAGTTTATTCTATCGGGCAGGTAAATATGTTTGAAGCATTGAGTGGAATGTTTTGTTTTGTGACAGCGGCTGTAAGCCTGATCTACGGCACACGCATCGCCTGGGTTTGCGGGAAGAAATGCAACTTCAAAGAAGAACCCGCAGATAAAAAACTAATACTCTCCGAGAGTATCCCCTCTGCGACAGCGGTCTACTTTTTCGGTTTTATGATCGTGTTCGGCTATTTTATCGATGGGTTTGTCACGATATTTCTATTTTCAATAACCAGCGCCATCCTCTTGTCGCATATGGTGGTGACCATGGTGATGCCTGAACTGAAACGCAAGCGGATGACCAAATAGCAGAAAACTTTCAACAATAAGCTATAAACGGCCACCGGATTAATCACTAGGTTTTTTGAATCTCATAAGACGTACGATTCTTTGGTGAGAGTAAGAATCGTTTCTTATTTGCCACAATTTCTAGTTCAAATTAGCCCCATCCTGATTAACCAGGATGGGGCGTTCCTATAAGTATTGTTGAATTGAATTACTACATCACCTCGAGATTTTCAGGACACCATTTTCAACACTCAGAGCTAAAAAGATGCGCGCTGATCCAGAGATGTTTTAGACCGTAAACCCAAAAAGCTCTTTTTTACTGTCTGGGACTCGCGGTGACCCACGCGAGGATGACCGCTTTGTCCCGCTCGCTCAGATGAGCCTGCGGATGTGCCGGGAGATACTGGAACGGCGGCATTTCTCCTTCACTGACTGTTTTGCGGATTTCCTTGCGCAACTTTGCCTGCTTCTCAGCAGAGTATTCTCCCCAGGTTGAGAAATTAAGATGCCCTCGCCCCTCGTAAACATCGATGGCGACCAGCCAGGAGACAGGTGCGACCCGACTGTACCAGGGCCAAACCGTTTCGTTGGAGTGGCAATCGTAACAGGACCTCACGAGAATGTCCTTCAACTCCTGTGTTGTGGCTAATTCTGCGGTTATAGGAGGGTTGCTACGATTGATCGGTATCAGTTGGATAAACACCGCAAGCAGGACCAGCGTCATGATAATTTTGCGTCTTTTAACAGCCACTGGCAAATCTCCCTTGGGGTCCTTTGCACTTAGTTAACCAAAGTTTTATTCAATCCATGTTTGCCATGCAATAGGATATTGCTTCGATCGTTGTTGAAACAACACTATGAAAAGCCCCCCTCTCTCCTCGTCATCTTAACGCCGTTGCGCACTATAACCTGGTACAACAGAGAGGCCAAGCCGAAGAGCAGACCGCCACCTAGCAGCGCACAGACATCGACCAGACCAAGCGGGGTAATCTTGAAGACCGTCGCCAGAGGTGTGTACATGAGCATGGCCTGCAACACGACGGAGAGCGTCGCTGCCGCCCAAACCCATTTGTTGGCCAAGAAAGGCACCTGGTAGCCGCTGCGGATGACAAAGATCAGGATCACCTCATAGAGCACCACGAAGTTAAACACCACGGTCTGCGCACGCATCAGTTCGCCAGGCAGTTCGGAATTGCCCCCGAACAGATGGAACAGGGTGAGCGCGATCGCCGTTCCGACGCAACCGAGGACCGCAAGCAAGGCGAGTTTGGCACCGGGCAGGATCCCCTCTTCACGCGGTTTCGGCGGTCTCAGCATTATATCCCGACCATAAGGGTCGACGCTGTAGGCCAGCGCTGGAGCTCCGTCGGTCACCATGTTGATCCATAACAGCAGGATGGCCGTCAGGGGAAGGTTCATACCGAATAGCACGGCCAGGAAGATGATCAGGACCTCGCCAAGGTTTCCTGACAGCAGGAGCATGATCGACTTCTGGATATTGTCGTAGATGCCGCGCCCTTCTTCGATGGCATTGACAATATGGGTGAAGCTGTTATCAAGCAGGACAAAATCCGCGGCTTCCTTCGCCACTTCGGTGCCGCTGCCCACCGCTACACCGATGTTGGCCTTTTTCAGGGCCGGAGCATCGTTGACCCCGTCACCGGTCATGGCCACTGTGTGCCCCATTTTCTGTAGGGCATCGACGATGCGGTACTTGTGCTCCGGAGCGACCCGGGAGAAGAGGTTGACCCCCTCTTGCAGGGCCCTGCAGAGTGCAGCGTCATCCATCTGCGCCACCTCCGCGCCACTGAGCAGGGCACCCTGGATGCCGACTTCCCGACCGATCGCCCTGGCCGTCTCGCCGTAGTCGCCGGTTATCATCACCACCCGGATGCCGGCCAGCCTGGTCCTCGCAATCGCTTCGATCACATCCGGCCGCGGCGGATCGATCATCGCCTGCAGACCGATGAAGGTCAGCTCTGCTTCGCGAAAATCATCTGCGCCAGTCAGTTCTTTGCGGGCAAAAGCCAGCACGCGCATGGATTGAGACGCATATAAAGCATTCTGTTGTTCGATTACCGCCACGTGTTCAGCCGTCACCGGCACGACCCGGTCGGCGACCAGCACCTTGCTGCAGTGCTGGAGCACCATGTCCAGAGCCCCCTTGGTGTAGATGCAATCCGTCTCCTCGCCGGAGCAGCAGACGCTCATCAGTTTGCGTTGCGCATCAAAGGGGATTTCCTCGAGTCTGGCCGCCGTACTGCGAACCCCTGCTTTTGCCGCACTGGTCAAGAGTGCCGCCTCGGTCGGGTCGCCGGCGGTCACCCAATTGCCATTCTCCTCGTAGAGGCTGGCGTTGTTGCAGAGAAGGCCGCAGAGAAAGAGCTCCGCGGCGACAGCTCCGGTCACTTCACCGAGCGGCGCGTAGCCGGCACCGGAGAGCGAAGCTTCTCCGTTCAGCGTCCAGGCCTTGCGGACAGTCATCTGGTTTTCGGTCAGGGTGCCGGTCTTGTCAGTGCAGATAACGTCACAGCTGCCCAAAGTTTCCACTGCGGAGAGGTTGCGGACCAGAGCTTTCTTTGCCAGCAACCGCTTGACCCCGATACTCAGGGCAATGGTGACTACCGCCGGCAATGCCGTCGGCACCGCCGCCACGGCCAGGCTGATGGCGATGAAGGCAAAGGCCACCAGCGCTGACAGCGTCAGAGATCCATCCAGCAGGGTGCGCAAAAGTGAAAGCACAAACACTATAATACAGATAGCAATAATGGCGTAGCCGAGCTTTTTGCCAAACCGGTCGAGGCGCCTCTGCAGAGGTGTCATCTCCTCTTCAGCCTCCTTGATCAGGGTCGTGATCCGCCCCAATTCGGTCTGCATACCGGTGTGCACGACCACCGCGCGAGCGTGACCGGTGACCACTGAAGTGGCGGAAAAAATCATATTGTGACGGTTACCGAGAGGAACGTCGCCGGAGATGACCCGGGCACATTTTTCAACCGGGACGCTCTCACCAGTCAGGGCTGATTCTTCGGCTTTGAGCTGCACCGCATCGATGATGCGCAAATCGGCTGGGACCCGGTCACCGGCGCCAATCTCGACAATGTCCCCGGGGACCAGCTGTTTTGCGTCCACCGTGCGAATTTTGCCATCGCGCACCACCGCGGCCCGGACAGTACTGATTTTCTTCAGTGCCTCCAGGGAGCGATGCGCACCCAACTCCTGGCAGAAGCCGATGAATGCGTTGGCAAGCAGGATGACCAGGATGATGATGGTATCGACATACTCACCAATCAGCAGGGAAAAGACCACGGCGAAAAGAAGGATGTAGATGATGAAGCTTTTAAACTGGTTGATGAAGATGGCCAGGGGATTGATCGTCGTCCTGGTCTCCAGCTCATTGAAGCCATGGATTTTCAGGCGCTGGCTGGCGTCCGCCGAAGAGAGCCCGTTTGTGTCGGTCTGCAGCAGGTAGAATATTTCCGAGACTGGCTGCTGATAGAAATCCATCCTGTTCACCGAACCCTCCCAAGAGCGACCCGATCGGAGCGGCCCACCTGTCTGACAGAGATGCTTGACTTGCGTTGCGACATGGACACTTAAAGATTATCGGTTTTGCGGATTTTCTCTACTCGCGCAGCGTTGATTAGCGCTCTTGAACGGTATCGCTGGCAGAAATAAGGCAAACGAAAAAAAGCCCCACAGTCAGGAGGGTGACTGTGGGGCAACGGGTTTCTCAGTGTTTCTTAGGAGGTCGAACATGAAGAACATGTTCTTTGTAGGGATAGCTTACCAATATCGTCATGTTTGTCAAACAAAAAAACAGCTCACGGTAATTTTCTCTTTTCAGCCAGCCCGGCCGCGTAAGATATTTACAGGTCTTTCCACCATAGCCCGTTATTATTGGTGATCCAGGCCCCGGCAATAACCAGTGCACCGCCCTGCAACAAGCTGGGAGTCAATGGTTCGGCGAGGAACAGCAGCCCGAATAGCATCGCAAAGATCGGTACAAAGTTGATGAAGACGCCCGACCTGACCGCGCCGATTTCGTTGATCGCCTGGTAGTACCAGAGGAAACCGGCTACAGTGCCAAGCACAGCAAGGTAGGCCAGGCTGGCCCAGGCTTGAGGCCCGTAGCTGGTGAGGCTGGTCAGAACCCCCTGGGCAACGGCCATCGGGGCGAGAAACAGGGTGCCGGCCAGAGCCGAATAGGTTACAGCCGTCAGGGGGGTGAGCCCGCGCATGGCCCGCCGACCGATGACCGAGTACAGAGCCCAGCAGAGCACGCAGCCCAGAAGGGTCAACTCGCCGGTGCCGGCGCTGCTTGTCAACAGCGCAAGGTTGCCGTGGCTGATGACCAGCATGGCCCCGGCGACGGAAATGGCCACCCCGATAAGGCGGACCATGTGCAGCGGTTCACCGCCAAACAAGGCCGAAAGCAGGGCAATCCCGACCGGGTTGAGGGCGATGATCAACCCCGCCCGGCCAGCAGAGACGGTCTGCAGCCCGGTAAAAAAAGCGACGTTGTAACCCAACACCCCGGTCAGACCGAGCAAGACCACCGCACCCAGCTGGCGCCGGCCAAGGGCTGGCAGACGGCCTTCAGCGCGGTACAGCACACAAAGCAGGAGGACTGTTGCCATGACAAACCGCAGAAACGCTGCATGGAATGGTGGAACCACGCCGGCCAGCATCCGCCCGGCGACGAAGGTCCCGCCCCAAAATGCCATGGTCGCCAGCAGCTTGCAATAGGTGAGCATCGATTCTCCTGCAAAAGGCCTGGGTGATTATGCCCGACACGTCGCGCAGTGATAAAAAAAATCAGGCCATTGGCCGAAAAAATTGCCTGGCGCAACAGTCGCCGGGCCGAACGCACCAGGGGACAGGCCAAAGCCCGTCCCCTAGAGTTTCACCAGTGCCCGGCAAATTACTGTGCAGAGACCCCCAGCTGGCGCGCAAGCTGTTCGACCTGCGCCTTGAACTCGTCGAGGGTCCCGTCGTTTAAAAGCACCTTGTCCCAGTTCCGGTACTCATCAAGGGACGTCTCGCTGGCATGATTGTTGGCGCCGTCAAAGCCCGGCCTCTCGATCTTCACGATCAGGCCGCCGTGCGCCCTGATCACGTTCAATTCGTTCATGAAACGCACATCGTCGACCAGCACATGCACGTTTTCAAGATCGAATTGCTCAACCTTGCGTCCCCAGGCCTTGGTCCAGTAGTCGGCATCCTGGGCGCGACGATATTCCGTTCCCCACCATTGCAGAATGCGCCGTACCGTTACGGCCGTTTCTCCGGGGCGACTCTGGATCTCCCGATTGTCCGCGATGAAATGTGTCCATTTGGGACATTGCGCCAGGGCCCTCTGTTCATTCACGGAAAAGACCCGCACCTTGTCGTCCTGGCAGCCGTAAACCAGCGGCACGGCACTCTCGGCGCCGATCGCCCGCAAGAACGCCTCGACCTCGTCGCGCAGCACCATCGCCATCGGCACGATCCTGCACTCCCTGTCAAGCAGCGGCGCCATATGCTTTGCTGCAGTGGTTTTTCCTGTCGCCGCCTTGCCGGCAAAACCGAGAATCATGAGCTTGTCTCCCAACGTATTGTCCTGTTAGTCAATTGCACGGCCGAGTGTACTTGAAACGGCCGACAGCTTCAATCACAACGGACCGTCAGAGCCGAAAAAGTGCCCGACCTGCAGCCAGGTGAGGACGCTGAGGAAAGTCTTCGCCCCCTATACTCCCCGTCATTGCATGCTATCCTGATTATCAAATCTTCGGGACACGGTTGTTTTGCTTGCAACCAGCCGCTATCCTTTACCAAAAAGGTTCGCCATGAACATCCTCTACATCCTTGACCTGATCGGCACCGCCGCATTTGCCGCCTCCGGAGCATGGGTCGGCGTGCGCAAGCACATGGACCTGTTCGGCGTACTGGTGCTCGGCATCGTCACCGCCGTCGGCGGTGGCACCCTGCGCGACCTCCTGCTGGGGGACATCCCACCTTTTTCCCTCAAGAACGAAACCTACATCTCTCTTGCCATTACCGTCTCGCTGCTGGTCTTCGCCTGTCGCCACCGGTTCGAGACTTTCGAAAAGCCACTGCTTTATTTTGACGCCGTCGGACTCGGCACTTTCGTGGTGATCGGCACGAACAAGGCTCTCGATTTCCAGGTGGGATGGCTCGGCGCGGTGCTGATGGGGGTGACCACCGGCACCGCCGGCGGCGTCATCCGCGATGTCCTCGCCAACCAGGTGCCGTTGATCCTGCGCCGCGAGATCTATGCCTCGGCCTGTATCGCCGGCGGTATCCTGTTAGTGCTTCTCGAACAGATCGGAGTGGGCCGGGGCACGTCAGCACTACTGGCCGCAGGCACAGTGATCGTTGTGCGGCTGCTGGCGATCCGTTATGACTGGGGGTTGCCGAGATCATGAGCGGGAAGAAATGTCCTGCCTGAAGTCAAAAATGAAGATAAACCCAACAACAAGGAGAAAGCAGATGCCATATGTCAATATCAAGGTGACCCGGGAGCAGGAACCGATTACCCAGGAACAGAAAGCAGACTTGATCAGGGGCGTCACCGACCTGCTTGTCGAGGTCATCAACCGCGGGCCGCAGACCACCGTCGTCGTCATCGACGAAATCGATACAGACAATTACGGAGTGGGCGGCGAGACGATCACGGTACGCCGCAGCCAGGCACGCTGAGGATCAGAACGTCGCGCCGCTGAGGTCCATAATTATTATTGTCGGGACACGGTTGAGCTGTGAGCGAGAGGTTCTAAACTGTAGTCACGACAAGCAAGGGAGTCACTTTATCTCGAGTAAGGAGAGCCAAGATGAAACCATTATCGGGAAAAACCGCACTGATCACTGGCGGCTCGCGTGGAATCGGGGCAGCCACTGCCCGCCACCTGGCCATGGCCGGAGCCAATATTGCGATCACCTGCAGCGCTTCTGCCGAAGCGGCCGCGAAGGTTGTGCAAGACCTGGAAAAACTCGGCGTGCAGGCACGCGCCTACCAGGCTGACGCCGCAGCACCTGGGACCCTGCCGAAGCTGGTCGAGCAGGTTGTCGCCGATCTCGGCGGCATCGATATCCTGGTCAACAACGCCGGGACCTTTAGCGGCGGCATGATCGGTGACATCGATGAGACGGAGTACCGCCGTGTCATGACCATCAACGTCGATGCGGTCTTCAGCCTGACCCAGGCGGTGCTCAAGGTGATGCCTGACGGCGGCCGCATCATCAACATCGGCAGCGTGCTCGGCGAACGGGCCGCTTCACCGGGGATCAGCCCCTATAACGCCTCGAAATTCGCCGTCGCGGGACTCAGCCGTAGCTGGGCCAAGGACCTCGGCTCACGCAATATCCTGGTCAATGACGTCCAGCCGGGTCCGGTCAACACGGTCATGAACCCGGAAGACGGCGAACACGCCGACGACATGCGCAGCAAAACCGCCCTGGGGCGCTATGGCCAGCCGGATGAGGTGGCTGCCCTGGTTGCGTTCCTGGCCGGTCCGGGAGCGACTTATATCACCGGCGCAACCATCAACGTTGACGGCGGCTGGAACGCCTGATTGAGAGGCCATCCCCAAGCCGGGGGTGGCCCACCTCCAACCCGTCCGAAACGCAACCTTATCAATGGAGCACTCATGAGCGACCTGCTAGACCAAGCGGAATCCTGCCATTGCAGCAAAGCCTCGACTTCTTCGATCCACTTTATTCTCGAACCAGTCGAGAAGGATCTCGGTGGCTTTTCGGTCCGCCGCCTGCTTCCGGCCAGCGAGGTGAAGTCGGTCGGACCTTTTGTCTTCTTCGATCACCTCGGACCGGCTCGCTTCGCTGCCGGCGAAGGGATCGATGTGCGGCCGCATCCGCATATCGGCCTGGCTACCATCACCTATCTTTTCGAGGGTGAAATTATGCATCGCGACAGCCTCGGCAGCGTCCAGCCGATCCGGCCGGGCGCAATCAACTGGATGACTGCCGGACGGGGAATCGTGCATTCCGAGCGCACGCCGCCGCATGTCCGCTCGGCCGGGCAAACCCTGCACGCACTGCAATTGTGGGTGGCGTTGCCGGCTGCAGACGAAGAAACCGACCCGGCCTTTTTCCACTACGCCGCACATGACCTGCCTGAAGTGCGCGAAACCAATCGTTCGATGCGGGTGTTGATCGGCGAGGCATTCGGTGTCCGCTCACCGGTCAAAACCTATTCGGAGACCCTCTATGTCGAAGTCAGGCTCGCGACCGGGGCCGTCGTGACCATCCCCGAGCATGCCGGTGAACGCGCGCTTTACCTGATCTCGGGAGCAATTAAAGTACAGGGCACAACGTTGCCGTTGCACACCATGACCGTCGTCGACCGGTCCCGGGGGATTGAACTGGTTGCACAGGAGGAGGCCCTTCTCGTCATCATCGGCGGCACACCACTGGGCAAACGGACCGTCTGGTGGAACCTGGTAGCGAGTCGAAGGGAGCTGATCGAAAAAGCCAAGCAGGATTGGCAGGCCGGCCGGTTCCCCAGAGTTCCGGGAGAGACTGAGTTTATCCCGCTCCCGTAAGGCACAGTCTCAATGCATGGAACGGATTAGCTGGTGGAGGTGTCAGGCAAACGCCGGTACGGTTCGGTCGTGTAGCGGTAAAATCTGATCCTATCGTCGAATGAGAGTAGGTTCGCGAGCCGATCTCGATTGACGGGATGCTCGATGCGGTTGCGAGCTTCGGCCTCCGGCAGCCAGGCCACTTCTGGGGTCTCCTCGCTTGGTATCGGTGTGCCCGCGGCGTACTCTGCAACGAAGCCATGGATCAGCGCTGCCGGCGCAGTGAGTTTCGACCAGACAGCGGCTGCGACCGGTGCCATGATAGTCACTCCGGTCTCCTCCAGCACCTCGCGGTGAAGGGCGGCAAGCAGCCCCTCCCCCTCTTCCACCCGCCCCTGCGGCAGCTCCCAGCCCCGTTTACGGTGGCGCACCAGTAGGATGTCCCCCTGCGCGTTGCGCACCAAGCAGCTGACAACCAGGATATGACGGGGATGATCCATGGTCATCTCCGGAACGGATGAGGACACAAGAGGATGGTCAATATGGGATGTCGTGAGCCGGCCGCTTTACCCGCAGGGACCGACGGGAACGTTGCCAACGAGGATTTCCCGGTCGAGAAGGACCTGCAGGTAATTCTTCTGGTCGATAAACCGGGTCACGACATTGCCCTCGCCGAGAATGACCAGCGACTTCTCGAAATCCTTCCCCCAGTTGCTGTCGGTGAAATCGGGTTCAAAACAGACGACCTTGCTAATCCCCACCTGGACGATGGCCTTGGCGCATTCGATACAGGGATACCAGGGGATATAGAGCGTGCAGTTCTTGGTGGAAACCCCTAAAAGGGCCGCATTGTAGATGGCGTTACGTTCCGCATGGGAGACCCACAGGTACTTCTCGCCGTTGGCCGCGGCGTGGCGTTCTTCCACGTCGTCGTTGACCCCACGGGGGATGCCGTTATAGCCCGTCGAGCGGATCTCGTTATCCGGGCCGACAATCACGGCGCCGACCTTTCTTCCCCGGTCCTTGCTCCAGGTCGCGATGAACTGGGCAAGGGCCATCATGCGGATGTCCCAGCTCGAAGTCGTCATCCTCGTCCCCTTTTGTTCAACCGCACTTGGAATCGCCGCAGTTCAGGCAGGTCAGGCAGCCATCCATGATAATCACGGCCTTGGTGTAGCACTTGCCGCAAAGCTTGGCATCCGCAGGGAAATCCCCGCCTTCCGCACTCTGCGGCAGGCCTTTAAGTGTGTCATATTCGGCGCGCTTGGCCTGAAGCATCTGCTTTTGAGCTTCCGGCATCTGCACTTCCTCGATCAGGCCAATCATCTTCATGTGCCGTTCCAAGGAGAACCCGATCTCAGCTACGATAGACGGCATGAAGCCACCACCACCGGGCTTGAAATAACCGCCCTGGGGGTCGAAGACCGCCTTCATCTCATCGACCAGGAAAGTGACGTCGCCACCCTTGCGGAACACCGCTGAGATGACCCGGGTCAGCGCCACAACCCACTGGAAGTGGTCCATGTTCTTCGAGTTGATGAAGATCTCGAAGGGACGGCGGATCTCGTTTTCCGTGCCGTGATTCAGGACCATGTCGTTGATGGTGACGTAGAGGGCGTGCTCGCTCTGCGGCGTCTTGATCTTGTAGGTGGCACCCACCAGCATCTCCGGCCGCTCAACCTTCTCGTGCATGTCCTCGATCTGGTCATGGGCAAGCTGCTCGGCCTTCTTGCGCTGCTCATCGAGGTTGACCACCTCGTAGGCGACAATCTTCTTATCGATCTTCTTGATCATTGATATTGCTCCTTGTCACAGCTTGCCGTAATAACCTTCCTTGAGGGCATCGAACAGGTTGGCTGCGGAATGAATTTCACCGTCGTACTCGATCTCGTCGTTGCCGCGGACTTCAACCACCGTGCCGTCTTCCAAGGCGAAGTGGTAGATCGTCTCCGCCAGGTCCTTCTCCTTGACCAGAACACCCTGGAATGCCTCGGGGTTGTAGCGGAAAGTCGTGCACCCTTTCAGCCCCTGTTCGTAGGCATACAGGTAGATATCCTGGAAATCCGCATAGGGGTAGTCGCTCGGCACGTTGGCAGTCTTGGAGATCGACGAGTCGATCCACTTCTGCGCAGCGGCCTGAATGTCGACATGCTGCTGCGGCGAGATATCCTCCGAGGTGACGAAGTTGTCGGGCAGTTGCCTGTCCGGATCCGTGCTGCCCGGCATCGCCTGCGGATTGACCAACTCGCGATAGGCGAGCAGCTCGTAGGAGAAGACGTCGATCTTCTCCTTGCTCTTCTTCCCCGGCCGGATCAGGTTGCGCGCATAATGATGGGCAAAACTCGGTTCGATGCCGTTGGAGGCGTTGTTGGCAATCGACAGCGAGATGGTGCCAGTCGGCGCGATGGAGCTGTGATGGGTGAAGCGCGCGCCGATCTCGGCCAGTTCGGTCACCAGCGCCGGCGCCTTGCGCGCCAACTGCTGCATGTAGCGGCTGTAGCGGGTGTGCAAGATGCGGCCAGGGACGCGCTCGCCAACCCGGATGCCGTCGGCCGCCATCTCCGGACGCTTGCGGAGCATCTCCGCGGTGACCGTGTACTCCTCGAGCAGCACCGGCGCCGGGCCTTTTTCGCGGGCCAGCGCGAGCGCCTGCTGCCAGCCGGCCAACGCCATCTGCAGGGTGACTTCTTCTGTGAAAGCGATTGAATCAGCGTCACCGTATTTCATGCCGAGCAGGGAGATGGTCGAACCCAGCCCCAGGTAGCCCATGCCGTGGCGGCGCTTGTCGAAGATCTCGCGGCGCTGCTGCTCGAGAGGCAGGCCGTTGATTTCCACCACGTTGTCGAGCATGCGGGTGAAGACGCTCACCACTTCGCGGAAACGCTCCCAGTTGAAGCAGGCCTCGGCGGTAAAGGGGTTTTCGACAAAGCGGGTCAAGTTGATCGAACCGAGCAGGCAGGAACCGTAAGGCGGCAGCGGCTGTTCCCCACAGGGGTTGGTGGCGCGAATCTCTTCGCAGAACCAGTTGTTGTTCATCTCGTTGACCTTGTCGATCAGGATGAAGCCGGGCTCGGCGAAATCGTAGGTGGACGCCATAATCACGTTCCACAGCTGTTTGGCTCGGATGGTGCGGTAGATCCTGCAGGCCACCTGGCCAACCTCGTTCTGGATGTAATCCTGCTTAACCGGCCAGTCCTTCCAGAGGACCTGAGCCCGGTCCTGCAGGTCCAGGCCGTCGCGCGCCCTCTCCTTTTCGGTGAGGGGGAAGCTGAGCGGCCACTCGGCGTCCTGCTTGACCGCCTCCATGAATTCGTTGGTGATCAGCAGAGACAGGTTGAACTGGCGAAGGCGACCATTCTCGCGCTTGGCCTTGATGAAGTCGATGACGTCCGGATGTGAGATGTCGAAGGTCGCCATCTGGGCACCGCGCCGACCGCCGGCGGACGCGACGGTGCGGCACATGCTGTCGTAGATATCCATGAACGACAGCGGTCCCGAGGTGTTGGCGCCGGCGCCGTTGACAAACGCGTTACGCGGCCGCAGGGTCGAGAACTCGTAGCCGATGCCGCAGCCCGCCTTGAGGGTCAGGCCAGCTTCGTGTACCTTGGAGAGAATATCGTTCATCGAGTCGCCGACCGTGGCCGAAACAGTGCAGTTGATGGTCGAGGTCGCCGGCTTGTGTTCGAGCGCCCCTGCGTTGGAGGTGATGCGCCCGGCCGGGATAGCGCCGTTCTCAAGCGCCCACAAAAACCGTTCGAACCAGTGCTGCTGGAGCTTACCATCGGCCTCAACAGCCGCCAACGCCCTAGCAATGCGCTCGTAGGTCGCATGCAGGTCGGCATCGACCGACCGGCCCGTGGCGTCCTTGAGCCGGTACTTGCTGTCCCAGATATCCTGAGAGGCTTCCTGCCAGGGGATTTCCGCCGCCTCAACCAACTTCTCGATCACATGTCCTGCCATCGTTACCCTACCTCTTTTGTCTGTCCCGGAGTTGTCCGAGACGGATGAAAACAGACCAAAACACGGAACCAAGCCATCAGCATGGTCCACACATAGACACTATATATTGTAGGATGGTAATCATACGACACCACATATAGGCTTGTAAACCGGAAATCAACCAAGCACGCAAGAACTTTCTACAGGCAAGTCAAATCAACTATTTGGCGAGCTGCCTTGCCGAACCGACCCTAGGCATGAGCTCGAAACTTGAAGAATCATTACTGAGTAAAACCTGTTTCGCAGCCGGGCAGCGCTCGCTGCCTATTTGTCGCCAGCAGCAAATCACACGGCATCAAGATCTTCTTTTCATCCCCGAATTTGACAACCACAATTTCTTAATAATAATATCGATGGGCAGGCGAATGAAACTGCGCACTGTGGGTGATTTGCCGTGTTGACCCTTTAACACGCTATCAGGTATGCCGACCTTTTTTCTTGATTTTGTCCGTCTTATCAGACGGTTTCTGCTGTAACGCGAGGGAGCATGAAAACGTTCCTTAATCTATCTTTTATCGTCATTATTTTGGTCGCATTAGCGTCTGTATCGATTGCTGGCAACTTTGCTGACGGCACTGCCGCTGCTGAATCAGGAGACTTCAAAAAAGCTCATGACATCTGGCTGGTGGAAGCCAATCAGGGAAATGCGCAAGCTCAGACCAATCTCGGAGTGCTGTTTGCCACAGGCCGTGGTGTCCAACGAGACGACCAGGAGGCCGTCAGGTGGTTTCGCATGGCCGCTGAGCAGGGAGACATAAAAGCTCAAGTCAATCTCGGGACTCTGTATGCGACCGGTCAGGGTGTCCCTCAAAACGAACATGAGGCCGCGAAGTGGTTTCGTATGGCCGCGGCACAGGGGGACGCAAAGGCCCAAAGCTATCTTGGCATCCTTTACGCTAGGGGCAGCGGCGTTTCACAAAATGACCAGGAGGCCGCGAAGTGGTTTCACAAAGCGGCAGTCAAGGGAGATGTAAAGGCACAATTCAGTCTTGGAGTCATGTATGACGCTGGACGAGGTGTCGCAAAAAATCATGTCGTCGCCTGCGCCTGGTATACATTAGCCGCCGAGAATGGCGATAGAGCCGCTCAAAATTTCAAGGAGGCCATTCAGCAGAAAATGACCACAGACGAAATTGAAATGTCTCAACAAATCGCTGAACAGCTTCGCTCGACGATTGCTGATTAATTTTTTTAATACTCAACAAACTCGCATTAAGCTGCAAGAGATCAAAAGCCACTAAATGCTTTTTTGTTTCCACCCATCAGTTACATGAGAAAGCCCACGATCTAAAGATCGGGGGCTTTCTTTCATTGCATGGAGATCGTTAATTTATCGTTCTGCCACAGCGCTGATCTCTTTTGAAATCACGCAACCTACTGAAGAGTTTGACCCGTTGGAATACTGCAGCCCCCTGGATGGACATCGGTTGGGGGAGCGCGCTATCATAGTCATGATAAATCCATGCTAGATGACCCTGCCCTGGAATCTACAGGGGAGGATTTAGAAGTGAAGAGAAACGACCAACTCCACTTCTCAAAGAGACGTTCACAATCGACTATAAAGGAGCAACCCATGAAACTTTTGACCCGAACCATGCACAAGTTTTTTCCCGCCCAAATGACCGTCAGTGCTCACTGTGATGGCCCCTGCGGGGTTTACGATCCCGCGTCGGCTCGGATTGCGGCCGAAGCAGCGCTCTCCATGACCAAGAAAATTCTCGCCCTCGATCCCAACGACCGCAGCCACGCCGCCGCGAACACTCTCGCGCGTTTTATCTCTATCAAGGAAGAACAGGCCCAGCTGGCGAAAACCGATCTGCTGGTATTGTGGACGGACTATTTCAAGCCGCCGCACCTCGAACAATATCCTGATCTTCACGACACCTTCTGGAAGGCGGCCAAGCTCTGCTCGGCGGTCAAGGTGGAGGTAAGCCTGGAAAAAGCCGAAGAATTGATGAAGGCCATCAACAAGATTCACTCCATCTTCTGGGCGACCAAAGGTCGCGAAGTGCCCTATTACACGGCCAGCTGATCAACCCGGGCCTAATGGCCTAGCAGAGTTGAACGAAGTGCAACATGCGAGAGAGCGGCGGTAAAGAGATATTATTGTGGCTGATCAGGCTCCGGCAGCGCTACCGGGTGAGGGGAACGTCCATGTTGCCCCTGCTCGGAGCCGACGATGAAGTCCTCGTCGACCTGCGAGCCTATCATCGGCAACCACCGCGCATTGGTGATATCGTCATTGCCAGTCACCCGACACAGGCCGGGCTGCAGGTTATCAAGCGGATTAAACGGATCCACGAGGACGGCCTTATTCATCTGCAGGGGGATAATCCGGACCCCGCCCAGAACAGCCCAAGCCTGGTCCCCGCCCGGCTGATCCTGGGGCGTGTCACCAGCCTCTTCGCACCAGCCGCATGACCAAGAGCCCCGGAATCAGCTTGTCATTCCGGGGCTCTCCATTCCTCGCGAACAGACCCTTGAGGGCAGCGTATCCAGCTGGCCGTCTCCAGGTCAGGACGCTAACCCACAGTGCGGTCTCACCGCGCTTGCGGCGTTCCTTACGTCACGGCTGCCGAGACGAAAAGCCTAGAGGTATTGATGGCAGAGGGTTGACACCCTTGATCAGAGCTGCGCCTGATCTCAAGAACTTTGCGTATTTTTTTTGTGGCCGTGGGGGGTAAATGTTTGATGAAAATGATAAAGTATTAGCAAGGTAGACACAGCAAAGTTGTTTTCCTCCTGAATGAAATTGCCCCGCAGCCCTCTCCCTCCTTGGGATGTGGGGCTTTTTTCTCATAGATCAGGGCCAGTAAGAATTTCGTTTTGGGGCCAATCGGAGCACTTTAAATCAATGCTAGAGCATTGATAAGAATCGAGGCGCTGAAATCAGCAACTTCATTGCCATCTCCGTTAGTGGTGCTACAGTAGCTAGCTTGGATAGAGATTAACAGCAGGCAGCACAACCGGCCTTCTCTCGAAAGAGCGGTCCTACCATCGATCAAGGGTAAAGGAGAGTTACAAGGAATGCTTCAGGCGGAACAAGGTCTTCACATTGTAACCAAGCCGATTGGCCCGATTTGCAACCTGAGATGCACCTACTGTTTCTATCTTGAGAAACAGGCCTTCTTCGACATCGGCGAGAAGTATCGGATGTCGGACGAAGTCCTGGTGGCTTTCATCAGGGAGTATATTACGACCCAGCCAACCCCCGTGGTGGAATTTGTCTGGCAGGGGGGAGAGCCGAACCTGCTGGGACTGGACTTTTTCCGCCGGGTGGTGGAACTACAGCGGCTTTTCGCTGCAGGCAAGACGATCACCAACTCCCTGCAAACCAACGGCACGCTTCTGTCCGACGAATGGTGCACGTTTTTGAAGCAGCACAACTTCATGGTCGGAATCAGCCTAGACGGCCCCCGCGAAGTGCATGATCGCTACCGGTGTGACCACCAGGGAAAGGGCAGCTTCGATGCGGTCATGCAAGGCCTGAAACTGTTGCAGAAGCACGGTGTCGAATACAACGTCATGGCGAGCGTCGCCCGTGAGACAGCGCACCAGCCACTGGAGGTTTACCGCTTCTTCAAAAAACTCGGTGTTGAATTCATCCAGTTCGTGCCTGTCATCGAGCGCCTTCCTGAGACAGCCGAGCAGACCCTGGGCCTGAATCTTGCCGGGCCAGCCACCCTCGATAAGGAAGAGGTGAACACAAGGGTCACCCCCTGGGCCGTCATTCCGGATGAGTATGCCGACTTCCTGATCGCCATCTACGAGGACTGGGTTCGCCACGATGTCGGAAAAACCTTCGTCATGAACTTCGAGTGGGCACTCAACGCCTGGATCGGCAACCCGTCACCGGTATGCATCCATGCCAGCCAGTGTGGACGCTCCCTGGTGGTCGAGCATAACGGCGATCTGTACGCCTGCGACCATTACGTCTACCCGCAGTTCCGGCTCGGCAATATTTTGACCGATGACCTTGCCGCCATGGTCGAGGCCTCGCTGCAAACAGGTTTCGGAGTAAACAAGGAAAAGGCTTTGCCGCGCTGGTGCCAGGAGTGCGATGTCCTGGCCGCCTGCCGGGGGGGATGCCCCAAGCATCGTTTTGTAAAAAGCCCTCACGACGAACCGGGGCTGCACTACCTGTGTGCCGGCTATCGGAAGTTCTTCCTGCACATTCGCAAGTACCTGCATGCGATGACCACCCTGCTTGGGAAACGGTTATCCCGCATCTGAAGTGATGAAGGCCATCGATGGGCCGCTGGCAATCCATTTGGACACAAGGTCTCCAGGCCACGTCCCTAAGCAGTAGTCCTTGCAGGAAGATCAATCATGGCGCCGGATTATTGTCCGAATAAATTGAAATAACTGATTATAGAGATATAGTGCTAAGCGTTTTTGGGTGCGATTATTATTAAGGGTTACAGCACACATAAGGAGGCTTGGACATGAATACGTTTTTCAGGAAGCTCACCACCAGTTCCGCACTGCCGGTCGCAGCGCTCAGTGCGGCGTTCCCCCTGTTGGCCGCAACACCGGCAACCGCCGCCGGCCCGGTCATCGAAGAGCTCGAGAAGCTGTTCGACACAGTGAAGCTGTCAGGCGAGGATCAGTCGATCCCCGGTGGTGAGGTCAAGGTCACCGGCGAACCGGGTTCCCCCAGCGCCAAGACCACCATCGACGGCAAGCAGATTCCTGCACCGCCGCAGAAGTTCGAAGGCAAGATCGGCAAGACCGCCCCGGAATCCAAATCCTACTGGCCGGCGACGATTGCCCCGGAAAAGGGTGCTCCCAACGTACTGCTGATTATCACTGACGATTCCGGCTACGGCGTCCCCAGCACCTTCGGCGGCGTCATCCCGACCCCCGCGCTCGACCGCATTGCCGAAAACGGCCTGCGCTACACCAACTTCCATTCGACCGCGCTCTCGTCGCCAACCCGCGCCGCCCTGATCACCGGCCGCAACCACCATTCTGTCGGGTTTGGCGTGATCTCCGAGCAGGCCACCGGCTTCCCCGGTTACGACAGCTTCATCACCAAGGACAAGGCGACTGTCGGCAAGATCCTCAAGGACAACGGCTACGCCACGGCCTGGTTCGGCAAGAACCACAATACGCCGTCCTTCCAGGCCAGCCAGGCCGGCCCCTTCGACCAGTGGCCGACCGGCATGGGGTTCGAGTACTTCTATGGCTTCATGGGCGGCGACACCAACCAGTGGGAACCGGGCAACCTGGTCCGCAACACCACGCCGATCTACCCTTATGAAGGCAACCCCGACTACAACCTGACCACCGCCATGGCCGACGAAGCGATCAGCTACATAAACCGCATGAATGCGCTGACGCCGGACAAGCCGTTCTTCATCAAGTATGCTCCGGGCGGCACCCACGCACCTCATCACCCGACCCCGGAATGGATCGAGAAGATCAGCGCCATGCACCTGTTCGATAAAGGCTGGAACAAGCTGCGTGAAGAGATCTTCGCCAACCAGAAAAAGCTCGGCGTGATCCCGCCGGAGGCCAAACTCACCCCCTGGCCGAAGGATATCCTGAAAGAGTGGGACCAGCTCTCCGCCGACGAGAAGAAGATGTTCATCAAGCAGGTCGACGTCTTCGCCGCCTATGTTGCCTACACCGACTATGAGATCGGCCGGGTGATCCAGGAGGTCGAGGATATTGGCAAGCTCGACAACACACTGATCATCTACATCAACGGCGACAACGGCACCAGCGCCGAGGGGACCCTGCTCGGCACGCCAAACGAGGTGGCCATGTTCAACGGCGTCGACGTGCCGGTGGAGGCCCAGTTGAAGTACTTCTACGACGCCTGGGGTTCGGACAAGACCTACAACCACATGGCAGTGCCCTGGGCATGGGCTTTTGACACACCGTTCTCCTGGACCAAGCAGATCGTCTCGCACCTCGGCGGCGTCCGCCAAGGGATGGCGATCTCCTGGCCCAAGGTGATCACTGACAAGGGCGGCCTGCGTCACCAGTTTCATCATGTGATCGACATTGTGCCGACCATCCTCGAAGCCACAGGGGTCGAGCAGCCCGAAGTTGTCGACGGCATCAAGCAGAGCCCCATCGAAGGGGTCAGCATGGCCTACACCTTCGACAAGCAGAATGCAGACGCACCCACGACCCACAGGACCCAGTACTTCGAGATGTTCGGCGATCGCGCCCTCTACCACGACGGCTGGCTGGCCAGCACCAAGGTCATGCGCGCACCCTGGGTGCACGCCGTGCCCAAGGAGAGCGTGCTGGAATACCCGTGGGAGTTGTACAACCTCAACGAGGACTGGACCCAGTCTGAAGATATTGCTGCAAAGCATCCGGAGAAGTTGAAGGAACTGCAGGATATGTTCTGGGTGGAAGCGAAGAAATACCAGGTACTGCCCCTCGATAACACGATAGTAGACAGGCTTATCACGCCGCGACCGAGCATCACCGCCGGCCGCAAGGAATTCACCTGGACACGGCCGTTGACCGGCACCCCCAACGGCGACGCACCGAGCGTCCTCAACGCCTCCTACACCTTTACGGCCGAGATCGAGGTCCCGCAGGGCGGGGCCGAGGGCATGATCATCACCCAGGGCGGGCGCTTTGCCGGCTACGGCTTCTACATCCTCAAAAGCAAGCCGGTGTTCCTCTGGAACCTGGTGGACCTCAAGCGCATCAGGTGGGAAGGGTCTGACACGTTGGCCCCTGGCAAGCATACCCTCGAGTTCGACTTCAAGTACGACGGCATGGGCCCGGGGACCATGGCCTTCGGCAGCTATGCCGGCGTCGGCCAGGGGGGCACCGGCGTACTCAAGGTTGACGGCAAGGAAGTCTCGACCCAGACGATGAAGCACACCCTGCCGTTCATCATGCAGTGGGACGAGAACCTCGACATCGGCGCCGACACAGGTTCGCCGGTCAACGATGCCGATTACGAGCCGCCGTTCAACTTCACCGGCAAGCTTGACAGGGTGACGCTGACCATCGACCGGCCGCAGCTCTCGCCGGAGGATATCAAGAAGCTCCAGGCCGCCCAGCGCAACAACAAGGTGAGCGAGTAGTTCGAGAAATGATTCTGGCAGCCCCGTATGGGGTTGCCAGCTTTCGGGCAAACGGCTAAAAATTGCTCTTGGAGAATCAAGATGAAATTTCGCCTTTGCCTTTTACTGGGCCTGGCTGTCCTGTCCATAGTCGCTGGGTGCGCCACAACCAAGATCACCGAGAGCGAGCGCGATGTCACCGGACCACTTCCCCGGCCCGCTCATATCTGGGTCTACAATTTCGCGGCTACGCCAGCCGATCTTCCGATCAAGGACGCGCTCAGCCTGGAGTACTTCGCACAAAACCCGCCACAGCCCCCCGGGCAGATTGCCGAAGGGCGAAAACTGGGCGCCGAGATCGAGACGGAACTGGTCTATGAGCTTCGCAACATGGGGATGCATGCAGATCATGCTGTTGCGGGAACCACAGAGCAACTCAACGACCTCGTTATCCAGGGGTATATCCTTTCCTTTGACGAGGGTGATGCCAAGAGGCGCGTTCTGCTTGGCCTGGGATCTGGCAGCTCCGATCTGAAAGTGGCGGTCGAAGGCCTGCAAATTACGGCTCAAGGGCTGCGCACAATCGGTTCCGGTTCAACGGATGCCGAGGGCAACAAAACCCCCGGGGGCGCGGTGGGACTTGCGACCCTGATCGCCACTCACAATCCCGTCGGGCTCATCGTCAGTACCAGCATGAAGGTCTATGATGAAAAGACTGGCAATGGCAAGGTCGAGGGGCGAGCAAAACAGACTGCCAAGGAGATTGCCGATCAACTCAAGAAGCGTTTTGAGGAACAGGGCTGGCTCTAGTGAGCGGTACCGCGGAAGAGTGAGTTCTGTCAATCTGCCGAAAGAACCCAAAGAAAATAGCGCATAGAACCAATTACAGTGATCAGGATAATTATTATCTTTTTGGAGACCAACATGAAGAGGGTAAGAAACAAGATGTTGAAGGGATGCTTATTGGCCATTTTAGGGTTGGTCGCATCGCTGACGTTCGTGCAACCGGTTCTGGCAGAAGAGACTTCGTCCAGCGATTGGAAGTTCACAACATTTCTCTATGCGTGGGCACCCGACATCAAAGGCCAAACGACCACAGGGAAGGATCTCGACATCTCTTTCAGTGATATCGTCAAAAATCTTGATTTTACTGTTATGGGTGGCGTGAATGCACGCAAAGACAAGCTGTCTTTGCTGGTCGATGTGATCTACCTCGATGTGGATGATTCTTCGAACGCTACCTTGCCAAACGGACCTTTAGATATAAAGCGATCTATCACCAATGTTAATATTCAAACATGGGTTGTTACTCCCATGGTGGGCTATAATATTCTCGAGTCGGATCGGATGACGCTCGACCTTCTGGCGGGGGCGCGCTATCTATACATGGATGTCGAAACGAAATATGAAGTGCAGAGGCCTCTGGAGACGATTAAGTTCTCACCTTCGGGGTCCACTCATTATTGGGACGGGATTGTTGGCACCATGGGCCGCGTCAAACTGAACGAGAAATGGTATCTGCCTTTTCAAGGCGACGTGGGGACCGGTGATACCAATCTGACCTGGCAGCTTTTTGGTGGCGTCGGCTATAAATTCACCAACCTTGAGCTGATTGCGGGCTATCGTCATCTGGAATGGGACTTCGACAGCAATGACAAGGGCGGAGAGATCCTGAATGATATTTATATCAGCGGTCCCGTGGTCGGACTCAGGTATACCTTTTAATACAAGAACAAGAGCAACAGCCAATGCCAGCGAACTGCCGATGGCGGTTGCCGTAAAATTTTCATACAAATCACCATCAATTGAGATACAACATGGCCCGTCCTCCCTGGATGGGCCATGTTTATATTGCAGGACAATTAAGACCCTTCATGTTTGACGGCACCTGCTAACCAGATATACTCAAGGCTGAACTTGAGAAATAACCATAAGGAGACCAACGATGAAATTCATACTGAAAGCTTTGACCATCGGACTGTTGATGGCCCTGTTTTGCTCAAGTGTCTATGCTGACGAATATGCAGACACCAAGAAGATGTTCGTGGATGCCGGCATTGCAGAGATGTTTAGCAGCGCCTATGGTTATGCATTGTTCCCAACCATCGGCAAGGCTGGGTTTCTCGTCGGTGGAGCTTTCGGCAAAGGCCGTGTTTATGAACAAGGCAAACACATCGGCGATACGTCAATGACGCAGGCGACCGTTGGCTTTCAACTTGGTGCGGCAGGTTTCAGCCAGGTCATTTTTTTCGAAGACAAACGTGCCCTGACCGAGTTCACCAATGGTAATTTCGAGTTCGGCGCAGAAGCCCAGGCTACGGCCATCACTGCAGCAGCAAGCGCCTCTGCGAATACCGCGGGAAGTTCCGCGACGGCCAGCGGCGGGAAAAACAACGCGTCAACAACAGGCGGAGGCTACAACAAAGGTATGGCCACATTCACTATCACAAAGGGTGGCTTAATGTATGAAGTCAGTGTTGGCGGACAGAAGTTCAACTATACCAAAATTTAAAGCGGGCCCAAACATCAAAAATATTTACTGCCCCGCTCCATCCATTGACAACTCCACTCGTTAATCGCCAATTCGTGGCCACCGGTGTTCGCTTCCTAGTGGCCATTGCTTTGGTAAAATGGGCGGTCCGATTGTTCAGCAAGCGATGTCCAGAGTGTCGGAATGTGCTTTTACACATTTTCGTTTAGTTATATATCGTCTGAAACTTTACGGGTCTGCCCGTTTGCTTTTATAGAGTAGCCAGATATTATCACAACCATTGAAGCCCTGCTGTGAAAGGCAGGTCCGAGACACCTCCTTCAGACCCACCTGAAGACAGAACTTTGCCCTGCAGTCGCCCTCCTGACTGTGGGGCTTTTTTTAGGCTCTAGACCATCAGGAAATGTCTGATAGGCTAGAATTATGTTTAATAACAGCAACCTGAACCTAGTGCCCCAGACGCGCCACCAACGGAATCAGCTGCCGGTAATCTTCGTAGCCCAAACTCGTCTGCCAGTGCCCGCTGAGCATGCCGGTCAATACCCCGCCACCGAACAACAACAGCACGATCACCACAAAGACAACTCCCGGTAGCGGTCTTTTCAGGAGTGTCATCGCCAGAGCGCCCTCTTCCTGGCAACTGCTGACGCAGGTCAGGCAGCCGGTGCATTCAGGAGAGTGGATGCGCACCTTGTGCTGCACATCGATCTGCGCCGGACAAGCACGACTGCATGCACCGCAATCGATGCACTTGTCCTGGCGGCGCGCCACCTTGAAAGGGCTGAGCATACTAAGCAGGCCGAGCATTGCGCCGTAGGGACAGAGGTAGCGGCACCAGAAATTCTTGTATACCACCGAAAGCAGCGACAGGATGGCAATAATTACCATGCTGGTGGTCGACATCCGTGTAAAGAAATGCAGCATCTTCACATCGGCGACCGCCCAGTAGGGCGCAGTCAAAAATTCTTTGATGGCAACCATCGGCATGCCGAACAGGATCAACTTGACGAAAAAGAACAGCAGCGCGTACTTGGTGAACTGCAGAAACAGGTCGAGGCTGCGCCAGATGCGTAAATTGCTGCCAAACAGTTTCTGCCCCACCTTCCAGGCCCCTTCAGACAGGGTTCCCACCGGGCAGACAAACGAGCAGAAGGATTTTTTCGTCAGCAGGGACATGGCCAGAAAAGTGAGGAAGAGCACTAGGGCTGCCGGGTGAACCGAGTCAAAATGCCCGGTAAGCACCCAGCCCTTGAGGCTCACCAGCGAGCCGATCGGCAAAAAACCCTCTACGCCGGGCGGTCGGGAGAAATACCCAGCCTGTCCCGCTGTTTCAAAATGGTGTACAAACAGGCCAAACTGGATACCGAGAAAAAGGCACCAGCCAAAGAACAGCCACTGGACCGTCAGCCGCCAGTGGCTTGCCTTATGCCAATTGATCAAAGTCTTCATGGTTTATTGAGAATATTCCGGAGCACCAAAGCAGGATATGATTCAGGTCAAAAAATGACGATCACTTTCCAGACTTACAAGAAAAGCAAAGTTTAATCGCCCGAGGGTAGAGATTGCAAATTAAACCGAATATAAGTTTGACAAAGGCCCTTCACGTCCACTAACTAAGCACCGTCCTGGCCATGGGACTGGAAAACCAGCTTGCTGCCATAGTGCCCCAAAAGCACCGCGCAGCCGAGCATCCCGACAAAAAAGGCTAGGTACAGCAGGCTGCGCCAACTGACCGACATCATCAGTTCGGGGTGACCGAAACGTAACTGAGCGGCGGCCAGGCCAAGCAGGAGCAGAACCAGAGCCAGACCAATCTTTTTCATGAAGATGCCGGCACGACGTCCTTTGAAGTGCTTCTGCCAGGCATAAATGCCCGAAGCCAGGGAAACCGGCGCGGCGACCAGCACAACTAGCAGCAGCCAGAAGACCGCAGATTCGAGGTGTGGTTGGCCGGTCATGAAATATGCCAGCAGAAACAGGGCAATGGTCGGCAGCAACCCGCACGGGAAGTGCGCCACCACCGAGTGCAGGCGGAAGTTGGCGACCAGGTCCTTCAGCAGGGTCACCGTCGCCACGGCCTCCTCTTCAACCGGCACGAACAGGGAGCGGTCGGCGCCGCAGGCAGGGCAGACCTCGGGAGGTTCGACCCCTTCATGGATATAACCGCAAACCGTACAGCGCCATTGTCGTGGCATCACAACCCTCCCCTGCAAGATATCAAACTCAACCTTTGAAGAGCATCTCAGCTGCGTCGTAGATCGTTTCCGAAAGCGTCGGGTGGGGATGGATCGACTTGCGCAGATCCTCGCTCACCGCTGCCAGTTCCATGGCAACCACCCCTTCAGCGATCAGTTCACCGGCGCCGGGACCGACAACGGCGAGACCGAGGACGCGATCGGTCTCGGCATCGACAATCAGCTTGGTCATGCCGTCATCGCGCCCGAGGGTCAGGGTGCGACCGTTGCCCCGCCAGGGCAGCTTGGCGGTTTTCACCTTGATCTTCTGCGCGCGGGCTTCGGTTTCGGTTAGACCGCACCAGGCGATCTCAGGGTCGGTAAAGACCACGGCCGGGATTGCGCGTGGGTCGAAGACCGCTTTACGGCCATAAACCACTTCAGCTGCGACATGCGCCTCACCATAGGCTTTGTGAGCCAGCATCGGCTCACCGGCGATATCACCGACGGCAAAGATGTGCGGCTCGGCCGTACGCATCTGCCCATCGACGTCAATGAAACCCTTGTCGGTCACCTTGACCGCGGTGTTCTCCAGGCCGAGATTTTCACTGTTGGGACGTCGGCCGATAGCGATCAGGACACAGTCGAATCGCTTCTTCTCCGGCTTGCCCTGCTTCCCCTCCAGGGTGACCATGACGCCGTTCTTTTGCTCTTTCAGTGCCGCCACGCGGGTATTGAGGAGGATCTCGGCAAACTTCTTGTCGAGGCGCCGTTTCAGCACCGAGACCAGGTCGCGATCACAACCGGGCAACAAACCGTCGGTCATCTCCACCACCGAGACCTTGCTGCCGAGGGCGGCATAGACCGAGCCCAACTCCAGACCGATGTAGCCCCCACCGACGACCAGCAACGAGGCGGGGATGTCGGCCAGTTCGAGGGCTCCAGTGGAGTCGATGATGCGCTTGCTCCCCGCGGCGACACCGGGCAACATGATCGGTCGCGAACCGGTGGCCAAAATCGCCTGCTCGAAGGTCATCTCACCGACAGTACCAGCTGTAGTCGTCACTGTCAGGGTCCGGGCACCCTTGAATTGCGCCATACCACGCACATAGGTGACCTTCATCTTGTCGACTTTTCCGCCAAGCCCACCGGTCAGCTTGCCGATGACCTCGTCCTTCCAGGTGCGCACCTGCGCCAGGTCGATCTGTGGCTTGGCAAAGCGCACTCCGATGGCCGCTGACTCCTCCGCTTCATTGACCAGCTTGGCGACGTGCAGCAGCGCCTTGGAGGGGATGCAGCCACGGTGCAGGCAAACGCCACCGGGGTTGACCTCGGGATCGATCAAGGTGACCTCGCAGCCGAGCTCGGCAGCCCTGAAGGCCGCAGCGTAGCCGCCCGGTCCGGCGCCGATGATGACCAACCGGGCGGTGGCAGGGATTTGATCGTGACTGCTCACGGCATTATCCTTTCATAACCAGTTGCAGTGGGTTCTCGAGAGCTTTGCAGATCCAGCGCAGGAAGCGGGCGCCGTCGGCACCGTCGATGACCCGGTGATCGTAGGTCAAAGAAAGCGGCAGCACCAGTTCCGGCGCAAATTTACGGCCGTTCCAGACCGGCTGCATCTCGGCCGTGGACACTCCGAGGATGGCGACCTGGGGGGCATAAACGATCGGCGTGAAAGCAGTGCCGCCGACCCCGCCCAGGTTGCTGATAGTAAAGGTCCCCCCCTCCATATCGGCAGGGCTGATCTTGCGCTCGCGGGTCTTTTCAGCAATCGCATTTAATTCGACAGCGAGGCGCTCGACGCCCTTGTCATCGGCATCGCGCAGCACCGGCACGAGCAGCCCACCGGGAGTATCCACGGCGACACCGATGTGCACATACTGCTTGAGGATCAGCTCCTTGCTCGCCAGATCGAGGCTGCTGTTGAAGCGAGGGAATTCCCGCAATGCGGCGGAGCAAATCTTGACCAGGATAGCGGTCATGGTCAGGCGGCTCTCGCTGATCGCCTGCTGATTATACTCTTTTCGAAACTTCTCGATCTCGGTGACCCTGGCATGGTCGTACTGGGTGACCATGGGGATGGTCGACCAGGCGTAACCCATGGCATCGGCCGTCAGTTCACGCACCCGGGAGAGGGGTTCGCGGGACACCTCTCCCCACCTGGAAAAGTCGGGCAGAGGCCGCTGGGCATGCAACCCAGGGAATTCGCCATGCACTACTGGGACCGGGCCGCCGCCGGTGATGCGCTGCATGGTGTCGCGCACGAAGTTGCGCACGTCTGTCTGGCTGATGCGGCCACCCGGACCGGTGCCCTGGACCTGGTAGATATCGACGCCGAGGTCGCGGGCCAGACGGCGCACTGATGGTGCCGCCGGCGCAACCCGGTCGCCGCGCCGCACCGGGGTCAGATCGACTTCCGGCAGTGCTTTGGCGGCACGAGCTTGCGGTGCAACTTTTGCCGGCGGTTCGGGTTCCGCTTCGGTCACTGCAGTCCTGGCCGGTTCTGGTGCCTTGTCTGGTTCGGGCTTTACCTCTGTCGTACTTGCCGCTGCGGCGGGCTCTGCAGAGGAGTCCTCGCTTGCTTCGATTAGCATGATGACGGTACCGATCGGTACGCTGTCGCCCTGCGCCACCTTGATCGCGGTGATCTTGCCGGCGAACGGCGACGGAATGGCGATTACTGCCTTGTCGGTCTCCAGTTCCAGCAGGGTCTGGTCTTCTTCGACACGGTCCCCGACAGTAACGGCGATGTCGACAACGGTTCCCTCGAGCACTCCGTCTGACACTTCTGGAATTTTGATCTCGTGTGTCATGGCATTCCTTTAACCGGTTTCGGGTTTATTCCTATAGCTAAAGCCCTACAGCTTTACAGCATGTCCTAGTCTACATGCGGGTTGAGCTTGCCCGGATTGATCTCGAGCTTGGCTATCGCCCGAGCGACCGTGCCGCTGGCAACAGTCCCTGCGGACTCCAGGTGCCTGAGGGCTGCGACCACGATGTAACGGGCATCGACCTCGAAAAAGTCGCGCAGCCGTTCGCGGCTGTCGCTGCGGCCGAAGCCATCGGTGCCCAGGCAGTGCAGCGGCCCGGGGAACCACTGCGCCACTGCGGCCGGCAGAATCTTCATGTAATCGGAAGCGGCCACGAAGACACCCTGCTCTTTGGCCAGCAGACTGCTCACGTAGGGTTGGCGGGCTTTCTTCTGCGGATTGAGCAGGTTCCAGCGTTCGCACTCCACGGCGTCCTGGTAGAGCTCCTTGTAGCTGGTGACGCTCCACACATCGGCGGCGACCTTGTAGTCCTGCTCCAGGATCTCCTGCGCCTTGAGCGCTTCGTTGAGGATGGCGCCACTGCCCAGCAGGTGGGCCTTGGCCTTGCTCTTCTTGAGCCGGGCTGGCCGGAAGCGGTACATCCCCTTGATGATCCCTTCACGGACCCCTGCCCCTTTCGGCATCGGTGGCATCAGGTAGGTTTCGTTCATAACGGTCAGGTAATAGATCCAGTCTTCCTGATGACAGTACATGCGGGTCAGGCCGTCGTGGATGATGATCGCCAGCTCGAAGGCGAAGGCCGGGTCGTAGGCCTTGATCTTGGTCGGGGTCATCGCCAAGACGTGACTGTGGCCGTCCTGGTGCTGCAGCCCCTCGCCGGCCAGAGTGGTCCGGCCCGAAGTGGCACCGATCAGGAAACCTCGGGCGCGGCTGTCGCAGGCCTGCCAGATCAGGTCGCCGACCCGCTGGAAGCCGAACATGGAGTAGAAGGTGTAGAAGGGGATAGTCTGCACGCCGTTGTTGGAATAGGCCGTCCCGGCGGCGATGAAGCTGGCCATGGAGCCGGCCTCGCTCAGGCCTTCTTCGAGGATCGCGCCGGTCTTCTTCTCATTGTAGAAAAGCAGGCTGCCCTTGTCGACCGGATCGTAGAGCTGACCCACATGGCTGTAAATCCCGGCCTGGCGGAAGAGGGACTCCATGCCGAAGGTGCGCGCCTCGTCGGGTACGATCGGCACAATCAGTTTACCAAGTTCCGGATCGCGCAGCAGCTTGGCCAGCAGGTGCACGTGGGCCATGGTGGTCGACAGCTCGCGGTCGCCGGAACCGGCCAGGTATTCGCGGATCAGCTCTTCGGTCTGGCAGGCGATCGGCTGGCTGCCGCCGAAGCGCTTCGGCACCGAGCCGCCGAGTGCCGCGCGCCGTTCCTTGAGATACTTCATCTCCGGGCTGTCGTCGGAAGGCCGGTAGAAAGGTGCCTCGGCGATCTCGCTGTCGCTGATCGGGATGTTGAAGCGAGTGCGGAACTCCTTCAGCTCATCCTCGTTGAGTTTCTTCTGCGAGTGGGTGATGTTCTTCCCTTCACCGGCTTCACCCAACCCGTAGCCCTTGATGGTTTGGGCCATGATCACCGTCGGCGAGCCCTGGTGCTCGAAGGCCGCCTTGTAGGCGGCGTAGACCTTGTCCGGGTCGTGCCCGCCGCGGGTCAGGCTGCCGAGCTGGCCGTCGCTGTAATTTTCCACCAGTTTGAGCAGTTCCGGGTACTTGCCGAAGAAATGCTCACGCACGTAGGATCCGCTCTTCAGAGTGAAATGCTGCATTTCACCGTCGAGCACCTCGTCCATGCGTTTGACCAGCAGGCCGGTGTTGTCCATCTCGAGCAGCTTGTCCCAGTCGTCTCCCCAGATCACCTTGATGACGTTCCAGCCGGCGCCGCGGAAGGCCGCTTCCAGCTCCTGGATGATCTTGCCGTTGCCGCGCACCGGGCCATCGAGGCGCTGCAGGTTGCAGTTGATGACAAAGATCAGGTTATTGAGGTTTTCCCGGGCCGCCAGAGTGATGGCGCCCAGAGATTCCGGCTCGTCCATTTCGCCGTCGCCGAGCATTGCCCAGACCTTGCGGCCGCTTGATTTACGCAGGCCGCGATCGACCAGGTAGTGGTTGAAACGTGCCTGGTAGATCGCCGATAGGGCCGTCAGACCCATGGAGACGGTCGGAAACTCCCAGAAATCCTTCATTAGGAAGGGATGGGGATAAGAGGATAGGCCCCCTTCGGCGGCCAGCTCGTTGCGGAAGCGCTCCAGGTCTTGCTCGGACAGGCGCCCTTCGAGGAAGGCGCGGGCGTATGCACCCGGTGCGGCGTGCCCCTGGAAATAGACCATGTCGCCAAGGAAATCATCGGTGCGGCCGCGCCAGAAGTGGTTGAAGCCGACCTCCCAGAGGGTGGCGGCCGAGGCGTAGGTCGAGATGTGGCCGCCGATGCCGGAGCTTTCCCGGTTGGCCCGGACCACCATGGCCATGGCGTTCCAGCGGATAATCGACTTGATGCGCCGTTCGATCTCGCGGTTGCCGGGAAAAACAGGCTGCTGGTTGCGGGGAATGGTGTTGATGTAAGGGGTGTTGGCGGTAAAGGGAATGCTGACGCCCTGCTCCTGGGCGCGCACCTGCAGCAAGCGGAGCAGCTGACGAACTCGCTCCTCGCCTTGCGTCTGTAACACGTAATCGAGTGACTCGCGCCACTCGGCATTTTCGATGTCCAGCAGGTTATCTAAGGCTTTGCGATCATCTTTGGTCATGGGCAGCAACTCCTCTATGCGACGAAAGCGCTCGCGAGGGCGCTATCGGCAGAGTGACATCTAGGCACATCATTTTACCATTAAAATGTACCTGATATTTGCCGATTGACCATGTCAACGGGAAAAAAGTGCGACAGGCAACGCAACGCGGACAAAAGGGGCCCCGAACGGTTGTCCCTTTGCGTGTCACTACCGACAATGTGCCGGCGACGTCACAAGCAAAGCCCCCACCGGGTCCTCCCCTTCCCCTCGAGAGCAGAGAATACCCCCGCAAACCGTTATTTTCGCATGGCTTTATCGACATCCTCCGTCTTGCCGATGAGAATCAGGACATCGCTGTCCTTGATCAGGTAATCCGGCGGCGGCGCGGGGATGAACAGGTCGGTCAGCACGTCCTTGATGGCGATGACGGTGACATGGAAGTTCTTGCGCAGGTCCAGTTCAACCAGGGTTTTGCCGATGAAATGTTTCGGCGGTTCGGTTTCTGACAGGGAGTATTCCTCGGCAAGCGGGATAAACTCCATGATGTTGGGGCTCGACATGCTGTGGGCGATCCTGATGGCCATGTCCTTTTCCGGGTAAATGACATCGGTCGCACCGACGCGCTCGAGGATGCGCCCGTGATCCTCGCTGATGGCCTTGACCAGGATGCGGCGGACCTTGAGTTCCTTCAGGAACAGCGTAATGAGCGTCGACAGATGCGAGCGGTCACCGGTGGAAACGACCACGGCATCGAACTCAGAGACGCCCTGGGCCGCCAGGAATTCCTTGTTCGCCGCGTCACCGAGGATCGCGTAAGCACAGCTATCCTTGACCGCCTGAATCTTTTCCTTGTCGGAATCGATAGCGACCACCTCGTGCCCGGTGTTATTCAGGGTCGTGACCACGTGAAAACCGAAGCTGCCCAGGCCGATGACGCAAAACTTTTTTTTCATAAGACGCTCCCCTAAAGATTTATCCGATCATGATGTTTTCTTCAGCATATCGCGGCGCATGGCGCCGGGTTCTTCCCGCAATCGCGAAGGCCATGGTCAGCAGGCCGACCCTGCCGGCAAACATCAGTAGGATGATGATCCACTTGCCCGACGCATTCAGCTTGGCCGTTGCCCCGGTCGACAGGCCGACCGTACCGAACGCCGAAAACGCCTCGAAGACATAATTCAGGAACTCACGCGGGCTTTCATGGTGCAGATCGGGGACCTGGACGACCAGCAGGGCGAACAGGGCGATACTGACCAGGGTGATGGCCAGTAAGACCAGGGCCAGCGCCTTGGTGATAACTTCCTCGGGGATGGCCCTGCGGAACAGGCTGGTGTGCGGGCTCCCCTTGAGGCGACTGTAGAAAATGGCGAAGAACAGCGCCAGGCTGGTAGTCTTGACGCCGCCGCCGGCGGAACCGGGGGAGGCACCGACAAACATCAGGAAGATCATAAGGAACAGGGTCGGCACCCGCAGGGCGTTGAAATCGATGCTGTTGAAACCGGCCGTCCGCGCGGTCACCGATTGGAAGAGCGCAGTCCAGACACTTTCCATGACCGGCATCCCAGCCAAGGCGTCATGGCTTTCCAGCCAGCCGAAGGCAACCGCGCCATAAACGACCAGGATCGCAGAGGTCACCAGCACGATCTTGGTATGCAGGGACAAGCGGACTTTTTTCACGCGCCCACGGCGGTATGTCAAGCCGTACTGCAGCAGTTCCCGGATCACCAGGAAACCGATGCCACCCAGGGTGATTAACCCGATCAGAGTCGTATTGACCAGGGGATTGTCACGGAAACCGACCATGCTGTCCGAGAAGAGCGAGAACCCGGCATTGCAAAACGCCGAGATGGAGTGGAAGACGGCACTGTACAGCCCCTGCCACAAGCCGAGCCTGGGGACAAAGGCGAAAGACAGCAGAACAGCACCGGCGGCTTCAATGACCAACGTCGTTATGAAGATCCCCTTGATCAGCTCGCGCCATGAACTCACGGGCGTATGCATCAGCGTCTCGTTGATGATCCAGCGTCCGCGCGCACTGACCCCCACACGCAGATAAATGAAGAGGTAGACCGAAAAGGTCATGATCCCCAGGCCGCCGACCTGGATGAGCAGCAGCAACACCCCCTGCCCGAACAGGCTTAGGCGGGTGCCGGTATCGATGACGCTCAACCCGGTGACACACTGGGCCGAGGTCGCTGTAAACAGCGCATCCAGAAAGGATAACGGCTCTGCCGTGGCCGCCAGCGGGGTTGCCAACAGCAGCGCACCGGCCAAGATGGCGGTTGCGTAGTAAGCCATCAGGACCTGGGCGGGTGAAAACTTTTTCAAGCGGGTCAAAAGTGCAGGGGAACTCATAGGGTCACTGGACCTTTGTTTCCAGACCGAAATCTGCACCGGAGAGAACCATGTCGCTTTTCAACGCCAACAGGTTGACCTTGTGCCCAAGCACCTCGAATTTTGCCGAAACCATCTTGGACAAGGACGCCTTGGACCGTGCGGTCATCGCCTGGGTCTCCTCGGCAAGCAGCATTTGCAGGTCAGAGGTCATGGTTCTGAGCTCTTGGATGGCCTGCTGCACGGAGTTGCTGCCGTGCTGTTCAACCTCCAGCAAGACCTTGGCCGACCTGTCAAGCAGATTGAGCGCTTCCTGCTGGCGCTGCAGAGCGTGCATGCGCCCGGCATCGTAGATCAGTTGCCGGACCTCGGTGATCGGCACATCGTAGTACAGCAGGATGCGGGTGGCGTTTTCAGCATCAGCCAGGCTGGCCAGCGCCTCCACGGCATTGCCGGCAGCAAGTTCTTCTTGGCCGGCCTGCAGCGCGGCCTGGATGCGCCCTCCCGAGTCGCGCAGGTACTCGAAACCGGTTTGCTCAAGGGCCGGGACCCAGGATCCTCTTTCGACAGCGTCCTCGTGGCAGGCTCCCAGCAGGGCCATCATGCCCAGGATCATCACGTGATAAAGTCTTCGTTGCATAGTTTGCACCCCTTCGGAACAGATGAATGCAGTACAGCTGTCTTCAACTTTATATCATTTACGCCAACTCTACAAAAACGTGAAACACCGCAAACGGGAAACCTTGCCAATTTGTAATGTTGCGGAAAGGCCACGGTAATGAGGGGTGTTTATAATAATCACAAGTTTAGCAGGTCACAAGCGTCGCGCCTTTTCTCAAACCAAAGGACAGCCCCCATGAAAAAGTTATCCAAAGCAGTCTGTTCGGTCCTGTTTGCCACATCCATGGCCTTGCCAACCAATGCATTGGCGAATCCGAACCCGGAGTTTGATGAGGCCACCGAGGAGCAGGTCGCGCAACCTTGCGAAGACGATCAGTACAACACGGCGTTTCTTACAGGTGATTTCGACATGTATTATGCCAAGGCTGAGATGACCGACCAAATCGGCACCATGGTCATGTTTCTCAGTGGCCCCGATGGCAAAATCATCAAAGATGCGCAGGTCGTCACCACCATTATTGCTTCCAATGGGACTCAGCAGATGCGCCGGGCACGCCCCACGAAAGGGGGATACATCATTGAAACCGCGCATTTGTCACCCGGGCAGTATCGGCTGGAAGCTGAAATCATTACGGCCGGACGCTTGTTGACCGACGAAATCCATTTCCGGAAAGCTTGAGTGCTGGCCATGATCTGTCAGACTCTTACAACCTGCTGTGTCGAACTCAATATCAATGTCTGCACCGACCGCTACCTGACGGAGGTGAGCATTGACGGTGTGTTCAAGGAACAACTCGAGTTCCAGACGGAACACCAGCTGACGCATTGGGCGGGAGCAAATTTTCCCTTTGCCGGTGGGAACCTCTATGTTCACATCCAGCCGCGGGAGCCGGGTCACAATCAACAGGTCCTCGAACTGGCCGATAAACTCTCCCGTCATGGGTTGATGATCGGCATCTCCCGGCGGAGAACGGTTTGCCGATCACAGCACTGGCGTTTACAATAATCCTGTGAAGCCAATGTTCTCTGGACATCTTTGGAGTCGTAACATGCGCATTCTGTTAATCGAAGATGATGCCGATACAGCGGCATATCTGGCCAAAGGGCTCGATGAGTCAGGGCATGCCGTGCACGTAGCGCACAACGGTCGGGACGGGCTGTTCATGGCCCTCGATCAACCTCACGAGGTGCTGGTCGTCGATCGCATGCTGCCCGGCATGGACGGACTGGCGGTTATCCGCGCCCTGCGCACCTCGGGCAACCAGACCCCAGCACTCATTCTCAGCGCCCTCGGCGAAGTCGATGCGCGGGTCGAGGGGCTGCGCGCCGGGGGGGATGACTATCTGGTAAAACCTTTCGCTTTCTCGGAGCTGCTCGCACGGCTCGAAGCCCTCGTCCGGCGCACGGCGACTGCTACCGAGCAGACGACCCATCTCAAGGTCGGCGATCTCGAGATGGACCTGCTCTCCCGCGAGGTCAAGCGCGACGGCCAGCACATCGATCTACAGCCGCGGGAGTTCCGTCTCCTCGAGTTTCTCATGCGCAATAGCGGCCAGGTGGTCACCAGGACCATGCTGCTGGAAAACGTCTGGGACTACAATTTCGACCCCCAGACCAACGTCATCGACGTGCATATCAGCCGGCTGCGCGGCAAGATCGACAAGCAATTCGACCAACCCATGCTGCACACCATCCGCGGTGCCGGGTATGCTCTCCGTGCAAACGACTAAACTTTTCAAGAGCTCGACCTTCCGGCTGGCCCTGATTTACATGGCCCTGTTCGGCTTGTCGGTGCTGTTGCTGCTCGGCTTCATCTACTGGTCCACCGCCGGCTACATGCTGCGCCAAACCGAGGCCACCATCGAAGCTGAAATCACCGGGCTTGCCGAGCGTTACGATTTATCGGGGTTGCCCGGCCTGAGCAAGGTGCTCAGAGAACGCCTGGCCCGCCAGAAAACCACGACCTCTATCTACCTGTTGACCGATCCGCAGTTCAAGCCGATCATCGGCAATCTCACTCAATGGCCGTCAGAACAGCCCTCGGAACAGGGGTGGATGTCGTTTGCCATCGATAGCGGAGCCGGAGACGATGCCGACCATCACAAGGGGCTGGCGCGCGTCTTCCTGCTACGCGGCGATTTTCACCTGCTGGTCGGCCGCGATGTCCACGATCTTGAGGAAATCCAACGGCTGATCCGTGAGGCCTTGTTCTGGGGCATTCTGATCACCATCGTCCTGGCCCTAGCCGGCGGCGTGATGATGAGCCGCACCGTGATGCACCGTATTGAAGTAATCAATGCCACCTGCCGGCAGATCATGCATGGCGACTTGGCCAAGCGCATACCACGCACCGGGGGAGATGATGATTTCGACCGGCTGGTCGACATGCTCAACCGCATGCTCGACCAGATCGAGGAACTGTTGCTGGGGGTCAAGCAGGTTACCAACAACATAGCCCACGACCTGAGAACTCCCTTGACCCGTCTGCGCCGGCGCCTCGACATGCTGCGACAGAACGATAATTCGATAGCGAACCATGATGATTTGCTCGATCAGGCCATCGGTGAAGCCGACGGTCTGCTGACGACCTTCAAAGCCCTGCTGCGCATCAGCGAGGTTGAATCCGGGGCACGCCGGGGTGATTTCAAGGACGTCGACATGACCGCGCTACTGCACGACCTGATGGAACTCTACGCGCCATTAAGCGAGGAAAAAGGCCAGTCGTTCTTCGCCGAGGTGGGCCCTTCCAGGCCGATCCAGGGTGACCGGGACCTGCTCTTTCAGGCCTTTGCCAACGTTCTGGACAACGCCATCAAGTACACTCCGGCATCGGGAACCATCCGACTGGACATCCACGACCAGGCGGAGCAGTTGCAGATCGCCATCGGCGACGATGGTCCGGGCATTCCTTGCGAAGCCTGGGAGAAAATCTTTGAACGGTTTTTCCGCCTCGAGGAGAGCCGCTCCTCACCCGGCAACGGGCTAGGCCTGAGCCTGGTCGCGGCCATCGTCAATCTACATCATGGTCGAATCGAACTGGCAGACAACCACCCCGGGCTCAATTTTACCATCACCCTGCCGCGATCGCCCTGAACTACCGCGAATAAGGCAAGCTCTCATAACCCTAACCTGATTACGCATATGGAGGATCACATGATGAACCGTTTCACCCCGGTTACGTTTCTGGCCCTGGGACTTTTTCTGGCCCTGAATGTTTGTGCCGTTGCCGCAGGGTTGCCCGATTTTGTCGAGCTTGCGCAACAGAACAAGCCGGCCGTCGTCAACATCAGCACGGCCAAGACCGTCACGCAAAAGCAAATGCCTCATATGGGCCCCGGCAACAGCCCGTTTGATGAGTTCTTCGACCGCTTCTTCAACGGGCAGCCCGGGCAACAGCACAAACAACGCTCCCTGGGATCAGGCTTCTTCATCTCCAAGGACGGTTACATCCTCACCAATGAACATGTCGTTGATGGCGCGGATGAAATCAATGTCAAGCTCAGTGATGGCCGGACGTTTTTGGCAACCATCAAGGGCGCAGACCAGAAGCTTGACCTGGCGCTGCTTAAAGTCGAAGCCGATGAGTCGCTTCCCGTTGTAGAACTCGGTGACAGCGATAATCTCAGGGTCGGCGAATGGGTGATGGCCATCGGCAACCCCTTCGGCCTGGAGCAGACGGTCACCGCCGGAATCGTCTCGGCCAAGGGGCGGGTTATCGGGGCAGGCCCCTACGATGATTTCATTCAGACCGACGCATCGATCAATCCGGGAAATTCCGGAGGGCCACTTTTTAATGCCAGTGGTCAGGTGATCGGCATCAACACCGCGATCGTCGCCAGCGGACAGGGGATCGGCTTCGCCATCCCGATCAATGCCGTCAAGGGCATTCTGGAACAGCTGCGCACCGACGGACGGGTGACCCGGGGCTGGCTCGGCGTCTCCGTGCAGCAGATGACGCCGGAGCTGGCCGAAAGTTTCGGCCTCGAGCAGGAGCACGGGGCGCTGGTCGCCGAAGTCATCAAGGGTTCGCCGGCCGAGGGGGCAGGCCTCAAACGCGGCGATGTCATCCTGACCTTCAATGGCCATGACATCAAGGATATGCGTGACTTGCCGCGCCTGGTGGCGGCAGCCCCGGTCAACGAAACGGCCAAGTTACAGATCCTGCGCGACGGCAAGACCCGCGAGGTCAAAATAACCATCGGCAAACTGGCAGAAACAGAGAATGAGAGCCAGGTCGCTGCCGTCAGCGGCAATTATGACAAACTGGGGTTGGCACTCGAGGAGCTCGACAGCGCCACGGCGCAGAAGCTTGGGCTTGACACGACCGCAGGCGTGCTGGTCACGGCAATCAAACCGGCAAGTCCGGCCGAGGAAGCGGGGCTGCATCCCGGCGATGTGATTCTGGAAGTCAACGGTAAATCGACAGCAAATCTGCCGGCCTTTCGTGCCGCAACGGAACAGGTGTCCAAAGCTGCGATCCTGAGACTGCTGATCAAGCGCCAGGACAATGAATTGTACGTCGCCCTGAAGATAAATGAATAGAACGCCACGCAGTTGATGACCATAACTGTACGTCCCGGCAGATCGTACTGCCGGGACGTACGGTTTCTTGGGTACAACGAACGATATGACTGCATTTGTGTTCTGTGTTTATTATAGGTGTATCAAATATTCTGAGGACTTACAGAAATGCATTGCAGAATACGAATAAGAAGCCCCAAGATAAGAACTCCCCAATCCAGAAAAACCGAAAGGGGCTTATTTTTTTTTGGAATGGTTGTTTTTAAGAAAGATTAAAGAGGGTGTAACGAGGTGAACAGCTGTTCAATACTCACTGTTTCTTGAACATAAACAAAAGAAGTTGAATGCCTGCAATGATAATTAAACCATACAGAATTGTCAGTACTAGAATTTCCATATTTTCATTCATTTTCCGGAGACTTACTAAAACATTAACAGATTAAGAATTACCAAAAAATCAACCCACGGCCGTTGAGGTCGAGAGCGTAATGGCCATTGTGCCTCTTATATGACGGGTAAACTCCTATAAGATTGGCGTTCAGTGAATCGCTCAATAAAAGTCGAGAGTTTATTATGTTGCTCGATGCTGAGTGATCCGAAGCAGAGACTTCTTCTACGAAGTGGGACGAGGCCGTCACGCAATCGATAATCAGAAACCTTTTTCACCGGCAGATCGCTGACGATCAATTCATATTCATGATATAGATTGATTGGAGGAATTTTCGAGGTTTTGATTTTTTTACCGAGATAACGGAAAGAGAGCCCCCCTTCGCAAATATCAATAATATGATGTGGAAAAATCTCAGAATCTAAGGGAAGGTGAATTAAGGCGCGTTCTTTTGCCTTGAACCGTTCGTATCCCCTAACCTGTTGATGACTTGAATGGGTTTCCATTTAACACCTCTGCATCGAAAAGAATAATATTGGTTTTCAATAGATATTCTTAAATTAACGGATGTTACGAGTATATTGGGTCGCTTTATAGAAATAAACGTGGAGACTCGCAAATTTTAGATGGAGGTATCACGATATAACACTGTGCTATGACACACTTCAACGTTCTAGGCCCTGAATACTATACCAATCGATCATATCGACTTTACGGGTTAAACAATCGCCTAAATATACCTATAAATGACACACAATGTCTTGCCTCAGAAGTCGAGATTCTTAGGAAATTCGGGGAGTTATGGGGTAGCCTGGAGAAAGTCGATTATATTTCAAGTATGTGGTTTTGACGCCTGCTATGGTAGGTAGGATAGTTGACCTAACAAAACAATTGCGCCTCACCTTTGTTTGTTTATTCTCGTCAACATTTCTATTATTGCGTGGTTGCGTATGGAGTACAGAATAAAAATATTTGCTGATTTTGACGACTGATGAACTGCTTGCTCACTCCACTACATTTTTTTATATGGGGATGCTCGGTTGCTTTTCTTTATTCAATTCAGAAGGTTTTTACGACATTCCCATATTTCCTGTCGGTAGGATTGTTCTGGAAGTTGATGATTTGCTCTAAAGACTATTTATTCTTGTCGCGTAATTCCAGCAATCTAAGAATCCAATCGCGCCATTAATCCTTCCTGACAGCCGCTTAAAGTGAGATATAACTCTTCGCCTTTCAAAATCTTTAGGATATAGATGCCCATTCCTGATTTCATTATATGGTTAAGACGCAGGGCCCCCTTTTTAGACCATTGCACCCTCCCTTCTATCAGAATTATTTCTCCTCTGCGTGTTGTAAGTTCACAATTTAGTACAACGCCAGATTTGTAGACTATTCGTGATTCCACGAAGAAGCCTTGAGATGAGACATCGCTCAAATAGCCGATGTGTTCTAGCTTGTCGTGTCCGAACTTGACTGCTAGGCGTTTTTTATTACGTTGTTCCAGTCTTGAGTCTGACACGTTTCAATTCCAATCAATGTATAAATTCTGTCTCAACAACCATAATTTATATAGACGCCACGTTTATGACCCTGGCGCTTTTGACGTTAGACAATTCACTCTGAATCGGGCTCATTTTTCCATTTAAACTGACGGAGGTTAAGCCACAAAAAAGCGACCGCCACAAACATCAACATAGCCAGCATGCAGACGATTAAAAAAACCGCCCATGACGAGAAATGATAAACAAAGGCAACGACAACACCCATACTGGCCATTAAAATTGCAAATGTCTGCATTGTCTCCCACACATCCAAAAAGGTGTCTAGAACAACCGTTCATTACAGCAATTCTCAGGCCACAAACTTCGGGTGTTGAGAATTTCAAGTTGAGGGATGATAAACTATTGATAATCTGGTGGAAATTTTAGCTGGAGAAATAGCTGCCATTTTTATTGAGATGCAAATTCCATTGCCTAAGAAAAATGGGCCCAAAATTGTCCCTATGGCAATGACTTTTGGCGGCTGCCGGCGGAACGGGTGTCGGAACCGGGAGATGTTTTGCTGTCTCTGACAAGGAGTAAATGCTCCTGACAGACCCTGGTCGCCATATTTTTTGGATAGTCCTATTTATATTGACTTATCAGATAATGGCCACCCGGGCAGCAACAAGTGGCCATCATTTTGCGGGTTAGTCTTTTTATATTCTTACATTGCTTTGGGGTGATGATCTTGGCCAAAATGCGAAATTATTACTAACCTTTCAATATGACAACAGACCCCGATCCAGAATCGATGGCGTTCGTGTCTGACAGATGATGACTTTAAATAAACTCCGAATAGCCGATACACTTTCAAAATCAATAAATTTTATTAATCTGACGTGTTTTTTTATGACTTGTGCTGAGGTTATTGTCTTGTAATAATGTTTTATAGATTTATTAAGATGTGAATTAGGGTAAATATTTACGTCCAGATCCTGTCGGGAAACGGATCTTGGATCTATGGAGGGCCCCCTGGAAAAGAACTTAAAGCTTGGAGAACTTCTCATTAAAGCAGGCCTGATCGATAGTTATCAGATGAGTTCAGCTCTCTCCTATAAGCGCCATTGGGGTGGACGAATGGGTGAATCTCTTGTCAGGTTAGGTTATATTTCCGATGAGGATCTCACCACTTTCATTTCCAAGCAGTTCGACTTGCCTCAGTTTGACCTCATAACTCACAGAATACCCGATGACGTGCTTGACTATATCCCTGAATCAAAAGCTTATGAGTTTTGCGTGATTCCTGTAGATCGTGTCGAAATTAGAGGGACTATGCATTTAGTTGTTGCCATGCCAGATCCCACGAATCTGCATGTAATCGATACATTGCAATTCATGACCGAATGCTGGATCAAGCCGACTATGATCTCTGCTGAATCGATCCTTAAAGCAATTAATCTGCAATATGGTGCTGCTGCCAATCGACGAGCCAGAGAAAGACACTCGGAAGCCCCGCCGCCCTTTCCTCACCAATCTGTTTTTGAGCCTATTTCCGAAGAGCAGCATCTCCATGGATTGGCTGTCAAACGCCTCGAGGAAAATTTTGGAAAGCTATTACGAATACTAATCAAGCACAGTAGTCCCTCCCAGGTGAAGGATTTAATCGATCTTTTGTAACGCACTAACCCGGTCGACAGAGCAATTTTTTCAGTAGATGGGCGATAAATTCTTCAAAAGCGACCTGTCCTAAAAATCATCACTCATTGTTTGTAAGGTGGAAATTGGCAAGGCCTAGCAATTCTTACTGCCTCTGTAGTTCAAGAACATTTTGAAATAATTAGGTGTCTCACATCTTTCTCGACAACTTTGGCTTTAAAAAGGACATAAGTTCTTCTACAAGCAAATCAGGGACTTCTTCAGGAATATAATGCCCACAAGGCAAAGCCTTCCCCGTCACTGAAGTTGCCACCCTTTTCCATTCTTCAAGGGGATTGAAACATCGCTCGACTATGCCATGACCGCCCCATAAAGCAAGCAATGGGCAGGTTATTTTACGATCTTGCTGAATATCAGTCATGTCATGGTCCAGATCAATGGTTGCCGCTGCTCGATAGTCTTCGCAAGTGGCATGAATGGTAGCAGGATTACTGAAGTGTCGGACGTATTCAGGCCAAGCATCAGGCATGAAAGGCTCCAGACCGGCAAATCGGGTCATGTGGTGATGTAAGAAGGCTTCTGGCGCACGGCCTATTAAGGTTTCTGGATAAGGAGAGGCCTGAATAAGAAAGAACCAATGGTAATAGGCCCGAGCAAATTTCATGGTGGTACGCTCGTACATCGCCTTGGTCGGAGCAATGTCGAGGACGACAATTTTTTTAACTAATTCTGGGTAATCGGTTGCGAGGCGATGAGCCACCCGCCCACCACGATCGTGACCGCACAACAAGAAACTGTCGAAGCCCAATTGGCGCATCACCCCGACCTGGTCATCCGCCATCGCACGCTTGGAATAATTACTGTGATCTGGCAATCCTACAGGTTTGGAAGAATCACCATAACCACGCAGGTCCGTGGCGATTACAGTAAAGGACTGGGCCAGTCTAGGGGCAATCATTCGCCAAATAATATGAGTTTGGGGATACCCATGAAGAAGGAGTAGCGGTGGTCCACTACCCCCGACAACAAGGTTGATCTCAATATCATCAATAACGATCTTTTCCCGCTTGAAATCTTTAAACATGAACAGCCCCCATTCCTTGCGTCTCGACTATTTGCTCAATACTACTACAAAAAAAGAAGGCCACCTGTTTCCAGGTGGCCATTTTGCATGGGTTCAAGAGTATCCGAAATATCTCTATGAATAACACGCCTGTTTACGTCTTAGCAGTCGTGACTTTTAGTAAGAATCCCTAGTCAAGGATGGTTACAAAACTAGAGGCGATTCAGTGACCAATTGATGCGTTCAAGAAGATGTCTATTCTCGTCACAGGGGTGGTGTCTTGTGTGAGATTACCGATGCAAAAGAATCCGAGCCATTGACACAACCTTTTTCAGATTGGTTTTAGGAACATACGCTGCGCAGCCATGTTTCCTCGCCTCTTCTTTTGTAATTTCTGTTCCAGAGAGCAAAATGATTGGCGTAAACTTGTTTTTCCTATTTTCCCCTTTGACGAATTGGGCAACGGCATACCCGTTCAACCCAGGCATTATGAGGTCCGTTATTATCAAATCAAATGGTTCAGAACAACCGGCCGTATCATATTCGGAAGCTTTAAAGACATCGATTGCCTTCTGTCCAGAATCTGCCGTCTCGACAAGGAAATCTTCAGAGAGAAGATCACTTAGGACCTTGAGGAAAAGGGGATTATCATCAATCAAGAAGATCTTCTTTTTCATTATTCAGGTCGTTTCTTTCAGGCCAATTAATCTCTAAACTCACCATAAATAGGACCTTAGACACACTAACGTCAATATAGCAGACGACTACTCATAAACTTCTTACAATTACTCTCGGAGTGCTTCACTGGTGGGTTTTTAGCAGAAAGGCCAAAGTCTTATTGTCCCTGCAATGTCGGAACCTGGAGGCCAATTTAACCCGTCCTGACAGTCGTGTTAAGTAAGAATTCAAATCTTTGATAGAATTTGAACTATATGCCGCATTTCCCCAAGAGGAGGTATTATGCCGCCCGATTGCAATTATGGCTTTGGAGCAAACTTTTCTATTGGGTATGAAGACGCCGTTGCCAAAGTAGAGCAACGACTTGAAATCCATGGTTTCAAAGTTTATACGCGTTTAAATCTTCAAGAAATAATTGGAGATTCACTGCATGATAAAGTTGGTCGCTATGTGATTTTGGGCGCATGCAATCCAGAATTTGCCAAAGAGCTTTTTATGGCTGACCCTGACATAGGATTGCTGCTTCCATGCAATATCATTATATACGAATCAAAGAAGGGTGCTTGCAGAATAATGATAAAAGACCCTGCTCGCATTATGGACCTGATCAGCAACCCTCTTGCGATTCAGGCTGCTATAAATGTTAAAGAGCAGTTAGAGCAAATCATTGATGATTTAACAAGAGATTCTTTTTATTAACTTGTTACATGGGCTGCCGTCTATGTACCACAAAACCCTGACTTTAGCCCACGCCTGCACAAATAAGTTTGTCTGAGAAACCTCCCCAAATATTATCTTCATGATGAGCTTGAATACTTGATGGTGGCCATATCTACAATGTCAGCCATTGCTGCCACTGTCGCTTGACACTCTCTCTAATCGCTATAGCATTAGAAATGGATAATGTTTAGCCTCTATGCTCACATCTCCAGGCTTTGCCTTATCAGTTGCATGCCGGCTAGAGAAGATTAATGAGCTTACGATGCATTCTGGAGTCATCCTCTTTTGACTCGTGGAGAGGAATATGAACTATCCCGTCTGGTATCTTCCGGAAATCGGTGGCGGCCTGCTCATCGCTCTGATCGCGATAACCCATGTGTTCGTTTCTCATTTTGCCGTCGGAGGTGGTCTTTATCTCGTCCTGACGGAGCGTAAGGGTTTGCGCGAGAAGAACCCTGAAATTCTGGCTTTTACTAAAGGTCATACCAAGTTCTTCATGCTTCTGACCATGGTCTATGGCGGCATAACCGGGGTCGGCATCTGGTTTATCATTTCCCTGGTGCATCCGGCAGCGACATCCCTGCTCATCCATACGTTTGTCTATGGATGGGCTGCAGAATGGGTGTGGTTCCTGGTCGAGATCACAGCGCTGATCGTCTATTATTACACCTTCGGCAGAATGGACGACCGCACGCACCAGGCGGTCGGTTGGATCTACTTTTTGGCTGCCTGGCTCAGCCTGTTCCTGATCAATGGTATTATCGATTTCATGCTGACCCCCGGGGCCTGGGTTCATGATCACAATTTCTGGTCGGGATTTTTCAACCCGTCTTTTTGGCCAGCCCTGTTCTTCCGCAGCTTTTTCTCGTTCCTGTTGGCTGGCTTGTATGCATTTGTCACCTGCGCTTTTTTGAAAGATCCCGGTTTTAAGGCAAAGATGACCCGCTACAGCGGTAAATGGGCGCTGAGTTCGTTGATGCTGATGCTCCCCTGCGGCTACTGGTATTTTGTGATCCTTCCCGAACCGGCACGCGCACTGGTGGCAGGGGGCTCACCCACCATCCGGGCGGCAGGCCAGTATGCTCTTTATGCCCTGGTTGTCACTTTGATCCTGCTGCTGTTGCTGACCGTAATCCGTCCGGCATTTAACAATAAACCCATTGCTATCCTGACCCTGGTGACTGCGTTCCTGCTGCTGGGCGCCTTCGAATGGACCCGTGAAGCGGCAAGGCGGCCTTTCGTCCTCAATCAGGTCATGTACTCAAATGGCGTCATGCTGGCACAGGCAGAGGGGCTCCGAGGTGAAAGTTTTCTCGCCCGGGCAAAATGGGTTGCGGTGCATGAGGCCAGTGACGAAAATCTTCCCCGGGCCGGTGCCGAACTCTTCAAATTCCAGTGTTATGCCTGCCATACGATCGGTGGCCTCAACAATGACATTCTACCAAGAACCGCGGCCATGGATTTTCCTGCGATGCACGGCTATTTGCTCAATGTCATACACAAGCGTCCATATATGCCGCCATTTTTGGGGAATGAGCAGGAAGCTATCGCACTCGCCGCTTACATCGCTGGCGAATTGCAAGGCAAGGTCGTCGATCTCGCCCTGCTTGAAGCTCCGTCCGGGCAGGGTCAACAACTCTACGAGGAGAACTGTGTCGGCTGCCATGGACTAGATATCATCCAGAAATGGGCGGCAGGTCAGACTCTGTCCGAGATCATTGCCGGCCTGGAGTCTTTGAGCTCTTTGAATGACATGATGGAAAACTTTTCCGGCACGGCGGAAGAGAAAGAGCAGTTGGCCGTTTTTTTCCAGTCGCCTGGATCGCAGCCGCAATCTGCCGTAGATATAGGCCGTTCCATTTTTGAACAGAACTGTACCGGCTGCCACGGCAGCGACGTCATCATGGCCTGGTCTAAAGGTAAGTCATTAACGGCCATCGCCGAAGCTCTGCTTGCCCTTGGCAAGCTAAATCCGATGATGGCGGGACTGTCCTTGGATGATAACGAGCGGCAAGCCGTGGCGACCTGGGTCTTTTCCGGAAGCAAAGGAGAAGAACAATGATACCCCTTATCCCCACTCCGGACACTATCCCGACCCATTGGGCCTACTTTCAGTTCTTTCTGCTTTTGACCTTTCCACTGCACCTGTTGTTCATGAATGCTCTACTTGGATCGTCTGTCATCGCGATTTATATGCACCTTAAAGGCAGCCAGAAGCCTCAGGCCCTGGCTTACGAACTGGCCAAAGTGATTCCCCTGCTGATCGCCCTGACCGTCAACCTGGGCGTCGCACCATTCCTGTTTCTCCAGGTCCTTTACGGACACCTTGTCTACTCCAGTTCTGTACTCATGGGGATGTTCTGGCTCATGGTTATTCCTGTCCTGCTGACCGCCTACTATGCTGCCTACTGGTATGATTTCAAATTTTTCACCTTGGGTCGTTACGGTATCGCGATCCTCTTCTTTGCTTTATTGGGCTTTCTTTACATCGGCTTTATGCTCAGCAACAACATGACGTTTATGCTGCATCCTGAAACATGGGACGCCTACCTGGATGATTCGAGAGGAACCATTCTCAACACAGCAGATGTCACGCTCTGGCCGCGCTATCTGCACTTCATGATCGGCGGGACTGCAGTTGGTGGCCTGTTCGTGTCACTCTATGGGCGCTGGCTTGCACGTAGAGACCGTTTGCTGGGTGATTATGCCTCAGCGGTCGGGATGAGATTGTTCTTGGGTGTGACTCTCGTGCAGATCGCAGTCGGAATCTGGTTTTTCTTAGCGTTGCCGAAAGCGCAGAGGATGCTTTTCATGGGGGGGAATAACTTAGCGACATTCTGCTTTGTAATCGCGTTACTACTATTGGCCACTCTTCTGGTCACAGCATTCAAAAAAATGATCTACACCACCACAGCAGTCTTGTTTGGACTGGTCTGTACAATGGTACTGATGCGTGATTTTGTGCGCAGCGGCTATTTGCAGGAATACTTTACTCTGGAGATGCTCAAGGTCGCTCCTGAATACTCACCGCTGATCCTGTTTCTCACGACTCTGATCGTCGGTCTTGCTCTTGTCGTCTGGATGGTGCGTGCTGCATTGACCCGATGTAGCGACTGAGTGCTTCCTACCAGCAACCTAAGCCATCACAGACCATCCACAGAGGTCGTGAAGAAGACCTGCATGAAACGACACTGTGCGGAACCTCTCTGCGGTTGTCGTGCCGCAAGGATCGGAAATCATGTTTGAGCTCGTGCGGGACAGTCTGACTCATGCGCTCATGATAACCGGCTTCGTGTTTGCAATGATGCTGGTGATCGAATACCTCAACGTCCTTACCCAAGGGGTCTGGCAGCAAGGGTTGCGCGGCAGTCGTTGGAGGCAGTACCTGCTGGCCGCTGTTCTTGGCGCAACTCCCGGCTGCATGGGAGCCTTTGCGATCGTCGCTCTTTATTCTCACAGGGTTGTCTCATTGGGAGCGGTCGTTACAGCAATGATCGCCACCAGCGGCGACGAGTCATTCGTCATGCTGGCCATGATTCCCGGTACGGCCGTTATAATTTTCCTGATCCTCATGTTAGTCGGAATTGCGGCCGGCGCCGCAACTGATGTCCTTCCTGACCATTGGGTAGGCAGAAAATCAGAGGTTCAGCACCCACTCGATATCCATGTAGAGGAGCCCTGCGAATGTTACCCGCGAGGACAGATCGTGCAGCAGTGGAAAGAGTGTTCCCTCTCCCGGGGAGTTCTGGTCATCATGATCGTCCTCTTCACCTTTGGCGTGCTAAGCGGTCAACTCGGCCCCCAGGCCTGGAGCTGGGTGAGGGTCTCCTTGCTGCTGACGTCGGCTGTCGGTCTGTTTATTGTCACCACCGTCCCTGAACACTTTCTCGAGACGCATCTCTGGGAACATGTCGTCAAGCGTCATATGGCCCGGGTGTTTATTTGGACGTTCGGCGCGCTTTTTTTCATGCATCTTTCGATAGAGCACTTCCAGCTTGCTGGCTGGATGCAGGACAACCAACTCCTCATGTTACTTGTTGCCTGTTTGGTGGGGCTAGTCCCTGAATCCGGGCCACACTTGGTCTTCCTGATACTCTATACCCAAGGTGCTGTTCCTTTTAGTATTTTGCTCGCAAGCTCCATCGTTCAGGACGGGCACGGTATGCTCCCGTTACTTGCTGATTCGCGCTTGGACTTTTTCAAGGTCAAGGGAATCAACTTTGGATGCGGCCTTTGCATGGGGCTGATTGGCTATCTTGTCGGCTGGTAAGGATATGAACCATTTTTAAAAAAAAGAGCATAACTCAGGAATTTAAGAAATTTGACCTTAGTCGATATCTAAACTGTCCTGCCATTTACACTGACAAATACAAAATGCCACCCGTTTCCAGGTGGCTTTTTGTATGGGTTAATGGGCGGGCTGAATATGTCTATCAATAACACGCCCGTTTTCATCTCGGCGACCGAGGCTGATGGGAAGGACAATTTTATTGTCAATAGAGGGAACCTTTGCGCCGTGACCTGGAAAACTTGCCTAAAATCCAACCCAAAAAGAGCACCCCTGCACCGGCAAGAAACCATTGGATGGTTTCTTTTTGCAGTCGCCCTTTTCTCTCTTCATTTAAATTGGCGAGTGTCGTTGTTAATTCCTCATTGCTAAGCCTGAGTTGGTTGCGTTCTTCCGTGATGGCGATAATATCTTTGGCGTTTTCTCTTAATGCTTCATATGTTTTAGTACGCTCTGCCAATTCTGTCTGCGACTGTTGAAAATCCATCTGCAGTTTTTCTGCTTGGGCACGCGACTCTACCAACTCTGCTAGAATCTTTTTTTGGTTTTCATCCCCTTTGGAAAAAGCTTCGCTGTAGCGCTTTTCCAATTCCTGTACACGCTCTTTCAACTTTTCATTTTCCTGGGCCTGCCGCTTGATAACTATTGTTTTGGGTAAGTTTTCTGTCAGATAGTTCTTCTGTATATATCCGATCTCGCCATTCACCGTTTTCACTTTTAAGTATTCTTCGCCAAAATCAATGACTTCTACTGGCGTATCGGTCTTAAGATAGACAATCGTTTTCGCGCCATTCTGTGGCAGCTCCCGAAGAGACACAACCAATTGGTCAGATATGTAAAGATTTTCAGCCCACGTAACAGAAGTGTTGCAGACAAAGACCATGAATATAGCCATGGCTTTCTTTTGATATGGAAGCATTACATCCTCCTCGAAATAAAATCATGAATTTGAAGTACCCTGAAGCAGCCCCTCACCTTTTTGCACGGGGAAAAGCAACCATCCTCTGCAAATCCGGATAGCCTGTTTTGCCTGTTTACACTGCCGCAAAACAAGCAAACCGGCACATTCCCCTTGTCTTTGCGTTGTTCAATGACTCCCGCTATACAACTAGAAAGAGAAATTTAGCAGAAACATCGATTTATAGGAATTAATTTTAGACTCCAGTCGCAGGGATGTCTGGATACAATTGGGGCCCAAGAAATTGCGGCTTATCGTTTGATGCCCCTGAACAGGCCAAACAGGTGATTGTCACGGAGCTCCGGTCTTGCAAGCATGGCTCACCTGGTAATTGTAGGCCATGCTTGCGTCTGATTGATAAAGACTTACGAAGCCTGTTCTCTCGGAGAATTGAAATCGATTGTGTCTATAGCTTGGGGGAGAAAGACTGGCACCTCTACAATTCCTGACTCACAATAAAAAGAGCCCCACAGTCAAGGAGGGCGACTGTGGGGCAACGGGTTTGTGGGTTTTTCTTAGGAGCTAGAACAAGAAGATGTTCTATCGTGCATGCATTACCTGTTTGGTCAGATATGTCAAGCAGAAGAATCAGATAAAAACGGCCTGCCGGTTTCGCTCCGTGAGACCCTCATTTTTTAATCAGTGGCGGCCTATATATCTCTACCAATAACCCGCCTGATTTCCACGCCAACAAATATTGCACGGCAACAAACTATACCCCAACGTTTTTGACCTCAACCTTTAACCGAGTATAATTGGACGCGTCAAAGCGCTGTTGATCAACTGTCATATGCCGCATACCTCAAAAGAACGACAGGTCGATTTTCGAAAGCAATCGGCGGCGGCAGTTCTGTTCATAGTGCCGCAACCAAGGTCCCCCGAAAAATCAATTTCCTACCAGCCAAGGAGCTTTTATGCCCTCAGAGACCAACGATGCGATAGAATTTGTCCAAGTAAAGGCCGTATCCTTGGCCGTTACGAACGCGGAGCGTGCAAAGCGCTTTTATAAAGAGACGCTCGGGCTTCCCCCCGAGAACGTCCACCGGATGGATATGGCCTTTATGATTGGCGATGTCATCCTGCTTCTCAAACCGGAAGAAGAGTGGTATGGGAAGCCAACCAAAGAGTTGAATGCTCGCATCACCTTGGAGGTGAAGGATTCCTATGCGACAGAAAAGGCCTTGCTCAAGCGAGGCGTCACGGTCTCCGATCCGGTGGCTGTATACGGCGACAACCCCATCGGCGCATTTCTCGACAGCGAAGGGAATAAGCTGTGGTTTTGTTCGGAAGGTAAGAAGGGGTAGCGTCAAAACAAAAAGGGCACTTCAAATAAGTGCCCTTTTCCTCTGGATTCACCAGCATAAGCCGGTCGAGCACTCAACTGGTTACAGCTCCCCGGGAGGCCGACGACACGAGCATAGCGTACTTTGCCAGAACCCCCCGACGATAGCGAGGCTCCGGACGCTGCCACAGTGCCAGGCGCCGGTTCAGCTCATTTTTATCGATCTTGAGATTGAGTTCGCCTTGGGTGAGATCGATCTCGATCAAGTCACCCTCCTGCACCACCGCAATGGGTCCGCCCACTTGGGCTTCCGGCGCCACATGGCCGATCATGATGCCGTGGGTGCCGCCGGAGAAGCGGCCATCTGTGACCAGAGCCACGCTTTTGCCCAGCCCTGCACCCATCAGTGCCGACGATGGGGAGAGCATCTCGCGCATGCCCGGGCCGCCGCGAGGCCCTTCGTAGCGGATGACCACCACGTCGCCAGACTTTATCTTACCGGCGAGGATCGCCTTGAGTGAGTCTTCCTCGCGCTCGAAGACCCGGGCCGGACCAGTAAACGTAGCCATCTCCTTCCCGCTGATCTTCAGCACGCAGCCGTCGGCGGCAAGGTTGCCATGCAGCACGCGGATATGCTGGTGAGGCGGCGCGTAGGGTTGCCCCGGGCTGTAGAAGATATCCTGGTCTTCCGGGCGTAGCGGAGCATCGGCAAGGTTCTCGGCCAGAGTGTGGCCGGTCACGGTGACGCAATCGCCATGCAGGTATCCGGCATCCAGCAGGGTTTTCATAACCATCGGCAGACCGCCAATCCGGTGCAGATCGTTCATGACGTACTGACCAAATGGTTTGAAGTTGCCGAGCAGCGGCACCCTGGCGGTCACCTTCTCGATATCGTCAAGGGTCAGATCAACGCAGGCTTCGTGGGCCAGGGCCAGCAGGTGCAGAACAGCATTGGTCGAACCGCCCAGGGCCCAGGCGACGGTCAGGGCGTTTTCAAAAGCCTTGCGGGTCATGATATCGCGGGCGGTGAGACCTGAGTTGAGCAACTCGATAACAGCTTTTGCAGCTTGCCGGCAATCTTCGCGCTTGTCCACCGAGACCTGGTTGCCTGCATCGACGGCGAGGTTGGAGGAGGCGCCGGGCAGGCTCATTCCAAGGGCTTCAATGGCCGAGGCCATGGTGTTGGCGGTGTACATACCGGCGCAGGAACCGGCGCCCGGGCAGGCGTGGCACTCGATGGCGTGCAACTCCTCGGCGTCGATCTTCCCCGCGCAATGGGCGCCGATCGCCTCGAAGGCGCTGACGATGTTGAGGGCCTGGCCACGGTACTCTCCGGGGAGGATACTGCCGCCGTAGAGAGTCAACCCGGGGAGGTTGTTGCGGGCGATGGGCATGAGCGCGGCGGGGATGGTCTTGTCGCAGCCGGACAGGGTGATCACGGCGTCGACCCTGTAGCCCTCGGTCATCAGCTCGATGCTGTCGGCGATGACCTCGCGGCTGACCAGTGAGTACTTCATCGCCTCGGTGCCCATGGAGATGCCATCGGAGACCACAGGAGTGCCGAAGACGATCGCTTTGCCGCCGGCCTCCTCGATCGCCGCCTGGACCAGGTCGCCCAAGGCCCGGACATGATCGTTGCACGGGGTGCCGTTGGTATAGGGCACCGCCAGGGCGATGAGCGGTTTGTCGAAATCCTCGTCGGTAAAACGCACGGCCCTCAGCATGGTGCGCGCGGCGGTGCGCTCAACCCACTTAGACGAATCCTTGGTACCGGTAATTTCCTCGCTGCGACGTTTCATCGCTTTCCTCACTTCTCTAGAGCCGTCACCCCGGTGCGAGCGATCTCGATCAGGTGTTCGACGCCGAGGTCGGCGAGGAATCCGTCGAGGCGGTCTGTCGGGCCAGCGATCTGGATAATATAGATATCGTGCGGCTGGCTGTCGAGAATTTCGAACTGATACTTCTTCTGCAGCTTCTCGAGTTTCTTGCTATCCAGTTCGAACTTGACGATAGCCACCTCGCGCCAGTAGCTGTGGTCACGGTCGAGTTCCTTGGCGCGAATGACTTCGGTGAACTTTTCCAGCTGCCGAATGACCTGAAGGACCTTGGCCTCGTCGTCTTCGCGCAGTGTGATCGTCATGCGGCTGACCCCAGGGGGCTTGGCCTTGCAGACGGTCAGGGTGTCGACGTTATACATCTTGCGCCGGATCATCATGGAGATCTTGTTGAGGGTCCCCGGCTTGTCCTGAACAAAGGCCAGAATGGTGCGTCTTTTCATCTTTTTGGCAGTCATCTTTCTCTTCCCCTGAAAATTGTTGGCAACTCAGGACTTCGGCCGCGACACGATCATGTCGCCGAAGCCTCCGCCGGACGGGATCATCGGCAGGATAACCTCGGTCGGATCGCAGATAAACTCAAGCATGTAGGCCCCGTCATGGGCAATGGCGGCGCGGAGCGCCGCATCGACCTGGTCGAGTTCCGTAACCTTCTGGTAAGGGATGCCGTACGCCTGGGCGATCACCCCGTAGTCCGGGCTCAGCATCGGTGTGCCAGCATAGCGGCCATCGAAGAAGAGGGTCTGCCACTGGCGCACCATGCCGAGATAACCGTTGTTGAGGATGAGGATCTTGACATCGGTCTTCTGCTCCATGATGGTGCCGAGTTCCTGGATGTTCATCTGGAAGCCGCCATCGCCGCTGATCGACCAGACCCGCTCGTCGGGGCGTCCCAACTTGGCACCGATCGCCATCGGCAGGGAGCAGCCCATGGTGCCCGCTCCCCCAGAGGTAAACCAGCTGTTGTTGGTCTGGAAGTTATAGTAGCGGGCCGCCATCATCTGGTGCTGACCGACATCGGGAACGACGATATCCTTCCCCTCGGTGATCTCCGAGAGCCGGCTGATGATCGTCTTCATCAGTAGCTTGCCGCCGGCCCCGATCCCGGCGGCCAGTTCCTCGGCGTCCGCGGCAATCGTCACCTGACGGTTCGCTTCGATCTCCTGCAGCCAGCGCCGGCGCGGCTTGGAGATCAGCTCCGGGTCGTTGAGCATGACGTGCAGGGTCCGGGAGACATCGGCGTTGATGGGGATCGTGGTCTTGACGTTCTTGTCGAGCTCGGACGGATCGATTTCAACGTGGATGACATCGGCATCCTTGGCGTATTCGTTCAGCTTGCCGGTCACCCGGTCATCGAAGCGCATGCCGAAGCTGATGATCAGGTCGGCGTTCATCACCGCCCGGTTGGCCTCGACGGTGCCATGCATCCCCATCATACCGAGGCTCAAGGGGTGATCGACCGGCATGGCCGACAGGCCGTGCAGGGTAAAGGCCACCGGGATATTGGTCTTTTCGGCAAATTCCTGCAGCATGGCGCCGGCGTTGCTGGAAATCACGCCGTGGCCGCAGAACATGACCGGCCGCTCGCTGCGGTTGATCATTTCGATCGCCTGGTGGAGGACGTCACGTTCCGGCGAGGGGTGGTAGAAGAACCCCGGCAGCCTCGGCCTGAACTTCTTAGGGTCAAAGTGATATTTCTCCCCCGGCTTCTGCAGCTGGACATCCTTGGGGATGTCGATCACCACCGGACCGAAGCGCCCGGTGGTTGCCACGTAGAAGGCTTCGTGGATGGTTTTCTCAATCTCGTCGGCGGACAGGGGCATGTAGGTCTGCTTGCAGATCGGCATCATGACCCCGACCACGTCGCTTTCCTGGAACGCGTCGGTGGCGATAACGCCGGTCGCCACCTGCCCGGTGATGGCGACGATTGGCACCGAATCCATGTGGGCATCGGCCACGCCGGTGACCAGATTCATGGCCCCCGGCCCGGAAGTTGCCATGCACACGCCGATTTGCGGGTGATCAGTGGAGAGCGAGGCCCGCGAAAGCCCTTGGGCCATGAAGGTCGCACCCTGTTCATGGCGCGGCATGACGAAGGTGAACCGCTGCTGCTTCTCCATCTCGTCGAACACCGGCATGATCGCACCGCCGGTATAGCCAAAGATATATCTCACGCCCCGTTCATAGAGCGCCTTTAAAACCAGTTCTGTTCCTTTCATACCAACCTCTTCGCTGAATTGATGATGGGATGCGGCATTATCGTCATTATGAATCTTTGCTGAATGTCAGTGTTCAGTCGTGAAACAGCCACGGTTCCGCAAGCATGCGCCGCGCTTCGAAGGCCTTGATCTCGGCGACATGCTGCAGGGTCAGGCTGATCTCGTCGAGACCTTCCAACAGGCACTTCCTGCGGAACGCGTCGACGGTAAAAGTAAAGACCTCGCCCGACGGGGTGGTCACCTGCTGCTTTTCCAGGTCCACGTCCAGCCGGTATCCCGGCGTCTGCTCCACCTCGGCGAACAGCCTGGCAACCTCGGCACCGGTAAGGACAACCGGCAGGATGCTGTTCTTGGTGCAGTTGTTGGCGAAGATGTCGGCAAAGCTCGGTGCGATCACGGCCCGGAACCCGTAATCGTACAGGGCCCATGGAGCGTGTTCACGGGACGAGCCGCAGCCGAAGTTGTCACGGGTCAACAGAACCTGGGCCCCCTGGTAGCGCGGCTGGTTCAGCACAAAATCGGGGTTGAGGGGGCGTTTGCTGCAGTCCAGACCCAGTTCTCCGTGGTCCAGGTAGCGCCACTCGTCGAACAGATTCGGACCGAAGCCGGTACGCTTGATCGACTTGAGAAACTGCTTGGGAATGATGGCGTCAGTATCGATATTGGAGCGATCCAGGGGTGCGACCAGTCCGTTCAGTCTTGTAAATGGTTGCATAACTCAAACCTCCAGGGTGCGGACATCGACAAAATGGCCGGTGATCGCCGCCGCTGCAGCCATGGCCGGGCTGACCAGGTGGGTGCGCCCCCCCTGCCCCTGCCGGCCTTCGAAGTTGCGGTTCGATGTCGACGCGCAGCGCTCTTTGGGCGCGAGGCGGTCGTTGTTCATCCCCAGGCACATGGAGCAGCCCGGCTCCCGCCACTGGAATCCGGCCGCCTTGAAGATCTCGTCCAGCCCCTCCCCTTCAGCCTGGTCCTTCACCAGTCCCGAACCGGGCACGACCAGCGCCCGCTTGATGTTGGGGGCTAGCTTGTGACCCTTGACGACCGCCGCTGCCGCGCGCAGGTCCTCGATGCGGGCATTGGTACAGGAGCCAAGGAAGATCGTGTCCGGATAAATCTCGGTGATCGGGGTATTGGCCTTCAGCCCCATGTAGATGAGTGCGGCCTGCATCCCTTCGCGCTTGACCGGATCAGGTTCGTTGGCGGGGTCGGGGACGCTCCCGCCGATCGAGGACACCATCTCCGGCGAGGTGCCCCAGGTGACCTGAGGCTGGATCGCAGCGGCGTCGAGGTGCACGACGCGATCGTAGCGGGCTTCGGGATCGCTGTGCAGCGTCCGCCAGTCAGCCTGCGCACGTTCCCAGAGCACTCCCTGCGGCGCGTAGGGCCGGCCCTTGACGTAGGCGATGGTCTTGTCATCCACGGCGACCAGGCCGGCCCGCGCGCCGGCTTCGATTGACATGTTGCAGACTGTCATGCGCCCTTCCATCGACAGCGCGCGAATGGCATCGCCGCCGTACTCGACGACGTAACCGGTGCCGCCGGCGGTGCCGATCTTGCCGATAATGGCCAGCATGATGTCCTTGGCGGTGATGCCGAAACCGACCTGGCCATCGACGCTGACCAACATGTTGCGGGCCTTCTTCTGGATAATGCACTGGGTGGCCAGCACATGTTCGACCTCGGAGGTGCCGATGCCGAAAGCCAGCGTACCGAGCGCCCCGTGGGTCGAGGTATGCGAGTCGCCGCAGACGATGGTCATCCCCGGCAGCGTCACGCCCTGTTCAGGGCCGATGATATGGACGATTCCCTGACGGATATCGTTCATGGCAAATTCGGTGATGCCGAAATCGGCACAGTTGGCGTCGAGGGTCTCGACCTGGAGACGCGATAGGGGGTCGGCGATCCCCTGGCTGCGATCGGTGGTCGGCACATTGTGGTCCGGCACGGCGAAGTTGGCGCCGGCACGCCAGGGGCGGCGCCCGGCCAGGCGCAAACCTTCGAAGGCCTGGGGCGAGGTCACTTCGTGCACCAGGTGCCGATCGATATAAAGCAGGCAGGTGCCATCGTCGTCACAGCGCACCACGTGGCGATCCCAGAGCTTGTCATAGAGAGTCTTGTCACTCATAACCATCTTCCTGGAGAACAGCAGCAACTGCTGATTGCGAGAATGTTTGTACGAACCATATACACACTTTAATTAGAACTGTAATTATGAGTCATATCATGCCGTTGTCAAACCGAAAGGCACGGAACAACTGTTCTTTTCCCATTTGTAGCACAAAACATTACTACTAAAATAGTTATATTTAATGACAGGCAAAATCATGGCTCCCGGTGAGTGCCGATGACGTTGCAAAGAAGCTTCGAAAAGAAAGGGGCCTCCCATGGGAAGGCCCTCTCGATCTGTCCGGGTGTGCTGCGCCAGCTTATTTCGGTTCCACCGGATAGCCCTTGCTTTGCCATTCGTGCCAACCGCCCTTGAGGGCGTAAACCTTGGTGTACCCCATGTTCAACAATGTCAGTGCCACACTGGCACTGGTCGCCTCGTTCCCTCAGGCGCAATAGAGAACCAGAGTCTTCTCCCTGGGATAGTTGTCAGCCCATTGTTCCGCTGCGGCCGGATTGACCCGCTCGGCGCCGGCAATCTTTTCTCCCGATTGATCCCAGTCCCAGCCGCCGCGCACATCGAGCACGACCAGGTCGACTTCGCCCAGTCGCGACTTGAGTTCGTCGGTTGACATGCGCGGCACGGTCGCCGCGCTGGCAGTAAAAGCTGTCGCGAGGAGCAGCGCGGCAGCGATCAGCGCAGCATGAATCATAAAGCGTCTGTACTGCATATTTGGACCCCTTTCACTATCAACAATGTTCATCTACCTGACACATTAGCAGAACCCGTCTATTGCTGACAAGTATAGTCACATTTTCACTCTTTACCGGCGTGCCGCCCCAGCTCGTGCCCGCGCTCGAGCAGTTGCTGGATGTGGCGTTTCTCTTCGCGGCAGATCGCCTCGATGAGCGAGCCGGCCTTGCCGCGGAAGAGCGGCTTGACCTCGGAGAAGAACAGCAGGGTATTCTTTTCGAACTGCAGCGCCCGGTTGATCAGCTCTCCCTGGCTGACCACATCTTCGAGCTCAAAAGACTGGACGATCTCCCTGATCAGCAACTGGATGAAGTTACCGTACTCACCGAGCAGCTTCTCCCCCTCGGCGGATTTGCCGGTATAGAGCTGGTACAGGTCGGTGTAGATCGCGCAGTGTTTTCGTTCCTCGATGGCCAGGGCAGCGAAGAGCTCCTGCAACTCCGGGGCCTTCGCTGCATCCCTGGCCCTTTCATAAAATGCCTGGCCATGCTTTTCCAGCCAGACGGCAACGTCGAGGACAGATTCTATCGAGGTGATGCTCTGAGTCGCTAACAAGGTAGAGTCCTCCTGGTTTTCATAGGTGCTTCTGGCGCAGAAGCTTCTTGTTGATCTTGCCTACGCTGGTTTTGGCGATCTCGTCGACGACGAGGACCTTCAGCATCAGGGCATGGCGGGTCAGTCGCCCCGAGTCAACAAAGCCCTTGACGAAGGCGATCAGCTCCCGTTCGCCGGGAGCAGAATCCCCGGGCACCACCAGCGCCAGGGGGCGCTCACCCCACTTGTCATCAGGCATGCCGATCACCGCCACCTCGCGCACCGCCTCGTGCTGGGCAAGGATATCCTCGATCTCGAGCGATGAGACCCACTCGCCACCAATTTTGATAACATCCTTGGCGCGATCGGTGATCTTGAAGTAGCCGGCGGCATTGACGTTGGCAACATCGCCGGTGTGCAGGTAGCTGCCACGCCAGAGCTGTTCCGAGTTGTGATGATCTTTCAGGTAGCCCTGGGTCAGCCAGGGGGCCCGCAGGACGATCTCGCCGGTATTTTCGCCGTCGGCCGGTACATCTTGCAGTTCTTCATCCACCAGCCGCATGCCGACCAGCGGCATCGCCCGACCGGTCTTGCAGCGGACCTCGACCTGCTCCTCGACCGGCCTTTCGAGCAGCTTTTCCGGTACGTGGGCCAGGGAGGCCAGCGGACAGGTTTCAGACATGCCGTAACCGGCAAAGATGTCGATGCCGAGCTTGAGCGCCGACAGGCAGAGAGACTGGGGCATGGCGGCACCGCCGATGATCACCTTCCAGCGGCTCAAGTTGACTTTTTTGACCTCGGGATGGTTAAGCAGCATGTGCAGGATGGTCGGCACGCAATGGGAGAAGGTCACCTCCTCCCGTTGAATCAGCTTGAGCAGCATTTCCGGGGCATACCTCCCCGGGTAGACCTGCTTGATGCCGAGCGTGGTGGCGACGTAGGGGAGCCCCCAGGCGTGCACATGGAACATCGGCGTGATCGGCATGTAAACGTCCTGCTGGTGCAGGCGCCCCTGGGTTTTGGGGGTGCCGATCGCCGCCAGCCCCGCCAGAGTGTGCAGCACCAGCTGGCGGTGGCTGAAATAGACGCCCTTAGGCATGCCGGTGGTGCCCGTGGTGTAGAAGGTCGTGGCTCGGGTGTGCTCGTCGAGGTCGGGGAAGGTGAATTTAGCGGCCGCAGCGGCGAGCAGCTCCTCGTATTCGCCGGCCAGCTGCAGGTGACTGGCGGGGTGCGGGTCGCCGTCATTGAGCAGCACGTAGGCCTGCACCGTATCGATGCGCCCCTTGATCGACTCGAGGATCGGCAGGAAATCGTTGTGCACCAGGATGACGTCGTCTTCGGCATGATCGATGGTGTAGAGGATCTGGTCGGGTGAGAGGCGCACGTTAATCGTGTGCAGGACCGCGCCGATCATCGGTACGGCAAAGAAACATTCCAGGTAGCGGTGACTGTCCCAGTCCATCACCGCCACTGTGTCCCCCGGCTTGATGCCGAGCGCGGTGAGCGCATTGGCCAGGCGGCAGATGCGTTCGCGCAGGGTGCGGTAGTCGAAGCGCAGCAGGTCACGATAGACGATTTCTTGGTCCGGGTTGTTGACCACCGGGTAGTCCAGCAGGTTCTTGATCAGTAGTGGATAGGTGTAAGCCGAAGCGGTGCGTTCAATCAGCAAATTGTTCACGGCGGGTCTCCTGTTACGGCTTTTGGCAGGACGGAATCAGCAGGTTCTCAATGACCACTATTCTTCCCGTAATGCCCATAAATGGCAAGACCAAATCAATACGGCAGAATCACTCGGCAGCGAATCCCTCGACCTGGTCTGCTATCATTGACATGAAGGCAAACCAGCAACCCATAACGTGAAATTGGAGAACACTGCCGGCATGTGTCAAGCCATTGGCCAGATTGGAACCGGGCGCCCATGATTGCAGCCGCCTACCTCACCCTCTATCGCTCCGGCGAGTTGCAGGCTCGTGCTGCCACCGCGCGGCAGAGGATGAAAAGCTGCGTTCTCTGCGCCAACCGTTGCAAGGTTGACCGAAGGGTCTCTCCCGAAGGGGCCCGATGCCGAACCGGTGCCAACGCCGTGGTCAGCAGCGTCGGCCCGCACCACGGGGAAGAACGGCCCATAAGCGGCAGGCGAGGATCAGGAACGATCTTCTTCGGCTGGTGCAACCTGCACTGCGTCTTCTGTCAGAACTTCCAGATCAGCCAGCGTGGCGAGGGGCGCGAGATGAGCGACGCAACGCTGGCGGCGCAGATGCTCGCCCTGCAGGCAGCAGGCTGCCATAACATCAACTTCGTTTCACCCAGCCATGTGATTCCACAGATCCTGGGCGCATTGACGATTGCCGCCGGGCAGGGGCTCACGCTGCCGCTCGTCTACAACAGCGGTGGCTATGACAGCCGGGAAGGGCTTGAACTGATGCAGGGCGTGATCGACATCTACATGCCCGACATGAAATTTGCCGACTCGGAGGTTGCCAGGCCTTTCCTGGGAGTCAGCGACTACGCCGAAGTCAACCGAGGCGCGGTGCGGGAAATGCATCGCCAGGTCAGCGACCTGGTCCTCGGCGAGACCGGCCTGGCGCAGCGCGGCCTTCTGATTCGGCACCTGGTGCTCCCTGACAACCTGGCGGGCACCGACGCCATCCTCACCTTTATCGCCAGCAAAATTTCCCGCGCGACCTACCTGAACCTGATGAATCAATACCGACCCTGTTCCCACGCCTCTGCATACCCCGCTCTCGGCCGGCGACCGACCCATGCTGAACTGCGCCAGGCCTGGGCCTTGGCACGACAGCTTGGACTGCATCGGCTTGATTAAGAGTCTGCGCGAGACAAAATCTTCATACCTTTTTCAGACTGGCAATGACTCGAGATTCACGCTAGTTTATGCGTGTTGATATCTGCAGCGGAGAGAGCGCCTTGACCAACTTCATTCTGATTGGCATTTTTGTCCTCATGGGCGCCCTGTTTCGCCGGCTCAAGGCGTTTCCGGAACAGACGGCGCATGTTCTCAACATGTTTGCACTGTACGTGTCCCTGCCAGCAGTTATCCTCCTTAAGGTCCCGGAACTCTCCATCTCCGCGGAAACCGTGGTTGCCGCTATCGTGCCGTGGTGCATGCTGCTGCTCTCTGCCCTCCTGGTTTTGACCCTGGCCCGCAGCAGGGAGTGGACGCGGGCGACGACCGGCGTGCTGCTCCTGGTGGTCCCCATCGGCAACACCTCCTTCATGGGCGTGCCGATGGTCAGGGCCTTTTTCGGCGAGGCGGGACTCCCGCATCTGATCCTCTACGACCAGATCGGAACCATGCTGATCTTTGCCACCTACGGCGCCGTGATTCTTTCCCTGTACAGTGGTGAGCGCAGCGACCTGCCGACGATCATCAAGCGCGCTCTGCTCTTCCCGCCGACTACGGCACTGCTGATCGGCCTGGCCTTGCGAAACTGGAGCTACCCGCAAGTGGTGGTCAACACCCTGCACGATTTGGGCGGAGCCTTGACCGCCCTGGTGATGACCGCCATCGGCTTCCAGATGAAGTTCCGCCTGCAGCGCACCACCCTGGAGCCGCTTGCAGTCGGCCTGGCCATCAAGTTGATGATCGCGCCATTGGTAGCTCTGGCCGCTTGCCGCCTCCTGGGGTTAGACAGCCTGGCAGCCGACATCTCCATTTTCGAGGCCGGCATGCCGCCGATGGTGACCGCCTGCGCCCTAGCCGCGGCGGCCGGCATCGGCGTGGAACTCGCCGTCGCCATGGCCGGGCTCGGCATCCTGCTGGCCTTTGTCAGCCTGCCCCTGGTCTATCTCCTGATTCAGGTCTTATAGATTTTTTTTCCTCGCCCGTCATCAACTGCCTTAGTACCTGCTAGACTTTCCTTGTCAAACATCTCACAACCAACTTCATGGAGGTCTGCTATGGGAACCAGAGGACGTGAAATTGTCGGATTGGATGTCAATGAACTGCTGACCGTGCTGCGCAAGGCCTATGCCGATGAGTGGCTGGCCTATTACCAGTACTGGGCCGGAGCCAAGCTCGCCAAGGGGCCGATGAAGGAAGCGGTGATCGCCGAACTGGAACTGCATGCTGGCGAGGAGCTCAATCATGCCCTGCTCCTGACTGGACGCATCATCCAGCTTGGCGGAGACTTGGTGACCGACCCGCGCGACTGGTTCAAGTTGACCAACTGCAGCTACGAAGCCCCGAACGACCCCTTCGTCAAAACCCTACTCGAGCAGAATATCCGCGGCGAGCAGTGCGCCATCGGCATCTATCACCAGCTCATGGAGATGACCAGGGACAAGGATCCGGTGACATACAACATCGCCCTGCAGATTATCGAGCAGGAAGTGGAACATGAAGAAGACCTGCAGGCCCTGCTCGAAGACTTCGAGTTGATGATCAAGGCGATGAAGTAATCTTTCATCAGCCGGAGCAACGGGCCTGGGTCCTTTTAAGCTGGGCCCAGGCCTTTGACAAGACCTGTTGCCCGCCGGGGGTATGTTGTGTGATTTGAGCCTAGGTGTTCATTAAGAAAAGGCAGGCATAGCTGGCGGACGGGAGTTTCCGGGCCGCAGTGATGCCTCTCCGATCGATCCCAAACAAAGATTCTGTTAAAAGTTATTTCCCCACGGGAAGTTTAAAGTCAAAAACACAGCCCTTGTTAACCTCACTTTCTACGCCCACGATACCGTTGAGTTTGTCCACGATACGTTTGACGATTGAAAGCCCGAGACCGTGGCCTTCTGAAGAGGTCGTGCGTGATGAATAAGGGATGAAAAGTTGAGCTTGCTCAGCAGGGTCCAAACCAGGGCCGTTGTCTTTCACCCAAAATCGGGCGTAACCATCTCCGGTTAACTCACCACCGAGAAAGACCTCCGGGCGGATTCCACCATACTTGACCGCGTTACTGATGTAATTGTACCAGACCTCCTCCAACCAGGGGGCATAACCTAGCGCCGTTGGGAAATCCTTTGCCAGGGTAATTTTCGCTCCCTGTTCCTCAATATTTTGCCTCAGCCGGAAGGTCGCCTCATGGATGATCGGCACCATATCAAGGGGGCCGACAATGACATCCTCTTTTCTCACACTGGAGAGTAGCAGCAATTCATCGACAATGTCCGACATCTTCCGGCTCATTCGATAGATGATGCTAAGGGACTCCCTTGTCTGGTCTTCATTGAGCTTCGCCTCAGGATCGTTCAGCAGTTCACTGTATCCAATCAACGTGGCCAGAGACCCCCTCAGGTCGTGGGCTACGGTATGGGCAAAATCGTCGAGTTCCTCGTTCCTTGCTTCAAGGCTGCTCATGGCCTCTTTGCGCAGAGTGATATCGGTTATAAAGGCCATCGCCAGGCGGCCGCTGGTCGTATCCAGGTGGCTGAGGCTAATTTCAACCGGGAAATTACGGCCACTTTTGTGGCGTGCAGCCAGCTCCTGCTCCAGCCCCATGGGCCGGATTTTCGGTTTTTCGAAAAATCCTTCCACGTGCTTCGGATGGGCTGTGCGGGACCTATCGGGAAGGAGAATGTTCAGGGGGCGGCCAACGATTTCATCTTTTGTGTAGCCGAATAACTTTTCCACTTGCTTGTTAACCAAAACAATGGTCGCACTGTTATCAATGACCACGACCCCTTCAGCAAGCGATTCGAGCAACGTCCGAATGGTGACATCATTCTGGAAGAGATGTGCCACAAAGGCGACCCGTCGTTGGATGTTGAGGTCAAGCTTGTGGACAGGACTCTCTTTGCAAAGGACAGAAGATCCTGCATGGTCATCAACAAGCTCATTCGATTTATAGATTTTCATGCGTAACAGTCTCCGGGAGCGGCACATTTAAACGCAAACGAGGCCAATATATGACTAATAAGGTAAGAATTCTAGCAGAAGTTTACGATTCAAGCACCCCTCTTCTTGCATGGATGAGGACAAAAACACGGCAGCGCCCTTGAAACCTCGAAAAATCTATGCTGTGAGGCCGATTTGCGGATTATCGATTGTGACCTTCAGACCCGGTCAGAACGGCCTTCAACGGCCGTCACGGGACAGAACATGTATGCGGTTGCTGCCTGCAGAGTGTCTTGACTGCAACCTCTGCTATACTTGGAGCAATCTCACACTGGGCCGCATCTCGATGAAGACATGAGAACGTGTGAGTGGGAGGTGATTCGTGCGTTACAAGCCGATCTTGCTGCTGGCCCTGGCGTTGATGCTTTGCCCGAAAAAGACGACTGCCGCGGAATATTCTTGCAACAACCGTTATGCCATCGTCATGACTCTGGAAAGCCCGGCCGACCGCGAGAAGATCTGCGCGGCGGCAGGAAAAGCGCTTGACTTTCTTGCCCATTATGATCTGTATCCGCAGCGCAAGATCAATATTAATATTGTTGAAACGTCGATCATGAGCGAGAGTTATGATGCCTTCGGGAGCTATAACTGTCTAAGCGACGTCATTGACCTGATGTCATACCAGGCCATTTTCGCTGCTTTGAACCAGCCCGAAATGTATGGTGAGACGTTTGACGATGTTCATTATTCCGGATTGATCGCACATGAAATCGCCCATGCGGTGATGCAACACAACCTCATGACAAAACATATCAGCCCGGCACCACAGGAATATCTAGCGCATGCGACTCAACTTGCGGTGATGCCCGAGAACCGGCGCAGAGCCATTATTAAGGTGATGGACGTCGGACCATGGCAGACTGGTGATGTCATCAGCGACGTTTATATGGCCTTAGAGCCGGGAAAATTTGCCGTTAAGTCTTACCTGCATCTGACAACGATGGAGCAGCCGAAGAATTTTATTAGAATGTTGCTGCAATCCAAGTGGTTCTATGTCAATGTCCCCTAAACAATGCTTTGCTGTGTGCAGAAAGATTTTGCCCGAGTGGATTGTGACTGGGGGGCCTCGATTTCCAGACAGAGTCCGTACTATAATGTCAATATCAATTAAAGACGGTCACTCTCAACCAAAAGGAGCCGGAGATGGGCCAGAAAATAAATTTCAAAGCGAGTGCGCAGCTATACGAGAATGAAAACGGAGACCTTGCAATCAGGTTTGCCGGCAACGTGGTGTTCGAATCTGTAGGCGTACATTCCGCGAAGAGCTTCGTGACTGAAGCGGTTGAGTTAATGAAAAGAGGCAAACGCCCAGGCGAGTGGCGCATGACTCCATATCGCAACTTCCTGCGTGATGGACATAGCTGGCATCTTGTGAGCAGCCTGGGGTTCCTCGATGGTGACGAAGCAAAACCCGCCGTAGGGTTGGAAGTCAAACCGGATGAACTCGGTTTGCAAGCCAGGCGTTACTTGCAACCGGACATACCAGTGATTCACTCTTAAATGCAGGGCTCTAGAAACTTGCAGAGAGTTGCCTTGCGACGACAAGCTTTAGTGTCGCACCCCTGGAGGGATTAGCGATTCCTCCAGGTTTTGTCCCAATGCTTGCCACCCCGTTTCTTGCTGCGTTTCTCTTTGTAATGGTACTCATCTAAACCATTCCAATATTCCATCTTGCCACCCTTGAGAATGCTGTCATGCGGCTTCATAAGGATAGCATTCTGATATCGATTATGCGCACTACCATAACCATCATAATTGGTTCGTTTATCGTGCTGCGCCTGCGTCTCCCCAAAAGCTGCGCTATTCATCAATAACCCGATCAGAAGTATGAATATGCTTCGCATGGCTTAACCTCCAAGAACGCTGCTACGTGATAATGCTCAGCTGACCAAGGACGTTTATCCGATGGCACAGCCCGGCAAGTGGGCTCCGGGGAACCGGCCTTTTAATTTTAGCACCTGCGCTTGAATATGCTATTCAGGTCAGGCGAGGCCGTTTTTTCTTTCGCAAATGAAAAAGGATGCTCTGCATGAGGCTTGCAGAGTAGAATGCGGCCGCGACTGTTTCGACACAGGACGCCGCTCTGCAGGATGCTCCTTTGCAGGTTTGATCATTTGGTAAACGTTGCATGTTTTGAGGACGGCTTGATGACCTATGCATCTTGATTCTTTTCGCCTCGCTTCCAAGTTGTCCCGGCGAGCTGTCGGCTGCTTTGCGGTGTTCGGCTCTGCCTTCTTCTTTTATCTTGCCACACTCATCATTCGCTGGGCCGAGCCCCAGGTGACGATTCAATCGGCCTATTTTGTCTTTGCCCGGTTCCTGCTCGGCTTCATCGTCGTCGCCTGCACGATGACTCTGAAAAAGAAGTGCTTACAACCCATTAGATATCATTATCTTATCGGTCGAGCAGTGGCCAACACCGTCGCTGTGTTCTGTTTTTACAAGGCCGTTGCGATGGGATCGGTGGCCGAGGCCAATATCCTCAACATGACCTACCCTCTTTTTGTTGCTGTGTTCTCATGGCTTTTTCTTCGCGAACAACGCGACCTGCTGTCACTCATGATCGTTGCGGTGGCATTTACCGGGGTCTGGCTGATTGTTTCGCCAGGGGACATTCAGCCGAGCTGGGGGAACCTGTGGGGCTTATGTTCTGGCGTAACCGCGGCAGCGGCGATTATTTACCTTAATATCAGTAGGCGCCACCACGATTCACAGACCATACTTTTTTTCATGTTTGGCATCGGAACAGTCTTGATGCTAGTTTTTTTCCACGACGCCATCTTTATACCCGATGCCAGGGAGCTGTTTTTTCTTTTGGGCTGTTCTGCTGCCGGAGTGCTCGGTCAGTATCTGCTCACCTACGGTTTTTTGTATGTCACCGCAGTGGAGGGGTCCATCATTTCTTCGAGCAGAATCTTGCTGGCTGCCCTACTCGGCCCGGTATTGGCATCTGACCCGGCGCTTACCGCCGCAGGTTGGTGTGGTGCGCTGCTGATTTTTTCTGCCAATGCGACGCTGGCGTTGAGAAAGGCCTGACACTTCATGTCAAAGACGACGAGAGCCTGTCGCAAAAACAATGGCCACCTGGGTGCTAACCCTGGTGGCCATGATTCTGAAAAGTAAAGGGCTTTTAAACCATCAACATCAAGATTTTTTAGTCTCGCAATTCGTCGGTCGAGAAAAGCCCCATCGGAGCGAGGACTGATGTAGATACACAGCAAATCAGGCCCCCTACGCCTTTTTTTTGCGCTCGGCATGCCACCACTGCAGACATTCCCTCAGAGTGTTCAGGTGGGCCTCATCTTCGCGGCCGAGCTGATTGAACAGTTCAGCCAGTTTCAAGTTGTGGAAATGCAACGCATTCTGTACGTGGACTTTGATGAACTGCTGCTCCATATCCACGGCTAATCGCAAGGCATTTTCCTCACCCAGCTTTTCCCTTTCAACCTTCTGGAAAAAAGACTCGGCGAGGGTCACCGCTTGACTGATTTTTTCGCCGGCAATCATTTGGGAGGCATCAACTTCTTCTTCATTCCCTTGCAGCACCAGGTCAATATGCCGCGCATGGGCCCGTTCATCATCACTCAGCTTCTGGAAAACCTTGCGGACCTCATTGGCATAAGCCTCGTCATCGCCCAGGAGCTTATAGATTTTACCGGCAAGCATTTCTATTTTCTTGCAATCAATCAATAAACTTCGCATAAAGCCATCTCCTCCCCACGGTAAAATGATCTCATTGATGGTACAATCTTGATCACCTTATATGCCAAGACGCCCTGGCAAGCAAAAAGCCACTGGCCAACGAAATGCCTACAACAGGGGCTGAAAAGACCCTGCGATCATGACAGCCCCCCTTTTTTAGCACATGTCAAAAGACCGTTTCAATCTAGCGCAATATGAACCTCAGGTAAAGTGTTTCGGACGATAGACCTGCCTGCATAGCTGATCCGGTAAATCATACCGGCCTTGTCGTCACTGACGTACAGAGCACCGTCCGGCCCGACAGCGAGCCCGACCGGACGCCCGGACACCCTGCCTTCCGCAGCATCTAGCCAGCCAACGGCAAAATCCTCCAAAGGCCCACGTGGCTTGCCGCCCTGCAGTGGCAGGCGAACCACCTTGTAACCGGTCGGCACACTCCGGTTCCACGAACCGTGGAAAGCGATAAAAAGGTCGCCATGATACTCCCGGGGAAAACTTTTACCTGTATAGAAGACCAGGCCGAGCGGCGCTGAGTGGGCCTGCATGTTGACAATCGGGACGGCGACGTCGCGGCAGGCGCCCGGTTTGCCGTATTCCGGGTCAACGATGGTGCCGTTATGGCAGCGCGGCCAGCCGTAATCGAGCCCATCTCGGACGATGTAGAGGGCTTCCGGCGGCAAGTCGTCGCCGAGCAGATCCCGGCCGTTGTTGGTGGCCCAGAGGTCCCCGCTGTCAGGATGAACGGCCAGACCAACAGCGTTGCGCAAGCCCCTGGCAAAGACCCGTTCCCCCGTGGCTTGAGGACCATCGTAGATCAGCACGGCAGCACGCCGCTTGTCGTTCTCCTCGCAGACGTTGCAGCTGGAGCCCACAGAGACCACCATGCGTCCATCCGGCAAAAATTCAACAGTGCGCGTACTGTGGCCATCGGTCGGGTAGTTGTCGATCAGCATCTGGCGCTCTTCGGCTGACCCATCGCCGTCGTTGTCCCTGAGGCGCACAATGCCGCTCGGGACACCCACAAACATGGCATTCTGATGAAAGACCAGGCTATGCGGCCGCTCCAACTGCGCGGCGAAGACGCTGGTCTGGTCTGCAACCCCGTCACCGTCACGGTCGCTCAGCGCCACGATGCGGCCCGCTCCACGCTCGGCGACATACAGGGAACCGTTCGGGCCGAACCGCATGAAACGCGGGCCCTGCAGACCTGAGGCAAAGAGGTCGACGCGAAACTCGGGTGGCACTTTGACAGTGCTCAAGCCTGCTGTGCTGACCAGAGACTTCAGATTGGTCTGCCCGAGGTAAGGGTGTATTAGAAACCAGCCGAGCAGAACAAGCAGCGCAACCATGATCATGAGGCTCGGACGATACCAGGGTTTATATGCAGTCATGATTTGATCCTTGTCTGACGATTCGACCAGAATTCTATCATTATTTCCGTACGACGCGCGCTCAGGGCTGTCGGAGGAAGGGCCGTCTTGTCGCGGGAGCACTTGCGAAGAGCCAGGATTTGTTAAAATGGGAAGAGAACAAACAAGGAGATCAACGAGCAGGCGAACAGGACATCAGGACAAAGGAGGAATTCATGTCAACCAAGGTGCATATCGTCTTTTACAGCATGTATGGACATGTCTACAAACTTGCCGAGGCCGTGGCGGAGGGCGTGCGCGAAGTCGAAGGCGCACAGGTCAAGCTTTTGCAGGTACCGGAGCTCATGCCGGAAGAGGCCCTCGAGAAGAGCGGAGCCAAAGCTGCCCGGGCAGAGTTTGCAGTAGTGCCCACTGCCGCTCCGAGCGATCTCGCTACGGCCGATGCCATCATCTTTGGCACCCCCACCCGATTCGGCAATATGTGCGCCCAGATGCGTAACTTCCTGGATCAGACCGGTGGGCTGTGGATGTCGGGAGCCCTGGTCGGTAAAATTGGCAGCGTCTTTACTTCGACAGCCACCCAGCATGGCGGACAGGAGACCACCATTACCAGCTTCCATACGACCCTGCTGCACCACGGCATGGTGATCGTCGGCGTCCCTTACACCGAGACCCGGCTGATGAAGATGGACCAAATTACCGGCGGCACACCCTATGGTGCATCCACCTTGGCCGGCGGTGACGGCTCACGCCAGCCAAGTGACAACGAGCTTGCTATCGCCCGCTTCCAGGGGCATCATGTCGCGGAAATCGCCCACAAGCTAAACCGCTGATCGGAGAGGCAGGGTCTCTGTAGGTTAGAGACGAAAGGACAGGCTGATCGAACCGAACTCGGTGGCAGAGCTCTGTCCCTTGAATTCGTCGGTGCGGAAGATATTGGTAAAGCTCATGCGGAACTCCCTCCAGGTCAGCACCAGGCCAACCTGGACATCACCGACCAAGGGTTCACGGTCAACGCTGTGACTGTGACTGAAGGTATTGCCGTCGAGGAAGATGCTGTGCGCAACATAACGCCCCTCCACCCCGGCGAAGAGATACCAACCAAAATCACCGGTCGGCCGGAAGAACCCGGAACCGGGGAGACTCGGACGAATCGATGGCGGGCCATAATCGCTCGGCAGGTCGCGTCCGACCCGCACGGTCGTACCGCAATTGACGCTGGTCATGACATTACCGAGCGTCCCGCCAACATGGGGTGAGAGGTCAACGCCGAGGCCCCAGAATTCGGAGTTGTACTGGGCCTGCCACTGCCGGTCGTAGACCAGCATGACCCCCAATTCGTTGTCCAGTTGATGGCTCCATCCTTTCGGTTGCGGGGAACCGACAATCTTGTGCACGGTTGTCTGGGTTTCTTCAGCGTAGGACGCCGGGCCAACCACCCCGACGTTCAATTCGAGGGAATCAAGCCGTTTCGATTGCAGGCCGCCGTCGCGCAAGCGGTGATCGGAGATCAGGCCGATCGCCCCGTACAGCCACCCGGCATAGGGGCGATCATCTCTGATCAGTTTCTTTTCGGAGATGTCTTCCGGTGTGAAGATGCTTTGGCCGACAGCATAACTGGTCCGCAGGTGACCACGCCGACTGAAGAACGGCACATAGGCAGAAGCCTTCTCCAGCCAGACCGGGGTGGCTTCACTGGAAAGATAGGAGAACCGGGTGCCGTGGGTGTAATGACGGTCGGTCCCATTGCCCCACAGGTCGTTTTCGACCTGAACGCTGAAAATCCCCGCGAGGTCAGGTTTTGCAGGATCCTGATCGGCAAACGCAGCGGAGGGGAAAAGCAGCAGAAGCATCAGCAGCAGGCTCAATCGCAGCCACGGGGGGCAGTCATGTCGGCATATCTCAGAACTTGGCAGGACGTTTCTCCAGAAAGGCACTGATGCCCTCTTTGCAGTCTGCCGTCGTGAAACAGAGGGCAAAGAGGTCCGCCTCGTAGCGTGAAGCGCGCGCAAATTCCATCTCCAGGCCGTTATCGATCGCTTCCTTGGCAAACTTGATTGCCGAAGCGCTCTTGTCGCACATACTCAATGCCAGGGCGCGGGTCTCTGCCAGCAGCCGCTCACTGGCCACCACACGGTTGACCAGGCCGATGCGACAGGCTTCTGCGGCATCGATCATCTCACCGGTAAATATCAGTTCCTTGGCCTTCCCCTTGCCGACCAGACGCGTCAGGCGTTGGGTTCCGGCAAAACCGGGGATAATACCGAGTTTGACTTCCGGTTGCCCGAACTTTGCCGTATCGGCGGCAACCCTCAGGTCGCAGCCCATGGCGAGTTCACAGCCGGCGCCGAGCGCATAGCCGTTGATGGCGGCAATCACCGGCTTGGGGAAATTTTCGATCCGGTCGATGACTCGCTGCGCCAACAGGGCAAAGTCACGGGCGCTGTCGGCATCAAGAGACGCCAGGTGATTGATATCACCGCCGGCAACGAAAGCTTTATCGCCGGCGCCGGTGAGGATCACCACGCGGATACCGGCATCCTGTGCCAACTCATCGAAGAGCTTTTCCAGATGCTCGAAGGCCGCCACGCTCAGGGCATTGAGAGCCTTGGGGTTATTAAAGGTTATCGTCGCAAGGGCGCCGTCTTTATGTAGTAGCAGCTTTGCTTCAGACATTTACACTCTCCTGATCAACAATCTTTTCGTAATCTTATGGCAAACAGATGTCTCGGCTCAAAACTGTCTGCAGTATACCCATTGAATGTCTCCAGCGCCATACTTCAAGCATATCGCACGCGAATGGACATTCTGCAGATCGCAACCACTTCCGGATCCATGGACAGTGAGGTCTTGTGCAGGGTTGAGCAGCTCAGGAACGGCAATCGGGCCCGGCCTGCCGAGCATGCCAGAAGTGGACAAGCCAGATCGCCAGGCCAAGCACAGCAATCCCCATCATGATCCAGAGTTCAAGGTGCTTCAAGCGGCCGAATAGGGTTTCAAGGGCCTGGCCGAACAGGTAGCCGGCCCAGCCGATAGCAACAGACCAAATCGAGGCCCCCAGAATATTCAGTGGGATGAAGACTCTGCGCGGGACACCGGCAAGGCCCAGGGTGAATGGCGTTACAGTGCGCAACCCGTAGAGGAAACGAAAACAAAGGATGATCAGGATCTGGTGCGTGGCAATCAGTGCCTGTGATTTTTCAACCTTAGCTCGCCATGATGGCCGCCGATTCAAGACAACCTGGCCGTGTGTGCGGCCGAGATAATAAAACAGCTGATCGCCAATGACCGTTCCGGTGAAAGCGCTGCAGATCACCAAGGGTAGGTTGAGGTAGCCACGATGGGCGGCAAAGCCAGCCAGCACCAGCACGGTTTCACCTTCTAGGAAGGTGCCGAGAAGGACCGCCAGGTAGCCGTAATGTTCGATATACGCTTCCATGACGGGTCGGCTATGCGCCCGTCAGCCATTGCAGCGCGACCTGTTTGTCATGGTAGGCAAAGTGCTTGACCTCTGCCTTGATGAAATGACTCGCAACCGCTGGCAGGATGGCCAGGAAGCCGCTGTCGGTGACGGCTGCAACCTTGCGGATTTTCTGATGATGCGCCTTGACAAAACGCCAGTGCGAAAGCAGGGCGGCAAAGTCGTGCCACCCAGGAAAGGACTCCGTCTCTATGAGCAGACCGTTAAGCTCCCCGGCATCCTCGAGGTAGGGATCGACTTCGTTGGCCAGCCGGGCAAAGTCCTCTGCTGCAAGCTTCCCTTGCGGTCTTAGAATCAGAATTTTCTCCTTGAGCAGCCATTCAGTGCTGAGCATGTTGTCCTCCGTTTGCTTCCCTGAACAGATGAGCAGCTACAACCATATTGCGTCTCGAGTCACGAAAGAATCATACCTGAAGAAGATGATCTTTGCATTCGGCCAAGTGCCCTTTGCCATAAAAGAGGACTTAAAGGGGAGTCACGGCAACAGCGCTGAGCAAAGAAGTAAGGAGGGATTCCGAGAAGGCAGCGGAATCAACAGGACAAGCCGCAGCGCCGGCAGCCGGGCCGGCAGACATAGCCGGGGCGGGCCGCCAGCGCCTGTTCGTATTCCGTGCGCAAATGCCCGCGCTGCACCCCCTGCGCGATGATGTCCCAGGGGAAGAGCTCGTCCGCGCCACGCTCGCGGTGCAGGTAGAAGTCGGGGTCGAGACCGATTTGGCGACAAGCCGCCTTCAAACCGGCGCCCGCGGCCATCAGCGGTAGGACGCGCCCGATACGGCGGTCGCCTCGAGCCAAAAACCCCTGAATCTCGGCATGCCGCAATGATTCGAAATTCAGCTCGACATTCGGCAGTGGTCGCAGGCGCTTCTGCAGCAGGCGGTATTTCTTTTCCAGCGCTGCGCGTCGCTCCATTGGCGCCCACTGCAACGGAGTCCAGGGCTTCGGTACAAACGGGTTCACCGACAGGTGGAGGCGCCCGAGGCGGCCACGCTGCTTGCCGATTTCTTCCCAGACCTGGCGGATTTCCATCGTTAAATCAGCGATTTCATCAACATCACATGCCGTTTCCGTGGGCAAGCCGATCATGAAATAAAGCTTGAGGTTCGGGATGCCGCCCTCAGCCAGCAGCCTGACGGCAGCGAGGATCTGCACTTCATTAATCCCCTTGTTAATCACGTCCCGCATCCGCTGGCTGCCGGCCTCCGGAGCCAGGGCCAGCGTCTTGTGCCCGGCATCGGCGAGGACGCTGATTTGGGCGGCGGTGATAGCGTCGATGCGCACGCTCGACACCGACACCTCGCCGCCATGCGCGAGGATGTCACGGCCAATATCAGCCAGTTCTCCGTAATCTGAGACCGCGGCGGCCACCAAGCCAACCCGGCCGACCGCGCCATTCTCCTGGAGAATCTCGCGGCGCAGGTGCGCAAGGGAATGTTCGCGAAACGGCCGGTAGATGAAACCGGCGGCGCAGAAGCGACAGGCGCGTGGGCAGCCGCGAGAGACTTCCACAAGCTGCATGCTGCCGAATTCCGTGTCCGGCGTCGCGACACAGGTGCGGCTCTGGCTGTCGTCGAGATCGTGCTGCCACTGGCGCTGGACGTGTTCCGGGAAGGCGGCGCGCGGGGTCATCTCCTGCAGTTCGCCGGTGTCTGCATAACTGACGGTATAGCCATCAGGCAGGTAGATCCCCGGAAGTTGCGCCAGCTGGCAGAGCAACTCTTCCCGGCTGGGCCGTTCCACAGCGAGTAAACCGGCCAGCAGCGGCGGGAGGATGACCTCGGCTTCGCCCACCGCGAAGAGATCCATGATCTCGGCCAACGGCTCCGGGTTGAGGAAGGCGCAGACCCCGCCGCACAGCACCAGAGGGTGGCGTTCGTCGCGCTCCCCGCGCCACAGGGGAAGGCGGCCGAGCTCGAAGAGGGCCGGCAGGTTAAGGTAATCGTTTTCGAAGGAGACGGAGAAGGCCACCAGGTCGAAATCACCGAGCGGCCGCTGTGATTCTACCGAGACCAGTGGAAAGCCGGTACGGCGATGCTCGTTGAGGTCATCGGGGTCCGGGAGGAAGAAGCGCTCGCAGCGCGTATCCTCGCGGCTGTTGAGCATGCGGTAGACGGTCTGCAGCCCCAGGTTGCTCATCCCCTGGTGATAGGTGTTCGGATAGACCAAGGCCACGCTCATGCGCCCGCCCCGGGGATTAGCCATCGCCCCGGCTTCCTGGGCAAGGCGTAGGCGGTATTTTTCGATCAGGTGATGAGACATCGATCACATTCTACGGTGAAGAAGAGCGGAGATATCAATCGATCTCTCGCAGCAGACCTGTCCGAGAGAAAAAACAAGGGAGACGGAGTCACGCTCCGCCTCCCGGTCACCTGCCACCTCGTCGTGCCGCTTTGCTGTACTACTGGTTGTCCTTCATGTAGGCGTAATCGGACACGATCGACCAGGCCCTAGCCTTGGCCAGGTAAGCACGCTGGGAGTCGAGGATCTCCTTGAACTGCGGGTCCTTGGCGGCGGCCTCTTCGAGCAGGCGGTTGTTGGCCGCCTTCATCGCCTCAAGTATCTCCGGGGAGAAGGTCTTGACCTTGACCTCGGGGTAGTCGGTGCGAATGGCGGCGAAGTTGACCGCGTTGTCGTTGAACATCCGCGCGTAGGCATCCAGGGTCTCGGCCTTCATGGCGGTGACCAGAATCTCCTGAAGGTGCCTGGGCAGCTCGTCGAAGGCCTTGCGGTTGACCAAAAACTGCAGCTCGGAGGCCGGCTCATGCCAGCCGGTGTAGTAGTAGGGGGCGATCTTCTGGAAGCCCATCTTCAGGTCGAGGGCCGGGCCGACCCATTCGAGGGCGTCGATGGTACCGCGGTCCAGGGAGGTGTAGAGCTCGCCGGGGGGGATGTTGGTCACGGTGACACCCAACTGGGAGAGAATCTCACCGGCGAACCCGGGGATGCGCATCTTCAGTCCCTTGAGGTCATCGAGAGTCTTGATCTCTTTACGGAACCAGCCACCCATCTGCACGCCGGTGTTGCCACCGGGGAAAGAGTAGACGCCGTGCTTGGCGAAGACCTTCTGCATCAGGTCCATGCCGCCGCCGTAATAGAACCAGGCGTACTGCTCGGGGGCGGTCATGCCGAAGGGCATGGTGGTGAAGAACATCGTGCTGGCATCCTTGCCCTTCCAGTAGTAGGACGCGGTGTGCCCCATCTGGTACTGGCCGGCATTGACCATGTCGAGGATGCCGAGCGGCGCCTTGTGCTTGTTCGCCCCGTCAATGTCGATGAGCAACTCACCTTGGGACATGATCTTGACCTGCTCGGCCACGTGCTTGACCGCATCGCTGAAGATCGGGAAATTGTCGGGCCAAGTCATGGCCAGCTTCCACTCGTAGACCTGCTTGGCCGGTTTAACGGCTTTCGGTGCGGCTTCCGGCGCAGCGGCCTGCTCGCTGCAGCCAATCAGCAATGCCAGGCAGGTGAGGATCGAAAAGAGTTGCAGATAACGGATAAACGGTGTGCGCATCGCTAATCTCCATATCTTGAGGGGGGATGAAATGATGAACCGCCAACGATTCAAAATGATACCTCGTTAAAGCTTGCTGTCTATCGTCTACAGATGACAACCACGAAAGACGGAGTGGCACTGGCCCAAGGGTTGCGGCTTTGCCATAATTCCTCCAACGATTTGAACTCAATAGCAAAACAACATCAAAAGATTGATCCATGGGACATTAAACTGTTACAAAAATCAAGAGATCAATCAATGCGTCAAGAAAATGGCGCAGGGGCGAAGATAAAACGCGGGAATCAAGCGGGATCGGCGTGTTACACATCTGGGAGGAGGTCCTTCCATCCGTATGATTTTCCAGACCAATCAATCGAATAAACCGTTAGTCGATTCATACTTATTAGACCGCTATTTTTCCATCTATTTACTAGTTAGCTGTCTGAAATTGATTATAGCCCAAGAGCGCTAGAGTGTCATAATGGAAAAATATGCATTTATTTTGCTGATTTTAGTCGCAGCAATCTTCTTTATTGCAATCGTATGGCGTCTTGCGTCCCGTCGTCATTCTCTTCCATGCCAATGTGGCTGCGCTGGCTCGTCGAATTAGACAATCCCTTTACCAAAACTAACCGTGCCGCGGTGATTATACAAAACCTGGATCTTCGCCCTGGCATGTCCGTGTTGGACGTTGGCTGCGGCCCCGGTCGGCTAGCTATCCCACTCTCCAAACAAGTGGGTCCACAGGGGCAAGTCGTTGGCATGGATATCCAATCTGGCATGCTTGACCGAGCCCAAATCAAAGCTCAGTCAGCAATGCTAACGAACATACGATTTCTTCAAGCGGCAGTGGGTTTTCTGCCACCTTTACTCGACCGCTCTCTGTATGATAAAACACGTGGCGTTCCTGAGTCTGCGGCTCGCAAGATGTGTCGCAGACTTGCGAAAGAGGAAGGCCTGTTTGTCGGGACTTCGTCGGGATTGAATGTCGTCGCGGCCTTGTCTCTCGCTAGTGAGCTAGGGCCGGACAAGACAGTGGTCACTGTGGCCTGCGACACCGGGCTGAAGTACACGGCAGGGGACCTCTTCTCTGATGGGTGAATGGTCACACCTGACCAAACGCTCAGGCAGACAGGGTGATACGTCGGTGGTTCGCGTAAAAGTTTCTATACACATTATAAAGGACCCTTCCCAACCACAGCCCGCTTAACTTGGGCCTTTAACCAGACTTGGAGTTGTCTGTGGCATACAAACTGAACTTTCAAGATGAGGACGGAGTGCTTCTGGTCGAAATCTCTGGTGAAAGAGAAAAAAAAGAGTTGACCAGTAGTGCAATGGAAGCTTGGCGAGAGGTCTCAAGGGTGACGAGTAAAAAGAAGCTCGTGAAACTCCTGGTGATTTCCAGTGCAACGGGGAAGTACCCCGCTTTGGATGCCTTTCTGATCAATTCCAGTTTAGACGAATGTGGCGTGCATAGAGGCTGGAAGATCGCTTTTGTAAACCTAGATAAAGCGTCTTTTCAAGACGTAAAGTTTGCCGAGACGGTCGCTGTCAACCGCGGCTTCAATATCGGCGTATTCAGCAACGTTGACAATGCTCGCAAGTGGCTATTGGGATCATGTTGAAAATTCCACTCTTATTCGACCATATGCACAAGAGAACTCTAAGGGAAGCGACTTGCCTTTGACTTGAAAGATAAAAACAATCCTGTTAATAAGGCACATGTTTTCACGGTGTCCCCGCCGACAGCTTGCCACGAAACCCCTGCCCTGCAACTTTACTGAATAAACCACGTTAACCTACACGCCATAAAAAAAGAGGGCCGCACAGGGCGGCCCAAAGTAGTCGAGGGAGTCGCATAACAGGCAGTCGTGGAGCTCTTGAACGAACCGTCAAACGCCGGGCGGAGAACCGGCACGGCCGCTCGCTCGTTGACAAGCCGCAGTATTGAATTCCAGCGGTTGTCCGTCGGGGCCGCGACAACCGGCCCTTCAGGAAGCGATGATCTCTGTTTAATCGACGCGTTTGCGCAAGAACGTCGGGATATCGTACTCCTCGTCTTCATTGTAGCTGCCAATCCGCATGCTGGCCCGCGGCTTGTCCTGATTCTGGTTGCGGATGAACGCCGGGATGTCGCGATCGATCTTGGTCGGGTTCGGTGCTCCGGTCGACCCAGGTCCGTGCTGGAACGCTTCGAGGTGTCGAAGGAGCAGCCGAAGCCGGTGGCGATCGCGGTCACCTGGATCTTGTCACCCATGGCCTCGTTGATGACCAGGCCGATGAAGATGTTGGCATCTTCGTGGACTTTCTCGTGGATGATGTTGGCAACTTCCTGGTAGTCGTCCATGGTCATGCTCGAGGAACCGGTCACGTTGACCAGCACGCCCTTGGCGCCGGAGATATCGATCTCTTCGAGCAGCGGGCTGCTGATCGCCTGCTGGGCGGCGGTCATGGCGCGATTTTCCCCTTCGCCGAGACCGATCCCCATCATCGCCATGCCGCGCTCGCTCATCGCCGACTTGACGTCGGCGAAGTCGACGTTGATCATGCCGTGGGTGGTGATCAGGTCGGAGATCCCCTGCACAGCCTGGCGCAGCACGTCGTCGGCCGGCTTGAAGGCATCGAGGATGCCCATCTTCTTGCCGGCCAGTCCGCTCAGCCGGTCGTTGGGGATCAGGATCAGCGAGTCGACGATCTGCTTGAGCTCCTCGACCCCCTGCACCGCCTTGGCCATGCGCTGCTTGCCTTCGAAGCCGAAGGGCTTGGTCACCACGGCGACGGTCAGCGCACCGACCTCCTTGGCCACCTCGGCGATCACCGGCGCGGCGCCGGTGCCGGTGCCGCCGCCCAGACCGGCGGCAATGAACACCATGTCGGCGCCCTGCAGCAGGTCCTTCAGCCGGGCCCGGTCTTCCTCAGCCGCGCTGCGGCCGACTTCCGGGTTGGCGCCGGCACCGAGCCCCTTGGTCAGCTTGGGGCCAAGCTGCACGCGCAGCGGCGCCAGGTTGGCCCGCAGGGCCTGGGCATCGGTATTGGCGACCATGAACTCCACACCGTCGATGTGCGCTGCAATCATCGTATTGACGGCATTGCTGCCGCCGCCACCGACACCGACCACCTTGATTTTTGCGACCTGGTCCACATTCTCGTCAAATTCAAACATGATGACTCCCTCCGTCATGGTTGTGACCGACGCTTCTCCGTTGCGACGGTCCGTTTACGTTCAGGCCTCGGCCTTGATTTGCTGTTTAGAAAAATTCGCCGAACCACTCTTTCATGCGCCGCGTGACGCGATCGAACAGGTTCTCCTGGCCGATGACGAAATTGCGGGTCTGCATGTTGCGGCTGCCATACTTCACCAGACCGACGCCGGTGGCATAGATCGGCGAGTTGACCACGTCGGTCAGCCCGCCGATTCCGGTCGGCTTGCCGCGCCGTACCGGCAGGTCGAAGATCTGCTCGGCCAGCTCCGGCATCCCTGGCAGGATCGCCGAACCGCCGGTGAGAACGACGCCGGAAGCGATCAGGTCCTCGAAGCCGCTCTTGACGATCTCGCGGTTGACCAGGGTGAAGATCTCTTCGACCCGCGGCTCGAGGATCTCGGCGAGCAGCTGGCGGGACAGGATGCGCGGTTCACGACCGCCCACCGACGGGACTTCGATGGTCTCGTCCTTGCCGACCATCGAGGTCAGGCAGCACCCCGAAATCTGCTTGATCTTTTCCGCTTCGGCGGTCGGCGTGCGCAGGCCCACGGCGATGTCGTTGGTCAGGTGATTGCCGCCCAGAGACAGCACCGAGGTGTGCTTGATCGCGCCGTCGACAAAGATGGCGATGTCCGTGGTGCCGCCGCCGATATCGACCAGGGCGACGCCGAGGTCCTTCTCGTCGGGGGTCAGCACGGCCTCCGATGAGGCCAGCTGCTCGAGGACGATATCGCCGACATCGACGCCCGCCTTGTTGCAGCTCTTGATGATGTTCTGGGCGCTGGCGACCGCCCCGGTGACGATATGCACCCGCGCCTCCAGGCGCACGCCGCTCATCCCCAGCGGCTCCTTGATGCCGTCCTGGTCGTCGATGATGAATTCCTGCGGGAGGATGTGGATGACTTCCCGATCCATCGGGATGGCCAGGGCCTTGGCCGCATCGATCACCCGTCGCACATCCTCGTTGGTGACCTCGCGGTTCTTGATGGCGATCACGCCCTGGGAGTTGATCCCCTTGATGTGCCCGCCGGCGATCCCGGCAAACACCGACTTGATCTCGCAGCCGGCCATCAGCTCGGCTTCCTGGATCGCCTTGCGGATCGCGTTGACCGTGCTTTCGATGTTGATGACCACGCCCTTGCGCAGGCCGCGCGAAGGGCTGGTACCGATCCCGACGATATCAAGCCCCTCGTCGGTCATGGCTCCGACAATGGCGCAGATCTTGGTTGTGCCGATATCGAGCCCGACAATCAGATTTTCTCGTTTGTTGTTCATGTCTCTCCCCTTCCGCATTGCTAACTCCTGTCGACCGTGCGTTTCGTATCCACCTTGACGATCACGCGGTCAGTCACGTTCAAGTCGATGTATTTGAGAGCCAGCAAGACGCGGCTCCAGATCGTTGTAAATCTTCTCCAGGCGGTTCAGCTTGGCGGTAAACCCCTGTTTACCCAGACGGACCGGCACGCCGCCGATCAGGGTGTGCAGGATCAAGCCCTCCTGCTGGTCATAGTGAATCTCCGACACGTCTTCCAGGTTGAACAGCGCCCGCCCCTCCAGGTCATCCATGAGCTGCCAGCGCCAGGTTCAGGCAGTCCTGGGTCTGCTCCGGGTGATCGAGCAGGTACTGGCGATTGATGCCGGTGATCACCGGGTAATCGAGCTGGTCTCCTGCCTCCAGCATCTTGAAGACGTTGCCCGTCTTGTCGACATAGTAGAGATAATCCAGGTCAATGATGGCCCTGGGCTGCCGCTCCACGACCCGAATCACCACCTGGTCCGGAAAGGAACGTTCCACGTCGGCCCTGGCGATCCACGGGTGCTCCTCGATCTTGCGCCCGATCATGTGCAGTTCGAGATCGAACAGGCTGTCGCCGATCTTGATGTCGGAGGCCTCGAGAATTTCACCTTCGCTGACTCTCACCTGCTGCTCGACGCGGACCTGCTGCACGCCGAAATAGCCCGACTCCAGCAGCATCTGGGCCGTCAGCAGGGCGCCGCTGACCAGCAGGAAACCGCTGCCGGAGGCGATGCCGATGCGCAGCAGGCAATGGAAGAGCTTTTTCCAGTCGCGCGGCTGCTTCTCCAGCTTGCGCTTGTTGGTTTTGATCTTCTTCTGCTTGTCAGCCTTCAGGTCGCGCATCGCTTCATCCGCTTGTTGCATTATTTGTTCAGCCCTGCATCGGCAAGGATCTGCATCACCAGTTCGTTAAATGTCATCCCGGCCGCGGCTGCCGCTTTAGGGAGCAGGCTGGTCGCGGTCATGCCGGGGATGGTGTTGACTTCGAGGCAGAAAAATTCCCGTTCCCGCACCATGAAATCGACCCTGGCGGCGCCACGGCAGGACAGCGCCCGGCAGGCCGCCACGCTCACCTCCTGGAGGCGGTTGTAGAGGACCGCTTCCAGGGGGGCAGGGAGCAGGTACTCGGTCTGCCCGGGGGTGTACTTCGAGGTGTAATCGTAAAACCCGCTTTTCGGCACGATCTGGATGATCGGCAGCGGCATCGCCATTGAGGACACTGACCGTGACTTCATCGCCCTGGATGAAATCCTCGATAAGGACCAGGTCGTCGTGCAGCAGCGCTTCAGCAAGGCCCGCTTCGAGCTGGGCTCGGTCGCGAACAATGCTGATACCGATCGTCGAACCCTCTCGGGCCGGCTTGACCACCAGCGGGAAATGCCGACAGCGCTCGAGCAGCGTCTTGCGGTCATCCCCGGCACGGAACGCGACGAAACCCGGCGTCGAGATCTCGTGGTACAAAAGGATCTGCTTGGTCACAACCTTGTCTATGGCCACGCTCGAGGCCATCACGCCGCTGCCGGTGTAGGGGATCTGCAACATCTCAAGGAGCCCCTGGACCGTACCATCCTCACCATAGCGACCGTGCAGACAGATGAAAGCCACCTCGGCAGCAGCGGCCCGTAACTGTTCCGGCAGGTCGTGGCCGGCATCGACAGCCACAGCGTTACAGCCATTTTCGAGCAATGCCTGCAAAACAGCCTGGCCGGTTCTCAGCGAGACGTCCCGCTCTGCGGAGAGGCCTCCCATCAATACGGCAATCTTTCTGTTTTTCAGTTCGTTGTCTCTGGACATAACACTTCTTCCCATTCCTGCGTGTTTATCGATCAGGTTTGGTTCTGCAGGAGCTGCAGCAGCTCTACACCGACCTGCCAGACATTGCCGGCACCGAGCGTGATGACGATATCGCCGGGCTGCAAAACGGCCTGAAGGTGTTCGATGGTCGACTCCACGTCACCGGTGTAACAACATGACCGGTGACCATGGCCGCTGATGCCGCTCGCCAGTTTCTCTGCGGAGACCCCCGGATGGGGTTCTTCGCCGGCTGCATAAATGTCCATCACGACAATGTGGTCAGCCTGGTAGAAGGCAGTCGTGAAATCGTCAAAAAGCGCCTCGGTGCGGCTATAGCGATGCGGTTGGAACACGGCAACTACCCGCCGATTCCACCCGGAACGGGCCGCCGCCAGGGTTGCCTTGATTTCTGCCGGGTGATGGCCGTAATCATCCACCACCATGATCTCCTGGGCTTCGCCCTTGACCTGGAAGCGCCGCTGGACACCGCCAAAATCGTGGAACCCCTCGGCAATCTTGGCAAACGGCAGGTCCAATTCCATGCCGACCGCGACGGCGGCTAGGGCATTGAGAACATTGTGGCGCCCCGGCATGCGGATATTGAGACGGCCGAGGGCCTCGCCGCGATAGTGCACCAGGAAGCTGGTGCGGTCGGCCTTGTGTTCGATGTCGGACGCCTGGAAATCCGCCTGGCTGGTCAGGCCGTAGGTCACCAGGCGCTTTTTGACCTGCGGAATCAGCCCCTGCAGATTTTCATCATCCAGGCAGAGGACGACCAGGCCGTAGAAGGGGACCTTGTTGATGAAGTCGATAAAGGTCGCGCGAATCTCATCGAGGTCGCGATAGAAATCGAGGTGATCGGCATCGACGTTGGTCACCACGGCGATTGTCGGGGACAGCTTGAGAAACGAGCCATCCGATTCATCGGCCTCAGCCACCAGGAATTCGCCCTGCCCCAATTTGGCATTGGAACCGATCGAATCGAGCCGGCCGCCGATGACCACGGTGGGGTCTATATCGCCATGGGATAGCACGGTGGCCACCATGCTGGTGGTGGTCGTCTTGCCGTGGGTCCCGGCAATGGCGATACCGTACTTCATGCGCATCAGTTCAGCCAGCATCTCGGCGCGCGGGATGACCGGAATCTTGCGGCGATGGGCTTCCTGGACCTCGGGATTCTTCTGGTTCACCGCCGTCGAGGTCACGACCACATCCACCTCGGCGAGATTCTCGGAACGGTGCCCGTAGGCAATCGTGCCGCCAAGGCTGGCCAGCCGCCGGGTGATGTCGCTTTCCTTGAGATCGGAACCGGACACCTGGTAGCCCAGGTTGATGAGTACTTCGGCAATCCCGCTCATACCGATGCCACCGATGCCGACGAAGTGAATTTTCTGAATCTTGCCGTACATGATCTTTCCCTTCATGCGGACTCTGCGAGGACGTTGCGACATTCCAGCAATATCCGCGCGGCAGCACCGCGCCGCGCCAACCCCTTGGCGGCAGCTGCAATCGACAGGAGGCTGGACCGGTCTCTAAGCAGGCCATCGATCAAGCTTGGCCAGGCGCTCCGGGGTCAGGTCGGTTTCCTCCATCATCATGGCCGCCCCCTTGACGGCCATAGCCCGGGCGTTGCCGGACTGATGACCGGCCGCCGCGTGCGGATATGGTACCAGCACGGCCGGACGGCCGCAGGCGGTCAACTCAGCGAGGGTCGTTGCTCCGGCCCGGCAGACAATCAGCGTCGCCTTGGCATAGGCCTGGGCCATATCCTTGATGAACGGCTGAACATCGAACTGTGGCCAGCCATTCTCTTGGTAACCCTGCACTGTCTCTTCGAGGCCACGCTGCCCCGACTGATGTACGATGGCCAGTTTCTCACGCCACTCAGCGAGGTATGGCAAGGCGGCGAGCACCACCCGGTTGATGGCCTGTGCGCCCTGGCTGCCGCCGAACACCAGCAGACAGAGCTCATCTTCCGGGATGTTTGGGCAATGCTCCATAGCCGCTCGCACCGGATTGCCGGTCAGGACCGTTGCGCTGCTATGAAAAGCTCGGTCGGCCTCGCTGAAGGAGAGGCAGACACGTTTTGCCCAGCGCCCCAGCAAGCGGTTGGCCATGCCTGGCCAGGCATTCTGCTCATGAATCAGGTACGGTATCCCCATGACCTTTGCCGCCAGCAGGACGGGAACCGAGGCGTAGCCTCCGACGCCGACCACGACGTCCGGACTGAATTGCCGCAGGATCCGTTTTGACTGACCAAAACTCTTCATCAACTTGCCGAACACCTTGAGGCGGGCAAACCAGCCGAGGCCCGCCCAGCCACTCATTTCGATCGTTTCCAGCTGCCAGCCAAGCTCCGGCAGCATGCGCGCCTCCAGCCCTCTTGCCGTACCGACAAAAAGCACGTCACCCTGAGGCTCCTCCAACTTGAGCTGCTCTGCCAGCGCAATCGCCGGGAAAAGGTGTCCGCCGGTGCCGCCACCGGCCAGCAGCAGTTTCATCGGAGCTCTCCCGGCAGATGACGCGACACGTTCAAAAGGATGCCGATGGCCCCGAGGGTGGTCACCAGGCTGGTCCCTCCGTAGGAGAGAAACGGCAAGGCCAAACCCTTGGTCGGGACCATCCCCATGACCACGGCCATGTTGGCAAAGGCCTGCATGCCGATCAGCAGGGTGAGACCAAAGGCCAAAAAGCAGCTGAACTCGTTCGGCGCGTTCAGCGCGGTCCTCATGCCGCGCATGATCAGCAGCATGAACATGGCGGCGATCACGATCACACCGATAAAGCCAAGCTCTTCACCGACCACGGAGAAGATGAAATCGGTATGGGCCTCAGGGAGGAAGAAAAGCTTCTGTTTGCTTTCCCCCAGACCCTGGCCGAAGGCGCCGCCGGAACCGAAGGCGATCCAGCTCTGGATGATCTGGAAGCCGGTATTGCTCGGATCTTCCCAGGGGTTGAGAAACGCCATGATGCGCCGGCGTCTGTAATCGACATTCATGACCATGAAGTAGAGAAACGGCAAAGCGATCAGGGCAACACCGAGCAGGTAGCTTAAACGTGTTCCGGCCACCAGCAGCATGGCGATCGCCACGATGCCGATGGTCAGGGCGCTGCCGAGATCCGGCTGGGCCAGCAGCAGCACGAGCAGCACAGCGAGGATCAGCATGTACGGTAAAAAACCGAGTTTGAAGCTCTTGACCTTTTCCTGCTTGCGGGCCAGGGAATGGGCCATGAACAGCACCAGGCCGATCTTGGCGAATTCCGCCGGCTGGAAGGTAATTCCGGCGACACGAATCCAGCGAGCAGCACCGCCGACCTTTTTACCGACGCCGGGGATCAGCACGGCCACCAGCAGCAGGGCGCACACTCCCAGCACCGGCCAGGCTCCTTTGCGCAGGACTTCGAGATCGATGCGCATCATCAGCGCCATGACCCCGAAGCCGATCAGCGCATAAAGCCCCTGCCGCTTGAGAAAATGCAGGCTGTCGCCGTAATCGCGCACGGCCATGATCGACGAGGAAGAAAACACCATGACTACGCCGAGACAGGTCAGACAGACCGCAAGCAACAGTATGGAATGATCGGTTCCCTGTCTAATTTCCATTGCGACAATTCCCGGACTGCTTGAGAGCACTGAACTCCGCGGCGAAATCCGCGCCACGCTCTTCGTAATTTCTGTACATGTCGAAGCTGGAGCACCCGGGAGACAACAGGACCGAGCCCCCGGGGCAGCTCAAGCGGTCGGCAAGCTGGACAGCGTCGCGCATGTTGTCGGCGCGATGAATGTCAGCTTGCCCGGCAAAGACCTTGGCCATGCGCTCGGCCGCGGCACCGATCAGGACCAGGTGGGCGACTTTCTCGCCAATGGGCACCACTAGGCTGGAGAGGTCGCCATGTTTGTCCTTGCCGCCGGCGATCAGGACCACCGGCTTATCGAGCCCGGCCAGACTCTTCACGACGCTGCCGATATTGGTGCCCTTGGAGTCGTTGTACCAACAGGCGCCATGACGTTCGCCGAGCAATTCCATGCGATGCGGCAAGCCGGTAAAGTTTTTGACCGTACCCCAGGCCACCTCGGCCGGGCACCCTTCCAACAACAGCGGAATCAGCGCGGCCATGACGTTTTCCTGGTTGTGACGGCCGCGCAGGCGTAGCTCCGTGACCGGGAAGATCACTTCGCTGTCCTGCCAGCGCCAGAGGATGCGGTCGTCGACGAGGCTCATGCCGGCGTCCAGTACCGTCTGGCTGCTGTAATAGACCTTGCTGGCACGAGTTGACGTGGCTGCCTGCAGGACCAGCGGATCATCGAGATTGAGAATCGCCACGTCGCCGTCGAGCAGGTTCTCGAAATATGCGTGCTTTGGCCGCCAGGTAGCTGGCCATGTCCGGATAGCGGTCGAGGTGGTCTTCCGTAACGTTGAGCAGCACAGCATAGTTCGGCCGGAAGGCTTCGATCGTCTCCAGCTGGAAGGACGACAACTCGACGGCATACCAGTCATACCCCTTACCGACGGCATCAACCAGGGGGGTGCCGAGGTTGCCTCCGACAAACGCCTTCTTCCCCCAGGCCTTGAGTATCTCGCCGACCAGGGTGGTCACTGTCGACTTGCCGTTGGTGCCGGTGATGGCGATCATGGTCCCGGCCAGCTCGCGCCAGGCGATTTCGACTTCGCCAAGGACTGGCAACCCCTGTCTCCGGCAGGTTTGTAGCACCGGGATGTCCAGCGGCACGCCAGGACTGATCACGACCAGATCCGCAGCGGCAAAGAGGGCAGGCGTATGCCCGCCTAGATCAAGCGTCACCCTGAGCGCCTGCAATTCATCGAGGTTGGGCAATTGCTCTGCGGGACGATTGTCGGACAGGGCCACGCGCGCGCCGCGGGCACGGAAAAACCGCGCCAGGCTGCGCCCGGTGGAACCGGCGCCGATGATTACGATATGCTTGTCCCGATACGTTTTTGGCATTCAGCGCAACTTCAGAGTCGAGAGGCCGATCAGGGCCAGGATGATGCTGATTATCCAGAACCGCACGATGATTTTCGGTTCCGGCCAACCTTTCAGTTCAAAGTGGTGATGTATCGGTGCCATGCGGAAAATCCGTTTGCCGTACAGTCGGAACGAGGTCACCTGCACGATCACCGAGAGTGCTTCCATAACGAAAATACCGCCAACGATCACGAGCACGATTTCCTGCTTGGTGATCACCGCAATAGTACCGATGGCACCGCCCAACGACAGGCTGCCGACATCACCCATAAAAACCTGGGCTGGGTACGTGTTGAACCAGAGAAAGCCGAGTCCGGCCCCGACCATGGCGCCGCACAGAACCGAGAGCTCGCCGGCCCCCTTGACGCCGTTGATCTGCAGGTAGCTCGACAAAGTTGCATGTCCGGCCACGTAGGCAAACAACAGGTAGGTCCCTGCAGCGATGATCACCGGACCGATCGCCAGGCCGTCGAGACCGTCGGTCAGGTTGACGGCATTGCTTGCGCCGATGATGACCACCATGGCGAAGGGCACATAGAACCAGCCCAGATCAGGATTGAACCCTTTGAAAAAGGGGAACGCCAGCGTCGTCTGGAAGCCGGGATAAGTCATCAGGACCATCCCTACGCCGAAGGCAATCAGCATCTGCCAGAACATTTTCTTGCGCGCCGACAGGCCGTCGCTGTTCTTCTTGCGCACTTTCAACAGGTCGTCGGCAAAGCCGATGATGCCGTAGCCGACTGTGACTAGCAGCGCCAGCCAGACATACAGGTTTCCGAGATCAGCCCAAAGCAGGGTCGGCAGGACGATGGCGAAGAGGATCAGGGCGCCACCCATGGTCGGCGTCCCCTCCTTCTTGAAATGGGACTCGGGGCCCACCCGCCGGATGCTCTGCCCCAGCTGCAGCGCCGATAGTTTCTCGATCAACCAAGGGCCCAGCAGGAAGCTGATGACCAGGGCGGTAATGGCCGCATAGATCGTCCGGAAGGTAATAAACCGGAAGACGTAAAAGACCGAGAATTCTGTATGCAGTGGGTAAAGCAGATGATAGAGCACGTTTATCTCCGTCAGTTGCCGTTTGCCGCGGCCTTCGGTTTCGCTGCGCGCAAGGCGGTGGTGACCTTTTCCATGCGCATACCCCGGGAGCCCTTGATCAGGACACGATCACCGCTCTTCAATACATCAAGCAGTCGCCCGACCAGTTCCTCATGGCTTTTGGCGACGAATATCTTTTCCGCAGGCAACCCCGCATCCTTGGCTCCGTGGGCAATCTCCTCGGCCAGCGTGCCGTAGGTAAACAACCGGTCCACGCGCGTGGCGGCCAGGATACCGATCTGATGGTGTAGCTCCGGTGCCGACTGCCCCAATTCGAGCATGTCGCCCAGCACGGCAATGCGTTGGCCGGGGGTGCCGAGATCATGCAGCGCGACTAGCGCGGCATGCACCGACAAGGGGTTGGCGTTGTAACTGTCCTCGAGGACGACGATATTGCCCGGCAATTCCAGCAGTTCCATGCGCCCCGGGCAGGGCTGAAAGGCCTGCAGTCCGGCGGCGATCCCCGCGAGGCCGACACCGAGCACCGTAGCCGCCGCTGCGGCCCCTAGGGCGTTGAGGACATTATGGCGTCCCGGCAAAGGCAGCACGACCCGTTGTACGGCGCCCTCCACCTCCAGGTCGAAACTGACCGAACCGTTATGGACAGCGATGCGCCCGGCGCGGACCGCGGCTTCGCTGCCGGTGCCGAACAGAACCTTACGAACGCCGTTAGCGACAGGAAGGGTGCAAACCTCGGGGTCATCGGCGTTGATCAAGGCGATGCCATCGGTCGGCAGGCTGATGAACAGTTCCCCCTTGGCCCTGGCGACTCCGGAAATACTCTCAAAATTCTGCAGATGCCCGGCGCCGATGTTGGTAATCAGACCAATATTCGGCATGGCGATTTCAGCCAACCGGGCGATTTCGCCGCGGGCGCTCATGCCCATCTCGATCACTGCCCAGCGATGCTCGGGCTGCAAACCGAACAGGGTCAGCGGCACGCCGATCAGGTTGTTGAAGTTCCCCGCCGACTTGAGCCCCGGGCCGAGATGGTTGAGGATCGCGGCCAGCATCTCCTTGGTGGTGGTCTTCCCTGACGTCCCGGTTATGCCGATCACCGGCCCCGCGAACTTGCGGCGCATGGCTGTAGCCAGATCGCCCAGTGCCTTGAGCGTATCATTTACCTTGACTACCGGCACACGCAAACCACCAAGCATTTCTTCGCTCAGGCACGCCGCTGCACCGCGCTGAATTGCCTGGGTCAGGTAGTCATGACCATCGAATGTTTCACCACGCAACGGGATGAAAAGGTCGCCCGGCTGGAGTGTGCGGCTGTCCGTGGAAATCCCCTGGAACTCGACTGATGCGCCGTTCTGCATGAGGTATCCGCCGGTGATCTCGGCCACTGTGCGCATGTCCATGCGAATCACTGTCGATCTCCCGCCTGCAAAGCCCTGCGCAGTTCTTCGCGATCGTCAAAGTGGATGCGCCCAGTGGCGAGAATCTGGTAGTCCTCATGCCCCTTGCCGGCAACCAACAGCAGGTCACCCGGCTGTAACAGGCTGACAGCAAACTCAATAGCCTGACGTCGATCAGGGATCACGATGTAACCCTTACCTGCACCGGCAATCGCTTCGGCCTTGCTCCATTCGCGCTCATGAATCCTAGTCAGGCCGGCACGTACATCGTTGAGAATTCGTTCGGGATCTTCATTGCGCGGGTTATCTGATGTCGCAATCGTGATATCAGAGCCGCTGGCAGCCGCTTCCGCCATGATCGGTCGTTTGCTGCGGTCACGGTCGCCACCGCAGCCGAATACGGTCAAAAGCCGTTTCGGGGCAAGGGCCAGCAGCGCTTCGATGACCCGGCGCAAGGCGTCGCCGGTGTGGGCGTAATCAACCAGAATGACCGCGTCACGGTCATTCTCGATCCGTTCGAGGCGTCCGGGGACACCGACGGCCTCGGCCAGTCCGGCGCTGATCGTCGCGGGTGGGATGTCGAGCGCAACGGCTGCGCCCACGGCACAGAGCAGGTTCTCAACGTTATAATCACCGAGCAGCGGACTGGCGATATCGACCGTTCCGTGCGGCGTCGTTACGCGGCCGTGGATCCCGAGCAGAGAGATGTCGAGACCCTGCGGATGTATGTCTGCCTGCGGGCTGCGTCCGCACGTCAGAGCACCGGGAAGCATCGCTGACAGGCGCTGACCGTAGACATCGTCGATGTTGATAACCGCGCGGCCGTGGTCGCGGGGGAGCAGTTCCTTGAAGAGGTGATATTTGCTCGTAAAGTAGCGCTCCATGTCCAGATGGTAATCGAGATGTTCCGGGGTCAGATTGGTAAAAACTCCGACCTTGAAATGTACGCCGTCGGCGCGGTGCTGATCGAGAGCATGCGAGGAGACCTCCATGATCAGAGAGCAGGCACCATTCTGCCTGAAATCGCTGACCTGTTTCATCAGGTCCAGGGATTCCGGGGTGGTGTGTGGGGCCTGACGCAGGTCCGCCCCGTAACGATAGTTTATGGTACCGACCACAGCCGGCGCAAGGCCGGCACTGTTGAAGATCGCCTCGAGCAGATAAGTGATAGTGGTTTTGCCGTTAGTCCCAGTCACGCCAACCACCGGTATGTCCCGGGTCGGGTTGCCAAAGAATGTGGAGGCAGCCATGGCCATCGCCAAGCGGGTATTTTCGACTTGAACCATGGTCACCAGGTCGGCACCCTCAAACTCTTCTTCGGTGAAGACGACTGTAGCTCCGGCGGCGAGCGCCGCAGCGATGAAGCCATGTCCGTCGCTGACCACCCCGCGCAGAGCAAAAAACGCGTCACCGGGCCTGATCTGGCGGGAATCGTAGTGCATGCCGGAGACCTCGATATCCAGGCGGCCTTGCACCTGTTGCACCGGACAGCTTTTTAGGATTTGCTCAAGCTTCATAGTCAACCTATTACGTCATGCAAGTCAGGAGGGCGGCGCCATGCGTACCCAGATCGCCGCGCCGTAAGGAATCGGCACTCCGGGCCCCGGGGACTGTTCAACCACGCGACCCCGTCCTCGGCAACTAATATTCAAGCGCCGGTCCTCCATGAGTTCAAGCACCTGGCGATAGCTCAAGCCAGTGAAGTCGGGCATCTGCGGCCCACCGGCTGGGTCGGAGGAGACAATGTCCGAGGATTGCTGGCGCTCGGGTTTCATGGCCTCGACAAATATCTGCTCCAGCGACGGCAAGGTCTCGCCAGCGGGCATCTCCTCGTTAGGCGTAACTTTGAGATACTGCATCGCCTGGGTGGCGATATGCGAAAACACCGGCGCAGCGATCAGGCCGCCATAGACGCCTTTTTTCGGTTCATCAATGGCGACCAGAATGACCAGGCGTGGAGCTTCGGCAGGAAGGAAGCCGACAAAAGAGGCCACGCGCTTATCCGACGAATAGCCCCCGGTCACCGGATCCACCTTCTGGGCCGTGCCTGTCTTGCCGGCAACCCGATAGCCCTGGACCCGGGCATTGGTTGCCGTACCACCCTCTTCGGTGGTCATTTCCATCATCCTGCTAACCAACTGCGCCACATCCCGGGCAACCACTTTGCGGACCACGTGCGGCTGGTTCTGCCTGGTGACCTGTCCCTGGCTGTCGACGACCCGTTCGACCACGTAGGGCTCCATCAGGGATCCGCCGTTGGCAATGGCAGCCGTTGCGGCAGCCAACTGGATGGGGGTGACGCTGATCCCCTGGCCGAAAGAAACCGCCGCCAGGTCGACCTCAAACCACTTGCTCGCCGGACGCACCAGACCGATGGCTTCGCCGGGGAGATCGACGCCGGTCTGCTGACCGAACCCGAAGTCATCGATATAGCGCTGAAAGTTTTTACGCTCGAGAAGCTTGCCGATCTTTGCCGAACCGATATTCGAGCTGTACTTGATAATCTCGGCCGGTGTGAGTTTCTGGTATTTCTTGTGATCGTGGATCTCTTTACCACCCACCCGGAAGGAGCCGTTCTCACAATCGATCTTCTGCGTCGTAGTGATGACAGCTTCATTGAGGGCCGCCGCCATCAGGAAAACCTTGAACGTCGATCCGGGCTCGAAGGAGTCGCAGATGGCCCGGTTACGCCACTGGTAAGGCTTGTAGCGGAAAAAAGCATTCGGGTTATATTCCGGGTTGTTTGCCATGGCCAAGACCTTGCCGGTAGCTGGCTCGAGGATCACCACCGTGCCGGCCTTGGCATCTGATTCACGCAAGCCTTCGGCCAGTTCACGCTCCGCGAGGTATTGCAAGTTCTTGTCGATCGTTAGGTAGAGATCGTGGCCGCGCGTCGCTCCCTGAACCTGTGGCGTTCCCGTACCGAGGCCGCGGCCGAGAGCGTCGCGCTCCATGACCAGGTAGCCGCCGCGGCCGAGAATCATCTTGTCGTACTTGAGCTCCAGCCCCTCGAGCCCCTCCGGGTCGAGTCCGGTGAAACCAAGCAGATGTGCGGCGAGACTTGAATTGGGGTAGAATCGACGCGGCTCCTTGATCGTGCCGACACCGCTGAGCTTCAGCTTCTTGACCTGCTCACTCTGGGCAGGGGTGACCTGGCGCTTCAGCCAGGCGAAGTTGCTGTTGCCCTTCAGCTTGGCAGTCACCGTTCGCGTGTTGAGGTCAAGGGCCTTGGCCAGTTTTTTGGTAGCGTCGGCTCGGTCTTCAAGCTTGCGGGGTTCGACATAGATCGAATCGACGTCGACACTGACGGCAAGCTCTTCGCCGTTGCTGTCGAAAATCGTGCCGCGCTGCGGTGTCAAAGGGATGACTTTCTGATGTTGGCGCTCGGCGCGCTCACCCCACTGCTGCTCCTGCATAACCTGGAGATCGAAGGCCCGCATCGCAACCAACACAAAACCGAGGGCGAATAAGACCCCGATGAGGCGGATGCGAATACGGACGCCTTTCTCCAGCTCTTTCATCAGTCCACCGTAATCACCTGCTCGGCAGTAGGCAGGCGCAGATTCAACTCTTTTCGGGCCACCCGTTCGATCCGTTCCGGACTGCTGAGGCTAGCCGCCTCAAGGCGCAGGCTGGATGTTTCCTGCTGCAGATCGCGCAAAGAACTTTCCATCTGGGAGATTTCATACTCCAGGCCGGTCACCTGGACCCGGGACCAGACGAAGAAAAGGGAAACCACGAGCACCAGCCCGATAAAACCCAGGACCGGCACAAGATTCGGGCGGCGCAAGGTAAAACCGTTGATTTTCGGTAATGCTCTAATGGTTGTGTCAGACATCCTGATCGTCCTTTATCGGCAGTTTTTCTATGGCCCTCAGCACCGCGCTGCGGGCTCGCGGGTTATCCTGTATTTCATTGTCTGCGGCGCGGACTGCCTTGCGGGTCAGAACCTCCACGGCCGGCTGCTGTCCGCAGACACAGACGGCGAAGCGCGGCGGGCAGATGCAACCGGTGGCCAGGGCGCGGAAGGCCTGCTTGACGATCCGGTCTTCCAGCGAATGGAAGCTGATCACCACCAACCGGCCACCTGGGTTCAGCCTTTGCCATGCAGCCTCCAATCCCGTCCGCAAGCTCTCCAACTCACCATTGACATGTATGCGCAGCGCTTGAAAAACCCGGGTCGCCGGGTGGATGCGCTGCGGGACCCTTCCCCCGGGGACCACCCGACTGACCAGTTCCGCCAACTGCAGGGTGGTTACTATCGGCCGATGCTCCCTGGTCGAGACGATCTCGCGGGCGATCTTACCTGCCCAGCGCTCCTCGCCATAGTCACGAAAGATGCGCTTCAATTCTTCGGTATCAGCTGTGGCGATCACGGTCGCTGCGGAGTCGCCCTCGTCCGGGTTCATGCGCATGTCCAGCTGGCCCTTCCTCGCGAAAGGAGAAACCGCGCTCCGGAGTGTCGAGCTGATGCGAAGAGACTCCCAGGTCGAGCAGAATGCCATCCAACCCCTTGAGACCGAGCAGATCGAGATGAGCCCCCATCTCGGCGAAGTTACCCTGTCGCAGGATCACACGCGTTCCGAAGTCGGCGAGGTTGGCCCTGGCCGCGGCAAGGGCCGACGGCATCTCGGTCGAGGCCGACCAGCAGACCATCCGGGGCTGAGGCCTCAAGGATCAGGCGGGCATGGCCTCCGCCACCGAGTGTCCCGTCCAGGTAGATGCCGCCACGATGGGGTTTGAGGTATTGCAGCACCTCCGCCGCCATCACCGACACATGCCTGAACGTATCTGACGTCAAAGATCAAAGTCCCAGGTCGAAGCGCTTCTGCCGATTTTCTGCCTGACGCTGTTCGGCTTCGGCGATCATTTCGAGGTATTGTGTCTTGTTCCAGATCTGAATTTTTTTAGCACCACCGACGACCACGACGTCGCGCACACCGTCGGTGTCAAGCTGGCAATATTCACGTAAAGATTGCGGCAGCTGGATGCGCCCCTGCTTGTCGAAGGTGCAGTGCGTTGCAGGGGTCACTGTTGTGAAGTAGAGGTCTTCCCGAAACTGGTCGTTTGGGAGCTGGGCGAATTTCTCGAGGAAACGGTCCCATTCGGAGGCGGGATAGGCGACGATGCCGCTACGGTCCTGGGTGACAACCAGAACCTCGTCCTCGAACAGCTCTTTCAGCTGCTCGCGGAATCTGGCCGGAATACTTGCCCGTCCTTTTGCATCGATTGAATTGTAATAGACGCCCTGAAATCCCATTTGGCCCTCTTTGGCCTAAAATTACACTATTCACCACCTTCTGGGCAAATATAGTCGCAGGAGGCCCGACTGTCAAGAAATATTTCAATTTTTTAAGGGGTTAGGTGCTGACATGGACGCCGTAACCTGGCTTTCGGTACAGCGGTTTCGGGGCAGGGTCACATAGGTGCAACAGAGGGCAAAGGACAATGTTTTATTTTTCAGGAGGATAGAAAGAAAAGCTAAGAGATCTCCTTAAGCAAGGGCTTGATCAGCAACGACCCTGTTGCAGCCAAACGCAGACGACGGGGCGGCAGGAGCAAGCGGTTCATCGCAAGGAGACACCCAAAAACGGACATATTTCGGTTTGCCGGTTTAGGCAGCGCAAGCGCAGCACAGTTGTGCCGCAGTAGGGGGTGGTGATGTCTCGGCCGCTTGCTAAACCGAAGGAGGCAGGAGTTGCATCTCGATCTTCTCGATACGCCGGTCCATGACCAGGCGCACGGTAAAACGAACGCCATTCGCCTCGCAGATATCACCTTCTTCGGGGATGCTCCCCAATTTATGCAGGAGAAAGCCGGCCAGGGTGTTGACATGCTCTTCGGAGAGTTTGAGACTGTAGCGCCGGTTGATGTAGCGCACCGTCGTGCTGCCGTCCACCAGGTAGTGATTGGGGCCAAGGGTGGTGACCAGGATTTCGTCCTCATCATATTCATCCTGGATTTCACCGACGATTTCTTCGACGATATCCTCGAGGGTGCAGATCCCCTCGACCCCGCCGTACTCGTCGACGACTACGGCAAGGTGGATGTGCTTGCGCCGGAACGCCTGCATCAAGGTCTCGATCGGCTTGGCTTCCGGGACAAAGAATGGCGGGCGGGCCAGTTTGGTCAGGGAGAATTCGTCGGGGCGGTCAAGGTAGCTCAAGATCTCCTTGGAATGAATGACGCCGACCACACGGTCCAGGTCTCCGTCGTAAACGGGAAAACGCGAGTGATGGGCGGTTGCCGCCAACTGCACGACCTCGGCAAAGCTGGCACCGACTTCGATGCCGACCACCTCGGTGCGCGGCACCATGACGTCGCGCACCCGGATCTCGGCAAGATCGAAGACGCCGTGCAGCATGCGCCGCTTGTCCTTGGCCACCACCCCGGCATGCTCGCCAAACTCGATGATCGAGCGAATCTCATCCTCGGAGATCAGCGGCCGCTGCTCCTCGCTGTGCAGAAAACGTGTCAGCAGGCTGGAGACGCCGCTGACCATCCAGGTGACGGGCCGCAGCAGCCACATGACGAAACGGATCGGCTGCAAAACGATAAAGGACAGCTTCTCCGGGTAGTTCGCCGCATAGGTTTTGGGGCAGACTTCCGAGAAGATCAGCAGAAAGGGCGTCAGGACGAGGATCGTCAACAGCTCGCCGCGCTGCCCGAAGAGCTCGATGAAGAGCGTCGTGGCAAAGACCGAGGCCATGATGTTGACCACGTTGTTGCCGACCAGGATGGCGCTCAGCAAGTCTTCCGGCCGATCCAGGAGGTCGGCCAGCTTGCGTGCGCCGCGCCGGTCCTTATCGGCCAGGTACTTGACCCGCAGCTTGTCCATCGACATCAGGGCGGTTTCCGAACCGGAAAAAAAGGCGGACAGCACAAAGAGCAGGAGCAGCCCGGAGAGATGCAGCCATTGGTCACTGGTCATCAGGATAAATTTCTCGTCAATTCATATGGATAGCTTTGACAGGGATATTAACCGACCAGGGCGGGAAAGACAATCAGCTAACGCCAGGTTGCCCAACTTTTCCTGCTGTGCTATAAGCCCAACAGGCAGAAACGTTTTGCAAGTCCCCTTCGGAGAGAACCATGACCACCCCTTCCGCGCAACAGCGTCACGCTGAACTCTGCAGGGAAATCAGCCGCCACAACCGGCTTTACCACGCGCTGGACCAGCCGGAAATCAGCGATGCCGCATACGACGCCCTGTTCCGCGAGCTTCTGGCACTGGAAGAACAGTACCCGGAGCTGGTCACGGCCGAATCTCCCAGCCGCAAGGTCGGCGCCCCGGCGGCAGACAAGTTTGCCCCGACACAACACGCTGTCCCCATGCTCTCGCTGAAAAATGCCAAGAACGCAGAGGAATTCGGCGAGTTTGACACCAGCCTGCGCAAAACCTTCCTGTCCCGGGCGGAAGAGCTCGAATACGCCTGCGAGATGAAACTCGACGGCGTCGCCGTCGAGCTGACCTACGAGGACGGCAAACTGCTCCGGGCCAGCACCCGGGGAGACGGTTTCGTCGGCGAAGACATCACGGAAAACATCCGCACCATTGCCACCATTCCGCAACGGCTGACCCCGCCCTGCCCTGGCCTGCTGGACGTGCGCGGCGAAATTTACATCGACCTGGCTGACTTCCAGAGTCTCAACCGCAGCCAGGAAGACGCCGGCGAAAAGACCTTCGCCAACCCGCGCAATGCCGCCGCCGGCAGCCTGCGCCAGCTGGATGCCAGGGTCACCGCCAATCGGCCGCTGAAGATCTTCTGCTACGGCATCGGCCGCCTGCAGGGAGAAACCCCTGCCACGCAGATCGAAATCCTGCAGCGGCTACTGGGCTGGGGGCTGCGCGTCAATCTCGCCGGAACCACGCGGGCCACCGGCGTCAACGCTGTGATCAATCGCTTTCTCGAACTGCAGCAGAAACGCGACCGACTGCCTTTCGAGATCGACGGCATGGTCGTCAAAGTCAATGACATTGCCCTGCAGCACGAGCTCGGCATGGTCAGCCGCTCGCCGCGCTGGGCCATCGCCCTGAAATTCCCGCCGCGCCAGGAAGAAACCGTCATCGAAGCGATCGCCTTGCAAGTCGGCCGCACCGGTGCGATCACCCCGGTGGCCCATCTCCGGCCGGTGACGGTCAGCGGCGTCACGGTTTCTCGGGCCAGCCTGCACAACTGGGACGAAATCGGCCGGCTTGACATCCGCGTCGGCGATCATGTCGTGGTCGAACGGGCCGGCGATGTCATCCCTGACGTGGTGCGGGTCCTGGTGGAAAAACGCACCGGCCGCGAGACCCCGGTGCCGATGCCGGCAAGCTGCCCCGAGTGTGCCGCACCGGTCAGCAAGAGCACCACCGAGGTCGTGCCGCGCTGCAGCAATCCCCACTGTCCGGCGCAGACCATCGAAAGCCTCAAGCACTTTGTGTCACGGGACGGCATGGACATCGACGGCCTCGGCGAGAAGCAACTCGGCCAGCTGATCGCCGCGGCCAAGGTCAAGGACGTCGCCGACCTGTACACGCTCAACAAGGCCGACCTCTTCGCCATGGAGCGCATGGGCGACACCCTGGCCGACAAACTGCTGCGCTCAATCGAGGCCAGCAAGCACCGCCCGCTGTCACGTCTGATCTTCGCTCTCGGCATCCGCCACGTCGGCAAGAATACCGCGAAGATTCTGGCCAAGCGCTTTGCCTCCCTCGATGAGCTGGCAAAATGCGCCCGGGAAGAGCTGCTCGCCATTCACGAGATCGGCGACAAGGTTACCGAGTCTTTGCTCGACTACCTGAACAGCCCGGAGAAAATTCTCCTTTTGGAGAAGCTGCGTTCGGCAGGCGTGCAGCCGGAAGCTGAAGTCAGCATCCAGCAGGATGGCCCCCTGGCCGGAAAAACTTTCGTCATCACCGGCACCCTGACCCGGTGGTCACGCAAGGAAGCAGAAGAGCTGGTGGAACAATTCGGCGGTCGCGCGGCGGGCTCGGTCAGCAAAAAGACCGACTACGTGCTGGCCGGAGAGAACGCCGGCAGCAAGCTGGACAAAGCCCAGCAGATGGGGATCGAGATTCTCGATGAAGAGGCATTTGCCCGGTTGATCGGCGGTGCGTCATGATCATGGCCAGGGCAAAGCTGGTGATTCGCGGTCGCGTGCAAGGCGTTTTCTACCGCCAGTCGACCAAGGAGATGGCCATCGGTTTGGGGCTGACCGGATGGGCCGAAAACTGCCCAGACGGCAGCGTCGCCGCGGTTTTCGAGGGGGAAAAACAGCTTGTCGAAGAAGCCATAACCTGGTGCCACCAGGGTCCGCCAGCCGCTAGGGTCAGCACTGTCGAGGTTGACTGGCAGGATTTCCAAGGCGAGTTTGCAACCTTCGGGATCCGCCGCGGCCGAACCCGCAAGTCGTCACCCCCTGCCTGAGTTAATCCCCTCACCCGCTACCGGAAAGCTTTAACCCGAAAGCGGCCAGCTTGACTTCGAGCTCCCGCGCCTCGCGGGATTTCTTGCCGCTTGTCAGGTCGACCCACCCCCGCTTAGCCAGCCACGCTTCTGCGGCAGCATGATCCTGTTGAATCAGCATCCTCATCAGCTCGGTTTCCGGACCGGACAAACGCATGGAATTCATGCGATAGTCTTTGAACGCTTCCCAGACATGCGGCACCCAGCGGGCGACAATCTCTTCACCAATCAGGGTGGCGTAACGGCGAATCTCGTCCTGGGCATGCTCGTCCATACGCAGCTGCAGGAAATGCAGCAGGTTGTGCAGGTCAATCGCCCAGTAGGCCTCGGTGTAGGTTGACAGGGGGAGGTCTTTACGGGCCTGTTCACGGGCCACACCGCACGCGAGGCGGGACTGGTAAAGGTCCCAGGCGGACTGGTGATAACGAGCCTCGGCGGCCGACAGTTCCTGCCCCGTCGCGACAGCCAGAAAGCCTTCGCTCCCCTGCTTGTTCTGCGCCGTCTGCAGCCGCCACTCGCTGGGCTGGGTCGCCTGCTGGTCGGAGATCGCTTCGGAGTAGCGAGTGCTGTATTCGTTCACCGACGCCGTACGGTGACGGATCCACTGCCGCCAGCAATCCATCGGCACGCGGATATGCAGCTTGAGTATGCACATCTCGAAAGGCGTCGTATGAGCGTTGCGCAGCAGATAGCGAATCAGGCCGCGGTCCTCGTGGACCTGCTTGGTGCCCGCGCCGTAGGAAACCCTGGCGGCCTGTACAATCGCGGCGTCATCGCCCATGTAGTCGACCACCCGGACATGGCCATGATCAAGGACCGGAAACGTCTTCCCCAGTATCTCGTCCAAAGCGGCGACGCTGGCACGCTTGAGCTTGGTATCCTTCATTGCATCTTCCTTTCCTTGTGCTGTGTGGACACGGAGCAGTCAAATCCTAAGGCGGTGGTTGCCCCTCAGGGGGCCATTGAGGCCAACATCCGATCAATCTGGTTGAGCACCTCAATCGCCTGAAACGGCTTGGTCATAAAACCGTCGGCACCGGCCCTGCGGCCGGCCTCCAAGTCCCCTTCCGCGCCACGGGCGATGAGGAACATCACCGGGATGGCCTTGGTGTCCGGGTTCTCCTTGAGGTACTCGCAGACCTTGAAACCGTCGATGTCCGGCATCATGACATCGAGCAGGATCAAATCCGGCTGCTTCTGGCGAGCCATAACGATCCCTTGCTGGCCACTCTCCGCGTAAAGCAGTTGGTACCCCTTGATGCGGACAATCGCCTCGAGCAGACGGAAGACCGTCTGGTGATCGTCCACCAGCAGGATTCTCTTGTGGTCACTCATCAACGTCCTCTTTCTCCGTCAGGCTGAGACTTTCGCGATACACATCGCTGCTTGACAGGCCATACTCCTTGGCGATCAGCTTGACCGCGTCGCGCCGCGACATGTCGCCGTCATTGAGCAGTTGCCGCAGGGCCTCACGCGCATTCACCTGCGGCCCCCGCATGCCGGGCGGAATGATCAGTACCAGTTCGCCGCGGACCGGCTCCTGTTGAAAACGTTTGACCGCTTCGTCCGCTGTGCCGCGGAAAAACTCCTCGTGCAGCTTGGTCAGCTCGCGGGCGACCACAATCTGTCGTTCGCCACCGAGGATCTCTACCAGGTCGGCCAGGGTGGCTGCCAAGCGGTGCGGAGCTTCGTAGAAAACCAGGGTGCGTGGTTCGCCGAGCAATTGACAGAGGAGGGTCGCCCGGGCCTTGGCCCGCTGCGGCAGATAGCCTTCGAATGCGAAACGCTCGGTACTCGCGCCGGCGGCGCTCAAGGCGGTAATTAAGGCCGAGGGTCCGGGAATCGGCACCACCGCGACCCCGGCGGAATGACAGGCAGCGATCAGGCGGTAGCCAGGATCAGCGATACAGGGCGTGCCGGCATCGCTAATCAGGGCGATGTTCTCACCGGCCAGCAGGCGCTCCAGCAGCTCGGCATGGCGCTGCAGTTCGTTATGATCGTGGTAGGAAACCAGCGGGGTCTGGATGCCGAAACGTGCGAACAGCTTGCGGCTGTGGCGGGTGTCTTCGGCCGCCACCAGGTCGACTTCACCGAGGGTCCTGACCGCCCGGTAGGTGATATCTTCGAGATTGCCGATCGGGGTTGCCACCACGTAAAGGGTACCCGTGGCGCCCTGCGCCTGACCTGCTCTCATTCCGGACGCTTACCCTTCTTGGTAAGCTTCTTGGCAACCCCTTCCAGCTCAGCCAGCCACAGCGCAGCGCTGGCATCGCTCGGCATCCGCCAATCGCCGCGCGGCGACAGGGAGACGCTGCCGACCTTGGGCCCGTCCGGCAAACAGGAGCGTTTGAACTGCTGGGCAAAGAAGCGGCGGTAAAAGAGCTGTAGCCACTTGAGGATCTCCGCCTGGGTATAGTCTTCTCCGAAGGCCCGGCAGGCCAAATTGAAGATCTTGCGCGGTGCGAACTGGTTGCGCACCACCTGGAAGAGGAAAAAATCGTGCAACTCGTAGGGGCCGACATGGTCTTCGGTCTTCTGGCTGATACCGCCAGCCTCATCGGGCGGCAGCAGTTCGGGGGAGACCGGCGTGGCGCACACGTCGTGCAGGACCTCCGAGGTGCGGCCACTGAACTCGGCGTCGGCGCACCATTCGATCAGGTAGCGCACCAGGGTCTTCGGCACCGAGGCGTTGACACCGTACATCGACATGTGGTCGCCGTTGTAGGTCGCCCAGCCAAGGGCCAGTTCCGACAGGTCGCCGGTGCCGACCACCAGCCCGCCGACCTGGTTGGCCAGGTCCATAAGGATCTGGGTGCGTTCGCGGGCCTGGGAATTTTCGTAGGTGATATCGTGGTTGTCAGGGTCCTGGCCGATGTCGGCAAAGTGCTGATGAACCGCAGCATCGATGCTGATGGTGCGCAGGCGCACGCCGAGTTCCCCGGCCAGCGCCTCGGCGTTGCTGCGCGTACGGCCGGTGGTGCCGAAGCCGGGCATGGTGACCGCCAGGATGTCGTCGCGCGACCACTTGAGCCGGTCGAAGGCCCGGACCGTGACCAGCAGGGCCAGGGTCGAATCGAGCCCCCCGGAGATCCCCAGGACGACTTTCTGGCTACCGGTGTGCATCAGGCGCTTCATCAGGCCGGTGGTCTGGATGGCGAAGATTTCTTCACAGCGGGCCCGGCGTTCAGCGCTCGCCGCCGGGACAAAGGGCGTTCTGGGAATCGGCCGCAGCAGCTTATCCGCCTGGCGCTCGGCGACCTCCACCGGCACCATCAGGAACTCCTGTTCAGACTGGCTGGCCGCATAGCTGTTGTTGCGCAGGCGCTCGTGGACCAGGCGCTGGATATCGACATCGGCGATGGCCATCTGGGTTTCGAACTGGAAGCGTTCGGTTTCATCGAGAATCTGACCGTATTCGGCGATCAGCGAATGCCCGGAAAAGACCAGGTCGGTGCTCGATTCGCCGGGACCGGCCGAGGCGTAAAGATAGGCGGCCAGGCAGCGAGCCGACTGGGCCTCCACCAGGGCTCGGCGGTAACTGCACTTGCCGAGGATCTCCGGACTGGCCGAGAGATTGATCAGCAGGGTCGCCCCGGCGGCCGCCATGGCGCCGCTCGGCGGGCTGGCGACCCAGGCATCTTCACAGATCTCGATGCCGAACAGGCAGTCGGGGATGCCGTCGACATCGAAGAGCAGGTCCGTGCCGAAAGGTGGCGCTTCCGCCAGCCAGGTCAGCTGGTCGTCCACCAGGTCCGAGGCTGCCGAGAACCAGCGCTCTTCGTAAAATTCCTGGGTGTTGGGCAGGAAGGTCTTCGGCACCACTCCACAGATGCGGCCGTGGCTCATGACCACTGCAGCATTGAAAAGCCGGCCGGACTGGCGCACCGGCGCACCGACGATCAGGATCATCCCGGTCTGCTCGCTCAGGGTGGTCAGAGTCTGCAGCCCTTCGCGCACCTGTTCAAGGAGACTTTGCTGGTAGAACAGGTCTCCACAGGAGTAGCCGGTCATAGCCAACTCGGGGAAGACGATCAGATGCACCCCCTGGTCGGCCGCCGCCAGGGTAGCGGCTTCGATTGCCGCCAGGTTAAAGGCCACATCGGCTACTTTCAATTGCGGAGAAACCGCCGCCACCCGAATCATGCCAAGTTCCCGCAATATCATTCTCACCTCCGACCTTCACTTCAGCTTGTCAAAACAGGAAAACTGCCGAAAGAACTATTATTTTAAGTGGCTGACGGGGAAAAAGCAAACAGAAGGCGCGCTCAGAGTTCAAAAGCTCCGGGGATGTGGTCGATCTGCAGCTTGTCGCCGAAGACGATGATGGCGACCACGTCGAAGAGGGGCTGCAGCTTATCGGCCGGAATATCGCTGAGGGACCACTTGGCCGCCTGGGCGATCTGGTGCTGTTTGTGCGAACTGACCGCCTCGGCGGGAGAACCGAACGCCATGCCGCGGCGGGTTTTCTCTTCGACCAAGGCGATGATTCGCTTATGGTGCATAATCAGGTCGATCCCCCACCGGGGTGCGCAGGTTGTGCGCCAAGACCTTCATCCCCTTGCGCTACAGATACGCCGCCGCAGTTTCCCCCTGACGGCCGAGAGTCAAGCGGTCCTCAGTCATGCGACGGACAGTGTTCCCTGACCCCGGCAAAGGTGCGCCGGTGGCAGACGCAGGGGCCGTATCTGGCCACCGCGTCGCGGTGCAGTTGGCTGCCGTACCCCTTGTGCCCTGCGAAACCGTACTCCGGGAAGAGTCGGTCGTAGGCAACCATGATGCGGTCGCGCACCACCTTGGCGACCACGGATGCGGCGGCAATGGAGAGGGAACGGCAATCGCCCTTCTTGATGGTCTTCTGCTCGATGCCGATGGGCACCGGGGTGATGCCGTCCACCAGCAGGAAATCGGGCCGCATGGCAAGCCGCTGCACGGCGCGGGACATCCCCTGCAGGGTCGCCTGCAGGATGTTGATGCGGTCGATCTCATCCGCCCGGCTGACGCCGATGCCCACCGCCAGCGCCTGTTCGTGGATCAGCGGGTAAAGCCGGTTGCGCTGCTTTGCGGAGAGCTGCTTGGAATCGTTCAGCCCGGGCAGGTCAAAATCCTCCGGCAGGATGACCGCGGCGGCGACCACCGGTCCAGCCAGAGGACCACGGCCGGCCTCGTCGATGCCGGCGACCGCGCGAAAGCCCTGGCGGCGCGCCATGGCTTCGAAAAACAGGAGGGATTGCGTTATTTCGGGGAAGAGCTCCATGGGCCGGCACCTTGCAGGGAGAGTCAACAGTTTTAGCGGATTTGCGAAAGAGACACAACAGAAAGTACGCGCCTTGCGAGCTAAGAGGGTGGCCCAAACTGTCAGCGCATCGATTTGCTGCGGTCGGTTAAGAAACGGCCCGGCGGTTTGCTACAGAGGGGTAATCGTTGATTTTTTCGAGGTCCCGCAACTCGGTCAGACCGACAACCGCCCATCCATCCGCACGCTTGAACCTGATGACCTTGTCCAAGGCCAGAAACACGTTAAAAGCTTTCTTGGCCATCATGCAGACAGCACCGTCTTTCAACTCGACATTGACATGCAATAGCATCGCATTGGCTCCGTAACTCGTTAGTGGTAAAAACAAAAAACATCAATTAATCCATTTCAAGTTTAACGTGTTAAGTAGAAATAACCACCCTGCGGGGAGAATAAACAACGGGGGCACATGCTAAAGAATATGTCCCTGTGCGCGCCGAACAACGCTTGCGGAGTGGGCAAGAGCGAGATCGGGAAACGTCAACGACAGACTCCACACGAGTCAAAATCTGACCACCTGACCTTATCAGCCTATCGCATGGTTAGTGTTTTCAATGAGACGTTTCAATTTTACGAGGAAGACTTCTCGATGCCCGCTGATGGGGACCCGAAATGATGCATGCGAATCTTGATGAACGTTAAGTCCCGAGGACCCAGTTAAATGACTTTCAAGAGAATTGACAAGAAGCCTATTTCAGGCCCTTTAGGAGTTTTCTGTTTATCAATGACTTGTGAGAATAATTTTCTATAAATCTGGCGCTATTGTGTATCGATACTTTTTACTTTGCATCAAGCTTGGCCAAGACAACCTTCTCTTTGAGGCTCATGCCATAGGAGTGGGCACGTTTTAACATGTCTTCGGGGGTAATCCCGGTTGTTTTCTGCATCATTGCGACCAAGTCGGAGCCATAAATGGGCTCGTCGCGGGCAACCATTTGTGCCAGCAACTCTTTGAGAGGGACGGCCTCTGTCCAGAGCATCATGGTCAACATCGCGGCACCATAGAGGTTTGACTCAAGGACCACGCCATTCTCATTCTTCTGCGCCCAGGTTAACATATCGGCGCCCATCTGTTTTTCTGACAGGACCGTATCAATGTTGCGCAGGGAGAGAAAATTCCGGTAGAGGGCAGGCGCTTCACTTTGTGAGAAACCTTTTGCCAATACCTCACAGACACCCTCGATAAACCAGCGGGTGTGATGGGAGGCGTTCGCGCCCGTGTCGTGGACGAGTTGCGGGATGCTCTCGAGGGCATCATGCCCAAGCTCATGAGGCAGAGTATCGTAAAGCAGGTCATTGAGACTGGCCACGGCACCTTCCCCGCTGAGTGCTGCACCCCGTTCGACCAGGGCCAAACGCACTTCGCCCCAGAGCGAGGCGTCGCTGTAGCTGGCGCGGAAGCTGTACGCATAGGGGATGTCATCGAGTTCGATGAGGTAGAGTAAAACGCCGCGATTGAGCCGCAGCCCGGTGTTGTTTTCGATGTAGGCGTAGCAACGCCTGACAGCAGTGACTACATCGTTTAGGCCACGATCTTCGGCGTCCTGGATATTGGTCTCGATCCTTAACAGGCGTTCGCGACCCAGGTCGAAATCGTGGGTCTGCATTGCGGCAATAGTCTGTGGGTCGATCACGGTCGCGGGAAGCATGTTGCCCTCGGCATCCATGGCGAAGACATCCTGCGAAAAGATGATCGCCGGCGGAGTGCCCGCAATGACCTCGGCGACCAGTGCGAAGAGAATTATCAATATAAAAAACAACTGTTTCATGAAAACAGACCTTTTGGGCTAGCTTACCCCGGGCAAAAAAAAATGCGCTCCCTAAAAAATAATTGCTGAAGGTTATTGTAATCAAGCTTTGTGCCAAAACGCAACCAATCAGGTCATAATTATTCGTCCGCGCCACCCTCCCGAGCTAACACATCGGAATAACTCAACCCTTTGCATAGACAAAAATTCGACGGCGGATTAACTAGTTACATATTTTAGTGGAGTGTTCGGCAGAGTGCGGCAAGAACCCTACAATTGACTCAAATTTGGACAGTTGTGTGACTTGACAGGCTACATTATAGGTGTTTAATGTAAATAGGAAAGGGCACATGCAGACGTTTTGGAATCAGGCTGCGAGGATCGGTTTTTTTGACCTTTCTTAAGCGCCCCGTCATCTTACGGGTGAACACCAACAGAAGAGGAGGCACGCCATGAAAACACTAAGAATATCTGGCTGGGCCGTCATCTTCACCGTGACAGTACTTCTGGTTGCTTGCGCGTCACACAACGCAGGAGTAGCCGATACTTCGTTGATGTCCGGTCCTGATGCGACCATGGCTCAATTTGATGAGCAAATGCAACCGTTGGAACAAAGGGAAAGCGCTCTGCTCATTAACCAGGCGTGGTTCAGTGAGCGCGAAAAACAACTGGACCAGAGAGAGGCGGATCTGGAGCGGCAAGAGAACGCTTTGGCGATTCAGCAAGCTTGGCTCAACGAGCGCGAAACGCGGCTCGCCCAAGGGACTCCTGATCTGACGCGGCAAGAGGACATGCTGGCGTTTCAACAAACCTGGAGCGGTGAGCCTGAAACCGGTCGCTGCTATGCCAGCGTGTTTATCCCGGCCCAGTACAGGACCGTGGCCGTGACCAAACCGATTGAAGTTCCGAAAGGGGAAAACCTGCCGCGCCTGTATCAGACTGTAACCGAGCAGGTCAAGGTCTCCGATGAGCACATGAGCCAGGAAGAGATTCTCTGTGCCAGCGACATAACCCCGACCAGGGTCATCACAATCCAGCGCTCGCTGCATCGGGGTGGTTACTACCCTGGCCCGATCGACGGTGTCGTCGGTCAGAAAACCATGGCGGCTATCAACGCCTTCCAGAAAGACTTCAACCTGAAAGTCGCTAACTACCTGACCATTGAAACGGTCGAGGCCTTAAATGCAAACTTCTGAACGTCTGAGTCAGACGATTCCTCGACAGCCTGAATCGGGAAATATCCCGATTTTTTTTGTCTGCTGTTTATTGTGTGTGGTCGAATCTTGAAGATTGACATTCCTCAACCCCAGGCAAGAGAACACTCATCGGCCCCAACCTGAAGATCGTCTCAAAAGTCAGCACAGTAGATGCGTGGTTCTGCAATCCTGCCCCGCCCGCTCCTCGAGAATTAAAATTCAAAGTTAATAACGCCATGCCCTTGCACAACAGACATTTCAAGCACAGAAAAGCAGCATCACCAAGGCAGCTCTTCACCATTACTGTGCCAGAAAGTTCCCGAGTTATCTAGATTGAGCGCGGCAATCCTGGCGGCCAGTCCGGCAACAGATTCCTGCGGCGTGATCAAGCCGCCGAAATTGACCATCCGGGTTTTGACAAACCCCGGGTGCAGCTGCGCGACGGCGATACCTCGCTGTTTCAGGTCGATTGCCAGGGAGCGGCCAAAAGCATTGAACGCCGCCTTGGAGGCACGGTAACCATAACGGCCACCGGAATCGTTGTCGCCAATCGAGCCCATACGGCTGGTGATGTTGGCGATTTTGCTGCCAGCCGGCATGTTGGGCAGCAGAGCTTCGCAGATCAGCAAGGGCGCAAAAGCATTGACCTCCATCTGCAGACGAAGCGAAGCGATATCGAGAAAGCCGAGGACGTCATCGTGTAGGATCCCGGCGTTATTGATCAGCAGATCGATCGTCAGGCCCTGCAATGCCGCGACCAACTGCTCGAGGCTTTCTGTGCAGGCAACATCGATACCATCGATGGCTCGCGCCGCATAGCGATCGAGCTCGGGTGAGGTCTCTCGACAGACCCCCGTAACGTGCCAGCCTTGCACCTGGTAGTGGCGCGCCAGTTCAAGGCCGATACCACGATTGGCGCCGGTAATCACGACATGTTTCATAGTATTCTTCTCCATTGAGAATGCTTAACGTTTCGGTTCCGTTAACTCTAGCAGAGCGCGCAAAGCAGGTAGGGGGTTCCTAGACATGCATAGACACCTAAGCTCGCGAAAAGTAGGACCAGCCAACGACAGCGATCACCCGAAAAGAGATAGATGAGCCATACCAGGGGGAGGAAAAAGGCATATTGGAAAGAGCTGAAAATCATATCTGTTGAACTACAGAAACCTAAAGCTTACTTTCAATGCTTGACATCAGGTCACCAACATTCTTGAAGGTCAGCAACTCCTTCTGGGAAAACCTGATGCTAAAGCGACTCTCAATAGTCACGATCAGATTAACGTGAGACAGGGAGTCCCATCCATCCACATCATCAGCTGTCATCTCCGGCGAGAGGGAAATATCGTCATCATCAAAGACTTCACGAAAGATATTTGTTAGGGGTTCCATAATACTCATTATTCAATCCTCCAGTGTTGAGGTGTCGCCTTCATCAAGGCCAAGATATCTGGCTTTCAAGACCCTGCGCATAATTTTACCGCTCTTGTTCTTGGGAACCTTGTCGACAAAGATCAGCTCTTGTGGGGTCGCAATCGAAGAGACTTTGTTCGAAATATAGAGACGGATCTTGATTTCAAGTTCCTTACTCGCTTCAATGCCAGAGTGTAAATGAACAAAAGCCACGACCTTTTCAAACATAACATCATCGGGAGCGCCAATCACTCCAGACTCAGCAACCTCATCGATCTCCAGCAGGGCACTCTCAATTTCAAAGGGACTGATGAGGTGCCCTCCGGTATTGATGACATCATCGCTACGGCCCTTGAACCAGTAATAGCCATCAGCATCTTTGATTGCCGTATCTCCGGTGAAGTAGCGCCCATTGATAAATTTCTGCTGGTAAGCAGTATCGTTATTCAAATAAGTGATAAACATGGAGGGCCACCCTGGCTTTAAACACAGGTTGCCTTGTTCGCCTGCGGCAACAGGCAATCCTTGATCATCCAGGATCGCTGGCTCAATCCCTTCGACAGGCTTGCCCATAGAGCCTGCCCTGATCTCAAGCTCAGGTCGGTTGGTGATCATGATCGCCCCGGTCTCGGTCTGGAACCAAGTATCGTAAATATCCTTGTTCAGGATTTTCCTTGACCACTGGATGACTTCTGGGTTTAGCGGCTCCCCGACGCTGAAAATATACCTGAGAGAGGAAAGATCATATTGCTGGTAGAGGGAATTGTCTTCGCGCATCAACATGCGTAATGCCGTTGGTGCGCTGTACCAGATGGACACCTTCTGCTGCGCCAGGATGTCGAACCACCTTGCTGCATCGTACATGCCGCCGTAGTGAATCTGGGTAACACCCAAGCCCCAGGGGCCGATGATTCCGTAGGACGTACCTGTTACCCAGCCCTGATCGGCGGTACACCAGTAGATGTCATCTTCTCCGAGTTGCAGAACATCCCTGGTCGTAGCGCATTGCTTCAGAACACTTCTGTGAACATGTAGAACCCCTTTGGGTTTCCCCGTCGACCCAGAGGTGTAGTGTAAAACAGAAGGTGTCTCTGGAGCAGTCAGAGGTGTTATGAAATCCTCTGAAGCATTAGCCATCAACGCCGAATAACTGAGAACGTCATCTGACATGTGATCTTCAATGTCTGTAACAATTATGAATTTCAGGTTTGGAAGTTGGTCTCTGATGCGACTGAGTTTTTTCAAAAAGCTTTTTTTGGTTATGACCCCCTTGGCTCTGGAATCACCCAGGCGGTCTAACAATGCTTCATCACCAAAATTGGAAAATAGGGTGCCGCAAATAACCTGATTTTTCAATACGCCGAGGAAGCTGAAGAACTGCTCAGGACATTTAGGCAGGAAAGTGAAAAAAATATCGCCTGGCGCGAAACCAAGATTATTGATAACGTTGGCAAATTTGTTGGATTGGATCTCGAGGTCAGTGAACGTGAAATCAGATGGACGACCACTGGCGGGCATCCATCTGAAAGAAACTTTATCACCTAGGCCATTATCGCACTGCTGCTTAGTACAAATATGACCGATATTGTATTGACCATTCTGAACGACCATATTCCTCCACTAAAAAATTTCTCGATATCTGTAAAATAGAAGAAATTTTCAAATTAATACAGATAGGGGGTGAGGTCAAAGAGATTGGCATCTTAATTTATATTCTCACCTTGGTTTGGGGCACTCAGATTGGCTGGAATGCAAAATTCCTGCTAACCATGAAAAAAAGGAAAGCCCCCGATCCGGAGATTGGGGGCTTTCAAGATTAATAATTGGTGAATTTTGAGATTCATTAACTGCATTGGCTCACCATAGCAGACGTAACTCGCGTAGTCTTTCATTTAATGCGGGTCGGGGTAATCAATGTATTGGGTCTTCGGCGTCACTCCTGGCGGCAGGCTGGCCAACGCCGGCGTGCCTTTAGGACCGAGATACTTAACGAACCTGTAGACCGCGCGCAGATCTTGCTCCGCAGTCTTAGGCAACATGACCCAGGCCATCGGTGAATCCTCACGCATCTGCTTAGCAAGGAGCAGCCAGTTCTCTTCGGACATATTGTTAATCAACAGACGCAGATTTGTCGGGTAAACCGTGCCTTTGGGGCCACGGAAACCGAGGGTCCCACCAACCAGCCAGTCTTCTTCCGGCACATTTGCTCTTTTCATCATATAGTCGGGGGTATGACAGTCATTGCATCCCATGATTTCGATCACGTGACGGCCACGTTCGATATCTGACAACTGTTGACGTTTAGCCTCGATGTCAAGCAATTGTTGACTAGAGTCTGCACATCCGGCGATCACAGCTAGCATGGCTAGAAGTAAGGCAATAAGTTTGTGATGCATCTAACCCTCCCCCAAGCATAAATTCAGACATATAAGCTATCGCCAAACTACATCAGTTGCAACCAGTGGTCAAAGGAGATAGCTCTTATTTATATCCTTACATTAGTTCTGAGCAATCAGACTCGCCGTAATACAAACTCTTGCTGCCCAAAGCTTTGAATTGTTTTAACAGTGGTTCCAAGTTGCCAATTAACTCTCTCAACCGCTCTCCCCTGCCCGGGAGTGGCGGTTTTCATATCAGATACGGGGGGATGGAATTGATCAAAATATGCAAAAGATCTTTTACTGACATCAAGCGGGGCCACCTAAAATCCAATAAAGTGTTTGCTTAGTCCAAGAGTAAGATTTCAAGCACTTAAAGTGTCTATGACAAGCACTTGTAACGCAAACTGGCATTGACGTTGAAAAGGCTCGCTTTGAAATGGAAGTGGACAGGCTTAGAGGTATCACGCCCAAGCTCTGACATCGCTATTGTATATTGCCTTTTTTCAGTTGTTGAATTGTGTCCTCAACTTCAGACAAGACAGTAATAATCTCCTTTTCCATTATAGCGATTGTTTTATCATCTCGTATGAGACGTTTGACAAAGAATTGCTTTTCGGCTGGAAGGTCCGGGCAATAAGACACAAAATCACACCATTTCCGGCCTGTGACAGCCATCTGCCATTGCAACTGTTTGATGTATTTGTCAGGCAGGGATGATGCCATGACGTGGCAAAGTATATGTGTGGCTGCACGGGGGCTCTTAATTACGACCAGCCCGTCATCATCAACTAGTCCATATGGGCTAGCATGGGTACCAGGTATATCAGGGTGTTTGATAAGCCCAACGGTGCGCACCAAGACTCCTTTGTTGATTTCATAAAAGGCACGGGCCATGGGTTCAAGGTCTTTTCCATGTTGCCTCTTCCACGAAAGGTAGTTTTCTCTTGGGATACCTGTCAGGCGTTCGCAGGCTAGCCGCTCAATCAAGGCGTGGCGACTCGAGTATGGCTTTGACTCGTCAGTTGCTAAGGCCTCAGCAACAAGAGACGAACCCAATGAACCACAGCGGGCTTGTAACCACTCTTTGATATTTTGTTCAAGCCATGCAGCTTCATCAATCTGCATCACTTTTTCCTTGTTACCTTGGCTTCATGTATTTATTTATAATATAACATTTTTCGATACTTTTCAGTTTATTAATTGTTGGATTTTTTTACAAACTTATCCAGCTTTGCACCCCCACCGTTATGTCCTGAACAGTATTCAGTGAGGCCCCTAGTGACAAGTTTGAACACGGCTAGGTGCCTTCGTGAACAAACCCACAACATTTTCCCGTCGACCATGGCCGGGGCCCTTTCCTGTTTATAATCCAACATTGTTTTGTGGGATAAAGACAGCTTAATTCCGGGTTTCTTGATTTCCCTGCAATTCGAGAACGGAGATCTTTAATTCGGCCTGGCAGTGGTGACTTATGAGACGACCACGACAAGGCCAGCAACAGGCTTATTGGAGTCATGAATCGTAATCCACGCAATATTGGCTAGGAATTAAGCTGATTCAATTCTTCAACAAACAGGTCAATTTCGGCATCAGAGACCCCCTTTTCCCGCGCCGCCTGTTCAAGGGACCACCAGATCGGCTCACCGCAACGTATGCAACGAATCCCCTTCCTGAAGAGGTAGCTGATGGCTGCAGGTTTGATCTTGACCAAATCTTCTATGGTGGTTTGTCTGGTAATCAATTGCATACATGCTCCCCTTGAATCATACCTGCAATCAGAACACGGCACCGTTCACCAACCAGACGATCAAAGATGACAACAACAGCGGTCCACATTGAGTTAATTATAGTCCACGTGCCGAAGTAGAAATGAAAAATACTACCCCTGCAATGTAAAAATAGCCCTCCTGATAGAGGTAGGCCATTTGTGTGTCTTATTGCTGGTGATTTTTGATAATCACTACTAACCGCAAAATATTTAAAAAGCATGAGCTATTTATGAGTGATTACCGGGCCCCCTGCTGATATTCAACACCTCATAGCGGTCAGACCCTTTTGAAAATGGTTGGTTTTTCCTGTTATTGAAGTATCCTTTCATATGTAATCGTATAACATGGCAAGGTCATTGACTGAAATTGTGGTTGTGAAGCTAACTTCAAAATATTTCTGCGAAAGGAAAATCCTGTGCAAGTGCTCTATCGCTGTTTCTGCTTATTTATTGTCATCTGGCTGATGGTCAACACAACCGCTCTGGCACAGGGGGTCCTCGTCAATGACGCCTGGATTCGCGGCATTCCTCCTTCGGCGACAACCACTGCAGCCTTTATGTCCATTCAAAACACCGGACCTGACGAGATGGTCCTTAAATCAGCCGCCAGCGAAATCGCAGAGATTGTCCAGATCCACACCATGGAACAGGCCGGCGAAATCATGAAGATGAAGGAGGTCGGCGAAGTCCGTGTTCCTGCCAACGGGCAGACAGTCCTCGCTCCGCAAGGGTATCACATCATGCTAATCGGCCTGCACAGGCCGATTGCCGAGGGAGAGACGATCCCCCTCTCATTGAATTTCGCCGACGGGACCATCGTAAGCGTCGATGCCGTTGTCAGGAAATGGGGACAGATAGCCCCCATGGGCCATCAATAGCTCGGCTTTGACACATCGGGGTTGCGATCAGTGAACAGAAATCTGTTGATAAAACTGACGTTGGCCGGCATCGGCTTATGCCTGCTGCTGATCGTGGGATCGTTTTTTGCCGAGCCCCCTCGAATCGCGCCGACCGGGCCCGAGAAACAGTACAATCCCAACGGGAACTTCACCCTCACGGGGGACACCGGTAAACCCTTTCATCTCATGGATATGAGGGGGAAAATCATCCTGCTGTTCTTCGGTTACACATCCTGTCCAGATGCCTGTCCAGGAACCCTTGCCAAGATTCATAGAGCGCTGAGCCTGCTAACTACGGAGGAGAGCAAGCAGGTGCGGACGGTCTTCATTTCCGTCGATCCGGAGCGGGACAACCCTAAGTTATTGAAAGAATACGTAGACTATTTCGGCGTCAATGCCATCGGCCTGACCGGGACAAAATCGGAAATCGACAAGGTGGCAAATGCCTATCAGGCCCATTACCTGAAAATTCCGGGCGAAACAGGCAACTGGTACTCGATCAACCACACTACCACCGTCTTTCTCCACGACAAACAGGGCAAGGTTCGATACCTGTTCTTGTACGAGGACACCCCAGAACAGCTGGCGGTGGCGATCAGGAAGTATCTCTAAAAGGATGCTGGTTGCGAACTTCGCAATTAGGGGCGGACACCTCTCTTCATTGCAAGTTGCAGTTCACAAGATTCTCATAAGTCTTTTCACGAAGATCCACGACGGTCACCAAAGACGAAAAGATCTAATCTGCCGAACCCTGACCCATAAAGAAAATGGCCCCTCGGATATATCCAGGGGGCCTTCATCTTGTGGATTGGACCTATGTATTCTTACATTGCTCTATGATGGTTATCTTGGCCTAAATGCGAAATTCTTACGGCCCCTACAATCTGAAAATGGAGAACCATCATTAATCCGTCCTGACAGTGGTGCCATTTGAGAATGATCACCGAGATTAAACTCCGTCATATTATTATAGTCAGTCAAGTCAAAAAAATTACTCGAGTGACAAGGATATGGTTATAAATTGCGCCGCAATCTCAAAGAGATGCCAACCGCTTTCTCACGATCCTGCGGCCAACAAAGACGACCACAATGAATACAATCAAGAGGCTTCCAATAGGATATTTGATACTGAATACCAGAGGTGTCAAGGCTATCCTGGTCGCTGCCTTTAAACCTTCGTGTTCTGAAATCTTCGCAGCAATCGGTGGCGAGTATTCATAATAGTAATCCACCAAAATCTGTCCAACACGATTTTTTAGTAAGACCTCATCACGAAAGTCCCTCAAGATCTGGACATGAGGGTCAAGATATGAGCCGTAAGCAGCTGTTGCAATAAAGCATTTCACGTACACATGCGAACCATCATCAATCCCTTGCAACACCGAATTAAAGACGGCAACACACTCTTTGTTGGTGTCCATGGTCACGATCCCATCCAGACAGTCCGAAGCCCCATCCCAACCGGTAAATGTCGAACTGCTGTCCGGAGTTGCTGCCAAAGTAACGATGGTCCCTATGTCGAAAGTCTCCCTGCACGATGTCCCGCATTCGATAGCTCCGGGGGAGGAGCGAATGATTCCGTTTCCGCTTCCTGCTTTTGCAACAGACAGGGTGGACGAACCGCCGATCACTTCGCTGAGGCTGGAACTGGCATGTGAGACATAGGCCTGTTTCCCATCGGGTGTGAAGGTAACATGCAAGGGTTCGGAAGACACCGAAAGACTACGCGCAACCTGTCGAGACGCGACGGGAATGATATTGATCCGATTGCTGTTTCGGCAAGCGACATACACGTATTTCCCATCAGGGCTGATGGAAAGTCCGATCGGACCTGCGCTAACCTGGATGGTCCAAAGTCTTGCATGGCTAAAGGTATCTATGACATCAACCGTGTTTTCCAGTTCGTTGCTCACATAAAGCGTATTGCCATCTGGTGTCACTGCAATGCCAATGGGTCCTTCCCCAACTTCGATAGTATCAATGATTCCTTTGCCGATGACATCGTAGACAATGACTTGGCCGTTTTGGCCTGCAGGGACTGAGAAAATAAAATAGGCCTCCAGTCCATCTGGGTTGACAGCGATTCCTTGTGGAGTAAACCCAGCATGTAATGAAATGCTTGCAACAGGCTGATATGTGTCGGTATTGACAACTGAAACAGCGCCACCATCACGGTGATTCGCAACATAAAGCTGCTGTCCGTCAGGACTCAATGCGACCCCCTGCGGATTTTGCGTGACGCCCTGTCCTGACGCAACAGGAATAATTGTTTTCAAGCTATTGTTGATTGCGTCGAACACGCACACTCCAAAGCTATCGCAAGCCACATAGACACGACGCCCGTCGGGACTGACAGCAACCCCCTGCAACGTCACGTTAGTTGAAAGACTTACCGGGGTTACGCTGAGAATCTCCTGTGACGTGGCATCAACCATCATCAACCCACCCAACAAAGGGTCCTGATGATTAGCAGCAAAATAAATACGCCTTACCTTAGGGTTGACAGCTACGCCAACCTGTGAACGTGACAAAAGAATCTCCTTGCTTACGAAGTTGACCGGAGATGTGACATTGGTCATAAAGTTGCCGGGACTGATTGCGACCCCTGACGGGGTTTCCAGAGATATTGGGCCACTCGCTGCATTGATTGGCACAGTTGTCACGAGTCTGCTGGTCCCGCTAAGAGCCGAAGCTGCGGCCTCGGTTTCACTAAATTTGAGAAGGTTGCCTGCCTCCAAAGAGGCATATCGTTCTCCAACGATGGTCACAATAGAACCTGCGTTACCTCCTGGCGGATGGAAGGAGATGATACTAGGTCCAACGGGCGTAGCTACCGGGATTCTAGTGGACGGGCATGAATTCCCCGAACTAAGTCGGTTATATCCGTCAACAGAGCCTGCCAGCGAGCCTTCTGGGCAATCGACATTGCCACTCATAATAAAGGGGCCGTTTACATCCCTATCATTTTGAGTCACTTCAGTTTCAAAATGGGCTTGCATAGCGCTTTCTACAGTACTGTTCCCTGACCAGGTCCCCACCAAATCGCCTGACAGATCAATTGAAAGTTCGGACTCATTTATCTGGCTGCTATCTTCATCTTCACCTCCTCCACCACACGAGGAAAGGAGGCAAAGGATCAACACACAGATAATTAATAAAATCAGCAAGTGCAATTTTCTCATAGTGACTCCTCTGATTTTTTCTCAGTTTAATCCTCGATATGAAGTACTGATGAGATCGGAGGCCACAGAGCAACATCGTGAAAACAGCCTGTGAACCCCTGCAATATACAACTGATTCAAATTTATTATGAGCAGATTCAATTTTTCACAGATCCTCCGGAGTTTCGTAAGAGGATTGTTCATAGTTGCCTTGTTGAAGCGCAAATCGATGTCAATGAGGATAAAGATACCTTAGTCATTCCTCTTAATCGTCTTATATTGTTCACAGGGGGTGGAATTGGCCGAAATGCAAAGTTCTTTCTGACCCTACAATTTAAGAAAAAGGCCACCCGGTATTGATCCAGACGGCCATGATTTTGTTGATTAACAAGCGTACCAAATGTCTTTATAAAAGTTGGGGCCGCATTATGAATTATTTGTTCGATACTTCAATCTGAAACAAGTTCAAGAAAATGTTCTATCCGGATACACCCAGTAACGCTCATCGCTGCGGGGCACTTTTCAATGTAATTCTCCAGTGCCCAACGAGCATCAGCTTCTTCTTCGTGGCTTAGTTTCAGTACATAGTGAACACGAATCACTGTAATTTTGAGTACGCCCTCTACATTCTCAATATCGCCTTCGACATTAGACCGAAAAAGGTCGGTATGGGTTCTTATCTTCTTGGTCGCCAGCACGCTGGCGAAGGTTCCCATCATTCAAGCCGAGACTGCACCGACTATGTGATCCAAAGTAGCAGCGTGCTCTTCTACTGGATCAACCTTGTAAAATTTCTGTATTCCTCCATGGACCCCATAGAAGACCGGTTCAGAGAAGCCTTCTATTTGAGCTATCCTGATCGGACCCCGGTCCCTTGTGATCGTTATCCGTGATGTGTGAACTATTTCAGCCATAATATCATCTCCTTTCTTATGCATGCCGACATATAAAACGTTACCATATTGGAGTGACCGCGCTCGAAAGAGAAGGAAAAATCGGCCCTAGAAGTCGGTCCATTGAATTGACTATAGTCAAAAGCAGCTTATCTGGCTAAATTTTCTGAAACCCTGACAAATAAAACGGCCAGCTGATCTAATTACAGGGGCCGTAATATTTTCTGATTTGGGCGAGGTTCTTTAGATGAGAAATTATGATGTAATAAATGTTTAATTTAATCTTCGAATAAGCTGACCTGTCGGGGAGAGCTCGTCAGGAGGGGACACGCCATTGTCTTTCTCGTATGATTTACGTTTGCATGATAGGTGCAAGAGACCACAACAGTAGAAGTCCATCAGCAAAGCATCGACCTTTAGTCCTTCTGTCTGTTGTTGTTTTATATAAAACGCGCACTGCATAGATAAATCACAAAGCATATTTTGATCCCTCCTATAGAATCCCCACTATGAATAGGGAGTTTTTTAATAACGGGTTGTTTTAGGTAATAAATAAGATTGTCGCAGACCCATCTTTGAAAACAGTTCTTGGTTAGTTGTTAAGATATCTGCTCGCACTTTAAAAATAAACGTGATGACTCGTAAAACATCAATCGATATCTCGCCAAATTAACTGCACAAAAGCACATATCAAACCTAGCGATTATTGTTTAAACTTTTTTCTATGCTCATGTGAAAATTAAGCAGCCCCCCGGCACTCAAACCAAGTGGCCATTAAAGTGCGTCCGAATGTCTAACCGTAACACCTCGATTTTCATCCTAGAAGGCGCGACTAATGGGACATCTCTGACAAAGTGAAACCAGACTGTAAACTTTAATTGCTAGGCTTCGTTTAATTTGGACACAAAGAAAGGACATATCCATGACGAAAGGAGTTTGACCATGAAGAGAAAGCTAGCAATCTTTGTTGCATTGATATGTTCAGTCTTGTTGCCATCGTTTTTACCTTGGCCGCTAACCAAGCAAACGAGCAGGGAAGAATACAAGTACAAGAGCATGAGCAGATCTACGGAAGCCAAAGGATGACAGAGCAGGAGCGAAAGGAGTATCGCAGCAGAATGCAAGCAGCAAAAACTAATCAGGAACGAGAACAAATACGTATGGAGCACCACGAGCGCATGAGAGAGAGAGAGCCAGGAAACAAGGTCTCAGCATTCCGGATTCCCCACCCCCTAAAGGCAGTGGCATGGGTGTCGGCAAAGTAAAAAAAGCAATTAAAAGAAAAGGAAATGGCCAGCTTGTGAATACACAGTTGGCCATTTTTTCATGGTTTAAAGAGCATCCTAATGTGCCTATCAATAACACATTCTTTTCCGTCCTAGCAGTCGTTATAAACAGTAACATCCCGCGGGGAATTTATGGAGATGATTCCCGGAAAAACTGTGTCGAGATTCCGCCGAGATGACGTCGCCAGCGTGATTTTACAGGAGAACAAAGTAATCGACTGAATCCTTTAGGGAGAAGGAGTCAAGACGCCGTCATGGAACCTTTCCCCGACCGTTTCTGCAACTGTCACGGTAACTTCCATGCTGAGGAAGGCCTGCGCGGAGCCTGCATAGGTCCCCCACAAGGGGAGCACATGCTCCGGAGCCCAAGCAACGGCGACGCGAATGAGATTGCGGTTGCCAATAATGTTGTTGGTGGGATCGAAATCGATCCATCCAGCACCGGGCAGATATGCCTGCATCCAGGCATGGGTGGCTCCGCCCCCGGCAAGGCCTGAACTATCAGGGGCAAAGATATAACCACTAACAAACCGAGCTGCGATGCCGAGAGATCTGACCGCGTCAATCATCAGTACGGCAAAATCCCGGCAACTGCCACGACCAATCAGCAACGTCTCCTCAGAAGTTTGCACACCTTTCTCAACGCGGCGGTTGTAGATGATTTGATCCCGAATACCGTAGGTCATGGCGCGAAGCATCTTTATTGTGTCGGTGGCATCCGATGAATCAAGAAACTGCAACGCCCAGTTTGCAACTCTCTCGTTCGGAGAGGGCCGATCCAGAGCGCGGATGAGATTGGGGAAATCCTCATCGGAATAGCGGAAGGGATAGGTACGGGCATAATCCTCAAGTGGATATTCCGGCAGTGTGTTCTCGTAATGCTGGAGTGTTACGAAGCTGTCGAATCGGAGTTCGGACGCTGTGCCTGCAAAATTGGCAATCGTGACGGAATTGTCGAAGGGATCGTGCAGCCAACGCAGGCTCTCTGGTTGCGGCGAGATCGAGAGTTTGATTCCGATTAACCGCAGGTCGTGACTCTCACGTGGCCGGAACATCATGCGGTGTTCGCCAAGGATGACGGGCTCGCGGTAACGGTAGACGGTAGAGTGATTTACTGTAAGAAAAGACATTAGTGGGCTGCTTCTGGCCATTCGCTATCTGGAATTTCATCGGTCCAGACCCGGAAGCTTTCCAGTGTGTTTGGTCCAAATGTCGTCGTTATGGCGACATCACAGGCATCTCGGCCGCGCGCCATCAGGACACGGCCCCGACGGGGCACATTGTTGCGCGGGTCGAAGGTGTGCCAGCGACCGCCTATCCAAGCCTCGAACCACGCTGCAAAATCACCCACGCCATAAGGAGGGGGGGTACCGAGATCACTCAGGTAACCGGTGCAGTATCGCGCCGGGATATTCAAGCAGCGGCAGAAGGTCATCGCGAGATGCACATAGTCGCGGCAGACCCCGGTCCGATGGTTAAAAACCTCCACTGCACTGCGAGTCGCGCTGGCGTTCTGGTAGTTGAAGGCAATATGATTATGAACGTAATCGCAGATTGACTGCACGCGCGGGTATCCTGGGGTCGTGCCGCCGAAAAGTTGCCAGGCCGCCTGAGACAACAAGTCAGTCTCGCAATAGCGGCTGCCCAGCAGAAACACAAGGGTTTCTTCAGGCAGATGCTGCACGGAGTCCTGCCAAGCGTCGGGCATAATCTCATCAGGCTGGTTGTTATCTCTGACGATAGCATCGGTTGTCAAGCGAAGACGGCCCGCAGGTGCTAACCCGCGGTTACACCAGTTGCCGAAGGCGTCATGATAACCAGTAATCGATATCGGCGGCTCAGTGATAAGACGGTCGGTGACGACCAGGTCGGCGGTCCGCGAATGATGGATATTCACGAGGAGGATCATCGGTGTTGGTTGTGGAAAGCTATATATCAGTTCGTATCCGGTCCGGAGCTGCACTGTTTCCTCCAATCGTAGTAGGTCTAAATGATGCACATGGGATTTTCTCCTCCCTTGACCAATCCCCGCATCCATTATACTCCCGTTTGTCGAGGGTTTGAGAGAAGTATTGACTTTATAATATATTCACAAAGAAGAAATTTGAGCTGCACTGCAAAGATGGAACTTGCAGATTGCAGTTACACTCATCTTATAACGAGCGCCACAGAAATCGACCAGCGCGCCTGGAGCCCAGGAGTGGCCGTTTACAGCCCCTGCAATGTGAGAACCTGGATACCGCCTTTAATCTGTTCTGGCAGTCGTAAATTCCAACACAATGGGGAAATCTCTGCATATAGAATCCTCAAGGCATACTTCGGATTCTGTCGATCCTGTCATTGGTAGCGGGGTGAGTAGCGAAAAATCCGCCACCACCGCCTCCCGTCGTCTGCTGCAGCCAGACCATAGTATTGACCATCATCTGCTTACCGTCGGGATGTATCCTGCGCAGGAGCACAACCCCATGCAAGTCCGCCGCATACTCCTCGTTCCGACCGTAAGCCCTAATCACCAAAGTCCCGGCAATCGGAGTGAGTTGCCCGCTCCCCGGGAGAAACTGGTCCAGCAGAACGGTCGCAATATTCAAACCCGCTCCCAGGGCCTGGGCTTTGGCAACATGACCGAGGTCATCATGGGCAATCTCATGGGCCAGAACCGATTCCAGATGCACGTCATTGGCCTTGCTCAAGAGCCCCGTCGTCACAATAAACTGGCCGCTTCCGGCGCTCCCTGCATTGATCTGCGGATCCTCAACCACTTCGATCTGAACCTGCCTCGTCGATATCGGATGGTCCATCTTCTGCAGAAGAGGAATCATCAGCCGCCGCAGCCTCTCAACCTGGGCAGCATCGACTTTCCCGCCGGCGGCCGAGCCGGGCGACCGCCGGGAGGAAGAAGAATCCGCAGGGACTCCGCCAAGGTTGAGGCAGCCGGAAACGAAAGCCAGAACAAAGCCGGCCAGAACAACGTTGATCGCTACGACGGTTTTGTTCATACAATTAATCACTGGGTCTTCTCTATAGCATCGCTCAGGATCTTCTGAGCATCATGCCAGATGCGTTCGATTCCGGCCTTCAGGCCTTTCCATTGGTCATCACTCGCCACTGACATCCCTTGCAGCTCAAGCGCAGTCGGCTTCTTCACCAAAACCAATACGGCCTTTTCCTTGAAGGCCCAGCCCACGGTACCGTCCGAGCCCATGCCGTAGAGAATGACGCCGATACTGTGCTCCTTGCAATCTTCTGCCAGGGAGTGGAAGAAGAAATCGATGGGGAGGCGCAGGCCGCTGGGCACCGTTGGCGCGATCAGGGACAGCACCCCGTGCAGAATTAACATGTCCTTGTTGGGGGGATCACATAGACGCAGTTCGGCTTGTCCTTCACCCGATCCATGACCGGATAAACCTCCATGCCGGAGACACGCTGGAGCAACTGGGCATGATCCCCTTGTGGGTCGGGTCGATCACCAAGCTGAGACCGCTCCCTGCCGGCACGTGGCGCAGGAATTGCCCCAGCGCAGACCTCGACAGAGGCGCCGATGCTCACAATCGGGAAAGGTGGTGGTGGCAAAGGTTCTTTGCAAGTAACCGTTGTGTGTTCATTGCCACTGTTCGCTGTATTTATCCATTTTTTCATCTATTTAAATTATACCACCAAATATCAACTTCCCCGCCATAACTAACCATCATGGCAATGGAGTAGCGCTCGAAATGGGAAAATGCTGCATGGAGCCCTTAAAAAATCGTCTTGCAGAAGGTTCGTGTTCACACCGTAAAAGAAGAGATTCGAGCTCCCATCCGAGCCAGGAGCATTTCTTGAATGATGTAGAAGGAAAGGATCCTGTAGGTGGAGGTAATGGCGGCGATACTTTCAGGCCGAGCAAAGTCAAAAGGAAATGCTATCGGAATACCACCTCGCATGCCATCCAGGTCAGGAGTTGAGCGCCTTTCTACAGTATATGCGGAAGCCACCGCATGAGAAGAATGGCACACTAAACTGGCCCAACGGGAAAACAGGGTGATAACGATAGCCAGCAGGCCCGCCCTGGATATGAAAAATCACCTTTTGCGAAGGGGGTTTCAATCATCCGGCATGGCCCTCAGGCAACAAATTCCTTCAAACCTTGATGGGGTAAGGTCAAAGTTCTGAATGCCCTAAAAATTATGTCAGCAACTCATGAGGGTCAATTTCGTCTGTTCGGCTTGAATTCTATAACCCCTGATTTTTAAGATTCAACATTAAATTCCGGTTTTTAAAAATTCTTGCGGCTCAAATCTTTGAGTTATTTCTGCAGTGGATTCCAAATAGCTCCCGCAAAAAAAAAGCCCCGGCTCGAAAAGCTGGGGCTGTAGATTCTCTCTGATGGGTGCTGCTTAGCGCTGGCGCACTTCTTTGATACGGGCCGCCTTGCCCTGCAGGTTGCGCAGGTAGTAAAGCTTGGCGCGGCGCACCTTGCCGACCATCATCACTTCGACCTTATCGAGACAGGGTCCGTGCAGGGGGAAAACCCTCTCAACACCCATGCCATTGGACACCTTGCGCACAGTGAAGGAAGAGCCAACGCCATTGTTGTGGCGCTTGATGCAGACGCCCTGGAAGACCTGGATACGCTGTTTGTCGCCCTCGGTGATCTTTACATGCACGCGCAGGGTATCTCCCGCCTTAAACAGGGGGATATCCTTCCTCATATTTTCCATGCCGATATAATTGACAATGTTCATCGTTTTTAGCCTCCTAAAGATAAGCGAACCGCTTATTTACCGTAAAAGGGTAAGACGAGTCAAGCCAAAAAATCGAAAATAGCTCAGTTCAAACCCGTCGCAGGACGTAGCAAAAAAAGTTTAAAGACTGGTCGAACGGATCGTAGCCCGCGACAACATCGCCTGGATCTCCCGCCGCACCTCAGGAGCGTCGCCAGACGCCGTGAAATAGAGGAAAAACCAATATTTTTCCACGTAGCCGACGTAGCCGAGGAAAATCATCGGACGCTCATGCAGCAGATAACTGGCGCTGAGCAGAAAGGTTGCGGGGACACCGGCCAGCTTTGCGGGAGCAATGTCCCAGACGAGCTCCGACACATCATCCTCGTGCTCCAGGCTGAGCACGGCAGCCTCCGCTGAACGGCGCACGGAGCGTGCATCGGGTTCAGGTTCGCCGGGTGCGAGGGGGCTGAAATCGATATCGAGATGGGCGCCGCTGACCGCATGGAAGAGGATCGCTTCATTGGCCGCCAGGCGCTTGCGGGCGACGGCTTTTATCTGCTCCTCGGTCGCGCCGGCCGCGGCCGGGTCATGTGCGACATGGAGGGCCAATTCATCGACCAAGGCTTCTGGCGGCTCCAACTGCAAAGTCCAGCCAGGAGAGAGCTCGATCTCTAGCACCAGCTTCTCGGCAACAGTGATCTCGACTGCACTCGCGGGCCCCGCGCACAGACAGAAGCACAGGGTCAACCAAAAGGGATATCTGATCATCGCACCATCCTGACAGTTCTTGGATTCTATCTGATGGGAAGAGAAATGCACGCAGACCTATAAAAAAGCGGGCCTCAGGTCAGCGGCAGGACCGCACCGTCCTCGCCGATCAGGCGATCGAGCACAATGGCCGCCGCCGTGCGCACCGACAGGTGATTATAGTGACCGGCCCGCACCGGTGCCAGACAGGGCCGATCAGCTGCATAGATCGCCGGGGCCAACCCGTGTCCGGTGCCGAAGACCAGCAACAGCGGATGCCGCGCAGCCAGAGCACGGGCCTGCGGGAAATCGATACCCTCCCGGTGGCGGGCGCCGGTCAGCAACGCAAGCCCTGGGGAACCGGCCAGAGCGCGCCAATCGGCGAGCGCGTCGTCGAAGGTGTTCATCACGCGCAGGCAATCCAGGGCCTGGCAGCGGTCCGGGTTATAACTGGCGCCGGCACCCTCCTGCCAGTGACTGGTAATCCGGACAACCAGCAGCTGCTGCTCCGCGGCGGGAGTCACCAGGTAATAGCGCGAGAGATTATAGGTCACCGCCAGACGCGCAAGATCATGGATATCGAGGTTGGTCACGGCGGAGGTGACCAAGTCACCACGCCGGTCGAGAACGGGATGATGCACCAGGGCGATGGCCATCGGCTGCAGCATCACCGCTCCCGGTTTTTTGCTGCAGCGCGCAGTTCAGAGAGGAAGCGCCGGTCGGCTTCGCTCAGGGGGGCTTTCTCGAGGAGTTCCGGACGGCGTTCCAGGGTGCGCCGCAGCTGCTCGCAGCGGCGCCAGGAGGCGATCGCCTGGTGGTTGCCAGAGGCGAGCACCTCCGGGACACGCATGCCGTTGAATTCCACGGGGCGTGTATATTGCGGGTATTCGAGCAGCCCGTCGCTGAAGCTGTCGGTCAGGGCGCTGCCGGTGGCCCCGAGCACCCCCGGCACTAGGCGTGCTGTGGCATCGAGGATGACCGCCGCGGCCAGCTCGCCGCCGGTCAGGACGAAATCCCCCAGCGACAGCTCTTCGTCGACCAGCACACGAATCCGTTCGTCGTAGCCTTCGTAACGGCCGCAGACGAAGATCAGCCGCGCTTCCCGGCTGAGCCGTACGGCATCGGCCTGCTGAAAAGTCTGCCCTTGGGGAGTCATGAGCAGGACACGCGATTGCGGCTTCTGTGCCTTGAGATCGGCCAGAGCCCGGGCCACCGGTTCGACCTTCATGACCATGCCGTCGCCGCCGCCGTACGGGGTGTCGTCGGTCACCTGGTGCTTGCCTTCAGCCCAGTCGCGCAGGTTGTGCAGACCAACGCGGATCAGCCCCTTGTCGATGGCCTTGCCAAGGATGCTGGCCGCTAAAGGACTTTCGAACATGGCTGGGAAGAGTGTCAGGATATCGAAGTGCATGATAATCTTTTAAGGAGTGCTTTCCGCATCGGGAACCAGACCTTCAGGTAGATTGACGTGCAGTTGCCCCTTGTCCCGGTCAACCCTCACCAGGAAAGGCACGATAGCGGGGATGAGAATCTCGCCCGCAGTACCGTCGACCTCGAGGATGCCATGCGCCGGAGTGGCAAACATGCCGGTGACGAGGCCGAGCACACCCAGTTGCTGATCAACTACCTCTAGCCCTTCGAGGTCGGACCAGTAGTAGTGGTCATCATTCAGTTCAGGTAGCTCGGACTTGGCCATCCAGACGGACGAACCGATCAGCGGCTCAACCGCGGCAAAGCTCTCGAGCCCCGCGAGACGCAGCAGGAAATTCTGTTTATGCAGGGAAGAACGGACAGCTTCGTGCCGGGCCATGTGGCCCTCGTTGTCCATGAGAAAGACCGTGCGGGCATCCGGCAAAGCCAGCTCCCCGGTCGGTAACGGGCGGATTCTAAGATCTCCGCGGAGGCCGTGCGTGCCGATGACGACACCCACCTCCAGAAGATCATTCAGCGTGACATCCATCATTCCAGGATCTGCAGGACAGCCCTCTTGTTCTCACGCGTCGCCTTGGCATTCAAAAGGGTGCGCATAGCCTTGGCCGTGCGCCCCTGTTTGCCGATAATGCGTCCCATGTCGGACTGGGCCGCTGCCAGCTTGACGAGAATTGTTCCGTCGGCGTCCTCATCCTCACTGATGGTGATCGCCTCCGGATTGTCCACCAGAGCCTTGGCGATGAATTCGATGAGCTCTTTCATGGCGTCCATCCTTTTCGACAGGATTCACCTGTCGAGGGCGCCGCAAAAGCTCAGGGATTTAAGCCTGCTTGAACTTGGCCCAGATCCCCTGCTTGCGCAGCAGCTGACGAACCGTGTCGGTCGGCTGAGCCCCTTTGTTCAGCCACTCGAGGGTCCGGTCTTCAACAATAGTGAACATCGGGGGATCCTGCTTAGGATCATACTGCCCCAGCTTTTCGATAAAACGACCGTCGCGGGGGTAGCGCTCATCGGCTACAACAACTTGATAGAAAGGTTTCTTCTTGGCGCCGCCACGGGCCAGCCTGATTTTTACTGCCATCGACTTCTTTCCTCCTGAAATTGAAACTCTTTTTAAATAACGGGGGTTACCCTGTGTTGTCTAACTTTACCTGTTTATCATGTAACCCAGCACCGAGCCAGGTAAAACGTTACTTCGGCAGCCCGCCGCGCCCCATCAGGCCGCGCAGCCCTTTGGGCCCCAATTTCTGCATCTGCTTCATCATCTTCTGGGCGTCGGTGAAGCGCTTGAGCAGCTGGTTGACGTCCTGTACCCGGGTGCCGCTGCCGTTGGCGATGCGCAACCGTCTTGACCCATTGATGATTTTGTGATTCTGCCGCTCTTTGCGGGTCATCGAGTTGATGATCGCCTCGATCTTCTTCAACTCGTCGTCGGGGAGCTGCGCTCCTTTCATCTGCTTGAGCGCCTTACCCGCCCCCGGGATCAGCGAGAGCATCGACTCCATCGACCCCATCTTCTTGATCGACTGCAGCTGCTCCTTGAAGGTGTCCAGGGTGAAGCCCTCCTCGCGAAGGCGTTTCTCCATGTTGGCGGCGTCCTTCTGATCGATCGCCGCTTCGGCTTTTTCGATCAGGGAGAGAACGTCCCCCATCCCCAGGATGCGCTGCGCCATCCGTTCCGGATGAAAGGTCTCGAGGGCCTCGAGCTTCTCACCCATACCGACCAGTTTGATCGGCTTGCCGGTCACGGCCCGGATCGACAGGGCCGCCCCGCCACGGGCATCACCATCCAGCTTGGTCAGCACGACGCCGGTCAGGTTGAGGCGCTCGTTGAACGAGCTGGCCACGTTGACGGCGTCCTGGCCGGTCATGGCATCCGCCACCAGCAGGATTTCGCGGGGCTCCACGTGGGCGCAGATCCGTTCCAGCTCCTGCATGAGTGCATCGTCGACATGCAGTCGGCCGGCGGTGTCGAGTATCAGTGTATCGTAACCTTGACGGTCGGCAAACTCACGGGCCTGGCGGCAGATATCCACCGGGTCCTGGTCGGCCCGGCTATCAAAGACCGGGATATCGAGCTGCCGCCCGAGGGTTTTCAGCTGTTCGATCGCGGCCGGCCGGTATACGTCGGCCGGGACCAGCAGCGGGTTGCGCTTTTCACGGCGCAGCTTGAGCGCCAGCTTGCCACAGGTGGTGGTCTTACCGGCCCCCTGCAGTCCGCAGAGCATGATCGCCACCGGTGGCCGCGCCGCCAGGTCGAGCTGGTTGTCCTCTTTGCCGCCCATCAGCAGACCCAGCTCATCGCGAACGATCTGGATCACCTGCTGCCCCGGGGTCAAGCTCTGCAGGACGTCGTGCCCGATGGCACGTTCGCGCACCGCCGCCACGAAATCCTTGACGACCTTGAAGTTGACGTCCGCTTCCAAGAGCGCCAGCCGGACTTCGCGCAGGGCCTGCTGAATATTCTCTTCCGTCAGGCGCCCACGGCCGCGCAGCTGCTTGAAAACAGCATCAAATTTTTCTGTCAGGTTATCAAACATACATTGTCGGTTTACTGCCGCAGGGCAAAGGATGCACTTTAGTGAACCAGGACTGACCTTGTCAAGCGAAATAAGGGCTTAGCCGGCGGTGCCAGCCAAGGCGTCACAGCTGACCGGAAGCCTCCAGATACGCACCGCTGCGGCGCTGGTACATTTCCGCCGGACGCAGGTCTGCTGTGGCCAAAACCCCCAGCAGAGTCTCTCTGGCGTCGGCAGAGAACCGCAGCGCCAGCCCGCAATCTGAGGTCAGCTGCCGCGGTACCGGGATCAGCAGGAAATCCACTCCAGCCTGCTTGAGAACCTTCTCGGCCTTGAGTACCCGGTGGATCGAATGGAATATGGCGACAAAATCGTTTTCTTTAACCATCACGGAGTCCTGTCCAAATGGAAAGCGGGCGGCATCATGCCACTTTTAAGACATCAAGGCAAGGGCGCCGGAGACATTTTCCGTGCCCATTTATTTTGCTGTTGCAAAGATAAGTATCAGGGGTTTTCGACCTGGTCGTCTGCATCGAGAGGCAGGGTTACCGCATCGGCAGTGTGGTCACGTGCGACCAGCATGTAAATCGAAGGCACGACGAAGAGGGTAAACAGCGTGCCGATCGCCATGCCACCCACCAGGATCAGACCGATGGAATTCCTGGCTTGGGCGCCGGCACCGGTCACCAGGACCAGGGGGAAGTGGCCGGCAATCGTGGCCGCCGTCGTCATGAGGATGGGGCGCAGGCGGGTCATGGCCGACTGCCGCACGGCTTCAAGCTTGGTTCGCCCCTGTTCCTGGAGTTTGTTGGCAAACTCGACAATCAGGATACCGTTTTTCGAGACCAGTCCGACCAGCGTCACCAAACCGACCTGCGAGTAGATATTGAGGGTGGTGGTCCACCCCTTGGTCCAGAAGGGCACGCTCGGGTCAGGCATCTTCAGGAACGCAAAGACCAGGGCGCCGAAAATCGCCAGGGGCACCGACCCTGCCAGGATCACGAAGGGGTCGCGGAAGCTGTTGAACTGGGCCGCCAGCACCAGGAAGATCAGCACGACAGCCAGGGCGAAAGCCGGCAGGAACTTGTTCCCCTCGGTCCGCAGCTGCCGAGATTCGCCGGTGTAATCGATGACATAACCCTGCGGCAGGATTTTCGCGGCCTCGTCCTCGAGGAAACGCAGGGCCTCGTCCAGGGGGCGCACCGCCACCCCGCTCAGCTTGACCGCATTGAGCTGCTGAAAGCGATTGAGCGAGCGTGGCACCACCGTGTCCTGCAGGGTCGCGATGGTACTGAGAGAGATCAAGCGGCGGTCCGGTCCGGTGATGTAGATGTCCTGGAGCTGTGCCGGGTTCAGGCGGCCGATCCGTTGAATCTGCGGGATCACCTTGTAGCTGCGGCCGGCGATATCGAAGCGGTTGACAAAGTTGCCGCCGACCATCGAGCTGATGTCGGCGCCGACCTGCTCGAGATTGAGGCCGAGATCCGCAACCCGGTCCCGATCGATGATGAATTCAGTTTGCGGCTGGTCGATCTTGACATCGATGATCGGCGGGAAAGCGAACATGCCGCTCTGCATCGCCTTGAGCTGGAGCTGTTGCACGAGTTGCAGGATCTGGTCGGTCTCCGCTGTCGAGGCGATGACTACCTCCACCGGGAACTGGCCGCCACCGGGGAGTGCCGGCGGGGTGACTGGGAACATGCGGATTCCCGGGATGTTGTGCAGCCCTTTTTGCACTTCCGGCATGATCTCGAAGATGGTCCGCTCGCGTTCGTCCCATGGTTTGGTCACCAGGCCGCCAAAGCCGGAGCTTGGAAAGCTGATCTGGAAGGTGAAGTCCGCTTCCGGAACGCCAAGAAAGATCTTGTTGGCCGCCGCGGCGTAAAGGCTGGTCTGGTCGAGGGTCGAATTGGCGGCGGCATCGAGGATGCCGAAGATAACACCCTGGTCCTCGGTCGGGGCCAGTTCCCTGGCCGACATCATGTACATGGGCAGGCTCAACAGACTGATGACGATCCAGACCAGGTAAACGGCCGGCCGCGCCCGCAGGGTGCCGTCGAGCAGGCGCCCGTAGAACTCCCGCAGCCGCTTGAAATCCCTGGCGATGCGCCCCGCCAGGCCATGCTCCTCGATCCCCGGCTTGAGCAGCTTGGCCGACATCACCGGGGACAGGGTCAGGGCAACCAGCCCGGAGATCGTCACGGCGCCGGCGAGGGTAAAGGCGAACTCGCGAAACAGTGCCCCGGTCAGGCCGCCCTGCAGACCGATCGGCAGATAGACGGCGGCCAGCGTGATGGTCATGGCAACGATCGGCCCGACCAGTTCCCGGGCGCCGTACAGGGCCGCCTTGTGCGGCGGTTCACCGTCACGTATGTGGCGTTCGACGTTTTCGACGACGACGATGGCGTCGTCGACCACCAGGCCGACCGAGAGGACGATCGCCAGCAGAGTCAGCAGGTTGACGGTGAAGCCGAAGGCCTGCATGAGGAATACCGCGCCGATCAGCGACAGCGGGATGGCCACCACCGGGATCAGGGCCGAGCGCAGCGAGCCGAGGAAGAGGAAGATCACGATGATGACGATCAGCAGCGTCTCGCTCAGCGTCTTGATAACTTCGTGGATGGCGTTGTCGATATAGTTGGTGGCATCGTAGGCGACCCGTGCCTGCATACCGCTCGGCAGGTCCTTCTGGATCGCCGACATCTCGGTATCGACGCGATCGATGACGTCGAGGGCGTTGGCGTTGGGCAGGACCCAGATCCCCATGAACACGGCCGTCTGCCCGGAGAAGCGGACCTCGGCATCGTAATCTTCGGCGCCGAGCACAACCTCGCCCACGTCTTCGAGGCGGATGAGGGCCCCACCCTCCTGGCGGATTACCAGCTGCTTGAACTCCGCCACCGAGTTCAGGTTGGTGTTGGCGGTCAGGTTCACCTGGACCAGCGAACCCTTGGTGCGGCCGAGGGCAGCCAGGTAATTATTCGCCGCCAGAGCCTTGCGCACATCGAGGGGCGTGACGTTGAGGGCGGCCATTCGCTCCGGCTGCAGCCAGATGCGCATGGCAAAGGTCCGACCGCCGAGTATGTCGGCGCGCTGCACGCCTTCGATCGCCGCGAGGCGGGGTTGGACGATGCGCACCAGGTAATCGGTGATTTCATTCTGCTCGAGGATATCGGAAGTAAAGCTGAGGTAGGCTGAGGCAAATTTGCTGTCGGCCGACTCGATATTGATGATCGGCACCTCAGCTTCCGGCGGCAGGTCGTTGCGCACTTGGTCGACCTTGGAGCTGATTTCGGCCAGCGCCTTGGTCGAATCGTAATTGAGCTTGAGTCGGACATTGATCGTCGAGAGCCCGAGACTGCTCTGCGATTCGATGTAGTCGATGCCATCGGCGGCGGCGATCGCCCGCTCCAGGGGGGTGGTGATAAAGCCGCGCACCAGGTCGGCGCTGGCACCGACATAGACCGTCGTGACCGTGACCGAGGCATTTTCACTGCGCGGGTACTGCCGGACATTGAGGGACTTGATCGCCTGGAGGCCGGCGATGACGATCACCAGGTTGACCACCAGGGCCAGCACGGGACGACGGATGAAAAGATCGGTGATTTTCATATGGTCACAAATTGAAAAAATCTGTTGAATGGGTTCGCATGGTCACGTGCCAGACCCTGCCCTTGCCAGGGTCACTTGTCTTCGGGCTTGGGGTTCAGTTGAAAATCCGGCTGCAGCTGGTTGTCGATGATCACGGCCTGCCCGTTGCGCAGTTTGAAGACACCAGTGGTGACCACGGTTTCCCCGGACTGCAGCCCGGAGACGACCTCGACAAAATCACCGCGCTTTTCACCGAGGTGAACAAATTGCTGGCGCAGCATCTTGCCGGGGTCCTGCCCGGCGCCCGCCTGCTGGGGGTCGGCCTGCGCATCCACGACCACGAAGACTGAATCACTGTAGGGTGCATACAGCACGGCGGTCACCGGGATCATCAGGACGTCTTTTTGGACCGGCAGGACGACCGCGACATCGACGTACATTCCGGGGCGCAGTTGCTCATCGGGATTGCGGATGGTGCCCTGCACCTTGATGTTGCGGTTGGTTTCCTCGACCTTGGGGTTAATCGTGGTAATCCGGCCGTCCACCGTCTTGCCGGGCAAGGCATTCGTGGTGACGCGCACGGCCATCCCGACGTCCAGTTGATGAAGCTGTTGCTGCGGCAGAAGGAAATCGACGTAGATCGGGTCGAGGGCCTGCAGTGTGACGATTTCGTCGCCGGCGCCGAGGATCTGGCCGAGATTGACCTGGCGAATACCGAGCCGGCCGGAAAACGGCGCACGAATGGTTTTTTTGGCGATGGTGGCCCGCAGGTTTTGCACATCTGCGAGGGCCTGCTGATACTTGGCGAGCGCCGCGTCCACTTCAGCTTGCGAGACGGCCTGGTCAGCCAGCAGATCCCTGGCTCGATTCAGAACTGACTGGGCAAGGACGACCGAAGCTTCCGCGCCGGGGAGCGTGGCTTCCTCGACCGAGGTGTCCTGGCGCAGCAGCAGGTCGCCGGCAACGACTTTCATACCCGGCTGAAAGGCGATATGCACGATCTTGCCGGGCAATTCCGCTGCCACAGTCACCCCTTGGACAGCGGAGAGCGAGCCGACCGCGGTCAAGAGGGTCTCCCAGGAATCCGCGACGACCCCGGTCGTGGTCACCGGCTCGGGAGGCGGACGAAACCCGGCGGACTTGGCCACCATCTTGTTGATCTGCAAAGCCTTGATCCCGGCAAGCAAGCCGGCAATGACCAGCACGCCGATGAATGCGATAAAAATTCGTTTTTTCATAGTCTTGTCAGCTTAGAGGACGCCTTTTCAGTACAATAAAATCGGTGGGGTGGAACTTTCCCCGTTAATGGACGTTTAAAGACTAACGCATTCTAACGTATTTCACCTGAACTGTCGCCTGCAAACTCACCACTTTTCACCAAGATCGCCGCAGTGATGCCAATGTTAACCCATAGCGCCGGCAAAAGCACAGGCTCCAACAAGGCGCCGTGTCAGGGCCAAGAGAAAAAAGGGGTGCAGACACGCCCAGCAGGCGAGAGCTTTAATCAGTATCCATGGAATGCTCTGATGAGTTGAGATATTTCTTGACGGTCCGGCGATCCAGTTGCGTGCGCCGCGCAACTTCTTCAAGATTGCCGTGCCGATCGTAGAGAAGAGCGCAGTAGGATGACAACACCTGCTTGGCGGTCAGGCTTCCCCGGTTCATCCCCGACTGAATTTTCTCGGCAAGGCTGTCCGGATCCGGCTTCACGTAGAGGTTTCCTCTATACTCGCGTGACAAGATAATGCGGCGCACGGCCTGCTCCATCTCACGGACGTTGCCTGGCCAGGCATAATCTTCGCCAAGATCGCGGCACAGGATGTCCCGGATGAGGGAGACCCATCCACTGGAGGGCTCTCCAAGCGTGCGCGTGACCAGCAGTTCCAGCAACGCATTCATTTCCAGAGGGTCTTCCTCAAGCCTTTGTCGCAAGGGGGGGACCACAATCACGTCGGAGCAGAGCCGGTAATAGAAGTCCTCCCTGAAGACCCCGCAGCGCAGCAGAGCATCGAGGGGCTTGTTGGTTGCGGCAATCACACGGCCGTTGAACCGGCACTTAGTGCGTTCGCCCAGCGGGGAAAAGGTCCTTTCCTGAAGAACTTGCAGGAGCTTGATCTGCACCGGAATAGAGGCGTCGCCGATCTCGTCAAGGAAGATCGCACCATGAGGGGTGCAAAGTGCGAAGACCCCCAGTTGGTCGTCAATGGCACCTGTAAATGCGCCTTTTTTGTGACCAAACAGTTCAGACTCGATCAGGGATTCGGGGAATTGCGACAGGTTGACACCGATGAAGTTCCTAGTGAAACTCTCAGCGAAGGTTCCTTTAGCCGCGTCGAAAGGGATAAAGCCTGAGCGCCCTATAGCAGCGGCTGAGGCGCCCTTGCCTGACCCGGTTTCTCCAAGGATGAGCGTTGAGAAATCCTCCATCCTGTTCCAGAGGCATTTTTCATATTCGCGGATGTCACAGGTAAAGACGTTATTCCAGAGATCACAGCGCAACTTCTCCATGGAGGCACTCTGCCCGATCAGACTGTAGTGAATGAAATGGAAAGCGCGTCGCAACTGGTAGAAGATGGCGAAGAATCTGGTTGACTCCCTCTCAGTAAACCCCCGGCTTAAAAGCAACTCGAGAACATCTCCGGCAAAAGGAACCCGGCAAGGTTTGTCTCCGGCCTCGATTTGCGCCAGAATCAGGCGATCAAAGGCCTCGGTGTAACGATAGTAAATATCGAAAAGGACCACCCCGAACACCAACTGGGCATCTTCTTCCCGATACCTCCTCCAGTCTGCTTTCCCGGCTTTCTGAAGTTCTTTGATGCGTCGCAAAACATTAAGGATGACGAGGTCGACCGAGCTCTCTTTGCCTGTCTCTCTGATGCCGTCGGTAATGTGGCGTTCCATCTCCAACCTTTTCTTACTGAAAGGGTTGAGGGACCCGACTTCATTAATCAGGCGGAAAAAATCCCGATCATTAGCGCTTAGTCGTAATAGAGTGGCCATACAAAAAATGTAAAAGGTTTGCAAAAAATGTCAAATGGGCCGGCATGATGCTGTACGTGCTCACACGCTGGCAGCCAATTCGCTGAGAGCCCCGTTGAAGAGATTAAGAGCAGATTGCTCTGTAGGCAAACCGGCAGTCTCCCGGAAGCTACTCTGCCGCGACTGCGGCAAAGGGTGCTGGCGGCAAAGGGGCGGAGCTTATTCCCATGGCAGAGAGCTGCCTGTTATCTTGGCAGAAAAAAGGCCACCCGCTGGCGGGTGGCCTTTCGTAAAGTCTGATACGATTGTCCCTAAAAGTGGTGGACAAAACGGATGTTGTAACGCTCTCCTTCCGGGCGGCTCTCGGCGTCCGTTTCGAAGTAGACGTTGGCGAACAGATGGGTGTCCTGGGAAAAATGCCAGACGGCGCCGGGGCCGATGGCGACAACCTTTTCCTCGAGGGACTTGTCTTTGTTGCCGTCCACCTTGGTGTCGCTGATCTGATCGAACCAGTAGCCATTGATGCCAAGACGCAGCTGCTTCGGCAACACCTCGTAAGCGGCAGCGAAATTGGCGTGCACTGCGTCGCCAGGCTCCAGGTCGACATCCTTGGGCAGTGCCCCGCCAAAGGAAAAATCATCATTCTTGCCATTCCAGAGATAGTGCAGACGCCACGACACCGTAGCCTTGGGGCCAAGGAAGACGGTCGAGGCCCAGTAGGGGTTGAAGGAGTAATGGTTACTGCCCGCGTTGAGGAGGTTATCGCTGTCATACTCGCCGGTCGGCAGGATCGTCTGCAGTTCGATGCGGTTGACCATCAGCGGACCGTTGGCGCCCATGATCGGATCCCACTGGATATAAGGGCCGATCAGCAAGTCCCCGAGGCCCGTACCGCTGTCGGTCAGCACATCGGCATCGATCGATACAATCGGCAGCATGACGTTGAGGCCCCATTTGCCGCCAAAGAACACCGGCTGATCAGATTGGTAAATCAGCTGGTTCATCAGCACCCAGACATCGACCCCCTTGAAGGGGCCGATCTTCTTGCCCGAGTCATCATTGATCTGGTTCGCGGTGTAATACTGCAGGTATTCAGACAGGTAAAGCCCGGGTCCCGCCGGGGGAGCCCCATCGAGAAAACTGGTGAAGCCGAGATTCACGTTCGGCTGGCCTAGGGCAAACACCGGCCCGGCAGACAGCAACATCAGGACAACCAGAACAACCACAACAATCCGTAAACTTTTCATCTTCCTACCTCCATGATTAAATGTTCCAACAAACAGCAGTGTCCCCTCGTGAAAGAGGTTGGCAAGCATCGCCACTAATGGCCTGTTTGTCAAGTCAGCGTCGACAACACCTGACAAAGACCGGTACCTGTTCACATCTCTGCGCAGCGGTTTATGGTCGCGGCGCGATACCAGCCACTTCAGGGGGAGGCGGCGTAGACCAAGACCACCTTCTTGTCACCACGAAACTTCTCGATAAGCTGGTAATTCGCAAACGCGGGCAAGGCCTCTTCCTCCCGAAATGAGACGTACAAAGCCAGCAAAGCATCACCGCTTGCCGTGGCGAGGCTCTCAAAGTCCTGCCCTTCCCCATCGGGGATATAGTCATAACTCCCCCGCATCAGCCCGGCGTAAAAAGGAATCCGTTCGTCGTTTACGATCATCCGCTGTGTCATGACGTCCTGGTGCTCTTGCAACCATTCGCCGGCCAGGCGCAATTCGAGCTTTTCATAATGCACATCCTCAAACGACTTGTACAGGGGCAGGCACACGAAGAAAATCACGACAACGGCGAGCGCCGTTTTAGGCCATCGGGTCAAGGCCAATCGGTTCCTGAGCTGCTCGAAGCCATGGCCTGTGAACGGCAGCAGCATCACAACCACGATCATCAGATACCTTTCCGCCAGAAAATTGCGGGTGAGCAGAAAAAAATAGGCCATGCCCAGGTATGCGAGGATCGCCCATACGAGCAGGCCAAGATTGCGCCCCCGGGCCTGGACACCTTTCACCCCGAAATAAAGCGGCACGATATATACCGGGAAGAGTGCAGCAAGCAGTTTTTGCAGCAAGCCGATAAAATAAAGCAACAGCAGGTTATGCCTGGCAATTTCAAAGAAATCACTTGACCACTGCCCCCCGGGGAAACTTCTCTCAACCGACTTGAGGTGGTTATAGATGCTGAAATAGCTGCCAAGGACATCGACGTAAAGATAATGTTTCGAGAACCGTGACCAAACATTATTGACAATATCGACATCGTAAGCTCCCGAGACAAAGATCCCCAGGATCGTGCATAAAGAGATGACCGGCACGGCCAGGTAATAAATCAGCCCGGTTTTTGCGATCGCCCGATCGTCCGCACTGAACAGCCAGCGGGACAACAGCCAGAGGGAGTAAACTGCGAGAAAGAGAACGGCCTCGAACCGGAACAGTGCAGCCATCGCGGCGCAGAGGAAGGTCATCAGGAAACAGGCGGGCTTGCGTTCGACCATCCCCTTGCGACCGAGCCAGAGGGCCAGCATCAGGAAAAAAAGAAACACCGTGTCCTTGGCGACCTGGGTCGAGAGGCTGTTGGCAGCCGGCAGGAGGATCAAGGCTGCGCCTGCCCACAAGGCGGCCATGTTGCCGAACACCTCTTTGGTCAGGAAATACAGGGGAAACAGCGTTAAGGAGAGGAACAGCATTGAGATGAAAATACCGGAAAAAGCCCAATCGTCGACCACGGCATGTATAACCCCGAGCAGCAGAGAGTAAGCGAGCATTTTTTCGTGCTCGAAAGCCGCCGAGAGGTTTCCCTGCATAAGCTCATGGGCCGAGTTGAAATAACGTATGGCGTCGACGTTGATAATGTCGACGCTCTGTAGCAGGGGCCACCTAACAAAAAAACTGATGAGCAACAGAAGACCCAATCCCGCCAGTTTTCGCTCCCTGAAAAGCTTGCAATAACTCATAGACAAAAAGCCCCCTCGCGCAGCTCCCGGTAAAATTTCAGCAATTGCATTTTGCTTGAGTCGCCCCAGGTGAGGTTCGCCGCAACGCGGCCCTCTCTCTTAATGGTGTATACAGTCCAGCGGCAGTGGCCAGCGTCCATAGATATGTTAGTCAGGGTACAGGCTCCTCTTGGCCCCCTGGCTTACACACCCAAAAAAGTTCGTGTCGGCGCACCGCCTTGCGGAAGAAATCATTCTCTCCGTAAGCAGGCCAGCGCCGCCCTGCAAAAATCGTCTGCAACCGGCGGCGCAAGCTCTTTTTAAAGCTCAGCGCTCCTTGCAGATCATGCATCATCCCCAGCGCCATGGCCTTGTCGCGCTGCAGCTTTTCATCCAGCACCAGTACATAAGGGCTACCGGCCGTTCCTTCCTCAAAACGCGGCGGCAGCGCGACCCCCGTGTGGGCGGGCCCCATCGGCCAGAGATCATTAATATGCAGGTGATTGGCATAGCAAAGCAAGGTTTCAGGCTGATGGCCGCTGGCGTCGGCAAGCACCTCGGTGATGGCTTGATAGGCACAGACGTGATCGGGGTGCGGATCGAGGTGCGGATGCGGCAGGACAATTACTTCCGGGCGGGCCAGGTCAAGGATGCTGCGCAAATCGGCTTTAAGCGCATTCCAGGTCGGATGGCCCTCGGCATCCCCAGGCAGCGGCGTCTCGTTGAAGACACGAAACGGTCTGGTATCGCAGAGTTCGGCCTCCCGCGAGCCGACTGGTTCATCTGGCGAGGCCTGCATGGCGGGCAACTGGAGGCAGAAATAACCCAACTGAAAGCACTGCTTGCCGGGGATTCTGGCCCAGCGGGGAACCACGACGCTGTCCCAGGCCCTGAGTCGCCCCTTCAAACAGGCTGCAGCGGCTGGCGAGCCGGTCATCTTGCGATAATTCCCGGCTTCAATTTCTCCGGCGCTGAGGGTCACCAGCCAAGCCTCCCGGGCCTGGCTGTACAGCCCGAAGGCCGCCAACTCGGCATCATCGGCATGCGGTGCCACGACCAACAGACGCTTCTGCAGAAAGTCGGGATGCTTGAACACCCACAACTGCCCGCTCGGTGCAAACCGGCAGTAGCGAGCAGCCAGGCGCAACGATGAGTCCAGAATCGAGTGGGACCACCCGGTCAGGTTAAGGTAGCGCAAGCCGCCGGTGCTACGCTCGAAAGTTTGCGTCTGCGCAGCATCGCCAGCGCTCAGCACGATACAGGGATCAAGGATTCGTCCCGGCAGGGTTGCCTGCAGCGACACCGCCAGGATCACGGTGTCGTCAGGGGCTATGTCGAAGACCCGGGGGAAAACGAGCCTGCCGTCATCCTGCACAGCGACCGTAATTGCAGTGGCTCCCGTCGGGAATTGAAACCGGTAGTCCTGACCGGGCGCATAAAACTGGTGATCGGACAGCCAGACTTCATGGACGACAAACCCTGAAATTGCCAGCAGAAAGGGGAGCCACCAGCCAAACGTCGGCCCGGAGAGAAGAACAACCATGGCCACGATCGCAATGCCAATGCGTTTTTTGCGTCGGTGCTGTTTGAGGAGTGTCTGTTTATCGGCCATCATCATTCACCGGTAGAATACCGCGACAGGGCGGCACCAGCGCTCCTTGTAGCCACGCTCACCTCGTCCGAAGGAGTAGCGCAACTCCTTTCCGAGCCGGCGCGCATCTTCCCATGCCGCTTCCGTATTGAGATAGCTCAAAACACTGCCGGGGCTGAAATCGCTGGCCTCCGGGGCCACCCCGCCGTTGACAAATTCGATACTGATCCAGCCTGGCGAGACCACCTTATAGAGGATTTGTATAGCTATCGGCACTTCGTCCTTAACCAGCACGAACCCGGTCATGAACTCGCGCAGCAGGGTGAAAACCTCGGGCAGCAAGGCCTGCCCCGGCACCGCAAATTGCCACCTCCGCTCGAAAAGATCACCGTAAATCCGTGCCAGATCCGCCGCAGAGTACTCATGAACCGGTTGCGCTGTCGCACCCGCGGCTTGCAGCAAGCGCCATTCACGGCGTTGGTTGTAACGGACTTTCCGCGAAAAATCCTCGGGGGGCCGAGCTATCATCAAGGCCTCGCGCTGCTTGCTAAGAGAGGAAAACTGCCGCGCATGCATCTCACTGAGATAGTGCCCGCTAAAGCGCAAGGGGGCATGCACATTAGGTGCGACCGGTAGAATATACTCGGCATTACCCAGGTCGAAAAGCCGTTTGCGCCCGAAGTGCTTTAACGCGTTTTTGGACAGCGCCAGGTAGCGATCCCAACTGGCCAGGGCCCCGGCTATCCGCCCCTCGCTGGCCCAGCCGAGGTACCGGACCGGCAGCCCGGCCAAGTCCGAGAGCCTGGCAACCACATCGGGGTGGGTAATCACACTTCCGCCGTGCAGATGCCATAACTCCGCATAGGTTGCAGCGTCAATTTCCTGCCAGCCCCGTTCGCGAAAGAACCGGAATCGATTCAGTAAAACATTATTCATCAGGTTAATTTAAAGACTCACCAGGCGCCTCATGGTAGCGTCGCAAGACCAATTTCATGCCACGTTTTTAACAAATAAAGAGACTAAAAGACAACCGGTTCGCCCCTGTCAATGGGCCTCGCGCCAGTTGCGGCCGCTTCCGACCTCGACCAGCAACGGCACGGAGAGCTCCACCGCGCATTCCATCTCCTCCCTGACCAGGGCCGAAACAACGTCGAGCTCATCCCGCGGAACATCGAACACCAGTTCGTCGTGCACCTGCAACAGCATGAGCGTTTTCAGACCCTCCGCAGCAAGTCTCCGGGCGATATGCACCATGGCCACCTTGATGATGTCGGCGGCCGATCCCTGCACCGGGTAGTTGATAGCGTTACGCTCGGCGTAGCCGCGCACGGCGCCGTTCTTGCTGTTGATCTCGGGGGTGGCACAGCGCCGACCAAGCAGCGTGGTGACGTATAGCTTTTCACGCGCTTCGGCGATACAACTGTCCATGAAGGTGCGGATGCCGGGGTAGCGTTCGAAATAGGTGTCGATGAACTTCTGGGCCTCACGGCGACCGATGCCGAGCTGCTTGGCCAAACCGAAGGCGCTCATGCCATAGATGACGCCAAAATTGATGGCCTTGGCCGCTCGGCGCTGTTCGTCTGTGACCATTTCCGGGAAGAGGTCGAGCACTTCGCTGGCGGTGCGCCGATGGATATCCTCGCCGCGGGCGAAGGCCTCCTTCAGGGCCGGTTCGTCGGCCATGTGCGCGAGGATGCGCAACTCGACCTGCGAATAGTCGGCCGAGAGCAGCAGGCACCCCTCGGACGGGATGAATCCCTCGCGGATGCGCCGGCCCTCCTCGGTGCGGATCGGGATGTTCTGCAGGTTGGGGTCGCTCGATGAGAGCCGCCCGGTGGCCGTGATCGCCTGGTTGAAGCTGGTATGAATGCGTCCCGTCTCCGGATGAATCAGCTTCGGCAGCGCATCGGTATAGGTCCCTTTCAGCTTGGCCAGAGAACGGTAGTCAAGAATTTTAGCTGCGATCTCATGTTCTTCGGCCAGGTTATTGAGGACTTCCACATCCGTCGACCAGCCGGTCTTGGTTTTCTTCCCTTTCGACAGCCCCAGCCTCTCAAAGAGAACTTCGCCTAGCTGTTTGGGAGAACCGATATTGAACGGACCGCCAGCCATTGCATGAATCTGCTTCTCAAGAACGGCAAGCTTCTTCTCCAGTTCGACGGAAAGTCCGCCGAGGAAATCGGGGTCGATGCGAATGCCGGCTTTCTCCATATCGACGAGTATCGACAGCAGTGGCATTTCCACGTCGTTGAAGAGGCTTTCCTGCTCTTGTTCGGCAACCATCGGCTGGAGCTTTTCATAGAGCCGCAAGGTTATATCGGCATCCTCGGCAGCATACACTGTCGCCTTCTCGACTTCGACTTCGTCAAAACAGATCTTCTTCTTACCGCTGCCGGCAACTTCACTGAAACTGATGGTACGATAATCGAGGAGTTCGGCGGCCAGGCTGTCCATGCCGTGGGACTTGGCTGCGGGGTTGGCGAGATAGCTGGCGAGCATGGTGTCGTAGAGCGGTGCGGCGACCTCGACCCCGGCCCGCGCCAAAACCAGGATATCGTATTTGAGGTTCTGGCCGATCTTGAGATGACGGGGAGAAACCAGCAGCGTCCTGATGGCTTTGAGCACCATGTCGAGGGGCAGCTGTTCCGGCACGCCGAGGTAGCGGTGTCCGACCGGCAGATACCAGGCCTCCCCCGGACGCACCGCGAATGACAGCCCGACCAGATCGGCACGCAGGGGATCGAGGCTGGTGGTCTCGGTATCAAAGGCAAAGTGCTGCGCCTGTTGCAGCGCAGCAACCATCTCCTGCAGCCCGGTTTCGCTTAATACGCTGCGGTAGCCATCGCCGCTGGCGCTGGCACGCTCAGCAGCCGAGAACTCCTGCAGCAGTTTGTGGAACTCGCACTCCTTGAAAAGGGCCGTCAGGGCCTCGCGGTTCGGTTCGGACAGCGCAAAGTCATGCTGATCAAGATCAAGAGTGAGGTCATCGATCAGGGTGACCAGCTTTTTCGACAAGCGTGCCTGATCGGCATAGGTCTCGAGGTTCTCGCGGCGCTTCCCTTTGACTCGGTCAAGGTTGGCGAGCAGCGTTTCGATATCGCCGTATTCATCGATGAGGGCTTTCGCAGTCTTCTCGCCGATCCCCGGCACCCCGGGGACATTATCGGAACTGTCTCCCGCCAGCGCCTGGACTTCGACAACCTTATCGGCGCCACCGAAGCGTTCAGCCACTTCGGCCGGTCCGTAGGTCTTGTCCTTCATCGTATCGAGCAGACGGATATGCTCGTCGACAATCTGCATCAGGTCCTTGTCGCCCGTCACCACAGTGACATCCATCCCCTCGGCGGCGAATTTCTTTGCCAGGGTGGCGATGATGTCGTCCGCCTCGTAGCCGGCCAATTCGATCCCCGGCATGTTAAAGGCACCGACCACCCGCTTGATATAGGGGATTTGCGGCACCAGGTCTTCCGGCATGGCGGCCCGGTTGGCCTTGTATTCAGGATAAAGGTCATTCCGGAAGGTCGGCCCCTTGCTGTCGAAAATGACGGCTAGCAGGTGCGGCTGCTGTTCTCGCATCACCTTGAGAAGCATGTTGGTGAAGCCGAAAATGGCATTGGTTGCCATCCCCTGCGAATTGCTGAGGTGGCGGATGGCATAATAGGCCCGGTAGATATAGCTCGAACCGTCGATGAGGAAAATCCGCTGGGGCTGGGGCACGCATTGGATAACTCTCCTTCTTGCTTGGTGGCGTGCATTATTTCACAAGATGGCTGAGAGGCAAAGCAGAAGACTCATAATCCAAGACACAAAACAGAGGCATGGTCTTTTTATCGCAAAACCAAAACGCAAATTGCTGGGCACAAAGAAAAGTCGCTTTACTGCATGCAGGGAATCTTTACGTCTTGCCTCTCTCCTTATGCCGCTTCGTGTTGAGGTCTTTTATCAGATTACCGGTGCATTTCCATGCCCGAGGTTGACAATGCCCTCCGGAAAGATTAGCTTTCGATAAGTTCCTTTACCCATGAGGAGTTGCTTGCATGCCTGACAAAGAGCAGTTTGAAAATATGACCCCCGATTTTGAAATCGATCATGACAAGATGACCGAAATTATCGAGGAGCAGGCCAACGAAGGTGGGCTGGTGGTCGCCTCTGAGATTCTCCCCACCGGCTTGCCGATCATTCCGCTGCGTCCGCGCCCTGCCTTTCCTGGTATCATGATCCCGCTGGTCCTCAACGGTCGGGCCCAGGTGACAGCGATGAAACAGGCGATGGAGCATCCGGCCCAGACCATCGGCCTGGTCATGGTGCGTGACCTCGAAGAGGAAGACAGCGCCGAAAACCTTCACCAGGTAGGCGTAGCCGCCAAGATCATCAAGGTTCTGCACAGCGAGAAGAACGCTGCCCACGTCCTGGTCAACAGTCTCGAACGCTTTGTCATTGAGGAGATCAGCGAAAACGGGCCGGCCCTCTTTGCCCGGGTACGTTACCACTTTGCCGCGGAACTTTCGGTCAACCCGGAACTGCGCGCCTACTCGATGGCGATCCTCTCGACCCTCAAGGAGCTCGTCCAGATCAACCCCCTCTACAGTGAAGAGATCAAGCTGTTCCTGAACCGCTCCAGCCTGGATGATCCCGGACGTCTGGCGGACTTCGCCGCCAACCTGACCAGCGCCGACGGCCAGCAGCTACAGGAGATCCTGGCCACCCTCGACGTCCGTAAACGCATCGACAAGGTGCTGGTTCTGCTGAAGAAGGAACTCGAAGTCTCCCGCCTGCAGACCAAGATCTCCAGGCAGATCGAGGAGAAGGTCTCTGCACAGCAGCGCGAATTTTTCCTGCGCGAGCAACTCAAGGCGATCAAGCAGGAACTGGGGCTGGAAAAAGAGGGGAAGGACACGGAAATCGAGAAGTTCCAGAAACGGCTCAAGAAGCTCAAGCTGAATGAGGAGGCGCAGCGGGCGGTTGAAGACGAGATGGAGAAGCTCCAGCTGATCGAGCCTGCCTCGCCCGAGTACAACGTCAGCCGCAACTATCTAGACTGGCTGACCATCCTCCCCTGGGGAGTCTTCAGTAAAGACTCGTATAACATCGCCCGGGCCAGACGGATTCTTGACCGCGACCACTACGGCCTCAAGGATGTCAAGGAGCGCGTCCTCGAATTCATCGCCGTCGGCAAAATGAAAGGCGACATCTCCGGCTCGATCCTCTGCCTGGTCGGCCCACCGGGAGTCGGCAAGACCTCCATCGGACACAGCATCGCCGACGCCCTGGGGCGTGAGTTCTTCCGCTTCTCCCTGGGTGGGATGCGCGACGAGGCGGAGATCAAGGGGCACCGCCGCACCTATATCGGCGCCATGCCGGGCAAATTCATTCAGTCGATGAAAACCGCCGGTACCGCCAACCCGGTGATCATGCTCGACGAAGTCGACAAGATCGGTGCTTCTTTCCAGGGCGACCCGGCATCAGCGCTACTCGAGGTCCTCGACCCGGAGCAGAACGGCAGCTTCCGTGACCATTATCTCGACGTGCCTTTCGACCTCTCCAACGTCCTGTTCATCTCAACGGCCAACCAGCTCGACACCATTCCGCGTCCCCTGCTTGACCGTATGGAGATGATCCGCCTGTCAGGCTACATCCTCGAGGAAAAGCTCGAGATCGCCAAGCGCTACCTGATCCCCAAAGCCCTCAAGAGTCACGGCCTCAAGCGTGGCCAGGTGACGATCCAGTACGCGGCACTCAAGCAGATCATTGACGGCTATGCCCGTGAGGCAGGTGTACGCAATCTCGAAAAACAGATCAAGAAGATCATGCGGCGGGCCGCCATGGCTTTTGCAGAGGACGAAAATCTGCAAAAAATCTCCATTACCAGCCGGGACCTGGAACATTATCTCGAGAAACCGGTGTTTACTGCCGACGAAATTTTCGAAGGAGTGCCCGGCGTAGTCACCGGACTGGCCTGGACCAGTCTCGGCGGCGCCACTCTGCAGATCGAGGCGGCCGCCATGCTGGCCAAGGCCAAGGGGTTCAAGCAGACAGGACAACTCGGCAATGTCATGGTCGAGAGTTCCGAGATCGCCTATTCCTATGTCATGGCTCACATTGCCGACTTCGGCGGTGATACGGAATTTTTCGAAAAGCACTTCATCCATTTGCACGTCCCGGCCGGGGCCACCCCGAAAGACGGCCCCTCCGCGGGGATCACTATGGCCACCGCCCTGGCCTCGATCATCAGCGGGAAAGTGGTCAAGAGGAAGCTCGGCATGACCGGAGAGTTGACCCTGACCGGCCGGGTCCTACCGATCGGCGGCCTCAAGGAGAAGACTATCGCGGCACGGCGCTCAGGGTTGAAGATCCTTGTCTTCCCCAATGACAACCGCAAGGACTTCGAGGCCCTTCCGGACTACCTGAAAGAAGGCCTCGAGGTCCACTTCGTGAAGACCTTCGACGATGTTTACCGAATCGTTTTCTGAGCCCCACAGACCCATAACTGTTTGCAGCAAGGGGCCCCTTCGCACGAACCATTTTTTCTCATCAAAGCCAAAATCAAAGGCAATATCCTAAATAACGCATAGGCGCCAAGGTCAAATCATGACGCCAAGAGACCATATCCCCAAATTTACAGAACCCATTTTGCGTCCTGTTTCTTTTTGTCATCTTTGCGGGAAGCAGTTCATCCTTTCAGGGTATCACCAGACAGGGCCCAAAAGGCTCCGTTTGTATTCTAATAACTTTGTATTATCATTAGAAAACGAACTTGGAGTGGAAACATCATCATGGATATCCTGATTCCCCTGCGCGACAGCCTGTTCAACGGCGAGTTCCTGGAAAGTAAGATTTTTTACACCCTGCTGGCTCTCGTGGTGTTCTGGCTGATCCGGCGACTGCTGCTGGCCGTGTTCCTGCGCGAACGGGATGTCCAGGTCCAATATCGCATTCGCAAGACCGTCGCCTACGTCACCTACCCCCTCGCCTTCTTGGTCATCGGCCGCATCTGGTTTGCCGGCTTTCAGGCTCTTTCCACCTATCTCGGGTTGCTCTCCGCCGGCCTCGCCATTGCCCTGCAGACGCCATTGGTCAATCTGGCCGGATGGGCCTTCATCCTCTGGCGCCAGCCGTTCAAGGTCGGCGACCGTATCCAGATCGGCAGCGACCGCGGCGATGTCATCGACCAGCGCATCTTCATGTTCAGCCTGATGGAGATCGGCAACTGGGTCGACGCCGACCAGAGCACCGGGCGAGTCATCCACATCCCCAACGGCAAGATCTTCAACGAGGTCCTGGCCAACTACAGCCAGGGGTTCCATTATATCTGGAACGAAATCCCCGTCCTGGTGACCTTCGAAAGTGACTGGCGCAAGGCCAAGCATCTGCTCAACGAGATCGCCCAGCGCCACGGCACCTCGTTCAGTGATGCCGCCGCCAAGAGGTTGCGCGAAGCGGCCAAGAAGTTCATGATTTTCTATTCGAAGTTGACGCCGGTGGTCTACACCACGGTCAAGGACTGCGGCGTCATGCTGACGATCCGCTATCTTTGCGATCCCCGGCAAAGGCGCGGCTCAGAGCAAGCCGTATGGGAGGACATACTCGACGTTTTTGCTGACCACGCTGACATCGATTTTGCCTACCCCACCCAGCGCTATTACCGCAATGACTCGGAAGGCAAACCAGGGACCCGTCCCGAGGTGATCTACGCTGCGGCTCCGCCCGAATAGTCCAGTGCGGTGCGTCAGGTCTTTGCCACCGACTGTTGGTGTCAAGGGCTATCGCATCAAAGTTTTTACATTGGTGATAAAAAGGTGGAGTCTCGGAGGGTTCCGTGTGATTTAGGGTCTTCAGTGCAAAATCGAAGACTTTGTTCGTGTTCTACGTTGATTTTCGGTGTATCAAATATCCTTAGGATGTCCAGGAATGCAATGCAACAACACAAAGAAGAAAGCCACAACTAAGGGAATCAGGAAGGTGTTAGCTAGGCCTGGAAATTGTGAGATATAGGACAATATTAAGGGATAAATCAGCAGCGCGGCATTATGCGTCCAACCATGGATAAGAACGTAACTCACGCACAATCTGTCCTTATCCGTTATGCTATTTGCTACACTGACCTTTTTTAGCCATATCTAACTCTTTCACAGCTTTTTGCCCTTCTGCTTCGTCAACTAATTCCAATCCTGCGCCGCCAACAAATACCCCCAATTTCATATATTGTCGAATAAAATAATTCTTGCCACCATCAGTTTTTAATAACAAGTCATTGGGTGAAAACTCAGATTCTGTAGAAACCTTATGTTCTTGATCACCCTGAACTTCTTCGTAGAAGAAAACATTAGGTGCGGTTTCTCCAATGCACTCTCCATCAACCCAGACATCTTTTTTCAAAGCTCCACCAAGACTGCCAGAGCGATAGATATATAATGCAGCATTACCATTGGAAGGAGGGTTGAATTTTTTTACTATTTCATTTTTATCGGCGCTTTCCATGGGTACTGTTGCGCAACCAGAGAATAAAAACGAGACCAAAACAATCAGCACTAGTTTTTTATACATTTCATTCTCCTTTTGAATTTCGTTTTATTTATGACCCATTCAAAAAACAAAAAACCACTGGTCAGCATTGAGCTAACTTCAGCGGTTCATAAGCCTCTTGATTGTTCTATTTGGCTACCTGTCATCCCATCCCCCATGGAATGTATTAAAACCTAGATTGCAAGCTATCTGATATCTAATACGCTGTCAAAGATTTCTTCCTTTTATATTTTTACATTGTTCCAGGGTCCTCACATTAGTCCAAATTCGAGATTCTTGCTTACCCTGATAAACAACAATCACTTCTCAAGAGCAGGATAAAAACTCTTAGGCTTGTGTGATGCAGTCCTTGCCTAGTAACTTAGACTTGTACATTGCTTTGTCAGCTAGCATCAAAAGTTGGTCAGGAGACTGGATGTTTTTATCTATGAATGTTGAGGTCCCAGAACTGACCGTGACCTGTTCACCATCGAGACATTTAAACTTATGTTCACGGATTAGAGTGCCCAATCGGGTTGCCATCACCAAGGCGCCTTCTTGTGCTGTATTTGAGAGGATAATAGCAAATTCTTCTCCACCATATCGCGAAGGGACATCACTCAGCCTGGCAACCCTTTTTATGAGTTTGCCTATCTCTCTTAGTACAGCATCTCCATGTTTATGACCATAAGTGTCATTAATCCGCTTAAAATTATCTATATCAAAAAAGACCAGAGAAAGAGGCGTTTGATAGCGGCTCGCGCTGCTGAACTCTTTTTCAAGGCAGTTGTAAAAATGCTGATGATTGTAGAGTTTAGTCAATCCATCTCGAATGGCCATTTCCTCAAAATACTCTTGTGCAGTTTGCGTTCTCTCAAACAGTATCGCAGTTTCTAAAGCATTGGCGGACAGGTTCGCTACCAATTGACATAGTTTGTGGATTCTTTCCGTGACACCATCGGACAGCGGGGTCGCTATCCGTAAAAGGAAAGTCCCTATGACGCTCTCCTTTTTAATGACTGGAATGACAACGATTGAATTGAAATTAAGGCCCTCAATCTGCGCCTTAACAGAATCCATGAGAGGGGCATTTTTTATGTCATTTATGATGACGGGCTGTTTTGATTCGAGGGCCTTGCCTATTTCCGGGTATTTGCACAGCTCCAGCTTTATCTCTTCGTGAACCTCAAGGTCGCTGCTGGCCTTGACACAAGGGACGCCTTCATCATTGATACTGACAATTGAGCAGCGTGCGTTATCAACTATGTCCGACATCCTGTCAACGATCAGATGAAGTATGGTTATTGGATTGCGTATTGCAGAAATGTTTTCTGCTAGTTCAAGGAGAAATATCAGATCTCTTTGTTCTAAATCGGAATAGTAATCTGTGGGCCTGAGATGGGCGCCCACCCGTGCAAGAATTTCTGGAAGACACATCGGTTTTGTAATGTAATCGTCAGCCCCAACCTTTAACCCACGAACAATGTCCTCCTTTTTTGAAAGTGAGGTGAACAAGATGATCGGAACTTTTCTTGTTGCTGAACTTTCCTTTAGAATACGACAAGCATCAATCCCATCTTTAACTGGCATTTCAACATCCATGATAATCAGATTAGGTTTCATTGTCTTGGCAAGGCTGATGGCCACCTCACCATTCTCCCCTTCTATGATGTCGTATTGACTTTTCAAGGCGTCTTTCAGGACCCTTCTATAAAAAAGCTCGTCATCAACAATAAGAATTTTTAATTTTGTCATCACAAATACCAGCAATAGGCCCAAAGATTTATTTTAAAGATATTGGCTGAGAAGACTCAATTTTTCTTGTATACTGATCTTTAAAAAGATGCGACATGTATAATCGTAGCACACGAGCGCTCACAACCCTCTTACAATTCCTCTCGGATTAAACCGCTGATAAATTTTTGGCAAAAACGAATATTTCTTTCTGCCCCCGCAGTCTGAGAATGGGGAACCGACATTAATCTGTCCTGGCAGACGTGGCTTATAAGAAAGGTCGTATTACCGCGGGAAAAAAGGCAGGGCCATAAACTACAGGTCGACAATCAACTGATTGCCGACCTGACTTAAATACATAGTTGATTTGCACTTATCTTGGGTGGTTAACAAAGGGGTAAACATGTGTTAAGCCGACAATGTCGGTAATCAATAAAACCAAAAAGATTAATACAGCTGCACCGACGATCACACCAACCCCACCTCCACCGGCAGGCAATTGATCTATGGAACTTCCAAGGGCAGCTAATTCTTCATCCGAAAGGCTGTCTACCCTGTGTTGGGCTTCTGCAGGGTCAACACCATACTGAGTCATAATCTGTGTGACATCTTCACGTGCCAAGAAGTCTGCAACCTGAGCACGTTGACCTTCTGCCTGCTGTTCTGCGATCACGGCATCTGTACCAACCATCTTAGCCTGAGCATTGGGGATATTAAAGTTAAGCAGACAGAATGAAACAACTAAAATAAGGCTTACCGGACTCATGAATTTTTTTAGCATTCGCTGCTTCCCTTTCAATTGATGTTTAAAAAATACTTAATTCGTGAGTAATCATAATATATCCTAATGGAAATTATGCAATTTCAAGACTCCAGATTGTTGATTTTTAGGATAGATATGCGGAATCGATTCACCACTAATTTGGTGATGCCGTGTTTTTTGACATCTTTAATTGTTTCAGGCAGGAATTTTAGATTGATACCAGCATTTCCCAAAAAACCTGGCAAATAGTAAATACCATCCGGAATTGATTCATGAACTTCTTAAATGAAAAGAAAACGGATCTACATATCAAACAAAATTGGATGGATCGATTTTTTAAGGTAAAATTGATTCATATACCTAAGGAGTTAACAGCACAAAATGCCAGATCAGTTAATCACGATTGGCAAGGCGCTGATAAGCGTAGTCTTTATAACTAGCTTAAGTAGTACCCCAGTACTGTCATCAGAGGGTGATGCTGTCCTCTGGAATAGTTTGCGTTCGGGTGAGCATTTTGCTTTGCTGCGTCACGCTATCGCTCCTGGCACTGGAGATCCGCCGGGGTTCAAACTTGGTAGTTGCCGGACGCAAAGAAACCTTTCCGAGGAAGGACGGACCCAGGCTATCAAGATAGGGAAACTCTTTCGTGACAATAGGATTCAGACGGCAAGAGTGTTCTCGAGCCAATGGTGTCGTTGCCTGGAGACTGCAAAGTTGCTGGAACTAGGGCCGGTTCAGGGCCTTTCTTTTCTCAACTCCTTCTTCAATAACTATGAGTCTCGTGAATCGCAAACACAAGAGCTCTCAGAGTGGCTTCATGAGCAAAACCTTGGTCAGCCTCTTGTTTTGGTGACACATCAAGTCAACATAACAGCTCTGACAAATGTCTATCCCATTTCTGGTGAACTTGTGATAATCCGCCGATCTAAAACCGGTGAATTCGTGGTTGTCGGTACGATCAAAACGGAATAGATAATGCCCAGGGACATCCCGTCTTTTAGTACTCATTATTAGTGCCGACTCGCAAACCCTATTCTTTTTGTCTGACAAAGAATAAAAGCCACCTGTTTCCAGGTGGCTCATGTTGTTTCGATTCATATCTTCGTTAGATATCTCTTTCGATTATGAAACAGTTTTTTTACTGCCCGAGAACCGCACGGACTTGTCGTAAATAATCGACACCTATTCTTTCCCCCCATTTGTCGTACATGGGTTTAGCTAATTCGATTAACCTGTCCCTGTCAGAAGCAGAAAGGTCAAAGAAAGATACCCCGCTAGCTTTTGCGGCCTCAATTTGACTGGTCTGTTGTTCCTGAGTTAGAGAACGTGCCACTGCACTTTCCTCAGTGATTGTATCTAGGAGGATCTTGCGTAGATCTTGTGGCAGCTGATTCAACCAACGCGTATTGATGAGATGAATATATATTCCTTGAGCATAATCAAGTTGAGTGTAGTTCTTAACTACATTGAATTTCCCACTGATGTTGCAGACGATGGGTGTGTGATCAAGACCAGTAATCACGCCAGTTTGTAACGCTTGAGGGACATCAGTCCAGGGCATAACAGTAAATTTAAGGCCCCAGGCTTTGTAGAAGTCTAAATTAACTGGAGCTTCCGCAATGCGAAAGTTGATTGCTTTTGCATCCTCAATCGTTCTAACAGCTGATTTTGTTGCCCACCCGTAAGATCCATAGCCAGTAATGTCCGCTACGACAATCTTCTGATTTATAGCAGCATCTCGAAATTGCTGCCAAAGTTCCGGATTATTACGAAATTTCTCTAGCTTCTCAAAGGTGTCAATTACGTAGGGAAGATTTACGATACCCAATGTGTTTGACACGTTAGCTGCTGCAACAGAAGAGCTCATCATCCCCTGTATGGCACCCATTTGTAGTTTGCGGATCACATCCTTTTCTCCCCCCAGTAATGATAAAGGACGGAAATCAACGTAAAGGCGACCGTTACTTTTCTCCCAGACCTTGTCCCTGATCCGATAACCTACGGCAACACCTTCAATTGCAGGATGGCCAACGCAAGACAGGAGATATTTATATTCTGCGCGACTTGGATCGAACTTTGGTTGCCAGTTTGCTAAAGGATCGTCCTTGGCCTCTGCAATAATCACTGGAATCATCATCAGAATGGTTAAAACAACAATTAAAGATAGACGGAACTTTTTGATTTTCATGGGATGCTCTCTTTCACAAAGAATTGTTAGCAAAGGGATGATAGCACAACATTAAAAATAATCAATTTTTCTTGTCTTACAGCGCAGGATCATTTTTCAACTAATTACGAATGTTAAGCATGATCACCTCAAACCTTGAAGCGGCACGATTTCTCATCAAAATATATCAGCTGAGGGTTGGATTGCGTGCTTGCCCGGTGGGCCCAGAGCAAACAAGGACTCGACGTTTGCATATTGCAAAAGATTGAAATCATCACGCATATCTGCTAACTTCGCCGGCACTCAAGCATAACGAGGAGTCAACACATGCGCGTTTTATCAGGAATCCAGCCTTCAGGCTCCCTGCACCTTGGCAACTATTTCGGCATGATGTCGAAAATGATTGCCTACCAGGAAGAATCCGAGCTGTTCTGCTTTATTGCCAACTACCACGCCCAGACCTCGGTCAGCGATGGCAAGGCCCTCGCCCGCGGCACCCTCGAAGCCGCGGCCAACTTCCTCGCCCTTGGCATGGATCCCGAGAAAAGCACCTTCTGGGTGCAATCCGATGTACCCGAAGTCCAGGAACTGACCTGGATCCTCTCCAACTTCACGCCGATGGGGCTGCTCGAGCGCTGCCACAGCTACAAGGACAAGATCGGCAAGGGTATTGCCGCCAACCACGGACTGTTCGCCTACCCGGTGCTGATGACTGCCGACATCCTGATGTTCCAGAGCAATAAGGTGCCAGTCGGCAAGGATCAGAAGCAGCATGTTGAAGTGGCCCGCGACATCGCCATCAAGTTTAACAACGAGTACGGCGACATTTTCACCCTTCCGGAACCCGAGATCGATGAAGAGGTCGCCACGGTGCCCGGGCTCGACGGCCAGAAGATGAGCAAGAGCTACGGCAACACCATCGATCTCTTCGCCGAGGACAAGGCACTGCGCAAGCAGATCATGCGCATCGTCACCGCGCCGATCCCGGTTGAAGATCCCAAGAACCCGGATGCCTGTAATGTCTACAAGCTGTCCCGGCTCTTTCTCGACAAGGCCGGCGACGACGCCTTGCGGGCACGCTATCTGGCCGGCGGGTTGGCCTTCGGCGACGTCAAGCAGGAGTTGTTCGAGACGGTACGCGACTACTTTACACCCCAGGCCGAGTATCGTCGGGAGCTTCTTGCCCATCCCGACGGCATCCGTGAGATCCTCGCCAGAGGTGCCGACAAAGCGAGGTATGCAGCGAGCAAAACGTTACACAAAGTGCGCAAGAAAACCGGGTTGGCCTACTGAATCGAATACGCAGTGGAGGACTTGTGACTCTTCGGACAGGACACTTTGCCCTTATACTGCCGGCCCCCACGCCCTTTCGGACTGCGGAGTGCATAACCGCAGGCTATTTACTGACTCGCTATAAATGGCCCGACTTGCTCAATCAAGTGTTGCAAAGACGATAATACTGACAAAAAATCCACACTATTTTTGACACACCCCCGGCCTCTAATTCATTTAAAGCAATTTTAACCAAAACTAAAGGCATTGATATTACGTGTTAATTATAGATAAACACAAAAGTTTGCCAATATTGGCAAACTTTTTGCTCTCTGATACGACATTGATTAATCCTCTATTTTAATCCTCGGTTCTAGCACTTCATTTCTCAGGAGGAGAAGGAAGATCTGTTTGATCTTCCGGATCTGGCATCTTAACAGCGCAGGAAGTCTTCGGGTTCTCTCACCCCGGGGACGCGCAACCCAACAAAGCGGAAAAAATTAATCTGACGTATCGCTTTGCGATAACCTCCTCTTTTGAAAGGAAAAGGAATGAGTACTATGAAACGTGGTTTGTGCTTGGCTATTATCCTCTTGACGAGCTTTTTGACCGCCTGTGGTGGCGGCGGTGGCGGCGGCGACGATTCGGCCGCGGGCGTCAACACTAACACCGCGGCAACGACCGACATCACATCAGGGATCGCAGTCGACCCCTATATCACCAATGCACAGTTTGAAGAGCTCAGTGCCGATGGGAAGACGATTCAAAGCAGCATAGGGAGCTCGAGTGCCACCGGTGGATTCTCTTTTACAGATGCGATCCGCGATGGTTCGATCATCCAAATTAAACTGACCGCCAAAGGAACGCATGCCGGTGAGAATTATGATGGGGTCATCAAGCGTCAGGTTTTCATTGGCGATGCGCAGCCGGTTATCGTGTCTCCCTTGACAACCCTGCTGGCCAACGGCATGTCACCGGCTGCAGTCATTAATATGCTGAACAGCGCCGGCCTGAGCGGGCTTAGCGAGAGCGATCTTTATACCAACCCGATGGCCACCCTGGTCAACAAGACCGGGAATATCACCGAGAGCGACCTGGTTCTGCTGCAGGCAAACATGGCAGTCAACGCCTTCATGGTGGCAAACGGGGATTTCAGCTACGGTGGTCCTACGGCCGTTGCCACCTCATCGGTGACCTTTCCCGATATTGCGGCCATGGTCAAGGAGAGCCTGAACTCGGTTCTCTATCAGCAATTGACTACAGCGATTGGCGCTGATGTCACGGTCGAAGACATGGCCAATATGGCTGTTGTCATTAGTAGTGGCGCAGCCAGACAGATTAAGTCGGGCGTCCCGATTGGTTCAGTGACGACGATCGGGAACAACATGGAAAACGCGATCGCAATCGCCGACGTATTCTACCAGAATCGGACAGGTGGCGGCACGCCTGATCCTGGCACCGGCGGCACCCCACCGAGCACCCCTGACGGGCAGGCGATCTTCACCGGTGCCACCGGCGCCACTTGCTCGGCCTGCCATACGGTTGGCACAGGAACCGGCATCATGGACCTGGCCGGCGATGGCGCCAAGATCACAACCAAGTTCGGTGGCGGCGCTACCCATAATGGCAACACGCTGACGGCCGGTGAAATTACCGCTGTTGCGACATATTTAGGGACCACCACGCCAGGCACCGGCACCGGCGGCACGACGACGCCCCCGGTCACCGTTACACCTGACGGGCAGGCGATCTTCACCGGTGCCACCGGCGCCACTTGCTCGGCCTGCCATACGGTTGGCACAGGAACCGGCATCATGGACCTGGCCGGCGATGGCGCCAAGATCACAACCAAGTTCGGTGGCGGCGCTACCCATAATGGCAACACGCTGACGGCCGGCGAAATTACCGCTGTTGCGACATATTTAGGGACCACCACGCCGGGCACCGGCACCGGCGGCACGACGACGCCCCCGGTCACCGTTACACCTGATGGGAAGGCGCTCGTCGAATCCAACTGTATCGGCTGCCACAATATCGGGCAGGGCGGACTCATGGATTTGTCCGGCAAAGGGAATACGGCCTACACAAACATCACGGCAGGTCATAACGGCGTCAGCATGACAGACCTGGAGGCCAATGCTGTGGCCGATTATCTGGACACCCTGACTCCTCCCAGCACGCCGACAGCACCTTTCGTCCATCCATATTTCAGTAACCCGAGAAGTGCTCACCGCAACTACGTGGGCAACAATGGTACGAGCAATTGTGTATCATGCCATGGTACAGACCTGAGAGGCTCAGGCTCGGCACCCAGTTGTTACTCATGCCATGGTAAGAAGTGGTGATAGACCAGACACGGGGGAGCCTCGGCTCCCCCGATTTTCTTGCACAACACCCTGGTTGAGCCTTCCTGAACACCATTCAGCTACGAAGGGACGGATCGGATGATCCGTCCCTTCACTTTATCTTTATCATCTTGTTTCCCGTACCGCTTCCAACCTCGATGCCTTGCCTCTTATCAAATCCCTGCCATAATGAACATCTATTTCTTCTAAACCCTCACGGAGGCCAAAATGACCATCTATCGCACATGGTATTGTAGCTGCCGGGGAACACAATTGGAACTCAGCACCGTGGAAACAGCAGAAGATGAACCGGTGGAACCGATCTGCCAGCGCTGCGGAGCCTCTCCTTCCTCGGATCCCCGTCACACCATGTCATATCGCGACCTAGAGAGCCGAGCAGATTGAAAATGTCTAGCCAGAGACTGCAACACGAGTAAAGAAAACAAAGGCCATCGCAGGGCGTTTGCTCGCGTCTCGCACGACAAACTGGATGCTGTCGAAGTGCCAGCCTTGCTCGGTCCAGCAGTTCAAGACCTCTTCGATAGATTCATCAGTGACTAACGCAAGCTCCACAACCTTATATTCGATCATCGACAAATCCTTCCTTTCCAGCAGTCCGCGATCCCCCTCCACTTATCCTTTATAACGCGCTCGACAGATGCCGTAAAGGATTCCCTTGCGGCACAAAATCCATATCGGTAATCTTTTAACCGATAAGATAAAACATCTTTTTATCCTTACAATCATTTGTTTTTTTACAATAATTATTTCATTTGGAATTTCGTGTACTTTAGCTGAACTCACCCTTGAACGGGGATGTTTGTATGCAGTTTTATATTGACATCTTTTTAGAACGACGTATCATGTCGCAAAAATTACCACCCCAATATGTGGTTCTTTTTCCCGAATAAGTACCCTTAACAACTTCTCACATCGCAGCAAAGCCGGAGCTTTGCCGGCACTTCTGCCCAGGACAAAAGGATAGGAATCCTTAGGTGTTATGCTATGCGGAGCAGCATTGGTGACTCCGTAAATTCATTGGCTTCAAGATTACCAAATGTAGTTGTTTCGGAGAGAACTTAGAAAAAAACCACTGAAAAAGGAGTCACAACCCATGGGACACGGACCAGCAGTAAAGCTCGGCAAGGACAATGCCGCCGGGTATAAGGCCAGAATCGGCATCTCGATGTTCATCGTCTACACCCTGACCTACTTCGGCTTTGTCGTTATCAATGCGGTTAACCCGACGTTGATGGAAAAAGTCTACTTCGGTCAAACGCTGGCCGTCCTGTACGGCTTCTTCCTGATCATCTTCGCTTTCGTGCTGGCGATCATCTACAACCACTTCTGTACTGCCGCCGAAGCGCGCCTGAACTGATAGGAGGAACGAAGACCATGGTATACACCCAATCACCCCTGGCCATCGGCCTGTTCATTATTTTTGTTCTCTTTGTCCTCGGCCTCTCCTTCTTCCTGGCCCGCCGGACCACGTCGGCGGCCGGCTACTACGCCGCCGGCGGCAACATTCACTGGTTCACCAACGGCATCGCCTTCGCCGGCGACTACCTCTCGGCAGCCTCGTTCCTCGGCATCTGCGGCATGATCGCCACGGCCGGCTTCGACGGCTGGATGTATTCGATCGGCTACCTGGCCGGCTGGATGGTCGCCCTCTTCCTGGTGGCTGAACCGATGAAGCGCCTCGGCAAGTACACCTTCACCGATGCTCTCGACTCCAAGTTCAACTCCAAGTCGATCCAGCTGATGGCCGCCATCTCGACCCTGGCTGTCTCGGTCTTCTACCTGATCCCGCAGATGGTCGGCGCCGGCGTGCTGGTTCAGCCGCTGCTCGGCATGCCGCACTGGGTCGGCGTCTGCATCGTCGGCGTGGTCGTCACCATCATCGTCGCCACCGCCGGCATGGCCTCCACCACCTACGTGCAGTTCTTCAAGGGCGCCCTGCTGCTGATCTGCTCGACCATCGTCGTCGGCCTCGTCCTGTTTCGCGGTCTCGGCACCGAGCCCAACCAGGGCGGCACCAAGGAATACCACAAGTTCCAGACCCTCTCGGCCGTGGTTGCCGACGGCAGCCTGCAGGTTGAAGGTTATGAAGTCGTAGCCGGCCTCGACTCGGAATTCGGCAAAGCCGGTTTCGTCAAGCTGTCCCAGGACGGTCTGGAATCAGTCTGGCACCTCAAGGAGAACAGCTGCCGGCGGTTACACCCTCGATGAAGCCCTGTACGTCACCGAGATGGCGGACGGCACCAAGCTGTTTAACGGCGCGCCCAAGGAAGATGGCAAGTTCTTCGCCGTCGGCCACATCAAGGAGATCACCGTCGACGGCAAGGAGATCGCCCAGACCGGCGCCGTCGGCCCACTCGAGTTCCTCAACCGCTTCAAGGACAGCACCGTGGTCCTGTGGGGGAAGAAATACGTCAAGGTCGGCGACGCGACAACCACGATCTACTACCAGAAGCCGACCCCCGGCAGCCGCATCCTGCGCCCCGGCCTGAAGTTCAAGGTCGACAACGCCAGCGGCCTGGACAAGTTCAACTTTATCTCGCTGATGCTGGCCCTCTTCTGCGGCACCGCCGCCCTGCCGCACATCCTGATCCGCTACTACACGGTGCCAAGCCAGGCTGCGGCCCGCAAATCGACCATCGTCGGCATCGCCGCCATCGGCTTCTTCTACATCCTGACCCTCTACCTCGGTCTCGGCGCCATGACCAACGGCGTCATCAACATCACCGACAACAACATGTCGGCACCGCTCCTGGCGCTTTCCTTCGGCGTCGTGCTCTTCGCGGTGATCTCGTCGCTGGCCTTCGCCACGGTGCTCGGCACCGTCTCCGGCCTGATCGTCGCCTCGGCCGGCGCGGTCGCCCACGACCTGATGGACAACTTCCTCGGCATGAACATGACCGACAAGGGGAAAGTTCGGGCCGGCAAGATCTCGGCCATGGTGATCGGCGGCATCGCCATCTACCTCGGCATCATCTTCGAAGGGATGAACGTCTCCTTCCTGGTCGGCTGGGCCTTCGCCGTGGCCGCTTCTGCCAACCTGCCGGCGATCCTGATGATCCTCTTCTGGCAGAAGACCACCGCCCAGGGCGTGGCCGCGTCGATCCTGGTCGGCCTGACCTCGTCCCTCGGCCTGATCCTCGATCTCGCCTGACATGTGGGTTCGCTACGGCCTGCTACCTCAGGATGCGCCGATCGCCTTCAACAGCCCGGCGGCAATCTCGATCCCGGCCAGCTTCATCGCCTTGGTGCTCGTGTCCCTGGTCACCCAGAAAAAAGGGGCCATGATCGAAGAAGGCGCCGAAGCCTGATCCTTGCACAGAGAGTAGCAACCTGCTAAACAATAGAGAGGGGCCGCCCCAGCAGCCCCTCTCTTTGCTTTTCCTCTCTGGCACTAATGATTTAGAAAGACTCTTTATGCGTCGTTTTCGCTATACCCTGATCGCTATCTGCCTTCTCCTGCTCTTCCTGGGCGGTAGCGACCTTGTCCTCTGGTACCATAACCAGTCACCCGCATCGGTAAACATCGAGGAACTGGAGCAGAATGGGGCGCCACAGGAGTGGCTCCATGTGACCTCCGGATACCAGGATCTCGACCGGGCCATTTCAACCTCCGGATCGCTGGAAATGGAAGCCTTGCTGATCCCCCTTCTCGCGACTCTTGACCAGGAACAGATCAAGGTTCTGGTCGAGACGCGCAATCCTCAACTGCTACAGATCTTCCAGGACTACCATTTCTTTACCGACACCCTTCCGGAAAAACAGGCATTCCACCGCCAGCATGATGCGAAATTCAAGGGCCAGCGGGAGATTACCGGCATGCTGGTTGCCGGCCTGATTGCCCGCGGCAACCAACAGAAGCTGCTGAAGTTGGCCAAGCAAACGGATCTCAACGTAGCCGATGACGTGATTTTCATAAGCGAGGGTAAAGAGCCTGACAAATGGCGTGGCCTGTTCTTTAGCGTAATTGGCCTGCTCGGCCTGATCAGGGTGCTGACACACAAGCAGAAGGGCGCCACCTGAGGCGCCCTTCTGGTTATATCAGCGAGGGCGACACTGTTTTTGATCAAGTCAGGCACGCAATCTATCAACTTTGGCGACATCGTAGCGAGTCAGATTGGTAAAAATGCGGCCAGCTCCTGGTCGCCGAGGATCAGCACCTGCTTGGTATGCACCTCGACCAGCGGTTCCTAAGCCTCCATGGCCAGTTGTACGGCTTCGCTGGCACTCATCTCACTTTGCTCGGCACTGGCCAGAAGAGCCTTAGCCAAGCGGAGCTTCTCGTCAACCGGCTTGGCCGATAACCCGTGAATCGCAGCTATTTCATGGACGGGCGCCTGTAAGACCAGGTTGACGATTCTGTCATGCTCCAATTCTTTTTTAACCATATTCCGGAATGTGTTACAGACACTGACCGGGTAGTGTGCTTTATTTGCAAATTGCCTGTAGGTTTTTGCTGCCAACTACTCAATCCGGGAACATTCGAGCATCAACTTTCTCATAATCGCCCTCCCCTAACGTAGTTAAATACATCATCCTAAAAACATCTCACTAAAGGGCTACGACACAGCTGAAAGTATGTCAAACCGGCGTCATGGGCAAAGAGCCTTCCATTCTAACCACCAAATGTTTGTTTTTCTTGATTTCACGAGGGCTCCTGAGGCAAGTTAAGATATAATTTGATATCTACTTTTCATCAAGGGCAAGACTCTTCAGACCAAAGGCAAATGCGACATGCGACGTCCCCCTCTGCGACTGATCCCTGCGTTGTTCCTTGTCATCAGCCTGCTGTCGGTGTCGAGTTCGGCAGCCCAGGAAGAGAAACTCGGACCAAGGCTTTTGAGCCTGCTTGCGGTAACAAGTCCCGGAGAGAGGGTTCCGGTTATTGTCCGCATGCAGCAGCCGTTGGCGGTTCAAACGTTAGCCAGACCTTCTCACCTAACAGGGCACAACCGCGCTCAGGAGCGGTCAAAACTGATCCATGCGCTCAAAGCGCACGCCGCAAAGCAGCGACAGCCTCTAGAGAAAAGACTGGCTCATCACGGGATTACCGAAGCTCGCCCGCTCTGGCTGATCAACGGCACGGCTCTTCAGGCAACCCCGGCGGAGATCGTGGATATTTCCAGGCTGCCCGAGGTAGCAGCGATTTCCCTTGACCAGACCATCGAACTGCCCGAGATCATCCCCGCCCAGGCCTCGGGTCCTGCCGAGCCGAACATCAACCTGGTCAATGCTCCGAGCCTCTGGGCTCTCGGTTATAACGGTCAAGGGGTCACGGTGGCCATTATGGATACCGGTGTCGACATCAATCATCCGGACCTCGGACCGCGTTGGCGAGGCGGCAGCAACAGCTGGTTCGACCCCTACGGCGAACATCCGCTTTTACCAACCGACCGTGACGGGCACGGGACCCAGGTGACCGGACTGATCCTCGGCGGCAACTTCAGCGGGGCCTATATCGGCGTTGCTCCAGACGCCCAGTGGATCGCAGTAAAAATCTTCGCGGATGATGGCGAGGCCCGCAGCAGCGCAATCCATGCCAGCTTCCAGTGGCTGCTCGACCCGGACAACAACCCGGACACCGACGACGCACCGGATATCGTCAACAACTCCTGGGGCTATGAGGCCTCACCAAATATTTGCGACACGCTCTCCAGGGAGTTCCAGGTCGATGTCCAGGCTTTGCAAGCGGCGGGGATGACCGTGCTCTTTGCTGCCGGCAATACCGGGCCGGCGACCAGCAGCAGCATTGCTCCGGCCAATTATCCGGAGAGCTTTGCCGTTGGCTCAGTGGGCACCTCCACCTCGCCCACACTGATCAGCTCTTTCAGCGCGCGTGGGCCCTCCGCCTGCGACGGCACGATCTACCCAGAAATGGTGGCACCCGGGTTCGAGGTCTGGACGAGCGACTTAACGGCCGGCGGAGCTTTCCCAGGCTCCTATTTACTGGCGACAGGCACGTCCTTTTCGACACCCCAGGTCAGCGGCGTGATGGCCCTGTTGCGCAGCGCATTTCCCTACATCACTGCCAGCGATCTCGAAACCTCCCTCAAACAGTCGGCCACCGATCTCGGCACCGTTGGCCCTGACCATACCTATGGCTACGGGCTGGTTAATGCTCTTGCCGCTTTCAAATACCTGGCCGGTTTGCAGAACATCGACATAACGGATTCGATCTACCCGGAAAACGACCAAGTTGTTGCTTTTGGCAGCGTAATGTCAGGGACCAGCGCCGCAGCAAGTGTCCGGGTGCGCAATGCCAGCAGCGTCCCCTTGACCCTGGGCTCTACCGACACCAGCGCTATCAGGGAACCCTTCAGCGTCGTCAGCGACGCCTGCAGCACCCGGGTTCTGCCACCGGGCGAAACGTGCACCATCGCATTGCGCTTTGCGCCGTCCATGCCGGGGAGCTTTTCCGCCAACCTAGGCATCCTCTCCGACGCTGTCGATGAGAAGCAGGCAACCATCACTCTGTCAGGGGCCGGCAATACGCCACCGGTGGCACCACAACCACTTACCCCAGCCAGTGGCGAAACGGTCGGAACCACGGTAACCTTCAGCTGGTTGCCGGCTACGGATGCCGAGGGGGATGCCGTTGCGCAGTTCCTAGTCTACTCGCCGCATGCCGATTTCTCATTCGCGACAACTCGCCAAGTCGCAACGGTACCTGCCGCCCTGCTCGGCGCCGGAGGCTTGTTGCTTGGCGCCCTGCTCGCCGGCCTAGCCCGCCGCCGTGATCTGGCCATAGGCCTGATCCTTGTAATGCTGATTATGGCCATAGCCGCCTGCGGCGGAGGAGGTAGCGGCGGGGATGATGACACGACGACCAGTGCAGCTGCTCAGTCGACCTCGGTCAGCGGACTGGTTTCAGGCACGACCTACTATTGGAAGATGGTCGCCAGAGACAGTTACGGCGCAGAAACGCAAAGCACGACAAGGACGATTCTTGTGCAATAATTGGCGTTGGTCGGGGCGAGAAAGATTCCCGGCTTTAATTGCGGCCGATGACGGGGTCTTTAAGAATCGGTTTTGGCGCGCTTTACGACCTGCTGCAGAACCAGGCCGATAATAATCAGGATCAGGCCATAGAAGGTCGATGGCAGGATCTCTTCGCCAACGATGAAATGAATCAGGATCAGCGAGATAAAAGGTGAGATAAAGATCAGGCTGCTGATCCGCGCGGTGCTCACGGTATATTTGAGAGCCTGCAACCAGAGAAAAAAGGAAATCCCCATCTCGAAGCAGCCAACATAGGCCGCACCAAGCACCCCGCCCAGGTCGGGCATCCGCAGTTCGGTAAACACCAGGCAATAGAGGAGGCTCAGCGGCAGGGCACAGAGGAAGTTCATGAACAGACCTGCCAGCGGCGGCCGGCTGTCCCTGGTGTTGAGAATCCAGTAAAGCGCCCAGATGATCGTACTGCCAAGGGCAAGAGCCACACCGGTCGGATTGGAAAAATGCAGGCCGAGCAGGTCGCCGCGGGTTGAAATCACCAGGACACCGCTGTAACTGATGAGGATGGCGATAATTTCACGCAGGCAGAGGCGCTGCTTGAGCATCGGCACGGCCAAAAGCGACAGCGTGATCGCCCAGGTGTAGTTGAGCGGCTGGGCTTCCTGGGCCGGCAACAGGGCAAAAGCCTTGAAGAGGATGAGGTAGTAAAGGAAGGGGTTGAGCAAGCCGAGCCCTGCTGAACGCAGCATCTCGCGGCGGTCCTTGGGGATCGCCAGGCCAAGTTCTCGGCGACAGAGAAGGATCGCGCCCAGCAGCAGCACGGACATCAGGTTGGCATAGAGCAGCAGGTGGGCCGGTGGCAAGGTGCGCAGCGAGAGCTTGAACGCCGAAGCCACGGTCGACCAGATCAGCACCGTACCGAGAGCATAAATGTAGGCCTTGCGCTGATTGACCATCAAGTCAACCTCCGAATTCAGCCGGGGTTTCCGGTGTAGGTCGCCCGCCCAGGGAAAGCACCGCCAGCCCTGAGAATATCAGGGCGATCCCCACAAAAGCGATGGGATTCAGCCGCTCACGCAGTACCAGAATGCCCAACAGACCGGCCGTCAAGGGTTCGGCCAGGGTCAAGGTCACCGCGGTGGCCACCTGGATGCGCTGCAAACCGCGCAGGAACAGCCAGTAGGCGAGTGCGGCCGTCACCAAACCGAGGTGCAGGACGACCGCGATGCTGCGCGGCGCGGCCAGCCAGGCAAGCGGACGGCCGATCAAAAGGGGCGCAAGAATCAGAGCGCCAAGGCAAAAGACCACCGCGATAACAGCATCCGGTTCATGCTGTTCAAGCAACCCCTTAACAACCAGGGTATAAGCCGCATAGGCAACCCCGGCGCCAATGGCCAGGGCGATACCAAGCAGGTCGATGGCGACATCCCCGCCACTGCTGAGCGTCAGGACCACGCAACCGATAATGGCAAGGGCCGTGGCGACAAACCAGATCCGTCCCGGGCGCTCCTGGCGAAACAGATAGCCGAGCAACCCGCCGGCAATCGGCGCACTGCCGATGCCGACAATGGTGCCGACAGCCACCCCGGTCTTCGCCACACCGGCAAAGAAGCAGACCTGGTAAAGCGCCGTGAATACCGCCGCGGCAAGCGTCGTTTTCAGTGGCCAGCCCCGTAACGGCGAGAAGCCGCTACGCCACAGCAGTATCAGCAACATCATGCCGCCACCCAGTGCCAGGCGCAAGGAGCCGATCATCATCGGGTCGAACCCGGCCGGGGCGAAAGCTTGGGTTGTGCCGGTCGTTCCCCATAACATCGCCGCCATGAGAACGAACCAGGCGCCTGTCCTCTGATTATCTGCCTGCATCTAAATCTCCAAAAAGTTATACAACCTCTGGCGACTTACTGCGTGTCAATCTCGCGCAGGGCCAGCACAGATAAAGCATGGCCAGAGACCGGCCGAGCAGGTAGGCAATCGCTGCCGAAGTAATCCCCGGGAGCGCCGAGTATAGTACAAGCACCGCCAGAATTGAAAAAATTCCGAGGGCTTCAACAGCGGTCGCCAGGGTCACCGGCAAGGTGATGCCGGCATTTATCAGCAGTGCCCTTTGGTAGCCGATGGCAACGGTCAAGGCCGGGAAAATCGCCATGATCTGCAACGGCGGGATTGCCAGCTGCACCAGTTCATCAGGCAATCCGGACATGGTCGCGTACCAGAAGCTATGCAGCGGCGTAAAGGCGATCAAGGACAGGCCGCCGCCAAGGGCAAGGGCCAAGTATAAAGCAAACTTGCGGATCACGGCATGATTCTGCCCATCATCTTTCAAGATGGTGATGGCCACCTCCGGGAAGGAGAGACCAAGGGCGCGAAAGAGAAACGTCAGCGCGTACAGGACGGGCATAACAGCCAGCGACTCGACCGGACGCGATGCGTGACCGAGAAAAAAAGTCACGACCGGATGGATGCTCAGACCGATCAGCGGCGTCATGGCGAGGGGCAGGTAGAAGCGTCCCAAGGCCGAATAGGTCGGCATTGTGGCAGCCTCTCCTTGCTCGGCCAGCGATTTTGCAATGACCCGCCGGGCAAGCCAGCGCGTTGCCAGGGCTTCGGCCATCACGCCCGCGCTCAGGGCACAAGCACCGAGACTGGCCCCGGCAAGGCTGTCGAGGGTCCAAAGGAAACAGGCCGTGGACGCCATGACGACCAGTCTGAAGATGGTCCCGATCGCAACCCTGCCCGGCTGATGGTGGGCGATCAGGATCCCCTGGTAGAAGCGGCGCATGCCTATGGCCGCCGGCCAGGGGAGCAGCAATGCCAGCGCGTGGTAGACATGCTTGGCAACATCTGCGGTCAAGCCGAGCAGAGTGCTCGTCAGAGGCGTGAAAAGAGGCGGGATGAGCAACGTGAGCAGCAACAGCGTCACCAGGCCGCACAAGCCGACAGAGAAGGCGCGCAGGCGCAGGTAGTCCGAGCGACTGCGAGCCAGTCGCGTCGAGGCGCTCAGGAGCATGATCACCGGTCCCTCGGCAATCAGGCCGAAGGCATAGGCGATCCCGTAGGCCGCCAGGTTGGTGGCACTCTCCCCCATACGGGCAATGATGGCCGCCAGGAAAGGCCCTTCGACCGCCATCATGAGCCAGGTCAGGGCCAATGGCCACCAGAGTTGATAGACGTTTTTGAGGGTTGCCTGATGGGTCATTGTTACGAAACGGCTCCCGCTATAAGGAAAAGGGGACAGTCCCCATAATGGGACAGTCCCTCTAATATACGAAAAAGGGGGTGAGGCCAACAAGTGGTCCCTCCCCCGGATAAAACAACGGACGCCCTTCCGCTCAGACCGATTTAGACTTCATGCCGAGCATTTGTCTCAATGCATGCTGCGCGATGCTCGGATTTTCCTTGAGCCGCCGCTTGGAATAAGGAAGCCACGACTTGCCAAAGGGGACATAGATGCGCAGGCGATGGCCATTTTTAATCAAAATTTCGCGCAGTTCCGGGTCGACGCCGAGGAGCATCTGGAATTCGTACTCGTCACGCTTCAGGCCGAACTTCTTGACCAGCTGCTGTGCTTCGAAAACCAGCTTTTCGTCATGGGTCGCAATGCCAACATAGGCTTTCTTTTCGAACATCTTCTCGAGACAGCAGACGAAACTGCGATTGATGATAGCCATATCCTTGAAGGCGATCATGCGCGGTTCATTATAGATTCCCTTGCAGAGCCGGAAGTGGAGTAAGCCATCGCTCAGATTCTCGATGTCATCCATGGTTCGGCGCAGGTAAGCCTGCAAAACCACGCCGACGTGACCGGGAAACTCTTCGCGCAGGCGACGAAAGAAGTCCAGCGTGTCATCGGTGCAGGGATGATCCTCCATGTCGATGCGCACGAAGTTTTTCAGGCTGGCCGCCAAAGCGACAATTTCGCGAATATTGGCAAACGCGAACTCCTTGTCCAGTTCCAACCCCAGCTGAGTCGGCTTGAGCGACAGGTTGGCATCGAGCTTTTCCTTGTCGATCCCCCTGAGAATTTCCAGGCACTGCCCTTTAAAGAAGGTCGCCTCCTCACGGGTTTTAATAAATTCGCCGAGGATGTCGATGGTTGCCATCATCCCCTTGCTGTTCAGGTCGCGAGTGACCGCAATCGCATGCTTGAGTTCCTCCCCAGCGATGTAGCCCTTGGCAAAGATGCCGACAATCGGGCCGGGCACATGCATGATTGTCTTTGATACCAGCAGGTTAAACAGGGACATACGGTCCTCCAACGTTAATTGAGTTTTAAGCAGGCAGCCAGGCCCCCTGGAGTTCAGTCCTATTCGGCATCCATGAACGGGTAGACGAAACTGGTTGGGGCATCGAAGGTTTCCTTGATGGTCCGCGGCGACACCCAGCGGACCAGGTTCAGGTAAGAACCTGCCTTGTCGTTGGTGCCGGAGGCGCGGGCCCCGCCAAAGGGTTGCTGGCCGACCACGGCGCCGGTCGGCTTGTCATTGATGTAGAAGTTGCCGGCAGCGTTTTCCAGCTTGTGCATGACCCGGCTGACCGCCGCCCGGTCCCTGGCAAACACCGCGCCGGTCAAGGCGTAGATCGAGGTCCGGTCACAGAGGTCCAGCGTCTCCTCGAACTTGGCGTCCTCGTAAACATAAATGGTCATGACCGGTCCGAAAATCTCTTCCTCCATGGTCCGGAAATGAGGGTTGCTGGTCAGAATCACGGTCGGCTCGATGAAGTAGCCCTTGCTGTCATCGTAGCCGCCGCCGATGATGATTTCGGCGTCCTTGGCCTGTTTGGTGTAGTCGATAAATTCGGTAATGGTGGCAAACGCCGACTTGTCGATCACCGCGTTGAAGAAGTTCCTGAAATCGCTGGTCGGTCCGACCTTGATCCTGGCCATATCGGACTCAAGACCCTGACGAACTTGGCTCCATAGCGACTTCGGGATATAGGCGCGCGAGGCAGCGGAACACTTCTGCCCCTGGAACTCGAAGGCACCGCGGATGATGGCGGTGACCAGTCGCTCCACATCGGCACTCTGGTGGGCAAAGATGAAGTCCTTGCCGCCGGTCTCGCCGACGATGCGCGGGTACGACTTGTAGCGGGCAATATTGTTGCCGACCGTCTGCCACATCTGGTGGAAGACCCCAGTCGAACCGGTAAAGTGAATCCCGCCAAGGTCGGGATGATCGAGGCAGACCCTGCCGACCATCGAACCGGGCCCGGGGATAAAGTTGATGACACCGTCGGGCATCCCGGCCTCTTTGAGAATCTGCATGAAGAGGTAAGGCGTGTACACGCATGAGGACGCCGGCTTGAGCAGCACCGTGTTGCCCATGATGGCCGGGGCGGTGGCCAGGTTGCCGGCAATCGCCGTAAAGTTGAACGGTGCAACCGCAAAGATGAACCCCTCGAGAGGCCGCTGCTGGACGAAGTTCCAGATCCCCTTGGGCGAATAGAGCGGCTGATCGGTATAAACCTGCTGGGCGTAGTAGACGTTGAAGCGCAGGAAGTCGATCAGCTCGCAGGCGGCGTCGATCTCGGCCTGATAGGCGCTCTTGCTGGTGGATAGCATGCTGACCGCATTCATCAGGTAGCGGTATTTACCGGCAAGCAGTTCGGCCGCTTTCAAAAAGATTGCTGCCCGCTCCTCCCAGCGCAGATTGGCCCAGCCCGCCTTGGCGGCCATGGCAGCGTCAATCGCCATGTTGATCTCCTGCTCGCCACCAAGGTGATAGGTGCCCAGCACGTGCTGGTGATCGTGAGGCATGACGATCTGGCCCGTCTTGCCGGTACGCACTTCCTTGCCGCCGATAATCAGGGGGATATCCACCCGCTTTGCGGATATTTCGGCAATCGCCGCTTTGAGCAGGTCACGCTCCGGAGTCCCGGGCGCATAGCTGTAAACCGGTTCATTGACAGGTGTCGGGACCTTGAGGATGGCATTGTTCAAGAGATTCATGATTGGCACCTTTCTTGTTCCGTATAGTTATGTTGGCAGACGAGTTTCAGCAGCATTTGATTCCGGCACACCATGCGCACCCAATCATTCTGTCATGTTATTTAGAGCAAGCAAGATGCCAAGCGCCAGGAGGAAAGCCTTCCAGACCACAAAGCGAGCGGTGGCAGGGGTAACGGAGCGACCCCAGATTTACGCAGAGAACCTTTAAGTAGCCGGAATCACTTATTTACCAACAGAGACAACAACTGGCTTTGGCGAGGACTTGACGGCGAAGGAATATTTGATTTTTTTTATTGGCGGGATTGGTCCACGTAAGAAAGGCAAGCCTTGCATTGCAAAATTATGCACAAATGCATCGTAAATAACAAAACAAATATATAAATATCTTGTTTTATTGTAATTTGACTCTTTATGCAATTAAGCATTTAAGTAATACTCAAAAAATACTATGCATTTAAGCATGAAGAGAAACCGCTCTAACCACCGACGCTGGCCGTCAAACCGTGCTCTGCGAAGATACGGGTCACCCGATTGAGGGTCGCCGGGCTCGGTTCACCAAACCCGCCCAGGTCACGCTCCTGGCCGAGCTTTAGGTCCTTGCCCCTGGCCACATCATGGAACGGCAGCAGGCTCACCAACTTCTTTTCACCGTGCAGGCCGGCGATAAAGGCCGCGGCTTGTGCCATGTCGGCATCGTCATCATTGATGCCGCCGATGAGTGGCACACGGATCTGGATGGCGGCACCGCTTTTCGCCAGCACGGCCAGGTTTTCCAGGATCAGGCGGTTGTCAACCCCGGTGTAGCGCTTGTGTTTTGCGGCATCCATCATTTTCAGGTCGTAGAGGAAGAGATCGGTGTGTGCGGCCACCCGGAGCAGCGTCTCGGTTTTGGCAAAACCGGAGGTGTCAACCGCGCGATGGATATGCCGGCTGCCGCAAGCGTCCAGCACCGCAACGAGAAAATCGGGGTGGAGCAGAGGCTCGCCGCCGGAGAAAGTCACGCCGCCGCCAGACTGGTCGAAGAAGGGCCGTTCCTTTTCAATGACGCCAAGCAGATCATCGACAGAATAGAAGCGTCCCGACATTTCCGTCGCCAGCGTCGGACAGGCTTCGGCGCATTTGCCGCACAAGGTGCAGCGACGGGCGTCCGTGACGATCCCACCGGGGGTCATGTGACACGCCTGTTCGGGGCAGACCCGGCAGCACTCGCCGCAGCCAATGCACTTGGCGGCAGTAAAGAGCTTCTGGATCTCAGGCGAGATACTTTCCGGGTTGTGACACCAGCGGCAGCTAAGCGGGCACCCTTTCAGAAAGATGGTCACACGGATACCGGGGCCATCGTTGATCGAGTAGCGCTTGATATCGAAAACCAGCCCCTGCGACATCTCAGAATGACTCGTTTTCGGTGCGCTCGATCACCTCTTGCTGCAAGTCGGCGTTCATGTCGTTGAAATAGTCGCTGTAGCCGGCCATGCGCACCAGTAGGTCACGATAATCCTCCGGCGTTTCCTGTGCCGCCTTGAGCGTCGCCGTATCAACGATATTGAACTGGATGTGATGTCCACCCAGGGTGAAGTAGCTGCGCACCAGTTGGCCCAGTCGGGCAATATCTTCGTCCCGTTTGAGCAGGCTGGGCAGGAAGCGCTGGTTGAGCAGGGTCCCCCCGGACAAGGTGTGGTCAAGCTTGGTCAGCGAGCGGATCACTGCAGAAGGGCCATGCGTGTCAGCACCATGGGAAGGCGAGGTGCCGTCGGAAATCGACTTGCCGGCCAGGCGGCCATTGGGGGTCGCGCCCATCACCTTACCGAAATAGATATGGCAGGTGGTAGACAGCATATTGAGGTGGAAAGTCTCCCCCTTGACGTTCGGCTTGCCGTCAATGGCGGCGAACAGGTCAGCGTAAATGCGCAGGGCAATGTCGTCGGCATAGTCATCGTCATTACCGAAAAACGGCGTCTTGTTGAGGATCGTCTGGCGCAGGAATTCCTCGCCGGAGAAGTTGGCGGCAACCGCAGCGAGGACCCGCTCCATGCTGAAGGTCCGGTCTTCGAAAACATGTTTTTTCAGGGCGGACAGGCTGTCGGTGGTGGTGCCGAGGCCGGTGCACTGGATGTAGTTGGTGTTGTAGCGCGGGCCGCCGTCATAATAGTCCCTGCCCTTGCTGATGCAGTCTTCGATCACCACCGACAGGAACGGCGCCGGGGCGTACTTGGCGAACATCCGGTCGATGTAGTTGCTCACCCGCACCTTGGTGTCGACGATAAAATTGAGCTGCCGGAGAAACGCTTGGTACAACTCCTCGTAACTGGTGAACTTGAGCGGGTCGCCGGTTGCCATGCCGGCCCTTTTGCCGGTCACCGGGTCGATGCCGTTGTTCAAAGTGATTTCGAGGATTTTCGGCACATTCAGGTAACCGGTCAGGATGTAGGCCTCTTTGCCGAAGGCGCCGACTTCGATACAACCGCTGCACCCCCCCTCGCGGGCATCCTTGAGAGTCTTGCCCTGGCGCAGCAGCTCGACCACATAGACATCGGGGTTGAAGATCGATGGGTAGCCGTGCCCCTGGCGGATCACCCTGCAGGCGGCATTCAGGAACCGGTCCGGCGTCTTGCTGCTGACGTGGACCGAGTTGCCCGGCTGCAGGATATGCAGCTCCTCGACCACCTCGAGCATGATGTAGGAAACCTCGCTGACACCGTCCCTGCCGTCAGCGGTGATGCCACCGATATTGATATTGGTGAAATCGTTGTAGGTGCCGCTTTCCCGGGCGGTGATGCCGACCTTGGGCGGCGCTGGGTGATTGTTGACCTTGATCCAGAAACAGCAGAGCAACTCCTTGGCCTGCTCGCGGCTTAAGGTCCCGGCGGCGACTTCCGCTGCATAGAACGGCGACAGGTGCTGATCGAAGTGCCCCGGGTTCATGGCATCCCATCCGTTCAGCTCGGTGATCGTGCCGAGATGCACGAACCAGTACATCTGGATCGCCTCGTGAAAAGTTCGCGGGGCGTTGGCCGGGACCCTGCGGCAGACTTCGGCAATCTTCTCCAGTTCAGCGCGGCGGCGCAGATCAGCCTCCTCCCTCGCCATGGCCTCGGCCAGTTCGGCGTGGCGCTCGGCGAAGAGGATCACAGCATCGCAGGAGATGTCCATGGCCTTGAGCTCCTCGGCCTTGTCGGTCGCTTCCGGGTCATTGAGAAAATCGAGGCTGGCCATCTCCGCTGCGATCTGGCACTTGAAATCGAGCATCCCCTTACCATAGATCTGGCCGTCGAGCGCCGTATGCCCCGGGGCGCGCTGCTCCATGAACTCAGTGAACAGGCCGGCCTCGTAGGCCGCCCGCCATTCCTCAGGCACATGGCTGAAGATCCGCTCGCGAATGGTTTTCCCCTGCCAGTAAGGGATCACTTCGCGGGCATAGGTGGCGATATCCTCTTCACTGATGGTATAGCGCTGCTGCTCACGGGTATTCAGGACATGAAAATCCTCGACGCTGTGACAGGTCAATTCCGGAAAGGTCGGCACCGCCCTGGGGCGCGGGCCGCGCTCGCCGACGATCAACTCGTCAGCGCCGAGGTAGAGGGTTTTCTTCTGGCAGTGATCGAGAAAATTCAGCGCCCGCAGCACCGGGATCGAATGTTTGCCGTAATTCTCCTTGTAAAATGCGGTCTCGTGCAGAGCGCGCTCGATGGACAGGCTCGGCGCAGTCTCCACACTCTGCTTGCGCAGGCGCTGAATGCGCGCGTTCATGCCGGGGCCGATGGCATTTTTGCTGGCGGGGTAAAAGTTTCCTTCCGCAGCAGCCTTTCTCTCCGGTACAGCCTTGAGGTCTCTTTCCATAGTCGTATCGATCCTTTTGTAGCCTGCTTTGGTACAAGTCTACAGCACTGCTTCATTCTACGTTGTCCGGCACAGTGAACACAAGAGGGGCACCCACAGCGGTCCTCCCGGGACGGCCGTTGGTTCTATTGCACTAATCAGCAAGAAAGATACCAACGGCCTGGGCCGGAGCAGAATCACAAAGGGCTTGTAATCAAAGAAGTTTTCAAAGCAAAGAAGGGGCGAGCCCAAGTCGGATCCGCATATTTTATTCATTATTGAATAAATTATTCACAATCGAATAACAACGGGCCTGCAAACTAAAGAGAAGGTTGACGCAAAGACATCAACCCTCCCCTTGCCTCAACCCAGCTTGGCACCGTTCGTCACCTCACGCTCCGGTATCGCCAGAACAACAGCACCATCTTCGCGATAGAACCCAGTGAGGAGGAATTCGGAACGGAACGGGCCGATCTGCTTCGGCGGGAAATTGATCACGCCGACAATTTGCCTGCCGAGCAAATCCTCCCTCGAATAGAGAGCGGTAACCTGGGCACTCGACTTCTTGACGCCGATTTGCGGCCCGAAGTCAGCCTTGACCTTGTAAGCGGGGACACGTGCCTCGGGGAAGTCCTTAACCTCGACGATGGTCCCGACGCGCAGCTCGACTTGTGCAAAATCGCTCCAGGAGATAACTTTCATCTACTCCCTCCGGTCAACATTTATCCAATATCCTTCAACAGGCCAAGGCCATATTTCTGCAGCCTGCGGGCGACCGTCGGCTGGCTCATACCAAGAGCAGCAGCGATGTCCTCCTGCTTGCGTTGATGTTTGCAGGCCTCGGACAAGACGCTCTTTTCTACACTTTCCAGGATCTGCGCCATACTCATTTCACCGGGCCAATGACTCAGGGGCAGCCCCGGCACAACCCCCGCACCAGCGACCACGTCCTGCGGCAGATCGCCAACATCGATCACCTCGCTATCGGACATGACCACCAGGCGCTCGCAGATATTCATCAGCTCGCGCACGTTGCCGGGGTAGCGGTAATGCACCAGCGCGTCAATTGCCGCAGCAGTCAGACGTTTCGGTGTTTGCGAACGCACGGCAAAGCGCTCGATGCAGGAGCGGATCAGCGGGATCAGGCATTCTTTGCGCTCCCTTAAGGCAGGAATGACGAGGGGGATAACGCTGAGGCGGTAAAAGAGGTCGGCGCGAAAACGGCCTTCCGCCACCAGTTGTTCCAGGCTGATGTTGCTGGCGGCGAGAATCCGGACGCTGACCTTGCGGCTGCGGGTACTGCCCAGGCGGGTCACCACGCCATCCTCCATGAAACGCAGCAATTTGACTTGCGAGGCGAGCGGCAGATCGGCGATTTCATCAAGGAAAAGCGTACCACCGTCGGCCAGCTCCAGCTGTCCCAACTTGCTTGCAGTCGCGCCGGTGAAGGCGCCCTTTTCATAGCCGAACAGTTCCGCTTCGATGAGGGTTTCCGGAATGGCGCCGCAGTTGATCTTGATAATCGCCCGGTCGGCCCGGCGGGAAGACCTGTGGATCAGGTCGGCGACCAATCCTTTGCCGACACCGGATTCGCCGAGAATCAAGACCGTCGAGTCGACTTCGCTGACTTTGCGCGCCTGTTTGAGCGCATTGACCATGCGGGGACTCTTGGCAATCACCGCCTGATCGGCCAATTGCTCCTGCTGCAACTCATGCACCTGGTGGCGGAAATGGTCGCCGAGCGCCTGCTGTTCCTGCAACTGGTGTTGCAACCGATCAATTTCGGTAATATCGCGCTCACTGACGACCACGCGGATCAGCTCGTCGGCGTCATCAAACACCGGCGTCGCCGTAGAGATCAGCTTGCGGCCGAAACGGTTCTCCTGCAGCAGGCTGACCACGTTGCGCGTCCTGATCGCCTCAAGGGCGGCGGAGGGGAGGATCACCAGCCCTTCCCTGGCGGCGTCGAGATAATCACGACCGACGAGCTGTTCGGCCGTTGCGTTGTTGATACGTTCTGATGCGGGGTTGACGCGCAGAATCCTGCCATCGCCATCACAGACGAACAGCCCGTCGGACGAAGAATCGATGATCGCATCATACTCCCAGGTCAGTTCCTGGATCGTCCTGTCCATAGCTCATCCTTTGCAGACAGGATTTTAGTGCGACATCAATACCGGTACTGTCATGAACTCCAGGAGGTAGCGACCGACCTCGCCAAGGGTCTGCTGGCCGCGACGGGTCTGGGCAAAGGCGCCCATCACCAGCAGGTCGATCCCCTCGTCGGCACAACGGTTGAGCAGCATGTCGCCAACGCTCAATTCACCGCCGACCCGTCGTTCACCCGTGGCGTTGATGCCGTAATAGACCAGGTGATGGCAGATGTCGGCATTATGCGACTTATAGGATTCATCGCCGCCGGGGCCCTGCACAGTGATGACCTTCACCAGCTCCGCCTGGTGCAGCAAGGGCAGGCTGTCATGCATGGCCCGCGAGGATTCCGGGCCGCCACGCCAGGCCAGCATCACGCGCCGACCGAGGGTCGTGAACTCGCCGGCATAAGGGATGATCAGGACCGGGCGGCCGGAGCCGAGTACGGCCCGCTCCGGGAGATCCGGCGGGATGGTGCGATCGGGAGTGTTCAGATCGGTCTGGCTGATGATCAGCAGGTCGCGGTAGTGGGCATGCAGATTGATGCTGTGGGAGAGCTCCAGGCCGCTTTGCAGGCTGTCGATGCAGAGCCATTCCGACTCGATCTGCGCCTCGGTGACGGCATGTTCAAAACGCGTACGGGCGTCTTCCGCCAGCTTGTGAGGATCGACATGGTGCGAAGCAAAATAAGGGTGCGGCACAACGTAGAGTCCGGCGAGCCGGGCCCGGTGCTGGCGGGCCAGGTTAATGGCGACGGCCAGGCGTGTGGCGCAGGTCGGGCGATTGTCAATATGCACCAGGATGTCTTTGAAATTCATGACGTCACTCCATTGCTTAGGGCATGGGTTCGATCAGCTTATCTAGCTTTTCGCGCCCCTCATCCCGCGTTCCGCGGTCCTGGATCTTATTGTTTCTTGCCCAGGTAAGCTTCCTGGACCTTCTCCGAGGCGAGCAGCTCCGCCGAGGTGCCGGAGAGTGCGATCCTGCCGACGTCGAGCACGTAGCCGCGGTCGGCCAGCTTGAGTGCCGCCTTGGCGTTCTGCTCCACCAGCAGCACGGTGACGCCGCTGCTGGCGATCTCCTTGATCTGCTTGAAGATCGCCTTGACCAGAATCGGCGCAATGCCGAGGGACGGCTCGTCGAGCAGCAGCATCTCCGGCTGGCTCATCAGAGCGCGTCCGATGGCCAGCATCTGCTGTTCGCCACCCGAAAGCGTACCGGCCAATTGCTTACGGCGTTCCTGCAGTCGCGGGAAAAGCTCGTAAACCCACTCGAGGGTTTTACGGTCGAGCCTGCTCTGCGAGAATGCCCCGAGCATCAGGTTCTCCTCGACAGTAAGGATGCCGAAAACCCGGCGCCCTTCCGGCGAGTGGCTGATCCCCAGCTTGACGATCTTGTGCGCCGGCATCTCGGTCAGTTCGTGACCCTTGAACCTGATCGACCCCGCTTTGGCCTTGAGCAGCTGACTGATGGTGCGCATGGTCGTGGTCTTGCCGGCACCGTTGGCGCCGAGGATGGTGACGATCTCCCCCTTGTGCACTTCCAGCGAGATCCCCTTGATCGCAGCAATGCTGCCGTAAGAGACCTCGAGATCCTTGATTTCAAACAGGACATCGTTACTCATCGTCGTCATCCTCGCTTCCCAGGTAGGCCTCGATGACCGCAGGATTCTTTTGAATTTCTTCAGGGGTCCCATCGGCGATCTTCTTGCCGAAGTTGATCACCGTCAGGTAGTCGGTGACCTCCATGACCATGTCCATGTCGTGCTCGATCAGCAGCACCGTCACCCCCTTGTCGCGAATCTTGAAGATCGTCTGCAGCAGCTCCATCGTCTCCTTGTCGTTCAGACCGGCGGCTGGCTCGTCGAGGATCAGCAGGGTCGGCTCGACCGCCATCGCCCGGGCCATCTCGACCCGTCGCTGGATACCATAGGGGAGGCTACCGGTCGGCGTCGCGGCGAACTGCGCCAGGTTGAAGAAGTCGAGCTGTTCCTCGACCTTCTGCCAGTTGGCCAGCTCGTCCCGTCGTCGAGGCCGGGGTATGGACGATGCCGTGCCACCACCCCTGCTTGCTCTTGATGTGGCGGCCGCTCATGATGTTTTCGGCCACCGACATCTGGCTGAACAGGCGGATGGTCTGAAAGGTACGGACGATGCCGCGGTCGACGATCTGGTAGGGGGTCATGCCACGGATCTCTTCTCCGCGCCAGTTGACCGACCCCTCCTCGGATTTGTAGATCCCGGTGATGCAGTTGAAGACCGTGGTCTTGCCAGCGCCGTTGGGGCCGATAATGCCGTAGATCTGGCCGTCTTCGACCTTGAAGCTCAGGTCGTCGACGGCGGTCAGGCCGCCGAAGCGCTTGGTGACGTCGGTCAGGATCAGTTCATTAGGCGCCATGGTTCGATTCCTTGATCAAGAACTTGGGGATTTTGCCGAACGTCGCCGGCCAGATGCCGCGCGGCCGCAGGATCATCGCCGCGATCATGGCAAAGCCGAAGATAAAGAAACGCCAGGTGGCGAATTCACGGAAGATTTCCGGCAGCACGAACATGATGAAGACGCCGAGGAACACGCCGGGGATCGATGAGCCGCCGACGATGACGATGCTGAAGAAGAGCACCGACTGGATGAAGTCGAAGGCTTCCGGACTGACCGCGGCATACTGGGTGGCGTAGACCGTCCCGGCCAGACCGGCGATGCCGGCGCCGAGGCCGAAAGCGAAGATCTTGAAGACCCGGGTGTTGATGCCGATGCTTTCGGCGGCCAGCTGGTCCAGGCGCAGGTAGTGCAGTGCCCGGCCCGCCTTGCTCTTTTCCAGGTTGCGCATGATCCAGAGGGTCGCGAGCAGTACGGCGAAGGCGAAGTAGTAGACGGCCAGCTGGTTGGCCAGCTGGATGCCGAAAATGTTCATCGGATCGAGGCCGAAGATACCGTTCGGACCGCCGGTCACCCCCCCGAGGTCGTTCTGTACCGCCTGCACGAAGACGATGTTGAAGCCGATCGTGGTCACCAGCAGGTAGTCGCCGCGCAGATGCACGATCGGCCCGGCCAGCAGAATGCCGAACAGGGCCGGGATCAGGATCGCCAGGGGCACGGTGGCCAGCATCGGCCAGCCGAATTTCGCGTTGAGGATCGCCGTGGTGTATGCGCCGAGGCCGAAGAACAGTGCCTGTCCCATGTTGAACATGCCGCTCTTGCCGAGGATGATGTCCTGCGAGAGGGCGACCACGGAAAAGATCAGGAAGGTGATCGCCACCGCCTGCCAGCGTGAATCGAGCAGGTTAGGCAGAATCGCCATCACCAAGAGGAAGGCCGGATAGGCAAAACGTTGCAATATTCTTCATCAGACTTTCTCCGCAACCCGCTCACCGAGGATACCGGTGGGGCGGACGATCAGGATGACGATCAGAAGGATAAAGGTGAAGGCGTCAGCCCAGGTGCTGGACACGTATCCGGCGATAAAAGCGTTGAACAGGCCGAGCAGCATGCCGCCGAGCATGGCGCCGGGGATGTTGCCGATGCCGCCCATGATCGCGGCGACGAAGGCGTAGAGGCCGTACTGCCAACCCATGTTGAAGGTGATGCCGCGATAGTAGAGGCCGATGAACAGGCCGCCGACGGCACCGAGGGATGAGCCGATGATGAAGATCAGGGCGATGACGCTGTCGACGTTGATCCCCATCAGGCGGGCGGCGTCCTGGTCGATGGAGCTGGCGCGGATCGCGGCACCCATGCGGGTCTTCTCGACGAACAGGTAGAGAGCGACCATCAGAATCAGCGAGAGGCCGAGGATGATCAACTGAATCAGGCTGATGACCACGCCGCCGAAATCCCAGTAAACCTGTGGCACCAGCTCCGGAAAAATACGCATGCGCGGCCCCCAGATCAGCATGATGCCGTTCTGGATCACCAGCGAGGCGCCGAGGGCCGAGACGACTGCCGAGAGGCGCGGAGCCTCCCGCAGGGGGCGATAGGCGACCCGCTCGAGGATCACGCCGACGATCGCCATGGCCACCGCTGACAGCAGGAAGATCGCGATCACCGCGACGAGGGAGGTGGCCTGGCCCATGACCTGAGTGTAAATGGTCAGGCCGACGAAGGCCGATGCGGCGACCATGTCGCCGTGGGCGAAATTGATGAGGCGCATGACGCCGTAGACCATGGTGTAGCCGAGCGCCACCAGGGCGAACATGCTGCCGATGGTCAGGCCGTTGGCCAACTGTTGCAGGAAAATATCCATAAGTCACCTTGCGACCCTGCAGTGAGGGGAAACCGTGCGTCTGACGTATTGCAAAGAAAAGAGGGGGAGTGGCGGCCGATCGCCCCACTCCCCCGGGAACAACTCAGATGGTGTTACTGGACATACTCTTGGGCATATTCGCCGTTGGCCTGAATTTTCTTGACGACATAGGCGCCGCCCAGGCGGTTGCCGTCCTTGGCGAAGGCGATGGGACCAGTGATCCCCGGCAGCGGCTCTTTCATAGTTCTGCAGGTACTCAACAGCCTTTTTGGTGTCGAAGCTCTTGGTCTGCTCCATGGCATGAATGATGGCGCGCATGCCGTCGATGTTCATCAGACCCCAGATCGAAGGAGGCATTTCGCCGTATTTCTTCTGGTAGTCAGCGATGAAGGACTTGGCGATTTCGTAGGGGAGCACGTCCGGTGAGGGCACGTTGACGATGAAGGCATCCGCGGCTGCCGTTCCGGCCAGTTTGACGAAGTCCGGGTTGTCGTTGGCGTCGCCGCCGATGAAGTCGGCCTTGATGCCCAGGGCAACCTGCTGCGCGCGCAGTTGGCCGCCGTCAGAGTAGTAGCCGGCAAAGAAGATCACGTCGGGGTTCTTCGACTTGATGTTGGTCAGAACCGGGGTGAAGTTCTGCGAGTCAGCCTTGATCTTGTCGCGGGAGACGACGTTGCCGCCCAGCTTCTTGATCGCTGCTTCCGTGGCGTTGCCCAGCCCGTCAGCATAGGTCGAGAAATCCGACAGCACGACGATGCGCTGGTACTTCTTGACGTTGACCATGTAGTTGGCGGCGAATTCGGCTTCGGCGCTGTTCGGGAAGGAGTTGCGCAGGAAGGTCCAGTAACCGTGCTCGGTCAGGCCGTCGGCGGTGCCGTCGGAGGTCTGGATGACGCCGGCGTCAAAGTAGGTCTTCTGGGCGGCTTCGGCGGCAGTTGAGGTGTAGGAGCCGATGACCATCGATACGCCCTTGTTGACCAGGTCCTTGGCGCAGATCGCAGCGGCCATGGCGGTGCCCTGGTCATCACAAGAGATCACTTCGATCTGCTTGCCCATGACGCCACCCTTGGCGTTGATCTGCTCGGCGAGCAGCTTGACGCCGTTCTCGATCCCCTGGCCTTCATTTGCATAGCTGCCGGTGATCGGCGCCTGAACGCCGACCTTCAGGGTATCGGCGGCGAATGCGGTGCCTGTTGCAATGAACACTGCCAGTAAAGTTGCCAGATACTTTTTCATGCTTTCTCTCCTTGTTAGAAATTTGAGGATCGACTGGATGCCGATGCTCGTGGTTGAACTGCATGTGAGCTTAACTATACCATCTTGAATACAGCTTGAAAGTCGAGCTAAAAAAATCTTACAGGATGATTTAGAGCAAAGCTGATGCCAAACTGTGTTTTATTTTGAGCGTCAGCCATAGATTTTGGTTATAGAAGCGAGGAAAGCCCATGAAAAATTGTCATAATCCTATCAATTACAGATAGTTAAATAGATTGTTTCTGCCTCCGGAAAAAGCCGACAAAAAACGTTGGCAAGGGATTCTGGACTCAAGGGGAAGAGATTTCATGTCCTCACGAGACGCTGGCGGTACGCGCCAGCCAATTCTTATGCATGAGCGCATAGAAGATCGGTCAACAGCACAATTGACCGGAAGGTTGTGTGCCGTAGCGGCGCACGGAGGGGTGAATGCCAGACCCGAACTTCCTGTCGGTCGCACGGCTGCCTGGCCGAATCTAGAGCTGCGATAAGTCATAGCAGGTCGTAGCGTTTCATCTTGCGGGCAATGGTCGACTGGTTGACCCCGAGGACCTCGGCAATCCGGGCCTGGCTGCGATAGCGTTCGCGCGTCCTGGTCAGAAGGTTGCGCTCGACCGTTTCCAGGGCCTGCTGCAAGGTCACAGATTCGGGCCAGTCAAGGTCTTCCGGGAGCCCGGCCGACACAGCACCGACCACCTGGGTGGGCAAATCGGCCAGGTCAATGACCTCGGTCTCGGACATGACCACCATGCGCTCACAGATATTCATCAATTCACGGACGTTGCCGGGGAACGCATAATTGACCAGGGCGTCGAGAGCCGCTCGCGACAGCCTTTTCGTCTCCTTGTTGATGGCCGCGAAATGATCGATATAGTGCCTGATCAGGGGGACCAGGCAATCCTTGCGCTCCCGCAGCGCCGGAACATGGAGGGGGATCACGTTGAGCCGGTAATAGAGGTCGAGCCGGAACGTCCCCTTGGCAATCATCTGTTCCAGGTCGCGATGGGTTGCTGCAAGCACGCGCACGTCGAGCTTGCGCTCCTCGGTTCCGCCCAGGCGGGTAATCCGGCCGTCCTCGAGGAACCGCAGCAGCTTGACCTGAGCCGACAGCGGCAGCTCGGCAATTTCGTCGAGAAAAAGGATCCCCTCGTTGGCCAATTCGAACTGCCCCGGCTTGCCGCCGGGGCTCGCTCCGGTAAACGCGCCTTTTTCGTAGCCGAACAGCTCGGCTTCGATCAGCGATTCCGGGATAGCACCGCAATTGATCTTGATCAGCGGCCGGTCGCAGCGCCGTGAATTATGGTGGATCATATCGGCGATCACCCCCTTGCCGACACCGGACTCACCCAGGATCAGAACCGAAGAGTCGGCCGTGGCCACCTTCATGGCCTGGCGCAGCGTCTTGATCATGTTCGGGCTGCGGGCGATGATTTTGCGGCTCTCCAGCTGCGCCTGCTGCATCGCCAGCATCTCGTGACGGTACTGGTCCTTGATAGCCGCCTCGTTCTCCAGTTCACGCTGCAACTTGTCGATTTCGGTAATGTCCCGCTCACTGACCACGACCCGGATCAACTCACCACTCTGGTCGAACACCGGCGTGCCGATGGAGATCAATTTTCTGCCGTTCGGCATATTCTGCAGGAGACTGACCACCTTCTTCTGCAAACTCGCCTCAAGGGCAGCCGAGCGGTCGATAAACCCTTCCGGGATCAACTCGCGCATGTTACGTCCGACCATCTCGACGGCCGGCCGTTTGTGAATCCGCTCCGAAGCCGGATTGACCCGGATCACGTTGGCGTCGCCGTCACATACGAACAGGCCGTCTGACGAGGAATCGATGATGGCCTGCAGTTCGAGGGTCAGAGCCTCGAAATCGAGCATGCGGCGATCGGCATCCGGTGCCGTCGGGGCAGGCGGCAGAAGACAGAGGGTCAGCGTGCCGTCCGGAGATTTCACCGTGCTGAGCATCGCCAGGTAAGGCGCTCCGGTACCACGCAGAATCGTCAGTGGCGGAGTTGACGTTGCGCTGCGACTGAAAGTGCGGACCGCCTCAGCCAGCTTGGGCAGGGGCTCTGCGAGCAGCATGCCCACCCGGGCCTTGAGCTGGTTTTCGGCCGCTGTATTGATATAAACGATGCGTTCATGGCTGTCACAGGCCAGTAGCGGTACGGCAAGCGCCGCCAGCAAAGCTGGCGCAAGCGCCTGCAAATCGATTGACATGTCTGGTTCAGGCATGCATCACCTCCATGGATGGCTGCAGCATTTTATGCACAGGTGCATTGACTATGCAATATAGAATTTTCCCAGAACCTGACCCTAGTTTACGGAGGCACGTTACGCGAAGCAGAACCCTGTCGGAGGCGCCCTGTAAAAAACAGCTGGAGCATGACCTTTTGCCTTTCTGTACGGGGGAGTTGTTTGCATGGCATGGCACGAGTGTAGCGTTCGAATTTACTCATGTCCCGATGGGTTTATGGAGGAGAGCTTCAACGAGAGGATTGAGCGCCGAGGGATCTATGGAAGCAAGAAGGAAAATTCCGCGTAAACAACGATGGTCGCATAGGCTGAAACAGTCTGCTGTTAATCCAGGAGGCGCATAAAAAAGGACCGGTCAACAACCGGCCCTTGGCAATCCTAAATGAACTCACCCTACTTCTTCTCTGAGCCGAGTTCCCGTGAGCGCCGGGTGGCAGCACCGACCGCCTCCATCATCATAGCGCGCAGGCCCCGCTCTTCGAGGACGCGGATGGCGCTGATGGTCGTCCCAGCCGGGCTGCACACCTTCTCGCGCAGCAGGGCCGGATGCTCGCCGGTCTCCTTGACCAGGTGAGCGGCACCGACAACGGTCTGCACGGCAAGCGAGTGAGAGATATCAAGCCGCAGCCCTTCTTGCACGCCGGCTGAGGTTAGCGCCTCGATAAACATGTAGACAAAGGCCGGGCCGGACCCGGACAGACCGGTCACGGCGTCCATCTGCCCCTCTTCCACCCAGAGGGCGGTGCCGACCGTTTCAAAGAGGTGCTGAGCGACCCGGCGATCCTCCTGGGTGACATGCCTGCCAGGGCAGAGGGCGGCTGCCCCCATGCCGGCCAGCGCCGGCGTGTTCGGCATGGCACGCACCACGCGCGGCTGACCGCCGAGCCCGGTTTCCAGGGTGGTCGTGGTAATCCCGGCAAGGATCGAAACCAGCAGCTTGTCGCCATTGAAAACCGTAACGATCTCCGACATGACCTTGTCGAGGATCTGCGGCTTGGTCGCCATAACGACAATATCGCTGGTCGTCACCAGTTCGAGGTTGTTCGCCTCGCAGGTGATGCCGTAACGCTGCTCCACCATCTGGCGGCGGGATTCGTTAGGCTCGAAGAAGTGAATGTCGTCAGCCGGGAACCCGCCGTTCAACAACCCCTTGATAAAGGCTTCCGCCATGTTGCCGCCGCCGATAAAACCGATTTTGCCCACTTTTGTCAAAGGCACTGTCGTGAATCCTTTCCAAACATCATAGAAGCAAAGTAGCCTGCGCAACAGGGGTCCCCGCGCAGCATCCGAGTGGGGGACAAGACGGGCAGAGTTTGCCCGGCGCATCGTCTGACTTTTCTACCTTAAGCCCGAAATCGTGTCAAACCGAAAACCAGCTTGCCTTTCCACAGCTTCTATGCAATTTATCGCCGCTATGGACCGTTCCACACACATCAAGGGATTACTGATAACCTGCGCCGCCGTGCTGATCCTCAGCCCGGATGCGTTGCTGGTACGGCTGATCCGCTGCGATGTCTGGTCCCTGATCTTCTGGCGCTGCCTGCTGACATGCAGCATGCAGGCGCTTTTCCTTGCCATATTTTATCGCCGCCAGTTCATACAGAGCTTCCGCAACATCGGCCGCACGGGCCTGCTTTCTGCGGCCGTGGTCGCCTGCGGCTCCCTGCTGTTCGTCAACTCGCTGAAGCAGACAGCGGCGGCCAACACGCTGATCATCCTCGCCGCGACGCCATTGTTCAGCAGCCTGCTCAGCCGGTTTTTCCTCGGCGAAAAGATCGCCCGGCACACCTGGGTCGCCATTGTCATCTGTTTCGGGGGAATCCTGCTGATCTTTGCGGGGAGCCTGAGCAGCGGCTTGCTGCTCGGCGATCTGCTGGCGCTGGGCGCCACCCTCATGTGGGCCGGCAACCTGGTCATTCTCCGCAAAGGCAAAGCCGTCAACATGATCCCGGCCAACCTGATCGGCAACCTGCTGGTCGTACCGGCCGCCCTGCTGGCCGGCGCTCAGCCCTTGAGCGTCACCATGCCCGACGCGACCTTACTGATCCTGCTCGGCGGCATCGTGCTGCCGGTTTCCTTCACCATGATCACCCTGGGGCCACGCTACCTGCCGGCACCGGAGGTCAGCCTGATCCTGCTCATCGAAACGGTGCTCGGCCCGATCTGGGTCTGGCTGGTCCTGAACGAGGTCCCCCAGGCCGCCACCCTGCTGGCCGGGATGCTGATTATCGGCACCCTGGTCGTACACACCCTGGCCTCCCTGTGGGCGATGTACCGGCTGCAGCCCGCGACAGACTCTGCCCGCTGATCAGAACCGTGGCATTCCCCGGTGTGCGCGGGAAGGGGATGACGTCACGGACGTTCTCCATACCGGTGATGTACATCAGAAAACGCTCGAAGCCGAGGCCGAAGCCGGCGTGGGGGCAACTCCCCCAGCGACGGGTATCAAGGTACCAGTCGAGACTCTCCGGCAGAATGTCAAAGGCCCGCATCTTCTGCTGCAGCACATCGAGGCGCTCTTCACGCTGGCTGCCGCCGATGATCTCGCCGACTTTCGGCACCAGCAGATCCATCGCCGCCACCGTCCGCCCGTCATCGTTGCGCCGCATGTAAAAGGCCTTGATCCCGGCCGGGTAGTCGGTTACGAAGAGCGGCCCGCCGACGATTTGTTCGGTCAGGTAGCGTTCGTGCTCCGATTGCAGATCGCAACCCCACTCCACGGGAAATTCGAAGGTCTGTCCGCTCTGCCGCAAGCGCTCGATCGCCTCCGTGTAGGTCATCGACTGGAACGCCGTAGCGGCCACCTTTTCGAGGCGCTCGATCAGGGTGTTGTCGATGAACTTGTTGAAGAACTCCAGGTCCTCCCGGCAGTGCTCGAGAGCATAGGCAACCAAGAAGCGGAAAAAATCCTCGGCCAGCCGGCAGTTGTCAGCCAGGTCGGCAAAAGCCACTTCCGGCTCGATCATCCAGAACTCGGAGGCATGGCGGCTGGTGTTGGAATTCTCGGCGCGGAAGGTCGGGCCGAAGGTATAAATATCGGTCAATGCCATGGCGAACAGTTCGCCCTGCAACTGGCCGCTCACCGTCAGGCCAGTCTTCGATCCGAAGAAATCCTCGTGCCAGGCTATGCGCCCATCGACCCGCGGCGGGTTTTCGGGGTCGAGGGTCGTCACCCGGAACATCTCCCCGGCACCTTCGCAGTCATTGGCAGTGATGATCGGGGTATGCACGTAGACAAAGCCGCGCTCCTGGAAAAAGCTGTGCACCGCATGGGCAATGCGACTGCGCACACGGAAAACCGCACCGAAGGCATTGGTGCGCGGCCGCAAGTGGGCAATGGAGCGCAAAAATTCGAACCCGTGCCGTTTTTTCTGCAGCGGGAAGGCCTCATCAGCCGCACCGTAGACAATCACCTGCCCGGCCTGAACCTCCCAGCTTTGCCCTTCACCGGGGGAAGCAACCAGCTCACCATGGACTCCGATGCAGGCACCGGTCCCAAGCTCACCGGCAACGGCAAAGGCCCCCGAGCTTTCGTCGATGACAACCTGCAGACTGTCCAGGCAGGAGCCATCGTTGAGGGCGAGAAAAATCACCCCCTTGCTGCGACGTACGGTGCGCAGCCAGCCTTGGACAAAGACCTGACCCGGGGACTCTTCTGCCAGCAGTAAACTTTTTACCCGCCTGCGATCTTGCCGCCAATCGATTCTTTCCATCTGGACCTCTAAATGTATTTACGCAAAATTTTTCCGGCGTTGATAACGAATGAGCATGAGGATTCCAGCTCACAGATAAAGAAAGGGGACTGGCTTGTCAACCAATCCCCGCCTTCTGGAGAGTTCAAGCTGCCGGCAACAACGCTTGTGACATCGGCCTCGTGGGTTGGACACCTTTGCGGTCTGCCAGCCCAGGCAAGGCCCTCGAATTGCATATTGCAGCCAGGACAGGTATCCTCTCTCGGCGGCGGCATCCGTAGTTTCCCCGGCGGGGGCATTTAAGCGGGGCCGCCCCTTTGTCAGTATGTTTGCTTAAAGATACTCACAAACATTTAGATGTCAAACAAGACTTGGGGCTTAATCGTGCTCCCGCGTCTTGGAGAAGACGATCCCCGGCCACTGTTCCATGACATAGCCGAGCCGCCATTCGCTGGGGGCGAGATAGCTGAGATTCCCCTCGGCATCAAGGGCCAGGTTGGCCTGGTTCTTCTTCTCAAATTCTGCGAGCTTTTTCGGGTCAACACTGCCGATCCAGCGGGCCGTGGCATAATCAACGCCTTCGTAAATGGCGTCAACGCCATATTCCGTCTTGAGGCGCTCCATGGTGACGTCAAACTGCAGGACCCCCACAGCACCGACAATGTAATCGTTGCTCAGCAGCGGACGGAAAACCTGGATCGCCCCTTCTTCCGAGAGTTGCGTCAAGCCCTTCTCCAACTGCTTTGCCTTCAGGGGCGACTTCAGACGCACCCGTCGGAAATGTTCCGCGGCAAAGCTGGGGATACCGGTGAACTTGAGCGGCTCCTTGTCGGTAAAGGTGTCACCGACCTTGATCGTACCGTGGTTATGCAGACCGATGATATCGCCCGGGAAAGCCTCTTCGACATTGGCCCGGTCCTGGGCCATGAAGATGATCGCCTTGGACAGGTTGACGTCCTTGCCGATACGGTGGTGCCGGACCTTCATGCCGCGCTGGAAATGCCCCGAACAGATACGCAGGAATGCGATCCGGTCGCGATGGGCCGGATCCATGTTGGCCTGCACCTTGAAGACAAAGCCGGAGAAGGCCTCTTCTTCCGGCGCCACCAGGCGGCTCTGGGTCTGACGCGGCCCCGGTGAGGGAGCGAGATCGACCAGTGCATCGAGCAGTTCTTCGACGCCGAAGTTGTTGATGGCGCTGCCGAAGAAGACCGGCGTCTGGTTCCCCTTGAGGTATTCTTCCAGCTCAAAGGGGTTGGCCGCACCTTCGAGCAGTTCAATATCAGTGCGCAATTCATCAGCGGCGCTGCCGAGCAGTTCATCGAGCTGTCGGTCGTTGATGTCCTTGATCACGCGGACATCCTCGGTGCGGCGCTCTTCACCCGGCCGGAACAGGCGCAACTCTTTGCGATAAAGGTTGTAAACACCCTTGAAGCGCTTGCCCATGCCGATCGGCCAGGACATTGGCGCACATTCGATCTGCAGTTTGTCCTCGACATCGGCCAGCAGATCGAGGGGGAACTGCCCCTCGCGGTCCATCTTGTTGATGAAGGTCAGTACCGGAGTGTTGCGCATGCGGCAGACGGCCATCAGCTTTTCCGTCTGTGCCTCAACGCCCTTGGCGCTGTCGATCACCATCAGAGCACTGTCTACGGCCGTCAGGACCCGGTAGGTGTCCTCGGAAAAATCCTGGTGACCGGGGGTATCAAGCAGGTTGATCTCGCAATCGCGATGAGTGAACTTCATAACCGAGGTGGTCACGGAAATGCCGCGCTCCTGCTCGACCTTCATCCAGTCGCTGGTAGCATGGCGCGACGCCTTGCGCGCCTTGATCGCTCCGGCCATCTGGATGGCGCCACCGAACAGCAGCAGTTTTTCAGTCAGGGTGGTTTTACCGGCATCGGGATGACTGATGATTCCAAACGTCCTGCGCTTGTTTATTTCCTGTAAAAAATGGTTGCTCAAACGGGCCTCTTCTCGTGCGTTGCAGTACTTATTGACAAGAAAAAAACGGGCATGAAGCCCGTTTAGTGGGATTTTAACGCATCACCACCAGAGGGGTCAATCAGGAAAAGGCCTCATTCAGGAGAATGCGGCTGGCGAGCAGTGCCAGCAGCAGCCGGCGGTGTTATCGGCAGGGTAATGCAAACCCGGGTGCCGCTGCCGAGCCGGCTTTCGATGTGGATATCGCCGTGGTGAGCCAGCACGATGTGCCGCACGATGCTCATGCCCAGGCCAACGCCCTGCACAGCAGTATCCGAGGCATCGGCACGATAGAAACGATCGTAGATATGTGCAAGCTGCTCTTCGTTCATGCCGATCCCCTCGTCGGTAACGCAGAGCTCGTACCTGTCGTCAAGCACACGCAGGCCGACCTGTACGGTACCGCCGTGCGGCGAATACTTGATGGCAGTTGCTGATCAGATGTTCGACGACCTGCTCCAGGCGCGACTGGTCAGCGCAGAGAGGCGGGGCATCCTCCGGCAAAACCATCTCAATACGATGTTGACTGTACTGATCCCTGTAGGCGGCAACAACATCACGAGCCATGGCAGGAAAGCTGAACTCTCGATAGTTGAGGCTCAGAGGGCGCCCGGATTCGATCCGGCTGACATCGAGCAGATCATCAACCAGCCCGCTCAGGGCCATGGCCTTGTCATGAATCAGCCGCAGATAATCTTTTATCTGCCGATCATCGAATTTGCCCGCCGTCTCCTGTGCGGTCAGCAGCTCGCTGAAACCGATAATCGTTGTCAGTGGGGTATTCAGCTCGTGGGCAGCCATGCCGAGAAAAGCACTTTTCATCCGCTCGACGTCACGCTCCTTGGAAACATCACGGAACAATAGTATAACCCCGGGAGACTTGCTTTCATCAGAGACTAGCCGGGACATCCGCACCTGGTAAATGTGTGAGGCACCTAGGTCTGTTGCCGGGGCTTCGAAATCGAAAATCTCGGAACCGTAATTTGCGTTGAGGTGCTGATTAACTTTTTTGATAAAATCAACGTCCTGGCTGAACTGACCAAGCGACCGGCCAAGAGCCTTGTCCAGCGATGTCTCCAGGATACTTTCCGCGGCAGCATTCATGTGCAGAACATGCATCTCGCCATCGGTCACCACGACGCCGTCCGGGACAGAGCTCAAGATGCCGTCGAGCTTTTCCCGGTCGCCCCTGATACCTTCAAGAGCCTGCCCCAAAGCCGCTTGTGCCTCGGTACGCTCGACTATCTGATCGGTGAGTTGCTTATTGGCGATGGAAAGCTCGCACGTGCGGTCAGCAACACGCTGCTCAAGAACTGCGTTGGCCACACGCAAGGCCTCTTCCGCTTTATCCCGTTCCTGCAGACTCATGTGCGCACGATAGAGGGCAACGAAGATTGCCAGCAAAAAGCCCAATGACATGAGCAGCGTCGTCCCCATAGAATGCAAGGACAGCTGCTTGACCCGGCTGACGCTTGCCGTGATGTCGTAATAGACTTCCATCGCGCCACCGAAGTTCCCACCGGCCATGAACGGCACGTAGGTTTCGACGACATCGATCTCGGTGATAGCTCCTTCCGCGGTTGACTGATGCTTTTTCACGATCTTGGAATAAACCTGCCCAACGGCAACAAGCTCTCTGAAATAGCTACTCTTGTTGAGAGTGCCAACCTCTTCTGCCAGGGTAGAAAAAATCACCTCACCCTGGGTCGAGAAAATGCGCAGTTTAAGAAGTCGGTTGTCCCTGCTGACCGGCCGCAACTTTTCCTGCAGCTGATCCGGCAGTCGGTCCTTAGTCAGGAACTGGTCTTCCAGTCCCAATGTCCGCACCATGTAACTGGCATAGCGCACCGCCTCGTTCTCGGTCTCCTTGGTCAGCAGGTCATTATAGGCTGGGTGGACAAACAGGTATTCATACCCCGGGAAAAATACGGCAATAACCAGGGAGAGGATCAGGAGGTTGCGAAGCAGTTTTATGCGCAGCATACAAAAACCCGTCAAAACAGCAGAATAACCCCGGCAGACACGTTCTTTTCAACATGAGTACGGATATAATCTAAGGAGTGAATATACCTTAATTTCCACAAACAACCAAGCGTCTTAACCCCTAACCTCCGGCCGTTTCAAGCCAATGCTGGGGAGTCACAAAGTTTCTGCTTGTCCCGACCCCCCACTATGGCATAATCCGCTCACAGGAGGACCAATCCATGCAGCGTGCAAGCGGCATACTACTTCATCCGACAGCTCTCCCGGGACCTTTGCAAATTGGCGATCTCGGCACAGAGGCTTATCGCTTTGTCGATTTCCTGGTCAAAGCAGGGCAGAGCCTCTGGCAGGTTCTGCCCCTCGGCCCAACCGGTTACGGCCACTCTCCTTACAATGCCCTCTCGGCTTTCGCCGGCAACCCGGCCCTGATCGACCTGCAACAACTTGCCGACCATGGCGACCTCAATCGGTCGCGACTGGCCGCTGCCATCAAGAGCGGTGCGCATACGGATTTTAACCAGATTCACGCCTTGAAAGGCTCTCTGCTTCGCGAGGCAGGTCAAAACTTTTTCCAACGGCCGGCAACAGCAAAACACGAAGAATACGCCATCTTCTGTCGCCGGCATGCAGACTGGCTGCAGGATTTCTGCCTGTTCATGGCATTACGGAACCACTTCGACGGGCGACCTTGGTCGGAGTGGCCGGCGGAGTTGCGGACACGCAATCCACGAGCCCTCGAAACATGGCAAAACCGTCTCGATGAAAGCTGCCGCCTGCACAGTTACCAGCAATTCATCTTTACCGAGCAGTGGCAAAAGCTGAAAGGTTATGCCAACCGCAACGGAATTTTAGTCTTCGGCGACCTGCCCATCTTTGTCGCCTATGATTCCGCTGACGTCTGGGCCAACCAGCGTCTCTTCCAACTTGACGATCGCGGACAGGCGACTGCGGTCGCCGGTGTACCGCCGGATTACTTCAGTAAAACCGGTCAGCGCTGGGGGAACCCACTCTACTATTGGCCAGAGCACGAAAAGGAGGGTTTTCACTGGTGGCTGCAGCGTCTTGAGTACCAGTTGCACTGCTGTGACATAATCCGCATCGATCATTTCCGCGGGTTTCAGGCCTGCTGGTCAATTCCTGCCGGAGAGAAAACCGCCATCAATGGTCGGTGGGAGGAGGTGCCAGGGCGCGCCCTCTTTGCAAAGTTTCGCCAGTGGCGCAAGGATCTGCCGATCGTTGCCGAGGATCTTGGCGTCATTACTCCCGAGGTTGAAAAGCTGCGCGACGATTTTGGCTTCGCTGGGATGAAAATTTTGCAGTTCGCCTTCGACTCCGGCCCCGAAAACCCCTATTTGCCTGAAAATTATAGTTCCAACAGCGTGGTCTACACCGGCACTCATGACAACGACACCACCTTGGGCTGGTGGCAGGGGCTTACTAGGGAACAGAAAGACCGGGTTCGGGACTACTTAGGCATGCGCCGACCGGAAATGCCCTGGGCAATGATCCGCTTGGCGATGGCCAGCAGCGCAGATCTTTGCATTATCCCCTGCCAGGACATTCTCGGGCTCGGCAGGGATTCACGTTTCAACACCCCTGGCCACGCCGCCGGCAACTGGACCTGGCAGATGGCCCCGGGTGCACTCACCGATGCATTGGCCGACCGCTTGCACAGCCTGGCTGAAAAATATCAACGTGCCGCCAGACTCTAGGACTTGCTGAATACTCAACGACTGTGATATAAGTCCCATCTAACGTTTACCGCTTTGGAGAAAAATCACAACCGGGCACCCGCCCAGAAACTCAAGAGTATCGGAGGAACTACCCGTGAAACGACTGATGACCCTTTTCTGCATCACCATGTTCTCTCTCAGCCTGCTCGCCGGCTGCAGCGAAGAGGCACCCAAAACCGAAACCGTCAAGCCTTCTGCACAGCCTGCTCCCGCGGCCCCGGCAACGTCAGCCCCCGGCAAATCCGGAAAGGTTATCGAGACCATGGACGCCGCCGGCTACACTTACGTGCAGGTCGACACTGGCACCGAGAAGTTCTGGGCAGCAGCGCCTCAGTTTGTGGTGAAGGTTGGCGACGATGTCGTCGTTCCTGAAGGGATGCCGATGCCCGATTACCAAAGCAAAACCCTCGAGCGCACATTTGACATGGTTTACTTCGTCCCGGGCGTCATGGTCGGGGGTGCCGCAAATATGAGTGGAGACGTGCCTGACGGCCATCCCAAAACGGTGGTCGAGAAGACGGACGTTGACCTCTCCGGAATCAAGGTTGTGGAGGGCGGCCAGACCGTCGCCGATATCTTTGCCAAGAAAGCGGAACTGGCAGGCAAGCCGGTGAAAGTCCGCGGCAAGGTCGTCAAGTTCAGCGGCGGTATCATGGGCAAGAACTGGATCCACCTCCAGGACGGCACCGGTGAGGCCGGCAGCAATGACCTGACCGTCACCACCCAAGCCATGGCTCAAGTAGGCGACACGATTGTGATCAGCGGCGTCCTGGCCACAGACAAGGACTTCGGTTACGGCTATGCCTACGCTGTGCTTGTCGAGGATGCAGAAGTAGCCGCCGAATAAGACCATACCGAAATAAACAAAAAAAGCCCCTGAAAATCAGGGGCTTTTTTTTGTCTTCTTTGATCATGACGCATGAAAATACCGGTAGACCTGCTCGGCAATATTCGCAGGTAATCCCGGCATCGACTGGAGCTCGGCCAAACTGGCAGCCCTAATCCCCTTGAGGCTACCGAATTGCTTGAGGAGCGCCCGCTGGCGTTTCGCCCCGACCCCCGGGATGTCGACCAGGGATGACAGTAACTGGGCCTTGCCGCGAACCTTACGATGATGGGTAATGGCAAATCGATGTGCTTCGTCGCGCAACCTTTCGAGGAGGAAGAGCGCAGCAGAGCCACGTCTCAGGTTCACAGGGTTCTTGCGCCCCGGCAGGAAAAAACGTTCTTCGCTGCGCTCCACGATCCGCCCCCGGACGTTGGCCTTGACGCGGCTTTTGGCGATCCCCGCAACATCGATCGTAACTGAGAGTTGCAGCTCCTTAAGCACATTGATGAGGATACTCAGTTGACCTTTGCCGCCGTCGACGAGAATAAGATCGGGAAGCTTCGCCTCGTCTTGACCGCGTCGAAGCCGGCGCTGCAAGACCTCTCGCATGGCAGCATAGTCGTCCGTACCAACTACGGTTTTTACCCGATAATGCCGGTACTCGGACGGCGCCGGCTCACCATCGAGGACGACGGCCATACTGGCGACCGTGGCCTGGCCCTGGATCGTGGAGATATCAAAACATTCGATGCGCTGCGGTGGGCGCTGCAACTGCAGGTGCTGCCGAATCTCGCCTAGGACCCTGTGCCGGGCTTCTTCGCGGCTGCCGCGCTCTCGCCAGGCCTCACCGGCGTTGCGGTTGGCCATCTCGACAAGACGGCGACGTTCGCCACGCTGCGGCACCATAACGCTGACCTTACGGCCGCGACGTTCAGTAAGCCATTCGACAAGGGGGGCCTGCCCCTCGATCTCGAGCGGAAGCACGACCTCGTCCGGGACTAGCACGTCGCGACCATAAAACTGGGCCAGGAAATCGGACAGCAGCGCGCCTTCGTCCAGATGCCAGTTCAGGTTGTAATTGCGCCGTGCCGTCAATTTCCCCTGGCGGTAAAAGAGCATGACGATCTCAACCTCGCCACCCTGCCGAAATATGCCTACGACATCCTGGTCAATCGCCCCGTAGCGCACCGCCTTTTGCTGCTCAACGGTATCCTCAATCGCTTGGAGCTGATCGCGCAGCGCGGCAGCGTCTTCATATCGCTGCTCTCTAGCAGCGGTCGCCATACGCTGACGCAAAGCAGCAACGACTTCTCCCGGACGACCATCGAGCAGCGCCAGGACACCGTCCACCAGCTCTTGATAGGCCTCCCTGGAAATCAGCCCATGGCAAGGGGCACTGCATTGGCCAATCTGATAGAAAAGACAGGGGCGCCCACGCTGCCGGCATTTTGCCAGAGAGAAATGCCGCAAGGGGAAAATCCGGTATATTTCCTTGAGGGTCTGGCGCAGCGCTGACGATGATGAGAAGGGGCCGAAGTAGCGGGCGCCATCCTTGCGAACATGACGCACGACTTCCGGCATTGGGAATTCATCGCGCAGGTCAATGCGCAGTGAAACAAAGGTCTTGTCATCACGCAGGTGGATATTGTAGCGCGGGCGATGCTTTTTGATCAGGGTGTTCTCAAGGATCAGGGCTTCTTTTTCCGTGTCGGTGACAATCGTCTCGATGCTCGCTGCACGCTCCATCAGGAACTTGATCTGCGGCCGCGTGTCACGCTCGGAATGCAGGTAGCTGCGCAGACGTGCGCGAAGGTTTTTGGCCTTACCGACATAAAGAATTTTCCCGGCGGCATCTTTCATCAGATATACCCCAGCTGATGTCGGCTGCCTGCGCAGGTCAAAGGTTGTCACAGAAGCTCCTTGCAACTGTCTAAACAATCGATTATCTTCATAATACCTTGATATTAAGTATCCCTGTCGCCTGATTATCTTCAAGTTAACAACGCTCAGAATGACTGTCAACCAAGAGCCCTGATCATGGGAGAATTAATATGTTCAAGTCCTCTCTTGTCGCTCTGATCTTTCTTGTCATGACCCTGCCGACAGTTTTGCTTGCCGACGACAACATGACCATTCTGGAAGCTGTTGTCGCCGCGAACGCCCGGGTTCAGCCCGGCTTGCAGCACTACGTGGCAACTGTCGAAACGTCAAGGATCGATGAGATGATGACCCACATGATCAGCGGTATGCCGGCAGACATCACACCGCCGGTAATCACCAAGTTCTGGCAACGTGACGGTAAAAGCCTGGTCTTCGCCCAGCAGAACCAGTTGAATACCTATGTAGACAAGATGGTCAAGCAACTCTCGACCAACCTGGCTGTCGAACTCAACGAGATGCTTCTGCCCGTAGCACGCGCCGAACAGCGCCGTGTGTTGGTGCGGGGCGCCGAAATCAAACTGAGCGAAGTCGCCCTGGCAGAAAGCCTTATCAACCGGCTGGAAATCACCTTTGCCCAGCCGACCGACCTAGAAGAAGCATTCTATGCGGGTGGCATGCACTTGCCGCAAAAGCAGGTGGTCTCTCTGGGCTTCGATATCGACAACAAAACCAACACCGTCAGCGAGTTGCTGATCACGACCGCTGATGGCCTGCGCCTGAGCCTGGAAATCCGCTATATCACCGTTACCGGCGGGCAGACCCCGGAACGCTTTCAGATCACCAGCCCTGATGGCAAAATCGATGAGCGGTTTGAAGTCAAGTTTACTGAAGTGGACGGCTACCAGCTGCCGGCGAGCATGCTGCGCGTCATTCGGCGGCCGGACCTGCAGGAGGAACTGGAGGTCTTGTTCAAGAATTACCAGGTCAACCAGCCGATCCCCGAGGACATCCAGTCACGGCTCAAAGGCCAATAACAGGAGTAGCGATGGACCCCCTTTGGAACAACATCTTCCGCAAGAAACTCGACGAAGAGTCCCTGGCCTATTTTCTCAAACATCTGCCGATTTTTGCGGAGCTCTCACCGCGCGCCCTAACCATTCTCGAGAGAGTTGTGCATGTGCGCAACTACCAGGCCCATGAAACCATCTTCGAGGAAGGGGACCCCGGCTCGGGCATGTACATGATCCGCAACGGCAAGGTGAAGATTTTCGCCCGGGACAAAAACGATGCCGAGGACGAGCTGGCCTGCCTCGCTCAGGGAGATTTCTTCGGTGAAACCACCCTGACGGCCCCGGCCCCGCGCAGCGCCTCGGCACGGACCTTGGAAAACACGGAACTGATCGGCCTGTTCCGCGCCGACATCCTCGAACTGGCCGAGAAGCATCCCTCTGTTTCGAGTAGTATTTTTCTCGGTTTGACCCGGGTCGTTAGTGAGCGTCTGCAGGCCGCCAGCCATGAGATTCGCAGGCTGCAAAAAGTGCTTGGCGACCACACTCCACCGGAAAACATCGAAACATGAGCAAATTTGCCCAAAAGAACCGTGGCTGGACCCGTGCCCAGGTCGCCCTAGCCTTCCTGGTTTTCACGGCCGCGATCGCCTGCGGACTGGCCATCTACTCTTCGGCATCTTCACTCATCGGCCTCTCGCGGGCGGCCTTTTCCGTCCTCTTTCTGCCGCTGCTCCTGTCGCTGGTGCTGGCGTTCCTGCTTGACCCCCCGGTCACACAGCTGGAAAGACTCTTCTCCCGCACGGGCAGCATCTTCCTTGTCTATGTCCTGACCCTGGGACTGGCCCTTCTGTCGATCCTCTGGCTGACGCCGCACTGGCAGGAGTTCTGGGCCAACATGGGGACCGACTTCCCACGCTATACCTCTCAGGTCATTGTGGCCCTGAAAAAAATCGTCGCCGCCCTACACGACCGCTTTCCAATGATCGCAGACTACAGCTTGCCGACCAAGGTGCGCGGGTGGACGGAGCAGCTGATGTCGTCCATCCTCGCCGAGACACCCCAGTCGGCCATGAAGGTCGGCGGCCTGCTGATCATCGTGCCACTCTTCACCTTCTTCTTCCTGCGCGACGGACGCGCAATCCTGCGCACCTGTGTGGCGCTCGCGCCCAACCGGTACTTTGAGATGGCGCGCGATCTCTCGTATCTGGTCAGCCGCCAGCTTGCCCACTTTGTCCGCGGCAGAATCCTCGAAGCCTTCATCGTCGGCCTGGTGGTCACGGCCGGGCTCTCGATCACCGATATCCGCTATGCCCCGATGCTCGGCATCTTCGCCGGCGTCACCAACCTGATCCCCTATATCGGCCCGATAATCGGCATGATCCCGGGAATCTTGATCGCATTTGTCGATCTTGGCCTCGGCGGGCAGTTCTGGTGGATCGTCATCCTCTATATCCTGATCGCCCAGGTGCTGGTCGACAACTTTATCCTGATCCCGATTCTCATCTCACGGGTCTCCAATCTCCACCCGCTGCTGGTCTTTTTTGCCATCATCATCGGCGGCAAACTATACGGTGTCATCGGCATGATCATCGGTGTGCCGATTGCCAGCATCATCAAGATCGCCCTGCTGGAGATCCGCACCTATCGCCGCACCTTCCGCCTCCCGGAAACGATTATTATTGAGGGCGAGCGTCCGCATTAACTGCACGACTGGAACGTTATGGATTTTTTTGCCACTGCAGCCAAAGGGCTGGAAGAAGTCCTTGCCGCCGAATTGACACAACTCGGTGCCAGCAAGGTCTCGCCTGAAAATGGCGGCGTCAGTTTCAGCGGCTCCCGGTCCGATGGCTATAAGGCCTGTCTCTGGCTGCGGACCGCCAACCGTGTGCTGCAACCGATTGCCAGCTTTCCCTGCCCGTCCCAGGAAGCGCTTTATGAAGGCGTCTATGCGCTCGGCTGGGAGAATCTCCTGACGGCGCGCATGACGCTGGCCGTCGACGCCAACCTGCGGGACTCTGCAATCACCCATTCCCGTTTCGCTGCCCTGAAAACCAAGGACGCCATCGTTGACAAAATCAGGGATCGCTCCGGCCAGCGACCGAACGTTGACCCGAAAGAGCCCGACCTGCGCATCAATCTGCACCTGGCCCGCAATCACTGCACCATCAGCCTCGACTTGGCCGGGACAGGCCTGCACCGGCGCGGCTATCGACGTGACCCGACCATCGCCCCGCTCAAGGAGACTTTGGCCGCCGGCCTCGTGGCCATGACCGGCTGGGACCAAACAACGCCCTTCGTCGACCCCATGTGCGGCTCCGGCAGCCTGCCCCTTGAGGCAGCACTGCTCGCCAGCAAGACCGCCCCTGGCCTGCTCGCCCTTGACTTCGGTTTTCAACGGTGGCTGGATTTCGACGCCCAGTGCTGGCAGGGGCTCCTCGAAGAGGCGGAGCAGGCCAGGAGGGAACTCCCACCCAACCTGGTCTTTGGCAGTGATCGGGATAAACGGGCCGTAGACCTGGCTAGGCGCAACGCCGAGAATTCCGGCATTGGCGCCAGGATCCGTTGGTTCTACAGCGATTTCGCCAAGCTCGATGCCCCGGCAGAGCGCGGCACGCTGATCTGCAACCCGCCTTACGGCGAGAGGCTTGGCGAAGAGCAGGAACTGGAAGCTTTCTATCGCAAGATCGGCGACACGTTCAAGCAGCGCTGGAAAGGCTGGACCGCCTGGGTCTTCACCGGCAACCTCGCCCTCGCCAAACGCATCGGCCTCAAACCCTCGCAACGCATCGTGCTCTTCAACGGGCCGATCGAGTGTCGACTGTTGAAGTTTGACCTTTATTGAGCAACCGGGAGGCGGCACGCGAGATAAGGGACGCGAAAACCGCACACCACAAGAAGACTCCAAAACCCTTTACTGACAGCAGTTTTTTTCCGATTTGCTATTGACTTTCCTCGTCCCGCGTCTCGCGTTCCTTGTCCCGCGCGCTTTTGGCGCGGCGCACTTGCTTTTTCCCCCCGTAAACAGCATAATCGCCAGGTTTTCTAAAAAAGAGTTAACCTGATATGAGTCGCCACCTTTTTAAATTCGTCAATAACCTCAAGATCCGCTGGAAAATGACGGTCGTCGTTTTGCCGCTGGTATTGATCCCGATCTTCGTCGTCGGCACTGTGGTCGGCGGGATCGCCTACCGCCAGGCCCACCTCGGTATCACCCAGACCAGCAAGGACGACCTCGATCATCTGGCGGCGTTCACCATCGACCTCCTCGACTCCCACAACCAGCAGTTTCAGGTTTACCGCGCTGACAAAAAAGCCACGACCGAGCAGGAATTGTCGAGCCTGACGACCTTCGCCTACAGCATGGTCGAAGCCCAGGACCGGCTCTATCGTAACGGCGAAATCGATCTTGCCAGCGCCAAGCAGGCGGCGCGCATCGCCCTGAAACGGGTCCAGGTCGGCGAAACCGGTTATATCTACGCGATGACCAGCAAGGGCGACCTGACAGTGCACATCGCCCGGGAGGGGGAAAACGTCTACAACGAGACTGATGAGGACGGCAGACACTTTATCCGCTCGATGTGCAAGGCCGCGACCATGGCCGAAGCCGACCAGCTCCTGACGATCATCTATCCCTGGCGTAATGCCGAACTTGGTGACAGCGCTCCGCGCCAGAAGATGGTGGTGTATCGCTACTACAAGCCGTGGGACTGGATCATCGCCACCGGAGGATATCTTGACGAGACCTACGAGAATCCGGCGGCCGAACGTCAAGCGTTTGCAGAGCTGAAAAAACGCATCAAGGCGAAGCGGGTCGGCCAGACCGGCTACATCTACTGCATGGACCGCAAGGGGACCCTGACCATCCACCCCGAGGCCGAAGGAGAGAATATCTACGCGTCCCAGGATTCCAACGGCACCCCTTTTATCGCGCAGATGTGTGATCAGCGCGAAGGCTGGATCCGCTATCCCTGGCAGAATCCGGGTGATGCGCAGCCGCGCCGCAAGATCGTCCGCTACCTGTATTACCAACCCTGGGACTGGATCGTCGCGGTCGGCTCCTACGAAGATGAATTTTACCGGGAGACCAACCTCATCAAAGGCCGTATCTTAAGCACCCTCGGGGTCATATCCATCCTGGTCGGCTCTCTCTCGGTCCTGATGGTCTTCCTGGCCGCCAAGGTGCTTTCCGATCCAATCCAGCACATGACGTCGGTCATCCGCGATATCAAGCGTGGCCAGTTTAATCGAAAAATGGAAATCACCAGCCGCGATGAGTTAGGGGAACTAGCCACCGCCTTCAACCGCATGACCAGCAACCTGCAACACAATCGCGAGCTCGAAGCGAGTCTCGCCCAACAGGGCAAGATGGCATCACTGGGCATCCTTTCATCGGGCGTTGCCCACGAAATAAACAATCCTCTCGGCGTCATTCTCGGCTATGCCGGTTACATTGAAAACAAGCTCGACCCGGAAGACCCGAACTATCACTTTATCCACGAGATCAAACGCGAAAGCAAACGCTGCAAGAAGATCGTCCAGGATCTGCTCAACTACGCCCGGACACCCAAGCCGGAATTCGCCGAGACCGATCTCAACCAGCTGCTCAACCAGATCGTCAGCTTTGCCGCCAACCATACCGACATGCACGACGTAGAGATCATCAAGAGATTCTCCGCTGACCTACCGCCGCTTTGGCTCGACGGCGACCAGATTCGCCAGGTGGCGATCAACCTGATTCTCAACGCCGGCGCCGCCATGGCCAAAGGCGGTCAGCTCACCGTTACCACCAGCCGCGAAGAGAGTGACGCCCTCATGATATTTGCAGACACAGGCAGCGGCATCGACGAAGCGGACCTCGAGCGAATCTTCGAACCCTTCTACACGACCAAGGACCGCGGCACCGGCCTCGGCCTGGCGATCACCAGACAGATTATCGAGCAGCACCACGGAAACATCCAGATGACCAGCCGTCTCAACCAGGGGACCACGGTCACCATCCGTCTGCCGCTCGTTCGGGAGGAATTCTGATGGCTGCCAAGCGCATCATGTTGATCGATAACGAAGTCGGCCTTTGCCGCATGATGGAGGCCGTGCTCAAGGATCAGGGCTACCAGGTCAAGAGCTTTACACGGCCGGTCCAGGCCGTTGCCGAATTCAGCGCCGGCGACTATGACCTGATCATCAGTGATATCAAGATGCCGGAGATGGACGGTCTCGAAGTGCTGCAGCACGTGCGCAATCGCGACCCGGAAGTGCCGGTCATCATGATCACCGCCTATGCCACGGTCGAAATGTCGATCCAGGCGCTGCGGCGCGGCGCCTACGACATGCTGACCAAACCCTTCGAACCGGATGAGTTGACCTACCGGGTCAAGAACGCCCTGCAGCACCACAAACTGGTTGAGGAGAATCGCGAACTGCGCGAGGAACTGTCCGGTCAGTTCAAGTTCGAAAACATCATCGGCACCTCTCCGGCCATCCGGGCTCTTCTGGAGAAGGTTGCCAAGGTCGCCATACGCGACACCTCGGTCTTGATTACCGGCGAATCAGGTACCGGCAAGGAGCTGATCGCCCAGGCCGTGCACCACAACTCCAGGCGTCGCGATCATCGCTTCGTCGCCCTCAACTGCGGAGCCATGCCGGAAAACATTCTCGAAAGCGAACTTTTCGGCTACCGCAAGGGGGCATTCACCGGGGCCATGGAAAACCGCAAAGGGCTGCTCGAGGCGGCCAACGGCGGCACCCTGTTTCTCGACGAGGTCGGCAACCTGCCGCTCAACATGCAGAAGACCCTGCTGCGCTTCCTGCAGGAACAGGAGTTTCGCCGCCTCGGCGACACAACACCCACCAAGGTGGATGTGCGTATTATCTCAGCCACCAACTCTGACCTGACTGCCGAGATCGCCGAGGGTACGTTCCGTGAGGACCTCTTCTACCGCCTCAATGTCATCAACATCCACCTGCCGCCGCTGCGCGACCGGCAAGAGGACATTCCGCTTCTGACAACCTACTTCATCCGCAAGCAGAACACCAAGTTCGGCACCGAGTTCAAGGGACTGACCCCCGAAGCCATGGAGGCCTTCCGCACCTACGAATGGCCCGGCAATATACGCCAGCTCTGTAACGTCATCGAAGCGGCCATGACGATCTCGAGCGGTAACTACATCGGCCTGCCGGAACTTGCCCAATTGATCGCGACCAGCCCGACCGGTCAGACTGCGGACCAGGCAGATTATTCATCGGCGCTGAGCACTTTCGAAACCGACTATCTGACCCGCCTGCTAAGAAAACATGGTGGCAACGTCGAAGAAGCCGCCGCAGAAGCCGGCATGAACATGGCGACCATCTATCGCAAACTGAAAAAATACGGCATCAGAAAGAAAGACATCGATTGATCCGCGCGCCGCAGGGCAAGCGGCAAGAACATCGACGTCTTTGCAACGCGTTTGTCCACCCCCGTCTTACGCACGACACCGCTTGTTTGCATAAATGCAAAAGCACTTTGGGCCATTTTGCAAATCTGCAAATCAAACCCTCCGCCCACCCTTCTCAAGACACCTCAAAATACATCACAACATATTGAAATAAATAGCTTAAATCAATTCAACACGCATCTTGACTTTTTGGTACACCGCTTGCTCTATAAGGAAACGTGACTCCAATCGGGTCCGGTTCAGATTTAACGTTGCCTAACGGCCGGGCCCACTTTTTTCAACCATGTCCGCAAGCAGGACTTCAATAAACGCAGGAGGCGCATATGCAGGACGCAGCTGTTTGCCCCTACTATGATCACGACGAAGATGTCTGCGATGTCGGGTGCGGATACATCTCTTCTCATGACGCCAGCATGATCATCAAGTTCTGCTCATGCCAGTACCAGGACTGCCAGAAATATCGTGAACTGGCCAGCCGTCTTGGTCATCAGGTGCCGGCCCCGCCGACGCCTAATCACCCTGCAGCAGCGAAACCGGTCAGCAAACCGGGCAACCTGCCGGTGCTCGGCCTCTTCTGTTACTCAGTCACCGCGGTGAGTTATGCCCTCGATACATTTCCCGTTTGGTCGCTGAACCTGCACCTTATGGCTGTGATTCTCATGCTGGGGGCCATCGGCCAGATCTCCGCCGGCCTCAATGCCCTGAAAAGCAGCCCCCTGCGGGCCATTGCCTTTACAGGCAGCGGCCTTTTCTGGCTCTCGATCCTGGCGCTCGACATTCTGCCCAGGGCCGGATACGGATCGATCCCAGGGCCGATACCGATGATGGGCTACTTCGCCATGTGGGGGATGTTCAGCCTGATCATCTGCCAGGGGCTGGAGCAGCTCACGCGCATATGCCGCTTGGTTTTTGCCATGATGACAGCCTTCCTCCTCATGCTCGCCATGGCCCACGCCACAGACAGCGACACCTTTTTGTACATTGCCGCGTTTGTCGGCCTGATCAGCAGTCTGCCCGGATTTTACCTGGGAATGCGCCATGTCAGCAGTGAAGTTCGGCAACTGTTTCACATGGAGTTAGCCGGATCGGGGAAGATGCGGCCTTGACAGGGAAGGCTGTTATCGCTAACTTTTCAGTATGACTGCACACACGAGGGAGACTTTCTGCAGATGAACGCAAAGCTCAGCCGCCAGATGACCCTGCTTGGGCTTGGCGTGCTGGCATTCTATGCCGGCGTGCTGGGAACCGGGCATGCATCACTGGAGATTCTCCCGCAGTTCGCCATTTCCGCGGTGATTTTTCTCAGCTCGGGGAAGATCATGCGGCAGATCGCCGAGAAGCTGCCCGCCAAGGAACAAGCAGAGACTGAGGAGATCGAGGAACCTAACTGGGAATTGCGCAACCTGGTCCTCAACTGGGTGGCTGCCGCCGCCGTCGTCAGTGTCGTCGCACTCTTCCTGGTCAAACCGGCCAGCATGACCTTCAACGATTTCGGCCGGTTTCTGCTCAAGCTTGACGTTGTCATCACCGATTACCATATGCCGATTGCACCTTAAAACCGGGACGCAAGGCGCGGTACGAAGAACACGCCAACCTTAAAAAACCAAAGCCATGGGACATATATGTCTCCATGGCTTTTTTGTGTTCATTAGTTTTTAAGGACTTAAACCGTGTCCCGCGTTACTCGTCCCGCGTCCCGGTCTATTTGCCTGTCGTGCATTCGCGACAGCAGCACCAGCGCTGCGATGGCTCCGACCATGGCGTACATCATGTCCGACTGGGTATCCCAGATGTACCCCTGGGTGCCGAGGAACGCATCAGCGGAATCGCCCGTGGCGATCGCCACCCACCATTCGACCAGTTCGTAGAAAGCGCTGATCGCCAGGCAGATGCAGACGACAATGAAGGCAAGCCAGCCCCGGCCGGCAACGACGGCTTTGCGCAGGAGAATCTCGCGGGCGAGGATCGCCGGGACGAATCCCTGCGCAAAATGGCCGACCTTGTCGTAGTTATTGCGCTCCCAACCAAACCAGTCGCGCATCCAGTCGAACAGGGGGACTTCAGCGTAGGTATAATGACCACCGACCATCAGGATGATGCAGTGGATGAGGATCAACCCGTACGCCAGGCCGGTCAAAGGAAAACGCCGCTGGGTCGCCGCCAGGACGACAAAACCGATCATGGCTGGCAGGACTTCGAGCACCCAGGTCAGGGCGTCTTTAGGATGCACCCCCGACCAGACCAGGGCGGCAAAAAAGGTGATCAGCCAGAGATTACGCATACGCCTCACCATCCCCGTGAAGACGTCCGGTCAAGACAAGTCTCATCCGGACAATCTTGTTGCCACGGCGGCTCCGCCGGCAGTGCATGGATTGGAAATTCAACAGACAACAGGGGAAGACCCGCAAAACCAGCGCACAGCTATTCCTGCAGCAGCCACCGCTTTGCTTCTTCAACATCGTGGAACACCTTGCCATTCAGCATGCCGCGATTGAGAAGCACCGTTTCGAGGAATTTCAGGTTGCCGATCGCCTCCTTGTTCAATTCGGCCCAGGCGATGCGGTACCGGTTGGTGATCGCGAAATCCTTGAAAAGCTGTGCATGGTTGAGGGAATCCATGACCGGCATGGCGGTCGTCGACTCGGCGATACCGAGCACCTTGTAGCAGTGGTGTTCAGCACAGACCCGTGGTAATTTCACGCCATAGTGCCACTGCCGTTTGATAGCTTTTGTCGCCTACGGAGCGGGCTTCGACATAAGCACCGTTGAAAGTCACAGACATTTCATATGGCATATCTATGCCCTTTTTCGGCAGACATTGGCCCGTCAAACTTTCCCTGATCAGACTTTTTTCAAGAAACAGGTCTTCAGCACCAGGGTGCTCTTACCGTCACGGCATTCAATTTCTTCCGCTTTGCCCGTGAGCCGAATGTTTTTGAAAACCTTGCCCCTTTTAAGAGAGGCAGAAGAACCTTTCACTTTCAAGTCCTTGACAACCTGAACGGAGTCCCCGTCGTTAAGCACGCGGCCATAACTGTCTTTCGTTTCCATAACTCTCCGTTAGTTGCATGAGTATCAATAGTAAATGCTCCGCAAAAAGTGTCAATGCAATGCCTGGGGGGCAGATCTGCACATTTCACAAAATCAGCGCAGAGTACGAAAAATCTGAACTGTGTAGACCTGCCCCCTAGCCGAAGGGCCTTACCTCCTGGAAACGCGGGCCTTGGTTGGAATGACATTCCCAGCAAAGGTCAAACGGACGACATTCTCAACATGCTGCGTCTGCGGAAACATATCGACCGGTTGGACCTGCTCGACGCAAAAGCCATGCTCAACCAGAGCGGCAAGATCGCGGGCCAGGCTGTCCGGATGACACGAAACATAGATCAGCGTCCGCGGCTGCATGGCAGCGATGGCAGATAAAACCTGCGGGCTGCAGCCGGAACGGGGTGGGTTGACCACGATGACGGCGGGTTTCTGATTCAAGTTAGAGTCATCGCCCATGATGGCTTCGACGTCGCCGGCAACGAACTTGCAATTGGCGAAACCGTTCATGCGGGCATTGGCCTGAGCATGACGGACAGCTTCGGCGACCGTTTCAACGCCGAGGACCTGACGCGCCTTGCTCGCCAGGTGCAGGCTGATGCCGCCAACGCCGCAGTAGAGATCAAGGGCTGACTCGCCGTCCCGCAGGGCAGACCAGTCGCGAACCAGGCGATAGATGCGTGCGGCCTGGGCATGATGCACCTGCAGGAAAGAGGTCGGTCCGAGGCGCAGGCGCACATCGCCGACCTGGTCGACCAGATCTGGCGTGCCGAGCACCTTGTGAGGTATCACGACCGATAATCACGTTTCCGGAGCTGCCGTTGACGTTCTGGTGCACGGAAATGACTTCGGGGACCTTGCGCTGCAGCCACTTGGCCAGGTGCGTCACCTCGCTGAAGTTGCGCTCGCTGGTGACAAAGGTGACCATCGCTTTGGCGTAGACCGGACTGACCCGCACCAGTAGGTAACGGAGCAGGCCGCGCCGATGGGTGACATCGTAAGCAGAGATATTGCGCCGGTCGAGCTCCTCGCGGACCACGGCAGCAACCCGGTTGATCAGCGGATGATGCAGAGGACAATCGGCGATATCGACCACGTCGTGACTGCCTCGCCGATACATGCCGACCTGGGCTTTCCCCCGCTTGCGGGCCACGACCAGCTTGGCGCTGGCCCGGTAGCCGAAACCTTCCGGGGCTGCCCACACCTCCTCCGGCATCACCTTGGACAGGTTCGGGTAAACGGCCAGGGCATCGGCAACCCGCCTGACCTTGTAGGCAAGCTGGGCATCATACTTCCAACTCATTAAAGCACAGCTCTGGCAGATTCGAAAATGCGGGCAGCTGTGCTTGGCGTTCCGTTCACGGGAGGGTTGCAACACACGCAGGGTACTGGCAGTGATCTTGTGCCGTCCGGCATGCAGAACGCGAACGACGACCTTTTCACCAGGGAGAGCATCGAACACCACGACCGGCTTGCTGTCATGGGTCGCCATGCCAAGACCGTCCTGATCAATGCGATCAATGATCAGCGTCAGTTCTTCTGTGCGCGGTTTTGGGGAAGATTTCGATTTTGAGCGGCGGTCAGCGGTCATAGCGTCTCCCGGGAAGAGACGACATATTGCGCCATGCCCGGAGTACTGTCAATGCCACAGCGCCCAGACGAAAAAGCAGGCGACCAGAACACGGCCGCCTGCCTGGTGACAGAATCGTTGGAGAGAGCTTACTGGTGAGTCCGGTCGCGATCCTGATCCTTGTCCTGATCCTTGTCCTGATCTTTGACTTGATCCTTGTCCTGATCTTTGACTTGATCCTTGTCCTGATCTTTGACTTGATCCTTGTCCTGATCCTTGACCTGATCCTTGTCCTGATCCTTGACCTGATCCTTGTCTTGATCCTTGACCTGATCCTTGACCTGATCCATCTGTACGTTAGGGTCTACCTTGCCTGCCTGATCACGAGTTTGCTCCATTGTGCGGGTGCGTTCCATTTGCATGGTGCCTTTACCGAAACCGCCCGTGTCTGCCGGGCCACCACTGCCGCTGCCACTGCCGCTGCCACCGCCACTACCACCGCCACTACCACCGCCACTACCACTGCCACCACCACCGCCACCACCACTGCCACCACCGCCACTGCCACCACCGCCACTTGCCAGATAAATCACTGTTTGATCAGCCGATGAGGTCATGGCCTGAATCGGTATGGCCCAGATAACCAGCAGCAATCCCACAAGAACGGACAGGAACACTCGACTTATGCTTAAGATGGTCTTCATGATCGTTCTCCTTAAGTGTTTGTTGGCAAGGTTTGCCGTACACTGCAACCCTGGCAAAGCAGCGGCCAACATCGCTCTTGCTGTACCAGATGGTCGTGCCAAGGCCCTTGCCTTGCGCGACGCCGCATAAAGTTATATTTTTCTTACTTAATTATTGCAGGAGAAGAAGAAACGACAATAATTCTTTAGGATATATCTTCAGGGGGATAGTATTGCGACGAAAGTTAGGAATCTGAGAACCGCTGCGATTGTTTACATATGGCCCCATCCGCTTTCATTGGCCAAGGTCACCAACTGTGAACGGTTCCTGACGTTGAGCGTCTTATATATCCTGCTAACGTGTGCCTTGATGGTTGGTTCACTCAAACAGAGGTCAGTGGCGATCTCAGAGTTTTTCTGCCCGAGAGTGATCAAGGCGATGATCTTACGATCTTGGTCACTCATGGATTTTGTTTTGTCCTTCTGCTGCAGCAGACTTCCCTCGCGCAGCACGGTCTGGAGTTGCTTTTGTTCGAGCCAGATTTCGCCACGATAGACCGTTTGCAAAGCCCTGATGAAGAGGGATTGCCCCTGGTCGCAGGAGATGATGCCATGGATACCATGACCAATCAGCAGGCTGGCGAGTTCCGCGTCACTCAGGCCATTATCAATGAAGAGAAATTTGCCTTTGGGATAATTCGTAGCCATCTCAGCGGCCCGCTTGCGATCGGCGAAAATAACAATATCGGGTTGCGCAGGGACAGGCCCGACTTGCCGGTCCGAGACAACACTTTCCGGCAGATGCTTGCTGATCATCTCCCTAAGCCCTTCACACAAGAGGCGACTTTTCAATTCCAGCAGGATTTCCATGATACCCTATCAAATGTGATTAAATAATTCTTATCCTTATACATATCACAGGCATCACAATAAACAAGTTCACCACAAGGGTGCGCTGGCAGGCTCTAAAAGAATGCGGCCCCGTCATTGCTGACAGGGCCGCGGCCGTTTGAACCTGAAGGAGGGTTTGCAAACGGTGAAAAACTATCAATCGTTGGTTGCTTTCGCCAGGGCCAGATCGTCCTCTTCCTCGAGGGCACCTTCGAATGCCGGGACTTCGACCTTGCGGGCTTTCAGGGTACTTGCGAGCATGGCGCCGACGACCAGCAATGCCCCGGCAGCGGCAAACGACATAGTGAAGCCGCCAGTCTTGACTTTGAGCATCTCGGCAACGCGCACCAATGCGAAGGCACCGATCCCCCAGGCTGAGAAGAGGATACCGTAGTTCATACCGAAATTCTTTGCGCCCCAGAGGTCCTTGGCAAAGGAAGGGAAAAGGGAGAGGTTGGTGCCGTAATTGAAGACCATAAAGGTCACCAGCAGCGGCATCGCCAGCGGATTGGTGTAACTTCCGCCGATAACCGGAATGGCCAGGAACATCAGGACAGCCTGGAAGACCAGCATGATCACCAAGGTGTTGGCGCGACCGATCTTGTCAGACACCACACCGGCGATGATGCGGCCGGCAGCGTTGCCAATCGACATGATCGCCACGACCAGGAACGCCCATTCGCCCATGCTTGCCTTGGCCAGCCCCTTGGCGCTGCCGATCACCATGAGACCGGCGCCGGCACCGATGAAGAAGCAGGTCCATAGGGTGTAGAACTTGGAGGTCTTGAGAATCTGCGACGGGGACTTATCTTCTACGGCGGCAGCCTTAGCAGCTGCGCTGTTAGCATTTGGGTCAGCCACGTAGCCAGCGGGAGGATTGGCCAGGAACATACCGAAGAAGCAGGTGACCGCGACAAAACCGATCCCGAAGAAGAGCATCGACTGCTGCAGGCCGTAGGCACCGAGCAGGTATTGAGCGAGAGGGGCGATGTAGACCGAAGCGAGACCGAAACCGGCAACGACTATCCCTGCGATCAGGCCGGTCTTGGCCGGTGGGAACCACTTCAGCGCCGGCGGCGTGGCCGATGAGTAGCCGAAGCCGATCCCCATGCCGGCCATGACGCCGAAACCGGCAATCCAGGCCCAGTAGTCGGTGGTCTGGGAGATCCAGATAAAACCGGCACCGACCATCAGGCCGCCGATCATGCAGGTGATGCGGGGACCGAACTTGTCCTGCACCTTGCCGGCGAGGATCATCGCCACGGCGAAGGTCAGGCATGCGGTGGCATAGGGGTCATTGATCGAGGCCTTGTCCCAGGCAAAGGCGCCGGGGCCGCCGGCATTGATCGATTCTGCGATCGCGCCTTTGAAGATGCTCCAGGTGTAAAGGATACCCAGTGCCAGGTTGATGCCGGTGCCGGCCAGTACGACGGTCCAGCCACGTTTCGATGATACGTTCTGCTTGCTCATGTCTGCCTCCTTGGTAATCGGTATCGAGTTATCCAAACCGTATTGACTCAACTGCTGAACCCGGTAAGTCAACGGCCAGCGTGCCTTGATGGCACCGATGACCGGCTTGTTACCCTGACTTCCGGTGTTGTTTGTGAGCATCACATCGTCTTTCCAAGTTGCACTGCGTTATCGTCTTACGCTAGACAACATTGGCAACTCGCATACCAATCGAGAGAGCCTCAATAAAAAAGTTTTTTATCCTTTAAATTCGGATACTTGAGATCTATTTTGCAGACATGCGACAACCGCCTTTAGAAAGGTGGATTTGCAATAATGCAAAAAACATCAAGATCGAGGCAGATGTCAAATCGGCGGGGTAGGCGGTGCAACAGTGTATGGACAGATGAAAACGATGGCAAACAGGGGATTTAGGTGACTTTTACAGGTGGCATAAAACAAGGTTTTGCAGAACTGCAAGGAAGAAACGAAGGTTTTTTGCAGATTTGCAAAATTCCTTCGGGACGAGGGACGAGGGACGAGAAACGAGAAACGAGAAACGAGAAACGAGAAACGAGAAACGAGAGACGAGGGACGAGAGAACGAGAAACGAGACAGACGAGAAACGCTGGCAAACCAGCCTAAACTTGTCAAGCGGTTTTATTTAGATTTTTGATTTCCGCGTCCCGCGTCCCGGTCATTTATCCGACGTCACGGGTCTTTAAGCCCTGGACACGAACCGGCCGTCACGGGTGTCTACCTTGACCCGCTCATCGCTCTCGAGATAACCGGGCACCTGGATCTTCAAGCCGGTTTCGAGGGTTGCTTCCTTGGTCTGGGCCTGGGCCGTGGCGTTCTTGATCGCCGGAGCCGTTTCCGTGACCAGCAGTTCCACGGTCATCGGCGGCTCTACGGAAACCACCTGGCCTTCGAAGATCCCGAGGATGACCTCGGTGCCATCGAGCAGATAGCCCTTTACCGGGCCATACATATCGTCACCCAGTTCATACTGCTCGTAGCTTTCGAGATCCATGAATACGCCGTTGTCACCATCGGCATAGAGGAACTGCCCCTTGCGTTTCTCGAAATCGGCGGCATCGACACGGTCGCCTGCCTTAAAGGCTTTTTCGAGGACCTGTGCGGTGAGCAGGTTGCGGTATTTGGTTTTGATCAGGGTGCTGCCGCCGCGCGCCGAGGGGCTCTGGCTGCTGACCTCGAGCACAAGGCAGGGCGAACTGTCGAGAAGAATCACCTGGCCGCGCTTCAGATCGTTGGATGTCATATACTTTTCTCCTTGAAGTCGAATGAGGGAGCAACCCTTTATGTGGACAGCCCCGGTTTCAGGTGCAGAAATGTAGCACAAGTTGTATCGGCAGTGAAGTTGGATAATAAACGCGGAACGCGGGACTCTAAAAACTCCAAAGCTAGCAAGGTATGTCAAAAAATTTCACAGCATGTTGTGTGTATGCGCTTGTCTTCCGCGTTCCTCGTCCCGCGCCAGGTTTTCAAAAAACCGATGACACAAACCACCCTTTTGTGTATAACTGCAATGCTTTAAAGAGTGCGATACCAACTTTTCGAAGGAGTTTTCCCATGTACAGTTGTGCCGACCTGAAAAAAGGTCTCAAAGTGATGATCGACAATGAGCCCCACGTCATCGTGCAGTTCGACTTCACCAAGCCCGGCAAAGGGCAGGCGCTTTACAAGTGCAAATTGCGCAACATGATCACCGGATCCCTCTTCGACCGCACTTATCGCTCCGGAGAAAGTTTCGAACCGGCCAGTCTCGAAGAGTGCGACATGCAGTATCTCTATCAGGACGAGACCGGTTATGTCTTTATGAATCAGAAGACCTACGAGCAGGTGACCCTGTTGCCCGAGGTGTTGGGTGACGACAAATACTTCCTGGTCGACAACATGGAGGTCAAGGTCCTCATGCACGGCGAACGCGGCATCGGCGTCACCCTGCCCAACTTCGTCAACCTGCGCGTCAGCCAGACCGACCCCTGGGTCAAGGGCGACACCGCCGCCGGCAACAACAAACCGGCCACCGTAGAAACCGGCTACACCCTGCAGGTCCCCTCCTTCGTCGACGAAGGGACCCTGATCCAGATCGATACGCGCACCGGCGAATACGTGACCCGCGTCAAGGAATAGCTGCTGACGTACAAATAATGAGAAAAACGTCCGCTAACGGGCGTTTTTTTTTAAACTTTTCCACAGCTGTTTCGTCTAGAATACGTTGAGTTAAAGGGACATCCGCCGATTCGCAAGGACAGAAAGTTCCAGGGTATGCTGAAAACCAGAACGAATCTCGCAGTTGTTCGCGCGCGCAGATCCACCTTGCTCTGCCTGGTGATCCTCCTGCTGCTTTTGGGCTGCACACCACAGGTCACTCAACAGCCAGCGATCGTACCGCCGCAGGCGAACTTCACCGCAACCGGACAGGCACAGCTGCCGGAAAAGTGGTGGCTGACCTTCGAAGATCCACAGCTGGACCGGCTGATCAACATGGCTCTGGCCGGCAACTTCACCCTGCAGAGCGCCTGGGACCGCCTCGACCGGGCCCGGGCCACGGCACGCAAAGCCGGCGCCGACCTGGTCCCACAGCTTGATGGTGAAGCGGGTTTCAATGCAGCCCGCTCACACAAAGATGCACGCACCACCTCATCGCACAGTTACAACCTGGGGCTGGTCGCAAGTTATGAAATCGACTTATGGGGGCGTATCCGTTCGACCCAGCAGGCCGCCGAGTACGACGCCCGGGCCAGCGCGGAGGATCTGCAGACAGCAGCACTGACACTCTCTGCACAGGTTGCCACGACCTGGTTCCAGCTGCTCGAGCAGTTCGGCCAGATCGACATCCTCGAACAGCAGTTGCATATCAACGAACAGACTCTGGAGCTGATCGAACTGCAGGTTCGCGCCGGACAGACCGGCATCGCTGACCTCCTGCAGCAGCGCCAGGTGACGGAAAGCCGGCGTGGCGAACTGGCCCTGGCCGCCGGCCGGGCTCAGGTATTGCAAAACCAGCTGGCCGTGTTCCTCGGGGTGGCTCCCGACCAGGCGCCGCGGATAACCCCGGGCACGCTCGGCGAGTTGCCACCGCTGCCGGCGACCGGATTGCAGAGCCGCCTGCTGGAACGGCGTCCCGACGTGCGCGCCGCATGGCTTAAGCTGCAGGGCACGGACCAGTTGGTGGCCGCGGCCGTAGCTGATCGTTTTCCCCGCCTCAGCCTCGTCGGCCGGGCCAGCACCGCCGACCGTGAGATCGATAACCTGTTCGACGACTGGCTGACGTCCCTGGCCGTCAACCTGCTGGCGCCGCTCGTCGATGGCGGCAGGCGCCGCGCTGAAGTGGAACGTACCCAGGCCGTAGCTGCAGAGGCGTTGCACGATTACGGCCAGACGGTTCTCGACGCCCTGGCCGAAGTTGAAGATGCCCTGACCAGGGAGCAGCAGCAGCAGAAGTACCTTGCCAGCATCAACCTGCAGCTGCTGCTGTCCGAACAGGCGATCGGGCGCATTCGCGACCGCTATATCAATGGCGCAGAGGACTACCAGCGCGTTCTCGGGGCGCTGCTGTCCAAACAGCTGCTCCAGCGCACCCAGCTCACCGCCAGGCGCGAGCTCTTCGAGAACCGCGTCAACCTCTGCAGAGCTCTGGCCGGCGGCTGGGAGATGTCACGAGCCATCCAATAATAAGGCGAACAGCATGAGTCCAAACCAAGAGCTACAAAAGCCTGCAGACCCTTCCGCGCCGAACCGCAGAGCCGCCCTGCTGAAACTGCTGCTGCCGGTCGTCGTCGTCATCGGCAGCGTCACCATAGCCTTATGGCTGATGCAGACGGGGCCCAAAGCCAAAACCAGGCCCAAAGCACGTAACGCCATCGTGGTGGATGTGCGTACCATCACCTTCGGTCCGCAAAAGACCATGGTCAGCATCATGGGGACAGTCAAACCGCAGCGGGAAGTCGCCCTCAAGCCCCAGGTCAGCGGTGAGATTACCTGGATCAGCGACAACCTGCTCCCAGGTGGACGTTTCGCCATGGATGAGCCGCTGCTCAAGATCGACCCGAGCGATTATCAACTCGCCGAGAAGCAACTCGCCAGCGAAGTGGCCAGAGTCGAAGCAGACCTGCAGATAGAATTGGGGCTACAACGGGTGGCGCAAAAGGAATATGAGCTGCTTGGCGAAACAGTCAGCGCCGAGGAACAGGCCCTGATGCTGCGGGAACCACAGCGCGCAAACCTGCGGGCGGTCCTCGAAGGCACCAAAGCAAGGCTCGAGCAGGCGCAGCTTGACCTCAAGCGAACCACCGTCAAAGCGCCCTTCAATGCAGTGGTCATGTCCCGGGAGATCAATCTCGGTACCCGCGTTTCGCCCACGACCAACCTGGCGACCCTGGTCGGCAGCGATGCCTACTGGATCGAAACCCCGGTCCCGGCCAGCCAGCTCAAATGGATCAGCACAGGTCAGCAAGACAGCAAGACCGGTTCGCCGGTGCGCATCTACGACACGACAACCTGGGGCCCGGACAGTTATCGCAACGGCCACTTGGTCGGCATGACGGCTATGGTTGAAGAGAATGGCCGGATGGCCAAGCTGTTGACGGAAGTCCCCGACCCCCTTGCCCTGCAGCCGTCGACAAAGCTGTTGCCAAAACTGCTCCTCGGCAGTTATGTCCGGGTCGAAATCGAGGGGCAGACCCTGCCGCACGCTGCGGTCATCGAACGCGACCTGGTCCATGACGGCGACCAGATCTGGATCATGGATGACCAGGGGCAGCTCGACATCCGCCCCGTGGAGATCGCTTTTCGCGACCGCGACCAGGTCCTGGTCACCGGCGGAGTAGACGAAGGCGAACGCCTGGTGATCTCCAACCTGCCCTCACCGGTTCAGGGGATGAGCCTGCAGCTCAAGGGCACTGAACCGCCAGGGCCAGCAAGTGACGAGAAAGCCAAGCCATGAAACGGACGCGGACAGAAAGCTGGCAGCGCGGGCCGATCGCCTGGATGACCTACAACCGGGTCACGCCCAACCTGTTGATGCTTTTCCTGCTGCTGGGCGGGCTTTTCGTCTCCGGAAAGATCAAGAAAGAGGTCTTTCCAGAGTTCGAACTCGATCGGGTCACCGTCACGGTCGCCTATCCCGGGGCCAGCCCCGAGGAGGTTGAACAGGGGATCGTCCTCGTCATTGAAGAAGCGGTGCGCAGTCTGGAAGGGATCAAGGAACTGACAGCGACCGCCGCGGAAGGGCGGGCGACGGTCAACATCGAACTGCTGGCCGACAGCGACCAACAGAAGAGTTACCAGGAGATCAAGCAGGAGATCGACCGGATTCGCACCTTCCCGGAGGACGCCGAGGAACCTCAGGTTTCGCTGCTGACCCGCCGTCGTGAAGTCCTTAATATCCAGCTTTACGGCAACACCTCGGAGGCCGCCCTGCGCGAGGCCGCCGAACAGGTTCGCGACCGGCTGCTGCAGGACCCCGGCATCACCCAGATCGACTTCTCGGGGGCACGCGCTCTGGAGATTCACGTTGACGTGCCGCAGGAGAAACTGCGCGCCTATAATCTCACCCTCGACGAGATCGGCCGCATTATCGATGCCGCATCGACGGAGATTCCGGGAGGCGCCATTGAAACCGGCGGCGGCGACATCCTGCTGCGCGTCACTGATCGTCGAGACTGGGCCAAGGAGTTTGCCCGCATCCCGGTCATCAGCACCGCCGACGGCACGGTTGTCCTCCTCGAGGACATCGCCACGGTTCGTGAGTCCTTCGAAGACAGCGACCGTTATGCCACTTATAACGGCCAGCGCAGCATCGGCCTCAATATCTACCGGGTCGGTGACCAGACCCCGGTCGGCGTGTCCCGGGCGGTGCGCGACGCCATGGCCGGGATCGAAGCCGACCTGCCGGAAGGGATCGACTGGGACATCAACCGCGACCGCTCGGAGATTTACGAGCAGCGCCTCAACCTGCTGTTGAAGAATGCCTGCATGGGACTGGTGCTGGTCCTGTTGCTGCTCGGCCTGTTTCTCGAGTTCAAGCTGGCGTTCTGGGTGACCATGGGGATCCCGACCTCCTTCCTCGGCGGACTGCTCTTTCTCCCTGCCATGGGCGTGTCGATCAACATCATGTCCATGTTCGCGTTTATCGTCGCCCTGGGGATCGTCGTCGACGATGCCATTGTGGCCGGAGAGAACATCTACGAGTATCGCCAGCGCGGCTTCGGCATGGCCAAGTCCGCCATCCTCGGCACCCGCAACGTCGCCATGCCGATCTCCTATGCCATCCTCACCAATATCGTGGCCTTTCTGCCACTGTACTTCGTCCCCGGCACCATGGGCAAAATCTGGACGGCGATCCCGGTGGTGGTGATCACTGTTTTCCTCGTCTCGTGGGTCGAGGCGCTCGTAATTCTGCCGGCTCACCTCGCCCACACCCGCAGCAAGCCCACCAGTCGGCTGACCTCCCGCCTGCACGGCTGGCAGCAGCGCTTCAGCGCCGGCGTCTCACGCTTTATCGAGAACCGCTACCGGCCGTTTCTCGAATTGAGCATCCGCTGGCGCGGCCTGACCGTCGCCATCGGCTTGGCCGTGCTGATGATCGTCCTCAGCTACGTCATGAGCGGTCGCATCGGCATGATCCTGATGCCGCGGGTGGAGTCGGATCTGGCTATCGTCTCGGCGAACCTGCCGGCCGGCAGTCCTTTATCTGAGGCGGAAAAGATTCAGGAACAGCTCCTCGCCGGGATCGACAAGGTGGCCGCGGCTAACGGCGGCGAAAAGCTGCTGAAAGGGGTTTTCGCCCTGGTCGATGAAAGTCGGGTGGAAATCACGGCGTACCTGACCCCGCCAGGCATTAGGCCGCTGAACACCGGAGCCGTCACCAAGCTCTGGCGCGATGAGGTCGGTCCCATTCTCGGCCTCGAGTCATTGCGCTTCGAATCGGACAGCGGCGGTCCCGGGCGCGGCGCGGCCCTGACCGTGGAACTCTCCCATCGTGATACCGAGGTCCTTGACCTGGCCAGTGCCGCCCTGGCGGAACGCCTGGCCGAGTTTCCCAACATCAAGGACGTTGACGACGGCTTCACCCCGGGCAAGGAGCAGCTCGACTTCAGCATCACGCCGAGCGGGGAAAGCCTCGGCCTGACGTCGCGGGAGATCGCCCGCCAGGTGCGCAATGCTTTTTCCGGTTCCGAGGCCTTGCGTCAGCAGCGCGGGCGCAACGAGATCACGGTGCGCGTGCGCTTGCCGGAGCGCGAGAGAAGCAGCGAATTCAACATCGAGAACCTGATGATCCGCACCTCTGCCGGGACCTTCGTACCGCTGTTCGAGGTCGCCGAGGTCAAGCGCGGGCGCGCCTTCACCACCATCAACCGCCGCGACGCACGGCGCACCGTATCCGTCACCGCGGACGTCGAGCCGATGGATCAGACCAACCAGGTTCTCGCTACCCTGAACAGCCAGATCCTGCCGGAACTGGCCCAGGCTTTCCCGGGGCTGACCTACGGTTACCAGGGGCGCCAGGCCAGCATGAAGGAGAGCACCAGCGGCCTGTTCAGCGGCTTCATCCTGGCCATGATCGCCATCTACTTCCTGCTGGCAATCCCCTTCCGCAGCTACATCCAGCCGCTCATCGTCATGCTGGCGATCCCCTTCGGCATCGTCGGTGCGACTATCGGTCACCTGCTCATGGGCTACAGCCTGAGCCTGATGAGCATGATGGGGATCGTCGCCCTCTCCGGAGTGGTCGTCAACGATTCCCTGGTGCTGATCGATTACGCCAACCGCCAGCGACTCGAAGGCGACTCTGCGCTGGTCGCGATCTGCGCGGCCGGCACCCGCCGCTTCCGGCCGATTCATCCTGACCACCCTGACCACCTTCGGCGGCCTGGCACCGATGATCTTCGAAACCTCCCGCCAGGCCCGGTTCCTGATCCCGATGGCCCTGTCGCTGGGCTTCGGCATCCTCTTTGCTACCCTGATCACCTTGCTGCTGGTCCCCAGTCTCTACCTGCTGATCGAGGATTTCTTAAGCGTCATACATAGAATCTTCGGCACCCAGCCAGGGGACGAGCAGCGATGAGAGAGCTGAACTGGGCGCTGGCCCGCAAGCGGCAGGTTCTTGAAGCAAGGGCTCTGATCATCCAGGATATCCGCACCTTCTTCATCAACCGGGGGTACCTCGAAACAGAGACCCCGCACCGCATCCCGGCCAATGCCCCGGAGCCGCACATCGATGCAGTCGACAGCGGGGCATGGGCCCTGCACACCTCGCCGGAACTGGCCATGAAGCGCCTGCTCGCGGCCGGCTACGAGCAGCTCTTCCAGATCTGCCGGGTCTGGCGCGACGGCGAACGCGGCCAGTACCATCTGCCGGAATTCACCCTGCTCGAGTGGTACCGCAGCGAGGTCGACTACCACGCCCTGATGACCGAATGCATGGAGCTGCTCTTCGTCCTGGTCCCGGAGGGGAAACTGTCTCGGCAGGGGCGAACGATCGACCTGGCCATGCCATGGCCGCAGTTGACCGTGTGCTGAAGCCTTCGCCCGTTATGCATCGATGAGCCATCGACGAAGCGCTTGCCGCGGATTGCTTCGAAGAGATCCTGACCAGCGAAGTCGAGCCGCACCTGGGCAAGGAGCGGCCGGTCTTCCTGACCGAATACCCGGCCAGCCTGGCCGCACTGGCGCGCACCAAGCCCGGCGCACCGCAGCTTGCCGAACGCTTCGAGCTCTATATCGACGGGCTGGAACTGGCCAACGCCTTTTCCGAACTGACCGACCCGCGCGAACAGCGCCGCCGTTTCGAAGCCGACGAAGAGCTCCGACGCGCCGCCGGCAAGACGACCTTATCCCCTGCCGGAAAAGTTCCTCACCGAACTGGCCGTCATGCCCGAAGCCGCCGGGATCGCCCTCGGCCTCGACCGTTTGATCATGCTGCTCACCGATGCCGAAAAGATCGATGACGTGGTCGCTTTCACTCCCGACGAGCTCTGATCGCAAGCCACATTAAAAATCTCGTTGCAAGTGCAGAAGGCGCTTGTTTTTCTCCCCGCTCGACAGGCTATAAAAAAGTAGCGGCAGACCATTCCAAGAGATCTTGCAACCATGTATTTTCATTCCGAGACGATCCTGCTCAATGCCTGCCGGACCCTGTTCGGTCATGACGTCAACCTGTCCCGGGATTTCCTTGACTATCTCCAGCCGAGCGGCGCCAAAAGCGCCTTTCGCAACCAGGCCAAGGCCCACCACCCCGATGGCTATGCGCGGTCATCCACCCAGGTGCGCATGCAGCAGACCGAACGCTTCCGGGAGATTCGCCAGGCCTACGACCTGATTATCGATTTTCTGGAAAAGCGCCACAAGAAATACGGCACGACGCCTCTCAGGACACCCTCGCCAGCGGCGACATCACACCGCGGCAGAAGCACGGCACGACAGCGTCAGGCACAGAAGCCCCACGCGTGGCCGATCACCATCCCGGCCATTCCCCTTGAATTCGGCATGTACAGCTATTACCAGGGGAAGATCACCTACCAGCAGCTGATCGAAGCTCTGGTCTGGCAGCGCCGACAGCGGCCGACGCTCGGCGCTATCGCCCAGAAATGGGGGTGGTTGTCAGAAGCCAAGGTGGCGCAGATTCTCGGTTACCGCGGGCACGCCGTGCGTTTTGGCAAGAAAGCCTTCGAGCTAGGCTATCTCAGGCCGCACCAGGTCGATGCGCTGCTCAAGCATCAGCGTTCCCTGCAGAAAAAGATCGGCCAGTATTTTATTGACAAGGGCTTGTTGACAGAGGCAGAGGCCGACCAGATTTCACAGGACCTCGAGGATCACAACAGCCAGCTCGGCAGACGCGCCACAGTCGCAGCAGGCGATGATTTAGCTTTCCGGCAGCGGTTCGCTGAACGACTACGCTGGACCGGCCGCCGTTCCTCTCTTGACCACATCCCCAGCTTCCAGAAGAGTCCCGGGCAACAACGGTTGCTTGCCGCTGCCGTCAGGCGGGTCAACCACGTACTGCGGAATCCCCAACCCGGAAATTCGTCCGCGCATGGCCGCCAGAATCTCCAGGCCGCGTGCCACCGGCACCCGGAAATGTCCCGTCCCCTTGGCCTGGTCGAGCTGATGCAGGTAATAGGGGCGAACGCGCATTTTCAAAAGGCCGCGACAGAGCGCGATCATGGTTTCGGGATCGTCGTTGACGCCGCGCAGCAGCACGGTCTGGTTGCCCAGCGGGATGCCGGCGTCGGCCAGGAGATTGCAGGCCGCGGCGCTTGCCGCCGACAGCTCCCGCGGGTGGTTGAAGTGAGTGTTGAGATAGAGGGGATGAAAGCGTGGCCAGCATCTGGCAGAGCTGCGGGGTGATGCGCTGCGGCAGGGTCACCGGCACCCGGCTGCCGATACGGACCATCTCCAGGTGTGGGATATTTTGCAGGCGGGCCAGGATCTCTGCCAGCCGCTCATCGTCAAGAAGCAGCGGATCGCCACCGGTCAGGATGACGTCGCGGATCTCCGGGGTGGCGGCGATATAGTCGAGACCGGCCGCAATCTGGGCGGCACTGAACATCAGGGCCGCGGTGCCGACGCGGTTCTTGCGGGTACAGAAACGGCAGTAGCCGGCGCACTGTCCTGAAACCAGCAGCAGAGCCCGATCGGGATAGCGATGCACCACCGCCGGCACCGGGGCAAAGCTCTGTTCGTTCAGGGCATCTTCCGGGAGATCATCCACCACCAGTTCGCGCGGGTCGGCGACACACTGCAACCAGATCGGGTCACCGGGTTTTTCTATCAGGCCAAGCGTGTGCGGCGTGATGCGCAGCGGGTAGCGTGCAGCCACCGCCCGTAATGGCTCTGGATCGATGCCGAAGCGATCGGCCAGTTGCTCCGGGGTGACGATGCTGTTTGCGAGTTGTTGTTTCCAAGTCATAAAGACAATTTTTAATTTTGAATGTTGAATTGAGTTGGCAAGCATCGCAATGCACCTTATCCGGGTCGCGCGTTCCGCGTCCCTTACCGTTATGCGGCTACGCAGCCACCAGACCAGCATCATCAGCGCCACCAGGCCGATGTCACGCAACAGGGCGGCGGCGGCAGTAACATCCTGCCCGCCACCCGGATCGAAGCACCCGCAGTCGATCTCCAGCCCGCGCGCCAGGACGGAGACCAGGGCCGCCATGAAGACCAGGGTCATACCGCAAACGGCCACCAGAGCCGGCCGCACCCGAACATTGAGCAGCAGCATGAGCCCGGCGAGGAATTCGATGTACGGCAACGTTGCCGCGACCAGGTAGTTCAATGCGTAGGGGAGGATCTGATAGGCCGCCACGTGGCCGGCAAAGGTCACCACATCTTGCATCTTGACGGCACCGGCATACACAAAGACCAGGGCCAGTGCAAGGCGAGCCAGGTGGTAGAGAGCCCACTGGGCATTCTTCATCGGGCACCTTCCGCAACCGGCAGACCGGCATCCCGCCATTCCGGGTAGCCGCCTTCGAAAACCCGCACGTCGCGGTAGCCCGATTCGATCAGTCGCACACCAAGGTCGAAGGAGTCGGGGCAGCCGAAGCCGCTGCAGTAGGTGATGATCACCTGGTCTTTGGCGGCGCGCCCGAGGAACCCCGGCAACTGGTTGTCGATATCAACCAGCGGCAGCGACACGGCGCCATCGATATGCCCCATGGCATAGAGCTCGGGGCTGCGGGCATCGACGATGAGGCCTCCCGCGGCCAGCGTCTGCTGGACTTCATCGATCAGAACCGGCATCGGTAATGCGGTCGAAGCGGGTTCCCCTTGCCCCGGACGTTGTTCGGCGACCAGGCGGCCGGCGAAGGCATCGAGGACCAACTGGTGGTGCAAGGTCAGGCCGAACAAGGCACCGAAGGCAATCAGGACACAGGCTTCAAGGCCGATACGTTTCAGATCGTCGAACATCGCTATTCGTCTGGAGACTGGGTAAATTCCGGACCGAGGCTGCCGAGCATGTCGTGCAGGGCCCTGACTTGACGTTCAAGCTGGTCGATGCGGGCATTGGCCGATGTCAATTCCATGTTCAGCTCCTCAACCAGGCTGATCTGGTGAGTATAGCGAATTTCCAGCTCGATAATACGCCCTGTCAACTCGTCCAAGGCAACCTCCTTAAGGGCTTGTCAATATTGGCACGGCCAGCGGCAATCAGGTGATCTACACTGGCTGCAGGCGCGCTCATGCTACCAGAAGAGTCGGGTTCGCGCAATCAACTGCATACAGCTTAAGCATTTGCATATTCTCACAGAATTGATATTATTACCGGGATTGTCAACTTCCCTCTTTCACCTAGTGGACCTTATGATTAAAACCATGAAAACACGACACAGGCACAACCGCGGGGCAAGCCTGGCAAGCGTTTGCTTGCTGCTCTTATGCCTGTTGCTGACAGACTTTCCCGCTGCGGCAGCTGTCCCCAAGCACCAGCACGACGAACCGGCAGCGATGAACCATGAAGGCCATGCCGGCGCAATGCAGGAGACGGCCGAGCATGTTCATCCCGTCGCCACCGCAGCGACTGCCGACAAGGTCGGTCTTGATGAAAAGCTTGGTGCTTTCATCCCTCTCGACCTGGTGTTCCGCGACGAACAGGGCAAGCCGGTGAGCCTGGCCGAGCTGGTGACCAAACCGACCATCATCGCTCCGGTCTATTACCGCTGCCCCAATGTCTGCCATTTCCTGCAGGGCGACCTGGCCCGGGTGCTCCCCGGCATCAAGCTCAAGGCCGGCGACGACTACCAGGTGATCTCGATCAGCTTTGACGAAACCGAACAGCCGGAGCTGGCGCAACGCAGCCGCGACACCTACTATGCCGCGATGAAGAACCAGTATCCGGACAAGGCCTGGCGTTTCCTGACCGGCGACCACAAGACGATTCACCAGCTGACCGACGCCGCCGGCTATCCGCTTCCAGCGGGTCAATCAGGAATTTCTGCACCCGGTGGTTTTTTTCGTTGTCTCGCCGCAGGGGCAGATTGTACGCTACCTGCACGGCACCCACGTTGTGCCCAAGGACCTGACCCTGGCCCTCTACGAGGCCAAGGAGGGACATGTCGGCACCACGATCCGCAAAATGGTTCAGTACTGCTTCAGCTTTGACCCGGAGCAGAAAACCTATGTCTTCAATATCTTGCGTGTTTCGGCCACTGCCATCCTGGCAACCCTGGCCATTTTCGCCATTTACCTGATGTTCGGCGGCAAAAAGTCCAAGAAGGATAAGAACCTATGAGTGATGTGACTGCCACGGCAAGCAGCGACCGCGGCTTTTTCGGCGAAGCCAAGTATCCGGGGATCTTCGGCTGGATCTTTTCCACCGACCACAAGCGCATCGGCCTGCTTTACTTCTGGTGCATCGTCACCTTCTTCTGCGTCGGCGTGCTGCTCGGCCTGCTGATCCGCCTTGAGCTCTTCGCCCCCGGCGAGACGATCATGGGCCCCCAGACCTACAACGCCGCCTTCACCCTGCATGGGGTGATCATGATCTTCCTCTTCATCATCCCCGGCATCCCGGCGGCCTTCGGCAACCTGATCATGCCGATCCAGATCGGCGCCCGCGACGTGGCGTTCCCGAAGCTCAACCTCTTCTCCTGGTATCTTTACGTCAGCGGCGCCCTGCTGGCCGTGACCTCGCTCTTCACCGGCGGTGGGCCACCCGATACCGGCTGGACGTTTTACGTCCCCTTCTCGGCCCAGACCAGCACCAACGTCTCGCTGGCGGCGATGGCCGTGTTCCTGCTCGGCTTCTCGTCGATTCTGACCGGCCTCAACTTCGTCACCACCGTGCACCGCCTGCGCACCACGGGAATGACCTGGATGCGCATCCCGCTCTTCACCTGGTCACTCTACGCAACGGCCTGGATCCAGATCCTCGCCACCCCGGTGATCGGCATCACCGTCGCCCTGCTCTTCGCCGAACGGGTGATCGGCACCGGCCTGTTCGACCCGGCCCAGGGCGGTGACCCGATCATGTTCCAGCACCTGTTCTGGATCTATTCCCATCCGGCAGTCTACATCATGGTACTGCCCGGTATGGGCGTGGTCTCCGACATCATCCCGGTCTTCTCCCGCAAGCCGGCCTTCGGCTACAAGGCGATCGTCGTCTCGAGTATCGCCATCGCCTTCGCCGGTTCGCTGGTCTGGGCGCACCACATGTACACCAGCGGCATGTCGGACCTCGCGGTCCTGATCTTCTCGTTTCTGACCTTCACCGTCGCCATCCCCTCGGCGATCAAGGTCTTCAACTGGCTGGCGACCATGTACGAGGGTTCGATCCTGCTCGATCCGCCGCTGCTCTTCGCGCTCTCCTTCATCCTGCTCTTCACCATCGGCGGGCTGACCGGACTGGTGCTCGGCGCGGCGGCAACCGACATCCACGTCCATGACACCTACTTCGTGGTCGGCCACTTCCACTTCGTCATGTTCGGCGGCACCGGCATGGCCTTCTTCGCCGCCATGCACTACTGGCTGCCGAAGATTTACGGCCGCATGTACGAAAAGACCGTCGCCACCGTCGCCTGGGGCGTGATCTTCATCGGCTTCTGCATCCTCTACATCTCCATGAAGGTCGTCGGCATGCAGGGGATGCCGCGCCGCTATTACGATTACGTGCCCGAGTTTACCGGGCTGAACCAGCTGGCCACCGTCGGCTCCTGGATCCTGGCGGTCGGCCTGATCCTGATGTTCGTCAATATCTTCCGCGGCATCTTCAAGGGCGACCCCGTCGGCGCCAACCCCTGGGGCGGTGCCACCCTCGAGTGGCAGGTGCCGTCACCGCCACCAACGGAGAATTTCGGCGAAGAAGACCCGGTGGTCACCCACGGCCCCTACGATTTCAAGAGTGCGGGGATCCTATGAGCGGCCATATCCACAAGGACTACACCGGCGCCAAGTTCGGCATGTGGCTCTTCCTCTTCACCGAGGTGCTGCTCTTCGGCGGGCTCTTCATCCTCTACTCCGTCTACCTGGCACGCTACCCCAAGGAGTTCATTACCGCGGGCAAGGAGCTCAACGTCTGGTTCGGCGGCGGCAACACCCTGGTGCTGCTGACCAGCAGCCTGTTTGTCGCCGTCTCGATCACCGCCCTGCGCCGCGGCGCCAAGCGGCTCTGCCTCGGACTGCTCGGCGGCACCATCGCCTGCGCCGCGATCTTCATGATCAACAAGTACTTTGAATGGAGCGCCAAGATCCACCACGGCATCTATCCGGGTTCGGCGCACCTGAAGGAGTTGCAGCCAGGCGAGATGGTGTTTTTCAACATCTATTACCTGACCACCGGACTGCACGGCATCCACGTGGTGATCGGCGCGCTGATCCTTGCCTGGACCATGTTCTTGATCAAGAGCGACCGGGTCAATGCCAACGATTGGGTCATCCTGGAAAATGCCGGACTCTACTGGCACCTGGTCGACCTGATCTGGATTTTCATCTTCCCGTTGTATTACCTGATTCTGCACTGAAAGACCGGCATTAAGGGTCAGGTCTAAACATTTCACAAAAAATGCACAAGGTCGCATCTTCCGCCTCGGTGCATTCAGTAAAAATTTGAGGTTATTATGTCCGAAGAACATGCCCATATCGTGCCGTACAAGACGTTCCTGATCATCTGGGTCGCCCTGCTGATCCTCACCGGCGTAACCGTGGCCGTGGCGCAGTACCACTTCGGGGCGTGGAATATCTGGATCGCCCTGGGGATTGCCACGCTCAAGGCAGGGCTGGTAGTGGCCGTCTTCATGCACATGAAGTACGAGACCCGCCTCTTCAAACTGGCGCTGTTTTCGGCACTGGCGATTCTGGCCATCTTTATCGGCCTGACCTTTGTTGACGTTCTTTACCGTTAGGAGCTGACGTGAATCCGCAACCCCTGATCACTACCACCGAGGCTGTCGACAAAGCCTTCTACGTTATTTTCGGCATCAGCGGCGTCGCCCTGCTCGGTATCACGGTGGCCATGGTTTACCTCGTCTGGCGCTACAACCGCAAGCGTCAGCCGCTGCCGATCAGCCAGAAGGACCACAACATCTGGCTCGAGATCACCTGGACGGTCATCCCCTCGATTCTGGTCATGGTGATGTTCTGGTACGGCTGGGAGGGCTATCTCTCCTTGCGGCGGATTCCTGACAACGCCATCCCGGTGACAGCTTCGGCGCGCATGTGGTCGTGGCTCTTCACCTATGAGAACGGCAAGACCTCCGACAAGCTCTATGTCCCGGTCGGTGAACCGGTCAAAGTCCGCCTGGTCGCCGAAGACGTGCTGCACAGCTTTTACGTGCCGGCCTTCCGCGTCAAACGCGACTGCGTGCCGGGGATGGATAACTACGTCTGGTTTGTCGCCGAGCAGCCCGGCAGCTACGATGTCTTCTGCGCCGAGTACTGCGGCGTCGCCCACTCCCAAATGGTCACCACGGTCGAGGCGATCCCGGCGCCGGAATTTGCCGCCTGGCTGACCGTCAAACCGGCGGTTGCCGACGCCGGCAGGGAACTGCTGCAGAAACACGGCTGCCTCGGCTGTCATTCCATGGATGGCACACGCATGGTCGGACCGAGCTTCCAGGGAATCGGCGGCCGCCAGGTTGCCGTCACCAGCAACGGTGAGACCAGAACGCTGACCACCGATCGCAACTACCTGGAGAAATCCATCCTCGAGCCCGGGGCCGATATCGTCGAAGGCTATCCGCCGGCCATGCCAACCTACGACGGACGCATCCCCGATGAGGAGTTGAGCGGGATTGTCGATTACCTGATGGGGCTGAAAGCGGATGGACAGCAGAGCGAAGTGTCGCCGGAGCACGAAGCTGCAGAAGCAGACGAGTCGTCCAAGCACGCCACGCAAGAAGCCGCCGAACACGCCGAAAACCCGACGGCAGCCGCGGCGAACCTTGACCCGGCCAGCCTGGGCGAAAGCCTGGCGAACAAAAACGGCTGTCTCGGTTGCCACAGTACTGACGGCAGCCGCCGGGTCGGCCCGAGCTTCAAGGGGCTGATGGGCAGTGAACGCACAGTGGTCAAGGATGGACAGGAAGTCAAGGTCATGGCGGACGCCGATTACCTGCTCCGGGCTATCCATGAACCTAACGCTGAGATTGTGCAGGGCTACCCGGCCGCCATGCCCCCTTACCCCGGGCTCAGCGGCAAGGATATAGACGCCCTGCGCGCCTGGCTGGAAACGATGAAATAGCATGCACAGCCATTCCGGCACCGTGACCAACCTGACGGCCCTAAGCCGCCTGATCAGACTGCCATTGTCGGCGATGGTCGCTCTTTCCGCCCTGACCGGAGCCCTGGCCGGAGCCTTGGCGACCAACGTGCAGATGAGCTGGACCACCCTCTGGGCGTTGGCCTGGGGGATCTTCCTGCTCAGTTCGGCGTGCTCGGTCCTCAACCAGGTCCAGGAGCGCTTCACCGACGCATTGATGCGCCGCACCTGTCGCCGGCCGCTGGCCTGTGGCGACCTGACCGCAACCACCGGCATGGCCATCGGCGTCATGCTTGGCAGTGGTGGCCTCGCCATCCTGTTCGCCGCAACCGGCACGGCCACAACCGTACTGGGGCTGGCGGCAACCGGCTGGTACCTGCTGGTCTACACCCCCCTGAAACGGCTCTCCTCCCTTGCGGTGGTGGCCGGGACCCCCTGCGGGGCCCTGCCGCCGCTGATCGGCTGGCTGGCCGCCGGCGGCGATCCGCTGGACCCCCGTCCGCTCACCCTGGTGCTGCTGATGGTTCTCTGGCAGGTTCCGCACTTCTGGCTGCTGGCCCTTCCCGACCGCGACGAGCTGAAACGCATCGGCTCCAAGGTTCTGCCCGAAAAACTCTCCGGACACCAGCTCCTCAGCATCAGTCATTTCTGGATTCTCGGCACGGTTACGGCGACCCTGTTGCTGCCACCCATGCAACTGGTACAGCTACCGCTGCTCCAGGGTTTGGTCGCAGGACTGGCCATCTCGTTCGCGGTCTGGACGACACGCACCGTGCACAAAGCCCTCTTCGTCGAGAAAACCGCCTACAAGCTCCGCGTTGGCCTGCACCTCTACCTCGGTCTGGTGCTGGGTACCATTCTCCTCAATGGCCTGTTGGTCCGATTGTTTTTTTGACACACTGCGGCAGGTCCCAGCCGGCAACAACCTTACCCAGGAATCCGACGGTTTTAGGAGAGAACGATGCATGCGACTGGTCACGCATGGCGAGCTGGATGGTCTGGCGGTCGCCGTACTGATCTCGGCGATGGCAGAGATCGCTGAGATTTTGCTGATGCACCCGCAGGACATCACCGACAAGCGGTGGACTCATTTACTTGAACAGGGATGCCCCTCAGCCAGATAGAACTCGTGCCCGTGAGTGGATTGGCATCTGCGCGGGGGCTGCCTCCGCGACCACCACTCAAGAACACGTCAATCGATCTTCTTCTGCCGAGCCTTCTTCTTATCACTCAACTGGCGTTTGGCTTCTAGCCGGCGGGCGATGGCCGACTTGCCGGGACGGGTGGCAATACGCGGCCGGCGCCGACGATTGCGCGCCGCCAGCTTCTCCTCCAGGCGCGCCATGGCCCGCTGTAGGTTCATGTGGCGGGAGCGCGATTCGGTCGCGATTGCTACGACACCGGTGGGCAGATGGGTGATGCGCACCCCGGTTTCGCTGGTGTTGCGATGCTGGCCGCCGGGGCCGGAGCCGCGAAAATAGTCGATCCTGACATCCTGATCACGCCATTGCATCTTGCTCACTTCGAGGCGCGGGACGCGGAACGCTCGGCGCTCCTTTCCCGGCCAGCTCTTTGTTTGGTAAAAACTTCACGCTCATGCTAAAAAGTAGAATAATTACATCCTGATGTCAAAACGGAGGACGCCATGAACCATTTTGCCCTGACCATCGTCGGCCGCGACCGCCCCGGGATCGTCTCCCAGGTGACCGAAATCCTTTTCAACCAGGGCTGCAACCTGGCCGATTCGAGCTGCTCGATCCTCGGTGGCCAGTTTGCCATGATCCTGATCCTCGGTCACCCTGAATTCACCAGTCGCGAAAGTTTCGGCGACGCCTTCAAACCTCTGGAAGACGCCGATTTGTCAGTCGCCCTGCGCGTACTCAAACCGGGCGGTGAGATTCGACCGCACATCGAGGGGGAGCTCTGCATGATTTCGGTCTACGGCTCCGACAAGCCGGGGATCGTGTACCGCGTGGCCAAGGTTCTCGGTGACAATAAGGTCAACATCACCGACCTCAACACCAAGCTGGTCGGCAGCGAGGAGCGTCCCGTCTACGTTCTCGTCCTCGAGGCGACTTTGCCGGAAGGCATCGAAGAGGACGAGGTCAACACCTGGCTGGCCCCGGTACGGGATGAGCTGCAGGTGGACATCAGCGTGCGCACCATCCCGACGGTGGAACTCTGATCATGGCCGTACGTTCCATTCGCACTTATCCAGACCCGATCCTCAAACAGTTGGCAGAATCCGGTCGATAAGATCGACGACTCGGTAGTCGCAGTCATCCAGGACCTGGTGGATACCATGGTCGATTCCGGTCACTCGGTGGGCGTCGCCGCACCACAGATCGGCGTGCTGCGCCGCGTGGTGGTGGTCGATGTCTCCAAGAGCAAGCTCGGCAAAGACAGCAACCACGGTTTGCTCGAGATGGTCAACCCGGCGATCATTGAGAAAGCCGGGAGCAGGACGATGCGCGAAGGCTGCATGAGCGTACCCGATTACACCGGCAACGTGACACGCGCAGAGCACATCGTCGTCGAATTCAATGACCGCACCGGCCAGTTGCGCGTCATTGAAACCAGCGGTTTCGAGGCAGTCGCCATCCAGCACGAGCTGGACCATCTCGACGGCCTGCTCTTTCTCGACCGTGTTTCCAGCCTGAAAACCGACCTGTACCGGAGAAAAGCGAAATAACCCCCGGAACGCGGGACGAGGGCAGCGAGAATCAACGACACCGACCACCGCGAGACTATGAACCTCCCGCTCATTGCACTAAGTGCAGAAGTCTAACAGGCCATGACGACACTTTTACTCCTGCCCGGGCTGGACGGAACGGGCCTGGTTTTCCAACCCCTGCTGGCACACCTGACTGCAGAGATCGACGCCCAGGTTGTCCGCTACCCGGCCGACCGGCCCTTGTCGTTCCGGGAGCATGTCGATTTCGCCCGCAGGCAGCTGCCAACGGACCGGCCGTTCGTGCTGCTTGCGGAATCCTTTTCCGGACCGATCGCCCTGCAACTGCTGACCGCAGCACCGGACAACCTGCTTGGCGTCATCTTCGTTGCGACCTTCGCCCGTTACCCGAGCCCCTTTCTCCTTGATACCGGCCGCCACCTCCCGCAAGGTCTGCTGCTGAAGCTCTTTGCAACGCCCTTACTCTGCCGCTTCTTCTGCCTAGGGAATGCACCTGCGGAGGCCGTCAAACTTTTTCGCCAGGCGCTGCAAAGCAATGCATTGAGCGTCCTGTCGCGTCGTCTGAAGATCCTTGCCGAACTGCCGCCGCCACCAGACACGACCTACTCAGCGCCCTGTCTCTATCTCCAGGCATGCAACGACCGGCTGGTGCCACCGCGCGCCGCGGATGCGTTGCGAAAACATCTGCCGCAGCTGCGTATCGTACAGATACCAGGACCGCATATCATCCTGCTCGCACAACCTGAGCAAGGCGCCCGACTGATCAACGATTTTATCGCCAAATTGACGACTCCCCGATGACTGAATTGAACGTAGGACAACTCACGGAACTTCATAAGGCCCTATTGGACCTGCGCGCGGAAATCAGCAAGATGCTTGTGGATTCGGATGGTGGCGCACAGCCGGTCAGCCTCGATGAACCGATCGGCCGGCTCTCGCGCATGGATGCCATGCAGCAGCAGAGCATGGTCCAGGCCAACCGGCGCACAGCCACGACCCGGCTGGCACGCATTGAAGCCGCCCTGCGCCGCCACGCCGGCAACGAATACGGCCAGTGCCTCGAATGTAATGAGCCGATCGGTTACGCCCGTCTCAAGGCGCAGCCGGATGCCCCTTTCTGCATTGCCTGCCAAGGTAGCAAGGAAGCGCGAATAACGTGATGAGGGAGACGGAAAATCGCCTCTTTCCTCGTCCCGGTTCCCGCGTCCCCGGGTTATGATACGTTCCTCTAAAAATCGCCTGACCGAAAAAGAGCGGTTTCTCTTCCCAGGCCAGACCCTGTTCGAAAAGGTTGGCCGTGCCGTCTGCCAGGCAGGCTGCCTGCCGCGTAAAGAGCTATTTGAAGCGTGGGAAGTTGCCCGCCGGGTGCGGCGACGTTTCCGCGGTGGGCGGGTCGTTGACCTGGCCTGCGGCCACGGCCTGACCGCTGCCCTGCTTCTATTGCTCGATGATAGTTCAACGCAAGCCCACGCTGTTGATCGCACCATCCCGATCTCGGCTCAGCGCCTTTATCAAGCTCTGAAGGCAGAATGGCCAAGGCTCGCCGATCGCGTTCATTATGTCGAGTCGCCGCTGGAAACATTCAACCTGGAGCCGGACGATCTCGTCGTATCGGTTCATGCTTGCGGCAACTTGACCGACCTAGTCATGGAACGGGCCACAGCCGTCGGCGCACGGCTGGCCGTGCTCCCCTGCTGCCACAATCTCGATGACGCCGACCAGGCTGGACTGGACGGATGGCTGGACGGCCCCCTGGCGGTGGACGTTGCCAGGGCGAACCGCTTGCAGCGCCAGGGCTACAGAATTTTCACCCAGCATATCCCTGATGACATCACGCCCAAGAATCGCCTACTGATGGGTGAGCCTTGGCCTGTTCTGTTGGCTTGAACTGTAACGATTTGCAAAACCTGTCGCAAATAAGGCCGCCAGCATGACGTACGTCAGCCCGTCGAAGAGGAGCAGACCGGCTCTCTACGATCCAGCGCGACACCGCTAAGTGCAGGCGCAGGCCGGCCTCAATCTCTAATCTGGATAAGCTTGCCACTGTCTGTGAGCAGATAGATCCAGCCATCCGTCCCTTGCTCCACGTCGCGGATGCGTTCACCCAGGTCAGCGAACAGACGCTCCCGAGTGACTTCCGTATCACCTCTGAGTTCGACACGCCAGAGCGCAGTGCCCGCCAGCGCACCCATGAAGACATTGCCCTGCCATTGCGGAAAACCAGTGCCTGTGTAGAAGATCAGCCCGGCGGGGGCTATCGAGACGGGCACCCAGTAGCTGACCGGCTCGATGTAGTTCGGTGCGTGGGTGCCGCCACCAATCCGGCAGGCGTCGCCGACCGGATCACCGTAGTTGCAGCCGTAGCTCACCACCGGCCAGCCATAGTTACCGGCCGGTGTGATCTTGTTGAGCTCATCCCCTCCTTGCGGCCCATGCTCGTTGATCCACAACGCGTCATCACCCGGGCGGATCGCCGCGCCTTGAGGGTTGCGATGGCCATAACTCCAAATCTCCGGCCGCGCGCCGACGATTGTCGGGTTATCTGCAGGCACAGTGCCGTCGCGATTGATGCGGATCACCTTGCCGAGCGTAGTAGCCAAATCCTGTGCAGGTGTTCCTAGCTGGCGTTCGCCGAACGTTACATATAGCGTCTTGTCACTGCGGAAGGCGAGACGTGCGCCGAAATGCCCGGTGCCACCGACCTTAGGCACCTGGCGGTAGATCACGGCAACGTCCTGCAAGGCGTCACCGACCAGTCGGCCGCGAGCGACTGCCGTACCTGCGAGGCCAACCTCGGCACCGATGCCGGGTTCCGAGTACGTCCAGTAGACCCAAGGGTCGGTTGCATAGTCAGGATCCAATGCCACATCGAGCAACCCGCCCTGACCCGAGGCCGCCACGGCAGGCAACCCGCTCACCGTCGCCTGTACGTTTCTGCCGTCGGCACTCAGAATCACCATGCTGCCTCCCTTCTCGGTGACCAGCATGCGGTTATCGGGCAGGAAAGCGAGGCCCCAGGGACTGGACCAGCAAGTTGTTAAGCGTAACAGCTGTCGGCGCGACGGCCGGGGGGACTCGGGGTTGAGTCATCACTGCCGCTGTCGCCACTCCCACCACCCCGCAAGCGAACAGCACACCCAGCAAGTGCCAGCAAACCGAGAGCGGCAATACAAGGTTTGAATGTCAGTTTCATCACTCACCTCCTGCGCCAAGCCCCTGTCTGCATCGCAACCTTCGCGCGCCATGCAGGGATCTATTGGTTTGATTTATATCAGGGATTTAAGGGGATACAACATTTGCAGCGGATGACCATGAGATTGCATCACTTACTATCAGGGTATCATCGCTGCCCTGCGCAGGTCAATCTTTAAATCCTCGGACTTGGCTTCACCAGCTTCGATAAACAGCCTGCCGGGAATCACAGCCTGCTTTCGGCAAGGACCCCTGTTAGCCATAAAATTAAGGGCAGGTGGTCTGGACCACCTGCCCCGCGGATGATGACATCCTAAACGTTGCAGTTCACTTGGCGAGGCCGTGTCATTACCAGCTTTTCCCGCCATGGCAACTCGGTGTGGCACATCTGCCGCCGGAGTAGCTGAGCGAGCTCTTGATGGTTGCCGAAGGCGCCTGTTCGAACGCCCTGGTGCTCAGGTTGGTGAAATGCCCGTTCTGCAGCTTGGCCGCATCGTGGCAGGCCGAGCAGGCGTAGCCTTTGTCACGCACATGCTTGTTGTGCTCACCCGACGAGTAGCCGTTGTACTGGCTCGTGCCGTAGCTGTGACAGGAGCTGCACTGGGTGTTGACATTGATCGACCCGCTGTTCCAGTTCGGCGTGGTGACGCCGCCATGGCAGCTGATATTCGAGCAGGTGCCGTTGCTGTTGCCAGTGGCGGTGCCGCTCTTGGCGTTCCAGGTGGTTGCGAAGCCAAGGTCAACCTGGGCGTTGTGCGCGGCGCCGGTGTGGCAGGTGGCGCAGTCGTTGGCCACACTGGCCAGGGTGGTGTGCACCCCGTGCGAGCCGGCGCTGTTTGGTGAGCTGCTGCCGTTCGGCGGCTGGCCATGACAACTGTCGCAGGCCCCGGCGTAGGGATCGCTGGCTTCGAAGGTGTTCAGCCAGTTGACCAGGTTGGTCTGCTCGGCCGCCGTCACCGTGCCGCCGTGACCGGTGCCCAGTTTGGCAGGGACGAGAGCACCCTGGCCGGCCAGGTCGATGTTGCCAAGGCGTCATAGGTATTGACCTTGTGACATCCCGAGCAGTTGTCGTTGTAGACGGTCTCGCCGTTGCGGGTGACGACCGGCGGCGGGGCCGGAGCCCAGCTGTCGAGCCAGTTGACGACGTTGATCATCTCACCGTCGGTCATCGTGCCGCCATGGCCAGTGCCGAGCTTGGCGACGGCCAGGGCTGCCCATGCTGGCGAGGTCGATGTTGCCGTCGGCATCATAGCCGTAGAGCTTGTGACAGCCGGCGCAGTTGCTCGTCGTAGACGACCTGGCCGGTGCGGTCGACCAGCGGCGGCGGGGCCGGGGCCCAGCTGTCGAGCCAGTTGGCGACGTTGGTGATTTCACCGGCGCTCACCGTACCGCCGTGGCCGGTGGCCAGCTTGCTGGTGGCGGTGCTGCCCATGCTGGCGAGGTCGATGTTGCCGTCCGCGTCATAACCGTAGAGCTTGTGGCAGCCGGCGCAGTTGCCATCGTAGACCGCCTGGCCGGTGCGGTCGACCACCGGCGGCGGGGCCGGGGCCCAGCTGTCGAGCCAGTTGGCGACGTTGGTGATTTCACCGGCGCTCACCGAACCACCGTGGCCGGTGGCCAGCTTGGTGGTGGCGGTGCTGCCCATGCTGGCGAGGTCGATGTTGCCGTTGGCGTCATAGCCGTAAACCTTGTGACAGCCGGCACAGTTGCCGTCGTAGACAGCCTGGCCGGTGCGGTCGACCACCGGCGGTGGTGCCGGGGCCCAGGTGTCGAGCCAGTCGGCCAGGTTGATGACCTCCACATCCGAGACCGTGCCACCGTGGCCGGTGGCCAGTTTGCCAATGGCCGTGTTGCCCATGCTGGCGAGATCGATATTGCCGTTGGCATCGTAGCCGTAGAGCTTGTGACATACGGCACAATTATCGTTGTAGACGGTTTCACCGTTGCGGGCGACCACCGGCGGCGGTTCGGGCGACCAGGTGTTGAGCCAGTTGGCGATATTGGTGATTTCGCCGGCAGTCACCGTACCACCGTGACCGGTCGCCAGTTTGGCAGGAACGATATTGCCCATGCTGGCGAGGTCGATGTTGCCGGCCGCGTCATAACCGTAGAGCTTGTGGCAGGCGGAGCAATTCTCGTTGTAGATCGTTTCACCGCTGCGATCCACCACCGGCGGCGGGGCCGGAGTCCAGCTGTCGAGCCAGCCGGCCAGGTTGGTCACTTCTGCGCTGCTCACCGTGCCACCGTGGCCGGTGGCCAGCTTGGTGGTGGCGGTGCTGCCCATGCTGGCGAGATCGATGATTGCCCGCCGCATCGTAGCCGTAGAGCTTGTGGCAACCGGCACAGTTGCTGTCATAGACGGCCTGACCGTCCCGTGCAACCACGGGCGGGGGCACCGGCGCCCAGCTGTCGAGCCAGGCGGCCAGGTTGGTCAGCTCGGCGGTGGAGACGCTGCCGCCGTGCCCGCTCGGCACCTTGGTGGCGGCCACACTGCCCATACCGGCGAGATCGATGTTGCCGGCAGCGTCGTAGCCGTTGAGCTTGTGGCAGCCGGAACAGTTCTCATCGTAGACGGCCTGGCTGCTGCGCGGCACGACCGGGGGTGCCGGCGGGGTGAAGGTATCGGCGAAGTCCGCCAGGGCACTCAGCTCCTGAGTCGGCAGGCTCTTGCCCATGTGGCCGCCTTCGATCTTGGTGACGATTTTTGCGCCCAGTCCGGCCAGGTCGATGTTCCCGGCAGCATCGTGGGTGGCCAGTTTATGACAACCTGGCACATTCCTGGTCATAGACGGCCTGGCCGTTGCGGTAGACAGGGCGGCTGGACCGGAGGCGGTTGCGGAGCCGGGAAAGCATCAGCGATCAGCTGGATCTCATCGGCTGTCAGGAGAATGGAGCCCATACCGCCGATATCGCCGGCAATCGTCGCCTGAATGCCGGCCGCGGTGCGGTTACTGATCCGGGTGGTCTGCAGGCTGCCATGACAGCCCTGACATTCGACAGCGTAGAGACCCTCACCGGTGGCAGGAGTACCCGGATCCGTGACAGGAGGAGTAATGGGATCGGGAGTCGGCGTGATCACGCCACCACCATTACCGCTGCGAACCGTAACAACCTTCTGGGCGGTCTTAACGGCATCAGCCATAATGACATCGGAAGTGATCTGGTCGATCCGGCTGGCCGTGGGAGCCTGTCCGCCGTTGGACATCTCCTCGCGGATCTGGCTGACGATGGTCCGGTTGAGCTGGGTTGCAGTCTGGATCAGGTCGCCGAGGACAAAGTCGCTGCCTATCTCGGCAGCCAGCTGGTTGAACAGCTCGGCATTCAGGGTCTGCTGCACCACGTCGACCATGGCACTCATCTGCAGACTGGAGCCTGCGGAGGACAACTCGTTGTAGTTGAAGTTGCCGATCGCTGCCATGAAGCTGTTGGCGGCCATGTTGGCCTGCAGATTGCGAAGCATCGCTGTCATTCACACCACTGGTACCGGCCTTCGAGACCAGCCACGGGGTCAGTATAGATATCCTCTACTGTCAGGCCCGGCAAACCGGCAGCGGCCATCATCCTGGACACTTCGTCCTCGGACATGCCGTTGGCCACCAGGGTAGTCAATGGTGAGAGGACCACACTGTTGCCATCGACGATCGTGGCCTTGTGCTTAAGCATCCCTTCATAGGGTGCATTGCCGTGCATCCCTTTCGCCGAAGACTTCAAGCGGACAATAGAACCTTCGGTCACCGGCCGGGAAAAGTGAATGCCCCCTGGGCGTTCGTTGGCCCGGAGCTTGACTGCAAGAGTTTGCCATCGGCCGAGATTTCTTCGACGATGGCGCCGACGATGTAGGGGTCTACGGCAACCCCCGAGGTGACACTGGTCAGGGCGGCACCCGAGGAATCAACAGGTGCATCGTTGCCTCCACCACCGCCACCACAGGCTGTCAGAAATGCTGTCAGCAGGATGATTGCCAGCCGGTAATAATGTCTTGCTCGGTTCATACTTCAAAGTCTCCTTTTCCACCAGTCTTGTTGTTCCCCTCTGGAGAGGGGAAGCGATTCCATCGATGCCCTCCCTCGGGGCGGCAATAACGACAGGATAGGCTTACGTTCACTTTGGCCCCGATGGGCTGTCTTCTAACGATGATGGGCGCCAGATTCATACGACGTCCCAACACCTCCTGGTGAAATGACAAAAAATTGCAATCAGATATCGGCCATATGAGCAAGTAGTTTGCCAGAACTGGAAACACTCGTCTTCCGACATAGGATAAAATCATTTGAATTCAATTGCTTGAAAGATTATTAAAATTGCTTAAAATCACGGAACTGTTGATATGCACAGGAGCGCTACGGTGGGATAAACGGCCTCCGCCAAGACGTGAGGGACAATTTAAGTCATTCCTTTGTGTGAAAAGACGGTTAACCGAAATCACATAAAGTAATACTTCTTTTGGTTGACATCACGACCGTAACAGTCGCTCAGGAGAGGGCTAAACGTCTTCGATCAACGCACGCAGCAAGGGACGAAAACAACCAGGAGAGAAGAGACCAGGTGACTGGCGACAGAAGTGACAGGATTCTTCAGAAGGTGCTGATCCGGCTGCCGATGCGGGGAAAGCGTTCAGCACCATGGGGGGAACTCGTATGCGTGACAAATCAAATGGCTGCCAAGGTGCAAGCGTACACTTTGCCGCCAGGATCACCTGAAGACCGTCAATGCGCAAATCTTGATGAATTCAATCATTTCGTGGAGGGCATCTTCTGCCTGCTCATAGGGGACCTGGCAGGTGCCAACCGCCTTGTGGCCGCCACCGCCATACTTGAGCATGAGGGAGCCGACATCAACCGTAGCCGTCCGGTTGATGATGCTGTACCCCACCGAGAAAGACACGAACTCGCCGTCCTTGCCGTCGATCACACGAATGGAGATATTGGCCTCGGGATAAAGGGAATAGACCAGGAAACGGTTTGATGGCGGGGCCATGCCGGCGATGCGGAAATCCGAGACGACAATCGGGCCGTCCATCCAGGAGCAGTTTTTATAGAACTTCTTGGCCTTTTCGGTGCTGGCGAAATAAAGATCGACACGCTCTTTCACGTCTGGATGAGCGAGGATTTCGTCGATTGACATGCTGCCGATCATATCGACCAGATTGTGAACAAACTGCAGGTTGCTGATGGTAAAGGATTTGTGATAGCCAAGCCCGGTGCGCGGATCACAGAGAAAGCCCAGCAGGACCCAGCCGGATCGGGTTGAGAATCTCATCGAGGGTCAGTTGCGCCGCATCGACCTTGTCGACATATTCGAGAAGTTCCTGGAACCTGGCAAACTTTTCAGGGCCGTAATAATCAGAAATAACCCGGGCGGTGCTTGGCGCGGGTTTGCTCAAACCTTCATAACGGCCATGCAGATCATTGCGCTCGGTCTCACTGGAGTGATGATCGAACCAGAGGCCGCAGCCTGAGACGTAGGGGACATTGGCCAGGATGTCATTCGCTCTGACAGGGACCTTGCCATCCTGCAAGTCCTTCGGGTGCGCGTAGACCATCTCCTTCATCAATCCGATTTCTTTCAACAGCACGGCACAGCAGATACCGTCGAAATCAGATCGGGTCAATAGTCTCATGAGCGCTCCTCCTGGCTAAGTATGGCTGACAATGCATACGCACGCCAAATTCATTATATGAATGATAGTGAGTACTTGCAAGAACCTTGAACAAATCGCGAGCCAGTCCCTCAAGGACGCTGCCAGACACATGAGCTAGGCCAGAAGGACAAGCAGCCGAGCGTCCCGGTTAGAGTCAGAGCATCTTCTGCAGGCAGGACACGACCTGCGCACCGGCCTTGTTGGCGGCATTGACACAATCATTCAAGCCGATACCGAAAAAGGCGTTGCCGGTCAGGATCAGGCCGGCATGAGCCTTGAGCCGCTCGTCGATGGCGGCAAGGCGCTCGGCATGGCCGACGACATACTGCGGGATGGCGCGCTGGTGACGGAAAATACGCACAAAGTCAGGTGCGGCACTGATGCCCATGATCTTTTTGAGCTCGGCCATGGTGCGATTCTCTGACTTCGGCATCACTCAACTCGATCGCCTCCAGGGTTGGTGGCCCCGCCCATCATGGAACGCAGCAGGACATGCCCCTCCGGGGCGCGCTCGGGGAAGATGCTCGAATCCCAGAGGGTGCCGAGGATCTCGCAGCCCTCTTTCTTCGGGATGAGGTAGCCGAAGCCATCGAGGTCACGCGCAATCTTCTCCCGCTCGTAGCCGAAGCAGATGACGTTCATCGGTGCATAGGGGATGCCGGCGAGCAGTTCCGAGAGTTGACCGTCCAGGGACCAGGTGAGTTCTTTCAGCACATGGGCCGGGGCCGCTGAGACCACCAGCTCCGCATCAAAATTCGAACCATCGGCCAGGCGCAGCTCCCAGCCGCCCTCGATCGGTTTGATGCCGGTGACGGCGTGGCCGATCCGCACGGAGCCTTTGAGGCCCGCCACCGTGGCGTCGGTCAGTTCCTGGATACCGCCGACAAACGAGGTCAGAACACCCCCCGGCCCGGCGGCGCTGGCCACCTGCTTGCCGGCCTTGATCTCGGCTTTCTTCTGCTTGCCCAGGCGGATCATCGCCTTGAGCAGCCCGCCGTATTGCTGCTCCAGTTCGTGGATGCGCGGGAAACAGCTCTGCAGGCTCATGGTTTCCGGGTTGCCGGCAAAGATCCCGGAGACCATCGGGCCGATCAATTTGTCGAGCGCCTCGGCGCCGAGCCGGCGCCGGGCAAAGTCAGCCAGCGTCTCATCGACGCCATCGGTGCGCTGCGGCTTGAAGAATTCCTGGGCCAGGCGGATTTTCCCCGGCCAGCTGATCAGCTTCGACTGCAGGAACATCGGGCCGTTTTCCGGCAGGCGGTTGAGCATACCGCCGCTGTAAATGTAACGCTTGCGGGCATTGTCATTGGAGCGCTCCAGGCGCTTGCTGATACCGAGATGATCGCACAGCTCCAGCGTCATCGGCTTGCTGTCGAGAAAACCGTTCGGACCCCACTCGCAGAGGTAGCCCTCTTCCTTGATGCTCCAGATCTTGCCACCGGTCCGCTCTTCCCGCTCAAAGACCGTGACCTCGACCGCCAAGCCGGCCTCGCCCGCGAGGCGTTCGATCTCGAAGGCGGTACTCAAGCCGGAGATCCCGGCACCGATGATTGCTACCTTTTGCATGATTTCCTCCGGAAATCCGGGACGCGGGAGGCGGGAGGCGGGACGCGAACTTCCTCGTCCCATCAACACGCCGGCCACGTTCCGGATTCTCTATTTATGCCCCTTGTCCACAGACAACAATACAAAGCTGAAACTTGCGACGGCTTGAATCTGCAACAATTTGTTCTGCCCGTCTCAAACCGCAGCGGTGTTTTTGCTTTTCGCGTCCCTCGTCCCGCGTCCCGGTTTCAATGCCCCACCGAGCCGAGATATCCCATGTTCGGCTGATCGAGTTGTGCGACCACATTCTTCAGCCCCGCTGCGAGGTCGGGATACACCAGTGCGACCCCAAGCTGCTCGACCATCTTGCGATTGCCCATGCGCCGGGCCTCCGTCAGGTAGGAGAGCATCATCGGGTTCATCACCTGCTTGGCCTCTGTCATATCGACCTGCGGCAGGCGCGGCAGGCCGAGGAGATCGGTGATGGCATTGAAATACTCGGTCATGGTGCCCGGCTGACCGTCGCTGACATTGAAGATATCACCGTCAACCGCTTGTTCGGCCGCCTTGACGCAGACCATGGCCAGATCGTCGGCATGAATGCGGTTGGTGGGTGGAGATTCTTCCTCGCGCAAAACCGGGTGCCCCTGCCGGACTCTCGCCAAGGGCAGGCGACCGGGGCCATAAATGCCGGTGACGCGCAGGATGATCACCGGCACACCGTGCAGCTGGCCCCATTCCAGCAGGGTGCTTTCGGCATCAACCCGGCGCTGGGCGCGACTGGTCTGCGGGTTGACCGGCGTCGCTTCCGTAACCCAGGCGCCGCCGCAGTCGCCATACACCCCGCTGGTGCTCATATAGACCACCCTGGCCGGTAATTTCTGCGCACTGATGGCCGCACAGAAGTTGCGCATGCGGCTGTCAACCGGCCCGCCCCCGGGCGGCGGGGCCAGATAAAAAACCAGCGTCCCTGCGCTCGGCAAATCAACCAGCGAGTTCGCATCATCAAGGTTGCCCATGACCGGCTCGATGGCAAAACCGCGCAACCGTTCGGCGCTCTCTGCGGAACGCGCCAGAGCGCTGACATGGCCACCGGCCTGTTGCACCAGGCGGGCCACCCGCACGCCGATATCGCCGCATCCGACGATCAGGACTTCCTGCAAAATTTCATGTCTCAGAATTCATACATCATATATGAGGCAGACAGCACGGCAAGAGCACGAGCGCACCCGTCCCGTGTCCCGCGTGGCTCGTCCCGTCAGTTCAAAGATTTTTGCACGATTTCGCCCACATCCGAGGACAACTCTGCCTGCGCCCGAAGACGCTCAAGCTGCTGGCGCATCAAGGTTTGCCGATCGCTGTCGTAGCGCCGCCAGCGGCTCAAGGGAGCCATCATCCTGGCCGCCACCTGGGGGTTGAGAGCGTCGAGTTCAAGGACCCGGTCAGTGACAAAGGCATATCCGGCTCCGGACAGGTCGTGGAACAGGGCCGGGTTGCCATGGGCAAAGGCACCGACCAGGGCGCGCACCCGGTTCGGGTTAAGCATGGTAAAGGCCGGATGTCCCATAAGTTCGCGAACCTCTGACCAGGGTCTCCGGCTGCGGGGACGTTGCCTGCAGGGTAAACCACTTGTCGACCACCAGCGGGTCATCCTCGAACTGGTGGTAGAAGGCCGCCAGGGCTTCCTCCCATTTCGGCAGGTGGTTGTGCACCAGGCAGGTCAGTGCGGCCAGGCGGTCCGTCATGTTATTGGCATCTATAAACTGATCGAAGCAGACCTGCTGAACGTCCCTCTTGTCGAGGAGAGCCAGGTAGCCCAGGCAGAGGTTTTTCAGGCTGCGACGACCGATCGCCATCGGCTCCAGGGAATACAGGCCATGATCCTGCATGTCCACCATGACCGCAGTGAATTCGCCATGCAGTTCCAGCGCCAAAGCGCTGCGCAACGTTTGCCGGGCACGATGAATAGCACCCGGGTCGGCGATCGTCATGGCTTCCGCCAGTTCCATTTCACCGGGCAGGGTCAACGCCAACGCCAGCAGGGCGGGATCCGCGCTCCGGTCGGTCAGGGCGGTCCGGAAAGCCGCCAGGAAATCTGCCGGGGCCTGCGGTTGGCCGCCCCTTGCGGACTCGGCGATCATCTCCAGCAGGACCTCGGTCGCCAGGCGTTGGCCGGCCTCCCAGCGGTTGAACGCATCACTGTCGTGGGCAAAGAGAAAGGCGAGTTCCTGCCTGCTGTACGGATACCTGATTTTGACCGGTGCGGAAAAACCGCGCAGCAGCGATGGCACCGGTGCGACCGGGAGATTGACAAACACAAACTGCTGCTCGGCAGCCGTGACCTGCAGGGTCCGCGAGGTCCCGTACGGGAGGTCTTCGCCGTCCAGTTGCAGCGGCAGATCATGACCGTCAGGTCCAAGCAGGCCGACCTGCAGCGGAATGAGGAAAGGCTGTTTGCCGGTTTGCCCCGGGGTGTCCGGACAGGACTGGCGGACGTGCAGCCGGAATTCTCTGGTCGATTCGTCGTAAACGCTGCGCACATCGAGCAGCGGCGTACCCGCCTGGCTGTACCAGCGCCGGAACTGGTTCAGATCGGCACCGTTGGCGTCGGCCATGGCAGCGAGGAAATCGTCGGTGGTCACCGCCTGACCGTCATGCCTGGCGAAGTAAAGGTCCATGCCGCGCCGGAAACCCTCTTCCCCCAATTCGGTCTGGTACATACGGATGACTTCGGCACCCTTGTTGTAGACCGTGGCAGTATAGAAATTGTTGATCTCGATATACGCTTCGGGGCGCACCGGATGAGCCATCGGCCCGGCGTCTTCGGGGAACTGGACATTGCGCAGCAGGCGGACATCGGAGATCCGCTTGACCGCCCGCGAACCCATGTCGGCAGAGAACTCCTGGTCGCGAAAGACCGTCAGCCCCTCCTTGAGGCTGAGCTGGAACCAGTCGCGGCAGGTGACGCGGTTGCCGGTCCAGTTGTGGAAGTACTCGTGGGCGATAACGCCCTCGATCCCCTGGAAATCCGCGTCAGTCGCCGTTTCCGGCCGAGCCAGGACATACTTGGAGTTAAAAACGTTCAGCCCCTTGTTCTCCATCGCCCCCATGTTGAAATCATCCACCGCGACGACCTTGTATTCGTCGAGATCGTACTCGAGCCCGTAGCTCTCTTCGTCCCAGCGCATGGCATTTTTAAGGGAGACCATGGCATGGTCGCACTTGTAGCGATTACGCTCCTCGACGAAAATCTGCAGGCTGACGGTCCGCCCCGACATGGTGACGAAGCTGTCTTCGATAACGGTCAACGGGCCGGCGACCATGGCAAAGAGGTAGCTCGGTTTCGGGAAGGGGTCTTCGTAAGTGGCAAAATGGCGGCCGTCGTCCAAGGCCCCGGAAGCGGTCAGGTTGCCGTTGGCCAGCAACACAGGCGTACTGTCACGGTGCCCCACCAGGGTCGTGGTGTAGCGGGCCATAACATCGGGCCGGTCAGGGTAGAAGGTGATCTTGCGAAACCCCTGGGCTTCGCACTGGGTGCAAAAGATGCCGCTGGCCCGGTAAAGTCCTTCGAGAGCCGTGTTGGCCTCCGGGTTGATCTCCACCAGCGTGTCCAGGGTAAATTGTTCCGGAACGCCGGGGATCGTTAGTCCCTGGCCGTCCAGAAGGTACTCAGCGGTTGTGAGCTCGCGGCCATCAAGCTTGACGTGGCACAATTCCAAGTGCCGGCCATCCAAAGTCAGCGAACCGGAACGGTCCGTAGCTGCCGGGTTGACCCGCATCTGCAATCGTGTCCGCACCCGGGTCCGGTTCGGGTCGAGCTCGACGTGGAGATCAATTGCATCGACCAGGTAGGTCGGCGGCTGGTAGTCTTTCAGATAAATCGTCTGCATTGCCTGCTTCATTAGGAACGGTTCCTTACTGTGATATCGTCACCAGCAAGATACCTCAAATCCGTGGTGGTGGCAAAGGCAATCCCCCGAAAACCCGGGCGCTGTGCCATCATCTTGGAACAATGCTTGCTATTCAAAGCTTATCGTCGTCAAATACCACCCCGATGACTTTAAAAAAACGAGTTATGACTGCCGCTATGCACAAAATGGTCAATTGGCTCTTAATCCTCTGCCTGTCTGTCATGACAGCGGCGTGTGTTGGCACACCGCAACCGGCAGCTTATACCGTAACCACAGCAGACCCGGCAATCAACCCCGGTCTGGAAGCACTTGGTGTCGCCCGTGCAATGCTCGGCGTGGCTTACCGCTACGGCGGCGCGGACCCGGGAGGATTCGACTGCAGCGGCCTGGTCTGGTACGCCTTCAGCCAGACAGGCATCGAGCTGCCACGCACATCAATGGAGATCTTCCGCAGCAGCCAGTTGGTCAACCCCAACGAGATGCAGGCCGGCGACCTGCTCTTTTTCACCATCGCCGCCGACAAGGTGTCCCACATCGGTATCTATGACGACCACACCCGCTTCATCCATGCCCCCTCCTCCGGAAAAGGAGTCAGTTACGCAAGCCTCGCGGAGGCCTACTGGAGCAAGCGACTGGTGGCTGTCGGGCGCGTAACGCAGTTCGTACGGCAGGAGAAATCTGCACAATCCTCCCGCTAAACAATTGCTCCTGAATTGACATCACCCTGCACTCATCTATCTTTGTTGATAACAAATCAAGCAATTGAAATTGTTGCCTCAATAATATTTGCAAATGGGGAGGATATTTATGAAAACAATCAAGGTCGTTGTTGAGCGCTGGCTAGAAGTCCCTGATGAATGGGATTTGCTCGAGCCGGATTTTACAAATCAGCTCCATGTCAAAACGGAAGAGGACTATCTCGTTCCCGAACTGACCTGGTTGCGGCTCAAGGACCATTCGGAAGAGACCTGTGGTTGGGAAGAGGTCGGCAGCGTCTTCAAGGAGCGGATAGGCAACATGATGACAGCCGGGGCAAGCTCCGTTGCATTGGTCGATAGCGATGAAGAAGATGAGGAAGACGATGGTGAAGCGGTTTATGAATAGGAGGCCGATTGATTCAAGCCCCCCTAGGCCCCGGACAAACTACGAGCGAGTTAAAAAGGACTAACTACGAGCGGAGCCTTAATTAAGAGGACTTGTTTACAAAAAAAAGCCCCACTCACAGGAGGGGGGGGAGTGAGGCTAAGCTCTGGGCCTGTATAGGGAGGGAACTGCCGAGGCCGCAGAGTATTATAGAATACTAATAACAGGTCTCTGGCAAATTACTATTCACCGAGAGAAAATACTTTGAAATTTTGCCTTGTCCGACCCTCGTTACAAACTCCGATTGTGACTTGACTCCCCACCGGCTCCACGCCAGAATGCCCCAAACACAACGTGTCAACGAACGAGAAACGATGCTCTATACACCCGCATTCTGGGCCATGGCTCTGGCCAACCTCTGCCACACCGCCAGTTTCAGCGCCTTCTTCCTGTTGCCGCTCTACATCCTCGAGCACGGCGGCAACCAAGGGGATATTGGCGTCATCATGGGTGTGTTTGCCCTGGCTTCCGCAATCTGCCGTCCATGGGTGGCCGAGATGATCGATCGCATCGGCCGCAAGCGCAGCTATACCCTCGGCTGCATCCTCATGGTCGTTGCACCGTTCCTCTATATCGCCGTTCAGGAGCCGCTCGGCTCGGGATACCCACTTTTGCTGCTGGTCCGTGCCGCCCACGGCGTCGGCCTGGCGATCTGCTTTACCGCGGTTTTCACCTTCATGGCCGATATCCTGCCGCAGCATCGCCTCAACGAGGGAATCGGCATGTTCGGCATCTCCGGCCTGCTTGGCATCGCCATCGGCCCGGTACTGGCCGAAACCACCCTTGAGCACTTCGGTTTTATCGGGCTTTTCCTGAGTGGCAGCGGCCTCGCGGCAATTGCCCTACTCGTTCATCAACCCCTTCAGGAAAGCAGTGCAGCCGGCGAGACACGAGGCCGGGAAACCTTTTTCGGCCTGCTTAGAAGGGAAAAATTCATCGTGGTGGGACTATTGGCCCTTCTGTTCGGTTTCGGGCTCGCGGCTACCGGCGGCTTTGTAGCGCCCCTGGCAGAAGAGCGCGGCCTGGGCTTCATCTCGGTCTATTTTTTCTGCTATTCCGGCGGGGCCATCGCGGTGCGCTTTTGCGGCGGCAGGTTCGCGGATTATCTTGGCGAGAATCGCGTACTGCCTTACAGCATCATCCTGTACATGGCCGGCATCTTCCTCCTGCCGTTGACCCACAGCCAATTACTGCTCTGTAGCGCCGGGGTACTCTCTGGGACAGGTCACGGCCTGCTCTTCCCACTGTTGAATACCATGGCCGTCCGCAATGAGCCGGCCACGGTCCGCGGCAAGGCGACGGGAATTTTTACCGGGGGGATCGATACGGGAATCTTTGCAGGATCCGTGATCTTAGGCTATATTGGCGATTGGTTCGGCCTCAACGCCCTGTTTCTTTGTGCAGGGCTGAGCATGGCCAGCGCACTGGCCCTTTTCCGTTTTCGCTCGTCACGTTCCACAGCACAGGTACAGAAAGTCCCATGAACGAAATCCAGGCTTTTTACACAGGAAATGAATATCACTCCCCGCAACGCAAGATCGGGTGGTTGACAAGACTGTTCCCCTCCATCTCCTTTTACCTCAAGGAGATAGCCATCGTCTGGGGTGGCAGCGCAGCGGCAAAGCGCAACAACTACGATTCAATCGACTGGTACAACAACAGCCTCAACACCGTCAAGGCCCTGGAGGCAACCGGCTGCCATCTGCACGTAACTGGTCTGGACAACCTCCAGGGGATCGAGCGGCCGTGCATTTTCATCGGCAACCATATGAGCACCCTCGAGACCTTCGTCCTGCCGTCGCTGATCATGCCCCACATCTTTGACCTGACCTATATCATCAAGCGCAGCTTGGTCGATTACCCAGTCTTCGGCGACATCGTTAGAACCCGCGACCCGGTGGTTGTCGATCGCGTCAATCCGCGCGACGACTTCATGGTGGTTATGGAAGAAGGAGCCCGGCGCCTGGAGCAGGGCCGTTCGCTGATTATTTTCCCCCAACATACGCGCACCATCGATTTCGACCCCAAGCAGTTCAACAGCATCGGCATCAAGCTCGCCAGGAAGACCGGAGCCATCGTGGTCCCGGTGGCCCTTCTGACCTGGGCCTGGTCGCCCGGCAAGATGGTCAAGGATTTCGGCCCGATCTTGCCGTCCAGACCGATCCACTTCGCCTTTGGCAAACCGTTGGAAGTGATCGGCAAGGGGCAGGAGGAACAGGCCAAAATCATGGCCTTCATCGAGGAACATCTGCAAAGCTGGAGATCCCAGGCTGGAGGCTAGCAAAAGCTGACCCCGGACTGGGTGGTCCTGTGACCGGAAGTTCGAGACAGTTTGCAGAAGCTTTTTCGCCTTCCGCGACCCTGCTCACCCTTGACGACTGGCCATACCGTCATTACATTGATTCTGCCTGCATTCAGGCTTAAGGAAACTTCATGGCCAAAGATTACTATGCCGTCCTCGGTGTTGAAAAAACCTCCGGCGCCGACCAGATCAAAAAAGCCTACCGCAAGCTGGCGCTGAAGTACCATCCCGATAAGAACCCCGGGGACAAGAAGGCCGAAGAGCGTTTCAAGGAGATCACAGAAGCCTACGCCGTGCTCTCCGATCCGGAGAAAAAACAGCAGTATGACCAGTTCGGCGACACCGGCTTCCACCAGCGTTTTTCACAGGAAGACATCTTCCGCAACGTCGACCTTGGCAACATCTTCCGGGAATTCGGCTTTGGCGGCCGTGGCGGCGACGACATCCTCAGCCAGCTATTTGGCGGCACAGGGAGCCATCAGGGCTTCGGTACGCACCAGCGCCCCCGCGCCACAAAGGGCCAGGATTACCTGATGCGCTTGACCATTCCATTTCGCCAGGCAGTGCTGGGCGGCGAACGCCGGGTGGAACTCGATCGCGCCGGGCAGACCGAACAGTTGCAGGTACGCATTCCGGCCGGTGTCGAGTCAGGTCAGAAGCTGCGCATATCGGGGAAAGGCGGGGCGAGTTCAACGGGTGGGCCGGCCGGCGATCTGATACTGGAGATCAACGTGACCACTGACTCCCGTTTCCGGCGCGAGGGGAGTGACCTGTTCACAACCGTCAAAATCCCCTTTACCGGAGCATGCCTCGGCACCTCGGCCACCGTAGAGACCCTCGAGGAGCCCAAGCGGATCAAGGTCAAACCCGGCGTGCAGAGCGGCAGCAAGATCAGGCTGAAAGGCTTCGGTGTCCCGGGACGACCGGGCAAGCATGCCGGAGATCTTTACGCGGTGGTTGAGATTGCCGTGCCGGACGAGTTGAGTGACGAGCAGCAGAAATTGCTAGAGCAATTGCAAGAGACTGGGTTGTAATCTACGCTCAAAATATGGAGGCCAACCGCATATAGGCTTTCTGCAAACGGTTTGACTCCGAAAGCAGCATCCCCTGCATCAGTTTGACGCCGAGCTGCGGGTGCCGGTCGATAAGCTGGTTGAAATTCTCATGGGTGATCAGCAGCAATCCGGTGTCCTCCATGGCCTGGGCCGTGGTATTCCGCGTCCGCTGGCTGACCGTGCAACTGACGCCGATGGCGGCCCCCCGGCTGAAGACACCGACCACCACCTGCTTGCCGGGGAATTCCGTGTTTACCTTGATCTGTACCCGGCCGGAGACGATAAAAGCGACGTAATCGCTAGGATCTCCCGAGGTCCACACATTGTTACCGGACAGCACCATGCGGCAGTTGAAAAACGGGCTGACCTCCTCGAGATCCTCCTCAGAGAGAAAGCTGAAAAAGCCAAGCTCCTTCTTCATCTTACGACACAGCTGCTGGGAGCAGTTATCGCCGCGACATGCGCTTTCTATTGGATGCAGCATGCTCATCACTTCCCCGCCGTGCTCATGGGTGACTGCCGGAGTTCACTGATCTTTTCCTGCATACGCGCAAACAGCCCGGCAAAACCTTCCTTGCGCACAATCTCCCCATAACTGCTGCGGTAGTTCCTGATCAGGCTCACTTCTTCGATCACGACATCATAGACGAACCATTGATCTCCCTGCTGCACCATGCGGTAAACGATGGGGACATGGGTTCCACCGCTTTGGACCATTGTCGCGACTTCGGCACGGTCCTCTTCGAGCGTTTCCTCACCGTAGCTGACGGTTTCATCACTGTAGGCTTCGATGCGGCCGATATAGCTCGCCTCGAGCAGCTCGGAGAAGAGCTCCACGAAACGTGCCTGCTCAGCGGCCGTCGCACTCTTCCAGTACTTGCCGAGGGTGCGCTGAGACATGATGGTGAAATCGAAACGGGCGCGGATCAGTTGGCTAAGGGTCTTCCGGCGCGGCTCACCCTGAAGTTGTTTGTCGCGCAGCACTTCAATCACCTGGTCTACCGTCGCCTGGACCTGTGCCTTCGGCGTCACGGCAGAGGACACAGCGGAGATCAGCAACAGACTACAGTAAATCAGTACAAGTATTTTCAAACAACGCATAGTCACACCTCTTTCAATCTCTCGCAGAACATCTAGTTCTCGATCTTGGCAGCCCGGTTTTGCATAAAAGCATTACGCACGAACAGATAGGGGTCGAGAGCATCCTGCTTGATCGCTTCGTAGGTATCCTTGTCAAGGGACAGGGCGTTGACCTTTTCCAAGGCCTGGGCCCCGACCACTTCGAGCGGTTTCATCTTGAAATAATAGGGGGACGTCACCGGGTGCGTCATCGCATCCGCCACCTTGCCGACTGCATCGCGGGCATTCGACGGGCCCAGGATCGGGATTACCAGGTAAAACCCGGGCGGCGTCCCGTAGTGCCCGAGCGTCTGGCCAAAGTCCTCGCCATCCTGGTCAGCAGGCAACCCGGCACCCACGTCGAGGAACCCCGCCAGCCCGAACGTCGAATTAAAGATGCACTTGACCAGTTCATCGGTGGCCTTGACGCCTTTCAATTGCAACAGGGCGTTGAGAAACCGCACCGGCGTCGCCAGGTTGTGGAAGAAATTCCCCACCGCCTGGCGCAGGTCTTCATGCAGAACGGCCCGATAACCGCGTGCAACGGGCTTGAGAGCATAGAAATAGAGCTTGTCATTGAACCAGAACATGCCGCGGTTGAATGGTTCGATCGGGTCCCAGACGTCGAGTTCCTCTTCATCAGCATCCAATTGCGTCCAGTCGCGTACTGGTGTGGGCGGTGTCGCTGGTGATGGTGCAGCTTCGGTGCCGGCCGACCAGGCTAATGAGCACCCCCCGCACAGCAACACAAGCATCGCAGCTAAAACCAGTTTGTGAATATGCAGCATCGACCATTTCCTCAGGAGCAAAGATAGACCGGGCTTATTTTTTCTCGAAGATGTACTTGCTGACCAGTTCTTCAAGGTTGATCGCCGACTCGGTCTCAACGATCCGGCCGCCGTCGTGAATCTCGACATCGGACGCGCCAGGGGAGATATTGATGTAACGGTCACCGATGATCCCCGCCGTACGCACTGACGCGATGCTGTCCTCCTGGAGGACCACGTCGTTATCGATCGCCATCGTGATCTTGGCCTCGTACTTGCCGGCATCGAAACTGATGTCCGCCACCTTGCCGACCTGAACCCCGGCAATTTCGACGATGGCGCCGTTTTTGAGCCCGGAGACCGAACCGAAGCTGGCCATCACCTGGTAGGTCGACCGACTGAACAGGTTGATGTCACCGAGGCGCACGGACAGCCAGGCGAAACAGACAAAACCTACAACCATAAACACACCGACCACTATTTCGAGGTTGAACTTACGCATAGAAGTTGTCCTCCTCCTCGTCACTCGAATAAAGATGGCCCATGGTTTCCTCGACGAACGCCCTGATCTGGGGCTGATCGGACATCTGGAACGCTTCCGGAGACATGCACCCCTGGATCTGGCCATCGGCAAGCAGAGCCACATCATCGGCCAACTTGAAGATCTTCGGTACATCGTGACTGACGATCACCGCAGTGTAGCCGAGTTGCTGCTGGGTTCGATAAAAAAGGCGATAAAGTTCGTTGCTCTTGTGGACATCCAGACCTGTCGTCGGTTCGTCGAAGAAGACCACCTTGGGATCGAGGACCAGGGCACGCGCCAGCCCGACCCGCTTGCGCATGCCACCGCTGAGTTGTGCCGGGAACTTTGCCACGGCCTTTTCCATATCCATCAGGGTGAGTTTCTGCATAACCTTGTCCCGAATCAACTCTTCGTTCAAACGCGTCCGCTCACGCAGCGGCAGAGCGACATTATCGTAGACGCTCAGTGAGTCAAACAGTGCCGCGTTCTGAAAGAGCACACCGAAGTTGCTGCGGATCTCATCGAGTTCGCGGCGCTTGAGCCGTTGCAGGTCATGGCCGAAGACCTTGACCGTGCCGCGTGTCGGGCTGACCAGCCCGAGCATATGCTTGACGATCACGCTCTTGCCCTGGCCACTGGCGCCGACAATCACCAGGGTCCGCCCCTCCCGCACGACCAGGTCTACACCGCGCAGCACCATCTGCCGGCCGAAGCGTTTTTTCACTCCGATCAGTTCGATCACGACCGAAGCATGATCCCCAAGTTGAGAATTCATCGATTCCATCATAACATGAGTGCCTGTCTCACAGTAGCAGGGCGCTGATCAGGTAATCCCAGACCAGGACACTCACCGACGACATCACGACCGCATCGGTCGTCGTCCGGCTGACCCCCTCGGCGCCGAAACCACCGGATCGCTCGAGGTGCAGGTAGAACCCCTTGCATGCGGTGATCCAGACCAGCAGCAGGCCGAAGAGCAGAGATTTCACCAGGCCCATTTCGATGTCAGCCCAAACTACGCTCGTATACATCCTCTGGAAATAGACGCCCGGGTTGATACCGAACAGGCCAGTCCCCACCAGATAACCGCCAAAGATGCCGATCACGTCGAAGATCGCCGTCAAGAGCGGCAAGACCAGGATGCCGGCCAGAAGTTTCGGCATGATCAGGTAGCGAAACGGATCGACAGCCATGCATTCAAGTGCATCGATCTGTTCCGAATTGCGCATGATGCCCACTTCGGCGCAGATGGCCGAACCGGCCCGGCCGATCACCATCAGTGCGGTCAGGACCGGGCCGAGTTCACGGATCAGGCTTAAGGCCACTGCCGAGCCGAGAAACCCTTCGGAACCGAACTTGCGCAATGAGTAATAGCCTTGTAGGCCGAGGACCATGCCGGTGAACAACCCGGTAAACAGGATGACAAAGACCGAACAGGCACCGATAAAGTGCATCTGCCGCACCACCGGCCGTAGTTTGAAGGGCGGCTTGAAAATGCTGACGACGGTCCGCGTCAGAAAGAGCCCCATCCGTCCGTAGGATTCCAGGAACCAGAGCGTTTCATAGCCTATTTTTTCGAAGAAAGTACGCATCACATTAAAGAATACCCTAATGATGGCCCCGGGCAACACGCTGCTCCCAGTGGGACAGAAGCGTTTCGCTGCAACAGCAACAAACCCTTCAGGAGAACCAGCCGGCAAGCGGCCAGTATTTCACCGATGCATAATGACGGCATGGGCATAGATTACCATGCTTCAATGATGACAGGAAGGGTCATACATCATCGCTAGGCGGCCACGGCTGGCAAGACAGTTTGCACAGACCTTGCCGGCGTCGTCGTAGCGTTCCCGTGCCAGGATCAGACCGGCCTGAACGGCAGCATCGTCAGTCAGAACCTCCGGGTCGAATTCTGCCCCGCAATGGCGACAGATGACGGTCATAAATGCTCCAGATGATACTTTACCAGGCCGGCAAGCGCCTGCAGAAAGTCCGGGTGATCATTCAAAGACGGCACTCTCTCGAAACGCGGCAGGCCGATCTTCTCTGCGTGCATGCGCATTTCGAAATCAATTTCCTGCAGCGTCTCGATATGATCCGAGACAAAAGAGACCGGCACGATCAAAGCTCCGGGTGCCTTCTCGGCGCCAAGTTTATCAAGGACCTCCAGGGTATCGGGCGCCATCCACTGCACCGGACCGGAGCGGCTCTGGAAGCCGAGCAGCCATGGCCGCGCCTCAAACCGCTCCATCACGCCCCTGACGGTGCAGAGGACATGATCGAGGTAGGGATCGCCCTCATCGATGAACTTCTGAGGCAAAGCGTGGGCTGAAAAGAGGATCGGGATTTCGTCGCGCACCAGCTCATGGAACTTTTCCAGCCCTTCGCGCACCCGGTTGGCCAGTGCATCCAGGTAGGCCGGCCAGTCGTACCATTCACGGATGACGGTGTACTCGAGCTCTGGGTAAATGCGCGCCACCGTCGCCTTGAAATCCTTGAGGCTGCTGCCTGTGGTCGCGTTGGTGTAGTGGGGGTAGAGTGACAGCACGACCGCCTGCTGGATCCCCTCCTGCTTCATCCGACGCAGACACTCCTCGGCACGGGGCCGCCAGTAACGCATCGCTACGAACGGCTTGACCTGCCCGCCCAGCACGCGGGCCGTCCCTTCAGCCTGCTTGACGGTCCATTCGAGCAGCGGTGACTTGCCGCCGATCGAAGCATAGTTCACTTTCACTTTCGGCGCCCGCAGCCGGCTGATCAGGAATGCGAAGGGCTTCTGCAACAGGGCTCCGGCCGGCAGCTGGATCAGGTCGCGATCGGAGAAGAGATTATACAGAAACGGGCGGACCGCTCTCAAGGAGTCAGGTCCGCCCATATTCAGAAACACCAGTCCGGTCGGCTTGTCGAGGTTCATCAGTAAACCGTGAATGGTTAATGGTTAATAGATTATTGCACCGCGCGCCACGCGCTACTTACCGCTATGTTTGTGCACACACTCGACCATGAAGCGAGCATGCTCCGGATCAACGGTTGGCAGGATGCCATGGCCGAGGTTGAAGATGTGCCCCGGGCGGCCGGCATTCTCGTCGAGGATGCGCTTGACCTCCCGCTCGATGTGCGTTTTGGGCGCATACAGCACGGTCGGGTCGAGGTTCCCCTGCACGGCGATCTTGGGACCGATAATGTCGCGGGCCTTGCCGAGGTTGACGTGCCAGTCAAGACCCATGACATCGGATCCGGCCTTGGCGACGATGTCGAGCATGGTGCCGGCACCCTTGACGAAATGGATGATCGGCACCGAGCGGTCGAGGCCGTTGATTAACTTCTGGGTGTAGGGAAGCACGTACTTCTCGTAGTCGAGCGGCGAAACGATGCCACCCCAAGTGTCGAAGATCTGGATCGCCTGGGCACCGGCCCTGACTTGGGCGTTGAGGTACTGGCGGTCCATCTCGGTGATCTTGTCCATCAGTTTGGCGTACAGCTCAGGCGCACCGTACATCATGCGCTTGATCTGGGCGAAATCCTTGCTCCCTTTCCCTTCAACCATGTAGCAGGCCAGGGTGAAGGGCGCACCGCCGAAGCCGATGAGCGGCACCCGGCCTTCGAATTCGCGCCGCAGAATCTTGATCGTTTCGAGGACGTAGGGGACGTCCTCCTCCATGACCGGAATGCGCAGGGCGTCGATATCGGCCGCGGTGCGCACCGGGTTCTCGAACACCGGACCGGGGACGAAATCGAGCTTCAAACCCATCGGCTCCACCGGAGTGAGAATATCGGAAAAGAGAATTGCCGCATCGGCGTTCAGGTAGTCGATCGGCTGAATAGTGACCTCGGCAGCCAATTCAGGAGTCTTGCACAGCTCGAGGAAGGTGACCTTCTTGCGCACCGCCATGTACTGGGGGAGGTAGCGGCCGGCCTGGCGCATCAGCCAGACGGGAGTGTAGTCGGTCTTCTCGCCGCGACAGGCCTTGAGAAACGTGTAATCTTGGGACATCGAATTGCCTCCTGTATAATGCAATTTTAATTTTGAATTGTGAACTTTGAATTGAATTAAGCATTAAGAATTCAAAATTCAAAATTAGCTGTTTTTCTCTGCGTTCTCTGCTGCTTCCTTCTCCATCCGCTTGCGGGTACGGTTGGGGATGTAGTTGCAGAACGGTTCTTCTTCCATATAGTCGCCATAAACCGCGTCGGCGCGAGCGCGGCAGCCGCCACAGACATTGATGAACTCGCACTCGCCGCATTTGCCCTTGTACTTTTTGAAGTCGCGCAGGTCGTTGAAGGTCTTGCTGTTGAACCAGAGCTCCTTGAACGGAATCTGCTTGACGTTACCCACCGAGGAGTGAAAGTAGGAACAGGGCTTGAGGTTGCCGAAGCAGTCGATCAGGCAGATCGTCTGGGCGGCGATGCACCCCTTGCCGCCGCCGGTGGAGAAGGTCAGGCTGCGGCGTTTGAAATCAACCCCTTCGGCCTTGGCCATTTGAGGAACAACCCGGTAGTAATGAGGCGCGCAGGTCGGCCGCATGAGGATCTCGTCCTCACCCTTCTCCTGCTCGTAGTGCCAGGAGAGGATTTCCTCGTAGTCATCCTTGGAGATCAGCTCGTTCATGATCTCTTCGCCCCGGCCGGTGGGCACGATCATGAACATGTACCAGGCCGTTGCGCCGAGTTCCTTGGCGGTCTTGAAGGTGGCGCCGATGTCGTGCTGGTTGCGCTTTGTAAAGGAAGAGTTGACCAGGAACTTGATGCCGTTGCGCTTGAGCGTTTCGGCGCCGCGCACCACCCCATCAAAGGCCCCCGGGCAGGAGCGAAAGTCATCGTGAATCTTGGCGGTCGACCCATCGAGGGAGAGGGAAACCATCTTGATATCGGCCTCCTTCATCTGCCGGCAAACATCGTCGGTGATCAGGGTGCCGTTGGTCGCCATGCACATGCGCAGTCCTTTTTCCGTACCATAACGGGCGATCTCGAAAATGTCCTTGCGCAGCAGCGGCTCACCGCCGGAGAGGACCATGACCGGTTGGCTAACTTCGCAGATGTCATCGATCAGCTTGAAGGCTTCCTGGGTATTAAAATCACCGACGGCCGCGTCCATGTCAGAGGAACACCGGCAGTGTACGCAGTTGAGGTTGCAACGCTGGGTCGACTCCCAGGCAATCCACTTGGGGATGAATTCTTCTTTTGCTGCCATCAGGGCGGCTCCTTATATGAATCAGTCGATTGAGAAAAGAATGAGGTCCGGGGTTTCCCCGAACCACATTTTGACATTCTACAACAGCATGAGCTGACCTGACAAGGTTTAAGGGAGATTTACGCGGCAGAAGGCGAGAGAGGAGGCCAACCGCTTGGTGCGTTTCGGGTCAAAAGTGCTACCCCTGTAAGGGGGCAGCACCTGAATACCGCTTCGCGCCACTCGCCGCATCTTCTAACGAGCAAGCAGGTCCTTGAACGCCTTCTGGTCCTGACAGTAGTGCGTCGCCGTTTCCCGGGTGATCTTACCGGCGCGAAAGAGCTGCGCCAGGTGCGCGTCGAGAGAGGCGAACTCATCGGCACCGCTCTGCAGGATGCCGCGGATGTGATGCTCCTTCCCCTCGCGGATCTGGTTCGCCACGCGATAGCTGTTGGCCAGCTTTTCGTAGGCCAAGGTGCGGCCTTTGCCATCCTTACGTTCCACCAACCGCTGGTTGAGAACCAGCAACAGGTTATCCGCCAGCTGCACCCGGATCTGCTGCTGACTTTCCGCGGGGAAGACATCTACTATCCGGTTGATCGCCAGGATCGAGTTGTTGGCATGCATGCTGCTCAAGACGAGATGACCGGTATCGGCAGCTTCCAGGGCGATGGCGATGCTCTCGCGATCGCGCATTTCTCCTATCATAATGACATCGGGGGCTTCGCGGAAAACGTGCCGCAAGCCTTCGTTGAACGTCTTGGTATCAAGCCCGACCTCACGCTGATTGACGTTACTGTTCTTGTGACGGTGCAGGTACTCGATCGGGTCTTCTATGGTGATGATGTTACGACGCTTCCTGGTATTGATCAGATCGACCATGGCGGCCAGGGTTGTTGTCTTGCCATGGCCGTTCGGGCCGGTCACCAGAATCAGCCCCTGAGACTTGAGGGCAAACGGCTCCAGCCACTCGGGGAGGCCGAGTACCGACATGGCAGGGATCTCTTCGATAATATGCCGCATAGCAATTGAGATAGAACTGCGCTGGCGATAGACATTGATGCGAAAACGGCCGAACTCGGGGCGGGTCAGGGCAAAATCGATCGCCTTGTCCTGGGAAAATTGCGACCACTGCTGATCGGTCATCAACTCCTGGGCGTATTTGGTTACCTGCTGCGGAGTCAGCAGCGGGCTGTTCAGGCGCACGACCTCGTTATGCTGTTTGATGCTCGGCGGCGCGCCGGCCACCAGCAAGAGGTCTGAGGCGTGGGACTTCGCCAGGGTGCCACACAATTCCCAGATATCCGGGTAACTCGCGGCGACTTCGATATCGATCGAGGCCTCACCCCAGAAAGCCGGGGAAAGGCCGTCTTTGGGGAAACGGCCCATCTCGTCGAGCTTTTTCAGTGCGACAACCATCTGGTACTCGGGGACAATCACCGGCTGCACACTTATACCGAGGGCAAAGGCGACCTTGTCAAGGACTTCGCGATCTTGTGGGTCTGCGGTGAGCACCTGGGCCTTCTGACCGGTGAATCCGGCAGGTATTACGCGGAACGTCCGAACCTGGGCCGGCGTCAACGTGGCCAGAGCATCGCCCGGAATGCGCACGGTGAAGAGGTCACAGCCGGCAGTTCCCGCCTGCTCGGCAAGGACGCGCGCCAGCACAGAGACCTCAAGGAAACCGAGCTTGACGAGCGTCGAACCGAGGCGTTTTGCCAATTGCCCCTTGCGACGCAGCCCTTGGTCCAACTGATCTTCCGTGATTATTCCCTTTTCAAGAAGGATATTTCCCAGCTGCTTGGCGTTGTTTTTCGGCATACGATCCCCCCTGCAAAAATGCACTGTGGTGTTGTGGCTCCTCGCCTCGCTGAACATCACCCTACGTCGCTTGGCATGGCATATTCGCAGAGACGCGCGACCGTTTGCAGTGAACCAAAATCCATTGTATCTGTCAACAGTTAGACACCACAGGCAACAGCTCCAAACAAACAAAGGCAACCCCGTTGGGCTGCCTTTGTCAAGAAACTTGGCTTTGGTTGCAGTTATGCGTTCACGTGGAGAGGGATTTCAGTGTGAAACAGTTCATCGAAAATTTCCTGCACCGTCTCGATGCGCGTCGCCTTCCAGGCATTGGAGCCGCAGAACACCAGACCGGTTTCCGTATCACCGCGCTGGGCGCGATCAAGCGCATGAACGATGCAGAAGCGTTCACCGTCGGACTTGTAGGTACACTTGCGCAGGCAACCGGTCGGACAAAACGGGGTCATTTCCAGGTCGCGCTCGCGAATCGCTTCAACATTGGCAACTAGGGCCCTGCCGGGCAGGCCGGCCGGACTCATGATCAGGCCGATATCTTCCTCTTTGCAGTTCAGGTAGGCCTGCTTGAACGCATCGGCAGCGTCACACTCTTCAGTACAGACGAAGCGCGTCCCCATCTGCACGCCATCAGCCCCCTGCTCCAAGGCATACTGCAGATCGGCCCGATCCCAGACTCCTCCGGCCGCGATAATCGGGATATCGAGATTCCAGGTGTCCCGCATATAAGCTTTGACTCCGCGAACGGTTCCATATTGGTCATACTGGCCGGTGCCGATGTTCTCGAGCTTATCGCCAAGATGGCCACCGGCAGTATCAGGGTCCTCAACCACGATGGCATCAGGCAGGCGCTGATAGGCTTTATGCCATTTGCGGGCGATCAATTCGGCCGCTTTCACCGAGGAAACGATCGGTACCAGGGCCACATCCGGCCAGGCGGCCGTCAATTCGGGGAGATTCATTGGCAAGCCGGCGCCGCTGATAATCAGCTTGGCTCCCCCCTCACAGGAAGCCTTGACCAGCTCGGCGAAGTCAGTAACCGCCACCATGCAATTGGTGCCAATGACGCCATCCGGAGCTATTTCATACGCTTTGGCAAGTTCAGCCTTGAGGGCCTGAGGCTCTGCGCTAAAGTAATTATCCCCGGTATAAAGTGGCGAATTCAGAGCAATCCCGGCCGTAGCTACGATGCCGATGCCGCCGCAACGCGCCACGTTTCCGGCCAGACGGGCCCCGGACACACGAACGGCCATGCCGCCCTGGATCAGGGGAGAGGGAACTTCATGTTTGCCAATGCGCATAATAACTCCTTAGATACAACTTCTATTACGCTGAAATTAATCTTATTTTAGCAAAGAGGCCCTGCCGGCTTTGTAATAATTCTGTAAAAGACGGCCCACCTTCCCCTTGTCGCTCGGCGACAGGAGTGGTAAAGATGGCTCCTATGCACTGGCTTAAACGTATCTTCAATCCGCTCATGGCCTTTATCGGCATCCAGATCGCCTGGGTGCTGGTTCTGGTTGTCTGGCTAAACTGGTTTCTTGGCAGCCATCGTAAATTAAGAGCACTGGCAGAAAAATACAGTCCCGAGCTGCTGGTCGGCGGACCGGACTGGCTGATTCTGACCGAAGGACTGCTGCTGCTGATTTCGATCCTGGTCGGCGTCTACGTCATCTTCCTCTACTGGCGCAGACAAGCGGCCCTGGTGCGCGAACAGCGCCAGTTCATCTCCCAGGTCACCCATGAGCTCAAATCGCCGCTGGCCTCGCTGCAACTGCACCTGGAGACGATTCGCCGACACCAGCCCACACCGGAGCGCCTGGCGGGATTTCTCGAGACCATGTTGAGCGACGCAGCCCGGCTCAACGGCCTGATTGACAATCTCCTGTCAGCCAACCGGATCGGCCAGAGGCATTGGCGCCTCGAGCTGCAAATCATTGACTTCAGCGCCTTCGTCGAAAAATATTTTCGCGCCCGCCAGTTCAACCTGCCCAAGGCTGGCAAACTGGCCCTCGACGTCACGCCAGGCATCTATGCCGCCATCGACCAGGATGCGATGGAAACCGTGTTGCGCAACCTGCTCGAAAACGCCATCCTCTATTCCGACGCTCCGCCCGACATCACCGTTACTCTGAGTCGCGAGGAAGGCAAGTGCTGCCTGGCCTTTGCCGACCGCGGCCGCGGCATAGACATCCGTGACCAGAAGAAGATCTTCAACATGTTCTATCGCATACGCCGCACCAACGAAAACATCCGCGGCACCGGGCTCGGCCTGTTCATCGTCCATGCCACGGTGCGACGCCACCACGGCCAGGTCAAGGTTGAGAGCCATGGCAAAGGGCAAGGCACGACGTTCCGGATCATCCTCCCGCTTGCGCCGCCGGCTCAAAGCGAGGCGCCATGAAGCAACCACACCTGCTGCTCGTCGAAGATGAAACGCATATCGCCCGCGGGCTGATCTTCAACCTGGAGCATGAGGGCTTTCTGGTCACCCACGTCGAGACCGGAGCCGCGGCGATGGCAGCCTTTGAGCATCAACCTTTTGATCTCGTTGTTCTCGACCTGATGTTGCCGGACAGCCACGGCCTCGACCTCTGCCGGCGCATGCGCCAATCGGCACCACAGCTGCCGATACTCATGCTGACGGCGCTCGGCGAAGAGCAGGATCGCATCAGCGGTCTCAAGGAGGGGGCCGACGATTACCTGACCAAGCCTTTCAGCCTGGACGAGTTCCTGTTGCGGGTGCGCGGCATGCTGCGACGCTCGGCATGGTACCAGCCCAGGCATAGCCAGGCAGGAGAGTTACCAGTTCGGCAGCAACCGTGTCGACCTGAGAAACATGCAGGCGGCCACAGCGCATGGCGACATCCGACTCACCGAGCTCGAGTGCCGCATGCTGGCCAGTTTTTTTGCCAATGAAGGCGAGACCCTGGCCCGCACCGAACTGCTCAAATCGGTCTGGGGGCTGGTGGAAGACACCGAAACCCGCACTCTGGACAATTTCATCGTGCGGCTGCGCAAATACTTCGAGGACGACCCGGCCAATCCCCGGCATTTCCTGACCGTGCGGGGCAGAGGCTACCGGTTCGTCAAGGAGCCTGAATAAAAGGAGACAGGAGAGGACCAGGAACAAGCCCCTTTTGCTGTCAAACTTGTTTTTGCAAGTCAATTTGTTCTATCTTCTGTATTCTACATTCTGTTTTCTGTATTCTTGCAGTCTGAAACATAACAGGAACCAAACATATTTTTAATTCACATAACAGGAGACAAGCGATGAAAGCAGTATTAATGGATGGCTTCGGTGGTCTTGACGTTCTGAAAGTCGGCGACGTTGACAAGCCGGCACCCAAAGAAGGCGAAGTTCTGGTCAAGGTGGTCGCCACCTCGATCAACCGTCCCGACCTGGTCCAGCGCGAAGGCAAGTACCCGCCCCCTCCCGGCGATTCGGAAATCCTCGGCCTCGAAGTGTCCGGCACCATCGCCGAACTCGGGCCGGGCGTTATCCGGGTGGAAAGTCGGCGACCGTGTCATCTCCCTGGTCGGGGGTGGCGGCTATGCCGAGTATGCCGTAGCCTACGCCAGCCACCTGATGCACATCCCCGACAGCGTGAGTTTTGAGGAGGCTGCCTGCATCTGCGAATCCTACATCACGGCATTCCTCAACGTCTTCATGATCGGCGGCTTCCAGAATGGCCAGACAGCCATCCTGCACGGCGGCGGCGGCGGCGTCAACACGGCCGCCATCCAGCTCTGCAAGGCGCTGACTCCAGACAGCAAACTGATCGTCACCGCCCATCCGTCGAAGATGGACCGGGTCAGCGAGCTCGGTGCCGACCTGGTGATCAACTTCCTCGAGAATCCCGATTTCACTGAAATCGTCAAGGAGTACACCAAGAAGAAAGGGGTCGATCTGGTCCTCGACCATGTCGGCGCCAAGTACCTCGCCCCCAACATGAACTCCCTCGGCTACAAGGGCAAGCTGGTCGTCATCGGCGTGATTTCCGGCATCAAGGCGGAACTCAACCTCGCCCTGATGATGGTCAAGCGTCAGCAGATCATCGGTTCGGTGCTGCGCTCCAGGCCCGTCCCGGAGAAAGCCGAGATCGTCGCCGAGTTCACCAGGCGGGCCCTGCCGAAATTCGCCGACCGCACCATCGTGCCGATTATCGAAAAGGTCTTCTCCATCGACCAGGTGGTCGAAGCCCATCGCATGATGGAAGAGGACCAGCATTTCGGCAAAATCGTGCTGACAATCGCCTGAAGGACAATGGTGCCCTGAAACCCTCATGCGTGCGGATTGTGCCCTGAACATCATCCTGATCGGCATGCCTGGCGCCGGCAAAAGTACCGTGGGCGTACTTTTGGCCAAGCGCCTCGGCTACCAGTTCATCGACACGGACCTGCTGCTGCAGACCAGGCAGCATTGCCGCCTCCAGCAGATCATCGCCCGGGATGGTTTGGCCACCTTCAAGCAGCTCGAGGAAGACGTCCTCTGCAGCCTCGAAACGTCACACAGCGTGGTTGCCACCGGCGGTTCGGCGGTGTACAGTGAGCGGGCCATGGCGCGCCTGAAGCAGCTCGGACAGCTGGTTTTCATCGACATCCCGCTGGGCGAACTGCTGAACCGGGTGAACGATATGGACAGCCGGGGGCTGGTGATCGGGCCGGACGAGACCTACGAGGATCTTTACCGCGAACGGCAGCCGCTCTATAAAAAGTATGCCGAGGTGACGATTGCCGGCGGCGGATTGACGGTTGAGGCCATTGCAGCGGCGATCGAACAATCGGTGTGTGGGCAAGCCGAATTTAGCGAAGATTGAAACGATATGTCTTACGGAAAATATTTCAACAAGGGACAGAAGGTTTTCCTCAAGCGCATTTTTGTCGGCGAGGAACGAACCGCTTTGGACACCATCACCGGCTATGCCATGCTCAGCCAGCCGATGCAGCTCGACCTGGCACTCCCCTACGGTTGCGATGCTGCGGATTCCTACCCTTTCGAAGCGGGGATGACATTCGAGGTACTGACCGACCACAGAGGGATGGGACTGCGCCTGGTGGCGTCTTTTACCGAGCGCATCAGCAGTCAGGACATTCGCCTGCAGTTCGAGGGGAATCTCGAGTTCATTTCACGACGCATCTACAAACGGGTAGACGTCAATGCCTGGGTCGGGATTCAGCGCAGCAGCGGCAACCTGGCGCAAATGCGTCAGCTCTGGGATGAGAACCTGAAGAAGATCAAGGCGGGAGTTTCCGCGGCAGAGCTGACCGAATTCAAGAAAAACCTGATCAACCTGGCCGGCGGCGGCATGCGTCTGCCGTTGCAGACCCCGGTCGAGATGGCTGAGCTGGTACTGGTCTACCTTTCCATCGGCGACAAGCAGGGGATTATCTGTGCCCTGGCTGAAGCCGTCTGGCTTGGCCCCGTACAGGACGACAACCGGCAGCAGGTCGGCCTGCGTTTTCTCAACATCCTCGAGGAAGACCAGAGGCGCATAGACAGCGTGGTCAATGGACTCCTCGAGCGCCTCGGCAAGGCCGACAGAGGGTAACCGTTCACTTCTGCTCGGTCAGCTGCATATGCAGGCTTTCCCAGAGCTGCTCCCCCCCGGCCGCAAAAACGCTCTCTTCATCAGCCGGCAGCACCTGCCAGTCGCCGCGCTGCATTTCAAGGTCCAGCTGTCCTGGCGCCCAACCGGTATAGCCGATAAAGGGACGCCAGGCGATGACTTCCGTGGCAAAATCCGGCCACTCGTTCAGAACGCCAACCCCGGTCACATAAAGGCTACCGAGCACTTCGTCGGCCGGCTCCGGCGGGTGATTGCGAACCTTGACCAGGGCAAGCAGGGTCTGCGCTTCGACCGGCCCGCCATAGGACAGGGTGACACCCTGCCCGATCAATCTCGAATTCTCCGGGAGAATTTTTTCCAGGGCCAGGCTGCTGGTACGGTTGACGACCAGGCCGGCAGAGCCCTGAGCATCATGCTGGATCAGCAGGATCACACCCCGGTGGAAACGCGGGTCAACCAGCTTCTCAGCCGCAACGAGAAACATCCCCTTGTCCGGAGCAAAGGCATGCACCGGCCCTGCTCCGGAGAGCCCCAAAAACGCGAGCGCCAGCAGGACCGCAGTACAGGTATTTCCACCTCAGAATCATTTTGTTCCCTCCTCACGGGGCAGCAGCACCCAGAACCTCGCGGGTTGTTTCATGCGCCCGGCCTGGACTCCGGCCTGGTCACCCATCCCCCAGAAAAAATCACCACGGATTCTCCCCTTGATCGCCCCGCCGGTATCCTGGGCCATCATCAAGCGTTGCAGCGGCTGGTCGCTGTTCGGCCAGGTCGTCTCGACAAAGACCGGTGCACCGAGCGGGATGTAGCGGCGATCGACAGCCAGGCTGCGCCCTGGCGTCAAGGGCACGCCCAACGCCCCGGGAGGGCTCTGCACATCGCCAGGCAGCTCCCTGAAAAAGACGTAACTCGGGTTCTGGTTGAGCAGGTTGTCGACCTCCTGCGGATTGTTCATGGCCCAGGCCCGGATATTCTGCATCGACATCTGGTCGCGGGTCATGGCGCCGCGATCGAGCAGGTATTTGCCGATCGACTTGTAGGGATGACCGTTCTGGTCGGCGTAATTGACCATGACCCGTTCGCCGTTATCGAGCAGTATGCGACCGGAGCCCTGGATCTGCAGAAAAAACAGCTCAACGGGGTCGGCGACCCAGAACAGCTCCTGGCCGGCCAATGGCCGAGTCTGGCCGTCGATATCGCCACGGCCCCAGTAAGGGATGACCCGGTGACCTTCGACCCGGCCACGCAGGCGGTAATTAGCCGAGATCGGGATAGACTTCACTCAAGTCGATCACCAGCAAATCGTCCGGACGACGATAGAGCGGGTAGGGATAAGCCGCCGAAGCCGTGCGACTCCCCTTCAGGTCGGGGACATAGTAGCCGGTCAGCAACCCTTCGGTTTCACCGTTCGACTGGCGAACCTGGTGCGGCACGAAGTTGCTCTCGAAGAAAGCCCGGACTTCGGCCTCTGAGCCATGTTCCACGGCAGTCGCCGCCAGGCAGGCGGCCTGCCATTGCGGGCGCAGCCGCAGGGCCGAGCAGCTTTTCAGCAGGGCGCCCAGGGCCAGGCTCGGGTCATCCTTCTGCCAGCCGGAAACGTCCTGCCAGGAGACCGCCTGCAGGACCGGAACCTCTGCCTCGACAACCGGCTCTTCAGCGACCGGCTCCTTGATGACAGGGCCTTCAACAATCGGAACGGCCGGCGGCCGCGCGCAGCCCGCCAAAAGCAGCAGACCGACAAGTATCAGCCAACGGGATTTACTCATAATGACTTTATCTTTTCCTAGGGCTCTCAGCCCTCTGTAACGACGACCTGTAAACATACTGGAGTTTTCTGCAAAAACAAGTGGCATGCTGTAAAGCTTTTTAAGAGTTAAGCTTAGCTTTACAGCCGTTTTCATCAAAACATATCGACCGGGTCGACATCAACCGTAAGCACGACACCCGCCGGCATATGTGGGCGCAGCCGACTCAATTGATCAATTTGCCGACGCAAAGGCTCACGCTGCCTCCCCTTAAGCAGGAGCTGTATCCGGTGCCGGTTGCGCAGGCGCGGCAGCAGGCACGGAGCCGGCCCAAGGACTTCTACCTCAGCCCCGCCACCGGCAAGATCAGCAGCAAGTTGATCTGCGGCCCTGCGAACCCTGTTTTCGTCATTGCCACTTAAGACCAGGTTGACCAGGTGACCGAAGGGCGGATAGGCCAACGCCTGGCGCTGGGCAAGCTCCACAGCAGCAAACCCCTGGTAATCGTGCCGAGTGACAAAATCCAGGGCATAATTATCGACGGCATAGGTCTGGATCATCACCCGGCCGGGCCGCTCGCCTCGCCCGGCCCGGCCGGCGACCTGGCTGAGCAGCGAGAAGACCCGCTCGGCGCTGCGGAAGTCCGGCAGGTTGAGGGCCGTGTCGGCATTGAGCACCCCAACCAGAGTGACTGCGGCGAAATCATGCCCCTTGGCGATCATCTGGGTACCGATCAGGACATCGATCTCGCCGGCCGACATCTGCTGCCACCAGGCGATGGTGGGCACCCTTGCGGCTGGTGGTGTCACGGTCCATGCGTGCAACCCGGGCGTCGGGAAAGTTCTGCCGGATCTCCTCCTCGAGCCGTTCGGTCCCCATACCTTCAGGAAGCAGTCCGATGCCGCTGCAGCGATCACACTTCTCCGGCGGACGCTGGTGGAAATCGCAGTAATGACAGCGCAAGGAACGCTGCACCTGGGAATAGGTCAGGGTAATATCACAGTTCGGGCAACGCAGCGTCGCGCCGCAATCGTGGCAGAGCAGAAATGGTGCATAGCCCCTGCGGTTGAGCAGCAGCAGGGCTTGTTCACCGCCTTGCAGGGCCGCCGCCAGCGCGGCCTGCAGCGGCGCGCTCAACAGCCCCGCCCCCTCATGTTGGGCCAGGTCGATCAATTCGACTCCGGGCAGCGGCCGCTCAGCGGTGCGTTCCGGCAGTTGCAGGTAAGCCAGGTGGCCGTCCATGGCGCGTTGATAGGTTGACAGCGCCGGGGTTGCGCTTCCCAGCAAGACCACGGCGTCGTCCATCTGGCCACGCAACAGCGCCAGGTCGCGGGCGTTGTAACGAAAGCCCTCCGACTGCTTGTAGCTGCCGTCATGCTCTTCATCGACAACGATCAGCCCCAGCTGCGACAAGGGAGCGAACACCGCGGAACGCGCGCCGATCACCACATCGACTGCGCCCCGCGCCACCTGTCTCCAGGCATCGTAGCGTTCTCCTTCGGACAACCCGGAATGCAGCACAGCCAGGCGCACATTGCGTTTCTGGAACCAGCTGCGGAAGCGGGCGATCAGTTGCGGTGTCAGGGCGATTTCCGGGACCAGGACCATAGCCTTGCGCCCCTGCTCCAGGGTTGCTGCAACCGCCCGTAGGTAGACCTCGGTCTTGCCGCTGCCGGTCACCCCGTGCAAAAGGCAGGGGTGAAAGACGGGCGGGCCATGCAGGACACCGATGATATGGTTGACCGCCTGTTGCTGGGCAGGATTGAGTTGCACGGCATGGTGAACATCGACGGCGATCTCGGCAAATGGATCACGACACCGCTCAATGTCTTGAACCTCCAGGAAACCCAGCGCCACCAAACGCTGCAGGGCGGCGTATGGCGCGGCAAAACGCTGCGTCAAAAGGCTCAGGCCGACAGGTTCGGCAGAGCGGATGAACGCGAGGATATCGCGCTGGCGCGCACCTTGTGGTTGATCATTACGGCTGATCGCCCGGTACTGTTTGTCGCGCAGGACCGCCGGCTTGCTGTCCGGAGCCGACAGCCCGGCCGGCAGCGCCGTTCTCACTGCTTCTCCGGGAGGATAGGCATAGTAACGTGCGGCGCGCAGATAAAATGCGGCCTGCCGAGCGTGGAACAGGGGGTGAGGGTCGATGACTTCGAGGATCTCCTTGAGTGGTGTCTCACCAACGGTTGTCCAGCCCATGACGTAACCAACGACGTGTCGGCGGCCAAGCGGGACCCTGACCCGGCTGCCGATCCGCACCTGCTCTGCCAAGGCTGCCGGGATTGCGTAGCTGAGGATTTTATCGAGCGGGGCAACGACCGCAATCTCTGCGGCCTTCACCTGTTGCGTTATCGTCGTCACGTTAGGCAAGTCCCTGGGCTAGCGAAGATTTAACACGAAAGCGCAATGGACCGAAGAAAGGCGCAAAGGGGTGCCTTTAAAGGTGTAACCTTTGCGCCTGGATTGGTTTTTCCTGGCGTCTTTACGTTCGAATTGTTCCCGCGACAAACCATTCACAGCTTTTTAGCTTAAAGTTTGCGGCTTTCCTCATGCCGTTTCCGGCCCGACCACCTGAGCAGCAAGCTGGCTGGCAAATTCATGGCACTCGCGCAGATTGTCTTCGGTCGGCGTGAACCGCAGCGTCAACCCCGGGACCGGCAGCTTGAAGCGCAGCCCGCGTAAACGCTCTTCGACCAGTTTGACGGCTTCACCACTCCAGCCAAAGGACCCGAACGCAGCGGCGATCTTTGGCCTTGGGTGTCACCAGGGAGAAGAGGGACAGGGCATGCCAGGCTTGCGGTGGCGCATCGCGGTTGATCGTCGCCGTCCCGACCAGGATCAGGTCGGCCAGTTCCAGTTCATCGCGCAGGTCGCTGTCACGCATTTCGCACATGCGCAGCACGACGACGTTGAAGTTGTGCGTCTCCAGCTCCTGCCTGATGGCAGCGGCCATGCTGTGCGTGTTGCCGTGCGAAGAGAGGGTCAGCATCAGGGCCCGGGGCTTCGGCTGCTTGGGCGGCAGCGCCGACCAGCGCCGGTAGGAATCGACCACGGCCCGTGGATCGATGCGCCGGATCGGCCCGTGGGAAGGGCAGATCATCTTCAGCTCCAGGGCATCGACCTTGGCAACCGCGTCGCGCACCTTGTCCTTGAAAGGGCGCATGATGCAGTCGAAGTAGAAATGAAAATCCTTGGAGAAGTCGGGGATTTCATCGTCGAACAGCTTGCTTGCACAGTAATGGGCGCCAAATGCATCGCAGGGGAAGAGGATGGCGTCCTCGACCAGGTAAGTGAACATGGTGTCCGGCCAGTGCAGGTAAGGGGCCAGGATAAAACGCAGGGTCCGGCCGCCCAGGTCAATCTCTTCACCATCACTGACCACGTGCGCGTTGAAAGGCCGGTTCAGCAGCTGGCTGAGAAAATTCTGGGCCGGGCGGGTACAGTATACCGGCAGGTCAGGACGCTTTTCCAGCAGGCGGGCGAGGGCCCCGGAATGGTCCGGCTCGGTATGGCTGATGACCACCAGGTCGATCTTGTCGAGGCCGACGGCATCCTCGACCTTGGCCAGGAATTCATCGGTAAAGGGGGCTTTGACGGTATCGATCAAGGCGGTTTTCTGCGCACCGCGGACAACGTAAGCATTATAGGTCGTGCCATTGTGAGTCGGGAAAAGTTCATCAAAAATCTTCAGGTCCGGATGCTTGACGCCGACCCAGGACACATTGCTGGTGACCTCCTGATATTGCTCCATAACGTGTATCGCCTTTCCTTTTCTGTATTGATCCCTTTATAATCGATGCATCATGCAAGCTCTAAAGATAATACAACCCGTATTCATCTGGCAACCGTCGCCCGCAAACGATTGGCAGGTTGGCATGAGCTTTTCTTATCGACACCACCCAAGGTTGAGCAGGCGGCGCTTTCTGTCCCTCGGCATGTTCGGCATCGCTGGCGCCCTGGCCGCCGACACCGCCTGGTATGAGCCGCAGGCGCTGCAGGTGGAGAGCCACGTCCTGCCCTCCGAACATCCTGGCGGGCGGGTCCGCCTGGTTCAGGTCAGCGATCTCCACCTGAGCAGCTTCAACAGTTACTTCGCCAAGGTCGCCAATCAGGTTGCGGCACTGCAGCCGGACCTGATCATCCTGACCGGCGACTACCTCGAAGAAGAGCGCAATATTCGCGGGGTCTTAAGCTTCCTCCGGGAGCTGAAGGCGGCTCACGGAATCTACGCCGTACAGGGCAACTGGGAATACTGGTCACGCCTGGAGGGGGAGAACCTGCGTCGGCATTTTGCCGGGGTCGGGGTGAAGCTGCTGATCAACGAGCGCGCCGACCTGGAGATCAATGGCCGCGCCCTGTCCATTCTCGGCCTGGACTATCCCTCGTCGACAGATCATCTGCACCAGCTGCAGCAGAACCTCGACCCGCGTCACTTCAACCTGCTGTTATCTCACGTTCCGGCCTTTGCCCATGAACAGCTCAATGAACGGATCAGCCTGATCCTGAGCGGACACACGCACGGCGGCCAGGTCCGTCTGCCGTACCTGCCGCCGTTTTACCTGCCGCGTTATTCCGGCCGTTTCGTGTCCGGCTTCTACCAGGTCAGCCAGCACCGGATTCCCCTGTATGTCAGTCGTGGGGTCGGTACCAGCGTTCTGCCCTTAAGGTTTCTCTGTCGCCCGGAGATTACCGTATTCGATCTCGGCAACCCGCTCCTCACACAGAGTCCAGAAAGCTCTGCAAACGTTTGAGTTCGGCGACCAACTTGGCGAAACCTTCAGGGGTGAGACTCTGCGCACCGTCGCACAGGGCCCGATCCGGATCCGGATGGACTTCGACCATGACCCCGTGGGCACCGACCACGATCGCCGCCTTGGCCATCGGCCCGACCAGGCTGCGCCGTCCGGTCGCGTGACTGGGATCGACCACGATCGGCAGGTGGCTCATTTCACGGATCAGGGGAACAATGCTCAGGTCCAGAGTGTTGCGGGTGGCCCGTTCGAAAGTCCGGATGCCTCGCTCGCAGAGGATGACATTGGGATTGCCTTCAGCGAGGATATATTCGGCCGCGGAGAGAAATTCCTCGATGGTGGCACTCATGCCGCGCTTGAGCAGGACCGGGTGACCGGTCTTGCCAACCTCCTTGAGCAGATCGAAGTTCTGCATGTTGCGGGCACCGACCTGCAGGACATCCGCATAGCGGCAGATCGATTTCCAGCTGTTCGATGCGCATGACCTCGGTAATCACCGGCAACCCCTCAGCATCACCGGCCTGGCGCAGGTATTTCAGACCCTCGATCCCAAGCCCCTGAAAGCTGTGCGGCCCGGTGCGCGGCTTGAACGCACCGCCACGCAGCATCTGGGCACCGTTTTCCTTGACCAGGCGCGCAGCAGCCAGCATCTGCGCCTCGCTCTCCACCGTGCAAGGGCCGGCGATCAGCACCGGCGGCTGGCCATCGCCGAACTTGACGCCGCCGGCTTCGACCACCGAGGATTCGGGATGAAAGTCACGAGAAACCAACTTGTAGGGTTTGCTGACGTGGATGACTTCGCGCACCCCGGGAAGTTCGCGGATCGTCGTGTCATCAACGTAGCCCTGGTTGCCAAGGACGCCGATGGCCGTGCGCAAACTGCCGGGGATCGGCTCGGCAATCAGCCCCATGGCAACCACAGCATCGGTAACCGCCTGGACCTGTTCATCCGTTGCCGTATGATGCATAACTATCAACATAGGAAAACTCCTTAAACAAGTTCAAGAACGTGTCTTTTCGTACCGGCCAGCATAACTGATTCAGATTACTTGTGCCGAGAGATGTTTTCAAGCTCTTTCCCGGTTTCCACACTTGGCGCGGAAGATAATTTTCGCTATGCTGTGCAAACCTTCTCGAGAAGATGGCCAAGGAGACAAGATGAAGCGCACATTGCTGGTCACCGCTGTCATCACTGTGCTGAGCCTGTCGGTTATGGCGTTTGGCAGCCCGGCAATAGATGACGGCCAGGCGCGCAAGCTGATCAACTCCCAGGGGTGCAAAGCCTGTCACGCCCTGGAAGCACACGGAGGAACGGCAGCGCCTAGCTTCGAAGCGATGCGCGCCACGCTCTCCCGCACGGAGATCCGCCTCCAGCTTATCAATCCTGAGCACCGTCACGGCAAAGGCAGAATCGCGGACTTCAGCAACCTTACTGCGGCGGAGGTCGACGCGCTGGTCGTCTTCATCAAACCGGAACCATCACTTGGTGGGACTTCAAACTAGCGGCCTCCCTAAACATTTCGTCTTTGCGTTAGCTTTTTACTCAGTCCCATTGGATGAACAGATGACTCAACGCATCATCCCGAACACTTCGCCCAACTTTATTGCCGACAGTACTTTAGATAACCCTCTGAATTTACCGGCAATCTTTGGCAACTCCAGGCCGCTGGCGCTGGAGATTGGCTGCGGCACCGGCCACTTCGTCCTCGAACAGGCCCTCCGCCAGCCGGACATGAATTTTCTCGCCATCGATATCTACAACAAGGGGTGCCTGAGAACCTGCGCCAAAATCGACGAAGCCGGCGTGCAGAACGTCCGCGTCATGCGCGTCGAAGCACGCTGGTTGCTGGACAAGGGACTGCAGCCCGAGAGTCTTGCCGCCATCTACATCAACTGCCCTGATCCCTGGCCGAAGAAGCGACATCGGCGCAGACGCCTGGTCAACCGTGACTTTCTTGTCGTCATGGCCCACTACCTGGTCCCGGATGGCGACTTCTTTTTCAGTACCGATTTCGATGATTACGCGGCGGACGTCGCCGGACAGTTCCGCGACCTGACCGGTTACCGCAACATGCTGCAAACAGACTGGGCGCAGGCCCTGCCCGACTATCCGATCTCCAAATACATGCAGCGTTTTCTCGACCGGGGCCAGCACATCCATTTCGTTCACCAGCGGCGCGATGCAGCGGTCTGCCGTGACCAACTGCCCTCCCCGACGGTCCAGCGCGGCTTTCGCATCGACTGGCAAAAGGCTGAAAATGACTGAATTCCTGACCTCGCAGCTGCCGGGGACAGGAGGCAGCATTCGCCAACAACCAGAGGATTTCCAGGTTGACGAGCTGCCCCTGTACGAGCCCTGCGGTGAAGGCGATCACCTTTACCTGCACGTCGAGAAGTGCGGCCTGACGACCTATGACCTCCTGCGGGAACTCGCCGCCGCCCTCAACTGCAACGAACGCGACCTCGGTTATGCCGGCCTCAAGGACGCCCGGGCGATCACCCGGCAGACAGTGTCCGTGCCATTATGCCGGCCCGAGGACGTCAAGGGGCTGCAAATCCCCGGGGTAACCATCCTCTCGGCGGTTTTGCATCGCAACAAACTGCGCCCCGGTCATTTGGCCGGCAACCGCTTCCGGATTCGCGTTCATCAACCTGAACCAGCAGCACGGCAACGTGCCGACGCGATCCTCGGCGTTCTCGAGGATCTCGGTGTGCCCAATCGCTTTGGCGAGCAGCGCTACGGCGCCCTGGGCAATTCACATCAGCATCGGCAGGGCGATTCTGCACGGTGATTTCAACAGTGCCGTCGATGCAATTATCGGCGATCCAGCCGATATCAACCATCCAGGCTGGCAGCAGGCCGCCGCAGCCTACCGCAGCGCAGACCTGGCCACGGCAATCGCAAAGCTGCCCCGCCACTGCAGACCGGAGCGGCAGCTGCTCGAGATGATCAGGGCCGGCAAGAGTCCGCAGCAGGCCGTCGGCGCCATGCCCCGCAAGCTGCTGAGGCTCTATCTTTCAGCCTACCAGTCAAGCCTCTTTGACCGCCTGGTCGACATGCGCCTGGGTTCTCTGGAAAGACTCTGGCCCGGCGATCTGGCGTACAAGCACAGCAACGGCGCCTGCTTCCTGGTCAAAGATCCGACGGCTGAACAGCCGCGTGCCGACGCCTTCGAGGTCAGCCCGACGGCACCCCTGTACGGTTACAAAATAAAGCTTGCCGAGGGACAGGCCGGCCTGCTCGAACAGAGCCTGCTCGACAAGGAGAAGCTCACCCTCGAGGCATTCCACCTGTCCGGAGGGTTGGCCATGGAAGGCGAGCGCCGCCCCTTGCGGGTGCCGATCGCAGCGCCGGAATGCCGCATGGACGGCGATGACCTGCTGCTCAGTTTTTCGTTACCGAAAGGCAGTTTCGCGACCACAGTGCTTGCTGAAGTTATGAAAACTGGGATAATTACCTGAAGTTGGCAGCCCGCTTGCATTGACTTGAGCCAAGGAGTCTCGCCACGCCGAGAGAGCGGCATTTCCGCACGCTTTGGAACCTTGCTACGGATTGTTAGTCGTTGTCCACAGGAGGAGAAGGCCATGTTGCCACCCACCGAACCAGCCCCGCCAAGCAGAGAAGATCTGCGCATCAATTTCTTCCACCCCCGGCCCGGGTTCATGCGCAAAGAGGTCACGATCATCTGGATCACGCTGGCCGCCTGGGCGATCATGACCTTCGGCATGCCGATCCACCTGGCCATCACCCACAACGATCCGGTCAGCACCTTGGCCGAAGTGCCCTACATATTCGGCATCCCGGCCTATTTCTGGTTTAGCGGGCAATTCCTGATCCTCTGGTTCATCTTTCTCTGTTTTTTCTTCAATGTCCTGATCGACTGGCTGACGTCCAGTTACCGCAGGCGGCGCTAGGAAGGTGGCAATCATGGAGCAATCAGTTAAATTCACGCCATTTTTCCTGCTCGGCTGTGTACTTATCTTCTCTGTGCTCATCGGCCTGCTGACCCGACGGCACGACAAGGGTGGCTACGGCATCCAGGTCCGTTCGATCGGCCATGCCAGGATCGGCGCCGCCATCGCGTCGAACTGGATGAGCGCCGCGTCCTTTCTCGGTATAGCCGGAGTATTTTTCCTGCACGGCTACTTCGCCTTCGCCTACATTCTTGGCTGGACGGGCGGCTATGTCCTGCTGCTGGTGCTGATGGGCAGCCAGATCCGCCGGTTTGGCAAGTACACCGCACCCGACTTCGTCGAGGCACGCTACGACTCTTCGGTCGCGCGGGTCTTTTCTGCCGTCATCGCCATCATCATCTCACTGATCTACTGTGTCGCCCAGTACAAGGGGATCGGCATGGTGTTCGCCTGGATGCTCGGCATCGACTATACCGAGGCCCTGGTGTTCGGCACCGTGGTGACGCTGCTCTTCCTGATGATCGCCGGTGCCCTGAAAGCATCGCGCAACCAGCAGATGCACTACCTGATTCTGATCCTCTCTTTCGTGATTCCGTTGATGATGATTGCCAAAAAGCTCGGCTACAACTGGCTGGTGCCCCAGTTCAGTTACGGCAGCGCCCTGCGTGACCTGCCGGCCAAGGTCTCGATCGACTACCTGTACCCCTGGACTTTCGGTACGCCTTACGAGTGGATTGCTCTCTGCTTCACCCTGATGGTCGGCACCGCCGGGCTGCCCCATGTCCTCTCACGGTTCTACACGGTGCCGAATAATCGTGACGCCCGCTGGGGGGTCGTCTGGGGGCTGTTCTTTATCGGTCTGCTCTACTGGAGCGCACCGGCATTCGGCGCCTTTGCCCGCTCCTGGCTGGCAAGTTCAGGGACCGAACTCGATCCGGTTGCCGCACAGGCCCTGGCCGATATTATCGTCATCAAGACCGCCGAATGGGTCGGCCTCAACGAAATCCTGGTCAGCGTGCTGGCCATCGGCGGGATTCTCGCCGCCATCAGCACCATCACCGGGCTGCTGGTCACGGGCGCCGGGGCGATCTCCTACGACATCTATTACCGCCTGATCAACCCCAAGGCCAGCGAGCGTCACCTGCTGCTGGTCGCCAAGGGAGCCCTGCTGGTCCTGGCGTTGCTGGTGCTGGTGATCGCGGTCAACCCGCCCGGCATGATCGCACAGATCACCGCGGTCGCCTTCGCCCTGGCCGGCAACACCCTCTTTCCGGTTTTTCTGCTTGGCATCTGGTGGGACCGGGCCAACAAGTACGGCGCCATCGCCGGCATGCTGGTCGGCACAGTCATCACCTTTGCACCAATCCTGTTCGGGCATCTCCTGCCGAGCCTGCGTGCGGTGCTGCCACCCACGTCTTCAGCCCTGATCGGTGCGCCGGTGGTCATTCTCACCATGATCATCGTGTCCCGCCTGACACCGCCTCCACCGGATCACTTGCGACGCTTCCTGGTCGAAAAAGTCCACAGTCCATGAGTGTGGCAGCGGCCGCGTCTCGACGTTGACCTCCGTGTCAGCCTTACGGTAATCTGCAAACAACTAAAATGGCGTTTTATTAGCTGACGATTTTATAAATGAAGTTGATCTTATCCGCAGGCAGTCTTTTCACCTTACCACCGACCCAGGTCTTTGAAATGGCCAGGGATGTCGGTTTCGACGGCATGGAAATCATCATCAACCATGACTTTGCCGGGTCGCAATACCTCGGACACCTGCAGGAACTGCAAAGCATTCTCCCGGTTTTCTCCCTTCACGCCCCCTTCTTTGAGATCGACGGCTGGGGGAATAAGAGCGACCAGCTGAAGCGCTGTGCCGATCTGGCGCTGGCAGCCGGGGTTCCCCTGATCAACTTTCACCCGCCCAACTGGCTCTCTTTCGAATTCAAGTTCTGGATGTGGCTGAAGAATATCAAGGACTTTCAGTCCGAGATCGGTCAGAACGGCGTCCTCATCACCATGGAAAACATGCCCTGTCTGCCACAGTTCAAGATGAACCCCTACCTGCTGTCAAAGATCGACAGCATGGTCCGCTTCATGGAGGAGCGCAATCTTTACCTGACCTTTGACACCGCTCACTGCGGCTCGATGCATACAGACTTTCTCAGCGATTTTCATGAGTTTTACGATTCTGGCAGGATGCGCAACATTCACTTCTCCGACTATGGCAACGGCCGTGAGCATCTCCTGCCCGGCCATGGCGCTCTCCCCTTGACCCGTTTTCTCAACCACCTGCAGGAAACCGAATACGACCACACTCTGGTGCTGGAACTCTCCCCTTATGAATTCCCTAAAGAGCCGAACATGATCAAGGAAACATTGCGCGAAATCTTCTCATACCTGTGCCAGGAAACCAGGCATCTTAAACCCCGCACAAGTGACGTTGCAGTCAGGTCTTGAAAGTTTTTTTGAACAGGAGAATGACAGGACGAAATTAGCAGGAACATTTTATTATACATACGTCAGCGGGGGTGCCCTGAAGAGAGGTGTTAAAGAGAGCGTTGCAATCAAGTACGGGCTCTGCATTCGGTGGCCCAGAAGGTTTGGCCGCGGGAAACCCGGCGACACAAGAGCCGACAATCAGCGCACGATATAAACCGAGCAGTGGGCGTGGAGAGAAATTTTCGTCGACACGCTGCCTAACAGGGTGCGCTTCATGCGTCCCTTACCGGAAGAACCGACCACAATCACGTCACACCCTTTCTCCTCCGCCATGAGCATCAGTTCCTCGGCGGGATCACCGTACACGACCAGCGATTCGAACTGGACATCGGCTTCAGAAGCAGCTTTTTCAACTACGTAGAAGAGACGGTCGCGCTTTTCCTGCCAGCCAGGCATTTCGGTAGCAGGTTTGTCCGGGAAAAAATCGGTAAAAGATGGCGTTTTCATGCTCGGCAGAACCATTACCGCATAAAGCCGACTTTTGAATTTTGCTCCGGAAATTGAGGCCAGTCGAACAGCTTCTTCGGCCGCTTTATCGGATTGAGGTGAACCGTCGATGGCAACGATAATTTTCTTGCTCAGTGTCAACATGCCGAAGTCTCCCAAGGTTCATTAGACTGAATTTACCCGTCGCCCTGCGACGTGTCAACTGCTGCACATATTCAAGAAAAGAAACTTATCTGTTTGACTTCTATAAAACACTATTTTAAAATTCAATGAGTAAATGGCAAGAAAAGAATAAAAGCAATTACAGCGCAAAGCCATTTATCACAAAAAATTCCATTCTGGCTTGACAGTTTACGCTGGTTTGGATAGAAAATGACCCTTAAATAAATTTTTGTCTTATTAATTTCCAATTAAGGATTTTCAAACAATGGCCAGGAAAGAAAAATCCGAATATATCATACAGGCGGTATCGCACGCCCTGGACCTGCTTGAGCAGTTTCATGACGATGTGGATGAGCTCGGCGTCACAGAACTCAGCAAGCGCCTTAAATTGCACAAGAATAACGTCTTTCGCCTCTTGGCTACCCTTGAGTCCCGCGGCTATATAGAACAGAACAAGGCCACGGAGAACTACCGTCTCGGGCTCAAGGCTCTTGAACTCGGTCAAACCTTCATTAAGCAGATGGGGCTGTTGCGCCAGGCGAAACCGATTCTTGAAAAGATGGTTGCCGACTGCAACGAAACCTGCTACGTCGCCATCTTCAAAGAAGGCCACGTGGTTTACCTTGACACGGTAGAAACCGACATGACGGTGCGTGTCGTTTCCAGGGTCGGGTCACGCCTGCCGTCCTACTGCACGGCCGCCGGAAAAGTCTACCTGGCGCACATGTCAGAGGATGAGATCAGCGAGATCCTGCCGAACGAAGATTTCAGGACCTATACGGAAACAACGATAAAAAACCGCAAGGCCCTCAAGGAAGAGTTGCTAGAAGGTCGCCGAGCAGGGGTACGCCATCGACAAGGAAGAGCTGGACCTGGGCGTTCACTGCGTTGCTGCGCCGATCCGCGACTATACCCGCCGGATCGTCGGTTCGATCAGCATCTCCGGCCCGACCATGCGCCTCAGTGAAGAGCGCATCGCCAAGGAACTGGTGCCGCTTGTCCTGCAGGCCTCCGAAGAACTGTCAACCCGGCTCGGCTATCACAAGTAAAAACACGTCCATATTCTTACTCGAAGCCCCTGCCCTTGCGCAGGGGCTTTTTCGTAGGCAGCCCGGCTCCGTACTCCCCTGGCGGATTGACACGCAGTGACACAATGATATCCTTTACTCAGGATATCCTTAATGAATCAAGGCACTTAAGAGTTTACCAATGACGCCTGAAAACAGTCGCTTCGACTGCTCAGAGACGCACCCTGGCTGCCGGACGCTCCGTCGCGAAGCTGGTCAGCAAGGGGTTACCAATCCGGACGATCTGCCCTTTATGCTCTGCCCGCCGGGAGCAAAAATCGCCGCGTTGCTGGTCCATGGTTTTAGTGCGACGCCTTGGGAAATGCGGCTCTTGGCGAACGTCCTTGCCGAGGCAGGGATCGCCAGCCTGGCGGTGCGCCTGCCCGGACATGGCACATCTCCGCAAGATCTCGCCGGGCGGCGCTGGGAAGAGTGGTCACAAGCCGTACTCGATGGGCACCAACTCCTGAACAAGGATTTTCAGTCAGTTTACGGTATGGGGATGAGTACCGGCTGCCTGCTGTTGCTGGCCACCGCGGAAATGACCCCGTTGCAGCGGCCTGGTCCTGTTTTCTCCTTACCTGCGCCTGCTGCATCGACTCGCCCCTTATGCCGGATGGCTGCGATGGATTTATCCTTACCACGAAAAAACTGATGAAGATGGGATCATCAGCCACTACTACAGCCGTAGACCGGTTGCCGGTATCCACCAGATCAACCGGCTGACACGATCGCTACAACGCCAGCTGGCGCGTATTCGCTGTCCGGTGCTGGCTTTCAATGGCGAGGGGGATCAAACAGTGGAGATCGCCAGTGGTCGCCAACTTGTCGATGCGCTGGGCAGTGCAGTCAAAATTCACGCGCGGTACGGACCCGACGTGCCCCACGTCCTGACCCGGGAAGACAACCCCTGCCGCGAGGCTATGTTCGTTCAGGCCGTCCGTTTTGTGCAGGAGCTTGATAACCCAGGGACAATTGTGCGGGTGAGATAATGATAAAGAGCGCCTACTGTGGCACGGGTCTGCGGCAACGATCCGGAATTATCAATGACGAAATCGGCCTTCTGGATCTTGTCAGCCTGAGGCCATTGGGCAGCGATGCGCTGCCTCGCCGCGGATTCACTGAGTTTGTCGCGCTGCAGCAGTCTCGACAGCTGGTTGGCCTGATCGACAACCACCACCAGGACCAGGTCAACTCGCCTCTCGGCACCGGCTTCGAAAAGCAGGGGCGCTTCGTAAACGATCAGGTCATGGGGCGCAGCCTGCAATGCGGCCAGGCGACATTCGGCCAGGTGGGCAATGGCCGGATGCGTGATCGACTCGAGCCGCTGCCTGGCAACCGGGTCGGCAAAAACCTGTTGTGCCAGAACTTCACGGTTGAGGCTGCCGCCTGGCGTCAGGATCTCTTCACCGAAGACATCGACCAGGCTTCGCCAGCGTCGGGCTGCCGGGATTGACGACTTCCCTGGCAAGGGAGTCAGCGCTGACCAGAAGGGCCCCGCACTCGACAAAAAAATCGGCTACGGAACTTTTCCCCGAGGCAATGCCGCCGGTAAGGCCAAGAATCATGGCAAAGACGTCTCCTGAAATCGTCAATGGTCCGAACCATCCGCCGGACACGATTCCGCGCATGGTCCTCTCCGGTCAAGAGAGGTATAGCGACCATCCTGTCTGCCGGGCAAAATCCGGCAAGGCATATTATGATATCACCTGGACGGACTATTGCAAAAGGGCTACATGCCCACGCTCGTGGCCTGTTGGTGATCGGGGTCAACCCTGGTGACCGGGTGGCCATCATGGCGCCTAACGGGCCGGACTGGTCATGGGCTGACGTCGCCATCCAGGCCTGCGGCGGTATCAGTGTGCCAGTCTACCATACGGAAAGCCTGGCAAACACTCTCTATATCCTCAACAACTCCTCCAGCCGCATCCTGTTTGCCTGGTCTCCCCTGGTCGCCAACGAAATCCTGCAGCACCTCGATGAGCTGCCGCAGCTGGAAACTATCATTCTTATGCGCGGTGAATTGCAGCACCCGCAGGTCGTGCTGAAGAACGATTTCCTGGCCGGCGCCGACCCGGCCCTGGACAGCGAAGTGACCAGCCGGGTGCACAGAGGAAAAGCCGATGACCTTGCTTCTGTCGTCTACACCTCGGGAACGACCGGCCCTCCCAAGGGCGCCATGCTGACGCATCGTAACTTTCTTTCCAACGTCGAAAGCTGCGCTCAGCTTTTCCAACTCGGCACACAGGACACCTGTCTGTCATTCCTCCCCCTCTCCCACGTTTTTGAACGCATGGCAGGATATTACCTGATGCTGCACCAGGGGGTGACCATTGCCTATGCCGAAAACATCGACTCGATCCCGGTCAATCTCCTCGAAGTCCAACCGACCGTCCTGATCAGCGTGCCACGGCTTTACGAAAAAATGTTCGCCCGGATCATGGACAAAGTGGTGTCGGGGCCATGGATCAAGCGCAAAATCTTTTTCACCAGCCTGGCCCTCTGCAAAATTCGCGTGCAACGGGAATTGGCCCGGGAGCCTGTCCCCTCGCTGCTCAACATGTTGACCGACTTCGTGCGAAACAAAGTTTTCAGCCGCCTGCGCACCCCTTTGGGCGGCCGCCTGAGGTTCTTCGTCTCCGGAGGAGCACCGCTGGTGCGCAACGTCGCCGAGTTTTTCCTCGCCGTCGGCATACCGATTTACGAGGGCTACGGCCTGACAGAAACATCGCCGGTGATTGCCGTCAACACTCCCGCAGCGCAGCGTCTTGGCACCGTCGGACAGGTGCTGTCTGAGACACAGGTCAAAATTGCTGATGACGGCGAGATCCTGGTGGCAGGACCGGGCGTCTTCCAGGGGTACTGGAACAGCCCGGAGCAGAGCCGCGAGGCGCTTCTGGACGGCTGGTTCCACACCGGTGATATCGGCGAACTGGATGCACAAGGGTTTTTGACGATCACTGACCGCAAAAAAGACCTGATCGTTACCGCAGGTGGCGAAAATGTCGCACCACAATTGCTGGAAAAACAGCTCAAAAGCGACAAGTTCATCTCCAATGCCCTGGTTTACGGAGATCGCCGGCCGTTCTTGACCGCCTTGCTGATCCCCAACTTCGACAATTTAAGCCGTTATGCCCATATGAAGAAGATCGATTTCCTGACCCATTGCGACCTCGTCAATCATCCACTGATCCTGGATCTGATGCGTCGTCGCGTTGAGAAGCTGCAGCATGGCCAACCGGGCTTTATGCAAATCAAACGCTTCACGCTGCTCTCGCGGGATTTTCTTGCGGAAGGTGGCGAACTAACCCAGACCTTGAAAATCAAGCGTAAGGTTGTTGCAAAAAAATTTCACCAGATCGTCGAAAGCATGTACATGGCACACGATCACGGTATCCATGATCACGGCTTCTGCATTATGGACGAAACCGACACGGACCATTAAGCGCAATTAAAAAGCGCGGCCAAGCAGTGCCCTCGGGACTGGTCAAAAGGTTTAAAATCATTTAGAATGCACCATGGCTCTGCTCACAGGAGCAGTCTCGCAACAATGCGCAGGTACCGGAACCCAGGACATGCAGAATCCCAGCGAACTACATAACCAGATTGCGACAGCGCTCACCGGGGTGGTCAAGCAGATCAAGGCCACCAGGTACTACCCACCCCGACATCCGGCCCTGCAGTCTGCCGCTGCGGAGAGTCTGCGCGGTTTTGAGCCGATCCTGGCCGGAGGCAGCCACCTCTCCCTGACTGTCCGCAAAGAGGGTTTCCTCTTCGACGATAGCCCGGTTGTCAAGAACAACCAGGTGCTCGTGCAACTCGCCAACTTCTGTTTCGCCAGACGCATTCAAAACCTGACCTTCCTGGCCGACCTCAACAGCAGCGACCTGCACCACTTCGTGCATTACCTGCAGCTCGACCCGCAAATCGTTCAAAAACAGGGTGGCATCCAAGCCATTCTGGAAAAAGCCCGACTGACTACAATCTGGACCAATGTCCGCGATCTCGATGAGATTTTGCAGCGTAGGGAGAAGATCGAAGAGCTACCGGAAGAGCCTGGCTTCGACCCGGCAGCAGTCCTTACCATAGAGAAGGACATCGCGGGAAAGCAGGCTGCTGCGATAGACCTGGAAACACTCCTCGGCAAGCTCGAGCGGGAGAAGGATGATACCCGCTTCCAGCATGCCCTGCAGGAACTGATCCCCCTGTTGCGCCTGCAACTCACCGAGAATCATCGCACACTAGTGTTGCGCGCTTTCCTGCTTCTCTGCCGCTGCGCCACCGGCAAGAACTACTCGCAAGAGCGCAAACAAAGTGCAAGACTGGCCCTTGACCAGTTGGCAACCGATGAAATAATTAATTATCTGGTGGCCTTCCTGTTTGCCGCTAATACCGAGCAGAAAAATCGTGAAAGTCTTGCCCAGATTCTGGCTTTCCTGGGGAACAAGATCACCCGCCGGCTAATGAAGATGCTGGCGGCCGAACGCACTTCGGGCCGGCGCAGGGTCCTGACCGACATCCTGGTCCGCAGCGGTGCGTCAACCCTGCCGATCATCTATGAGTATCTCGCTGATGAGCGCTGGTACGTGGTGCGCAATGCCATCGCTATCCTCGGTGACATCCGCCACGAGGAGTCCCTGGCGCAACTGACGCCGATGCTGCAGCATGATGACATCCGCGTCCGTCGCGAAACAATTCGCGCCCTGACCAGAATTGGCGGGCAACGGGCGACGAAGATCCTACTGCAGATCACATCAAACGACGACCACGAATTGCGGCGCCAGGCGATCCTTTCGCTGGGCGCCCTGCGGGCAGCCAGCGCCGTCCCGACACTGCTGGCCCTACTCAAGAAATCGGACTGGAGTCAACGCGGTATCGACGTCAAAAAGGACGCCATTCGTGCCCTCGGTGAAATCCGCAGTCCGGAAGCCACCCCGCTACTGCTCAAGATTATCGTGACAAAACGCTGGCTGCGCCGCCACCTCAACAACGAACTTCGTATTGCCGCCGCTGCGGCACTCGGCGACATTGGCGAGGAAAGCACGCACAAGATCCTTGAAAGAGTCACTCACGATCGCACTGCGGCGGTCGCCCGGGCAGCAGCCCTGGCCCTCAAGCAGTTGGACAAGGCGAATTCATGAACGTCGATGAGATCAAACAGGTCGTGCAAGTCCTGGCGGCAGCCATCAAGGGGCTGCGCCTTTACGCTGTCGATCATCCGGCCACGACCAGGCAGGTCGAAACGCTGCAGAACGGGCTGTTCGGCCTCTTGCAGCACAAAAAGAAGATCAAGATGGGGCTTCTCGAGGGGACTCTCTTTGTCGAGGACCATCTCTTCATGCAGGAATTCCCGGCGGCGAACGAACTTGCCAAGCTGCTCGAGGCGCGCAACCTTGTCGGCTTCGAATTCATGGCCGGCCTCTCCGCCCACGAGATCCAGGCCCTGCTGCACCTGATCCACTCCGGCGACAGCAAGGGGCAGGATTTCGCCGACGCCCTGATGTCGCAAGGGGTAAAAAAAATTCGTGCCGTGGCCGCCGAGGATGACGACGATCACGACCAGCAGCCGCGTAAGGTGTACCGCAAAGCCCTCAAGGTCGTTGACCAGATTTTCCATGACGTGCGCATGGGAGAAATACCATCGTCGGCCGAAGCAATCAATGTCGTCAAGAGCATGGCCCAGCTGACCATTACCGAGCCCCACGCCATGCTGGCACTGTCAATGCTCAAGGATTACGACAACTACACCTTCACCCACTCGGTCAACGTCTCGGTGATTTCCCTCGCCGTCGGCCGGGCCTGCAACGTCACCGAAGAGCAATTAAAGACCCTCGGCCTAGGCGGTTTGCTACACGACCTCGGCAAACTTCGCGTTGACGTCAACATCATCACCAAACCGGGACGGCTCACCGACGCCGAGTTCGAAGCGATCAAGGAGCACCCCGGCTTCGGTGCCGACATCATTAAGGAGATGGAGGATGTCACCTCCGATGTCATGCAGATCGTGCTCGGTCACCACCTGCGCTACGACCGCTCCGGCTACCCCGTCGACCCCACTGGCAAAATCGCCTCACCGCTGGTGGAGATGGCCGCCATCGCCGACGCCTACGACGCTATGACCACCCTGCGCTCTTATCAGCGCCCCTTTACGCCGCGCCGGGCGATCAGCCGTTTAAAAGAGATCGCCGGAACTTACCTGCACCCGGACTTTGTTGAGCGCTTCGTAGAGTCCCTTGGCGCCTACCCGGTGGGCAGCCTGGTCCGCCTGGACAATAACGAGATCGCGCTGGTCACCAAAGTCGGCACGCGCGACACCAGCCTGGTCGACCTCAAGGTGCTGTTCAACCCTGCCGGAAAGCTCCACGACGAGCCTTTCAAGATGCAGTTGCACCCCAACCAGCCACGCCGCATCATCGCCGAAGTCGATCCGCAGACCAAGGGGATCGACGTCACCGACTTCTTCGAACTTGGACCAAGTTAGCATAAGAAAAGGCCGGAAGATTGCTCTTCCGGCCTTCGTTATGTGATCCCCTTCTTCGGTAATCTTAAGAATCAACCCTGCAACGGAAGTTTGCTCAGCGCCTGCACAGCAGCAACACGCACCGTCGCCCTGCTGTCCCTGGTTAGCTTGGCCAAGGGAACGGCGCTGTCAGGAGAACCGATCGAGCCGAGGGACCTGGCAGCACTGGCCACCAACTGTTCGTCTTCGTCGTCCAGGAGAGAAACCAGGTAGGGGGCCAGACGCAGGTCGTCAAAATGGCCGAGCGCCTCAGCAGTATGTACGCGTACTGCAGGCGATGGGTCCTTGAGGTGCTTGACCAAGCTGCTGAGAGACTTCGGGTGGGCTTTGAATCCCAAAACCTGGATCGCCGCACCACGAATATCGGCGTCGGGATCCTTGAGCAGATTGATCAGGTGCGGAAAGACTTCCGCGGATTGGACGTTTTCCATGGCGAAGATCGCCTTGACCCGTTGACCGCGCTTATCAGACTTGAGCCCCTGGACGATTTGCTGGAGATCCTGGAAGGATTCAAGACGTTCCAGCGCCGCCGCCGCAGCGACGCGGACCTCCTCCTCGGTATCATTCAGCAAGGCAATAAGCAGGCTGCGTCTTTGCTCGAGAGTCATAAAATTCCCCATCACATGAATTCAACAGCAACAAAGTTATCAGAAAACCCTGCCTGCGCAAATATGAAAAAGGCCGTGGAGCAAACAAAACGGGCAAGACTGAACAGCCTTGCCCGGTAACGACCTGCTTGTTGACCCGCCTAGAAGGGGATGTCGTCGTCAGGGTTGAAGGGCGGTTCTTCCGGACCTCCGGAAGACTCATACCCCTTGGCAACGGGCCGACCGCCTCCGCCGCCACTGCCGCCTCCCTGATCACCGGCGCGGCTGAGCATCTGCATTTCGTTGGCGACGATCTCTGTGATGTAACGCTTGTTGCCGTCGCGGTCGTCGTAGGAACGGCTCTGGATGCGTCCTTCGATGTACACCTGCTTCCCCTTGGTCAAGTACTTGCCGCAGATCTCGGCGAGTCCGGCCCAGACCACGATATTATGCCACTCAGTGCGGTCCTGCTGCTCGCCCTGCTTGTTCTTGAAGCGATCGGTGGTCGCCAAGGAGAAGGTGCACACGGCCGTGCCTGAGGGCGTGTAGCGCAGTTCTGGGTCTTTCCCCAGGTTGCCGACCAGAATGACTTTGTTGACTGACATGAAAACACCTCCATTGCATTGGATTGAAGTGGCAGTCTATCCGAATACGGAAAGGCTGTAAAGCGCTTTGCCACTCTTCATCCCTGGCATGGGCCGCCGGCAATGTCGGGGGCCAACGAGCGGTGGTGAACCCCGGAGAAAGGCTACTGATCAAGCAAACCCTCGAGCTCAGGAGCAAAGATCTCCCAGACCCGCTTTGCCAGCTCAGCAGTAAATTCCGGGCTGGTAATATTTGGTAACTTGATGTGCAAATTGGGGTGCTCATGCACCTCGGCCGGCAGGCAGAATTCGGCGTGCGTGTACCCCTGGCGCAGTTCCAGTGCCAGACCGCGCAGGAAGGCCCGCCGAACGGCCGCGCGCAGATCTTCGATGCTGACCTCCAGGCTGAACTCGCTCTTCAGGCAGTCGACCACCATCTGCGTGCCGATCCCCTTGGTGATGTCGAAGAACTTGCACAGGCCGATCATGTCGAAGCCGACGATCTGCAGCTTGTCCTCGGTGATCCCCCTGACCCAGGAGTCGAGGTCCGACTTGCCTTCGCGGGTCAAAAGCCCGTAGGTTCCCATCGACATGTGACCGCCGGCAATGGCCCAGGCATAGCCGGGGTTGGTCTCCGGCTGGTAGGCGGCGATCTCAAGCCCCTTGACGTGATAGGCATAGGCGGTTTCGCCGAGGCTGGCGGACAGGCGCATGGAGCCCATGCCGATCTCCGGCAGCCGGCCCTCCCCGGCCTGGATGATCAGCTCCCGAATCTTCTCGTAATCGCCGAAGGTTGCGCCGTTGAGAATCGGCTGATCCGGATGCCTTTCGTTGTACGCCAGGGCATAGGAGATGGTGACACCCAGGGAGATGGCGTCCATGCCGTAGTTGTCGCCGAGCTGGATCAGCCGGGCGGCCTGCCCGGCATCGTGAATGCCGAGATTGGTGCCGAGCAGGTTGAGTGGCTCGTAATCGAATTTGGCAAGGAATTCCCCGCGGCTGCCGTCGGGGTTCTTGGTCGAAACATTGTTGTGGCAGGTGATGCCGCAGCGATAGCAGGCCTCCGACTTGATGTCATAGGTTTTCTCGACGTTGGTGCGGAACAGCCGCTTCGGCAGGTCGTTCCCCTGCGGGCGGAAGTTGTTGACCGGCACGGCATGGAACTCCTGCAGCACGTCGTAGGCGGCCCAGGTGCCGCCTCCCCCGCCCCGGCTCAGGGGCTGGATACGTGCCGAACCGCCCCCCTTGATGACGTTGAGGTTGACCTTTTTGACGGCTTCGGAGACCGGCCCCATCTTGTCGCGGCTCTGCGCCACCAGGGCCAGGACGTTCTTGTAGCCCATCAGGCTGCCCATGCCACCGCGTCCAGCGAAGCGGCACTTATCCTCTTGCGACCTGAGCTGGTTCTCCGTGGAGAGGGCCACGGCCCCCATGTAATTCTCCTGCCAGTTCTCTCCGGCCGGGCCGATTGCGGCGAAGTGGGCATCAGCATAGTCCTTCTGCAGGGCCATGATCTTGGCGTGGGTCGACAGGCCGCGCAGATGCCCTGCCGGCTTGAGCTCGACCTGCGGACCGGCATCGCCCTCCCGGACCACCACGTAGACCGGCTCTTTCGCGCGCCCCTCGAAGATCAGTTCATCCAGACCGGTCCACTTGAACTTGGCGCCGAACTTGCCGCTGCCAGCCGACCACATGGCGGCCGGCAAGCCCTTCTTCGAACCCTTGATCGGGCTGTAGCCGGAGAAATAGGTGCGCAGCCCGGTCATCGCCGTGCTGCCGGTGAGCAGGCCGGTATTGACGATCAGCGGATTCTCGTCGCAATAGGCCTCGGTGATCCGCCGCGCTGGCCAGATCCTGGAAGGAGCGGCCGAATCCGCCCAGCACATCCTCGAGGTTGCGGCAAGCGAGATCGACAAAGGCTATCTCGCCAGTCGCGAGGTCGACGGTGCAGCGCTTGTAGAGCACGGCAGCCGGGTTGTTGGCAGGATCCCTGGTCTGGAATTTCATAGCGTCTCCTCTTCGTAACGATCCAAAAGAGAAATATCGGTAGCAGGTTGCATCTGGAACCAGCCGCCCATGTTCACATGCATAATTAATGCATAAAAGCATAACAACGCGCGGGCCAATTCAGCCCAGAGCTTCCCTATTGCAGGAGAATACCCTTTGATTTCAATACAATAAAGCACAAGCAAGAGGACTTCAAGGCCTTGGCACATTCTTTGGATAAGGTCGAATCGAGCACAACCACCCAGCCAGCTTCAGGAGCTCTTGCATGGTCGACAACCTTTATCAATTGAGAACGCAGGATCAACAGCTGCGCCTGCACAAGGAAGTCATCGCCCATTGGACCGCAGACGGCTTCAGCTATTGCGGACGTGGCGAGATTGTCGAGCTCAGCAGGGAAACCGCCACGATCAAGCTGCTGGAACCGGTCGGCCGGTACGGCGAATACCGGCAGGGGAGATCCGTCCAGGTCGCAAGGTTTGCCGACCACAGTCACTGGTCTTCGGACAATTGCCTGCACCCCGTCGAAGGCGGCGGACAACACCCACATCGGTTCTGACCGACAGGGCCCCAGGAATCCTGTTCCGGCACCTGGCGGCGAGGCGTTAGCCACCATCTACAATCGGCATCAGCACCAGGCTGTCCCCTTCCTGCAGCACCGTCTCCCTTGCAGCATGCACGCCGTTAACCAGGATGATGCCGAAGTGCTGCCACGGAAGCTGCAGCTCCTCGACCACTGCCTCAACCCTGCTCCCCTCCGGATAGACGCGATCCTCCTGCTTGAATCGCCCGGTCTGAAAAAGGCCGATCAATTTGACGTTGATCTTCATCGACAGTGGCTCCCGATCATCCAGACACGCCAATCCGGGCTACAGACTTACCATTAAATGGTTACCATCTGGCGCCCTCTGAAATCAACCAGAATACTGCAAAAACAGCCATGCCCGGCCCCTCCATCGTCACCACAGCCGGCAGAGGGGGTCGGGCAGTTCATGCTCAGCGAGCGGGGATTCCGCCTGGAGCGAAATCAGGCGATTTCAGCCAGGCAGCGCTCGAGGATATCCAACCCTTCCTCCAGATGCGCGTCGGGAACGGTCAAAGGGCGCCAGCAGCCGGATCGTGTTGCCGTAAATGCCGCAGGAGAGCAGGATCAGGCCATGCTGAAGAGCCTTGGCGGTGAGCTGCTTGACCTTGTCGGCGTCGGGCTCGTGGCCACCACGCGCCTTGACCAGTTCGAAGGCCACCATGGCGCCGAGACCGCGCACGTCGCCAATCGGAGCGCTCTCGGCGTGCCTTTTCATGCTCTCGATCCGCTCGATCATGCGCTTGCCGATCGCCGCGCTGCGCTCACAGAGCTGCTCATCCTCGATCACATCCAGGACCGCGTGAGCTGCGGCGCAGCCGAGAGGACTGCCGCCGTAGGTGCCGCCGAGCCCACCGGGTTCGGGCGCGTCCATAATGTGCGCCTTGCCCACCACACCTGACAGCGGCAAACCGCCGGCCAGCGACTTGGCCATGGTCATCAGGTCCGGCTCGATGCCGTAATGCTCCACGGCGAACAGCTTGCCGGTGCGGGCGAAGCCTGATTGCACTTCATCACAGATCAACAGGATGCCGTATTTGTCGCAGAGCGTGCGCAGAGCCTGCATGAAATCCTTGGGTGCGATATAGAAGCCGCCTTCACCCTGCACCGGTTCGAGGATGATTGCTGCCACCTGCTCCGGTTCAACATCCGCCTTGAACAGTTTTTCCAGGGCGTGGAGGCTGTCCTGCACGCTGACCCCGTGGTGGGCGATCGGGAAGGGGGCATGGTACAGCGACGCCGGAGAACGGACCGAAACCGGCCTTGTAGGGCACCACCTTGCCGGTCATCCCCATGGTCAGGGCGGTACGGCCGTGGAAGGCTCCGGTAAAGGAGATGATCGCATGGCGCCTGGTGTAGTAGCGGGCGATCTTGACAGCGTTCTCAACCGCCTCGGCGCCGGTGGTCATGAAGATCGTCTTGGCATCCTTGATCGGCGCCAGCTTGTTGATCCGCTCCGCCAGGGCGACATAGGTTTCGTAGGGCGCCACCTGGAAGGCCGTGTGCACAAAGGCATCGCACTGTTTTGCCACGGCGGCCATGATCCGCGGATGGCGGTGACCGGTATTACAGACCGCGATCCCGGCGGCGAAGTCGATGTAGCGCCTGCCGTCGGCGTCCCAGAGTTCGGCGTTCTCCGCTTTGACGGCAAAGACCTGTGTGGCTGACGCGACGCCCCGGGGGACGGCGGCGTTGCGACGGGCGAGTATGGCTGCATTGGACATGAGATGATCCTTTCTTCGTCTTGAATGTTACAATCCCAAAAAAGCTGTCTTGATATGGGGGTCCGCCATCAACTGTTCGCTGGTTCCCTCCATGACGATCTGGCCCTGTTCCATCACATAGGCCCGGTCACTTATGGCCAGAGAGTTGACGACATCCTGCTCCACAAGGACAATCGTGGTGCCATAGGTCACCGCAATCTGCTTGATCGCGGCAAAAATATCTTTTTTCAGGACCGGAGCCAAACCCAAAGAGGGTTCATCCAGCATGAGGATTCTAGGCTTGGCCATGATCCCGCGACCGATGGCGACCATTTGTTGTTCACCTCCGCTCAAGGTTCCAGCCAGCTGCTTTTCCCGTTCTTTTAGCCGGGGGAAGAGCGCGTGGACCTCGCCGAGACTTTTGGCAAAGGTGGCCTCGGCGCGCATGCAATAGGCCCCCATCTCCAGGTTTTCATAGACCGTCATCAGTGAAAACAGCCGCCGCCCTTCCGGGACATGAATCAGAGCCAGTTCTACGATCTCATCCGGCGACAGCTTATGAATCGGCTTGCCGTCGAACTCGACCTTGCCGGCGCTCGGCTTGATCAGGCCGGAAATGGTTTTCAGCAAGGTCGACTTGCCTGCCCCGTTCGCACCGATGATGCTGACGATCTCGCCTTCCTTGACGTGCAGGGAAAGATCGAAAAGTACCTGTATCTCGCCGTAGCCGGCGTTTATCCGCTCAATGTTGAGTAGCGACATATTCTTCTCCCAGGTAAGCCTTGATCACTTCCTGATCAGCGACCACGTCGTGCGGGTTCCCTTCCGCAATCTTCTTGCCGAAGTTGACGACATAGATCTTTTCGGAAAGATTCATGATCGCCTGCATGATGTGTTCGACAATGACAATGGTCACACCAGCCTGGTTGATTTTCCGGACGATCGGCAACATGTCCGTCACCTCGGAAGGCCGGAGACCGGCCATTACTTCATCCAGCAACAGCAGCTTCGGCTTGGTGGCAAGGGCCCGGGCCAGTTCAAGCTTTTTGCGCTCAGGGAGAGTCAGGCTCTTGGAAACGATATCTTTCTTGCGCTCCATCCCGAGGAACTCCAGCACCTCCATGGCAATGTCCCGCGCCTCGTGCAGGTGCTTGGTTTGGGCAAAGGCCCCGACCATGGTGTTATACAGCACGGTCTTGCTGCCAAAGGGCTTCACGACCTGGAAGGTCCTGGTAATCCCCAGCTGGCAGATTTCATAGGGCTTCTTGCCGGCAATCTCGTGACCGTTGAAGAGGATGCTCCCGGAGGTCGGCGGCAAGGCTCCGGCGATACAGTTGAAGAGCGTCGTCTTGCCGGCGCCGTTCGGTCCGATCACGCCAACGATCTGCCCCTCCTCGACGCTCATGCTGACCTGGTTGACAGCCACCAGGCCAATGAATTTTTTGGTCACATTGGTTACTTCCAGCAACGGCATAAATTGCTCCTTACGATCAATCAGCCTTGTTGGCTGAAGATTTCTTATCAATGGCGCCCTGGGCTTTAGCCTGGCGAAGAAGATACCTGTTGAGCAACGTCTTGACCGGATCCACCAGCCCTTTGGGGTAGTAGCGCATCACGATAATGAGAATCAGACCGAAGATGACCAGGTGCAGCCCCGGCAGGGAGTTGCCGAGGTAAATGCGCGTCAGCTCACTCACCGGCCGCAGCAGCAGGGCTCCGAGGACGGGCCCAAGGATGGTACCCCGGCCGCCGATCAGGGCGATGAAAGCGATTTCGTAGGACATGTCGAGCCCGAGGATCGACTTCGGGTAGAAATAGAGCATCAGCTGCGCGTAGAAGGTCCCGCCCAGGGCGGTCAGGAAGCAGCTGATGGCCATGGCGATCACCTTGTAGCGCGACACCTTTATGCCGAGGGCTTCAGCGGCTTCAGGCTCTTCACCGCCGGCGGCCAGATAGTAGCCGATCTTCGAATTCATCATGTAATAAGTCAGCAGCAGCACCAGCAGCAGCATGACCAGGATGATGTAATAGTAAGGGGCCTTGGTGTTGAACTGGAACGCCGCGAAAGAATTTTCTGACAGCGCGATGGACAGCCCGCTCGGCCCGTTGATCTTGAAAGGGCCGACTTCCTTGACATTCTCGACCAGGACCCGGATTCCTTCACCGATCGCTATGGTGGCCAGGGCGAAGTAGGCCCCTCTCAGCTTGAGGGTCGGCATGCCAATGATCACGCCGACGATCGAGGCGAGCAGGCCACCGACCAGCATGCCGAACCATGGGCTGAGCCCGTAGGTCTGAAGCAGCACGGTTGACGTATAGGCGCCGATTCCAACGAACGCGGAATGGCCAAGCGGCAGGACTCCTGCGAATCCGCCGACGAAATTCCAGGTTGATGTAAAATAGGCGTAGAGGATCACCAGGATAAAGATCTGCATGAGCGTCGGGCTGGTGACCACCAGGGGCAGCAGAAAGAACGTGAGCAGTACAATTGCAGAGATGCCCAGTACAGCCGGTTTTTGATTGAGAAGCCTGTTCATCGTTATTATCTCCTAGAAGTCTTGCTTGAGCCCGAACAACCCCGACGGCTTCACCAGCAGAACGATGAGGAAAACCGCATAGAGCAAGAGTTCGGTCCAGGTCGCAGCCATGAACTGGGCACCGACATTTTCGATAATTCCGATGATTATTCCGCCGATGATCGCCCCCGGGATACTGCCAAGGCCGCCGAGCACGACGATGATGAAGGCCTTGATGTCGAAGGGGACACCGACCGTAGGATAGACGTAGTAAAAGGGGATCAGGACGCAGGCTGCCATGCCGCAGCAGGCGCTGCCCAGACCGAAGGCGACGTTGTAGATCTTCGACTGCTTGATCCCCATCAGGGACGCCGCCTCGCGGTCGAGGCTGGTGGCCCTGATCGCTTTGCCCATCTTTGAATGCTTCAGGAACCACCAGAGATAGATGGCGCAGGCGATGGTAATCCCGGCTCCGATGACTTTCGGCAGGAGGAAATACATATCGTAGAACTCGACGATCTGTCCGGTCACGGTGGTCTTGGCAACGCGGAACTCGGCACCGAAAATCATCAGCGCCAGGTTATCCAGGACATACCAGATGCCGGTGGTCACGATAATGACGGTGATCGGCTCGCGGACGTCTTTCTCGGCCTCGAAGATCGGCTTGATGACGAAGCTTTGCATACAGTAGCCGAACCAGTAGAGGAGCGGCACGACCACCGGGATGGCCAGGTACGGGTTCCAGCCGGTGAGGATGACGAACCAGTAGGCGGCGAACATCCCCACCATGAGGATGGAACCGTGGGCGAAGTTGATCACCTTCATGACGCCGAAGATCAGCGTCAAACCGACTGCCGTCAAGCCGTAGATCGACCCCATCAGAATACCGTTAATCAAGGCCTCGATAATACCAATCATGCAGACTCCTTCGGCAACAGAGGCGGGACGGAGGCGACCTCCGTCCCGCTGTGCCGCTGTTCAGTTTATTTGCTCGGTTGCGGGAAAACCGGGGTGTAACCTGCCCTTCTGACATTCTTCGGCCATACGGTGATGCGGTCCATCTCACCGTCCGGCTTCATGCGGGTCTGGACGATGACCAGGCTGGCATTCTTGTTCTGGCCGCTTTCATCAAACTCGACGCAGTCGTAAGCCAGCAGGCCGGCCTTGCCGCCGCACACCTTGATCGAGGCCAGGGTGTCGCGCAGCTTCACCGGGTCGGTCGAGGCGGCCTGCTCGAGGGCTTCCTTGATGACGTACATGGCGGCATAGGCATCCACCGACTCGCCGTTCATATTGTGGCCGTAGAGCTTGTTGAACTTGTCGTTGGTTTCCTTCAGGCCGGGACGGTTGAGGTCGGCTTCCCACTCGACGATGTCGAAGAGGTACTCGGCATTCTTGCCGGCGGCTTTCATGAAGGAGGGGTCGGCATGGCCGCCGCCGCTGGAAATGATCGCTTTGACGTTGACCTTCATTTCAGCCATGGTGTTGGTCAAAAGGATCGCGTCAGCTGCGTTGGAGGTCATGAATACGACATCGGGATTGGCCCGCTTCAACTTGATGACGACCGGCGTGAGATCGCTGGCGGTGCTGGGATAAGGCTCGTCGAGGACCACCTCGTAACCCCGCTCTTTGGCAAAGGTCCGCCACTTCTCGGCAAAGCCGGTGCCCCAGTCGCCATTTTCATAGACAAAGGCAACCTTCTTGACGTCGACGTTGAACTCTTTCTTCATGTCGTCAAGGAACTGGAACTGGTCTTTCGCCCACCAGCCGTCCTTGGCAGCGATGCGAAACACGTATTTGAAGCCGCGCTCGGTAATGGTGTCGCGCACCGAGACCGGCACAATGAACGGCACGCCGTAGCGCTCTGCAACCTGGGTGGTCGGGTAGGTGACGGCCGAGTTCCAGCAACCGGTCAGGATGTGCACCTTCTCGGTATTGATCATACGCTCGGCTTCGGTAACGCCCGTCGTCGGATCACTCTTGCTGTCGGCAAACAGCAGCTCCAGTTTGGCCCCACCCAGGGACTTGATCCCGCCGGCGCTGTTAATTTCCTCCACGGCCATCTCCCGGGCCTGTTGACCCTGGATGCCGACGGATGCCGATGGCCCCGACAGGGGGATAATGTTGCCGATCTTGACAGTCTTTGTTTCCGCTTGCGCGGCACCGAAGGTACCTGCCAGCATCGCCAGAGCAACAACAGGGACAACCATCTGTTTGAACAACTTCATATCGGTCTCCTTCCTCAGTTTGGTGTTCCGCATCAGCGGAACGTTCAGTTTTGTCTCCGGAGATTCCGGGGACTTTCTCAAGGGTAGCGGCATAACGTTAAGCCGTCGTAAACGGTAGAGCTTCTGTAAGAGCAACAGTTGTGCCAGCCAAAGATAGGAATATAAAGTATTGATTTTATTCGATTTTAAAAAAAGAAGGGGGATTTTGCGGGTCTCGGGAGGAAGACGTCAACCGGCCACGTCAACCATAGTGGACGGCGTCAACCAGGGTTGACGCTCAAAAGCAGGGCTGCCCCTAGCTCGAGCCCTGTTTCTTCAGACGCTTATGCAAAGCCTGCTTGGACAGGCCGAGCAGCTTTGCGGCCTGGCTCTGGTTATGCGCAGTCCTCTGCAGGGCTTCATCGATGGCGTAGTCCGCCAGTTCTTCAAGCGTGGGGAAGTGCCCGAACAGCTTTTCCAGCCGTTTGCCTGCGGCAGCATCCTGGGGAGGTTCCGCGACCGTACCACCCAGACGCTCGGCAATCAGCTGCCGGGAGATCTGCGCACCACCGCAACGGGCCACGGCATCAAACAGGTAGGACTTCAACTCACGGATATTGCCGTAAAACGGGTGGCGCAGCAGCATGTGCATCGCCTCCTGGCTGACGGCAGGGACCGGCCGGTTCATGTTGCCGGCCGCTTCGGCCACCAGATGCTTGGCCAGCAAGGGGATGTCCTCCCGCCGGGCCCGCAGCGGCGGGACCTTGATCAGGTGCGTACTGAGACGGTAATACAGGTCCATGCGGAAGCTGCCGGTCTGGCCTGCCAGCTTCTGCAGGTCCTTGTTGGCCGCCGCGATGATCCGCGCCCGGCATTTCCTGGGCTGGTCGGCACCCAGCGAATAATAGACGCCCTCCTGGAGCAGGCGCAGCAACTTGACCTGGGATACTTCGCTGAGATCACCGATCTCGTCAAGAAAAAGCGTGCCGTCTTGAGCTTTCTCCAGCAGGCCGGCGCGGATCTTGTCGGCACCGGTATAGGCGCCCCTGGCGTGGCCGAAGAGGGTGTCGGAGAAGAGCGTGTCGTCCAGCCCGGACACGTCGACGGCAACGAAATCGCCGGGCAGGCCACTCACGTCGTGAATCGCCCGCGCGATCAACTCCTTGCCGGACCCGGTCTCGCCGAGGACCAGGGTCGGCTGGCCGCTGGCGGCGATCGCCTCGACATACTGGAAGATCTCCAGCATCCCGGCATTCTGCGTGACAATCCTGGCAAACGCCGCGTGTGTCGGCCGGCTGCCCAGGGGAATCCCCTTGAGCGACATCACCTCGTTGCGCAGCGAGCCGATCTCCAAGGCATTGCGCAGCGCCGAGCCGAAGGTCGACATGCTGATCGGCTTGACCAGATAATCGTGAGCCCCGAGCTTGAGGCATTCCACGGCAGTCTCAATTTCAGAGTTGGCGGTCAGGATGATCACCGGCACCTGCGGCCGCTCTTGTTTGATGCCGCGCAGCACCTCCTGTCCTGACAGGTGCGGCATGTTCAGATCCAGGAACACGATGGGCGCCGCAATCTGCCGGACTTCCTGCAAAGCCTGGCGGCTGTCAGAAACGGTCTTGATTTTCTGAACCCCCATCGACTCGAGCAGGAAGCTGTAGGCCTCCAGTTCCGATTGCTCGTCGTCCACCAGCACGATATGTGGGTTCTGCCTGCTCAGATCCAGCATCACGCACCTTTCACTTTTGCATACAACGTCGCATCCGATTTCGGCAGCCTGATAGTAAATTGGGCGCCATCCTTGATGTTCTTTGCCGAGAGGACCCCGCTCATTTCTTTTTCCACTATGATTTTAGCCATATAGAGTCCTATACCGGCACCGGACAGGGTCCCCTTGGTGGTAAAATAGGGGTCGAAAATCTTGGCCAGCAATTGTTTCGGAATGCCACGGCCATGATCCTTGACGCGGATGATGACTTCGCCGCCATGACTAGCAACCTCGATGTCGATCAGGCGCAGGGTACTTTCCGCCTCCTCCTGGAGCCGTTCTTCGATGGCGTCCCTGGCATTGGCCAGGATGTTGACCAGGACGTGCACAAACTCGCTCTGATAGCCGTTCACAATCAAAGGGCCCTTGATGTCATCATACTTGATTTTCAGGTCGATTTCGCTCTGTTTCAACTGGGCCTGCATCAATTTAACGGCGCTGCTGACCGCCTCGATGACGTCGAAAGGCACCTTGTTCTTGCTTGGCCGGAAGAAGTGCCGGAAATCATCGATGGTTTTCGACATGAACTGGATCTGCGAGTCCGCCTCGGCGGTCAGCTTCTCCACGAAGTCCTTGTTAATACGGTTGTTGTGATAGGCGGCCTGCAGGCTGGCGATATAGGTAGAGAGGGTGTTCAGAGGCTGGCGCCACTGGTGGGCGATGGCGCCGAGCATCTCCCCCATGGCCGCCATTTTCTGGGCCTGCCGGAGCTGTTTTTCAGCATTGACGCGCTTCGAGATGTCGCGAATGCTCGACAGGGTCAGGTCCTGATTGTCGAGATGGAGGATCTTCAGGCCGACTTCGGCGGCAAACTCCGTCCCGTCGGCACGCAGGAAGGTCCACTCGAAAAAATGCTGTTCTCCGGCATTGGCGATGTCCACAATTTTTTGCGCCAACTCCCGGCTTTCACGTCCGTTGGGCTGAAACTCCGGCGAGAAATCGAGCATATTCTTGCCGACCACCTCCGCTCGCGGAAAGCCGAACATCTCCAGGGCCTTTTCATTGCACTCAACGTACTGCAGCCCTTTGCTGAGAAGGATCGCGTCATTCGCCACGTTGAAGAGCGTCTGGTAATAGGTTTCCACTTCCTTGCGCTTGCTGATGTTCCAGCGCAAGTCCTCGCTGATGCCGGTCAGCTCTTCCTTGTGCTGCTGCACCGTCGACTCGAATCGCCGGTTGAAAACGAACAGGATCAACACGCTGCTGACGCCGCCGACCAGAGTCACCAGAGCAAGCACGCCGAGGACCACCAGCACCTTCTCGACGGCCAGCAGGGCGGTGGTCTTGCGTGTCAGATCATATGCCTCCAGCCTGGGGATGGTGGTACAGAGGAACCAGTCGGTGTTGACGATCTTCTTGTAGGCCAGGATATAATCCGCGCCGTTCTGCTGGTCCCGGTAGGCAATCGCCCCGGAGGCAGACTGATGCAAGCGATCGAGTTCCTTGGACAAGTCAGGCTCGGTCTCCTGCAACTTCATCTTCATGACATAATCCTGGTTCGGATGCACCAGAATGGTGCCGTCCTCCTCGATGATAAAAGCATAGCCAGATTCGCCCACCTTGACGCTCATCAGGTTATCCACCAGCGTATCGAGCACGGTATCGGCGCTCATCACACCGATAAATTGGCCATCGACGTGAAGAGGGGTCACCAGCGCAATGACCAGCTCCATAGTCGTGAGGTCGATATAGGGCCTGGTAAAAGAGGTATGCTGTGCTTCCACGGCACGCTGGTACCAGGGGCGGACCCGGGGATCATAGCCTGGCGGCGGCGTCCACTCGGCACCGTCGATCAGCGTACCGTTAAGCAGCCCGATATAGACATCGCTGAAATGCCCGGCCTTCATCGCCATTTTCAGCATATCCATGGTTTCCGGGTTATCACCGATGTTGTGGAGGGGAACAGAGGCCGCCGTGGCATCGAGGATCTTCATCTGCTGACTCAACCACAACTCCGTGGTTTTGCTCACGTCCGTAGTGATTGCCAGCTGGTGGTCGACGATGGTTTCCTCGATAATGAGCTGGGTGCTGCGATAGGTGATGCCGACCACGATCAGGATCGTCGCAGACAGGACCGCCATGGTAATCAAGGTGTTTTTGGTCTTCAAGTTCATGCGCGCTGTGGACCCCTGGAGAGAATCTGCATGGAATAACAGCAATAAGCTTGCCACAATGTTCTGTAAAACCAAAGCGCGAAGTCGATACGGGCGACAGCCTTCAAGATGACACTGTCGGTACTTTGCTATAATTGCTTACTTGGTGTGCGAAAAGTGTCCATTTGAGACTGGTCTGCCGTAACAAGTTCGGAAGAGCCTTCTGTTGCATGTACCAGAACTGATCAGATGGCCCTCAAAGCGTGAGTAAATGGAAAAGGAGTCTGTCATGTCAGAGGCTATCGAAATAAAGATCATCATCGACCCGTCACTTGTCGAGTATTTCGAGGACGGTATGCGCAAGCAGCACATCGACCTGAGCACGGCTGAGGAGATGACCGGCTTTCTGGCCATGATCCTCAACGACTCGATGTATCCGATTGCGTCGAGCGTGAGTGACACACAGGAGATTCACCTCAACTACCGGCCGCGGGCATTCGCTGACCCGATTTTCTAAGGGTTGGTGGTGATACCGTTTAAGTAATAAGGAATGCGCGCACATAGATTTTAAATCTGTCGACTTAGCCTCTGGTGCTTTTAAAAGTTGCTTTTGACTTTCCTCCCCCCGTTGCCGCCGCCGGAGCGGCGTAAAGCTTTTGCGAAAAAGCCGGACAAACTGTCTGAGCGCAGCGAGTTTTTGTCCGGCCGCAAAAGCTCTGCGCTGCGGAGGGGACCCGCGCAGCGGGCAAGGCATTGGGGGGCCCTTTTTCTGCTTACTCATTTTTAGGCAAGCAAAAAGAGTAATGCGGCGTCAGGGGACTCAACCCCTGGATTTTGACCTTTAACGCTTAAATGAAATGCTTGCCGGTCCCGGGCAGAGGGCCTCGGAACAAAACCCCGTGACATCCTTTCCCCGCACCAGAAGAGCCGTCCAGAGGAAGAAACAGCTAGACATGGTTGACCATATCCGCAAAGGCGGATATATTTGCAGTATGAAGAATGAAGCCAGAACCTTCAAGGCCCTCGCCGACGAAACCCGGCTGCGCATCCTGGTGCTGCTGCTCGAGGGAGAGCTCTGCGTCTGCGAACTGATTGCCGCCCTGGAGCTGCCGCAATCGACCGTCTCACGGCACCTGGCTTACCTGAAGAATACCGACTGGCTCGAGGATCGCCGCCAGGGGGTCTGGATGTATTATCGACTCAACCACGCAACCGACCGCCTGCGCGCCGCGCTGACCGGCACCCTGGATCAACATCTCACCGACAACCCGCGGATCAGGCAGGCCTTCGACCGGCTCGAGACCTTCCGCCGCGAGCACCTGCAAAAAGGCGCTTGATTTTTTTGCCCGTAGAACATCCGCATATGCGGATAAAAGGAGCTGTAGATCATGGCCAAAGCGAAGCGCGTTCTCTTCCTCTGCACCGGCAACTCCTGCCGCAGCCAGATGGCTGACGGCATCGTCAACCACGATTTCGCCGGCCGGATCGAGGCCTTCTCCGCGGGCACCGAACCGCACGGGCTCAACCCGAAGGCCGTGCAGGTCATGGGCGAGATCGGTATCGACATCTCGGCCAACAGCTCGGACCACGTGAGCCTCTACGAGGGACAGGCTTTCGATTACGTGATCTCGCTTTGCGGTGACGCCGACCAGAAATGCCCGACCTTCTTCGGCGGCATGAAGCGCCTGCACATCCCCTTCGACGATCCGCCCCGGGCCACTGGCAGCACCGAGGAGGTCATCGCCGTCTATCGCCGGGTCCGTGACGAGATCCGTACGCAGATGAACCGCTTGTTCAGGCAAGAGCTGGGAGATTCCTGAGATGGAGCACGGGCTGACCAAAAAACTCTCTTTCCTCGACCGCTACCTGACCCTGTGGATCTTCCTCGCCATGGTCATCGGCGTCGGCACCGGCTGGCTGTTCCCCGGCGTCAAGGATGTGGTCGACGCCTTCTCCGTCGGCACCACCAACATCCCGATCGCCATCGGCCTGATCCTGATGATGTACCCGCCGCTGGCCAAGGTGCACTACGAGGAGTTGGGGGAAGTCTTTCAGAACAAGAAAATTCTCGGCATCTCGCTGCTGCAGAACTGGGTGATCGGCCCGGTCCTGATGTTCATCCTGGCCATCGTTTTCCTGCACGGTTACCCGGAATACATGGTCGGACTGATCATGATCGGCCTGGCCCGCTGCATCGCCATGGTCATCGTCTGGAACGAACTGGCCAGAGGCAACACCGAGTACTGTGCCGGCCTGGTCGCTTTTAACTCGGTCTTTCAGGTGCTCTTCTACTCGGTCTATGCCTGGTTCTTCGTCACCGTGCTGCCGCCGCTGTTCGGCCTGCAGGGAGCTGTCGTCGAGGTCTCCATCGGCCAGATCGCCGAGAGCGTCGCCATCTATCTCGGCATCCCCTTCGTCGCCGGCATAATCACCCGCTTTGTGCTCTTGAAAAGCCGTGGCCGCGACTGGTACGAGCAGAAATTCATCCCAAGGATCAGCCCGATCACGCTATTGGCGCTGCTCTTCACCATCGTCGTCATGTTCAGCCTCAAGGGGGAGCTGATCGTCACCATCCCCTTCGACGTGGTCCGCATTGCCATTCCTCTGCTGATCTATTTCGTCGTCATGTTCCTGGTCAGCTTCTGGATGGGGGTCAAGGTCGGGGCGGACTACTCGAAAACCGCCACCGTGGCCTTCACCGCCTCCGGCAACAACTTCGAGCTGGCCATCGCCGTCGCCGTCGCGGTCTTCGGGCTGGATTCGGCGGTGGCCTTTACCGCGGTGATCGGTCCGCTGGTCGAGGTGCCCGCGCTGATCGCATTGGTGAATGTCGCTTTCTGGCTGCAAAAAAAATATTTTGGTGAAGCGTTGCCGTCAGGGACGAGGTAACATTTCCGACAACCATCAACCGTGAGTTGCCTCGGCAGCGGCACCGCGGTCCCGCTTTATTCTCACCCAAATCATTCAGGCTCTGTTGGGGATCTGTGTTGATGGATCACTTATTGAATTGTCATTACTGACCCCTCGATTCCGCCCCCAAAGCCTGTCAGGCTTGACATCACAGGAAAAGACCAATAGATTGCGGCTCACTGCATTGGGTGACTTAATCCGTTTCAAAAACCCACGTCTCAGGGGCGAACTACATGATCGATCCATTCACAATGGGCTACACCGCCATCGGCGGACTCGGCATCTTTATCCTCGGCATGAAGTACCTCTCCGACAGTCTGCAGTCGCTATCGGGGGGGCTGATCCGCAAAGCGATCTCATCTGTGACCAGCAACCGCTTCCTGGCCGTCATTGTCGGTCTGGTGGTCACCTGCTTCGTGCAGTCTTCGTCAATTACCACGGTCATGGTGGTCGGTCTGACCAACGCTGGCCTGATGCAACTGACCCAGGCAATCGGGGTCATCCTCGGTGCCAACATCGGCACCACCATCACTGGATGGATTCTGGCGGTTAAGATCGGCAAATACGGTCTGCTGTTGGTCGCCCTCGGCATCTTTCCGATGCTCTTTTCCAAGAACGACCGGATTTCGGCGATCGCCAAGGTCATGGTCGCCCTGGGCCTGATCTTCTTCGGCCTGGAGATCATGAGCGATGCCTTCAAACCGCTGCGTAAAGACGAAGGCTTCATGCAGCTGATGCTCTCCCTCGACGCCCAGTCGCTGCTGAGTATCCTCGGTTGTGTTGCCATCGGGTGTGCCATGACCATGGTCATCCAGAGCAGCTCGGCAATGCTCGGCATTACCATCGCCCTTGCTTTAACCGGCGCCATCCCGCTGTATACGGCCGTAGCCCTGGTAATGGGTGAGAACATCGGCACCACCATCACCGCCCAGTTCGCCGCGATCGGAGGGAGCGTCGCGGCCCGGCGTGCGGCAATGGCCCACACCGTATTCAATGTCCTGGGGGTCTTCATCATTGTTTCCATCTTCTCGACCTACGTCGACCTGATCGAAAAATTCGTCCCCGGTCTATCCAGCTTTGTCGATGCCGACGGCAATCGTCCCTACATTGCCGCGCACATCGCCATGGCGCATACCTTCTTCAACGTCACAGCGACACTGGTGATGCTGCCGTTTCTCAACTATCTGGCCAAACTGGTCAGCAAAATGGTGCCGGAGAAAGCGGGGGCTGAAAAAGGCGCTTTCAAGTACATCGGTGCTCCCGGCACCATGCCCGTGGCGATGGGCGTTTCGATGGTTTTCGAAGAGCTCAAGCGGATGCAGGGGTGTGTTCGCGAAGCCCTGACCAATACCGAGAGCTTTCTGCAGCGTGACACCAAAGGGCGTGACCGCATCTATCGCAAGGTGAAGGAGCTCGAAGATCAAACCGATGTCATGCAGCACGAGATCACGACCTTCACCGTCACCCTCATGCAGGCAGGGGGCGCCAGCAAGGAGCAATCGGATCGGGCCTACAGCTACGTGCGTGCCGCAGACGAGCTTGAGTCGATTGCCGACTATGCTGCCGCCATCTGTTCGTACATGAAACGCCTCGACAAGCACGAGCTTGATTACAGCGCCGACGGTTGGGCCGACCTGCGCAACTTTCACACCGAGGTGTTCAACTTTTTCACCCAGGTCTGCCATGCCTTCAACGACGAGGATGTGAGCAGCACGCGCAAGATCTACAACGAGGCCACCCGGCTCAACGACCTGGCCGACCAAGTCCGAAAAGCGCACCTCGACCGCATGAAGGAGGGTTCCTGCGGCGCGCTGCCCGCCCTGACCTTCAGCGACATGGCCGTTGCCCTGAGACGGATCAAGAACCATACGGTCAACTTGCACGAGGCTCTCTTCCACGAGATTTCTTCAACTGCCTGATTTCAGCACAAGGAAAGATCTCGACTGCAGGAGTGCGACAAGGCTGTGGATAAGGTCTCTTTCTGGCTGCAAAAAAGATATTTTGTTGACGAGTTGTCAAGAGGGGAAGAAACGATTTAAAGTTAACTAAGAACGGCCTCCCGTAGCGGACTGAGTTCGCTTTCGACAGTACAACAAAGGGTCTTCAGAGCCATGACCCGCGCATAACGCTTGACCATTTGTCACGGTTGCGCCAGTCCTCCTCGGCGATCTTGAGGCGCTTGAACGGAGTTGCCTGCCAGACATCGAAGAACCGTGCCTGTTCATCCTTGCTGATGGCCGGCCAGAGCTTGACGACGATGATCCGGTGGCGTATCGGCTATTCCTCGAAGGCATTGATCTCGACGTAGGCACGAAACCAGTCGGTATCCCGTCACAGCCCCCTCCACGCGCCCCACCAGTTCGAACTGGGCGTCAAGGGCATGTCCCAGTTCGGCGACTTCAAACATGATGCCCCCCCGTAGGGCCCTGTCTTTTAACATTTTTGAGTCACTTCTTCTTACCGGCTTTCTTGTCTGATTTCTTCTTTTTCTGAGCTTTTTTGGGTTGACCGTTCTCAGCGTTTTTTTCTTTCTTACTCTTCTTTTTTTTCTTATCCTTCTTGTCCTTGTTGTCTTTCTTGTCTTTCTTGTCCTTTTTTTTCTGCTCTACTTTGATTGCTTTTTTCTCTTTCTTATCCTTCTTCATCTGGGCACTGGCGATCTTGCCGACCTTCTTCCCAGCAGCCTTTTCCAATCCCGCTTTTTCTTTCTTGAAGGCTGGGACTCCATTGAGCAGTGTCTTGGCAGCATCAATCACCCGGCTAGCCCGGATTTTGCTGAAACCCCGAACCGCCATGACCGCTCCCAACTTGGCTCCGGCCAGATCCTCTGTGCAAGTGATTCCATGATCAACCAGCAGTTTTGCCGCTGCCGGGCCAATCCCTTTGACTTCCAGTAGAGATGTAGACACGACTGACTCCTTTTCTTGTGTAAAGGTTAGTGCTGCCTGCTACTTTTACGTGTGGTGACCAAGACTGGTCAGCTCCTTTTCGGACGGTCATAAAACTGCATGCGTCCAGACATGCCGCCGACATCCAGCCAGGAAGCCAGCGGGAATTCGAGCCTCACAATTCCACAGGTTACGATATTGTCGATGTGGCAGGGCGCCAGTAGATTGGCCAACTCCGTCAAGCCCGGGTTATGTCCCACCAGCAAGACATCCTGCCAGTCATCCTTTAGGCCCCTGACCAGGGTTATCAGCGTTTCGCAATCGGCCTCATAGATGCGCTCGTCCAAAAGGAGTGCATGCTCGTCTAGGTGCAACTCGGCCGCCACCAATTCAGCCGTGTTGCGGGCACGCACGGCAGGACTGGCGATAATGATATCAGGATTGTGATCGAGAGCGGCCAGTCGCTCGCCCATTAGCGGGGCACTTGCCTTGCCACGCCGGTTCAGCGGCCGGTCAAAATCATCCAGGGTCGGATCCTTCCAGGAGGACTTGGCGTGTCGCAAAAGGCTCAGGTATTTCATGGCGAGTCCCAACTTACCTGCTGACCTGATCGAGGCCACAGTTTATCGCACTCCCTGTTCATTCTAACACTGTCCCCGAACATGTCATCAAAGCGGGGCATCGATGCGGTCAACCGTGTGTTCATGCGTCTGACTGACAGTTACCCCTTCAAGTCGTCAGACACATCTTGCCAGTTGGAGATCGGGTGCACTGCGAGGCAGGCATTGTAATAGCGGTGATCCCCGGTAACTTCCTGCCCGATCCACGGCGGCAGTTCAATAACCTGGGCTTCATACTCGAGCTCGATTTCAGCCAAAAGCAGGCCGCGATTGTCACCGAAGAATTCGTCAACGTCCCAGACCATTCCGGCATAGGGGACACGGTAACGGATCTTTTCGATCAGCTGTTTGCTACAGAGGCGCTCGAGCATCTGAACAGCCTCCTCGGCAGGGATGGGATATTCGAATTCCAGGCGGGAGGCCCCCAGCGAAGCCCCCTTGATCGTCAGGTAACCTCGCTCATCAGCCAGCCGGACCCGCACAGTACAATCCGGGCCACTGCTCAGGTAGCCTTGGCGATACTGCGTTCCGGACAGCCCTCTTTTCCAATCGGTGCCACGGACCAGGAATTTGCGTTCGATCTCTACTCCCAAGCGACCCTCCCCTCGATGCGGGCCCGCACTTCCAGCCAGAGCGCGGCATAGGCCTGGGCAGCCCGGCTACCCGGTGCGTAGCTGCCGAGGGGAGCGCGATGGACACCCATCCGTTCCACGTCGCTGGCATAGGGGATCTCGGTGATCAGCATGTGCGGGTATTGCCGCGGCAGGTCGGCGACGATCTCCTGGTGCAGCTTCTTGCGGCGGTCGACCATCGAGAAGAACGGCAGGATGTGCAGCTTGTCGAGCCCCTGCTCGGCCCGGAACGTCATCAGCTGCTGCAGCGTTCGCAGCGACAGCGTCGTCGGGATGACCGGCACCAGCAGGGCGTCGGCGGCCTGGAAGACCGCTTCGGACACCAGCGAGATGCTCGGCGGGCAATCGAGGATGATGCAGCCGTACTCGGCGCCGAGGGGCTTGAGCAGCTTGCGCAGCTGGCGGGTCGGCTTCTTCTTTTCGTCGAGCAGCAGATCGAGATGACGGTAGGAGAAATCCGCCGGCAGCAGGTCGAGGTTGTCGAAGTCGGTCCCCTTGATCAGCTCATCGAGGTCGTGCTTGCCACGCACCAGCCCCTTGCCGCCCCCTCGGACTTTCGGCTTGACCCGGAAATAGAAGGTCGCCGCCGCCTGGGGATCGAGGTCCCAGACCAGGGTGGGGATGCCGTCACGGGCGGCCATCCAGGCCAGGTTCACCGCCGAGGCCGTCTTGCCGACCCCCCCCTTGATGTTGTAGGTGGCGAGTATTTTCATCGGACATCCTTATCGCTAGGTGATGGCTTGAACATGCCATGACAGATCTTCCGGTTGCCGGGCCGCGCGAACCGGGCAAAGCGGCCGGAAAAATTCTGCCGTTCAATCGACTGGCGTTTATACAGGGAATCGATCAATACGCCCATGGCCATGAAGACGTCTCCCGGCAGGTCGGGCTGTTCGGCCTGCATGGCATGGCCGAAATCTCGCAGGGCATTGGCCTGAACCTCGAGGTCATGGAAATCCCCCAGGGTATCCTGCAGCCCCTTGAGAGCCTTGATCTGTTTGCTGATCACCTCCGCCGGATGGAGGCTCTGGAAGAACTCCATCAGGTAGCGCAGCTTCTTGCAGCTGATGCGCAGCTCATGCAGGACAGCCGCCGGGGAGTCCTCGCTGATCGCCAGGCCTTCCTCGAGGACCAGGCGATAGGTCTGCCAGCTCTTGCAGTTGGCGATTTCGAGGATCGGCCGCATGGCTTTTTCAGGCCACGGTATATCATGCCACGAAACCTCGAGGAAATCACGCCACTCCTCCAGGAAATTCCGGCAACGCTTGGAGGCCAAGCTGGCGCGCCAGCTGGCGCTGTTCCTGCTGCTGATGCCTGACCAGGTACTCCTGCAGCGGCTGCAGGTCATCCTGCATCGAGGTCGGCAACTCCGCCCGGTAGCCGGGCAGCTTGAGCAGGTAGACATCGAGGTCGCGAGTTGGCCCGGTGATCTGGCCGAGCCACTTGAAGCCGGGGCGGAACCGACTGCTCACCTCCGCCGGCAGCACGCCCTTGACCTGGCTGAGCAAACTGCGGGTACGGCGCACGGCCACCCGGAAATCGTGCAGGAATTCGGGATCCAGGTCCTGCCGGGCTCCATCGAGGTTGCGCTCCATGGTACCAAGCAGGTGACGCAGCAGCGTGCGCAAGGCCTCCCCGGCCGGCATATCGGCCTGCAGTTCGACCTCCAGCCTGCTGCTGTAATCCTGCGGTCTTCGGCCGGTCATGGCAAGCACCTCGTCGAGCTGCGGGCCGGCGGGCTCAAGCTTGAGCTGTTCCTGCACCAGTGCAAGAGCCTTCGCGTACGGCCTGGGGTACCCCTTGACCGCTTCGATGCACAGCCGGAACGGCAGGGGCCGGCCGGCAGAATCTGCGTCACCAACAGCGTTGCCCTCCTCGACAGTACAGCGCAGAACGGTCTTGCGCGCCTTGTCGAGCAGGGCGGCGCGAGTGACCCGCAGCTGCAGCCGGGCCATGGGCAGCAGGATGCGCATTTCGGTCAATTTTGCCAGGGAGTCACGCAACGGCCCGGATGACAGTTGCGCTGGATAACGCGGCGTGGCGGCGATGACCTGGCCGAGCAGCTGGTGGTCGGCGATGCGCCGCCAGCAGGTGCGGACCTGGCAGGGTTCCTGCTCTTCGAGCAGATAGCCGCCGGCCGCATGCAGGCGCCAGTCGAAGGTGTCGTGATAGGTGCGCAGGAGGTTTCCGGGAGGCTCGATCCGGACTTCTCCCAGGCTGGCCAGGGCAGCCAGGTGCTGCTCCGGGGTCATCTCATCAGTCAGATAGAAATGGCGCGGAGCCAGTGTCATTGATCAGCTCGCAGGTTGCGGCCGCTGAACCCCTTGGCCTTGCGCCTGCGTAGCCGCGTTGCTTCGTGACTGCGCTTCTCGGCCAAGCCGATCTGGATAATCTGGCTGCTGCGTGCGTCGGCAGGGTTGTCGGCAGTGCGTTGCAAATAGGTTCCATCGGGCTGCATCTCCCAGGCACTGCGCTGATCGCGCAGCTGGAGCTCCAGGACCTGGCGAATATCCTCTTTATGCTGTGACAAATTCACCGGCACAACGACTTCGACCCGATGCTCCAGGTTGCGGCGCATGGCGTCGGCCGAGCCGATATAGAACTGTTCATCGCCACCGTTGCGGAAATAATAGATGCGGGCATGCTCCAGGAAACGGCCGACGATGGAGATAACCCGCATCGTCTCGGAGAGCCCTGGAAGCCCCGGCCTGACCCGGCAGCTGTCCCGAATGATCAGGTCGATCTTGACCCCGGCCCGCGATGCCGCATAGAGGGCGCGGGCGATATCGGGATCCTCCAGGGCGTTCATCTTGAAGATGATATGCCCCGGCTGGTCCGGACGGTGCAGGTCGATCTCGCGGCGGATCATCTCGAGCAGCGCCTTCTTGAGATGCTTCGGCGCCGGCAGCAGTTTATGATAGTTGCGCTTGGGGGTGTAGCCGGTGGTCAGGTAGTTGAACAGCTCGGTGACGTCCTGGCCGATGTCCTTGTCGTAAATAAACATGCCGAGGTCGCTGTACAGGCGGGCCGTCACCGGGTGATAATTGCCGGTGCCGATATGCACGTAGCGCCGCAGCCCCTTGTAATCCTGGCGCACCACCAGGATGACCTTGCAGTGGGTCTTCAGGCCGACCACCCCGTAGGTCACATGGATACCGGCTTCCTCCATGCGGTTGGCCAGGCGGATGTTGGCCTCTTCGTCGAAGCGGGCCTTCAGCTCGACGACGACGGCCACCTGCTTGCCGTTGTTGGCGGCCCGAATCAGGGTGTCGATGATCGGGCTGTTCGGCGAGGTCCGGTAAAGGGTCATCTTGATGCCGCGCACCTTGGGGTCGGTCGCCGCCTCGGCGAGGAAGCGCTCCACGGAAGAGGAGAACGACTCGTAGGGGTGCTGCAGCAGGATTTCTCTGGCATCGCGGATGATGTGGAAAATATTGCGCGAGTTCTGCAGCCCCGGGTGGTCGATCGGGGTGTGCACAGGGTCCTTGAGCTTGGGCAGGTCGAGCCTGGCCAGCTGCCAGAGGTCGCGCATCCCCAGCATGCCGCGGACTTCGAAGACGTCGGCGGCCTCATCCAGGCCAAGCTCCGCGGCCAGACGCCCGCGATGCACGGAGCTCATCTCCGGCTCGACCTGGAGGCGCACGATCGGTGCGAACTTGCGATCCTGCAAGGTCGACTCGATCTGGGCCATCAGATCATCGGCGCGCTCTTCGTTGCGACTGGTGTTGGCGTTGCGGGTCACCCGGAACAGTTCGCACCCCAGCACCTCCATCTCCGGAAAAAGCAGGTCGAGGTTGTTGGCCATGACGTCTTCCAGCAGTACGAAGCGCAGCTGTTTACCGGCCTGAATAAAGCGCGGTGCCCCGGCGCTGATCGGCACCTTGACGCGGGCCAGCGAAGTGCTATTCTCCTGAGGATAGCGCAGGTTCACGAGCAGGTTGATCGACAGGTTGGAGATGAACGGGAAAGGATGCGCCGGATCGATCGATTGCGGCGTTACCAGGGGGAAAATGTTGTTGTAATAGTCCTCCCGGACCGCCTCCTGTTCCCCTCTGTTCAGATCTGCATAGTTCACCACCTCGATTCCGGCAGCCGCCAGTTCCTGCCAGAGGATCGTCAGCAGTTTTTCCCGCTCCTCGTGGTGGCTGCGGACGAAGTCGTAGCAAAGAGCGATCTGTTCCCGCGGGAAGCGCCCGTCGAGAGACTCCGCCTGGACACCGGCGCCGACCTGCTGCTTGAGCCCGCCGATACGCTTCATGAAAAACTCGTCGAGGTTGGAGCCGGCGATTGCGGCGAACTTGACCCGCTCGAGCAGCGGCGTGCGTGCATCCTTCGCCTCGGCAAGGACGCGCTGGTTGAACTGCAGCCAGGTCAGCTCACGATTCAGGTATATGCGCGGGTCGTCAAGATCGATGATCTCGGGGACGACGGCAGCGGCGGCAAACTCCCGAACCGGATTTCCGGACTTCTTCCGTGGTTCTGCAGAACCGGATACCACCGACAATTCGGCAGATTTCGGTTTTCTTTTGGTCATGGCTTCTCCTGGTCTTCGGATCTGCCGGTCCCGCGCCCGGCGAGGATTTCCGACATTAAAGTATAGCCCATCAAAATTAGAAAACCATTAGGTTTATGTTAGCGTCTCGGGCGGGAAAGAGATTGTTTGCAAAAAATTCATGCCTTTTGTGAAAAACCGCAAAGGCTAACACAACTCTAACGTTACAGGGGTAGAGAGGCTGGAGAGCTTTGGCCGGCAATGCCACCACTTATGGAGAAACCCCATGGAATTCCGCAAAACGCTGCAACATATCGACGGGATCAATAAAGCGATTGCCTCCCGCATTGTCGACAAAGGCTTCGACTCCCTCGAAAAGCTGGCCGGCGCCGAACCCGCCGATCTGGCAGGGATACCGGACCTCACCGAAAAAGCAATCGATGAGATCCTCATGCAGGCCCGGACGATGTTGACGAGCCAGCAGAAGGAAGAAGAGTCCCTGGCCGAACTGACCGAAGACACCGAGAAGCTCAAAGATGCGGTCGAGCAACTGGTCCTGAACATCCGCAACCGCTTTGACGAAACGACGGCACCGAAAGAACAGCTCAAGGAACTGCGCAAGGAAACCGCGCGGACCCTGGCTTCGCTCGAGAGGGTCGAAGCCGCGCTCACCGACCAGCTGCGGCGACTTGGCAAAGGGCTGGTCAAAGCCGATCAGCAGATTTCAGAGGTCGCCGGGCTGGGCGTCGACGAAGTGGTGTCCGGCTTGAAAAAAGCCCGTAAAAAGATTGACAAGGCGTTCGATTAGCAGGTGCGCCTGCCGCCTGGTGAGGCTGCAGCGATCCGCCAGGCCCGCTTCATTTTTTCCCCTTGATCTTTTTCGGCTTGCAGAGATGGGCTTTCTTGTCCGTTTTGGCGCCACACTTTTCACAGGCGAAGGTTGCATCCTTTTTTTTGACCTCTGACTCGCCCTTCAGGCACTTGCTCATGATGTCCTCGACATTTTTCACTAGGGTTGTCTGCTGACTGCTGTTTTGCGTTACAATAAATGTGACATGCCAATCAGGAATAGCAAGCGGCAAACCATACCCTGTGACCGGAAGCCCGCAACAACCATGACTCAGCAGCGCCTTGCCGCTATCGACATCGGCACCAACTCGATTCGTTGCATCAACGTGGAAGTGGATGAGAAGTCCGGCTTCCGGGTCCTCGATGACGAGAAAACCACCGTTCGGCTGGGCGAAGGGCTGTCAGAAACGGGGATGATCTCGGCGGCAGCCTGGGAGCGGGCCCGCGAAGCGCTGCTGCGCATGCGCAAGATCACCGATGGCCTCGGCGCCTCGTTCATCGAGGCCGTCGCCACCAGCGCAGTACGCAAGGCCAGCAACGGCGGGGCCTTTGTCGCCGCCATGCAGGAAGAGACCGGGGTCGATATCCGGGTCATCGATGGCGAGGAAGAAGCGGAGCTGGCCGCCCTGAGTGCCCGGCACCATTTTGACATGGCCAACACCCGCTTCGGGCTGGTCGATATCGGTGGCGGCAGCGTCGAGATCGTCACGGCGACCGGCATCCATATCGAGGAGGTTTTCTCCCTCGAGCTGGGGGCGGTCTTCCTCACCGAGAACTTCCTGAACAGCGACCCGATCAGCGGCAAGCAGATGACGGCACTGCGCAAACACCTGCGCAAAACTTTGCGCCACGAGCTGGCCGGCCATGAATTCGCCCTGCAATGCCTGATCGGATCGGGCGGCACCATGACCAACATCGGCAGCATGGTCATGGCCCGCCGCAGCGAACAGTACGACAGCGTACACGGCTACGAAGTGCTGCATTCCGAGGTCGTCCACCTGCTGGCAACGCTCGAACGCAAAAGCTGCCGGGAGCGCCGCGACATCGCCGGGCTGAGCCCGGAGCGGGCCGACATCATCGTCGCCGGTGTGGCGGCGGTCGATGAGCTGATGCGGGCCCTGGGCACCAACCTGCTGAAGATCAACGAACGCGGTATCCGCGAGGGGCTGATCATCCGCAGCCTGATGAAATACGGCCTCTGGACCATCGGCGACGAGTTGCGTGAGTGGCGTTCGTCGCTGCGTGACTTCGCCCGCTCCTGTCATACCGACGAGGTCCACTGCGAGCAGGTGCGCAAGCTCAGCGTCGCCATCTTCGACGCCCTGGAAAAGACCTTCGCCATGGGACCCCGGGCCGGCCAGATGCTCGAGGCGGCAGCCTTGCTGCACGATGTCGGCTACTTCATCAGCTACAGCAAGCACCACAAGCACTCCTACCACCTGATCCGGCATGCCAACCTTTTCGACTTCACCCCGCGGGAGATCGAGATCATCGCCAACATCGCCCGCTACCATCGCAAGTCCCTGCCGAAACCGCACCACGACAACTTTCGCCGGCTCAGCCCTCAGGACCAGGAGCTGGTGATGAAACTCGGCGGCATCCTCCGCCTTGCCGACGGCCTCGACCGGCGCCGCAGCCAGCTGGTCGATCATCTCACGTGCCGCCTCAGCAAAGAGCGCCTCACCATCGACCTGGGCGGTGACGGGGACCTCTCCGTGGAGATCTTCGGCGGCCAGGCCAAGGGGGACATGATCGAAAAAGCCTTTGCGCGCAAGCTGGTGGTCCGTCACAAATCCTCTCCCGCCGCACCCCCTTCCGCTTAACAGACTTCTCACACAGCCATAACTCTGCCGGAACAGAGCCGGTAGATGCTCCCCTTATCACATGAGGGGTCCGCCCGGACCGGGAGTTTATGGAAAACGCGATCTTGTTTCCCGCCAGCACGCATCACGCCAGGCAACCTGCACCAACGGAACTGGCCACCGCCATCGCCCGCCTTGGCATCGACTCCCGCTCCGAGGAGCAACTCATCGGTTCGCTGCCTTTTGGCGCCCAGGACACCACGGCCGGCTCGGAAACCGAGCTGCAGGTCGCCGTGGCGGGGCGCCGCAGCGATGTCGATCTGCCCCTGACCATCGAGGCGTCCTCCTACTTTGAAAACCTCCTGAGGCGCGCCCGCTCCGGCGACGGCTCCGACCGACCGATTCACGCCCTGGAGGAATTCCTCGCCGACAACCAGAGAGGGATCTGGGAGAACAGCGGCGTCCGCTTCCCGTACCATCTGCTGCATGGCTATGCCCGCGACGTATTCCAATGCGACCTGCGCGCTGACAAGCTGAACCCGAAGAGCGGCCCGCGTTCAGACCGCGGCCGCTACCTGTCCGGCCCGGAGGACGACCAAACCGTCAGGGTGCCGATCAGCTACCTGATCAAACTGGCCCTGGCCGACCTGATCGGCAGGCAGGAGAAGCTGCCGGGCAGCATCAAGGAGACCGGCCGCAAGTTGATGGCGCACTACCTCAACGACAACACCTCCCCGGAGACCTACTCTTTCCATGTCGTCCCGATACGCCCCGATGCCGGCATGGGCAAGGCGCTCGCCCGGGAGACGGCCAAGCGCTTTCTTTTGACCAGCCTGCTGGTGGACTATGCCAACCGGAGGTTCGACCTGGCCGACTCGGGGCAGAAGGCGATGATCTACTTTGCCCCCCACCCGCCGCTGCGCCAGAAAGCCCTTAACAACATCATCCCCGACAGCTTTTACCGCGATCTCTACATGAGCCCCTGCCTCTCCGGCTGGCAGCAGGGAGAGCAGAAGCACCGTTACATGCACCTCTGCCACCAGGTCTTGAGCCGCAGCCAGATCAATGCCGTGGCCAAGCTCCGCGAGGCCGGGATCATCACCAACAACCTGGTGGTCCTGCCGCCGCTGTCGAACACCAGCCTGGCCAACAACGGCACCCACATCAGCCTCGGCAGTCAACGCCTCGGCGCCTTGCTCAAAGACAGGACCAGCGGCTTCGACGCCCGCCACGAAAAGCTCATCGGCGACCTGGTGATCAAGGTCGCCGAGCACTTCCTGCCGCTATTCGTCGGCACCTACTCGGCCGCACCCTACCGCCTCGGCTTCAGTGATTTCCACCCGGAGACTGCCCTCGGCTTCCTGCCGCACGAGCTGGACTACACCCACCTGCGAATGCTCTGGCGGCGCTGGCGCAAGAAAGCCAGCCTGTCGCTGTGCGGCCGGTCCGTGACCCCCTTCGGCCCACCCTGGCTCGACCACGGCTTCAGCCGGCTCTGCAATCTGAAGGGCGACTTCGTTCCCGACTTCAGGCTCCTCGACTACCCGGTCTGTTTCCTTTCCACCAACCGCAGCCCGGCCCTCAACGGCCAGCTCGGCAACCAGGAGCGGTTGAAAGAAGATCTCGCCAACATGGGGATCAGCGACCAGCAGATGTCGCTCTACCTGTTTCTCAAGCCCAGGGAATTCGAGACGATGGGTTTTTCCGGGGTTGAAGGACGGCATTACAGCGTCTTTGAAAACTTCGGCCGCGACCTGGGCAACGCCACCAGCATCCAGGGGCTGGTCATTGCCCTGGCCTACAAGCTGATCGCCACGGGACGCATTACACATGCCGATATCCCTGACGACCCGGCCCTGGAAAGTGAGCGTCGCCAGATATTCTTCGGTGCGGCCATCGATCTGCCGACCTTCTTTGTCCACCAGAACAGCAGCAACCGTTTCCTGCAAAGAATCCTGGCGAAGACCAAGCGCACCCGCAGCAGCCGTCGCTACCCGGGGTACCGGCGCGTTTACAATATCGAGTACCGTCACGCACTGATCGAAATCCTCCGGGATGAAGCGCCGGACCTGATTGCCTCCATGAACCAGGGGTACAACCTCGAAGACCTGAAGCTGCGCCTCGATTTCCCAGGGGAATGCTCGACGTCAGGCAAATTGACCCAGGGCATCCTGGCGCGTCTCAACACCAGGAATCCCATGAGCGTGCCGGCCGAACAGTTCAACCAGGCCGCCGAGGACCATTACCGGGAGACCTTGAAGCAAGTCTCACCTGGCTGAAGCGCTGGAATATCTCGAGCGCGACCTGCAACGCCTCGACCAGGCGGCCTGCCTCGGCGATAGCACCATGCTCGAGGCCCTGAAATACAACCTGAACGGCCAGAGCGCCAGCAACTTTCTCAAGAACATCAAGCGCGACCTGCTGGCCGATGAGCTGGATATCGAAACGCTGCAGCGCTTGATCAACCTGCTGATTTTCAGCATACACCGCGACCAGGCCCGCGCCGAGCGGGCCCTGCAAGCCGCCAGGACGGAAGATGCATCATACCACACCAGTACATCGAGCGGGATAGCGGCCAGATCCGCACCGAGACGCTGTTCGGTGACCAGCTGATCAGAACCATCTATGCCCCGGTCCGCGAGCACGCCAACTGGCTGTTCAAGGCCCTGACCGGAGCGCAGGCGTCCCAGGCGCTGGGCCTGTTGAACTTCGATCGCTCCCTGGGGACCAGGATTTCGGGCAACCGGAATTTCCTCGCACGCCTGCGGCGTCGACTTCGATGAATGCCTCGACCCGCCGGCGATGCTGGACACGGCCCGCAAGGTCTTTGAACGCAAGATCCGCTACTGGGAATGCCGGCCCATGCCAGCGGACAGCGACTGCGATCGTGTCGCCGGCCGACGCCAGGGTCCTGATCGGCTCTTTCAGCGAAACCTCCCAGCTGTTCATCAAGGAAAAATTCTTCGGCTTCGAGGAACTGCTCGGAGCTGACAAGACCGGCCTGGCTCGAAGCTTTCAAGGCGGGCGACTTTGCCGTCTTGCGGCTCACCGCCGACAAGTACCATTACAATCATGTGCCGGTCAGCGGCCGGGTGGTCGACATCTACGCCGTCGAGGGGCGCTACCATTCATGCAACCCGCAGGCGGTCGTCGAAATGGCCACGCCCTACTCCAAGAACAAGCGCGTCGTCACCGTCATCGACACCGACGTTCCCGGTGGCACGGGTGTCGGCCTGGTCGCCATGATCGAGATCGTGGCCATGATGATCGGCCGGATCGAGCAATGTTACAGCACGCACCGGTACGACGACCCGGTGCCGGTCACCACCGGTCTCTTCCTGCACAAGGGGCAGCCGAAGAGCCTCTACCAGCCGGGCAGCAGCACCGATGTCCTGATCTTCCAGCACAACCGCATGCGCTTTGCCGAGGACCTGCTGCGCAACCAATTGCGCAGCAACGTGTCGAGCCGCTTCACCATCGGGTTTCAGAAACCTCTGGTGGAAACCGATCTCAAGGTCCGCTCGTTGATCGGCTACGCCGCAGGCGGCTCGACCCATATACGGCAAGGCCAGGGAGAATGACGATGACATACCTGTTTTTACTGACTTTCGGCACCTGCTGTTGCGCTTACCTCTGCTGGGGGAGCCGCATCCTTCCCGAGGAGCGCTGGCAGTTCATGGCGAGCATGCCCCGGCAGCGCCGCGCCGACGGCCCCTGGGATGGGACCAACCTGACCTGGTACGGCTTCTTTTCCGCCAACGCCTACCTGGTGGCCGTGGCCCTGTTCCTGCTGCTGACCGGCACTTTGGCCCTGCCGCGCTCCGCCATGGCCCTGTACGCGCTGGCCTTGCTCGCCATCTGCGTCCCGGCGTCGAAACTGGTCGCCCGCATCGTCGAGAAAAAAGCGCACACCTTGACCGTCGGCGGCGCCGTCTTCGTCGGCCTGGTGTCCGCCCCCTGGATCCTGGCCCTGTTCAACCTGGCGGCTCTTCATGGCGGCGGCACGTCACTGCCGGTCTTTCCGGTTCTGTCGGCCCTGGCGATCGCCTACGCCTTCGGCGAAGGGCTCGGGCGCCTGGCCTGCATCAGCTTCGGCTGCTGCTACGGCAAGCCTGTTGAGGAGTGCCCTGCCTGGTTAAAACCGCTGTCGAAACACTGGTCGGTCCGTTACTTTGGCGGCACCAAGAAAATCGCTTACGCCAGCAACCTCGAAGGGCGGCCGGTCCTGCCGATCCAGTCGGTCACGGCCATAATCTACGTCGTCACCGGACTGGCCGGTTGCGCCCTCTTTTTGGCAGGACAGTTCGCCCCCGCCTTCGCCTTCACGGTGACCGTGACCCAGCTGTGGCGGGTCCTGTCCGAATTCCTGCGCGCCGACTACCGCGGCCAGGGGCGCTTGTCCGCCTACCAGTGGATGGGGCTGCTGGCCATCCCCTATGCCTGGCTGCTGCCGGCCGGCTTTGCCGCGTCACCCCGGTTAAGCCCGGACCTGCACCTGGGACTGCTCTCCCTGTGGTCCCCCGCAATCCTCCTGGGCCTGCAGCTGCTCTGGCTGTTTATCCTCTTCTACACCGGCCGGAGCGCCGTCACCGGCGCCACCTTGACCTTCCATGTCAACCACGAGCAGACATGACCATGTACGCCGAGAGGATCTCCCCCGACCGGCCCGCTGAAGACACAGGGGTCTGGAAAAAGCTGCTCTCACAGGGGCTGTCTGCACATCAGCTGGCCCTGGCCGTCGCCGTCGGGCTGACCATCGGTGTTCTGCCCACAATCTGGGGGAGCAGCCTGATCTGTGTGCTGATCAGCTGGCGGCTCGGCCTGAACCAGCTGGCCGTACAGACGATCAATTACCTCGTCTATCCTCTGCAGCTGGCCCTGTTCGTGCCCTTTGCCATCTGGGGCCAGCCGGCTCTGCCCGGACTGGTTCGCCGCCACGGTACCGCTGCCCTGGCAGAACCTGCAAAGCGACTGGAGCCGACTCGGCAACAGCCTGTTGCCGGCGCAAGGCTCCGCACTGGTCGGCTGGGCCACGCTGACGCCCGCACTCCTCCTCGCCGGCTACGGCCTGACCTTCTGGCTCTTCCGGGCCAGGGAACGCCGCCATCTCGCATCGGCAGCATCCGTTCCTGACCCGCAGATTTAACACGATCACAAAACTCTCATAATCAAACAGCAACAATCCACGGTGACAATAGCGTCAATCGCAGCATTAAGAGGAGGTCCCGATGTTTTACCTGAAGCTTGTCCTCTTGATAGTCGGCTCTTGTGGTTATCGGTGTTGTCAATTACCGGAACACCTGTCGCACCGCTCGCAGAGCTCCTCGAGTTGTATAAACATGGCTAGCCCGCAGAGAAAACCGATGACAAAGACGTTACGCAGGAGGCCGTGGCGAAGCGGCAGCTCCCTGAGTCGGCAGCGGCGCCACAGCGGCAAGGTCCTGGTCGTTGAAGACGAGCCGGAGATCCTCGAGCCCCTGGCCCATTCGCTGCAAAAGGCAGGTTTTACCGTGTTGCGGGCTGAAGACGGGCTGACGGCCTGCCGCCTCATCGGCAGCGAACGACCGGACCTGGTCCTGCTCGACATCATGCTGCCGGACCTCGATGGCTGGGAGGTCTGCCGCCTGCTGCGCCAGCACCCGGACCCGCTCGTCGCCAACACCCCGGTGATCATGCTGACGGCCCTGGATGCAGCGGAGGACAAATACCGCGGCCTCGAAATCGGCGCCGACCTGTTCCTGCCCAAGCCCTATTCGATCCGTGAAGTCATTCTGCACGCCGGCAACCTGGTCAGGCGCACGCAGCAGACGCTCACGCTGGAAGACCGGGTCGAAGGCATTGTCAAAGAGCAAACAGAACGCACCGGACATCCATCACCTGCTGTTCCACGAGCTGCGCAACCAGCTGCTGATCCTCAGCGGCTACACCGAACTGCTGCACAAAGACCCGGACAGCACGCACGCCGACCTCTGCATGGACGCGATCTACCGCAGCTCGAACTACCTGCAGACGCCTGGCCGAAGAGGTGCTGCTGATCCGCCAGGTGGAAGACGGCCGCTTCTCCCTGGAGTTCACGAGATTTCCCGATTGAGACTCTGATCGCCGAGATCTGATCAAAGTCTACACAGACTCCGGCCAGCAGAGAAGGCGTGTAGTTGCGCTACCTGTCACGGCGGCAGCCCACGGTCAAACTCAATCGACTGGCGGTGAAAATCATCCTCTCCGCGCTGATCGACAACAGCCTCAAGTACGGGCCGGCGGGGCAGACCATCACGGTGAGCTGCCAGCTGACCGGAGGATCTCATCAACCTGCTGGTGGCAGACCAGGGCCCGGGCATCCCCCGGCGGAGCAGGAGAGGATTTTCGAACCTTATTACCGCACCGGCGACGTTGCCGGAGAAACCGCGGGGTCGCGGGCTCGGCCTGCACGCGGTGCACGTTCTGGCCAAGGCGATGGATGGTGACGTCTCGGTTGAGAGCCGCATCGGGCGGGCAGCTGTTTCCGGGTCAGCCTCCCTGTCGAAGGCCCCCGCTCGGGGAGCGTCGCAGAGGGCGTCATGAACAAAAACCTGCGCATCAGTCTCGTCACCGAGACCTACTTCCCCAGGTCAACGGCGTCTCGCGCACCCTCGACCGCCTGGTCAGCTACTGTGCGGAGCAGGGTGACCGTATCCAGCTGCTGATGCCCAGCTACCGGGACAACGCCGCCCCCCTCCTGCCGCAAGTGGAAAGATCCGAGTGGTGGTCCCTGCCATTACCCTTTTACCAGGAAGTGGTTCTGCCCATGGCCACCCCCGGCATGGTCGAGAAAGCCCTGGCCGGCTTCCGGCCGGACCTCGTGCATATCGCCACCGAAGGCCCGCTCGGCAGGGCGGCGCTCCTTGCCGCCAGGCGTTTGCGTCTACCGACCGTCAGCTCCTACCACACCAACTTCGCGCAATACCTGAAGAACTACCATGCCGGCTTTCTGGCGCCGGCCTGCTGGCGCTACCTGCGCTGGTTCCATAACTCGACCCTGGCGACCTTCTGCCCGGCGCCTTCGACGCAGCGCCTGCTCGAAGAGAAGGGTTTCAAAAATGTCGGCATCTGGAGCCGGGGCGTTGACAGCCACCGCTTTGACCCCGGCAAGCGCGATTACGACCTGCGCTTCTCCCTCGGGGTCGGCCCCGACGACATCCTGCTGACCTACGTCGGCCGGATCGCCAACGAAAAGAACCTGGACATGCTGATGCAGGCCTGGCAGCGCCTGCCGAGCCATGCGCATTGCCACCTGCTGTTGATCGGTGACGGTCCGCTGCGCGGACGCCTCGAAGCCGCCAACGATCCACGCATCATCTTCGTCGGGTACCGCTACGGCGAGGACCTCGCCCGCATGTACGCCTCGAGCGACCTGTTCGTCTTCCCCTCCCTGACCGAGACCTTCGGCAACGTCGTGCTCGAAGCGATGGCTTCCGGCCTGCCGGTCATCGGCTTCGACGTCCAGGGGCCCAAGGATATCATTCGCAACCAGCGCACCGGGGTCCTGGTCGAGCAAATCGATGCCGATGCTCTCTCGGCGGCGATTCAGGAGCTGCTTGGCGATGGGGATCGACGTGCGCGAGATGGGCCATCAGGCCCGCAACTACGCCGCCGCCCACACCTGGGAAAAGATCATGGGAGGATTGCGCCGGCACTATGCCGCGCACATTGAAAAGGCTCACATAGCGCCTGTCGCACTCTTTGGTGCCGAGATCCGCTGCCTAGGAGCTTGTCGGACTATGCGGGGCGAAGCGATAATCGGAGGTTTGAGAAGAGATTTCGGCTCGTTTGCAGGCTCATAGCCGTAGCTATGAGGGAAAAAGGAGCTGAAATATGGGCCAATCCCCGATTTAGCCGGCTCATGGATAGTCCGACAGGCTCTCGCTGCGCACGCATCCTCAGCCTCACCAGACAGGCACGCCCGGGGCCTTCACACAAGGCAGAACCATTTTCCGACAAGGAGCTGGCGTATGGCCCGGCAAGCAGCTTTCAAACATATCTCTGAGTATTACCAGCACCACATCACGCCGGTAGAAGTGTTGTTGATCCAGCGCTTCTGTGCCTTGCGCAGGATCTGCTGGCTCAAGGCCTTCTTCATCGTCGCCAGCCGCCTGGGAGATGGTCCGCTCTGGGTCATGACGGCAGCCTGCCTGCTGGCCACCGGCGACCTGCGAACCCGGATCGCGGTCATGAGCGCGTTTGTGGCCGTGATCTTCTCGGTGCTGACCTTCATGGCGGTCAAGGACCTGATCAGCCGGCCCAGGCCCTTCGAGAGCTGGCAGAGCCTGACCTGCCTGATGGCTCCACCTGACAAGTTTTCTTTCCCCTCCGGGCACACCATGACGGCTTTTGCAGCCTGGGCCGCACTGTCGACGCTCCTTCCGGGGCTGACCATACCCTACCTGTTGACCGCGATCATCATCGGCCTGTCGCGCGTTTTTCTGGGATTGCACTATCCGACCGACGTGCTCGTCGGAGCGCTCATGGGCAGCGCTATCGGCGTCTCGACCAGCATGGCAGCTCAAGAGTTATTGCCGTTCTGAACCAACGGAAAAGCTTGACTGTCGACCCGACGCTCGTGACGGGTCGTTTTTTATGACGGGCAGCACTTCCGGGTGGTGACAGGCAAGACAGGACCGACGAAGGGTGAGACGTCAAGCGAGGGCCCTGATCGTGGGCGTCTACTTGCCGCTATTGATCAGGGTGTCACGATCGAGGCCCTGGGAACGGCTCGAGCGCAGAGCCTTGCAGAGATAGATCGGGCAGTTGTCATAATCATCGGTCGCACAGTAGCTCATCTGCTGGCGACGGCTGGGAACGATCTGCCCGGTTGAGGCAAGGCAGACCTGTTTGCACGCGTCATAATCAGGACACCCGAAAAGGGTTATCTTTTGCGACAGCGGCTGCTGGGGAAATTTGATCAGCATGTACTTGTCCTTTTTCATAAAATTGAGGTTAGCATGGTGATTTCATTAACGATGAAATATGTTAACAAACGGTAAGTTCTCTGTTATTTTTTCGAAACCATCGACTTTCCGGGTGTTACATCCCTTTTCTGGGCCCTAAAAGCATGCAGCAGCAAGCAGGTTAATCAAATCCTAACATTCGACCGGTAGCTATCGAGGATCAACATCCTTCATAGAAAGAACGCAACGATGAGCAAAGAACAGATACTGGTCATCGAAGACGAAGAAGACATCCTCGCCCTGATCCATTTCAACCTGGTCAAGGCCGGCTTCCGGGTGGAATGCGCCGCGCACCGGCGAGGAAGGGCTACAAGAAGGCCCGGGACCTCCGCCCCGACCTGATCCTGCTCGACCTGATGCTGCCGGGCATGGACGGCCTCGAGGTCTGCCGCCGGCTGCGCCAGGCTCCCGACACCAAGGACTGCCCGATCATCATGCTGACCGCCAAGGGCGAGGAGCACGACATCGTCAAGGGGCTGGAACTCGGCGCCGATGACTACATCCCCAAGCCGTTCAGCCCGCAGGTGCTGCTGGCCAGGGTCAAGGCCGTGCTGCGGCGGCGCACCAAGCCGGACAGCCGGCGCAGACCACGACGACCCGATCGAGAATCCACGAGCTCTACATCCACCCGGGGCGCAACAAGGTGGTCGCCGCCGGCGAGAATGTCGAACTGACCTACACCGAGTTCAAGATCCTCATGCTGCTGGCCACACGGCCCGGCTGGGTCTTCACCCGCACGCAGATCGTCGATGCGATCCACGGCGAGGGCTACGCCGTCACCGACCGCGCCGTCGACGTGCAGATCGTCGGCCTGCGCAAGAAACTCGGGCCCTGCGGCGACTATATCGAAACCGTGCGCGGGGTCGGCTACCGGTTCAGGGAATGACCCGGGACGCGGAACGCGAGACGAGAGCCGCGCAAAACCAAAGCGATCCTTGATTAGTCATTCGGTAACCTGGTTCGATGTATAATTCATCGAAGTCATTCAAAATTTAACATATGCAAAATTAAGAATTGGTTTCTTATGGCCCGCAAACGACTCATCTGGCAGATTTATCCGCCGTTCCTGTTGATCATCCTGATCGCCCTGCTGGCGTTCACCTGGGTTTTCTCTCGAGCTCGCTCGACAACTTTCATGACCAGGAGACCCGACGTGACCTCGAAGCGCGGGTCCGGCTGATCATCCCCCAGGTACAGGGCAGCCTGCAGGCCAGCCAGAGTCGCTTATCTCGACGCTCTGAGCAAAAGTCTCGGTGAACAGACACACACCCGCATCACCGTCATCCTGCCAGATGGCCGGGTGGTCGGCGACTCCAAGGAAGACCCGCGGCGCATGGACAACCATGCCGACCGGCCCGAGGTCATCGAGGCTTTGCAGAGGCAAGCTCGGCGTCGCCACCCGCTACAGCCACACCTTGCAGCAGAACATGATGTACGTCGCGCTGCCGGTCTCCGAAGACGAGTCAGGTCCTTGGCTGCGTCGCGCCGCGCTGCCGGTCAGGACCATTGACCCGGACCCTGGAATCGGCTGCTTTACCCGGTCATCAACAGCGGCCTGGCCATCGCCCTGATCGCCGCCCTGATCAGCCTGTGGCTGTCCCGCCGCATCAGCCGGCCGCTCGGAGGAGATGAAGCGCGGCGCCGAGCGTTTCGCCCGCGGCGAACTGGATGGCCGCCTGCCCAGCTACAGCGGCGAGGAGATGGGCGGTCTGGCCGAGGCCATGAACCAGATGGCCGCCCAGCTCGACGACCGCATCCGCACCGTGGTCAGCCAGCGCAACGAACAGGAAGCGGTGCTTGCCAGCATGATCGAGGGGGTGCTGGCCGTCGACAACGAGGAGAGGATCCTGCGCATCAACCAGAGCGCCGCCGACCTGCTCGACATCGATCCCGCCGAGACGCGGTCGGCCGGCGCATCCAGGAGGTGGTCCGCAAACCCGACCTGCAGAAATTCATCACCGACGCGCTGCAGAGCCAAGCAGCGTATCGAGGCGGACATCACCCTGATGATCCGCGGCGAAAGCTCTTCCTGCAGGCCCACGGCACACCGTTGCGCGACTCCCGCGGCAAGGACATCGGGGCCCTGGTGGTCCTCAACGACATCACCCGTCTGCAGCGCCTCGAAAACATCCGCCGCGATTTTGTCGCCAACGTCTCCCACGAGCTGAAGACGCCGATCACGGCGATCAAGGGCTCGGTGGAAACCCTGCTCGGCGGCGCCATCGACGAACCAGAGAGCGCCCAGCGCTTTCTCGAGATCATCGCCCGGCAAGCCGACCGCCTCAATGCCATCATCGAGGACCTGCTCGCTCTTTCACGGATCGAGCAGGACGAGGAACAGGCCGGCATCGAACTGACGCACGGTCAAGTCGCGCGATGTGATCCAGAGCGCCCTGCAGTCCTGCCAGGTCAAGGCCCAGCGACAAGCAGATCACCCTTGAGATGGACTGCCCTGACGACCTGCAGTGTCAGGCCAATGCGCCGCTGCTCGAACAGGCGCTGGTCAACCTGATCGACAACGCCATCAAGTACAGTCGGCGAGGGCAGGGTGCATTTGACTGCCGACAGCGCCGGCGGCATGCCATGACCATCAAGGTTCAGGACTGGGGCTGCGGCATCGCCCGCGAGCATCTGCCCCGACTGTTCGAACGTTTCTACCGGGTCGACAAGGCCCGCAGCCGCAAACTGGGCGGCACCGGCCTCGGCCTGGCGATCGTCAAGCACATCGTCCAGGCCCACGACGGCCAGATCGCGGTCGACAGCACCCCGGGCGAGGGCAGCACTTTCACGATCCAGCTGCCACCTGCTGAAGCCTGGCATTCCGGGCTAAGCCATTTCTGTACGGCAGTAACGCTCACCAGACAGCACTCTCATCTTGCTAACAGAGCCCTAACACAATCCTAACATTCTCCAGTTAAACAGATCCGTGCCGGCTCAGGAGCTCGCGAAACTGCAAGATTTGCTACCGCAAAGCCCTGTTTTCACGAACTTCTTACCGATGGCTAACATCGTCCTAACGGACAGCGCCGATGCTTCCCGCCAGATCGACATGACAGTACGTCCGGGATGGTCCCGGCACTCAATCAAATCGTCCGTTAGACAAAAGGAGAAAGCACAGATGAACAACAGCATAAGAAATGGCTCGATCGGCCTGCTGGCTGGCTCTCGGCCTGCTGGCCACCCCTGCTCTGGCCGAACAGATCAAGGTCGACGCCAAGATTGCCCGGCCTACAAGAAGGTGCAAGGGGTTTCCGGCAACCTCAACAGCATCGGCTCCGACACCCTGAACAACCTGATGACCTTCTGGGCCGAGGGCTTCCGCAAGCACTACCCCAACGTCAACATCCAGATCGAGGGCAAGGGCTCGAGCACCGCGCCGCCGGCCCTGATCGAAGGCACCGCCCAGCTCGGCCCGATGTCCCGCCCGATGAAGAAGCAGGAGATCGAAGCCTTCGAAGCCAAGTACGGCTTACAAGCCGACCGCCATCGGCGTGGCCCTCGACTGCCCTGGCCGTCTACGTCAACAAGGACAACCCCCTCAAGGAGCTCTCCCTGCCCCAGGTCGACGCGATCTTCTCCAAGACCCGCAAGCGCGGCGCCGCCGAGGACATCACCACCTGGGGGCAGCTCGGCCTGACCGGCGAATGGGCCAACAAGCCGATCAGCCTCTACGGCCGCAACTCGGCCTCCGGCACCTACGGCTTCTTCAAGGAGCACGCCCTGCTACAAGGGCGACTACAAGGACACCGTCAAGGAGCAGCCCGGCTCCGCCTCGGTGGTGCACGGCGTGACCGAGGACAAGGCCGGCATCGGCTACTCGGGCATCGGCTACAAGACCTCCGGCGTCAAGGCGCTCGCCCTGGCCGACAAGGACGGCGAGACGGCCTACGAGCCGACCTACGACAACGTCCTCGAACGGCAAGTACCCGCTCGGCCGCTTCCTCTACGTCTACGTCGCCAAGGAGCCGAACAAGCCGCTGCCGCCGCTGCGTCAAGGAGTTCCTGAACTATCGTGCTGTCCAAGGAAGGCCAGGAGGTCGTGGTCAAGGACGGCTACCTGCCCCTGACCGCTGCCGAGTTGCCGACAAGCGAAGATGCCCTGCTCAAGTAAGCCGCGGACGTGGCAGCGACAGCTGCATCACCACCAGTGAGGTCCCGTGCCGGGTATTTCGGGCGGCGGGACGCTCTCTTTTACGCATCCGCAGGCCTTTCGACAATGAACGAACTGATTTCGTCGCCGCGCCAGGCGCAACGACCGCATCGCCCGCTGGGTCATCACCTGCGGCGGCATCCTGGTGATCTTCAGCGTCGTCTTCATCCTGCTGCTGATCGCCAACGTCACCCTGCCGCTCTTCCAGAAACCGGGAGCGCAACCTGTACGCCAAGTTCAGCGCTGATTCCTCGGCGACGGAGCCAACGAGATCCAGGCCCTCGGCATCGACGAGTACCTCGAAACCGGTTACGGCATGCGACAACCGGGCCGCTTACACTTCTTCGAAAACTTCCAGGGCGTCCAGACCGACACCGTGCAGCTCAAATCAAGCTCCGACGAGACGCGCCATCATCGTGCGGCCGTCGAGGACTACGGCCACCTCAGCCATACCATCGCCTGGAACGACGGCTCGCGTCACCGTGGAGCAGGTCGTCTTCCGCCCGTCTTCGATGAACGCCAAGGACAACGCCCGGGTGATCCTTCAGAGGCACCGACGAGCTTGCTCGATTTCCCTCCCCGACCCCGCCGCACCGGCGCGCCTGCGCCTTGCCCGGGTCGATGACGACGGGCGCAAGACCCGCGTCGACCTCCTGCCACGACGGCACCGTGACGCGTCACCCAGCTGGTCAGCCAGCGACGAGCCTGTTCGGCGGAGAGGAAGAACAGTTCATCGAGGTTCTCAATGCCGACCACAGGCGCCGATCACGACCCTGGCCATGGGGGAAAAAGGCGCAGACCCTGTACGCCGGCACCGAGCGACGGTCAACTGCTGCGCTGGAGCCTGGCGGAGCCTGGGCCAGGCCGAGCTGCTCGACAAAGTCATCGCCTTCACCGACCACCGCGCCATCACGGCGCTGAGCATGGTCTTCGGCGACTATTCCCTCGCGGTCGGTGATGCCCTCGGGCAGGTCACCGCCTGGTTCCCGGTACGCACGGAAACGAACCGTTCCGATCGGGTGCTGCAGAAGATTCACGTCCTCAGCCAGCATGACAGCGCGGTGGTCGCCATCCGCCACAGCCTGCGTGACAAATCGATGCTCAGCCTGAGCGAATCGGCATCCTGCACCTCGACCACATGACCAGCGAGCGGCACCTGCTCGACCTCGGCAACCATGCTGCCGCTGAACGCTGTTCGCCTTTTCCACCCGCAGCGACGGCGTTATCGGCATGACCGCGGAAGAACCGAGCATCGTCTGGCAGCTGCACAATCCGCATCCGGAGGTCAGCTGGACGACGCTGTTCGGCAAGGTCTGGTACGAAGGCTACGACGAACCGGCTTATGTCTGGCAGTCATCGTCGGCCAGCGACGACTTCGAGCCGAAGCTGAGCCTGACCCCGTTGATCTTCGGCACCCTCAAGGGGACCTTCTACGCCATGCTCTTCGCCGTGCCGCTGGCCCTGTTCGGCGCCATCTACACCAGCCAGTTCTGCCGTCCGCGGCTGCGCGGCATTATCAAGCCGGCCGTCGAGATCATGGCGGCGGTGCCGACCGTCATCATCGGCTTTTTGGCCGCCCTCTGGCTGGCTCCGCTCATCAAGGTTTCCCTTGGCGCGCTCTTCCTGAGCCTGATCCTGCTGCCGGCGGGGCTGATGCTGGCGATCTTCGTCTGGCAGGGTTTGCGCAAGCAGGAACGCGCTGAAAGGCATCGAACGCGGCTATGAATTCCTGGCGGTCGCACCGGTCATCATCCTCTGGTGGCGATCGCCTCGACGCTCGGCCCGGCCTTCGAAAACGCTGTTCTTCGACGGCGACCTCGCCCAGTGGCTGTTCAGCGAGATGGGCACCCGCTACGACCCGCGCAACTGTATCATCATCGCCTTCGCCATGGGGTTTGCCGTCATCCCGATCGTCTTCACCATCGCCGAGGATTCGCTGTCCAACGTGCCGCCGGCGCTCAAAGCCGCGTCACTGGCCTGCGGCGCCAGCCGCTGGCAGACGGTCTGGCGGGTGATCCTGCCCTCGGCCAGCCCGGGAATTTTTGCCGGGACCATGATCGGCTTCGGCCGCGCGGTCGGTGAGACCATGATCGTGCTCATGGCCACCGGCAATACGCCGATCATGGATCTGAGCATCTTCAACGGCATGCGCCCGCTTTCGGCCAACATCGCGGTCGAGATACCGGAGGCCCCGTTCGGCGGGACCCTGTACCGCGTGCTGTTTTTATCCGCGGTGATCCTGTTCGTGATGACCTTCATCGTCAACACCGTGGCGGAGATCATTCGCCAACGGCTGCGCAAGAAATATGGCCGGTTTTAAGAGGACTCCATGAAAAAATTCTGGCGAATCGGCGAACCCTGCGTCTGGGCAACCGGCGCGTGCCTTGCGGTCACGCTGCTGATTGCCGCGACGCTGGTGATCGTCGTCATGATCAACGGTCTCGGCGTGTTCTGGCCGTCGACCCTGGTCCAGGCCACCCTGCAGGACGGTACTGCGCTGCTCGGCGAGGTGGTCAAACGGGAGGCGATCCCCCACAGCGACGGCGAGCGCCTGCAGTTCAAGATCGCCAACCGCGACCTGTACGGTCTTGATTTCCGCTGGGTGGATGAAAGCAGCATCAAGGACCGCCATATTCCGGAGGATGCCATCGTGCTCGAGCGGCAGGAGTATGGCAACTTCTTCGGTTTTCTGCGCAGCCTGGAACTCGGAGAGCTGCTGTCGGCCGTGGAAAACCGCGGGCGACGTTGACACCCTCGAATCGGCGCTGGATCGGATCGATGTTCGCAGGCAGGAAGTGCGGCGCCTCAGTGACGAGCTCTCCACCCTCAGTTACAAGCTCGAGGAGGTCCGGCGCGGCCTGATCAGGGCGGAGTACCAGGGGAAGCCGGACACGGCACCGGCAGTTCAGCAGCTTAAACGCGAGCAGGCCATTCTCCAGGACGACTTCTCCCATCTCCTCGACAAGCAGGTCAGTCTGGAGCGGCAGCTGCATGCTTTCAAAGCCGTGTTCCTCGATGCCAGCGATCGTGAGAAGGAGATCGACCTCGTCGACATTGTGCGTGTCTACCAACCGAACCGGATGTCACTCCTCGACAAATCGGTCTTCTATGCCAAGAAACTTCACGAGCTGATCTTCAGCGAGCCGCGTGAGTCGAACACCGAAGGGGGCCTCGTTCCCGGCGATCTTCGGCACCATCATGCTGATCTTCATCATGAGCCTGTTCTCCTTCCCCTTCGGCGTGATCGCTGCGATCTACCTGCGGGAGTACGCCAAGGAAGGGCTGATCGTGCGCATCGTGCGCATCGCCGTCAACAACCTGGCCGGCATCCCGTCGATCGTCTACGGCATCTTCGGCCTGGGCTTCTTCATCTACGGCATCGGCGGCACCATCGATCGGCTCTTCTTCCCGGAACTGCTGCCGACCCCGACCTACGGCACCGGCGGCATCCTCTGGGCCAGCCTGACCCTGGCGCTGCTCACCGTGCCGGTGGTCATCGTCTCCACCGAAGAGGCCCTCGGCGCCATCCCGCGGGAGATCCGCGAAGGCTCCCTGGCTCTGGGCTCGACCCAGTTCCAGACCCTGGTGCGCATCCTGCTGCCGATGGCCTCGCCCGGCATCATGACCGGCCTGATCCTGTCCATGGCCCGCGCCGCCGGGGAAGTCGCGCCGCTGATGATCACCGGCGTGGTCAAGCTGGCACCGTCGCTGCCGATCGACGGCATCTTCCCATACCTGCACCTCGATCGCAAATTCATGCACCTCGGCTTCCACATCTTCGATATCGGCTTCCAGTCACCGAACGTCGAGGCCGCCAAACCGATGGTTTTCGTCACCGCCCTGCTGCTGGTGCTGATCGTCCTGATCATGAGCAGCATCGCGATTTACTTACGCAACAAAATGAAAAAACAGTATACTTTCAGTACGTTCTGAGCATCGCGAGAGAGCCGACATGACCGAATACCCGATCACCAATATTGACGACCCGATCATCAAGGTCGAACAATCTCGACTTCTACTACGGCAGCGCCAAGGCCCTGCACGGTGTCAGCATCGATTTCCCGCGCAAGCAGGTCACGGCGCTGATCGGCCCCTCAGGCTGCGGCAAGTCGACCCTGCTGCGCTGCTTCAACCGCATGAACGACCTGATCGACATCGCCAGTTCCCAGGGGAACATCCTGCTCAACGGCGCCGAGATCTATGCACCGTCCATGGATGTCATCGAACTGCGCCGCCGGGTCGGCATGGTCTTTCAGAAGTCGAACCCTTTTCCCAAGTCGATTTACGAGAACGTCATCTACGGGCTGCGCATCGCCGGCGAGCAAGAACAAGACGGTGCTCGACGAGACCGTCGAGCGCAGCCTCAAGGGTGCCGCCCTCTGGGACGAGGTCAAGGATCGCCTGCACGCAGTCGGCCCTCGGCCTCTCCGGCGGCCAGATGCAGCGGCTCTGCATCGCCCGGGCGATCGCCGTCAACCCGGAGGTGATCCTCATGGACGAGCCGTGCAGCGCCCTCGATCCCAAGTCGACCGCCCGGGTCGAGGAACTGATCGGCGAACTGCGCGAAGACTACACCATCATCATCGTCACCCACAACATGCAGCAGGCCGCCCGCGTGTCCGACTACACCGCGTTTCTCTACGAGGGCGACCTGATCGAGTTCGGCATGACCAAGGAAATATTCATGAAACCGCGAAAAAAGCAGACCGAGGATTACATCACCGGGCGTTTCGGTTAAGAGGGGATAGAAATGGCACACCTGATTGCACATGAACTGGAGACAGCTCGAGAAGCAGCTGCTCACCCTGACGGCGGTCGTCGAAGAGAGCGTGCAGCAGGCCATCAGGGCCCTGTCGGACCGTGACCGGGAGCTGGCGCAGAAGGTGATCGACAACGACAAGCAGATCAACCGCCTCGAAGTCGACCTCGAGGAGGAGTGCCTCAAGGTCCTGGCGCTGCACCAGCCGGTGGCCAACGACCTGCGCATGATCGTCGCGGTGCTCAAGATCAACAACGACCTGGAGCGGATCGCCGACCAGGCCGCCAACATCTCCGAGCGCGCCGTTGCGGTGATCGATGGCCCGAAGATCGTCTCCCCGCTGGAAATCGACCAGATGGCCGTCATGACCATCGACATGCTGGAGAAGGCGCTGGACTCGCTGGTCAACGCCGACGCCGATCTGGCGCGCACCGTGCTCGACCTGGATGAAGAGGTCGACACTCTGCATGGCCGCAATTACGAGCTCTTCAAGGCCTATGTCATCAAGCACCCGAAGATCGATCGACATGGTCCTCAACTTCCTGACCATTTCCCGCTATCTGGAGCGGATCGCCGACCTGGCGACCAACATCGCCGAGGACGTGATCTACCTCAACGAAGGGACGATCGTCAGACATACTCAAGACTGATCCCGGCTGAACAGATGTTCCAAAAGCCCACCGCATCAAGCGCGTGGGCTTTTTTATTGGGTTTTATAACCGAGACGATGACTGGCAGAGAAGAGCTGTTTAGCGCAAAGACGTCATCCAGACATAAAGTCGCAAAGGGTTTTTCCCTGGCTGAATATTTTTCTTCGCGCTTGAGTTCCCCTTTGCGTCTTTGCGTTAAAAGTTTGTTGAGTGTGATGTGGTATCCATACCTAAGCGGTGAACCTTTGTCCTGATGGTCGTCCCGCTTTTAACCGAGACGAAGAAAGTGACGGCGCCCCTTTTCACTTACGATTCAGATGCTATGATTAATATTCTGAGCTCACATCATCCTTGAGAGGAATCCATGGACCCACAACCCACCCCCCTGCCCATCGCCAAAACCGACGACTTCATCGGCATCCTGCCGCGCATGGCCAACCGTCACGGCCTGATCGCCGGAGCCACCGGCACCGGCAAGACCGTGACCCTGCGGGTGCTGGCCGAACAATTCAGCCGCATCGGCGTGCCGGTCTTCATGGCCGACGTCAAGGGCGACCTGTCCGGGCTGGCCCAGGCCGGCGGCGACCACCCCAAGGTCATGGAACGGGTGGCCTCCCTTGGCCTCGACGGATTTCGTCCCGCAGGGGTTCCCCGTGGTCTTCTGGGACCTGTTCGGCGAGCAGGGGCACCCGGTGCGCACCACCGTCTCGGAGATGGGGCCGCTGCTCCTCGCCCGCCTGCTCGATCTCAACCCGACCCAGGCCGGCATTCTCACCCTGGTGTTCAAGGTTGCCGACGACCAGGGGATGCTGCTGCTCGACCTCAAGGACCTGCAGGCCATGGTGCGCTTCGTCGGCGACAACGCCAAGGACTTCCGCACCGAGTACGGCAACGTCTCCGCGGCCAGCATCGGCGCGATCCAGCGCGGCCTGCTGACTCTGGAGCAGCAGGGCGCGGAACGCTTCTTCGGCGAGCCGGCCCTGAACCTCGACGACCTCATGCAGACCGGACCCGGCGGGCTGGGCGTGATCAACATCCTCGCCGCCGACCGCCTGATCCAGACCCCCAAGATCTACGCCACCTTCCTGCTCTGGCTGATCTCCGAGCTCTTCGAGCGGCTGCCGGAAGTCGGCGACCCGGCCAAGCCGCGCATCGTCTTCTTCTTCGACGAGGCCCACCTGCTCTTCGATGATCCGCCGGAAGCGCTGCTCGACAAGATCGAGCAGGTGGTGCGCCTGATCCGCTCCAAGGGGGTCGGCATCTACTTCGTCACCCAGAACCCCCTCGATGTGCCCGACGCCATCCTCGGCCAGCTCGGCAACCGGGTGCAGCACGCCCTGCGGGCGTTTACCCCGCGCGACCAGAAGGCGGTGCGCGCCGCAGCGCAGACCTTCCGGCCCAACCCGCCCCTCGATGTCGAGCAGGCGATCACCGAGCTCGGTGTCGGCGAAGCCCTGGTCTCCTGCCTGGACGCCAAGGGGATCCCCGCGCCTGTAGAGCGGGCCATGGTCTGCCCGCCGGCCAGCCGCCTGCGCCCCCTCGATTTCCAGGAGCGCGACCGGGTGCGCGCCGGGTCAATCGTCGGCACGGTCTATGACAAGGACATCGACCGCGAATCGGCCTACGAGCAGCTGGCAGCGAAGGCCCGCCAGCAGGAAGCCGCGGCACCGCCACCGGCCAGTCGCAGCCGCGCGAAGCAGACTGGCTCGATGGGTGATTTTTTCGAAGCCGCGGGCAAAAGCGCCGCCCGCTCGATCGGCACTCAGGTCGGCCGCCAGATCATGCGTGGCGTGCTCGGTTCGCTGTTCGGCAAGGGCCGTTGGTAGCAAAGAGAAAACAGGGGCCACCGGGACTTACGCCCATAGTGCAGACAACACCAAGACCGGCCCTCAGGGCCGAAGCAGAAAGGAGCTGTGGTTATGGCAGGAAAATTCGAGTTGAAGAAGGCCAAGGACGGACAGTTCATGTTCAATCTGAAAGCTTCCAACGGCCAGGTGATCCTCACCAGCGAGCTTTACAGGCAGAAGTCGAGCGCCGAGAACGGCATCGAGTCGGTACGCAAGAATGCCGTCCGTGAAGGGGCCTTTGAGACCAAGGTCAACTCCAAGAAGGAACCGTACTTCATCCTCAAGGCCACCAACGGCCAGGAGATCGGCCGCAGCGAATACTACTCCGGCAACGCGGCCATGGAAAATGGCATCGCCTCGGTGAAGAAGAACGCCCCCGATGCCAAGGTGGATGATACCACCGCCTAGCACCTGACATCGTCTTCGATTGCGCAGTCCGCGCTTTGTGCGCGGACTGCGCTTTACCCTGTGCGGCAAAACCCACACAGCGATCCGCCGATTAAGGTTAATTTCATTGAATTCCCGTGTAATTCTGCCATAATTCCCACAACTTCTGCATTTGAGAAGAGCCGCTGAGGCACGCCCTGCCTGTTCACGGGGACGTTATCAAGGAGAATGCTGTCCATGGCTAAAAAGCCCATGATCCACCTCGATTTTCTCAAAGGGCCGAGGCACCCGGAACAGATTCCATGCCCGGGCCAAACAGGTAGGTCTGCCGCCGGGAACGCTGGTTCATGTCGGCCAGCAGAAAACCGAGAGACCGGTGATCAGTCTGATCGACTATGACGCGACCCGGTTTGAGACCCTCGCCGATATTACCATCGCCGAAGCCACCAAGTTCAAGGAGACGAAGACAGTCAGCTGGATCAACCTGAGCGGCATCCACGACACCGCCTTGCTCGACGAATTCGGCAAGCGCTTCGACATCCACCCCCTGACGCTCGAGGATATTCTCAACACCCATCATCGCCCCAAACTCGAGGAACATGAAGGCTACTGCCTGGTTATTCTCAAGATGTTGTTCTTCGATGATCAGACTCAGTCAGTCACAGTCGAGCAGGTCAGCCTGCTCCTCGGTCAGAATTTCGTGCTTTCCTTCCAGGAAACCGAGGGCGACGTCTTCGACGGCGTCCGCGAACGCCTGCAGCGCGGCAACGGCAAGATCCGTCAGCGCGGCCCGGATTACCTGGCCTATGCCCTGATTGACTCGATCGTCGACAGCTATTTCCATATCCTGGAAAAAGTCGGCGACCGACTGTTGCAACTGGAAGAACAACTGATCAGCAGCCCTGAATCGTCGCTGTTGAACACTATCTATCACTACAAGCGTGAACTTCTCCTGCTGCGCAAATCGGTCTGGCCGCTGCGGGAAGTGATCAGTCAGATGCACAAGGAACCCTCGCCGCTGATCAATGAAGGCACCCAGATCTTCCTGCGCGATCTCTATGACCACACGGTCCAGACCATCGACACCCTGGAGATTTTCCGCGACGCGCTCACCGGCCTGCAGGACCTGTACATGTCAACAGTCAGCAACCGCATGAACGAGATCATGAAGGTGCTGACCATCATGGCCTCGATCTTCATCCCCCTGACCTTCATCGCCGGCATTTACGGCATGAACTTCGAGTACATTCCCGAACTCAAATGGCGCTGGGGCTATTTCGCCGTGTGGGGCTTCATGGCCGGCAGCGCCATCGCCATGCTCGTCTTCTTCAGAAGGAAAAAGTGGCTATGAGAGCCCTGAGGCACAGCATCTTCACGACAACCCTCAGGTTGACCTTGTGCCTGCTCCTGTCGAGCTGGGTTCCTGGCGGCGCACTATGCTTTGCGGAAGACCCCGCCCCGGCGACCCCGGCGACCCCGGAGACCGCCGCAGCAGAGGTTGTTTTCCCCGGCCTCGACGAAGTCATCCCCAGGGCGAACGACGATCATTGCCAGACTGAGTGCGGCCGACGCAACCATCAGCCAGACAGAGTCTTTGCAGGACATCCCTCAGCAGCTGACGGCTTTGGGCGTCAAGCTCAAAGAGCTGGAGAAGGAGTTTATCAACTGGGAGGATGTCGCCAACTGGCCCCTCAATCGCCTGATGTCGGCAGAGGCCCGCTACAAGCAGCTCGACAATCAGCAGAAGAAGCTGTTCGAAGGGATAGGCCGCCATTTTAAAGCGCTCGAGGACCTGCGCGACACATGGGCCAAGGAAGGGCAGTTCTGGAAGGATTGGCAGGCCGCGCTGCGCAAGTCCGGGGTGAAGGCTCCGGAAGACGTCTTCAGCAAAACCCGGCAGGGGATCGACGCCCTCCTCACCAGGATATCCGCGGCCTCGACGCAGCTGATCAAGCGCCAGGAGGAATTTTCAGCCGGCCAGGAAACCATGACCAGCCGCCTGGCAATGGTCGAAATGGCCCTTCAGCAGCTGCGCCAGGACACCCTCAGGCGCAACGCCTATTCCCTCTTCAGCGTCGATTTCTACAGCCAGTTCACCACCCGAGATGTTCAACGATTACCGCAGCAACTTCCTGGCGACCATCCGGCTTCCAGACGGCTTCTGGGAGCGCCAGGGCTGGATCATCAGCCTGCAGTTGATCTGTATCATCGTCCTCGCCAGGATTCTCCAGAGACGCAGGCGCCAGCCTAAACCGATCAGTACCGATTGGCGTTTCTTCTTTGAGAATCCGCTTGCCGGATCGATCTTCATCTCCCTTGCGGCAACCAGCGCCCTGTACACCAACCCGCCGCCATCATGGGCTTGGTTCATTCAGACGGTCGCCACCATCTCAGGCACAATCCTGGTCGCCGCCATGACCGAGAAGTCGCGGCGCAGGCGGCTGCTCTGGGTTCTGGCGGTGGTCTTCCTGGTGTCGGAGGCGCTCAAGACCAGCGGCCTGCCGACCCCGGCATACCAGCTTTACATCATAATCCTCTGTACCTTGTCCGTGCCCATGTGCCTGCTCTTCGCCCGCCATCGCCGCCAGCAGGACGCGGGGCGCATCGGTGTGCACGTGATGTCACTCTACCTCATCACCCTGACTGCCATGATCGGACTGATCACCGCGCTGATGGGTTTCGCCACCCTGTCGATTCACCTGATCGATGCCGTGCTCGGCACCATCATCATCCTACTCATCGTGAGGATGGCCATCCACCTGGTTGACGGCGGCATCACCGAGTTCATGCGCCTCAACTGGGTCCGGGAGCGCAAGTTGGTCCGGCGTCTCGGTATCGGCACCGCCGATCGCCTGAAAACCCTGTCCCGCATTGTCATCCTGGTCAATGCCGGGCTGTTTCTGCCGATCATCTGGGATATCTTCGGCAGTCTCGATGAAGAGACCAGCAGTCTCTTCAGTCTCGAATACAGCATCGGCGAATTCAGTCATTTCCGTTCACATGGTCATCACGGTCATCGTCGTGCTCTACCTGACCAACCTGATCTCATGGCTCTTGCAGGCCATGGCTGACGCCTATTACATGTCGCCGCGACGCATGGATTTCGGGGTCAAAACCGCCACGAAGCGACTGCTGCATTACGCCCTGTTCACCGTCGGCTTCTTCATCGCCGTGAGCATGGCCGGCCTCAACCTGAAGGAATTCACCATCATCGCCGGCGCCCTCGGCGTGGGTATCGGCTTTGGCCTGCAGAACATCGTCGGCAACTTCGTCAGCGGCCTGATCCTGCTCTTCGAACGCCCGATCAAGGTGGGCGACACCATCAACATCGACGACCAGTGGGGCACGATCAACAAGATCGGCCTGCGCTCGACGGTCGTCGAAACCCTCGATCGCTCTGAAATCATCGTCCCCAACTCGGACCTGGTGTCGCAGAAAGTCACCAACTGGACCCTCTCCAGCAGCATCTCACGGGTGATCCTCAAGGTCGGCGTCGCCTATGGCAGCAACCTGACCCGGGTCCTGTCGATCCTTGATACGGTCGGCAAGGAGCATCCCGATGTCCTTAGCGAACCGTCACCCAACGCGATCTTTACCGGTTTCGGCGACAGCTCCATCGACTTCGAACTGCGCGTCTGGATCAATGACATCAACAAACGTCTCAAAGTCAGGAGCGAGCTGGGACAGGCCATCGACGCCCACTTCCGCGAAGCGGGGATTTCCATCCCCTTCCCGCAGCGGGACTTGCATTTGCGCAGCGTTGAATCTAATCTGCAAACATTGCTGGGATTCCCCCGGGAAGATCCACCGTCAGCACCAGAAGAAAGTACGGAATGACCCTCCATGCGCATCCTGGTTATTGAAGATCAGCCTGAAATTCTCCAGAACATTGCCGACTACCTCGAATTGAAGGGGTATCTGGTCGACTGCGCCTACGATGGCCTGGGAGGGCTGCATCTGGCGCTGACCCAACCCTTCGAGCTGATCATCCTCGACCTGATGCTGCCGGGGATGGACGGCATCACTCTCTGCCGGAGGCTGCGCCAGGATGCGCAGATTTTAACGCCGATCATCATGCTCACGGCCAGGGACAGCGTTGACGACAAGCTGGCGGGATTCCAGGCCGGAGCCGACGACTATTTGGTCAAGCCCTTTTCCCTGTCTGAATTGCACGCCCGGGTGGAAGCGGTGCTGCGCCGCAGCCAGTCGGCCATGGAAAACCGCCTTCAGGTGGGCGACCTGGTCTATGACATGAACAACCTGGAAGTCACCCGCCAGGGGAAGCCGCTGAAACTCAGCCCGATCGGCCTCAAGCTGCTGGAGAAGCTGATGAAGCGCAGTCCGCACGTGGTCAGGCGCGAAGTTCTCGAGGAACTCCTCTGGGGTGAGGACCTGCCGGGCAGCGACAGCCTGCGCAGCCACATCCACATCTTGCGCCAGGCGATCGACAAACCGTTCACCTCCCATCTGCTGCACACGGTGCACGGCATCGGCTACTGCCTGAAGACGACTGAACATGGAATTTAAATCCCCCCTGTCACAAAGGATTATCGTCTCCTTCGTGCTGCTGACCACCGTGGTCAGCGGTCTCTTCAGCTATGGCATCACGCTCGCGATCAACACCGTCGAAGAGGACCTGGTCTCCGCCGAGCTCAACCGGAAAATCCTCAATGTCATGGTCGACTACAAGCAGGGGCAGGTCCCGCGTCTCGATCTGGGGACACAGCTTTACAGCGGCACGGAGGACCTGCCGTACTACCTGCTCGATCTGCAACCCGGCTTCAGCGAAGTGGAAGACGAAAAGAGCTCCTTTTATGTCATGATGCAGAAGGAGAAGGAGACCCCCTACTACCTCGTCCAGGAGCAGACGGGCTTCGTGAAGCATGAGAACATTTTGAAGGTCACCGTCATTATCGGCTTCTTTCTGAGCGTCATGGCCTCCCTGGTGCTCGGCATGATTATGTCCAGGCGGATCATCGCCCCGGTCCGACGCTTGACCTCCCAGGTTCACAACCGCGAGGAGCTACTGCTTGACGCCCCGCCGCTGTCTTCCGATTACGCCGACGACGAAGTAGGTACCCTGGCGAAAACCTTCGATCGGACCATCCGCATGCTCCAGCAAGCCCTGCAGCGTGAGACCCTCTTTACCAGCGATGTCAGCCACGAACTGCGTACGCCGCTGATGGTCATTAAAAGCTCCTGTGACCTGCTCATCGAAAAAGATCAGCTCGACGACTATTCCCGGCAGCGCATCAACACGATCAGCAAGGCCGCCAGGGAAATCCAGGAACTGGTAGACGCTTTTCTGACCCTGGCGCGGGGCAAGGGAACCGAGCAGGAACGTGCGCCCCTGGCAAGCATCATCCAGGGCAGCCTCGGCGAGTGGCAGCAGCAGGCCCTGGCCAAGGGGCTTGCGTTTAGCATTGACGACCAGGGTGCGGGACACGAGGAGCGACTGGAGCTCTTTCCGGTGGCCATGCTGCGCACCGTTCTCAACAACCTCGTGCGCAATGCCATTCATCACACCGCCGAAGGCAGCATCACCCTGATTGTTCACGCCACGGGTTTCGAACTGCGCGACACGGGCCCGGGGATTTCTGCCATCGACAAGGAATCGATCTTCAAACCCTTTTACCGAGGCCAATCACGGCGCGGCAACGGCTTGGGCCTCGGGCTGTCACTGGCCCAACGCATTTGTCAGCGTGAGCAATGGTCCATCACCGTCAGCGACAACCAGCCCTGTGGTAGCTGTTTTAGCGTCACTCTTAAAAATTGAGTATTCACGATCATTTCACATTTTTTCCACGTTCCTGTTACCGCTCCGGCGCTACAGTTCCCGAAGGTTTTCCATGGACAACAGCATAAACCCTCGCCGGCACAACCCTTGGCTTTTTTGTTCCGGGGGTGTTAATCTGCACACTATCAAACCCCATGCATAATCTTGGCACACAAACTTGTCCACTGCGGTCAAAGGCGCAACCTTGATGGCAGTGAATTCATAGAGGATTTCCCATGCAGCACCTGACCCGGGCCCGGGTTCTCAACCATTTCTTTTTTGCCGTTTATCTGGCAGCGCTGGTTCTGAGCAGCCGCTTCTGGCCGAGCGGAGGGTTCGGCCAGCCCGGGGTCACCCTCTTCTCCCTCGTGGTCTATCTCACCTACGGGTTTATTTATATCCTGCCGGCCCTCCTGTTGACTAAACTGGTGCATCGCCTCTCCCGACGAGTCAGCGGAGGAGTCAAGACAGCATGGGTGACCGCTCTCAGCTACACGACCGCCGTCCTGACCGCCGGCCTGAGCCTGGTCCTTCTATTCGCCGACAGCCAGATTTACGAAATCTACGACTTTCACATCAACGGTTTCGTTATCAACCTGGTCACCACACCCGGCGGCATCGAATCGATGGGCATGAGCGACAGCGGCACGGCCATCTTCAGCCTGCGAATCTTCGCCCTGTTTGCCGGAGCAGCGCTGCTGCTCTGGCTCATGCACGCTGTGGTCCTGCGCCGCGCCGGTCAACCGCCGCTCTGGAAATACCGCTACCTGATGCTCCTGTTCGCCCTGACTACGACCGGTGAGCGTATCGCTTACGGCGTGAGCCACTTCTCCGGCTATGCGCCGGTGCTGGTGGCCGCCAACCGTTTCCCCTTGTATCAGCCGCTGACCTTTAACTCCCTGGCCAAGAAGATCGGCCTGCAGCCGGTGGACGATGAGAAGCGTCTGATCAAGACCGAAATTTCCCGGGTGCAGTACCCGCTGGCGCCGCTGGCCGTCACCCCCCCTGAGCGGCCACTGAACATCGTGTGGCTGGTGTCCGAGTCCCTGCGCGCCGACATGCTCGACCCGGAGATCATGCCGGCCACCTGGCGCTTTGCCGCCAGCGCTCACCGATACACGCGTCACTACAGCGGCAGCAACAGCACGCGCATGGGGGTCTTTTCCATGTTCTACGGGCTGTACGGGAACTTCTGGTTTCCCTTCCTCGAGAGCATGCGCGGGCCGGTCCTGTTCGACGTCCTCGGCGCCCAGAACTACCAGTGGAGATTTTTCTCAAGCCAGAAGCTGAGCTATCCGGAATTCGACCGCACCGTGTTCGCCGCCATTCCGCAAGCGGACATGCAGTCCTATCTCGACGGCCCGGGCTGGCAGCGCGACCGCAAGAACGTCACAGACCTGCTCGCGTTCCTCAGCCACCGTGACCCAGCGCGCCCCTTCATCAGCTACATGTTCTTCGAGTCACCCCACGCGCGCTACTATTTTCCCGAAGAGAGCGTCATCCGCAGACCGTACCTCGAAGACTTCAATTACGCGACCATGGACTTGCAGAAGGACATGCCGCTGATCAAGAATCGCTATATCAACTCGGTCCATCACCTTGACAGCCAGTTCGCCCGGATCATCGACTACCTCGAACAGGAGAAGCTGCTTGACAACACCGTGGTCATCATCACCGGTGATCATGGCGAAGAGTTCAACGAGCATGGCCACTGGGGGCATGGCTCGACATTCAACGACGTACAGACCCGGGTGCCGATGGTGTTATGGATTCCCGGCACCGGCAGCAGCGTGGTCGAGCACATGACCTCGCACCTGGATATTATCCCCACCCTTCTGCCACATCTGGGTGTCGAAAACCCGGCCTCCGACTATGCCCTCGGCTATGACATGCTCGGGACGGCACAACGCACCTACACAATCACCGGGCACTGGCACACCTTGGGTTTCATTGCCGATGATTACAAGGCGGTCATTGCCATGAGCAACGCCCATCTCGGCAGTAACGTGGTGACCTGCGCCGACGACAATCCGTGCAGCGACCCCGCTGCATTTTATACGGCACATCAGGCTGACCTGGTGCAAGTCATGCAAGACATCGCCCGTTTCAGCAAAAAATAGCCCTTCACGTTTTTTTCACATTTTTTCCACGCACATGTCACAGCGCTTTATCTACAGTGCAAACCATCATGCGTTGCGGAGTTTCGACGATGAACAAGGCCCAGAAGCAGATTGTTGATCTGCCCTTCTCACAAAAATATGACCGGCAGCATGCCGAGGCCTACCAGGCAAAGCATCAGGATGGTCTGGTCCGCAGGCTCTCCAACTGGCGCGAAATCCAGGTCGCAAGGAAGGCTCTCCAGCTGGCTGACCAGCCGGGAATCGTTCTGGATCTGCCCTGTGGAGCAGGTCGTTTCTGGCCGATGCTCAAAGAGAAAAAGAGCCGTGTCGTCATTGCCGCCGACTATTCAGCCGCCATGCTCGACGTGGCCCGGGAAGCCAACCCCTGGTACAGCGAGCAGAACATCAGCTGCCTGGAGACTTCCGTATTTGCCATCAACCTGCCCGGCTCTGCCGTCGACAGCATCCTGTGCATGCGTCTCCTGCACCATATCGAGTCGGCAGAAGACCGCGTCGCAATGCTACGGGAGCTGCATCGCGTGACCCGGGATACAGTGATCATCTCCATGTGGGTCGATGGTAATTACAAGTCATGGCGCAGGGCAAAGATGGAAAAACGCCGTGAGTTGAAGGGGAAGAAAAGCTCACAAAACCGCTTTGTCGTTTCCAGGGCCAGGATTGAACGGGAGTTCACCAACGTCGGCTTCGACATCGTGGCACACCTGGATTTCCTCCCACTCTACCAGATGTGGAGCACCTATATTCTGCGCAAACGCTGATCTGCGCCCGCAAGAACCTCCCCGACAGTTGCCTCCGGGGCTTTGATAACACAGAAAGCCCTGTTTTTTCTGCCCACAACATCATCCTCTCAAGGGACATCCATACTTTAATCCACAACCCCGTTCGCCAGCCTCCAATACGACTGGGCCCAGGATATCCCGGGCCCATTAACAATTCTGCTCTTGCAATGATTTTTTGGCACATACCGGAGCTTTTCAGGAAAACCCGGAACGGTATTCATCAGCTTGGTTGCGGATCCGGCAGGAACCTCGCCCAGACCACTGCAAGGCCGGTCAACAGCGCAGAGAAAAGATAGCTGCCGGTAAAGGTGCCGGTCGATTCAGCAACCATCCCGGCCACCGCCGGGCCAAGGGTCTGTCCGATGGCGAAGCAAAAGGTGATGATCGAGAAGGCCGCAGCGGCACGTGCCTTGCCCAGGTAGTCACCAACCGCGGCCGCCATGATGGCCGGGATGGCAAAAACCGCGACCCCGTACAGTACCACGGAGCCAAACAGCGCAAGGGTTCCCAGCCGGCAACCGGCCAGCAGATAAGCCAGAGTCTGGACGCCGAACACGGTCATCAACCCCCGCTTGCGACCAACCTTGTCGGAGAGCAGGCCGAACAGAGTCCCGGAGAAGAGGCTGAAGAGACCGACCCAAGACCAGAAACGGCCGGCGCTGGCCTCGACAAAATGGTACTCCTCGACCATGGTCGTGACGATAAAAGTGCCATAAATGACGTAGGTCGCCCCGAAGATAAAGTACAGGACGCCAAGATGGGTCAATATCTGCACGGGGCTGAACTGCCCCTTGCAGGGCGATGGATCATATTCTAGGTCCTGGACAACACCAACCGGAGCCAGTCCTTTTTCAGCAGGATCGTTACGAATCAAGCATGCAGCAATCATGGCCACGAGCAGGACAATCAGCCCCAGCAGCAGCCAACCGGCACGCCAGCCATTCTCTCCAAAGCTGGCATTGAGCAAGGGCACGATGACACCCGGAGAAGATGATAGCGAAACCGCTGCCCACGACGATCAGCCCAGCAGCCCGGCCACGTTTTTCGCGCCGGAACCAGTAGGACACCAGCACCATGACCGGAATATTGGCAATGCCGCTGCCGATCCCGACACAGGCATAAAGAAACAGGATCAGCAGGTAACTGTCACTGCCGGCGATAGCGAACATGCAGCAGGCGATCAGCAGTAATCCGGACGCGATCATCTGGCGGGGGCTGAAACGCCGTAAAAGGAAGGGGGCGACCGCAACAGCCGCAAGGTAGCCGGCAAAATTGCCGGTGCCGAGAAAGCCCATTTCATCGTACGACATCCCCAGGGCATCGCGCATCGCCGGCAGAAGCATGCCGAACGCGAAGCGTGCCAGCCCCAGGCAGGCGAAGATCGTCAGGGTGCCGACCAGGACGACCACCCAGCCGTAGTGCACCCCTTTTGCCGCAGGTTGGGAATGTAACGGAACAGATCCTTGCATAAGGGCAGATGTTACCGCGCCTTGCGCATTTAGCCAAGACAATTGCCCGGGACGGCAACCTGGATTACACTGCAGGCCATGATTTCCTTGATCATCAATGCCGACGACCTCGGCATCAATCCAGACCGCGACCGCGGCATTCTGCAAGCCTTCAGGGAGGGGATCGTCACCAGCGCCTCCCTGCTGGCCAACGGACAATCTTTTCACGCTGCAGCGGCACAGGTCAAGGAGCTGCGGCTGCCGGTCGGCGTGCACCTCAACCTGGCCGACGGTGCAACCCTGACCGGGGAAATCAAAGGGCTGACTGCAGCCGATGGAACATTGCCCGGAAAAGAGCAGCTGCGCCAATGTCTTGCCGCCGGAGGATGCGCTCTCAAGGCCCTCCGCAAAGAGCTTGCGGCACAGATCGAGCGGCTGTTCGCCACCGGCCTGCAGCCCGACCATCTCGACAGCCACCAGCATTGCCAGCTTTTCCCCTGTTTGACCAGCATGATGACTGATTTGGCCCTAGAATACGACATCCCGGCCATGCGTACCGCCCTGCCCCAGGAACCGGCCGATCAAGACCCGGGTGGGTCGCTGCGCGAAGAACTGACCCTTTACCGGCAGCTCGCCCATAGGGCCCATGCGACGATTCGCGGTGCCGGGCTTAAGACACCGGACGGCCTCTGGGGGATGCCGCTGCTGAACCGGCTCGACACTACCCGCCTCTGCAATCTCTTGGAGAATCTGCCTGACGGCTGTTGGGAGTTGATGACCCACCCCGGTTATCCCGTCGACAACGCACAGAGCGTTTGACGGATCTCAGCGCCAGGTGGAATTACGGGCCCTGCTCTCGGCAAAGGCTCTTGAGATCATTGCCCGTCGCCACATTCGGCTGCGTAGCTTTGGAGAGCTGCCATGCGTATCCTGATCGTCGTGCCGAGCCAGGATCGCATCAGCGGCAACTGGATAACCGCCAGCCGCTTTCAACATGGGTTGGAAAGACAAGGACACCAGGTCGTCCTGCAGGACACCCCGCTGCGGCCGCAAAAGGCCCTGCGCCAGTGTCTCGTCGACTTCGCTCCCGATGTCGCCCTGCTGCTGCACGCCTACCGCTCCGGGAAACCTTGGCTGGAAGTCGCTGGTGGCCTGAACATCCCCTGCGTGGTGTTGCTCACCGGCACCGATGTCAATCAAGGACTGGATGATCCGGCACAGCGCGAGGTGATTCGTACCGTTCTGGACCGGTCAGCAGCCGTTCTCGTGCACAACCCCCTGATCGCAGCCAACTTCTCTGCCAACCACCCGGAGTTGTCAAGCAACCTGCGCGTCCTGTCGCCGGGGATCGCCCTCGGCACCGAGCCCTATGACCTGCGCACCAGGCATACCTTGCCAAGTGACGTGACGCTCTTTCTCTGTCCGGCCGGCTTGCGCCCGGTCAAAGGGCTGCTGGAACTGCTCGAGATGTTCGACCCGTTTGCCGGCACAATACGCGGCCTTTATCCTTGCCTTTTGCGGCCCAGCTCTCGACGCCGGCTACAGCGGGCTCATGCTGGAGGCGATCAAGAGAAGAGATTGGGCCAGATATCTCGGCACTATTCCACCGCAGGCTATGGCCAGCGCCATGCGCGGGGCGGATGTCATTGTCAACAATTCGCACAGCGAAGGGCTGTCTAATACCCTGCTCGAGGCCGCGGCCATCGGCGTGCCGATGCTGGCCCGCAGGATTCCGGGCAATGCCTCAGTGGTCAGTCACAACCGCAACGGCCTCTTGTATGACAACGGCACGGAACTGCTGCGCTATGCGCTGCAGCTGACCAACCCCGCAAGACGTCGGCAGCTTGTCTGCCCAGATCCGGAGCGTTATAATCCGAACCGGGAATTGACCGAACTGTCGGCCATTCTCCAGCATGCGGCCAGAAAAGGCTGCGACCATTAAATTTCACCGGCAGCTGTACCTGAGGCCATAAATCACCTATTATTTTTAAGGGAGAACCCCTTGTATCCACTGCTCAAGCAAGCCTCGCGACACAGGAGCCCGTTTTGCTGAAACACTTAGGCGACAAGCTGTCACCGGCAGTCAAATACTGGATCTTCCTGGTCGGCATCATCGCGGTTATCTTTGCCGATATTTTCGGCAGTTTCATCGCCTCCTACCTGAACCTGACGGCCGACGAGCAGACTGTTGTCGCCAAGCTGTTCGACAAGCTGATCCCCTTCCCCTTCATCGGCGCGGTCATCCTGGTTGCTTTCATCTGCACCATGGTCAGCCTGCTGTTTCGCTACTACATCATACCGGTCCTGCGCATGGCCGAGCAGACCCGCCTGATCACCGCGGCCAACCCGGACTTCCGCATCAACGCCGAGGGCGCCCGCGAACTGGTCATGCTGGCCAATGTCATCAATGAATCCGCCGATGCCTACCAGCAATTACAACACGATATCGAAGGAAAGATTCAGGAGTCTAACCTGGCCCTCATGGAAGAACGCAACCGTCTGGCTGCGCTGATGTCAGAGCTTCCTTATGGGGTCGTGGTCTGCAACCGGGACGGCAGGATACTCCTGTACAGCCGATTGGCCAGGGAGATGCTGCAGACAGCCAACGGTGACCAGGGAAAAGGCGGCACCGTCGGCCTGGGCCGATCGGTCTTCGGCATCCTCGAGAGAGACCCGCTGGTGCATGCCCTGGAATTCATGAACCACGCCTTCGCCCGGGACCAGCTGAAACCGGCCCTCGGTCTGATGACCAAACTGTGCGGTTCGCGCTTTATTCGTGTCAACATGGCCCCGGTCACCAGCAGTGAAGAGAACGTCAAGGCCATTTCCGGATTCGTCCTGACCCTGGAGGACATCACCGGTGAAGTCGATGCCGACAGTGAACGTGACCGGCTGCTGCAGGGGATGATCGATGCGGTCCAGGGCTCGCTGGGAAAACTGCATCAGGGGATAAACACTCTCTGCAGCGTGCCTGGACGCGGGGACGAGATCTGCGATCGTCATCGTCACTCCATTGCCCAGGTCACCAGCGATCTCGAAGAACACCTGGCCTTGGCCAGGAAACTCCACAGTGAACACCGCCGTGCCTATGGCAGGCGCGAGAACGTTCTTGGCGACACACTCCTGAAAGTGATCGCGAAAAATTTACATGAGCGTTTTGCTATGCAGTCCGAACTGACCGTGGATAAGACCATCTGGCTGAAAATTGACGGTTATGCCATCGTTCAGGCAGTGACGACCCTGGCCGGCCTTTTGAAAGCAGAGTACGACATCTCTGCCATGCAGTTGCAGGTTGAGGAGAGCGTTGGGCCGTTTGCTACCCTCACGTTAAGCTGGTTGGCTCAAGAGGTTCCAGTCAGCACCGTCAACAACTGGCAGGCATTGCCCCTTTTCATGGACAATGACGGCAGCGTGGATTCGCCTGCGTCCATTATCGATGGACACGGTGGCCGCACGACGATTGCAGAAACCAGCGCGGACATGTGCAGCGGCATCGGCATTATTCTACCGACCGCCCTCGACGAAGAGACCCCCGGGATGCAATCCCTGGTGGCTCCTCGCCCGATCTCGTATGAGTTTGACCTTTTTCATCAGTCAGGCCAGGCGGCCCTCGGCAAGGTACCGCTGCGCAAGCTGACCTATGTCGCTTTCGATACCGAGACCACCGGGCTGAATCCGTCTGAGGGCGACCGCATCATCCAACTCGGCGCCGTGCGCATCGTCAACGGACGCCTGCTGCATAATGAATGCATCGATCAACTGGTCAATCCCGCAGCGGGCCGTCCCAAAATCGTCGGTGGAAATCCATGGTATCGACCCTGTGCTTCTGCCATCGCAGCCACCCATCAATCAGGTCCTGCCAGGCTTTCATGCTTTTGCCGCCGACTCGGTACTGGTTGCACACAACGCCGCATTCGACATGCGCTTCCTACAGTTGCAGGAGGAGGCCATCGGCCTGCACTTCGACAACCCGGTGCTCGACACACTGCTGCTTTCTTCCGTGGTCCACCCCAACCAAGAGGGCCATTCCCTGGACGCCATCGCCGAACGTTTCAATATCACTATCGTCGGGCGTCACACCGCCCTCGGCGATGCCTTGGTGACGGCCGAAATACTCCTGAAACTCATCCCCCTGCTCGAAGCCCAGGGGATTCACACCCTTGAAGACGCCCTGCAGGCATCGATAAAATCTCCCTTCAACAAGATCAAGTACTAAGTGAACCCACACGTATGACCTATTCCGAGACCATCCTCCCCGAAATCCATGGCCTGACCGATCGCGAACTTGCGCAACTGCACGCCAGAGTCAGTCAGGCCTTTCGCCAGGCCCTCGCAAAAGCGCAGATCGATAATCTGCCCGAGCCCCTGCTGCACCGCATCTACCTGCCCCTAGCCGCGGCGCTGGTAAAAGCTGCACGGGAAAAGAACGAGTACGCTGGTAGTCGGTGTCAACGGCGCCCAGGGCTCAGGGAAAACCACTCTCTGTACTTTGCTCGGGCTCCTTCTGGAGAGCGGCTTCGGTGTGCGCGTTGCCGGCTTTTCCATCGACGACCTCTACCTGACCCGTAGCGAGCGCGCCACCCTCGGTGGGAGCGTGCATCCGCTGTTGACAACGCGCGGGGTCCCCGGCACCCATGATGTCGCCATGGGACGGCAACTCCTGGCCGACCTGAAGAATCCCGGCAGCAAAGAGACGGTCCTTATCCCGGTTTTCGACAAGGCCGTCGATGACCGTGCCCCCCGCTCGGCCTGGCGCGCAGTGGCACCACCCTTCGACATCATCCTCTTCGAAGGCTGGTGTGTCGGCGCCACGCCCCAGCAGCTCGAAGAACTAAGCCAACCGGTCAACACCCTTGAAGAGCAAGAGGACCCGCACGGGACCTGGTGCAACCACGTCAATGCACAGCTGGCCGGCGATTATGCCCGGTTCTTTGCCGAGATCGACCTGCTGATCATGCTCGAGGTGCCAGACATGGAGTGCATCTTTGCCTGGCGTGGTTTGCAGGAGCAAAAGCTTGCCGGACAGAAGCGGCAAAGCTACGCCACGGAACTGATGGATGAAACCGCGCTGCGGCGCTTTATCATGCACTACGAGCGGCTGACCCGTCACATGCTCGCCGAAATGCCCGGACGTGCCAACCTCGTGCTGCGCCTTGATCGATGCCACCAGGTTGAGGCTGTCCGGATCAATCACTGGCCGGCATTCTCCAACACCCCGTAGCAACTGTCCACCTCCTGTTTATTTTTCATGATGCACGCTAAAAAAACGCACAGACTGCTTGACAAACCCGATTTTGGTTGTTCTACTTAACTGTCCAGCATTACTGGAAAATAGGAAAATCACCCTTGATGTGTCACATCCCGTGACACACAGCGTTTGCCGTAAATTTCAAGCACTGGAGGAGACCAATGAAAAAACTGCAACTGTTTGTCGTATTGGCCCTGGTCGCACTGTTCGCGACCCCGGCTCTTGCAGCCGACACCATCAAGATCGGCTACAACATTCCGATGACTGGCGACATCCCCAAAGTCGGCGAGATGTCCAAGCAGGCAGCTGAAATGCTCAAGGCCGACATCAACGGCGCTGGCGGCCTCGATGTCGGCGGCAAGAAGTACATGCTCGACTTCGTCTACGAAGACAACGAAGCCAAGGCCGAATCAGCCGTAACCACCGCCCTCAAGCTGATCGAGAAGGACGAAGTCCTGGCGATGATCGGCCCCAACTCTTCGAAACAGGCCGTGCCGGCAGGCCAGGTGGCCAATGACAACGAGACCGTCATGGTCACCCCCTGGTCGACCAACCCGGATACCACCAAGGACCGCCCCTGGGTGTTCCGCGCCGCCTTCCTCGACCCCTTCCAGGGCCCGGTGGCCGTGAACTTCGCCGTGGAGACCTTCAAAGCCAAGAACGCCGCGGTGCTCTATGACCTTTCCAACGACTACTCCAAGGGACTGGCCGAGATCTTCAAGACCGAGTTCGAAAAGAAGATGGGCCCCAACACCATCGTCGCCTTCGAAAGCCACGGCACCAAGGACCAGGATTTTTCCGCCCAGCTGACCACGATCATCGCCGCCAAACCTGACTTCATCTTCGTTCCCGACAACTACAACCAGGTGGCCCTGATCGTTCCCCAGGCTCGCAAGCTCGGTTACAAGGGGCAGTTCATGGGTTCCGACTCCTGGGGCTCCGCCGAACTGATGACGCTGTGCGGCGACGACTGCAAAGGCCTCTACTTCTCCACCCACTACGCCGCGGCCGGCGCCACCGGCGCTACCAAGGAGTTTATCGACCGCTTCCAGGCCAAGTACGGCGTGGTGCCCGACGACGTGGCCGCCCTGACCTGGGACGCGACCCGCATCGTCCTCAAGGCGATCCAGGACACCAAGGGCCTCACCGGCAAGCTCAAGCGTGACCGCAAGGCCGTCCGTGAAGCCATGGCCGCTATCCCGAGCTTCGAGGGGATCACCGGCAGCATGAAGTTCGACGCGCAGGGCGACCCGATCAAGTGTGCCGTGGTCGTCAGGATCAGCGACACGGGCACATTTGAATTCACCAAGTCGGTTTGCCCGTAAAGTGTAATTCACCGGTTGCTTAGTAAGCCGGATTAAGGTAAAACATGACAGGCTGGAACCACGTTCCAGCCTGTCATTTGTTTCACCATCGCCGACAGGAATCGATTCGTGCTCGCAACCATCATTCAGAACCTGATCAACGCCCTGCAATGGGGGAGCTTCTACGCCCTCATCGCACTTGGCTATACCCTGGTCTACGGCGTGCTGACCCTGATCAACTTTGCCCATGGCGACATCTTCATGGTCGGTGCCTACATCGCCTTCTTCGTGGCGACCTTCCTGCTCGGCACGGCCGGACTGCCTGGCTGGGCCGCCCTCGCCCTGACCATTCCGTTGACCATGATTCTGACCTCGCTGGTCGGCGTCACCCTGGAGCGGGTCGCCTACCGGCCGCTGCGCCGCAAGGGAGCCAACCGGCTCTATGTGGTCATCACCGCGCTGATGTGCGGTCTGATCCTCGAACACGCCAACCTGGCCCTGCTCGGCGCCAGCCGCAAAGCCTTCCCGCCGATGATCCATGAGCAGGTCTACAACATCGCCGGCGTCAGCTTCACCAATCTCAAGATCGCAGTCATTGTCACGACTGTTCTGGCATTTTTCCTGCTGCAGTGGATTGTCACCAGGACCAAGGTCGGCATGGCGATGCGGGCGATTTCCTACGACAAGTTTGCCGTGCCGCTGATGGGTATCCCGATGGACAATATCATCGTCGCCACCTTCGTACTCGGTTCCGGCATGGCCGGCCTGGCCGGGATCCTCTTCGCCATGTCCTATCCGATCCTGGAGCCTTACATGGGGGCCCTGATCGGCTGGAAGGCCTTTATCGCCGCAGTGGTCGGCGGCATCGGCGATATCCGCGGAGCCTTCCTCGGCGGCTTTCTGCTCGGCGCCGTCGAGATTCTGGTGGTGGCCTTCTTCCCGTCCACCTTCCGCGATCTGATCGCCTTCACCGTGTTGCTGGTGATTTTGGCATTTCGACCGACGGGGCTATTCGGCGTGGCCAAGACGACCAAAATCTAAGGAGGAAGACAGGAGACAGCATAGAGAATACAGAAGTAATCCGTTGACACCTTTGAACACGCCTTAATTCTGTATTCTGTATTCTGTATTCCGGATCCCAAGGTTTCTATAAAACATGCTCAGACGCTATTCCGTACATATGATCCTGATCGCCTGCGGCGGTCTGTTGACCTACGTGGCCTACGAGGAAATGGTCAGCCTGTATATCCTCTCGGTGCTGATGTTCATGGGCGTCAACGTGATCCTTTCGACCAGTCTCAACCTGGTCAACGGCAACATGGGGGAGTTCTCCTGTGGACACGCCGGCTTCATGTGTGTCGGCGCTTATGTTTCTTCGGTCCTCGGGGTCTGGCTGTTTGCCAAGGACAAGGTTTTCGGCGCGCCCCTGCTCGATCCTGAACTGGCCCTGTATCTCTTTCCGCTGGTGATTCTCGTTGGTGGCCTGGCCGCGGCGTTCGCCGGCCTGCTGGTCGCCATTCCCTCTTACAAGACGCGCGGCGACTACCTGGCGATCATTACCATCGCCGCCAATTACATCATCATCAGCGCCATTGAGAATCTCGGCGTCATCGGCGGCTCCCGTGGATTCATGGGTATGAAGAGCGTGATCTCGGCCATGGAAGATGTTGCCTATCTGCCCTGGATGCCGATCTGGGTCTTTACCTTCACCATCTTCTGCGTCTGGCTCATCCGCCGTTATGTCTCCTCGACTTTCGGCAAGGGCGTCAACGCCATTTGCCAGGATGAAGTCGCAGCGGAAATCATGAGTGTCAATACCAACAAGGTCAAGACGGTCACCTTCATGGTTTCATCGGGTCTGGCCGGTATCGCCGGCGGCCTCTTTGCCTATATTCTTGGCTACGTCAACCCCGGGTCCTTCAACATCCTCAAGTCCACTGAGGTCCTGGTAATGGTTTATCTGGGCGGCATGGCCTCATTGAGCGGCGCCGTCCTCTCGGCGATTTTCTTCACCATCCTGCTCGAAGTCCTGCGCCCCTTGCAGATTATCAAGTGGGTGGTGATTCCGCTGCTGCTGATCATCGTTATGCAGTTCCGCCCCGAGGGGATCATGGGCAGCCGGGAGTTGTCGGACGTGTTCCCGTGGCTAAAACGGTTTTATCGATTCAAATGACAAGAGGCCTGAAACCCTTTTGAACGAAGAGACACAAAGGACGCAAAGAAGCCCATCATTTGTGAAGAGGAGCGAATTGGCGAAAGGGAATCATATTTCATCGTTTTATTCCTGGAATAATAATTCTCTTTGTGCGCTTAGCGCTTTGAGTGTGCACAGCGAACGGGCGTTTCAATCAGTTTTATGAATAAAAAACCCGAAAAAACTTCAACTCCGGTCCTCGAGATCAGGAACCTGACTCAGCAGTTCGGTGGGCTACGGGCAGTCTCCGAGTTTAACGTGCGCCTTGACGAAGGAGGCCTGATCGGTCTGATCGGTCCCAACGGTGCCGGCAAGACAACGGTCTTCAACCTGGTAAGCGGCTTCTATCAGCCGACCCACGGCGAGATTCTGGTCAATGACGTCAACACCGCCGGCATGAAACCTCACCAGGTGACCGGCCTAGGAGTTGCGCGGACCTTTCAGAACATTCGTTTGTGGAACGACATGTCGGTGCTCGACAATATTCGTGTCGCCCAGCATGGCAAACTCGGCTACGGCTTCTTCAATGCCATCGCCCGCACCAGCCGCTACCTGGAGCGGGAACGTCAGATCGAGGAAGAAGCCCGCGAGCTGCTGGAAGTTTTCGAACTGCAGGATTACGCCGAGGAGTTCCCAAAGAACCTGCCGTACGGGACCCAGCGCAAGCTGGAGATCGCCCGTGCGCTCTCCAGCAAACCCAAGCTGCTGCTGCTCGACGAACCTGCAGCCGGTCTGAATTCTTCCGATGTCCACGAACTGATCCGCCTGGTGCGCTGGATTCATAACCACTTCGACGTCACCATCTGGATGATCGAGCATCACATGGACGTCATGATGGAGCTCTGCTCTTACATCAAGGTCATCGACTTCGGCGAAACCATCGCCGAGGGAGTTCCCGAGGAGATCCGCAACCATCCGGCCGTCATCACCGCTTACCTGGGGGATGAGAATATCTAATGCTGCTCTCTGTCGAAAATCTCGAAGTCAAGTACGGCAACATCCAAGCGCTGCATGGGATCAGCTTCCATGTCAACGAAGGCGAGATCGTGACGCTGATCGGCGCCAATGGGGCCGGCAAAACCACCAGCCTCTACAGTATCTGCCGCCTGGCACCGCCTGAAGCGCCGCGGGTGATCGCCGGCGACATCAAGTTCCGCGGCGAATCGATCCTGAAGACCCGACCCAGCGACATCGTCAAACAACTCAAGATGGCCTTGGTCCCGGAAGGGCGCCGCATCTTCGGCAACCTGACTGTTATGGAGAACCTGGAACTGGCAACCTATTCCCGGGATCGGCATGCCGATCTTAAAGATGAATATCAAAGGGTTTTCGATCTTTTCCCGCGCCTGCACGAGCGCCGCAAGCAGCGCAGCGAATCCCTTTCCGGCGGCGAGCAGCAGATGCTCGCGGTCGGCCGGGCCCTGATGACCGGCTGCAATTTCCTACTGCTCGACGAGCCATCCATGGGACTGGCACCGCGCCTCAAGTATGACCTCTTCCGTACCCTCAAAAAACTCAACGAACAGGGTATGACTATCCTGCTGGTCGAACAAAATGCCAACCTGGCGCTGAACCTAGCACACCGGGGTTATGTGCTCGATACCGGCGAACTTGCCGCATCGGGGACGAGCGCCGAACTGCTGGGGAACCCTGATGTCAAGAAGGCCTACCTAGGCGGCTGAGCACCTCTGGCCGCAGCACCTACCGCATTCTTTTACCCCCCCGTCCCTCCTCGCTCAGCCATTGACTGTCCCAGGTTTACAGCAAACGTGCAACTTTGTGTACCGCCTCTCCTTGGCAACAAAACCAAAAGGCTTGCCATCTCAACATCGGCTAGCATATCAGTCATGTGATGCCTTTTACAGAAAAGAGAGATCTATGAAAAATATCACTGACAAGAAAACTAAAAAAGGCCCCCTCTCCGCATAGACACCCAACTTTTCAAAACCGGTTTGGGGAAACATGGAGATGTCGTGAGAAGAATTCAACTACAACGATCAGCACATTGACACCTTTTCTTGCGCCAAGTGCCACACATACCAGTGACCGTGGGCGTTAACCACAGCATGATGCATGTAAGACCTTTGCTACTGTTCGATCAAAGGTCTTTTATTTATGAATACGGCCCGTATACACATGTACTTCTGTCAAGGTTGGTGTATTTATTCTTGACTATATTAGTGGTTATAGATATCTTGTAAAAAACACACCAATAAACAGTTGTTTTTTCGGGGGACACGATGAGAGGAAAGCCTGGTGCAACAGCATGACCAGATCGCCCAAAGATTCCGACTCCAGGATGTCACACGGTCGCCAAGCATTACTCATGAGATAACGCAACCGACTCATCAACACGATAATCTTTCATTGCCTCAGGAGCAGAAATATATGACTGGGTTAATCTGGTCAAAACAACAAGGACTCATCATAAGGAGCTTGCCATGAGCCAGGTTTACAGGGACAACTCACTTTCCATCGGCCGCACACCTCTGGTCCGCCTGAATCGTGTCGCGGCAGACGGTGGAGCCACAGTTCTCGGTAAAATAGAAGGACGCAACCCGGCATATTCGGTCAAGTGCCGCATCGGCGCTTCGATGATCTGGGATGCTGAACAGAAAGGATTGCTCGGTCCCGGACGGGAGATCATCGAACCGACCAGCGGCAACACCGGGATTGCCCTGGCCTTCGTCGCGGCAGCTCGCGGCATCCCCATCACCCTGACCATGCCGGAAACCATGAGCATTGAGCGGCGCAAAGTACTCAAGGCCTTCGGTGCCAATCTGGTTCTGACGCCGGGCGCCAAGGGGATGAGCGGCGCAATCGCAGAAGCCGAAAGCCTCGCTGCAAGTGACCCAAAGCGATATTTTCTACCGCACCAATTCAAAAATCCGGCAAATCCGGCGATTCATCTCAAAACCACCGGCCCGGAAATCTGGGATGATACCGCTGGTAAGGTCGACGTACTCGTCTCAGGAGTCGGCACAGGCGGTACGATTACCGGTATTTCCCGATATTTCAAGGAAGTTCGAGGCAAGCAAGTCCTTTCGGTGGCAGTGGAACCTGAAGACAGCCCCGTGATCACCCAGAAACTTGCCGGCGAACCACTGCAGCCGGGGCCTCACAAGATTCAGGGGATCGGCGCCGGGTTTATCCCCGAGACTCTTGATTTGGCTATGGTTGATCGTGTCGAACAGGTCAGCAATGACGAGGCCATCGAGTTTGCCCGCCGGCTGGCCCGCGAGGAAGGGCTGCTGGTCGGCATCTCCTGCGGTGCCGCCGCAGCCGTGGCGGTGAGACTATCGAAGCAGGAAGCATTCAAGGGGAAGACCATTGTCGTCATTTTGCCGGATTCCGGTGAGCGCTATCTTTCCAGTGTGCTGTTCGACGGGATCGTCTGATTCATCTTGCCAAGAACAGCATAGCAGCGGGCCGCAATGATAACTTTAACGGTTGACTTTTCACTCGTGATTCTTTATCTCTGTAAACACATAGTTGCTTAACAGCAGCGTCTTTATCAAGAGTGGTGGAGGGACAGGCCCTGCGAAGCCACAGCAACCGACCGGCCGTAGTTTTTTGCAAAGGCAGGTGACAGGTGCTAAATCCTACCCCGGCATTCCGGGGAAAGATGGGGACGGAGCTCAGAGAACATGCATATCATGTCTCTCCAGGCCCCTTCTCACGAATCCGAGAAGGGGCTTTTTCGTTCCCTTCTCACCAACCGAGGAGGTCAGATGACAACAACACCCAAGTATTCTCAGGAAACTACGCTGGTCCAACTGGGCGTCGGCTTCGATAACAAAACCGGGGCAATCAGCGTCCCGATACATCCGAGTGCCACCTACCGTCATCCGGGCGTCGGCGAATCGACCGGCTATGATTATACCCGTTCCGGCAACCCCACCAGGAAGGTCCTGGAAGAGGGCCTCGCAGAACTGGAAGGAGGTGCTCGCGCCCTGGCCTTCTCTTCGGGGATGGCGGCACTCACCACCTTCTTCCTGCATTTTTCCCAGGGAGATCATCTGGTCGTCAGCGAAGACCTCTACGGGGGGACTTATCGCGTTCTCGACCAGATTTTCGCAAATTTTGGGCTCTCAGTCACCTATGTCGACACCACAGATATCAACGCCGTCGCAGAGGCAGTGACTGATCGGACCAGAGCCCTGTTGGTCGAGACGCCGGGGAACCCGCTCCTCGGCATTGCCGACCTAGCCGCCCTGGGAGAACTTTGCCAGGCACGGAAGCTGCTCTTTGCCGTCGACAATACTTTTTTGAGTCCGATCCTGCAGCGGCCCTTTGCATTCGGGGCCGATGTCGTCATCTACAGCGCGACCAAGTATCTCGGCGGGCACAACGACCTATGTGCCGGCATTCTCATCGCCCGTGAAGAGGAACTCGGTGAACGGCTGTATTTTCTGCAGAATTCGACCGGCGCCATCCTGCCGCCATTCGATTGCTGGCTTCTTCTGCGCAGTCTCAAGACCCTGACCCTGCGCATCGAGCGGCACTGCAAAAACGCCATGACCGTGGCCCTTTGGCTGGCCCGTCACCCGAAGGTAACTGACATCTACTATCCTGGCCTCGAGGAGCACCCGGGTCACGCTCTCTCTTGCAGACAAGCTAGCGGTTTCGGCGGGATGCTCTCTTTCAGGGTTACCAGCGAAGAATTGGCCAGGACAATACTTAAGCGATTACGCCTGATCTCCTTTGCCGAAAGCCTCGGCGGCGTGGAATCGCTCATGACGCTGCCGGCCGTCCAGACCCATGGTGATATCCCGGCAGCCGAACGGCAGCGGCTTGGCATCTGCGAGCGGCTCCTGCGCCTTTCGGTGGGCACCGAATCCGCAGAAGACATTATTGCCGATCTCAACCAGGCCTTGGCATGAGGGTATTGAGCCGCAGGAGTAAAATCAACTGAAAATGATAACGCAAAGTCGTTAAGGAAATGGAAGACGCCAAGAGGAACTATGATGATTCAGCGATATGAAACTTTTTCTCTTAGCGCCTTTGCGTTACATTACGCTTTATAGTTTGGCGAATTTGCAGCCAGTTCCTGACAGGAGCAAGAACAGATGACACTTCCCAAATATCGTCCGGCAACCCTGCTCGTTCACCAGGGCAAGGACCGCGACCCGGCAACCGGCGCGGCGACCGTACCGATCTATCAGGCGTCAACATATCACCACGAAAACGGCGCTTCCGGCGCATATGACTATGCCCGCAGCGGCAACCCGAGTCGGGAACAGGTCGAAGAAGCGATCGCCTTGCTTGAGGGCGGCGTGCGCGGCTTCGCCTATGCTTCGGGGATGGCCGCAATCGGCAGCACCCTTGCGCTGCTGAAAAGCGGCGATCACCTGATTGCTTCAGCCGATCTCTACGGCGGCTCTTGGCGTTACATCACCGGGGTGCTGCCGCAACAGGGCGTGACCTGCAGCCTGGTTGATACGTCCGATACCAATGCAGTCAGAGCAGCCATCACACCGCAGACCCGCGCGCTCTTTCTCGAAACCCCCTCAAACCCGCTTTTTCAGATCACCGACTTGCGTGACATGGCCGTGATAGCCAGGGACAACGGCCTCATCAGCATGCTCGACAACACCTTTATGACGCCGCTGCTGCAGCGCCCCCTCGATCTCGGCATCGACATCAGCATTCATAGCGCCACCAAGTTTCTCGGCGGACACAGTGACATTCTCGCCGGTCTGGTCACCACGTCGAACCCGACCCTGGCGAAGCGCCTGAAGTACTTCCAGAATGCCTTCGGTGCAGTGCTGTCGCCCTTCGATTGCTTTCTCCTCTCACGAGGCATCAAGACCCTCAAGGTCCGCCTCGAAGCGGCTCAGGCCACTGCCCAGGCTCTCGCCGAACGCCTCGTTTCGCATCCGGCCATCACCCGGGTCTGGTTCCCGGGCCTGGACGACTTCGCGGACCGCGAGCGACACTTCTCCCAGGCCGCCGGCGCAGGGGCCGTGCTCTCCTTCGAGCTCAGGGAGGAGGCACAGGTTGCCAAGCTTTTACAGAGAGTCAAACTGCCGATCATTGCTCCCAGCCTCGGCGGGGTAGAGACCATCCTCACCCATTGCTGGTCGATGTCTCACGCGGCGATTCCGGAACAGGACAAATTACGCCAGGGGATATCCAAGAAACTGCTGCGCATCTCGGTGGGGCTTGAAGATCTCGAGGATCTCTGGGAGGATCTGGAGGGTGGTCTTCGCTGACCATTACCGAGCAACAGCCGCTGCCACAGACTGTGGCTTTGCAGGGCAAGCCGCTGCCACGTGAAATTTGATTGAATGCCAGGGGGGTTTGTGTTAAATATCTGAACCTTGCCAAAATTTGCCGCCCTAGCTCAGCTGGTAGAGCAACTGATTCGTAATCAGTAGGTCGTCGGTTCAAATCCGATGGGCGGCTCCACAATGAAAACAGGGGGTTAGACAATTATAGTCAGCCTCCTTTTTTTATATCAAAACTTCATTTTGTCCCAGCCCTGTCCCAGTTTTTGTTTTTCTTCTCCTTTTTTATTACCCGAGAGACCCTTTTTGGGAGTATGCAAAATTACATATGATCACAGGGGGGAGCCGGGACACTTTTAGTGACACCTTCCCCTTTTTATCCCCCTCTGGCTGCGACATATTTTTGAAAACGGTTTCCCATAAATCAGGGGTAATAATAATTTCGTGATTTAGTCATTTTTCACATAGTAAATCAATGTGAGAGGATAAATAAAAACCGTTGTATCAATGATTTGATTCCAAAACTGGCAAACTGCCAGGTCAAAAAACCCGTCAGCCACCCCCAGGCGCTTTGGTAACACCACAATCCGCGTTTTCCGTTTTTCCATTCGGACGATAATTCCAAAGCAAAAGCCCAATCAGAACGAACGCTGAAATTAAGTAGGTCCACGAATCTGCCCCATGCTCGGCATGGGAAGCCCAGTCTAGTACATCGATAGACAACCATGCATAGATCCGGTTGACGAGCCAGCCGAAGACCAACGAACAGATGGTAATAACGGCGACATAAACAACGGTCGTTGCCTTGCCCAGGTGTTTGGCGACAACGGTCATGGTCGCAGCATTTGTTGCTGGGCCAGCGAGCCAGAAAGACCAGCGCCGCACCGGGGGACAATCCTTTCAATACAAGGGCCGCAGCAATCGGTGTGGATGCACTGGCACAGATATAAAGCGGGATACCGATAATCAACATGATGAGAAGGGAACTGTATTCTCCTCCAAGGTAGCGGTCCACGAAATCAATCGGCACAAAATAAGAGATGACCCCCGCAATCAGAATCCCGAGCAGCAACCAGCCGCCGATATCTTTGAGCAAATCAGTGAACGCATAAATCACACCGTCCTTGAGCCGATGGAGAAGAGGTATTTTTGGGGAGGATTGTTTGCTGCTGTCAGAATTTGCCGAGCAGCAGCTAATTGTTGTGTCAGGTTTCGATGTTCCTTTCTGTTCAGGCAATAAGTTGATCAATGAGCCTGTTGCCAAAGCCGTGATAAAAGCGGAGACAGGACGGATAACGGTCATGAGCGGGTCAAGCAGTGCCCAGGTGATGGCAACAGAGTCGACTCCTGTTTCTGGCACAGAAACGAGAAACGATGCCGTTGCACCTTTGCTGGCCCCCTGCTTGCGTAAGCCAACTGCAACCGGGATGACTCCACAGGAGCAAAGCGGCAGGGGGACACCAAACAATGATGCTTTGAATACGGAGCGAAAGCCATTGCCACCAAGATGCTTGACGATGGTTTTCTCGGGGATCAGAACCTTCAATAGACCGGCGGCAAAGAAGCCAAAAAGGACAAACGGCGCCGCTTCTTTAAAAACCAGCCAACATTCTTTTGCGATACCAAATATTGCTTCAATCATACTATGAGACTCTACGGCATCAGCCGTTTTTCAAGTGTTCAAAAGTGTTTGACAATACGTCCAGCACATAGCTGTCCGCGAGAGAATAATAGGCAATTTTCCCCTCTTTGCGATAGCGGACCAGCCCCTTTGTGCGCATGAGCCTGAGCTGGTGAGAAACCGCTGAAGATGACGTGTTCAGGATTGCGGCAAGATCACAGACACACAATTCCGTTGTCTTTAGAGCCTGTAAAATGCGAAGACGCGAGTTGTCTCCCAACAGGCTGAAAAGCTCCGCCGCCTCAGAGAGCAAAAACTCTTCGGGCATATTCTTTGTCGCTTGCATAACCTGTTTCTGATGAATAACGTTAGCCTGACAGCTCACTTGGCAAATGTCTTCTGTCATTACATTCTCACTTTCATATGTATTCATATGTTTTATTGTCTCAGTTTTGTTCGTTCCCTGTCAATGTTCGTGGTTGAGCGAAAATCCACTATTCAATATGAATTTAACTACCAGCACAGCAATCAAAAAACGACACCATTCTTTACCAATATGGTTGACTACAGATGGTGAAATCAGTCTATAATGCCCACCATGATACTGGCAGTTAGAAGATTCATCATCCCGCTGGCGCTGTTTCTGGCGCTATGTTTTTTCGTTGGAGCAACTCTTGCGCCTGCCATTCTGGCTGCGCAAACCCAGGCTGAACAGTGTTGCGACAAGGAGAACATGCCTGAAGCACCGGTTGAAAATGGGGGATGCTTTGAATGCAATTGCCCTACCTGCCAATTTGTCATCAATGCACAAACTGAGCATACAGAACCCCTCGCATCCACTACGTCAGCGAATTCCTGGTTGATTCAAAATTAGCCCCCTCAGGATTCATCCGCTCGATCGATTATCCACCTGAACACGCCTGAAGTTTTTTTAACATCACAATCGAACTATATCTTGATCACTGGCAGTGGTGCGTCTCGTTGCGCTTGTCATTGATCTCCATTACTTATTTGCGAAATCTTAGGATTCATAAAAATGAAACATTTACTGTTGATTGCCACATTGATATTCACGCTGATTCTTTCCGGTTGTAGCGGTGAGAAATACGGTGACGGTGTACATGCTTCTGCCAAGCGGTGAAGGTCAAGGATGTCTTTTTAAAAAAGAACCTGATGGGACAGAACGTCACTCTCGAAGGCAAGATGTATCTCAGTGCCAGTCAAATGGGTGCTGGTTTTATCTTCAGGTCACACAGGGCAGATCTACATGACATGGCGAAAAACGAGTTCAGCCTCCCCTCCATGCCGAACAAGCAGGTCGCCGCCAGTGGCACTATTGCTAAGATGCAAAACAATATCGTCCTGATTGCAACAGGAGTCGAAGTGAAATGAATGGATATCTAAAGTTAGCCGTTAAGAATCTGTTGCGGCACAGAATAAGAAGGTGCGCTGACAATGTTCGGCATTGCTGCTTGAGTAGGGGTAATGTTTTCGTTTTGTCTTTTAACAGTGGTTTCAATAAAGTCTGCAGCAGACCTGGAACACACTGGTTTGCATTTCATGGTTGTTCCGTTGGATGTGCTCACGAGGTTGCAGCACTCGTTTTGCACGGCGCGGTCATTCCGAGTTTCTCGACACAGGCGTCATGAAGCATCTTCAAGAAACGAGCGGCATAGCCATGGCGACGCCTATTGTTGTTGCACAACAGCCGAATCCCGAGAAAGAGCGAATCGACCTGATCTACGGCGTGGATATGGAGGTTTTGTTGTCGATCAAACCAAACTGGGAAATTGAAGGAAAGATTCGAACACGGGACAACGTGATTCTGCTCGGCCATGAAGTTGCTAAGCACGAAGGCCTAAACCTGGAGATGTTTACAGAGACCGCCGACGGGACATCGCTGGTCATTGCCGGGATCGTTGGTCTGACTGGCAGCCAGGATGACGCTTTTGTCATCTTGCCGATACAGACAGCGCAGAGGATACTGAGCGGCCAGGCGCGGCAACCGCGATTGGCGTCAAAGTAACAGACCCTGAACGAATGAGCGAAATTATCGGATGAGCTGACCGCTGCCGTGCCAGGTATACAGATTGTGACTATGGGCGAGGTTATGAATTCGATCTCCAACCTGGCAGCTTCTGCTCGTGCACTGAGCTTGGCTATCGTTTTGATTGCAGTGCTCATCAGTGCCGTCGGCGTGATGAATTCGATTCTTATGTCTGTTTTCGAACGCAGCCAGGAAATAGGGATGATGCGGGCCGTGGGCGCCTCTCGTCGTGATGTCTTTCGCATCATCTTGGAGGAAACGACAATCCTGTCGCTCGCGGGAGGTATCCTTTGGCATTGCCCCTCGCAACCCTGGGTTCGAAACTCGATCGAAGCATTTGTCCGGTCTGTGATGCCCTTGTTTTGCCCAACGGAAGCCTGATCAGTTTCGATCCGTTCCTCGCTCTGGGAAGTATGCTGTTCATCATGGTAATCGGCTTGTTTGCAGGTTTCTACCCGGCCTGTAAAGCATCTAAAATCAACCCCGTTGAGGCTATAAAAGGATGATTGAACTTAAAGGATGGAAAAACACTACCGTCGCGGCGCAGAAGATGTTCGCGCTTTGCGTGGCGTTGACCTGAGCCGTCGATAAGCAAGAGCTGTTAGCTGTTACCGGCCGATCACGCAGGTCAAACGACACTGCTGCATATCTCGGATGTCTCGATCAGCCGACGCATGGCGAAGTCTTGATTGATGGTGTCGATGCCTCGCATATGCCCGAAGCGGAGTCGTCAAGCTGCGAAGGGATAAGATCGGATCGTCTCTTCAGAAGTTCTACCTGATCCCGGGCTAAGCGTGTATGACAAGATCGCTCCTCCCGCTGCTTCAGAGAAAAAGCGAGCGATGCGAGACGACCGACTGGCGCAAGATGGTGGGCCTGGAGCATTGGCTCGACGATGTCCTGTCGCAATGAGTGGTGGAGAAGATGCAGCGAACGGCGATCGCACGTGGCCTGGTCAACGAACCAGAGATTCTGCTGGCGGATGAAGCCGACCGGGAACCTTGACAGCGAAAACAGCGCAGAGATTTTCGAAACCTCCGTTCCGTCTCAAGAAAACGGTGGACCATTATTATGATTACCGATAACCCTGATCCGGGAGCACGTGCTAATCGTACTGTACATATCAAAGATGAATGGGTTCATAAGGAAGAACGGACTCAGTCATCACCTGGGCCACCGGAAACTCTGGATTCGGAGGACGAAGCAGAAGTCATGAGGTCTTGACGAACCTAATCGACAAGGGTAAACTATTCCGTTCTGCACAGAAATGAAATCGTGTCACGGGTCGAGAATATCGTGTATTTCAATACGATGGCTAGGTCCAATTGCCGAGTTCAGAAGTTGAGATTATTAAAAGAGCTCCTTAACATTACGATTGGGGGCTCTTCTCATATATAACCACTGCCGAGACGAAAACCGGCGTGTTATTGATAGACATATTTAGGACGACAAAATGATGGCCACCTGGAGCAATTCCGGGTGGCCATTTTTATCTATATTTTCCTATTGACATAACTGACCAAAACAGTAAGATATCAACAACAGAACACTCTTCATGTTCTACCTCCTAAGAAAAACCCACAAACCCGTTGCCCCACAGTCGCCCTCCTTGACTGTGGGGCTTTTTTTCTTGCAAGTCAGGGTTTCCGCGAACCTATTACAATTTCAAAAATACTCAGCTCTAAAAGTATTTTAAAAGATTCAATGGACAATAACGAAATATTCATTTAAATGGGAGAAGGTCTTTAATATGAAAAATTAAATAATTTATACTCAGGTCCATGTGGATAGACCATATTACTATCTTTAATAAAATCATATGAAGGTCTGCTTCTCACTAACTGATTTTTGCTTGTCTCCGGTCTGCTTTGATATAGGAGTTCGCAAATCATGGATATAAGAAATTACATTGACAAAGGGCTCACTCCGGCCCGCAATGTTAAATTATCCCCTAACGCGATCACCGCTATTGCCTTCATAGTCATGGTGGCGGCAGCAGGGCAGGTGTTGTATGCCAACCTGATAGGCTGGAGTCATGATCCTCCTGTCAGGGTTGTTTGATCTTTCTGATGGTGCTGTGGCGAAGGCGACATCGCGGACAACCCCATTTGGCGCCTTGCTTGACAGGGTGGCCGACCGTGCGGGAGATTTTGTCATTCTGGCAGGGATTATTCTAGGCGGATATGTTGATATTTGGCTAGGAATCTATGTCTTGTTTACTGTCTTGCTCGCTTCGTATATCAGTGCCTGTCTGGAAGCCGCCACCAACTCCAGCGTTGGCCATAAAATCAGTCTCAGAGCGGTTCGACTGGTTATTCTTGCCGTTGCCTGTTTCCTTGACATGATTTCCGAAGGGATGGCTCTTCTTGCGGTGGTCGGCACCTACGCTTCAAGCGCACGTCTGCTTTTTGCCTATCGTCTACTACGTTGAGCATTCAATAC
>CAWGTV010000007.1:0-27534 GCA_963825615.1 uncultured delta proteobacterium
GGAGTCAAATAGGGGTTGTCAATGAAATGACTATAGTTTTACGCTGTTTTGCAGGGACAAGAGGAGCCCCTCCAGGAGTCCGGAATCGCAGACTGTCAGGGCTTCTGAATGGGTATGCCGCATCAGGCAGAGAATGATTTCCAATCCTGCAGTAATGAGGTCACCACGTCCCGACTCCATTCCGGGCAGGGCCTCCCGCGCAGTGCGGCTTAATGGTGCCAAGCAACGCTGCCAGTACTGCAGGCGTGGGAACGGCAACACGTAATTATTGATCCGTTGCCAGTTGTATTTTGTCATGTGCAGATCGAGTGCGGCAAGGGTTGTTGCAGTCCCGGCCGTACCCACAAGGGGGATCCTGATAAGTTCAAAGCCGGCAGAACGGCAGACACTGTCCAATTCCTCTTTAAGTTCAGCAATCATCTGTTCAATCTGTATTTGAAGGCTCGGTAGGGATGCGTGTGCCTCTACCAATCGAACGACACCCAGCGGGAGACTTCTTGACCAGAGGACCTCACGCTTAGAGCACAGAACGAATTCGGTACTGCCACCACCAATATCGACAATCAGCACGCAATGAGGGGTTGGATCGAGGGCACTGAGCACCCCGCGGGCCGTATATGCGGCTTCCTCTTCACCGGAGATTATTTCAAACGGTAACTGGGTAAGGCTGTTGATTTGACGCGCAAAGGACTGACCGTTGATTGCCATACGAAAGGCTGCTGTACCTATCGCCTTGACCGCGCTGACATTATTTTGACGGCACGTCTCGGCAAACGTCTGCAATGCAGAAAGGGTCCGCTCCCTTGCTGTGGAGGACAGACCCTCTTCTTGAGAAAAACCGCCGGCAAGGCGACATATCTGGCGCTGGCAATGCTCCGGGACAACCCTGCCTGCGACCACCCTGCCAACCAGCAGACGCAACGTGTTGCTCCCCACGTCAATCGCGGCCAGCATTATTTCTTGCCGACAACGGCCTTGGCGAGTCCGTAGGTATGGTCACCGATCTTTTCGAAATTATGCAGCATATCGATAAAGATAAGACCTGAATTCACGGTACATTCGCCGGTATTGAGGCGTTTGATGTGATTATTGCGTAATTTCTCCTCGAGATTATCAATCGCATCCTCCAGGCGCTGCGCTTCAGGATAAATCCCAGTGTTCTTATTCGCCAGAGCAGTAATAGTTGTGGCGAGAAACTGCTTGGTCAGTTCAGAGATATCAGAGATTTCGGCCATTGCCACATCAGAAAAAGTTATCTTCTGATCGAGTTTGCGCTGGCACAGATTCCAAAGATTCTCACAGTGATCGCCGACCCGCTCAAGGTCATTGACCATATGCATCATGGAAGCAACCTCCTGGGACGCTTCCTGAGTAATCGACTGTTGCGACAGAGAGACCAGGAAGTCCGTGATCTCCTTTTGCAGGACATCGGTCAGATTCTCCTTTTTTTCCAATCCCGGGATCCTTTTCAGATCATTATCCTGCAAAAAGCGCAGGGTTTCGTCGACCATTTCCTGGGCGACCTGGGCCATTCGCAAGGTCTCCGCACGGGCCTGGGCAAGGGCGATAGGGGGCGTGTTCAGAACCCTGTTATCGAGAAATTTGAGATGATAATCGACTTCCGCATCCTGTCCCCGAATCACTAGTGTGCTCAATTTGGCCAAAACGCCAACCAGGGGGAGGAAGATGAGAGTGTTAATAATGTTGAACATGGTGTGGGTGTTGGCGATATGCCGGGCGATATACGGCTTGTCGCCAATGTCTCCACCCATGCGGGTCGCCTGTTCCTGGGTTTGTATGATAAAGTCCGCATTCCCCGGAGTGATGCTGTTGATGAAGTCGATGAGGAACGGGAAGAGCACCAGCATGTAGCAGACACCGAGGAAATTGAACAGGAAATGCGCCAGCGCGGTGCGCCGTGCAGCCAGATTGGTACCGATTGCAGCCAGGTTAGCGGTGATCGTGGTGCCGATATTTTCACCTAGAATCAGGGCAACGCTGGCCTCGAAGGAGATCAGCCCGCTGCTGGCCAGGGCGATAGTGATACCGATGGTAGCACTGCTGCTCTGCACAATCAGGGTCAGAATCGTACCAATCAGTACACCAAGTAAATGGCTGTCGCCCACGATCATGAAGATATTGCGAAACTCTTCACTGGTCTTGACCGGGTCGAATGACTTGGTCATGATATGCAGGCCATAGAACAACATACCGAAGCCAAGCAAAATCTCGCCGATATAACTCCACTTTTTGTTCCTCGAGAAGAGCTTGAAGCCAGCACCCAGCCCAATCGCAGGCAAGGCATATTTGGTGATCTTGAAGGCGATCAGCTGGGCAGTCACGGTCGTGCCGATGTTTGCACCCAGGACGATGCCGATCGACTGCGTCAGGGACATCAAGCCGGCATTGACAAAACCGACAACCATGACCGTAGTGGCACTCGATGACTGGATGATGGCGGTCACCGCAATGCCGACCAGCGTGCCGACAACGCGGTTGTTGGTCAACGCCGCAAGGATTTTACGCATGCGACTGCCGGCCACCTTCTGCAGGCCTTCCGACATGATCTTCATGCCGAAAAGAAACATCCCGAGACCGCCCATCAGACCAAAGATCAGTTGTTTGTTAAATAAAATTTCCAGCATAGATAACTCACGCAGCAGGAATTAATAATCAAAAAAAACCTCCAAAACCGCAGGTAACATAATCTATCAACGCTTATTTATCAACAGCGAAAGGGTAAGGAATCAGATGAACCCCATCTGTGCTGACCATTCCCTGATTTACTCTGGGATGACTGAACGATATTGGTGACCATCGTGTGGGGAGCCACACACAAATTGTCATGTTTGACGGTAGAGGTGCCTCCGGCATGGATTTCGGTTATGGATTTTTCTTAGAGGTTGATTTGTTCCAAAAGGGGTCGCGACCGAGGCGACGCTGACAGTGCAGGCATAACGAAGCCGGAGTATGGACATGACACAAGCATACGCTTCTTATCATGGTCACGCTCAACGTCGGGGTTAAGGCTTCTGCAGCGACCAGATCAACATATCGCGGTATTCTTCGTTCGCCTCGCGTACACGTTTACTGAAGACTTTGACAAGATTGCTCACAAGCTTAAGCGCCAGCGTGGGGTTTTCCCTGCAGACCCTCTCCATATCCTTCTTTTTAAGGCTGATCAGTTCAGCATCCTCGGCCACCCGCGCAGTTGCCGAGCGCGGCAAGCCATCTATAACGGCCATTTCACCGAAAATGTCTTCAGGGCCTAGAACAACCAAGGTCTTCTCGTCGCCCTCTGCGAACATCTTGGAAATACGGATCGTCCCTTTTTTGACCAGGAACAGGGACTCTCCGGGCATATTTTCAATGAAAACCGTTGTCCCCTCACCCATTTCACGCATCTCGCAGTAAGCAGCCAGGTGGGTCAAATCCTCCGCTGTGAAACCGTGCAGCATGGCACTGTCCTTGATGGCGATAAAATCTTCGACTTTAAGCATAACAATAAAAACCTTTGGAGTTAGCGAACAGATGGATACGAGAATGCCATGTGACAGAGCATAAGATACTGGAAACTCTCAACAGAATCTAGAATTCCAGCATTTCTAGCATTGCCAAACGATAAAATCAACTCATCCTTACCGCGCGAGACGATAATCCTCCCGGTATTGAACATAGTTCCCGGAGATTGTAAGTATATTCCCGCATTCTTCATCGGTCAGAGTTCTTTTCACCCGACCAGGGCTGCCAATGACCAGAGATCTGGGCGGCACTTGCATGCCGGGAGCAACCACTGAACCAGCAGCGACCAGTGACGAAGCGCCAATAACTGCTCCGTCCAAGACTATCGCGCCAATTCCGATGAGGCAACCGTCATGTACCGTGCACCCATGTAGAGTTACGCTGTGCCCAACGGTAACGTCATCCCCAATAACAGTTGGGTGCATCTTACGGGTGACGTGAACAACGGTTCCGTCCTGAATATTGGTTCGGCGGCCGATTCGGATAAAGTTGACATCACCACGCACTATGACGTTGAACCAGAGGCTTGAATGTTCGCCAATGTGGACATCACCAATCACGCAGGCACCAGGGGCAACAAAAACTGAACCATCAATTTGCGGTGAGATCCCTTTGTATTCAAGAATCATAAGCTGAGCAAGTCCTCGTCACTTTAAGCATCTTAAATCAAACACATATTTATCAATTATCATACCATTGAGCGTTTAAAAAGCGAGAAAACGTGACCGAGAGGAGAATTGAATACATTGAATGCTTAGAGAAGACTCATAGCGGGTGGCGAGGGGCTAAGGGCGATTAGACAAAAAAGTCCGGTATACCTTTTGGGGGTTACCGGACTTGATGCTGTTATAACACTGAAGACTGCTTCAGCCTTTATTGTTGACCTTGTCGCGTAGTTCCTTGCCGACCTTGAAGAAAGGTAGTTTCTTAGGCTGAACCTTGATCATTTCGCCGGTTTTCGGGTTACGCCCCATATAAGACTGGTAATCCTTGACAACAAAACTGCCGAAGCCGCGAATTTCAATGCGACCGCCATCGGTGAGCGTCCCTGACATCGAGTCGAAAATGATATTGACTATCTCTTCAGATTTTTTGTAGGTCAAACCATTGCGGGCCGCCAGGGCTTCCACTAACTCTGATTTGTTCATCTAAACCTCCGAGATTCTCTTGACGCCTAGCCAGGGGCCCACAAATACATCCTATTACTTCGGGCACCTGAAAGCGTTCGGCATGCTAGTAATCATATTACTGTGCCATCATAGGCTGTCAAGCCTTTGAACCAGTATTTTCAGAGGGTTGTGCGAATGTGCTATAAACTTGGAGGGGCTAATCAGATTGTAGTGAAGGGAGACAGGGTCCAGATGATGCGAGCGTCAGCATCGCCAATATTGTCCCAACGGTGCGGCAGATGGGATTTAAAGGACAGGCTGTCACCGGCAGTCAGAGTATAGACCTCCCCTGCAATGGTCACTTTGAGCTGACCTTCGACCAAAACGATCAGCTCATCACCCGGATGATGCATGTTTTTCTGACCGCTGGTCCCGCCAACGGGGACTGAACAGAGGAAAGACATGAATTGAGGGTCACGCAAACCAGAAGTGAACGACTCGGTGTGCATATTCTTCTCATCATCATAAACGGTTGTATCCCGTCGCCCCGGCGAAGAGAAGACGATTTCGTGAGTGGTTGAGACTTCCTCAACGAAGTAATTAATGCTTTTGTCAAAAACGGCAGCAAGCTTCATGAGGATTTCGACCGAAGGGATTGTCAGGCCGCGCTCTACCCTTGAAATCATATTGGATGAGACCTTGGATTTGGCAGCCAGAGTCTGAATTGTCATATCGCTCTTAAGACGTATCGACTTCAGCTTTTTACCAACAATTTTTTTCATCTTCATAGTAGGGCTCTTGGTTATCAGTTGTTGTGCTATCCAGCAACTTCAATTCAGGTTGGGCGCTGGCGAGACAACCCAGAGGACATGGGTCTTCCCTTGATTGAGATTGCGCCAGCGATGTGGAAGCGAAGCCTTGAAAACAATGGAATCACCTTCGTCAAGGGTGTAGTGGTCACCATCAATCACAAACTCCAGAGAACCTTCGAGAACCAACGCAAACTCTTCACCAGTATGCACCATACCACCGTCGCCGCTGCTGCAGTTTTGTTCAATCGTGTCGAAAAAGACAGTGAAATTCGGGTCGCGCAACCCCTGAGTCAAACTGACGATCTGATGCTTATCTTCGAAGAAGAAGATAGGTTCCCCCTGCCCCTTCTTAGTGTGAATTATTGTGGACCCCTTCTCGGCCTCTTCGACAAAATAGCTGATACTCATGCCAAAGGCATTTGCAAGTTTCACTATAATTTCAACAGAAGGTGTTGTGAGACCCCGTTCTATTCTTGAAATCATATTCGACGAGACACCAGAACTCTCGGCGAGTTCCTGTATTGTCATATCATTACGCAGTCTTGTAGATTTAAGCTTTCTTCCGATCAACTTTTTAACCATATTAACAACACTCCATTACATTTAATAATGAAATATCGTTCTAACATTGCCAACACGACATGTCAACGAAATATGTACCAAAAATCACATAAGTAGTACAAACGATTGTTAACCACTGTGACCGTTAAGTTGACAATTAATAAGTCATCGCTGATAATTCGGCAAAAAGTTAACATCGAGGAGAATCTAGTGAAATATTGGCAGGAAGTGGAGCAACTTATCGAACAGGCTGTTTCGGGTCATGCACCGACTCATACACATGGGGTGAAGATCCTCCGCACCAGCGGTGCTGAATTAACAGCGTATCTGGCTGGGGCACACTACCTGAAAGAGCGCACATACGGCGATACGGCCTTGCTCTGCTCGATCATCAATGCCAAATCGGGGCGATGCATGGAGAATTGTGCCTTCTGCGCTCAATCGGCGCACCATCAGTCCTCCCCCCCTGTCTATCCTTTGAAAACGCTAGAAGAGATTATCGATGGGGCCAGGCAGGCCCAGGAAGAAGGGTCACATTGCTACGGTATCGTGACCAGCGGAACCCGCCCTGAAGCAGGCCGAGAATTTGACACGATCCTGGCTGCGATCAGGAAGATTCGCGAATGTTTTGACATTGAGCCCTCTGCATCATTGGGCCTTTTGACAGAGGATCTTGCACAGTCGCTGGCCGATGCTGGGTGTGTCACATATCATCATAATCTTGAGACGGCACGCTCATTTTTCCCGCACGTTTGCACCACGCACGATTATGAAGAAGATGTCAACACGGTCAGGCTCGCCAAAGCCTCGGGTATGAAAGTCTGCTGCGGAGGGATCTTCGGGTTGGGAGAGTCCGACGAGCAGCGTGTAGAGTTGGCTGAGACCTTGCGTGAGTTGGACGTCGACTCAGTGCCACTTAATTTCCTCAATCCGATTCAGGGCACCCCTCTGGAGAATCACCGGTCCCTTTCACCGCTGGATTGCATACGTGCCATCGCGATGTTTCGCTACTTTCTTCCCAACAAGCCAATCAGCGTGTGCGGCGGTCGCGAAACCAATTTGCGCGAACTGCAATCGTGGATCTTCATGTCCGGCGCCAGTGGCACGATGGTTGGCAATTACCTTACAACCTCGGGCCGTGACAAGGCCATCGACATGCAGATGTTTACTGATATCGAGGTGCACGCCCATGGCTGCTGAAAAATTCTGTCCTGCACTATTCATCACCGGAACAGATACAGGCGTCGGCAAAACCCTGGTTACGGCAGCCTTGGCGCGTCATTTCTGCACCAAGGGGATGAATGTCGGCGTCATGAAGCCGATAGAAACCGGTGTCGATAATACGACTAAACTCGGCGCTGACGCCACGCTGCTGCGATGGGCCGCCGCCACAACGGATGAAGCGGACATGATCTCCCCGTACCGCTTTGCAAAACCCTTGGCCCCCTGCCAGGCCGCAACGGCGGCCAAGAAGATTATCGACATAGACAAGATCGTCAAAACCACTCAGAGCCTGCGCCTTAGCAAGGATATCCTGCTGATTGAAGGCGCCGGTGGACTGATGGTTCCCATCCGCGGTGGGTACATCATGGCGGACCTCGCCAAGCAATTGGAAGCACCGGTCATGGTCATCACTCATCCACGACTCGGGACGTTAAACCACACGTGCCTGACAACCTTTGCCGCGCGGACAATGGGCCTGGAGTTGAGCGGCTTCATCATCAACCAGATGCCGGAGTTTCCCGGGGAAGCAGAACAGGAAGCTCCGCACCTGCTCGCATCGCTCGCTTCGGCTGACCTGATCGGTGTTTTGCCGGAAGTCCATGGCACTGCACAAGACAAAGTTGAGGCCCTTGCTGAGAAGATAGACAAGATGCCTGCATATCAATGGTTTCTGAGTGGCCTTGGGCTGCAGTATTGATTGCCTGCGTGTTTGAAAGGCAAAAAGCCGGGAGAGCGTAACTGGCTCTCCCGGCTTTGATTTATATTTCTCAGCAGATTGCGGTTAATTACTTACCTTACCTGCTATTGCCAACTGCTGTGCGGCGATATCGGAGAGGATGGCCATAGATTCTTTGGTATAGGGATCTTTGAGAACACTCTCGGACAATGATTCCTTGTTGTCCTGCTTGTCTGTCACTTCGGGGGCGCCATCCTCCGGCTCAATTTTTTCGGCACTTCCCAAGCCATGCGGGCTGTCTCCCATCCCCTTCAGTTCATCTCTTTCCTTGATCACATCCGCAAGCAATAACGACTGGCGCGTATTCTTGATGCGTTCACCCGTTGCTTCGGCTATGCGTTGAATTTCTTTGAAATCATCGTCCTTTGCCACCCTGGCCTTGCTTTTTACAATCAGGTCGGCTCGATCGACAGGCGGCAGGTCTCCATGCTCAACCTCTTCGATACGATCCCACGGCAGGCTGTAATCAAGATATCGTTCACCATATTCATTGTAGCGGCTGCTATCAGGCAGGATGATATCAGGGACAACCCCGCGATACTGAGTGGAATCGCCACTGACACGGTAAAATTTCTGGGTTGTCATTTTTAGCGCACCGAGAGGAATATACTGGCGCATATTGCGCAGGGTCAAGCTCTGGTCCAGATCCATGACAACCTGAACGGTCCCCTTGCCGTGGGTGTGTTCACTTCCAACAATAATGGCGCGGCCATAGTCCTGCAAAGCACCGGCAACAATCTCCGAGGCCGAAGCACTGAAACGATTGACGAGGACAACCATGGGTCCGGTGTAGGCAACCTCCTTGTCGTTGCTTTGCAGGACCTTTGCAGAGCCCTCTCCATTGCGAACTTGCACCACGGGACCAGCACCAAGGAACAGGCCGGCAACACCGACGGCATCCGTCAGGGCACCGCCGCCGTCGTTACGCAGGTCCAGAATCAGACCGGTCAGTTGCTGGTTGTCAAAAGACTTGAGAGCCGCCTTTACATCGTCCGTTGAATTTCGGCCTTCTCCACCGTTACGGGTCGTTTCGAAGTCCCTGTAAAAACTAGGGATTTTGATATAACCGTAACGTTTTTCGGTTTGCGGTTCAGTCACTATGGTGGATTTGACGAAAGACTCTTCAATAATCACAACATCACGAACGATCGGCACGACAAAAGGCTTGAGCCCCTGCCGGCGAACGGTCAGGCGGACCTCGCTCCCCTTCTTTCCCCGGATCAGTGCCACGGCATCGCGCAAGCGCATATCGGTCACGTCAACGGGCTCTTCCTTCCCTTGGGCAACGGCAAGGATCACATCGTCAGCCACCAACTGGCCCTGACGGTCCGCTGCGCTGCCGGGGATAACCTTGACGATCTTGATATAACCGTCCTCTTCACGCAGTGTTGCACCGATTCCCTCCAGAGAACCACGCATACTGATGTCGAAATCCTCTTTGGACTGGGGGGGCATATAGGTTGTGTGAGGGTCAAACGCGCGCGTGAACGCGTTCAGGTAACGGTCATAGTGATCCTTGAGAGTCTCTTTTTTCAAGCGTTCAAAATATTCAGCATATTGCTTGCGGACTTTTTCCCTTGCTTCGAGTTCGGAGGTCTGCTTTTGCTCTGCAGTCGCCTTGAGCGGATCCGTGACACCGGCATCATCAAGCAGGTTCAAATAACGGCTCAAGGTGCGGTACTTGAGATCGAGGCGCCAGCGTTCTGCAAGCTCCGCTTCCGTGTTACAGAATGTCAGTTTATCCGGGTCCGTTTCATAATCTTCTGCGATATCGAACGAAAAGGGCTTCTCAAGTGCTTTTTCTGCCAACTTTTCTGCACGGGGGATGCTGTTGCCGATCAAACGAAAGCCTACTGGGGCGAGGATAACACGGCCGCTTTCTATCTCATCATCGATACGATCCTTGAAAATCGCTAGTTGCTCAACTTCACCCGCGAGCAGCAGTCGTTTCTGAAAATCCAGCTGTTTGAGATAAAGGTTGAACGCTGCACGAGAGAGTTCATCATCGATCGCTTTGCCACTGAAGTGATTTTCCACCTGGCGTCTGAGAACATATGTAAGCAGGCGAGCACGGTTCTGATCCAATTCGTCAGGAGTCGTTGCTTTGATGGTTGACGGCAAGACGAGCAGGCCGACCAGCAACAACATCGCGCTGATCAGGATGGCACGGGCCCAACGCTTATTTTTTAACATATGCAAATGACCTTTTGTGTGATTTTACATAGGATTATTCATATGAATGTAATGTAACTCAACTCGAGGCGTAATGGCAATCACATTGACAAAAATTTCGAGGACATGACGGGAACACGAGCTCAAAAAAGTTGTTGTTTACAAAACGTCCAGAAATGACACTTGCGCTGCGGCCTGTTGCTCACGAGAGGACGAGACGAACCGGTGGAAACCACAGTACCAACCCATGCGGGCAGGTTGACCCTACTGACTCATCAGGGAGTAAAACCCGCCCGGTTTTTACAGAACCGCGACGATGTGCTAAAGTGCGATTTTAACTCATATGATGAGGTGTACCATGCTGATTAGGGTTATGTACAATGATGGACGGTTTGACATGGTCAAACCAAGCCTACTGGACAGCCTCCTCGACCAACAGGTCATAACAAGTTTCAAACGTGCCAACGGATGGGCCGTAGTAGGCCGAGATGTAATCCGCAGTTCAAGCCGTTCCAACTACCGTGGCACGGAAAGGCGACTTTTGTAAGCGGAAAAGCCGCTTTCAACCTTGAAAGCGAGCAACCGCGATGCTCCCTAAAAAAGTGCATGTCAATCTTGTGCCTGCCTTGCCAGGCTGACATCAAGCCTCAATCCAGCCGTCAATCATTGGAAAATAAAGCGCCGCACGTATTGGCGGGCCATCGGGCTCGAGTAGTTTTATGAGTTCGACATACAGTTGTAACTGATGACCATATCGTTCGACCTCCTGAGACATGAAGAAGTCTGCAGATTCACCGTCGGCAGGAGAGCTGGTTTTATAGTCAACAACCCAGCGAAGATTTTTCTGACAGATAAAGGTGCGATCAATCGTGGCTCGGACCAACTGGCCGCCAATCATTCCGTTAAGAGCCAGTTCGCTCGCCGCCTCCCGATGGCTTGCCAACAGCCATTTGCCACGTTCACTGCCGACAACGTTGACCAGACAGCAAATAATCGATGACAAGCAGGCATCAAGGCGGGAGTTTGGCACACCATGCGAGTTCAACTGGGTCTTGAAATTATCTGCCATGCTCCTGATAGTCGCTTCTGGCCAACAGCTCAAACCATCGCGAGCAAAGACTTCGAGCCAGAAATGAACCAAGGTCCCGATAACCCTCCCCTCCTCCGTGCGCCGTGACCTCGCAGTCTCCTCATGATAGTGACCACTCCCGGAAGCAAGCTGGGCCGCAATGGATTCAATTGCCAGAGGCACCGCCAATTGCGGTGGCTGCCATTGCACTGGCAAACGCCGCAACTTCATCAGCCTCTTGACTGAAGTGTCGTCTGTCGCCGCAATGGCAGTGCATGCAGAAAATTCCTCTCTGCAGACAGGCCAGAGGACAGCCAAGAGCGACCCCGCTGGGGGTGTCAGCTGATTGTCCCTATTGAGATTAACGTGGCCCAGAAGGTGCAGGCGTGATTTTGCCCTGGTCACTGCGACATACAAAAGTCGTAAAGTTTCAAGGTCGTCTTTCTCCTGCATGATATGCCCGATGGCCTGATATGTCGGTTCCGGCTGGCTGCTCAGCAAAGGAGGGATTGGGGCCAGCAACAATTCGTAATCGGGGTGCTCCATCCAGCGCAGCAAGGTGCGTTCGCGGGATCTGACCCCGCGACCCAGACCGGGCAGAATTACGGTATCAAACTCAAGGCCCTTTGCCTTGTGGATGGTCATCAGCTGCAGTTCCTGCCCTGACTTGGGGTCCGGCGCTGCAAACAGTCTGACCAGTTGCTTTTCGAGTCTTTCTAGGGATTCTTCGTCGTCGAATTCTTCAAGTAGAGCAAAGAATTGTCTGACATCGAGCAGGTCTGTTGCGTCGATGCAGGCCGGACCACTCATCGCCAGCCAGGTCGACTCAACCAGGGAACGCAGGCTCAGTCGCCCACGGTTTCTCAAGGCACGCTCAAGGGCTGGCACGATACGACTCAAGCGTCGTCTGCCGTCCTGACTGATGTGATCAAACATTTCCGTCTGCTCTGCAGGCTGCGTCAACAGCTGCCATATGCTGGCCCTGGTATCACCGGCACACAAATTCGTCAGGTCACTAAGCACCATACCGCACCAGGGGGCACGGAGGACAGACAACCATGCAACACGATCTGCAGGGTGCTGCAATGCCCGTGTCAGGGAGAGCAGGTCCTGAACAACAGGGCGATCGGTCAAAGGATCAATGTCCTGGGCTTGAAAGGGGAGTCCTGCCGCTTTCAACTCATTGATAAGGGTCAGCAGGTGGCTCCTGGAACGCACCAGAACGGCGATCGAGCCGTCAGCCTTCTCCAACCTTGCCTGGCGAATCAGGTCAATAACCGTTTTCGCCTCGGCCAAATCTTGTCGTCCGACAAAACCATGCACGGATATCGCAGGCTCACGTGTGTCCTGATCGAAGGCTATGGCCGGGGCAAAGCGTACTGCACCGCGCACTTCATCCTCCACTGCCGGGAAAAGCTCGCTGAATCTGCGGTTGACCCACTCGACCAGGCCGTTGCGCGAGCGGAAGTTGGCCCGTAGAACGATACGCTCAATAGGCAGTCCGTCGAGGCCGTGTTGGCAAACGCGCAAATAGAGGCCGACCTCGGCTTCCCGAAAACGATAGATCGACTGCATCGGGTCGCCGACCACAAACAGGGTCCGACCATCATCATGCACCCAACCGGCGGTCAGGCAGCGCAGCAGGTCATACTGGGAGTAAGACGTGTCCTGGAACTCGTCCACCAGGATATGGCGAATCTGACCATCCAGCTGCAAAAGCAGCTCTTCTGGAGCAGTTGGCGTACCGAGCGCGGCATGGGCGGCGCCGGCAATTTCAATGAAGTCGACCTGCCCTTTGCGGCGGAAGACCTCCTGAAGTTCGACAACTGCGAGAGGCAACAGCTCAATCAAGGCTTCGAGGACCTGCCACTGCTCCGGGTTGTATCGGGTTGCCGGCAGGCGGCGCAAAGCCTGAAGCTGCTTGATCGCAACCGGGGCGTCCCGCAACTTTTGCAGAAGGGCCAGGGCCCTGGATTTCATCTCCTGTGCATGCGCTGTCTTATCTGCCGGGAAGCCGATGGATTTATTGAGACTTTTGCGAATCTCGCCAGAGCCGGTCAGAACCAGGTGCCCGAGCGCTAGCCACTGTTGAAGAGACTCCGGATCTTCTTTTTCTTGCTGAAGAACAGCAAACGGATGGTGCAATTCATCAGTGTCTAGGCTACCAGCGGCAAAGATGGCGAGCTCTCGAAGTTCGCGATACAAGTTGCTCCCCAGAGTTTCGAGCGTCTGCTGCAGGGAGGCTGAAACGTAGAGTTGCAAACCATCTTCAAGAATCTGACGCGGGTTTTTGTTGCGTCGGGCCATAAGATGACGCAGCCACTGATCCCGTCTGCCCAGCATGGAGACAAGGAGGTCACGCAGCAGCGTTAGGCGGTTGTCGAGATGAACGAGCAGGCGTTCGATTGCATCTTGGCCGGCACCGCCTGAGTCAAGTCTAGCCAGCAATGCTTCGGCAGCCGAGAGGTAGAGCTCGTCAGGCTCTTCGGTCACCTTTGGCTGATCGCCAAAACGCGCCAACCATGGCATTCTTCTGGTTAGCATGGCACAGAAGCTATCTATGGTCATCAGCTGCAAACGGGAGGGATTATCGACAAGCCCCCAGTTTCTTTCCCGGTCTCGGGACATGACGGCGCGAGCCCGCTGCCAAGTCTCTACGGCATGGGCCTCATCAGGGGGCTGCTCGTCGCTGGCCCGTTCCAGAGCCCTTAGCAGGCGCAGCTTCATCTCACCGGCCGCCTTGCGGGTAAAGGTGATCGCGATGATTTCTTCCGGACAGTTGGCAACGGCCAAGAGTGCCAGAAGACGCTGCACCAACAGTTCGGTTTTACCGGAACCGGCAGGTGCCTGCACGATGTAGGAGCGGGAGATGTCGACGGCCTGCTGGCGCTCCTTCCAATCCGGAGGTCGAATAGCATGATGCTCAGTCACTACGTTCCTCCTGTAAAACCGGTTCCTGTTCGAGAATCCGGCAGAGCCCTACCAGATCGCAGTATTGACAGGCTCGCACGGGATCGACCGGATCGACCGCAGCAGAGCCTTGCGCAAAAGCGTCCCCCAGTGACGTAAGGGCCTTCTCCCAATGGTCAAGAACCTCGTCGAAGGAGCCCCACCCTCTCTCCTCGAGGCGCGCCTCAAGGGAACGGGATTTGACCTCCGGCCAGGCCGCCATATTGCGCGCCAGCCCACGGAAGCCAGTCTCCTGCTCTTTGCCGCGAACCACGGCAAACATAACAGCCCCAACCTTGTCCCGTGGCAGGCCGAGGCAGTAAGCGGGCAGTTGCGGCTCGGTAATCCGGTCATCCAGCCACTGCTGTGGGTCCGTACGGCCCGTCTTGTAATCAATGATGCCCCAACTGCCATCGTCTAGTTCGTCAATCCGGTCAATCCGGGTGCGGATAATCAGGTCGCCGAGTTTGATCTGATGGGCTTTCTCCGCAGCCAGAACGCGGAAAGGTCCACGCAGCCGCTCTCCGTCAAGCCACTGGAGAACCAGGGCAATCAGACGTTGATGTTCAATGTGTCGCTGACGCACCGGAAGATCGCAGCGCCGTTCTCTTTCTATACGATCCAAGGCATTTGCCACGGCTTGATTCAGGTGACGGGCAAGAAACACTTCATCCAGGGAGAGCAGGGTGTTCTGGTCAACAACATTGGCCCAGAACAACTCGAGGACCGTGTGTACAAGTGTCCCACGCGCCAGGTTGTCGATGCCGATGTCCGGCACATCCAACCCTTCCGCCCTGAGCCGGTGATGAGCAAATGCACGAAAAGGACAGAGGGCCTGATCTTTGATAATGCCGGTCCCGCCGGCAAATGGCTTTTGGGTAGCAAGCGGAGGGCCCTGGCTGTCATCGACTTCTTCCAGGACAGGTCGTTTCGAACAGACCACCTGGTCAGGTGCGCAGGAATCAGCAAGTGGTGGCTGCCCTTCCGGGAGGTCCTTAAGAAAAGGACTCGGTCTTTGCTCAACACCTTTTTCACGAGCCGGCCAGCTGCAAATGATATCGGGCGCCGCAGTGAAAAGTCGTGCCACGACCTGTTCGGCAAAGCGATATTCACGTTCTGCGTCAGAACGTTTCATTTGGTGACGTCGCTGGACAGGCAGGGGTATAAACGGATTGGGTCTGGGGATGCTCGGTAGAGCCCCATCGTGCAAGCCTAGCACCCATAGGTGATCAAATGCCATACCACTTGATTCAAGTGCGCCAAGGACCTGGACCGGGCCGTTGCCCCCTTCCGGCTGAAATTCCACATTGCTGATCATGCGGGCCAGAATGGCTACCGCGCTAGAGCGATCCATTGGCTGCGAGACACCATCCAGGCTGGCCAGCTCACCCAGGACTTTCTGAAAATGCTGCATCGCCTGGTATTCACGACTAGACAGGCCCCGATCGCCAGGCCAACCGGCTTTATGCAGGAACGCGGCAAAATGTTCTGCCCAGAAGCCCGGTAAATGTTTTTTCGCTTTGCGCAAATCTGCGGCAAGCACTGAAAGTGTTTCGACAAAATCCGGAATAGCGATTGCGAACTTTTTCGCAAAGCCCGCAATGGTTTTCTCAAGACGCGGCAAGGTCCAATCAAAATGCCTTAAGCGGCGCAACTCTCGATCGCATTGTGCGCGGGCTGCATGCTCGACAATAGCCTTGCCAAGATATGGGGTGCACAAGAGCCAGCTGACTTCCCCCTGGTTGACCCGCATGGCAAGTCTTAAGATTCGTATTGCAGCCTTAACCACCCCTTCCCTGTCCAGGCTCTGCCCCAGTGAAAGGTTGAATACTTGTGCCATCTCTTCACCGGCAAGCAATCGAACCGGCTCAAGCTCCGCCCTGAAAATACACTCAACATGTGAGCGGTAAATGTCCAGTTGTGGGGCTACAACGCCAACTTTTGCAGCAGGGTTGCTGGCCAGGAGAGATCTTATCCATCGGCTGCATCTGCTGACTTCATCGGCGGCATCTGTGGCCGCGAAGCGATGACGTTGCACATCCCGGCACGGCTGCGGATGCCAGATAGAGACGATTGTCCCGCGCTTTTCCATGACTGCTTTGAGATGGGTCAGATCGGGAGTAATTTCATCGAATCCAGCAAGCACGATCTTCTTCGGCGCCTGGAAGTGACCCCGGGTGATGGTGTCGGCCAAGAGCCAGGGGACTTCGACAGGGTCATGCCACCCTTTTACCACGGACTCCTCTAGCCAGGCCTTACGCCAGCGCAAAAAGGCCCGGTGATCTTCTGCAGCATCGTCCACACCGAATTGCGCCGCATAGCTGATTAACAGTTGGTGAGCCTGCAAAGCACGCCGGGCGGTCTGCGGAACTTGCAAGAGATGATAATCAAAGTGTTTGCTGTCGGCCTCGACAATCATCTCCCAGACATGCTGCAACTGCGGTTTGTTGAGAAACAAGGGGGATCCCGGCAGGAGCGGTTGGCAACGGGACAACCAGGCCGAAAGACTCAGGATATCTGGGCGAAACCAGGCCTGCAGACCTAGCCGCTGCTGTTCAAGGTCATATTCTTGCGCCAGGTAACGTGACAGGCGATCATTGACCGTCAGGACAAGGGACCCGTCCGTGCAGAGTTCATAGAGAGTTTTATCCATCTTGCGTCCCGGAATGGCCATAATGCCGTGAATATAGCAGGCAAGCTTGACGGAATATGACACAGCTGAGGAATGCACCGACTGCATCGGCAAACAGGTCCCCCCACTCTGCGGTGCGTCCGGTTAGCGCAACCAGTTGCAAAATTTCAAGGAGGGCTCCGTAAGCGACTGCAGCCAAGCCTGCATACCACCAGGTTTTATCAGACAGGCTGCCGAACAGGCAGGAAAAGAACTGTACAATCAGTAAACTCAGCAGCCCGTAGGCGCCGGCATGCTGCAGTTTATCCCAACCGAGGACACCAGAAATTTGCGGGGGGTTCGACGTTAAGGAAAGCCAGAAAAGCACATAAATATAGGTAAAAAGCACCAGAGATCTCGCAAAGAGCTCGGCAGTGGATACTTTACGCCTCTCGTCGTGAAGGTTGGCACTCATAATGCGGGACAGCGTACCTTAATTTAACATACAAAAAAAGGTTCATTGCAGAGGGACTGCAACATTCACTGTTCAGTATTCTTCAAAGGAAGGCCGCTACAGAAATCGTAACGAGTTGTCAGCAGCAAGCGGTGTATCACTGCATCCTTGTCTGCATAAAAAAGGACCGACAGCGGTCCTTTTTTTGCCAATGAAATCCTGGAAATTTATTTATTCACATAATGAAAATGAAATTTCCGCGGCTCACCATCAGCGAGCTTTGTTCCGAGCCTGAAGTGGTATTCACCCTTTATGTCAAGGGTGATATCGGCACCGAAATGTCCATCCAATCCGGTCAATTCCATCGCTTCGATAATTTTGATGTCTATGTTGGTGATTTTCACGGCAACCTCATTATATGTGATCCGTGAGCATGCTCATTCTTGGCAGTAGCGATGAAAGGCAGGCTCAACAGTGTAATCACCAGGATTGTCGTTATTATACTTTTCATTCTTCCCCTATAGCTTAGGTGACTAGAACATCATGCCACTAGAGAAAGTTTCGGGGGCCGTAATACGGCCCCCGGACTTGTTACATGTTGTGGAACATGACTTCGAACTGGCGCTGGTTGCCGTCTTCGAGCTTGGTGCCAATTTCAAAGGTGTACATCCCGGGCTTCAGTGCGACATCGCCGCCGAAGCCGGTGCCCATTTGCATCAACATCACCGGCTTGGCATCCTGGCCCTTGATCTTCAGGGCGACTTTTCCAGAAGCAATCTCTGCCCCGGTTTTTTCGTCAGTGAAGAAGACCATGACATGATGGGTGGCGTCCATGCCCATCTTCTTCATGGTGGCCAAGGTCTTTTCATCGTAGGTCTTGACTTTGACAGTCGCGACGACGCCGTTCTGCGTATTCTTGCCGATTTCGGCAAAGTCGCCGTCCATGCTGGCCATGTCGTGCCCCTTGTGCATGTCCATGTCGCCATGCTTCATGTCATCGGCCATTGCCTTACCTTGCGCGCTGTGATCGTCGTGACTCATTGCTGCGGCCAGCATGGGCATGCCCATGACCATAACGGTAAACAGAAGTGCATAGGTGAAACGTTTCATCTTATTATCCTCTCTTTCGGGTTGTGTTCAGCAACGGGCGCTGAATAAATTCTAGCATATTCTCATTCTTCGCGAATCGCTGTCGTGGCCGTCGGTTCGAGGCTCGGAGAGAGCTTCCGGCCGCGCCAGAGGTAGTAGATGACCGGGTAGACCATCAGCTCCATGATGCCTGAAGTGACCACACCGCCGACCATAGGTGCGGCAATGCGTTTCATGACGTCGGCGCCGGTGCCGTGGCTCCACATGATCGGTAGCAGGCCGGCAATAATCACGCAGATAGTCATGATCTTGGGACGGATGCGTTTGACTGCACCGTGGTGAATGGCCTGATGCAGGTCGCCGCGCGTGAGCATGCGCCCCTTGTCTCCCCAGAGTTTGTGCGCAATGTCGAGGTAAAGGAGCATAACCACGCCGGTTTCTGCGTCGAGTCCAGCCAGGGCGATCACCCCGACCCAGACCGCCACCGAGGTGTGATAGCCGAGCAAGTAGAGGAACCAGAAGGCCCCAACCAGCGAAAACGGTACGGCCAGAAAGACGATGGCGGTCTTGGTGACCGAGCGCGTACTCATGTAGATGATGAAGAAGATGATCAGTACGGTCAAAGGGATGATGACGATAAAGCGCTGCTTGGCCGCCTGCATGTACTCGAACTGACCGCTCCAGACGATGCTGTAGCCTTCGGGAAGCTTGATGTTCTTGGCAACCGCTTCCTGGGCCTGGGCAACGTATGTACCGACATCGATGCCGCGCAGGTCGACGTAAATCCAAGCAGTGCGCCGGGCATTCTCGCTCTTGATGCTGGGCGGGCCCTTTTTGATCTCGATCTTGGCAAGTTGCGAGATCGGCACGTGCTTGCCGTCCTTGAGCGGCACCAGCACACGCTCCAGGGAGGGCAGATCGTTGCGGTAGTCCCGCTGGTAGCGGATGTTGACAGGATAACGCTCGAGGCCCTCGACAGTCTGGGTAACGTTCATACCGCCGATCGCCGCCTGAATGATATCCTGGACCTCGCCAATCGTCAGCCCGTATCTGGCTGCTGCGGCCCGGTCTATGGTGAAGTCGAGATAATTGCCGCCCACCACGCGCTCGGAAAAAGCCGTCAGGGTTCCCGGCAGAGTCCGAACCAGGGCCTCGATCTGTTCACCGAGGTCGCTTAAGGTCTGCAGGTCATCCCCCATGAGCTTGATGCCGACCGGCGTCTTGATCCCGGTGGAGAGCATATCGATGCGGGTCTTGATCGGCATGGTCCAGGCGTTGGTCAACCCCGGGAACTGTATCGCGCTGTTCAGTTCATCGGTCAATTCCTCGACGGAGATAGTCTTCTCCTCCGGCAACACGATGCGCAATGGCGCTTTCAGCCAATCCCATGTGTCCGACCAACCCGTGTAGAAGCGTTCGGTCGGCACCTTGCGCCACTGGTCTTCCGGTTTGAGCATAATCGTGGTCTCAAGCATCGACAAAGGAGCCGGGTCCGTGGCGGTCTCGGCGCGGCCGACCTTGCCGAAGGTCCGTTCCACTTCCGGGAAGCTAGCAATGATGCGATCGGTCTGTTGCAACACTTCCTTCGCCTTGGTTACCGAGATGCCGGGGAGCGTGGTCGGCATGTAGAGGAGATCCCCCTCGTAGAGCGGCGGCATGAACTCGCTCCCCATGCGACTTAACGGGTACCAGATGGAGCAAACCAACAACAGGGCGATAACCAGAGTGACCATCCGCCACCTCAGCACCAGGTCGACGACCGGATGGTAAAGACGAATCAGCAGGCGGTTGACCGGGTTGGCCTCTTCCGGCTTGATATTGCCGCGGATGAACCACCCCATAAGGATCGGCACGATGGTCACGGCCAACAGCGCAGCCGCAGCCATCGAATAGGTCTTGGTGTACGCGAGCGGCTTGAAGAGCCGTCCCGACTGCTCATGCAGGGCGAACACCGGCACAAATGAGACCGTGATCACCAGTAGTGAATAAAAGAGGGTCGGGCCGACCTCCTTGGCGGAATCGAGGATGATTTCCCAGTGGGGCTTCTTTCCCTGGTCACGTTCTAGATGCTTGTGCGCATTCTCGATCATGATGATGGCGGCGTCGATCATGGCACCGATGGCAATGGCGATGCCGCCCAGGCTCATAATGTTGGCGTTGATCCCCTGCAGGTGCATGACCATGAAAGCCATCAATATCGCCACTGGAAGTGTGAAGATTGCCACCAGCGCGCTGGGCAGATGGAATAGGAACAGTGCGGTCACCAGAGCGACGACGATGCTTTCCTCGATCAGCTTCTCCTTGAGGGTCGAAACCGCACGTTCGATCAGGCCGGAGCGATCATAGACCGGCGTGATGCGCACCCCTTCGGGGAGCCCGGCCTGCAAACTTTCCAGCTTGCGCTTGACGTTTTCGATGGTCTGCAGGGCATTGTCGCCGAAACGCATGACGACGATGCCGCCGACCGCTTCACCCTGCCCGTCCAGTTCGGCCACGCCGCGGCGCAATTCCGGCCCGATATCAACCTCTGCCAGGTCACGTACGAGGATCGGCGTCCCCAGGCCATCGGTACCAACCACGACCTGCTCAATATCCTCGACAGAGTGAATGTAACCCAAGCCGCGTACCATGAATTCGGTTTCGGCCATTTCCACCAGGCGCCCGCCAACATCGTTGTTGCTGGCCTGGATGGCCCGCCGGATCTGCGGAATCGTGATGTGGTAGGCAAGCAGCCTGGCGGGGTCCACTGTGACCTGGTACTGCTTGACGTAGCCGCCGATACTCGCCACCTCGGAGACACCTTCAACCGCGGTCAGCTCGTAACGCAGGTACCAGTCCTGGATCGAACGCAGCTGCTGCAGGTCGTGACGGTCACTCTCGAGGGCGTATTCGTAAACCCAGCCGACGCCGGTCGCGTCGGGTCCGAGGCTCGGTGTCACTCCTTTGGGAAGCTTACCTGCCGCATAGTTAAGATATTCCAAAACCCGTGAACGGGCCCAATAGAGATCAGTGCCGTCATCGAAGATAATATAGACGAAAGAGATACCGAAAAATGAATAACCGCGGACCACCTTGGCGTGCGGTACAGCCAGCATCTGGGTGGTCAGCGGATAGGTCACCTGATCCTCGACCACCTGCGGCGCCTGCCCCGGGTACTCGGTGAAGATGATCACCTGCACGTCGGAGAGATCGGGGATGGCGTCGATCGGCGTCTTGGAAATGGCGTAGAGGCCACCGGCCATGGCGAGGACCGTCAGTAGTACGACGATGAACTTATTGTCGTAGGACCATTGGATCGTGCGTTCAAGCATAATAAATTCCGTTAACAGAGAAATGTAAGGCGTTAAAAGTTAGGGTTTTATATTAGCAACTCACATTCCTCTTGTTACTTTTTACTCTTCTTGTCATCGAACAGGCTTTCCAGATCATCCTGGACCTTTTTCTTCTTAATATCGTCGGCAAAAAGATCATCCGGACTCATGGCCTTCTTCATGTCTGCAGGAGCGTGCTGTTCCGCAAGTGGTGCCTTGGGCTCGAGCATTTTCTGGATTGCCTCACGCAGCTTGCTTTCCGAGTCGAGCATGAACTGGGCGCTGATGACGACGTGTTCGCCCTCGAGCAGTCCCTGCACAATTTCGATATCACCCTGCTCATCTTGAACCCCGGTTTTGACTTGGCGGGGCTCAAACTTGCCTTCGCCGAGGGCCACAAAGACGGTCTGCTTCTCACCGGAATGCAATACGGCCTCGGCAGGAACCGTCAAGGCGTTAACAACAGGGTCCGATTCGAGCCAGACATTGACGTACATGTCAGGTTTCAGGTTGAAATCAGGATTGGCGATATCGAAACGGGCCTTGACGGTGCGGGTTTTCGGTTCAATGAAGGGATAGATATAGCTGACCGTGCTCAAGATTGGCTCACTGCCGACATAGGGCAGAACGATCCTGGCCTTCTGGCCGACCTTGACCCAGGGCATCTCGTATTCATAGATGTCGGCATAGACCCAGACTTTCGAGATGTCAGAAATAGCCAGCAGTTCCATGCCCGACTTAATGAATTGCCCCTCTTTCACCATCTTCGCAGTCACGATACCGTCGTAGGGCGCATACAGAGTTAATGTCTTGGCAACCTCACCGCTTTTTTCCAGCCTGGCAATCTGGCGATCACTGATATCCCAGAGCTTGAGCCGACGCCGCGATGACTCGAGCAAACGAATGGCGCCATCGGCAATTGCCGGAAAGGGTGATTCGGCAAGCGCTTGGCTATTGTTGCGGGCCAGGAGGAATTCCTCCTGCGCACTGACCAGGGCCGGGCTGTAGATCTCCAGCAAGGGTGAGCCTTTTTTGACGAACTGTCCCGTTTCATTGACATAAAGTCGTTCAACCCAACCATCGATCTTGCTGTTAAGAGAAAACTGCTTCGGTTCCTCGTAACCGATCAGGCCAACGGTGCGAATTGTCCGGCTCAGGTCCTTGCGCGTGACCAGTGCCATGCGCACGCCCATGTTCTGGGACGTCACCGGGTCAATGGAGATGATCGAACCCGAGGCGGCCTGGTCCTCATAAACAGGGACCAAATCCATGCCCATCGGTGATTTGCCGGGCTCGTCACGGATGTAGGTCGGGTCCATCGGCGCCACCCAGTACTTGATCTTACGCTCACCGGCTGGCTTGGCTGCCGTTTCACCACCGGAAGACTTTAACGGCGTCAACTCCATGTTGCAGATAGGACAAAGCCCAGGCTCATCGGTGATGATCATCGGATGCATCCCACAGGTGTACTTCTGACCGGACTTCTCTGCTGCCTCGGCTGAGACAGGACCCGCCAGTTCGGCGACTGTCTCCAGATGACCGCGGTCGCGATCGACAATGGTCATGCCGATGATCAGGCCAGCGATGATGCCGATCGGGACGATGACCCAGGTGAAATGCTTGCTTTTACTCATGGTGGCCTCGGAATCCAGGGGGTGAATTATTTGACGGATCCATCGATCTGCGGGCTATCGACCCTCAGCGGCGGACTGATCACGGACAGGGTCGATTCAGCCTCGAGCCAGGCCAGGCTGCGCATGTATTCGGAACTGAAGCGATAATAATCCATTTCCGCCTGGTAGGTTGTTATCAAAGCATCCAGCAGGCTGATGAATTCGAGCTTGCCAACCTGATATGAGCCGAGGGCCGACTGAAAACTCTGGCTGGTCTGAGGAATGATTCCCTGACGGTAGAGTTCTGCCTGTTGACGGGTTTCTTCCATGCGGGCATAGGCGCTTGTTATCGACTGCGCAACCGTATTGTGAAAATCCTCGGCCTGGCGTTCGGCCATGCGCACTGCCGCCAAAGCTTCTGCTCTCGCTGCACGCCGTTTTTCGCGATAAATTGGCAGATTGATACTGACCCCAGCGCTGACGAAATCAGTACCGCCATCCGACAGGTTGTCATCACGGAAACGCCAGCTGGCAAAAACGGTCATATCCGGATAATCGTCGAGTTCTGCGAGCTGATTCTGATAGCGGTAGCGCTTGATCAGTGACTGGTAGGCTGAATTCATAGGCCGCTTTTCGCTCCCAGCATCCTGAAATGTATCCAGACTCGTCTCGTTTGCCACCAGTTCGGTCTCTTCAGGAGTCTCATAAACCACGTCCTGCGGACGGTTCAGAAGACTGTTGAGCTCCGCCTGTAATGTTGCGCGCTGTTGCCGCATTGAGATGAGGCGCTCCATGAACTGCGAACGTTTTACCTGAGCCTTGAGGACATCTTGTTGCAAACCTGATCCGGTTTCATAGCGAACTTCCGTAAGGCGGATGACGTCATCGAGCAGCCTGAGGCTACGTTCGGTGACGTTGATCGCCTGTTGATTGAAAGTGAGCCGAAACCAGGCATCCTTGACCTTGCGGGCAACCAGGTAATGCTTGTCCTGGTAAACAGCCTCATACCAGCGTGCCTGCTCCGTGGCAAGATCTATACGACCCTGGAGTTTGCCGGGAAACGGAAATTTTTGCGCCAGCCGCAGCTCGTTCCCGGTCATGGGCGTATCATCGCTGGACAAGGTGTCACGAGGATAGCTTGAGAATGCAAACGAGAGTTCCGGGTCCTCAAGGCTGCCGGCCTGAGGCGTTTTGTAGCTGAACTGCTCCCATTGGGCTTTGGCAGCCGCAAGGTCGGGATTGTTCTTCAAAGCCTCGGCAACCAACTGGTCGAGAGTTTCTGCCTGAAGCGGTCCCCCTAACAAGCTAACAGCGAAAACGAGTGTTCCAGCAGCCAGCCGACACTTCGAAAATATATATCCAAGGTTCATGAAGTTGTCCTTTAAACAAAGTTCCGTGAATATAATACACGGAATGTGCCAACGATATAAACGTATGTTTTTATGTAACTTTTATTAGCATCTAAGGAATCAAAAACGTTGATTGTTGAATATTCTACAGTATTTTGAAGACTATTCAACGTAACCTGTTGGAAAATCAGGCCGCATGGAAACAGTCATGTTGAGGGTGGGGAAGTTTATGGGCGGGTCAAAGTAAGGTTATAAACATTATCGTCAATTTTCACCATGACGCTATCTGGACGGATAGCCGTAACGACTGCGGAGTCAACCTGTGAACCAACCATGACCGGCAGGTCATTGACGACAGCCATGCTGCTGGCGCTGTCTTCCTGATAAAATATTTCAGTCAGCTGCAGGTCAACCCCTGCTGGCAGTTGCAGAGAAAGCGTCGGCTTGTCTACAACAGGTGCGACGGGAGGAAGTGACTTAACTTTCGGGGCCGATTTTTCGGTGCGCGTGATGTCAGGCTTTAACGCGATCTTAGACTTTCGTGAACTGTTTGACGAGGACGTGACATCCTTAGCCAGGACGGTTTCTGCTCTCCGTGCAACGCTGACCACAATCTTTTCCTGCGGCAGGACGGCAACGGGCACCTGTCTGGCATCAACGGCCTTGATTGAGTTGTATTCTGGAGCTACAGGGAGAATCTTTGACGGCAGGTTGGTCGACGGCTGAGAAACGACAGTTCCCTCCTCTCGAATGGATAGGGACGGTGTCTGCTCCATCGTTTCGGTTGCTGCAATTGCTAACGGTTTTACAGTTGATTGTCGTGTTGCTAGATCGACAGTGTACTTTGGCTGCAAAAAGATGAGCCCAACCACCACGGCACCGATTGCGATCCCGGCGAACAGAGGCCGAAGCGCACTCGACTTGGCGGGGACAGCGCCCTGATCATGAGCGAGGTCAGGAGCCGCATATTCGGCAACCCGCTTATTTTCCTCGATTTTCCTTAGTGCTTTAAGAATCGAACTCATTGAATCATTTCCTCACCAAAGCGTCCTAGGAAAGCCGCGGCATCTTGTATGCACCGGCCGCCTGATAGAGCATTATGAGGGTACGTGGCCCGACCAGACCATCGACGACCAGGTCATGCGTACGTTGAAAATCCTTGACGCAATTAATGCTCGATGCATCATAACGACCGTTGGTCTTTATTTTAATACACCCGGTCAAGCCAAGTAAAAACTGCAATCGGCGGACATTCTCACCCTTTACGTCTGGAGCTGCAACGTAACCGATCGCCGCAAAATCAATCCAAGGGACAAAAGCCATGTTAATGCCGAGGTCATTGAGTTCGGACAAGCTCATTGTTTCATGCCCCTGGTATGCTGGGGTAATCGCCCATTTACCGGGAACGGTTTGGCCGAGAACCGCCAGATACCCCCCCCCTGCTCCTCGGGCAAGGGCAGCAACAACGGCACATTGAACTTGCTGAAATCTTCGAAACGACCAGCCATGCGGATAAGTTCAAAGCCACGAATCCCAAACTCACGTTCCAGGTCGAAACCTGCAGAGGATGCTTCATTACTCAAGAGTGGAGCATCCCATAGGGTGAAGATGGCATTACAGCTTGCCAGCAGACTGTTCGGTTGCAACAGCTCAAGGGGTACAGTGATGGGGTTCGACTGTTGACTTGTGTCGATCAACAATGATTTTTCCGGTGGTGAAAGGCGCGTGTCAGCTACTGGCGCAACGGGCGTGTCAGCTACTGGCGCAACGGGCGTGTCAGCTACTGGCGCAACGGGCGTGTCAGCTACTGGCGCAACGAACGTGACAGCTGCTGGCTCAAGGGACGTCTCAAGCGGAGCATGTCCGAAGGGGTCGAGCCAATAGAAACCCGCAAGTAAAAAGAGCAAAAGCATGACTGTCGCGGCAATGAGGTTCCGGGGAGTCTGTCGCATGTTGCGTTGTCCCTCGCCCATGCCGGCAAGTTCCGCTACCGCCTGATTGACGTCACGGGGTGAAACGACACCCCGCTCCTCGGAAAAGGCAGTCAGAAGAGCACGGTCACAGATCAGGTTGATTCTTCTGGGCACGCCGCCGGAGCATTGGAACACCCTGCGCAGGGCAGCCCGGGAAAAGATATTACCGTCTGGGCGGCCGGCAAGTTTCAAACGATGCAGGATGTACTCAGCGGTTTCATCGTGATTCAACGGGCGCAACTGGTAACGCACGGCAATGCGCTGGTTGAGTTGGCGCAGGCTGTAGTCGCTGAGGTGGTTGCGCAACTCCGGTTGACCAACCAGGACGATCTGGATCAATTTGTCGTTTTCGGTTTCGAGATTGGAGAGGAGCCTAATCTGCTCCAGGACATCACCGGAAAGGTTCTGGGCTTCATCGATGATGAGGATCGGGGTCCTCCCGGCCCGGTTCTCCGTCAGCAGGAAATCGTTGAGGGCATGAATCAGGTCAGGACTGTTGAGACCGTCGTCAGCGATCCCGAACTCCCGGTTGATATTACGCAAAAGCTCAAAAGCAGTCAGCTTGGGATTGAAAATAAATGCAAGCCGGTATTTGTCCTCATCCAGTTGTGCAAGCAGGGTACGCAGTACTGTAGTTTTACCCGTGCCGACTTCACCGGTCACCTCGATGAATCCGGCCCGGCTTTCGATCCCGTAGATCAGGTGCGCATAGACTTCGTTGTGGGTTTTACTCAGGAAGAGAAAACGTGGGTTCGGGGCCAGCGAAAAGGGTTTTTCTTTCAACGCAAAAAAAGTTTCATACATTTGAGTGGCTGTCCCCCTGTAAAGCTTCCTGTCGGCATTTAATGAGTATTTATTTTCATAAATTGCAGTTTATTGCAAGTTTTTCCTTGGTATTTTCACGGCTTTTTATTACATCTTGCAGTTCAGAAATTTGCGGCTGATGTGTTATGATTCTGACTTGTATATCCGCTGGGGAC
>CAWGTV010000008.1:0-903322 GCA_963825615.1 uncultured delta proteobacterium
GGATGACGTCCTCTCTGGTACGTGAGCGCACAGTGAGCAAAGCGAACGATTCTGCTTCGGGAGCATGTGCGCTATAAACAGGCATATTGTGGTGAATTGCGCAGGTGCGCTATTACTGAACGAGAGCGTCTGGCAATAGCATTTATTGATGCCCACCGTATCCATATGATATTCTCTATCATCTTACGTGCACTGTGAGCTGGCAGCCCGTTTGGCACCAACTCAAGAAAGCGATTAAACGCTTCTTTGGCCTTTTCATGTCCCCGAGGTCCTCTAGTGTATACGATTCCCATGTTGATAGGGAGTTTGCATGTGTTGGATTTAGCTTATTCGCTTGTTGAAAAGTACCAATCGCTTTTTCATACCAACCAAGCTCGCGAAACATAATTGCCTGATCGGTCAGGACATCAGGGTCATTACCCAATAATTGCAAGCGCCTTATCATAGGCTTCAATTGCCTTCATCGGGTTCTTCGTATCGAAATAGCTATGTCCTAACGAATTACCATTCTTGACGATTAGCAGGTCTTTCGCCGAAGTCCTTCCAGAGTTTTAATCTGTTGTTGAAGATCAACTGTAGGTGCCGGCTGTTGGTTTATTGCCTTGCTTGACTTCCAGGTTGGCTTTTATTTACATTTGAAAAAATGACAGCTATGAGCATTCCTGCCACAAAAGTGATTACAAAAAGTAAAATAGTTCCTTTTATTCATCAGCACCCCCTCAATTTGAAATAATCGGTATTTTATACCCTTTACTCTAAAAATCAGCTGATCTCCAATACACTGAGCACTTAATATATACAATCTAGCATCTGAGCATGATTTCTATCGTCCACTCAGGAGACCTATGGGATACGTCCCCTCTGGTACGTGAGCGCACTGAGGAGCGAGCGCGAAGCCGAGCGTATCTGACTGCTTCGGGAGCAGGTGCGCTATGGCCATATTTTGATGATATAGCGCAGTTTAGTAGCACACTTTTTTTTAAAACCTGCCCGAAGCGTTTACCGTCGTCTTCATCAGGGCCGATCAATGGAATATTCGAGAAAATATCTTTTCGAGTGAATTTTTTCATGCAGTGAATTTTTTCATTGACAAACCTGACTAATTAGTAAGATATCCATCAATCAGAACACTCTTCATGTTCTACCTCCTCAAGAAAAACCCACAAACCCGTTGCCCCACTCTCCCTCCTGGAAAGTGGGGTTTTTTTCTTTATCTCTTGGAGTCCTAGGAAGGAGATAGCCATGGCCGCCAGTTACCGGGAAACTGTGCAACATAGTCCTCGTGTTGTTCATATTAAGCTGGTCATCAATTGCGATAGCTCAGAATCCACCATCAGCAAGTGAGGTTTCACGATATACGGGGATCATGGCCGCTGCGGCAAAGGGTGATGCCACAGAGCTCAAAGATCTCATCGCCAAAGGTGAGAACCCGGATATTAGAGCATTATGGGCGAACGCCACTTCATGTCGCAGTCTTCGGGGGGCACGACGAAGTAATGCGGATACTTGCAAATGCTGGAGTTGATCCAAACGCTTTGGAAAACGATCGTTACGATATCGTGACAATCGCGGCGGTTGAAAATGATATTCCGACTCTCAAGCTGTCATTAGAGCTGGGAGGAAGTGCAAAAAACGTAACCAGTCGCTATGATGGAACCGCTCTGATTGCTGCTGCTCACCTAGGGCATTTTGAGGTCGTTCAAATATTGATAAATGCTGGAGCTCCACTTGAGTCATATCAACAACCTTGGCTGGACAGCACTGATTGAGTCTATTGTGTTAGGAGATGGAGGCAAAAGGCATTTAGAAACACTCAAAGCGTTGGTTGATGCAGGAGCAAATGTCAACATTGCCGATCAGCAGGGACAAACACCTCTGTCGCTAGCAAGGTCAGAGAATTTCGAAGATGGTGTCTATTCTAGAAGCTGCAGGGGGAGTTGATTAAATATATGATATTAAGTCAAATTGCTTTAGTTGAAGAATTTTCTGATTCCAGTACCCATCTGCGTTAGTTTTCCATAATTCTTAGAGACTAGGCAAAAGGTTCTATTGCCTATAGTATTTTAATCTTCTCCCGCTGACACCCTTCCTGGACATCACTGGGATACGTCCTCTCTGGTACGTAAGCGCACAGAGAGCGAAGCGAACGATTCTGCTTCGGGAGCAGGTGCGCTATGGCCATATTTTGATGATATAGCGCAGTCTGGTAGCGCACTTTTGTTTCAAAACCTGCCCCAGCATAGCCCTTCCAGTTTTACACTAAACATTGAATCGCGTAGATTGGTGCCGTTTCAATTTGATGTATTCCATGGGGGATGGATGATGCAGGGGCACTATATAAAAGAACAACTGCGACCGCTGTTTTGGGGCGATATATGCTGAAGCAGCGGTTTTCTTTTTATGTGCAAGGAGTGTAACTAATGGAACCCAGTCAACCAAATCAAGAGTCTGCTGTAACCGAACTCAAAAGCTCGGGACTTGCAGTGAAAAAGTGGGTAGCGATCACTATCGCCATTTGTGTGCTGGTTTCCTGGATCGGAACGATTGATGTTAAATCGGAAAAGTATGTCCAAGATGCCATTAGTCAGGCGCTTGTGGCTTACGCAGGCGCCAGGACACTCAAACGCAGCGCATCTCCCTGTTGCAATCAGGTGAAATTGGAGGGGATGCTTTCTTACTGAGGTGAGCATTCATCCATTTGAGTCTTTAGATCCTCTTGATGACATGGTTGAAGATTATGCAACAGTAATGAAATACGCCATTGGATCGCTAATGATACGAAGAATTTAATTGTAAACATACTTTCCAATGACGTATTCAAATGGTTCAATCACTGCGGCTTCTTTGTTATTGGTAGCTAGCCTATTGTTGTTTAATGGGATGCATTCATCGCTTCTGCTAAAATCGTTTATCTTTGTTTCCTTAGTTAGGTTTTTGTTTGTGATTACGATTTTTATCAGTGGCCATGTGGATAATTATTTTGTCAGCGAAAAAACAGAAAAGAGTTGGATCGAGTAAATATTGCAAAGGAGCAAGTTGAACAATTTAAATTAAACAATTCATCAATAAATGCAGAGGAAGAGGAAGAATCGTCGGCCATATTAACGATAAAAAGATCCATATTGAGACATTGAATACACTTATTAATAATCAAAATGCAGAAGTTTTTAACGCCCAAAAAAAACTAGAAGAAGCTAAAACTTCCCCCTTACGATTTCGAAAAAGATTTCCCCCCTTTGGGTAAAATACAATCCTATCCCTAAAGACGAGGACCACAGAAAAGTAAGGCAAGCAAAAAAGGATTCAGAGGGCAATTTAGAAAAGCAGGAGGGAATGCTAAAAACATACAAGGAAAGATTCTGATAGCAAGGAATCTATAGCCACACTGGAGAAGCAACTCAATGGGGAGAGGGGGCTTGTTGACTCAGCAAAGGATATCTATAACAAAGCAAAATCCCTTAGTTTAAGCCGCGTTGAAGATGCGGTTTCTGCCGCCATTCAATCAATCGGCTCGAATTGATGGCTATTTTCGTCTTCAAAACTATGCTCATGCCGTTAGCTTTTCTGGTTCTTGGTTTTGCGTGGGTTCAAGATGCTGTGGGGGATTGATCAAGAGACTTCTTGAGAGGTACAAAAAAGAAAAGCATCAAAGCTTCATAATATAGCGACTGTCAGAGGACTCTTACCATCTTTACCTATCTCTTGGGGCTATATGAAGAGAAAGCACATCCTAATCGTCTTGCTTTTTGCGGAAGCAGCTCAAATGGCTGTAGCAACTCAAGGCCATGCTACGACATACGATGAAATCGTAACCAACCGCAGAGACCTCACAGATGCACAATTTGACGAATACAAAAAGGGCATATTAGACAAGAAAGTCGAATGGGAAGGGACTGTTTTCAACGTAAATATTCGAAAAAATTGGCTCGACGAAAAAAGCTTCGAAGCTCCAAATAGATATGAATAGCGATAATGTTATAGACGTTGTTATTGATGTCGATAAACAAAATGCATTACGACTGGATAAGGGCAGCAAAATAAAATTTTCCGGTTCTATAACTCATGTCGTAAACTTATTCGGATCGATTGCCGTGATACTCAAGGATGGTTCCCTAAGAGAATGACACTCTGACTTCTGCTGATGCTCATTAGGAAAGCTATTGGGAGATGTCCTCTTTTGTAAGTGAGCGAACTGAGGAACGAGAAAGCATACGAGCTAACGATGGCCATTGAGAAAAAATCTCCATTAAAAGACAAACCTCTGCGATTACCTGGGCAGTCCGTACAAGATCAGATTAATGATTTTGTAATGGACCATATCCTGATCCCTTACTTAATTGCTGCTGGTCTGGTTATCTGGGCAGGATATGAATGGGCAATTGAGCTTGGTTTCTCGCGGAGAGTGCACCCATTGGTCATCAGCGTGCTTGCAGCAATCGGCGTCGCTTTCTTTGTCTGGAAGCTTGTGAGAGGGCACAAAAAGCTCAAAGCTCTTAAACAAGGTCGTGATGGTGAACGTGCAGTAGGTCAGTTTCTTGAGGATTTGCGAGGCAAGGGTCATTTTGTATTCCATGATGTTGTTGGCGAAGGCTTCAATCTGGATCATGTCGTCATTGGTCCCAAAGGGGTATTTACAATAGAAACCAAAACAATCAGTAAGCCAAGCAAGGGGGAGTCGAAGGTCAAATATGACGGCAACATGGTTACCATTATGGGGTATCACCCTGAGCGAAACCCTATAATGCAGACTAGAGCCCAAGCCCATTGGCTGAAGGAGTTATTTCTCGAAGAGACAGGCAAGAAGGTTCATGTGAAACCCATCATTGTCTACCCAGGCTGGTATGTTGAAGGGCCAGTAGGATATAAACCTGAAGTCGAAGTTCTGAATCCCCGATTACTCCCAGCTTTCATAGAGAATTATAGCAATGTGCTGGGGGACACTGACATCCATCTCTTCAAATCAACCCTTTCTAGATGGATCCGCAAGACTAATTAGAATCATGAGTCCTTAACCCCATGCCGCTGACGTCCACTCAGGAACGACATTGGGATACGTCCCCTCTGGTACGTAAGCGCACTGAGGAGCGGAACGCAGTGAAGCGGATCTGACTGCTTCGGGAGCAGGGGGTCGCTGGTTCGAATCCAGTCATCCCGACCAGTATTTACAAGGAGCGGCCTTCCCGGGGTCGCTCTTCTTTTTTGTTCTCCGGGCCATGTCTGGTCCAAAGATCTCCTAATTGACAATTTGAGTGTTCAGAGAATGAGCGTCTTTGTGTTCCGGGGCGGGGTTTTGGCTCCGGGGCTATTCTGGGGCGCTTCGTTGGATGGGACGGTTCAATATCTAGCATCGTGTACTGTTAATAAGTTATTCTTGTTCAAGCTAAATTTATTTCGCAATATGAGGCTATGACCATGTCATATGAATATGACCGTTTCAAAAAGATGGTAGAAGACTCACAAGATTGGTTTTGGGAGTTTGATGAGAATGCAAATTTTACATATGTAAGTCCGAGAATCAAAGATTTGCTGGGTTATGAGCCTGAAGACCTGATTGGTCTAAATGCATTTGACTTGATGAATGCTGATGAAGCGGAGCGCGTCCATAAACACTTTGATCCAATCGCACATAAATACCTACCATTTAAAAATCTGCAAAACACGAATCTTCACAAAGATGGGCATGAGGTTGTCATTGAATCTAGCGGGACTCCAATCTTTGACGAAAAAGGGCGTTTCCATGGTTACCGAGGTATCGACCGTGACATTACCGATCGCATAAAGGCAGAAGCTGAGCTACTGAAAAGAAAAAGACTATTCCGTGATTTATTTGAGTCAAATCCTGCCGCCGCCATAATTACTTCCCCCTCTGGGACAATCCATATGGTCAATTCTGCTTTTATGAAGGCGTCAGGGTTTTCTGCTGAAGAAGTCGTTGGGAGGACATCACAGGAACTTGGATTTTGGAGTGATTTAAGTGACCGCGAGCGTATGGTTTCTGCAATCATGGAACATGGGTCAATAAATAATTTAGAAGCCAGCTTTTACCCTAAGCACAAACAACCTATGACCCTCCTCGTTTCGAGTCGTGCAATTGAATACGATGGAGAAAAGAGGATTTTGAGTGTTCTCATTGATGTTACCGGGCAGAGAAAAGCAGAAGAAACTCAGCGTCAGCTTGAGAAGGCTAAAAGTGATTTCATCAAGACTGTTGCTCATGAACTGCAGACTCCTCTTATTGCAATTTTGGGGTATGCAGAACTCTTGGAAAACACTGATCAACTTCATATCAATGAACAGCAGAAGCAATATGCATCAATTATTCGCATTAACGCTGAAGCACTGTCCCGACACATTAAAGACATGCTTGATATTGAAAACATTCAGCTTGAACGTTCTTTGAATATCGTTAAAAATAATGTATCTATTGCAAAACTAATTAAAACGTCGATTTCCTCTATAACACCTAAATTTTCAGAGCACAAATTCATCTTGACCCACGCCAACAGGCTCCCGGAAGTTATGTTTATCGATGAGGGTCGTATAACTCAAGTTTTGAATAATCTTTTGATCAACGCCGTGAAATACTCTCCAGAAGGTGGGAACGTAGAAGTCTCTACATCTACAGATAGTAATCGTATAACAATCTCCATTACGGATAATGGCTTGGGCATGACACCTAAACAGGCCGAGCGAATATTCGAGCCGTTCTATCGTGCGAACCCAGAAAATGCCCAGATAGGGGGGATGGGTTTAGGAATGTGTATTGTCAAAAAAATTGTAGAGGACCACGGTGGAGATATTTCAATCTCCAGCATTTTGGGGGAAGGGACAACCGTTACGTTTACTCTCCCTTTAGTAGATGTTGTCAATTTTTAGTATGTTTAGAAGTTTCACATAACACTGCCCCAGCCATCCCCGGTTGGGGCTTTTTCATTTCCACTCAATTCTGCCTCCCCTCCCTCCCCCAAATTTTCACCTCAGGACCGGAATAGGACCGGACTCCCTAGACCAGCTTTCCAGAATTCCAGCAAAACAGAGCATCTCCGTCACGCAACCCAAAGAATACCCTAATCTGTGCACGATTCAGAAAGGAGCACCACTATGTCCAAACGATTCCCGTTCAACAAACGCAGCCATCGAAGCACTTTCACCCCACGATCCCGACAGCAAAAGCCGAGAAGCAGAATACTCCGATGCTGAGTGCATTGGTTTGAAGCTGAGGGTCAGTAAGGGAGGCAGGAAGTTCTTCCAACATAGGTACCGATATATGGGCCGGAAGAAATGCCTGACCATCGGGGAGTTCCCCTATGTGTCTATCCAGGATGCCCGTCAAAGGTCCAGTGAGCATAAATCCCTGTTGGCCAGACAGATCGATCCCAGTGATCAGACGAGAGCAGAAGACCAACGACTGGACTTTCAGGAAGTTCAGCCAAAGAGCTCTATATGCCCCATGCCATCCAACACAAAAAGACCTGGAAAGAGGATCAATACAAACTCGATCAGACAGATCATTCCTGCTTTCGGGGATTTCAGGATTGTCATCGATCACAGCAAGAGACATCTCCACGTTCCTGACTCAACAGAAAGAAAGGACATCATCAACCACGGCCAACCACTACGCCACTCTTCTCAAGAGGATGTTCAACCTGGCCGTCAAATGGGGATTGCTTGAGAAGTCTCCTGCTACCAGCCTGGACAAGTTCAAGGAGAAACCTCATCAGGGAACGCTATCTGACGAAAGAGGAACTGCCACGGTTCCTGAAAGCTGTTGAAGAACTGGAGGATGGATTGTCTAAAGCCGCCATCAAACTATTGCTGTTCACCGGAGGACGTAGAGGTGAAATCCTGAGTCTTGCAATGGCATCAGGTGAAGCTGAACGAGAAGAGACTTTTCTTGCCGGACACCAAGAACGGCAAGTCTCGATCGATCCTCCTGAACGACAGAGCAATGGCGGTATTGAAAGAGTTGAAGAAGAACAAGGATAGCTTGAAGAAGACAGCGGATAGTGACTATCTGTTTCCGTCAAGGGATGGTTCAAGGAGGCCCCACATACTGGACCTGAGGATACCCTTCGGGAAGGTCTGTGAAGCGGCAGGGATAGAAGGAATGAGAGTGCATGACCTGAGACATAGCTTTGCGACGCTTGGCTCTCCAGGGAGGAGCGAGTCTGTATGATGTCAGCAAGCTACTTGGGTCATAGTGACGTCAGCATGACTCAGAGGTATGCCCATATGGTGGATGACAGTCTTGCAGACAGCCACGGACAACATGGCGGGGGTGATTGATCGGGCCGTCGGAGGTGCCTAGTGGAGAATTGATGGCGGACCGATCAGCGAATCAATACCCTCTTCCTCTATAGTGCGGAGTACCTCATCAAGGGCTTCTTGGTCAGTAGCGAAAGTTTCATCCCAGAGAGTTGAGTTGTCATGCTCATCGACCACTTCCAGAATCCAGCCTCCATCTTCATGCTCATATATTTCAATCTCGATACTTTTGCCATCGATTTCAATCACCTGACATAGATCAGAATATTTCACTTCATAGTTCTTCAGACATCCCGGATTCCTTTCTGCACGAATTCAAAAGAATCGTAACCCAGAATTGTCCATAAGTAAAAGCTATCTATCACCAGCATACGGCTCATCCCACATCGGGGTGGGCCTTTTTCATTTCCAGGAGGAAACCATGATCCGCATCTCCTCCATACAACAAGCCCTATCCCTCAGAGGGACCATCCCCGAACTGGCCGTCATACGATCAATACAGTTCATGGGCGATGGCTATAGCCCCGAAGAACACGGACACATCATCGTCATCCAGGAAGGTGACGACCTCTCACAAGCCATCGGAGATCGGACCCAATGGACTGTGTCATGATGATGACACTACCGACTTATGAATTTGTCGAGGCCTTCATTGAAGACAGATCAAGTTGGTCTTCGAAGCTCGTTTACCAGATCGACAATTCACGAACCGTAGCAGTGATCATCCCGGATGCAACCTTGGCTGGATGATTCGACTGCGAACCGTCCTCAGTGACTGCATCCACTTCGCCACACACCTTTGCCGCAACTCAAGGAGGTGATGCCATGAAGATTCTTCGAATCAACCGGACGGTCTGGAGGGCTATGTCGTTCTGGTGGAAGAGGATGACATCAAGAAACCACTGGACCTACCGGAACTGAAAGGTCCATGGGTGGACATCATCAATGACTGTGAAGGGGTCGTTCGAAAGGACGGCCTTTTTCATTGCGTCTATCTGACCAACAACGAATTCGCCATCGAGTTCCTGATACCTGATGAAACATGGCTACCGGAAGAAATCAGAAAGCGGATAACGGAGCATCTTATTTGAAAGGAGAAAACACCATGACTGACAAACATGAATGATGAAGTACGCGTATTGAGAAAAGGAACCTGCCCTAGCCTGTCCGGTCGTTCTGAACTGACCTACGAGTTCGGCCACGACAAGACAATCCTGTTCCGCATCAGCAGAGAACACCGGATCAGGACACTTCAGCTGCTGCTGGATCTCCCTGGACGCCATCCTTGCATCTGCTCAACAAAGCAAAAGAGCCGTTCAGCCTGAGTGTGTTCAAGGTCTCTGTATCCTGGACAGAGCATCAACAACACAGGATTCCTCGGTGCGGCATTGAAACAGGAGGGATTGATCGTCTGCGAGAAGCGGCAATACATCCGTAAAGACCAAAAGTCTTTTCTGGCTGAGATCAACAAGCTGATTAAGCCCACCAAGAAAACACCGAAAAAGCAAAGCTCCGAATAATAACCCTTCCAACGACACAATCCTCAACACAAATGAATAGGAGGCTAAATGCTGACTTCACTACTTGGCCTATCCGTGGCCAGTCTCGTCTGTATGCTCTTTGCTCAAACCAGATCGGTTGGCGCACTGGGCATGATGATAATCATTGTCATGAATCCGATGCTGTTCCTAGGGGTAGCAGCTCTGGGTGGACTCGGCTACTGGATTTTCAAACAATGATGCTCGCCTTAAGGGGCGGCCTCTCAGATCGCTTTTTTCGGAGGGCCGTCCAGGGGCATGGAAAACTGAAATTCTGAAATCCTAAGATTCTAGTAAATTGTCACAGTAGAGACGGCAGATCTCCAGTTTTTCAGCGTTTCAGTTTCCCGCTATTCCTAGGGCAGCACTCCGCAAAATAGGTAATAATTTTTCCAAAATTCTAAAATTGGCCTGTATTAAGAGATTTTCGCTTTATGAAGGGTAAGGCCTGCCTTTTAAGTTTTTAATGCCTTCTGCACCCCAAAAGCGAGCGATAATAATCCCACAAAAAATAGGAAAATTTTTACCGCCCATGCTTCAATCGAAACTCCAATCACATTATCACCAAAGCAATGCTATTCCAGAAGGGAAAAGAAGAATCATCAATCTTATAGTCGTATTTTTTGGTAAAAAACGTGGTTTTTTCAATGGCAGCGATCCGAGCCGGATAAATCCATATCTACCTGATATAAAAGAATATTTTCTTGACATTTTCTGAAGAATTGTTATCTTATTCATGTCTGAAACGGATCCAGTGCTGCACGACATTGGCACTCGGCACCGGGACGGTCGGAATTCTCCGGCTGAAGATTCGCCTGACATGATTTGGGCTCCCGCATACTAATTCGTTCCAACGGAACAGACTCCGTGGACTTTTAGATATGGAAGGAGTCCAGCAATGTCTGACTCTAAATGTAGTCCACCCGTTTTACCCCATCACGATCCCGACAATCTTCCCATCGATCGCCTTCCCAATTTCCGCAGCGCTGCATTGGAATGGTTTGCTTTCGGCTTTTCGGTCATACCGATCAAGCCAGAGACAAAGACGACAGCTATGTACTGGGATCCATGGCTTGAGAATTTGTCGGAAGAGAAAATCCTCACCCATTGGGAAAAGTTCCCTAACCATGAAGTGGGCTTCATTGTCGGTGATGACATCATCGTCTTCGATGCCGACAGCCTAGAGGCAATAGCCGCTCTCACAACCTTGGAATGGGAACATAGCCTAATCCCGAACCTCGTGGTCAAGACCCGCCGGGGCGAACACCACTACTTCCGAAAAGCATCGGGGGCCTTTGCCAAGACTTCTGGCCACGGTTCCGAAAATCCAAACCAAAAGATCGATGTCAAGACAGGCAGAACAATGGTGATCCTGCCTCCGAGTACCGGCAAAACCTCAATGACTCATGAAGCCGAGGATTTTGGTGACCTTGTTGAGGTCAACCAAGCATTCATCGATGCTGTTTTCTTACACAAAGGCCAACTAGCCCCAAGACCCTCGCCCCCTTTGTCGGTGCCGAGACCAAAATCGGAACCAACCAGCGAGAAGATCGCCAACATTGAAGCTTTACTCGACGTGATCGATCCAGGATGTTGCCGGGAAGATTGGTTGAAAGTGTTGATCGCAATCTTCAACGAGACAGGTGGTAGCGACGATGGGTTTGAATTGGCTGACAGCTGGAGTAGCCGAGGCAACAATTACACGGGGAAAAAAGATGTGTTAACCGCATGGCGATCATTTAAACCCAATCTGGCAAACCCGATCACCATCGGGACCCTCGTCAAGATGGCGAAAGACAACGGTGCCGATATGGAGGCGGTGATGGACGCCTCGGTGCCGCAGTTCGAAGTCTGTAATACTGAAATTATTGAAAAACTGGGAAACAAACCTATTGTCGTAAAGCCCTTGGATATACAGCCAGAAGGAACGGTCTTCGATAAGTTCTCACTTACTGGCCGGTCAGACGAGCTGGAACGAGAGGCTGTTGATCAAGTCCCGGTTCTTGGTCAAATAGCACTCTTGGGGCAACTAACAGTCCTTTATGCTGAAGCAAACACCGGCAAGACTCTGATCACGATAAAGCTCCTGACGGAAAGCATCGAAGCGGGATTGATTAATCCAGCCAAAACATACTACCTGAACATGGACGACAGCAGCCATGGCGTTATTGAAAAATTAAAAATTGCGGAGGAATTTGAATTTCACATCCTGGCGGAAGGCTACCAAGGGTTCTCGGCCAAAGCTTTTCTGGATAACCTCCGCGAACTCATTAGGGACAACAAGGCTCAGGGCGTGGTCGTCATCCTCGACACCCTAAAAAAGTTCGTCGATCTTATGAAGAAAAGTGAATGCCGGGATTTCAATGTCGTGCTCCGTCAATTTTCCTTGAAAGGTGGCACGGTGATTGCGCTGGCACACACAAACAAAAATGCTGCGAGTGATGGCAGACCTATTTACAGCGGGACCACTGACATGAAAGACGATTTTGACTGTGTATATATATTGAGCTTGATATCAGAACGCGGTTCACAGCAAAGGGTTGTCTTGTTCGAAAGAGAAAAAAGCAGGGGGCCCGTTGTTGATACCGTTTCCTATCGTTACATGAGCAATAAGACTATTGGATACAATGAGATGTTCTTATCTGTGCAAGAAGTTGACGAGAACCAAGTCACTTCTCTCAAACAAGCTGAGGAATTTCGATCCGATGCTGAAGTGATCAATGCCGTCATCACCTGCATCAACGAAGGAGTTAATAGCAAGATGAAACTGGCCGATGCTGCGGCAAAACGCTCTGGAGCAAGTAAACGTTCGGTACTCGGATTGATCGACAAGTATACTGGTGAAGATCCGGCACAACACCGATGGTTTTTCGTCAGGGGTGAACGCGGCAAGCAAACCTATAGTGTTCTTACGCTGAGCACTGAGGGTAAATAACCCTTACTTCTAATGTTAGTTGGCCCCTGGCTCACAGCGATAATGTCATTTGTTGTCGTTGCGGGTTGGGGGCCATTTCACCCCGAGGCAGTTTCGCAGCTTTTCAGTTTTTCATCCTGCACAATTTTACAATCCCCGGTCTACTGACTTCGCCACCTAGACCCTGCCCCCGAACCGCCCCACTCTGTTCCATACCGACCACCAGGGCCCCAACTGCGACCGACAGATGACTGCCCCCATCACCGTCGCCAGCGGCTCGACATACCCCCCCCCTAGAAGTACCTTCCCAATGATTGGTTGACGGTCATCTGGATGAGGAATTGAAAGTCGATATTTTACGATGAAGTGCCATAAAAAGAGGACGTTTTAAGAGGTGAAAATGCACAATACGGGATTTCGGCAAATACCCAGCATCTCTTTACTTTAGTGCCTATTTGGCGTAGATTAGCGAGGTCTTATTTGCTTTGTGTTATTCGGGGGATGGGATGATGATTTTACAGGGAGGAACACTACTGGACCGCTGAGTTGGCTACGTGCTGACTTCTGGCGGTTTTTTGAACAGTGAGGGATAGAAATGGGCGCATTCAGTACTAATTGACAGTTAGTGAAATGAGGAAAATATGAAGAATTATAATTTAGCTCTACCATTTTATAGGCATCTAATGGACAATCCATCGCGCCCAGCACTCACTGTAGATGGGATTTCCTATTCCTATGGAGATCTCGGCACTCTTGCTGGGCGGATTGCTACCCACTTTATCGAAAATAGTCCAAGAAACATTGAACGGGTCGGCATCCTCTCAAGCAGATCCTTAACAGCCTTTGCAGGAATTCTTGCTTCATGTTGGGCTGGTGTCACGTTTGTGCCCTTAAACCCTAAATATCCAGAAGAGAGAATCCTTTCAATTGTAAAAAACTCGAAGCTTGACGCTTTGATTCTGGATAATTCTGGAATCAAGGTTTTGACGCCAAAAATTCTCAGCTGTGGCCCCCAGTTTCTAATCTCACCCTGCGGAGATTGTCAAAAATTGGGTGACGCTCAAATAATCGGTCAAACAAGATTAGAAAAACAATCTCCAATAATCCCTCCCGTTCAGGTTGATGGGGAGAGGATAGCCTATATTCTGTTCACCTCTGGGACTACCGGCGAGCCTAAAGGTGTGATGGTCACAAATGCCAATTTATGCCATTTCCTTGATGTATCTCAGGACCGCTACCTTTTGACACCAAACGACCATTTATCCCAGCAGTCTGAAATAACCTTTGACCATATTGCCTTTGATTTATTCATGGCCTGGAGGGCTGGGGCATCTGTCCATGTCGTGCCGGAGCACATGGCCATGGCGCCTGCAGAATTTATAAAGAAAAAGGAATTGACGGTATGGTTTTCGGTGCCTTCGGTGATTGCATTTCTAAAAGAAATGCGGTTGCTGAAACCCGGCATATTCCCTTCTTTGCGAATCTCGCTTTTTGCAGGGGAGCCCCTGTCAAAAGAGTTGGCAGATGCTTGGAGAGAAGCAGCCCCAAACAGCATTATCCACAATCTCTATGGCCCAACCGAAGCAACGGTTGACTGCCTTTGGCAACCATTTGCTCCACCTTTTGCCATTACTCCGAATCGCGGAGTGATTGCAATTGGCAGGCCATATCCTGGGATGCGGGCGGCAATTGTTGATTCATCGAATAACTTCCTATGCCAAGGTGAGATTGGTGAACTGGCTGTCTCAGGGCCTCAAGTTTCAGCAGGATACTGGAATAATCCAAATCTGACTACAAAACGTTACCCTCGCTTGTTTCACAAGGAGTGGGGTGAAACTACTTGGTATTTAACCGGAGACCTCTCGTATGAGGATGAATCAGGGATTTTTCATTATCTTGGTCGAATCGATAATCAAGTAAAAGTGTTGGGGCAACGGGTCGAACTGGAGGATGTGGAGTTCCATCTCCGCGAGGTCTGCAAATCTGATTCAGTGGCCGTTGTCGCTTGGCCTATGAACCATGGCTCTGCTCAAGGACTGATTGCCTTTGTGACTGACAAGTCACTGGACCTTAAGAATGTGAAAGGGCTCCTTCGGTCTCGAATCCAGTCATACATGGTACCAAGGCGAATCGTTTGCTTGGAACGGTTACCCTTGAATCTGAATGGCAAGGTCGATCGCAAGGCTCTTGTAAAGCTGCTTGAAGAGACTTCCTCGCTGCATGCTTAAGCCATCTGACATAAAGCTCATTCCACCACTCGATACTTATCCTAGGCTAGTTAAGTTTGTCCATGGAGTGCCAGGAAAAGTAATACTTCTTGTGGTCTATGCTATCGGTCTCTCATTACATACTAGTGGCTGGAAGGCGATTACAATTGTACTTACGGCATTAACCTTCTTCCCTAAATATAGGGCTATCATATTGGTGGTTGCAACCTTCGGATTCATCTACCTTAAGAATTGGCCTAATCTGGAAATCTTAAACACTATTATTTATCCAGCGTGGACACCGAACTTTGCTTTCAAGCCTTTAGTGATAGCAATGGTGATGGGTGTTTTTTTTGTATATTATCATGCGGTCAAGCGCTACAAAGGATTCGGACAGAGGCCAATACGCAATCTGTTGGTCAGCTATGTTGTATTAATTGCTATTGTATCCCACGCTTCTAGTATCTCCACAACAGTATTGGTAACAATGTGGGCGTTTGTTATCACCTTTGGCAAGTACCTTTGGTTTTTCAACTATGCCCTATTGGATCTTCATGCTAAAGACACTCCACCATTATTTCTACAAACAGGCTATTTTCGTCCTTTTTGGGGGGGGTCTGGCACTCCGTTTCCGAAGGGAGCGGCCTATTTGCGTAGAATTGAAGCAAAAACGCCTGAACAACTTGCAGTGTGCCAACTTAAGGGCGTCAAATTGCTCTATTGGGCTTTGATTCTGACCCTCCTGAATAAGCTTCTTTGGAAAGTTTTCTATGGCAAGAGTTATATCATCGGCGTACCCATTAGCTTAGACATACCTTCTCTGCATACTGTGTTGACTCAAACTACTGGGCATCTTTATCCTTGGTACATCAATTGGATGGCGCTACTGGCTAATTTTACCACTAACATCATACATATATCTATTTGGGGACATGTCATCATCGCCACATGTCGGATGGCAGGTTACAGGGCTCTTCGCAATACCTATAAACCGTTACAATCAGCATCTATTGCCGATTTTTGGAACAGGTATTATTATTATTTCAAAGAGTTATTGGTAGATAATTTTTTCTATCCAGCTTTTTTACGTTACTTCAAAAAGAGTCCACGCAAGCGTCTCTTCTTTGCAACTCTAGCTGCTGCGGGCTTTGGGAATGTCCTCTATCACTACTTACGTGATATTGAAGTCATCATGAAACTGGGACTATTTCAAGCTCTAATATCTTTTCACGTCTACATTTTTTATGGCTTAGTCCTTGGTTCTGCAATTGGATTCTCGCAACTGTTCGAGAATAAAAAAAGAAATACCGGTTCATTGATTAAGCGCAGGGTGCTAAAGCCTATGGCTGTTATTGGCTTCTATTGCCTTTTATCCATTTTTGACGATCCAGATCGAAGTTTAGTCATTACCACCCATTTCAAATTTTTTTTCAGGCTATTTAATATTCACCTAGACTAGAGGACTTCATGACTAATAAAGAAAAAGTTAAAGAATTTATCCATTCTCTCTTAATAGATTACGGCGAGAGTATGGACTTCAGTGATGATACCTCACTAATTTTAAGTGGGATCCTTGATTCGCTTGCGGTACTGAGTATTGTGGTGTTTCTTGAACAGGAATTTAACTTAGATCTGGCTAAGCGGGGATTCGATCAGAACAATTTTGATACACTTGCCAGCATTATGCAGTTAATCTCTGATTTAGAATAAAATGGATATGAAATAATACTACTTAAAAGATCAGAAGGAGTTTTGCTATTATTGATTAATTGTTGAGTGCCATAAAAGGTAGCATTTAACTTCCATTTACTTTTGCCGAACACGATAGATCATGCCGATGACTCCCGATAATAACAGGAAGAATGTTGCTGGCTCAAAAAGCTCCATCGTTTTTGTGCTGATGAACGAGTTTAGAGTATCTGGATATACATCTAATGCAAAAGTTGATAACAGCAATACTGTTAAGACACTTGTCAGAAACACAACCCTCCAATGAAATTTCGATTTCATTTTTCTCCCCTTCCTTTTCCGAGACAATTTTTTCATTTCTCAGAGGGGATAAGAAAACGGCGATCTCGTGAGACCGACACTAAACCTATGAAGAGACACGTCAAAAAGGGTTGCTCATATAGCCCCTGAATTAAGAATGACGTGTCTCTTTATTTTGGTATCCCCTCTAATTGATTGAAAAAAAACTTACCCAAAGTTTGATATGTGGCAAGCAAATAAGCAATAGGGGAAAGGTTTAGTTTTGTATATCTATCGATTAGTTTTAGAGCTTGAGATCCAAGGATAAGTCGTCAGGCCTCTGACTCAACAAGGTGCTTCCACTTTTCCTATAGATCACGGTTTTTGAACCGCTTTATCTCTAAGGTTTCTCAGGGATCATGCCAAATGTTATATTGCCGAGTTTTTCTAGCAAAATTCTGCTGATGCCCGTCTAGGCAAGCTATTGGGATATGTCCCTTCTGGTACGCAAACGCACTGAGGAGCGAGCGCGAAGCCGAGCGTATCTGACTGCTTCGGGAGCAGGTGCGCTATGGCCATATTTTGGTGATTTACGCAGGTGCGCTATTACTGAACGAGAGCGTCTGGCAATAGCATTTATTGATGCCCACCATCCATATGCTCTATCATCTTACGTGCACTGTCAGCTGAGGGCCCTGTCGGCACCAACTCAAGAAAGCGATTAAACGCTTCTTTGGCCTTTTCATTGTCCCCGAGGTCCTGCATGTATACGATTCCCATGTTAAATAGGGAGTTTGCATGTGTTGGATTTAGCTTATTCGCTTGTTGAAAAGTACCAATCGCTTTTTCATACCAACCAAGCTCGCGAAACATAATTGCCTGATCGGTTAAGACATCGGGGTCATTACCATCAATTGCAAGCGCCTTATCATAGGCTTCAATTGCCTTCATCGGATTCTTAGTATCGAAATAGCTATGTCCTAACTGAACCCATGCTTGACGATTAGCAGGATCTTTCGCCAGAAGTGCTTCCAGAGTTTTAATTTGTTGCTGAAGATCAACTGTAGGTGCCGGCTGTTGGTTTATTGCCTGCTGACTTCCAGGTTGGCTTTTATTTACATTTGAAAAAATGACAGCTATTAGCATTCCTGCCACAAAAGTGATTACAAAAAGTAAAATAGTTCCTTTTTTCATCAGCACATCCTCAATTTGAAATAATCGGTATATTTATACCCTTTAATCTAAAAATCAACTGATCTCCAAGACACTGAGCACTTAATATACAATCTAGCATGAGCATATTTCTATCGTCCACTCAGGAGACCTATGGGATACGTCCCCTCTGGTACGTGAGCGCACTGAGGAGCGAGCGCGAAGCCGAGCGTATCTGACTGCTTCGGGAGCAGGGGGTCGCTGGTTCGAATCCAGTCATCCCGACCAGTATTTACAAGGAGCGACCTTCCCGGGGTCGCTCTTTTCTTTTGTTCTCCGGTCAATGTCTGGTCCAAAGTATTCCTAAAAGTCCAAATTGAGTGTTCAGGGAGTGACGTCTTTGATGTTCCGGGGCGGGGTTTGGCCTCCGGGGCAGGTCGGGGCGCTTCGTTGGATGGGACGGTTCAATATCTAGCATCGTGTACTGTTAATAAGTTATTCTTGTTCAAGCTAAATTTATTTCGCAATATGAGGCTATGACCATGTCATATGAATATGACCGTTTCAAAAAGATGGTAGAAGACTCACAAGATTGGTTTTGGGAGTTTGATGAGAATGCAAATTTTACATATGTAAGTCCGAGAATCAAAGATTTGCTGGGTTATGAGCCTGAAGACCTGATTGGTCTAAATGCATTTGACTTGATGAATGCTGATGAAGCGGAGCGCGTCCATAAACACTTTGATCCAATCGCACATAAATACCTACCATTTAAAAATCTGCAAAACACGAATCTTCACAAAGATGGGCATGAGGTTGTCATTGAATCTAGCGGGACTCCAATCTTTGACGAAAAAGGGCGTTTCCATGGTTACCGAGGTATCGACCGTGACATTACCGATCGCATAAAGGCAGAAGCTGAGCTACTGAAAAGAAAAAAACTATTCCGTGATTTATTTGAGTCAAATCCTGCCGCCGCCATAATTACTTCCCCCTCTGGGACAATCCATATGGTCAATTCTGCTTTTATGAAGGCGTCAGGGTTTTCTGCTGAAGAAGTCGTTGGGAGGACATCACAGGAACTTGGATTTTGGAGTGATTTAAGTGACCGCGAGCGTATGGTTTCCGCAATCATGGAACATGGGTCAATAAATAATTTAGAAGCCAGCTTTTACCCTAAGCACAAACAACCTATGACCCTCCTCGTTTCGAGTCGTGCAATTGAATACGATGGAGAAAAGAGGATTTTGAGTGTTCTCATTGATGTTACCGGGCAGAGAAAAGCAGAAGAAACTCAGCGTCAGCTTGAGAAGGCTAAAAGTGATTTCATCAAGACTGTTGCTCATGAACTGCAGACTCCTCTTATTGCAATTTTGGGGTATGCAGAACTCTTGGAAAACACGGATCAACTTCATATCAATGAACAGCAGAAGCAATATGCATCAATTATTCGCATTAACGCTGAAGCACTGTCCCGACACATTAAAGACATGCTTGATATTGAAAACGTTCAGCTTGAACGTTCTTTGAATATCGTTAAAAATAATGTTTCTATTGCAAAACTAATTAAAACGTCGATTTCCTCTATAACACCTAAATTTTCAGAGCACAAATTCATCTTGACCCACGCCAACAGGCTCCCGGAAGTTATGTTTATCGATGAGGGTCGTATAACTCAAGTTTTGAATAATCTTTTGATCAACGCCGTGAAATACTCTCCAGAAGGTGGGAACGTAGAAGTCTCTACATCTACAGATAGTAATCGTATAACAATCTCCATTACGGATAATGGCTTGGGCATGACACCTAAACAGGCCGAGCGAATATTCGAGCCGTTCTATCGTGCGAACCCAGAAAATGCCCAGATAGGGGGGATGGGTTTAGGAATGTGTATTGTCAAAAAAATTGTAGAGGACCACGGTGGAGATATTTCAATCTCCAGCATTTTGGGGGAAGGGACAACCGTTACGTTTACTCTCCCTTTAGTAGATGTTGTCAATTTTTAGTATGTTTAGAGGTTTCACATAACACTGCCCCAGCCATCCCCGGTTGGGGCTTTTTCATTTCCACTCAATTCTGCATCCCCATCCTTCCCCCCAAATTTTCACCTCAGGACCGGACTTGGACCGGACCTTCCGACTGACCTTTCACAAACCCACTAACCCGCAAGCATCTCCGTCAGTAGCCCAAAGAATATACCTAATTCTACGTTCAGAAAGGAGGACCACTATGTCCAAACGATTCCCGTTCACAAAGCGCAGCATTGAAGCCCTTGAAGCCCACGATCCTGACAGCCCCAGCCGTGAAGCAGAATACTCCGATGCTGAGTGTATTGGTTTGAAGCTAAGGGTCAGTAAGGGAGGCCGGAAGTTCTTCCAACATAGATACCGCTATATGGGCCGCAAGAAATGCCTGACCATCGGAGAGTTCCCCTATGTGTCTATTCAGGATGCCCGTCAGAAGGTCCACGATCACAAATCCCTGTTGGCCAGAGAGATCGATCCCAGTGATCAACGGGAGCACAAGACCAATGATTGGACGTTTCGGAAATTCAGCAAAGAGCTGTATATGCCTCATGCCCTCCAGCACAAGAAGACCTGGAAAGAGGATCAATACAAACTCGATCGACAGATCATTCCAGCTTTCGGGGATTTCAGGATTTCATCCATCACGGCGAGAGACATCTCGACCTTCCTGACACAGCAGAAGGAACGCACCTCGTCAACCACAGCCAACCACTATGCCACCCTCATCAAGAGAATGTTCAATCTGGCCGTCAAGTGGGGACTGCTTGAAAAGTCACCGGCAACGAGCCTGGATCGGTTCAAGGAGAAGCCCCACAGAGAACGCTATCTGACCAAAGAGGAACTGCCACGATTCCTGAAAGCTCTGGAGGAACTGGAAGATGGCCTGTCGAAAGCTGCTATCAAGTTGTTGCTTTTCACCGGAGGACGAAGAGGTGAGATCCTGAGTCTTGCAATGGCATCAGGTGAAACTGAACGAGAAAAGGACTCTTCTTGCCGAACACCAAGAACGGCAAGTCTCGATCGATCATCCTGAATGATAGAGCATTGACTGTATTGAAGACGCTGGAAGCCGACAAGGACAACTCGAACCGGACCAAGGAGAGCGACTATCTGTTCCCATCAAGAGGAGGGTCGAGAAGGCCCTTCATCCTGGATATGAGAATCCCTTTTGGTAAGGTATGTGAGACTGCCGGGATAGAAGGCCTTCACATTCACGACCTGAGGCACAGCTTTGCCACTCTTGCCCTTCAAGGTGGTGCCAGTTTGTATGATGTCAGCAAGCTGCTTGGCCACTCAGACATCAGCATGACACAGAGATATTCGCACGTTTCTGAGGATACTTTGCAGACAGCCACGGATAACATGGCGGGGGTGATTGATAGAGCAGTTGGTGGTTAGATGGCTTGAAACCGATGTATCAGGGGTTCCCTCCGGTAAAAACCAAAATCATAGTCACTAAATACACAGCAACGAATGTCCCAAGAGCAAAGTAAAGCCTCTGCCTTCCCGTAAACCTGCCCTTGATCCCAGTCACGAAATAGACAAAAGCAGAAGCGCCAAAAAGTATCAGCATCATTCTCATAACGCACCCCCGACATATATATCTATCACTATACAGCCTGTTCCCCTCGAGGGGCAGGCTTTTTCATTTCCAGTAAGACACATGTCAAAATCACAAGGACACTGGCACATGGAGGGGTAATCGACAGAGCGATTGGAAAAGCTTCTACTCTCTAATGGATTGTCGAATCATGCGGAGGAGATGCCAATTTCAGAACTTCATTCATTTTCAGACTGATGAATTTCACAGGCGACGGCTTTGGTAGCATCACGACATTCAGAGTCTTGATTAAGTCTAAATACTCTTTCCTTACAGTCCCGGTGAAGAAGATGAATTTGCGACTGAGAGAAGGGTCTATTTCTAAAGCCTGTCTAAACATCTCAATACCACTCATTATTGGCATTTCAACATCCGACACAACCAAATCGAAGTGCTTTTGACGGAGATTCAATAGCCCCTCTTGGCCGTTACGAGCAATGATCACTTCGGCATCATCGATGACCAGAACCTTGAGCATGCGGGCAACAGAGAGGTTGTTTTCTACGATCAGAATGCGTTTGCCCTTTTCTTGAGAACGTTTTCTGATCCGCTTAAAGTAATCGTCTCTATTGGGCAATGAAGAGATGTAAGCCTCGACATGTCCTCGGTGCAGTTCGATATCTGCCATAACTTGCTGAACCTCTCTATCCGATACATTCAATCTGTCTAGGATATAGAGAAGGATTTCATTCCATTCTGAAAATTCTGCATCCACAAGCATTTCAAGCATGGTTGTTTTGTCCAAAGCGCCATCTTCGAATAAACCCAATGCACGAGAAAAAGGGGCTTCAATTTTGCTGCGGAAACTCTCGTCAAAGAAAAAACTTGCACGTTTCATTTCATCATCAGAGAGAAGGGGACTGATTTTTTGGAGGAGTTTTTCGTGCTCTTTTTCTTCGAATGACATCTGTGACAGCAATCGGGAGAACTCTTTATCCTCATGGAAAAAAGCCGCTGCATCGTCATAAATCTTAGTGGCTGTTGTCTCGACCCCTATCAGCCACACAATAACGTCATACATATTACCGCCTCGGTTGTATGCCAGAATCTGGGACATTCCAAAATCTGAGCGTCAAACCTAGAGAGAATATCTTACTACATATTTAATATTGCAAAGACATCCCTAGTAAAGATTTTCGTCTACGGCTCATCCCTCATCGAGGGGGGCCTTTTTTCATTTACAGGAGGAAACCATGATCCACATCTACTCCATACAGCAAGCCTTATCCCTGAGAGGCACCATCCCCGAACTGGCAATCATAAGATCATTGCAGTTCATGAGCGATGGCTATAGCCCCGAAGAACACGGCTACATCATCGTCATCCAGGAAGGTGACGACATAACACAAATCAAGGAGATAGAAGATGGACTGTTCATTGATGACGTACCTACTTTTGAATTTGTCGAAGCTTTTGTTGATGGCGATCAAATTGCTTTCGAGCTGGTCTTTCAGCTTGATGATTCGAGGACTATCGCGGTGATCATACCGGATGAACCGTGGTTGGACCCCGATCTTCGAAGTGTACTCCTGTCTGCCTCCCCTCCACCCATGCCTCTGCCACAGATCAAGGAGGTGATGTCATGAAGATACTGAATCAGCCTGACGTTCTTGAGGGCTTTATCTGTCTGGTGGAAGAGGCCGATCTGAAGAAGCCACTCGACCTGCCGGAACTGAAAGGCGATGGGTGGACATCATCAACCGATGCGAAGGGGTCGTCCTAAAGGGCGGCCTTTTTCATTGTGTCTTTCTGACCAACTAAGAAAATTTTACATATATAAATTACCTAAAAATCTTGACAAAAAATCCCTCAAAGGTGAGCATGAAGACCTTTTTAGTCATCTAATGTAAGCAAGGTTTCTATTATGCGTTTAACAATGATTTTTACGCTGTTATCTCTGACATTTTCAAATTTAAGCTTAGCTGCACCAATTAAGGTCCTTTTTGATGAAGGACATGGGCAGGCTTTTTCTGTTGAAAAGGATGGTGATTTACAACTTGGTCAATTGGCAGGCAAACTCGGTGTTGATGGCTGGCAGGTTATTGCAACTCGTGACTCTTTAACTCCACTGTTACTTAATGAAGTCAATGCGCTAATCATATCAGGAGCATTTAAACCTTTCTCTGAAAATGAAATCAGTGCCATCAGCAATTTTCTTTATAATGGCGGTCGATTAGTGGTCCTTTTGCATATTGCACAACCACTTGTTCCTTTACTTTCAAAACTAGGTGTTGCCGTTGGTAATGGTGTCGTTAGAGAATGGGATAAGTCGCTGGTCATAGATGGAAACCCCCTCTATTTCAAAGTGTCCAATCTCAAAGACCACCCCCTAAATACAGGTTTGAAATATTTTTCTCTGTATGGTGGTTGGCCGCTACTCCCTCTCCAAGAAAATGTCAGCACTATTGCTAGTACCAGTCAGATGGCATGGATTGATGTCAATCGAGATCAAAACCTGTCAAACAAAGAACCTGTACAGGAGTTCGGGGTCTTGGTTACCGGTAGCATTGGATTAGGTGAATTCGCTGTTTTTGCCGACGATGCAATTTTCCAGAACCGGTTTCTTAAGGGAGAGAATGAAAAACTCCTCGAGAATTTAAGTGGTTGGATGAGAAAAGGACAATCGCAAAATGGAGCAATCTGAGTTTCTACCTTAAAATGTCTTAGATGATACTTTGATTCGCTGAAGTCCACTCAGGAACGCCATTGGGATACCTCCCCTCTGGTAGGTAAATACACGGAAGTAAGGCAAAGCCGAACGTATGCCTCTGCTTTGGGGGCAGGTGCGCTATTGAAGCATTCGAAAGAAACGTAAATTCAGAAAACTTTGAGCATGAAGATCGCCAAGAAGAGTAAATTGGTAACATATTGATATAGCTTTACTTTTGAGCATATGAAGCTTAGGTTGTTGACATCTTGTTTTATGTATTCCATGGGGGATGGAATGATGCAGGCAAACAGAACTGTTCTCTTGCGACCGCTGTTGTTAGCTGAATGCTGACCGGCGGTTTTTCAACATAAATATGGAGAATAAAATGTCTAAACTATTGTTAATTATTTTTCTGGTGCTCGGTTTGTCGGGGTGTGGCGGTGGAGGTGATTCAGCTGACACTGATGAAACTCCAGCTGATACTGCCGTGTTTGACATGGCTAGTTTTGATGATGGAACTGTATTTATTCAATGATATTTTTAAACGGAGGAATCAAACATGAAAGTTGCTATTCTTATCTTTGCCGCATTTACTTTTCTGGCCCCTATCGCTCATGCAGTACCAAATACCTTTTCAGCGGGTGAATCTGTCAGTGCTAGCAAGATGAACCAAAACTTTACCGCCTTGGAAAACGCCCTAGGCAATACTATTTCTCAATTAACAATAACAACTCGTTATGCTGGCTATAACTTTGGGACGACCTACGGTTCTTTAGCGTCGGAAGTCGCTACAGCCTCCTGCTTGGAAGACGAAGTGATAACTGGAGGAACGTGTAGTTGCATTACAGAAAATTCAAATTTTAACAACACTAATTTTGGACAAGTTAGTTTCTGCACTATTGCTGGGAATAATATTGTTGGATCTTGCATGGCAAACTCGATGGTTTATGATGATGGCTTGTATGGGCCACCTATCTCCATTTTTATCAATTGTGCCAAAGTGATATCTACTGCAGCCCCTGTATCATTAGCTGCTTTCAGTGAAGATATTGAGCTTATCGAACTTCAAGACAAAATTTCTGAACAAATGAGAATTCTTCAAAACCGTACAAAATAAAATTTCTCCTCCTCATGATCTGCTCCAATTAATATTTGTCAAAATGTTTTTTTTAAGATACGGCCCCTATGGTAAGTAGGCGCACTGAGGAGCGAGTTCGAAGCCGAACGTATCTGACTGCTTCAGTATACTGTGCGCTATTGAAGTTTCTACCCATACAACGCACCGAATCAGTTATGCCTATCGAACATTATGCTTCCAGGCACGATTAATCTTTGCCTTTCTCTCAATCCTCAGCGAAACTCTCAAAATCACATTAGACAATTCAGGATCAATATCCAATGAGTCCCAAAGATCCAATACAGACAGCACGTCCTTTACTCTGGCTACTGATTGGCTCTATCTGCATCAGCTTTGCTCCCGTATTCATAAAACTTGCAAAAGTCTCCCCTGACAGTGCTGGTTTCTACCGCATGCTTTTTGCTGGGTTTTCACTTTTTCTGCTTCTGAAAATTAAAAGAGCCCGTCTGCTGATAAACCGAAAAGCTCTTATACTGCTTATTTTGGGTGGCTTCTCCTTGAGCGCTGACTTCATGTGCTGGCACCGGAGTATCCACTTAGTGGGACCTGGTTTTGCGACGTTACTTGGGAACTTACAGGTCTTTTTTACTGCTCTTTTTTCATGTGTGTTGTTCAAAGAAAAAATACATCGCAATCTTATTATCGCCATATTGGTTGCTTTAACTGGATTGCTTTTTATAACGGGTGGAGACATTAACGCACTGAGTGAAAGTGCCCGACTGGGTCTTCTCTTTGGGTTTGGAACGGCATTTTTCTATTCCGGATATATCCTTTTGATAAAGTCTGCAATGAATTATCAAGAGGTGAGTGGAATCACTGCCATGTTCATTGTTTCAGTGACCTGTACCGGATTCTTCAGCATAGTCACACCTGTCACTGGTGCTTCATTTATCATCCCTGACCTGGCCTCACTCTTGGCCTTGCTTGGTGCAGGAGTGGTCTGTACTACCATCGGGTGGTCATTCATCTCTTCAGCCATCAAACTAACGTCAGCAACCATTGCAAGCCTCTTTCTGCTCCTGCAGCCTGCATTAGCATTTGTTTGGGACGTTTTATTCTTTGCCCGCCCAACAGAATATAGGGAGATATTGGGTGTACTTCTTGTGCTTTCTGCTATTTATATCGGTTCTTATCGGCAAGCATAAAGTTCATCATAATATGCTCTAGACCATAAAGCTAAGTGTGCCATTGATACTTTGACTCGCTGACATCCACTCAGAAACATCATAGGGATACGTCTCTTCTGGTACGTGAGCACACAGAGAGCGAAGCGAACGCACTTCTGCTTCGGGAGCAGGTGCGCTATGGGCATATTTTGATGATATAGCGCTGTTTAGTAGCGCACTTTTTTCTCAAAACCTGCCCCAGCAACTATCCATAACCTCCCCACTTCCGCCCTTACCGATTGCCTTCGCTACGGCTGACCCGACAAATAGCTCTCCCCATGCTCGGCCTATGCGTATAAAACCACATTCTTATATGTTTTTTATCGAGCCAGATGCGTATCAAGCAACGATATTTTATGTGACAATTACATATTGATTTAAATATTAGGTTATGCTAATTTTATGCATGGAATTTCACATCTAAGGAGGTGACAATGTCAAACTGTGAGCTGCTTGAGACTTGTGGTTTTTTCAAGAAATACCAAAGTACTTTAAACTTGGCTTGCAAGGGTTTTCTTAAAACCTATTGTTATGGACCTCAAATGGACGAGTGCAAACGAAAAGAGTTTCGCAAAGCAAAGGGGCAGCCACCACATGACGATATGCTCCCAAGTGGACAAATGATGCCCAAACAGCACATCTAAGTTCACTGACATATTCAATTAAGCAGTGTTGCTATTGCCATAGCATCATTGGCAACCTGATGTTGCAACACGCTGACATCATCTCAGGATGACTTTGGGATACGTCCCTTCTGGTACGTGATGCGCACTGAGGAGCGAGCGCGTAGCCGAGCGAACGCTGTCAGCTTCGGGAGCAGGGGGTCGCTGGTTCGAATCTAGTCATCCCAACCAGTATTTACAAGGAGCGCCTCCCCGCGGTCGCTCTTTCTTTTGGGTTCCGGTCCATGTCTGGTCCAGGAACTCTTCCAACTGACAATTTGAGTGTTCAGTAATGGAGAGTTGGTGTGCTCCGGGGCGAGGTTTTGGCTCCGGGGCTCCTCTAGGGAAAACCTCATTCAGAGGATACTAACTACTCTCTATGATTCTTCAATCCATCGGGCGATTAGCTGTTTTGAATCAGATTTGTCGAAGACGTTCCTCGTCAACTGTGCAGCCTTAGATTGATCTTCATCATCCAAACTACCTGAAGCAAGAGCTTTACGATGATCTGGGATTTTACATCCCAACCTCTTGAGTCGACTTAAAAACTCAATACCTGTCATTTCGGGCATTTTATTGTCGGTTAAAAGGAAGTCAACGCAGGGGAATTCGACTGGGCAGGATTGAACGCTAGAGTGTGAACAAAAATAGAGACTCGGGGTTGAATAGGTTGTAACTTTGATCCCTTTATCTCTTAAAATTCTAGCAAAAAGGGAACAAAACAAATCTTCATCGTCAAATACAACAGCACTCAGTTCTCTCATAATGAGCCCTACTTATATTTAGGCTTTTAGAACTCTTACGACATTCTTAAAACATACTAACACCTCTGATTTTTACAAGGTTTGAAATTGTAGATTCTATTTTGCAGATAAGGAGAAGATAGCAGACACCTCTCACAATCATCTTACAATTGCTGGTGGGTTACGTTCCGGGGCGTGGTTTTGTCTCCGGAACTCCTCTGGGGCGGTGCTGCAAAAATATGCTAGGGGCTACGAAACCCGGATGTCTAATATTCTGCTTGCAACTCTTAGATAATCAACTACTTTTTTTGCTGGTTTTCGCGTAAAAACTCGACAATTTCTGATGGACACTTGAGCTCTTACAATGTTCGCATTTAATCTCAACCTGGCCATGCTCAGAAATTCGCATGACAACCGTAAAGTCCTTTCCACATTCTTTACATTGGTACTCATAAATGGGCATACGCGCCTCCTGAATTTATTGGTGAATTATAATTCGCCGCTGTCAACTTTCAACCCGGCGAATAAAGACAACTTGAAGGATCAAAGAATTTAGCGATGAAATGTTGCGGGGCGGGGTTTGGATTCCGGGGCAGATCCGGTACGGAGCGTCATCTCTGAGATTTTCGAGTGGTAAATTAAAATTAATATGGCGCGACATTTTCAGACAATGTCTTTTGCAATCAGCAGATTGGCCATATTGTACTTTTACGAAAGGGTCCTCCGCAATTTCCCTAATTTTAACCGAAATATAATTTGAGGAATAACTTCACATTAATTTCAAGAAAATATTTTTTCAAATCATATTATATATTTACAGTGCATTGTGTGGGTTTAGAGTTTTCCCTTATTTTTTGGTCTAATAGTTGCTGTTCATAACCAATAGTGAGTGTTGATTGCAGGCAATAAAAAAATTGATTATTTCTTTTTCGGTCAGTTTGGGGGGAACACTTAGGCCAAACCCACCTTTGACATCAAGGGTGGGTATATTTTTACACACATTCTCAAGCCCCAACCATCCCCGGTTGGGGCTTTTTCATTTCAACAAATCTGCCTCCACCCCCCTACCCCAATTTTCACTAGGACCGGAATAGGACCGGACTCGCAACAGCACTTTCAACAAATTCACTAAACGCCTACATCCCCGTTCACAACACAAAGAATTACTAATTCTACGTTCAAAAATAATACTCGCTGCGATAATACAGGACTGAACTCGGGATGTAACATCCAGTCTGGTAAGTACATGAAAGAGAGGCATAGCCGAACGAACGCTTCTACTTCTGGAGCAGGTGCGCTATGGGTATATTTTGATGAAATAGCGCAGCTTGGTAGCACACTTTCGATCCAAAACCTGCCACAGCGAGGCCTTTAAAGAAGCCTAGACATTCGTGCAATGGTGACTGTCGAGTTCCCAACATTCTTAGGGTCTAGGGGACGAAATGGTGTCAATTATAAAACCCCAGAGACAATCATAAGTACTCGCATCAAGCTTTTGAAATTTCAATCCTAAATTGACAAATCGGGAGTCCGTGTCGTCTGTCTGTTTTCTGGCCCAGGCAACTTTAGCTTCGAGGGAAAAGGCTTCGGCGTGTTCAGGCAAAAGAAATTGAATTGTCGTTTCGGCGTTATCTTGAGGCAATCCATTCCGATCTACAAATTCAATACAAGCCCCTTTGGTGCTTAAATTGACCAATCTCCCTAATCTTTTTTTACCGTCATAACCTATTTCTATATAAGAGATATACGGCATATCAAGGCGGTATTTATCCCTGACCGCTTTTGAAAACATATATAAAATTTCTTTTGTGATCACGGTAAAGGCTCTTGGTTAGGGAGAAGCTATGGCCGAATCATGCTGAGACCTGTGGAAAAGCCACTTTAAATTTTAGCTTTTGAATTTAATTCTCATTTCTGCCTCAAAATCTGGTTATCAGTTTTCTTTAATTCTTAATGTGTTGGAATTCAAATTTTATCAAAAGTATTCACTACTGTCCGGTTAAAAAACAGTGATTGGCTGTAAGTTTCTGAGTTATATAGTTCTTTGATATAACTGATCCGTTTTCGATTTGAATTTGCCTCACCGATGTGAGCTGATACCTCTTGTCTCTCCAGGAGGTGTCTATGAATTCAGGGCAAACCGTGTTCCGGCAACTGTTGCAGTTTCTGCCTCGGCACGAGTTCAATCTGTGCGTCCGCCGGTACCGAGGCAACTACAGGGCCAAGAGTTTTTCGACCTTCGACCAGTTCTTGTGCCTGGCCTATGCCCAGATGGCTGGCCGCGAGAGCTTGCGCGACATTGAAACCTGTCTCAACTCCCATCGGGAGAAACTGTATCACGTCGGTTTCCGTGGTGCCGTGTCACGTTCCACTTTGGCGGATGCCAACGAGCGCAGGGATTGGCGTATCTTCCAGGACTTCGGTCTGGTCCTGATTCGAATGGCTCAACAGCTCTATCAGGGCGACCCGTTTGCCCTTGAACTCGAGCAACACTGTATGTGTTTGATTCAACAACCATTGACCTGTGCCTGAGCCTGTTCCCCTGGGCTGAATTTCGAACCACCAAGGCCGCCGTCAAATTGCACACGCTGCTCGACTTGCGGGGAAGTATCCCGACCTATGTTGCCATCACCGCAGGCAAGGTTCACGATGTCCGAATGCTCGACGAACTGTCGGTCACCAAGGACGCTATCTACACAATGGACAAAGCCTATACGGACTTTGGGCGGCTCTACAGCCTGCATAAACAGGATGCTTTCTTCGTCATCAGGGCCAAAACTTATGCTTCAAGCGCCTGTATTCGGCACCAAAAGACCCAGGCGTCGGTGTCCGGGCCGACCAGATAATCATTCTGGTCACGCCGAAATCGAAACGGGATTACCCGGAGAAACTGCGCCGGATCAGTTATGTTGACAAAGAGATTGGTAAACAACGGGTCTTTCTGACCTAAGGATGTAAAATAAGTTGAAATCAGAGGGCATGATTCCGTGCATGCTTTTGGTGGGAAAACCATGTTTGTTGATCTAAATTAAAACCTCCCTTTTTCACATATTCAATACCAAGACTCCCGGAGGTGGCTTTTTTTCTTCCACTATTCTATTTACCCTCCCCCTTTACCTTCGCTCTAGATTAGGTTAGTTTACTGATTCTGTTGGATTATGTCTATCCCGGTTAAAAAGTGTCAACATCGATCGCCTCTTGAGCGATCACCTGGAGGTAGCCTTGAAAGCCCTGTACTTGTTACTTGCCATTCTGCTCTGTTCATCGCCACTGCATGCCGAAAAGTTCTCAATCCAGACAGAACTCGAACAAATGCAGGAGAAAATCTGGTATCTGCAAAGAGATGTAGGAAAGAACAAAATCTCTATCGAAGAGCAACAAAAACAGTTTAAGTTGCTCAGTTCCGGTATCAGCAAGGAACAGAAAAATTTGAACGAAAGCTTTACCGCTTTGACCCAGGGGAATGAAGTACGAAATGAGAAGTCAAGACAAATGGAGGGTGATCTTGTCAAACTTGGAGAGGCACTGATTGCCCTAACGGCCGAGGTCAGACAGCAGAATAATCTCTTTGCGGATCAGGCCGAGAAGATCAATGCTTTGGAGAAATCAATAGCGGAATTGAGAGGGCAACGGTTGGCACAACAAACAGGTACTGGCCAGGAACTTAACACTTTTCGCGAGCAGTTAACCGAGATTCGCACAAAAACCGTCGATATCCGCTCCCAACTTGATGTAATGGGAGGACAGGTTAATCAACTTGGCTACTGGGGTGCTGGCGTAGCGATGTTTATTTCAATTGTTCTAACTGTTGTAATTTTCTTGTTCAGGAACAGAGGAGGACATAACTAATAAATTACATCGTGTTTAAAACAATAGTCACTCTTTTCCAGTCACCCCGACCAGTATTTACAAGGAGCGGCCTTCCCGGGGCCGCTCTATAGTTTTTGTCCTCCGGTCCTATTCCGGTCCAGACGTCAAAATTTCACGTCAATTTGATATCTCATCGGGACCGAGTTTCTCTCTCAGATCCATGGTCTTGATCCGGGACTCCTCCGGTCAGAAGTTGTTCTACTCCCAATCAAAACATGCTACTTTCTTCTTCGTCATGCTAACGCCACTCATCAAAGGATTCACCCTAGGGGCCAGCCTTCTCATTGCCATTGGCAGCCAGAATGCTATTGTTCTTCGCCAAGGGTTGAGGAAGGAGCATGTCTTTACAATTTGTTCAATATGCTTTTTGTGCGATGCATTACTTATCTTGTTAGTTGTTGGTGGTTTTGGCAAGTTGGTTGCGTCATCCAGCAACCTCATGTTAACTGCCCGTTGGGGCGGCGGGGCATTATTCTTATTGTTTTATGGTATCAGATCTTTTCGTTCTGCCCTCAAAAATGAATTTTTATCTGTAGATGCGTCAAAACCCCTGGCTTCAGGATTGATATGGGCTATCTCTACAACCCTCGCATTAACTCTTCTCAACCCACATGTCTACTTAGACACTGTCATCCTATTAGGAAGCATTGCAGGCCAGTACCCTGAAACAGAAAGACTCATTTTTGCTATAGGGACTGCCGTCGCTTCAATGGTCTGATTTTACGGTTTGGGTTATGGTGCTCGCATTCTAACCCCTCTCTTCCAAAAACAACTCTCTTGGAAAATTCTCGACGTACTGATTGGTGTCATCATGTGGGGTATTGCTGGAGGTTTGGCCTAGCCGCTGTTAAAGTAGCCTGAGCCAACTATCAGCATACAAAAGCAGGTAAGCTATGATCATATTCTGATAAATTACGCAGACTCTCTACCCAAGATAGATTACGAGGCCTTATGAATTGCAAATTGTTGCTTGGTATATTGTTTTTGCTTGCGATTTTGTTCGGTTGTGAGACTAAAACTTCAGCACCTGATGGAATCTATCAAAACACAAGTCACAATACCGGAAAGACAGTTACATTTGACTTCAAAGGGAACGGAGATGTTTATGTGAATGTTTCACATGTGAAGGTTTCCGAGAATATCGTTGACGACGCATTCTTCCCATTTTTTTCAGAAGGACAGGGCAAATACAGGTGGAGAATGGCGAGGGATGGACGTTTAATCAGTATTCGCAATGAAAGTGATTTCGAAATTGTGAAATTAGAATTTACAGGTAAAAGTTTGTCATGGGACAAAACAAAATTTACCAAGGAATAGATTAATAATGCCACCTCCGCCTTCCTCCAAACGCTCTGAATTTGATTTTGGAAAGACATCGAACATAGCCAATTTCCATCGTTATGAAAGTGCTGCGCTGATATCCCTTCAGGGCACCACTGGAATACGTCCCTTTGGTAAGTGATCGCACAGAGTGCGCAGCAAACGCTTCTGCTTCGGGAGCAGGGTTGCTATTCGAATTATGAGCCTTTAGATTAATCGTCGGGGGTTTTTATGTAGTGTTAACTGATAAAATTTTAATCATTCAAAAAGTTTTTGACTTCAAATTTACTAATTATGCTTGAAACACATTCGCAATATGCTAATTTACTTTCGTTCAATTCTACTAGATAAACTGAGGATAAACATATGCTGCAGATGAATTGCCCAGATTGTAAAGGAGTCATTAAATCTCCTTTTCTAACTGATGTGACGAATATTGAGTGTGGACAATGCAAAAATATTATTCCGGTTAAGGATATATTTATTACAACAAAGTCCTTTACAATGCATCGGGAGGACTTTCTTAATCGAACGTTCCGCTTCCAGAAGCTCCTTAGAGAGGTTGAAAAAGAGCTGTTATTGATGTCTAGAGACAAAAATGTTTCAACAAAAAGCCTAGAGAGTCTAGAGCAATTTCACTCATCCCTTCAGGAATTATTAACTGGGGCAAGGAACAATTATCGGATGGAAATCGCTTGCAATTTATTTGTAGAAGTAAATGATTGCAAGACAACGACTAAAGGGAAATTATTAAACTTAAGTATGGCGGGAGCTTCAATTGAGTTAATTGCATCAGATAAAGTTCCTAGTAAAAAATCTCGAGTTGATATTGTTATTACCTTTCCTGAGCAATCTGAACATTTACACGCCAACGCTAAGGTTGTTTGGACCAAAGAGGTATTCAATGATGACGGGCCTCAATCCGCAATCATAGGTGTAACTTTCATAGACACTGATGAACATACCCGAAGTTGCATATGGAATTACATCCTTGATAATGCTCCGGTCCCACTCCAGCGGCTATCAAAGTAACTTTTTAGTTCGTTATCTCAAAAGTATTATCCTCCAGTTCAAACTAGGCTGAAGCCTCTTCAGGACACCATAGGGATACGTCCCTTCTAGTACATGGACGCACTGAGGAGCGAGAGCGAAGCCGAGCGTATCTAACTGCTTCGGGAGCAAGTGCGCTATTCGAATTATGAGCCTTTAGATTAATCGTCGGTTTTTTGTATGTAGCGTTATTCGATATTATCTTATATATTTAGAAAACCTTTAGCTTCAAATTACTATTATGCTTGACACACATTTGAATAAAACTCCATCCGGTGTGATTTGAGTTTAATTTGCATTATTTTCCATAACCCAAGAATTTAAATGAAAAGAAAAAATCCTCGGCTACATACCGAAGACAGTTCATCCAACCACGGCAAGGTTGTTGAACTCTCCCAAAAAGCACATTCTCTGTTCAAGGAAAAACAATATAGTCTAGCTTACACTTTGTTCATTGAAGCCCAAGCACTGGAGCCGCATAATCCATACGTTCTCATTGGCCTTGGCGACACTTTGCGTATGTTGAAAAATTACCCAAATGCGGCCCAATGTTATCAGAAGATCCTCGATAAAAATCCGGAAAATCTCTTCGCGCTACGCGGCCTTGGTGATACCTATCGAAGCCAACGTTTGCACAAAAAAGCCCTGTTGCTCTGGGAGCGATACATTCAATTTCGGCCAAGTGATATTTTCGTACTCACCCGTATTGCCGACGGGCACAAATCAATTGGGGAACATCAGCAAGCCCTTGTCTTCTACCACAAAGTACTGAGTATCAACAAGGGAGACCACTATGCCCTTATGGGCTTGGCGGACCTGTACCAGAAAACAGGACAAGACGATCTTGCCATCCAATATTATGAGCAGATTCTGCATAAAAACCCTCAATTAATTAATATATTGACAATTGTGGGCAATCTCTACAGGCGTCAAGGAAAGCATGAAAAATCCCGGGAATATTACGAAAAAGCCCTTACACTTGAAGACACAAATACTTATGCACTTTACGGACTTGGTCACTACTACCGCTGGCTAAAAGATTATCCGACGGCCATATCCCTCTGGGAGAAAATTCCTGAACGGGAACGGAACGTCGACTTGTTAACACGACTTGCTGATGCTTATCGGAGTATCGGCAACCTAGCCGCCGCGGAGGGCTACTATCGTAAGAATCTTGATAACAATTACGATAAATTTAGCCTGATGGGGTTAGCTAAAGTGTATACGGTCCGCGGTGAAATCAATGAGGTAACCAACTGCTATCGCCAACTTGTCACCAAAGAAAAAGAAGACGGGCACTTCTTTGCTGAAATCGCCTTGCACATGATAAAATGCAACCGTCAAAATGAAGTCTTAAGCTTCTACAAGACCGCCTGCGCACTGCAAAAGAGCGATCAAGATATATGTAAAAAGCTGGCTAATCATTTAGAGGAGTTCAAGTTGCCTTTTTGTTGTAAACAAACGATTCTAGGTGGATAGGTCCTTCTGAAATCTGCTCATAATGCACCGAAACTGACTACATACAGAGACCTTAGAATTCTTGCCACAATAAATCTTACTAATTTCGCAACAATTTTCAAAAAGTATAGAATTTAGCCTCTAATGCCATCACTCAGAAATCTAGCCAAATGTTCCATTGCTTCAGTTTAGAAGTCGTCACTCAGCATAACATTTTGATAGTACCTTTAGCACTCCGGGATTCTCAGAAAATGTAGCCTCTATTCCCATCATTACATCAAATTTGGGAATATATGCTCTATGATGATAGTTCAAAAAACCAGCTTAAGAGTAAATTCCTATGAGTGAAGAATTTCGTCGCAACTTTGATAAAGTCGCTGCCAACTGGGATGAGAAACCCCAACGACGTGTGGTAGCTGAAGCAGTTACATCGGCGATTACAGCCAACATCCATCTGAATTGTAAGTTTCATGTCCTAGAATATGGTTGCGGGACTGGCCTGTGTGGATTACAGATCGCCTCGGAAATCAAACATCTGACGGCAGCCGACACCTCGGCAGGAATGTTGGAAGAGCTACGAAAGAAATGCCAGGCCCTTGGGTTGAGTAATGTGACACCACTCCTAATTCCTCCGGATAGCTGGACACTGCCTGCCGCGACCTATGACCTGGTCTTCTCCAGCATGGTTTTACATCACATTGAAGATATTCAAGACCTACTGCAAAACCTTCATAAGGTACTAAAGCCTGGGGGATTTCTAGCACTCGCCGACTTGGAACGCGAAGATGGTACGTTCCACGACGATCCAACTGGTATTGCTCATTTTGGCTTTGACTCGCAAGCGCTGATAACCTTGCTGGTACAACTGGGCTTCATTGCCCTAAAGTCACAAACCGTTCACACGTTCCTTAAGCAGCATGGAGACGATGAGCATGCCTATCCAGTCTTTCTGATTACATGCCAGAAACCTCGCTGATTGCAGACAATCTAAAAAGGCGACTCTTGATTCGAGAAAATATTTTCTATGAATTAGGTTTTGTTGAACGAGCAAAAAAAAGGGGTTCGGCTTTTGACTTTTTCCGAGGTCTACGTTTCAAGTGGACCTGAGGCCAACAAGCTGTTACTAGGCTTCGGGGGATGAGAATTGATGAGATATCGCAAGGGATAGAAACCCTTACAAATCTCATCCATTAATTGCTTTCATCTTTACCTGTCCTTACCAATTGCTACTGCAAAGAATTTTCGAACCATTGCAAGCCAGAACTGTACTAATTTTTACGCCCAAAGATTCGGGAACAGGGAGGCGCGGGTTCGATTCCAGTCATTCCGACCAGTATTTTCATAGAGCGCCCTCACGGGGGGCACTCTTTGCTTCTGTGGTCCGGGCCGACATTGTGGCGTTACATCCCTGGGCACTGCTTACCATCTAAAATGAAATAGGAAAACGTCTATGACTCTGTTATGGTTCAACATTAATGACATTCAACGGAGAGAGAAAGAAACGATGACTGTTTTCAAACACCTGCTGGGACTGGCGCTCACCGGATTTTTGCTTACGGCCTGTTCCAGCACCACGGTGAAAGAATCCTGGGTAAAACCTGGCTACTCGAATAAAGTCGAGGATGTCTATCTCATCGGCATCGCCAAAGAGGAGGACTACCGCAGGCTTTTCGAGGAAGCCTTAAAGCGACAGTTATCTGGCCAGGGCGTCCGGTCGGTTGCCAGTCACAACGACCTGCCAAAGAACCAGGAAAGCAACCGGGACAACATCATCAAGGCGATGACTGTGAATGGTTGCGACGCGGTCCTACTGACCAAGATGGTCCGGAAACGGAAAGAAGCAGGCACGACAGGTTCTGGACTGCAGGTCGTGCAGGTCGCCCCGGTTCCTCTCTATGTCGCCCCCTGGTACAGCGACTGGGGAGCCTATTACAACCAGAGCTATAGTGTCATTGATATTCAGCCAACCACCCCCGGGACCGTCACCCTGACGATAGAGTCTGTATTGTACGACCTGAAAACCGGGGAGAGGGTTTGGTCGGCTCAACTGGAAACAGTCAAAGAGAGAGATATCAAGCAAATGATCCAGGATTATGTCGACGCCGTGACCAGGAACCTTAAGGAAAAGGGTCTCATATGACGCCTTATGGTTAACGCCAGGACCTTGAGGTTGGCTCGTATCACCGAGGTCTCGATAACGGCAAACCCCAGCCGTTCCGGTTGGGGCTTTTTCTTTGTCCAAATCCTGGCCCTCCCTCAAAAATTCACCGCAGGATCGGACTTTGCTATGCATCTCAAACAGATCAAGTCTTTAAGTCCGTCGCGCAAAGAGAATCTCAAAAGATATGCTATTCAGATCATTGACCCTGAATGGTACCGGGGAAAACGAGAAACGGCTGTTGGCACGTCTCCAGGCGCCCAGACAAGAGAGTCAAAGGCCACTGGTCAAGGTCAGCCTCGGAATGATCCTGACCATTCTTGACATGTTGCCCTCTGCATTGGTTCGCTCTTTCTTCTTTTCTCCGGCTTCAGCCGCGAAACAGATTCACCCCAGCGACACAAAACAGGGCCGTTCTGCCTTCAAAAAACCGAGGGGCCTGCTATACTTTTCGCCAGAATCAATTCGCTAGTTACCCCTCTAAGCACGAGATCAAGCTTGGCTTGCCGACCAGACAAAGGGAGCTGACTTCATGAACAGCTTTTACATGGAAGGGTTTGCGTCATTTACCCTGGCCATCATTCTTCTGTTTCTCGGCAAACTGATTATCGGCCGCTCCGAACTACTCAAACGTTACAGTGTTCCTGAACCAGTGATCGGGGGGTTTTTATGTGCAGCGGCTGTCGGTCTTGGCTACTATCTGTTCGACTTTGAACTGGGTTTCAATCTGCAGTCCCGAGAAGTCCTACTCCTCTATTTTTTCGCCGCGATCGGCCTACAGACGGACATCCGCACCCTCTTAACCGGTGGCCGTCCATTGCTGATTCTGCTGACGTTGGCCACAATCTTCATAGTCTTACAGAACCTTGTTGGCATAGGTGTTGCCAGCCTATTTGGCATGGATCCCAAAGCCGGTCTGCTGGTCGGCTCGATTTCACTGGTTGGCGGTGTCGGCACGGCCTTGGCTTGGAGCCCGACCTTTGTGGAGACCCTGCACATCAGCAATGCCCTCGAAATTGGTGTTGCGGCAAATACGGTTGGTTTGATTTCGGCCTGCCTGATCGGCGGGCCGATTGCCCGTTACCTGATTGTCAGGAACAAAATTATAGCGAACCACGAAGAGTCCCTCGATATCGGTGTTGTCCACGACAAAGAACAGCAAACGATGATCGACTCCTACGCCCTGCTCTGGGCTTGGCTATGGCTTAACGTTTCCATGATTCTCGGCTATCTCCTCGACAAGTTATTGCTGTCGGTCGATTTCCAGTTGCCGCTGTTCGTCTCTTGCCTGATGGCCGGTATACTGATCGGCAACTGCCGCAATCTGTTCTTGAAAAAAGAGGAAGCCTATCCAGGCGCGAAATTGGGAATTGCCCTGATTTCCGACATCAGCCTGGGGATGTTTTTAACAATGGCGTTGATGGGGCTGCAAATCTGGGAGTTACAAGGGCTGGTTGCCTTCATCTCGTCCGTCATGTTTTGCCAGATTCTGCTCTCGATCCTCTTTACCCTGCTGGTCGTCTTCCGCATGATGGGCAAAGATTATGAATCCACGGTGATCAGTGCCGGCTTTGGCGGCATAACCCTGGGCTCAACTGCCACCGCGATCGTCAACATGTCGTCTGTCGCCAAACAGTACGGTGCCGCCCACCGGGCATTTATTATCGTACCGCTGGTTTGCGGATTTTTCATCGACATCGTGAATGCGCTGATTATCAGCTTTTTCGTTGGCCTCTAACTAGATCCTAAAATAGAGCACCTCTTGTGCAACCGGAATTGATTGCCCTCTATCAGCGTAAATACTTCGGAAGCAGGCAGCCGCAGGATTTTGCGAGTACCATGGGGGCTTGTTATCACTTGAAGAACACCAGTCTAAAATCACCACGACGAAAATAATTATCCAGACCCCCTGCTGACCGAGTTGCATGAGCTCTTCAAGAAAATCTTATCTGATCACAGAAGATCAATGAATTCAGCCAGTTGATATCCTCCCCTGAGGATTGATCTTGATTGATCGCCAACCAGACAAGCTTAAATATTTAAACCACTGTTTTGATTATACTTTTCTTAAAAAATGGCTTGACCGCAAGGGCTTTTGTGTTACATAAAGAATAAAATCACAAAAAAGGTATCCGGGTTTTGTGGTTGTATTTCCTACTTTTTGAAAGGAGTTAAAAACATGGAAGCTCATCATCACAACATTGCAGTTCCCTGCCGTTGCGGCGGGCAGGCAAAAATTTTCGGTCCGAGCGGTTATGCCCCGACCAGTCATTGGGGAATTTACTGTTCCAAGGATAATTGCGAAAAAATGGCGGTCACCGATTCGCTTGAAGAATCGATTGAACGCTGGAATGAAGAGCAGGCGCTTGAATCCTGCCTCCTGTAATTGGCTACAGAAAAAAACAAAGAAACAGGCGGCCGAAAGGCTGCCTTTCTTTTTGTCCGTCTTCGATCAGGAGCTGCAATTCAGACTGTCACGCAAGTGGTGGGGGACAGGATGCGTCGAACAGCTGGCCAAGACCATATACCGGGCATCACCGGTGCGTATCTCATGGGGGAAGTGAAGATATCCTCTCAGGCAACGACCTTCAACATCAAGACCAACCCCATCAGCAACAAAAACCCTAAGACCAGCCTGCGATGTGATTCTCCGGAAAGGCGCTGCTGCAGCTTTCCAGCACAATACAAAGTTGCCAAAACGGGGAAGAGGCTGCCAATTGCCAGCATCAATGTCACCGGAGGCAGATAACCCAAGCGATTCATGCCGATCAGCATGACAAGGCTCGACAAAGTAAAAGAAATGTTGATCGCCTGGACAAAGTCATTTTTTTGCAAGTGGAGGGACAAGAGATAAGGCAGTGAAGGCATCACCTGAGATCCGGTCAGGCCATTAATGAAACCGGTAAAAAATCCTGCCGGCAATTTTAAACGTCGCTCCCATGCTGTGGACAATGACGCAGGCCTATTGCGCAAAGCCCAAAACGCATAAGTGATGAGCACCAGCCCTAGGATCGCTTTTGCAGCAGCGACATTGATTACGGCGAGGATTGACAGCCCGAGCAGAAGCCCTGGAACACTTGCGGCATACATAGGCCAAAATCGCTTGAGTGCCTCACGGAAACGTCCTGCCTGAATCATGACGGCTATGTTGCTGGCGATGGAGGGGATGATGACTAAAGGGATGGCAACTTTAAGATCGAGACGTAGTGCCATAATAGGCAGGCACGACGTCGAAAAACCAATGCCGGTCACCCCCTTGATGCTGGCGGCAACGACATACGCGATGAAGATGAAAGTGTAGTCTAACCAGTCCACATCCGACAGGTCCTATTCCAAGCTGTCCCGATTGACCGCAGCTCTAAAAAAATCAGTACAACTTATACCAGACTGGCGATAAGCTGAAAGGAATAACGAGAGCATCACGTCCAAGACCGGAATGTGCGACGGACCTCTGACAAATCTATAAAATACCTACAGCCCCGTCTACAGCTCGAAGTGCACTTAAGTCTATGCTCATAAGCCTTAGCTAAAAATACGTCAAAAAGGTAATCAATCCAGTGGTTTTACTTCGACAAAAGGCCCTTCCCTTTTTACTAATACGTTGTTATGTTTACACCCGATACGATTCGAACGACCAATGTTATGCTATGAAATCTGGTGATGCATGCTGTGTGAACATTCTGAGTTCTCCACCTATGACAAAACACACAAGCACAAGACAAACAGAAAGCAGTTTCAACCACTGGTCAACAGTTACTGTGAAGGGGTCCTGCAACCAATGTGTCGCCGTCCCAAATACAGCACAGAAAAAAATGCCGTCTCCCCTGACGATCTCTGCCCAAATGGTTGCCAAGCAGGAAACCATTACAAATTGTACAAAAAGATGAACTGAACCGTTATAAGTTCGGCAGGCAATTGAGTTCGCCCTCATTTTGACTATGCCAGGAGTGCAATTCATGCTGGATTCTGCCATTCAAGTGGAAAAAATCCTCCTGGACTTCTGGGAATCCTCCCCTTGCAACAGCCTGCACCTTGCAACCGGAGAAAAGGCTTGGGAAAAACCACATGTCGCCATAGCGCTCGGGGATGACCCTCTTTTTCAGCACTACAAAGAGATGATAGGCCCCTTTCTCTGGACGCCGGCAGAGGCCTTCGCCATGGCCTTTCCCGACAAACCTGCACCAGCCGAAGAGTTGCGGGTCATCAGTTACGTGTTGCCGCAGACAACAACAACTCGTGCAGATCAGCGTCAGGAGAAGACCATGCCGGCCGAACGCTGGGCGCGTTCGCGGTTTCATGGCGAAGAGTTCAATTGCGACTTGCGCCTGCACCTGGCCGAGGCCCTGACGATAGCAGGGTATCCATCGGTGGCACCTGAACGCTTGCCAGGCTTTGCCTATCAACAGTCTGAGCGCTTCGGCCTCGCCTCCAATTGGTCGGAACGACATGCTGCCTTCATCGCCGGACATGGCACATTTGGTCTCTCCGATGCCATGATCACCCGTTGGGGACAGGCTGTGCGTTTCGGCTCCGTGGTGTCTCGGATTAACCTGCCAGCAACGGCTCGCACCTACGGTGAGGATCATCACGCATGGTGCCTGTGGTACGCCAAAGGGTCCTGCGGCGCCTGCGCCAAACGTTGCCCGGTCGAGGCCATCACTACCAGCAGCGGACACGACAAGCAGGCCTGTTTCGACTACATACGAGTCACAACTGCGCCCTACGCGACCAAAACCTACGGCACCGGCGCCACGCCCTGCGGCCTATGTCAAGTGAAGATTCCATGCGAGGCGCAGGTTCCGCCGGCGTTACTCAAAAAACTTTAATACCGGTAGCGGGTGAGGACTCGCAACGGTTTCGACATAATCTCCTGCAAAAGGGCTCATCCCTTTAGGCTTCTATCCCAGTATTCCGTTCGGACATAAACAGGATATAATTTGACCGACAACTATCTGTTTGTACATAAGACTGTTTAACAGTAATTTTATCTTATAACTCTCCGACAAGAGCAAACCCGGGGTGACCCGGCGACGCAAAGCCAGGGGTCTCGTTGGCAAGAGAGCCCAGACCCCGAAGAGGTTGAGAAATCACAATGGGTTCTTATGGTCCATCTTCTTATTGTCGAAGATGGATTTTTTTGTTTTCCCAGAACAAGCAATAAGACATGATGCACACGTGCCACTATTGCAGATCAATGGGGGAGTCATGAATGATCGCATTATCAAGCAGGGCGTTTTCTCAAACCCGTTCGTCGGCATTGAAGTCAGCGACATCGATGGGCGCATCACGGCAACCAATCCATTTTTTCGCAACCTCGTCGGCTACACAGAGTCCGAACTGGCGACTCTGACGGTCGGTGAACTGTGCCATCGCGACGACAAAGAGCGCGAATTGGGCCAGCGCTGCCAGCTTATCGCGGGAGACGTCGGCCAGTTGACCTTTCGCAAACGCTATCTGGGCAAATCCGGAAAAATCATCTGGGGCGACACCAGCATTACCGCCGTACACGGTGACAATGGTCAATGCGAGGCGTTAGTGGCGACTATGGTCGACGTCACAGCACAGCGCCGCCATGAGCTACTGCAACAGGGACAGACCCGCGTGTTGGACCTTTTGTACCGCAACCAGTCACTGCAGGAGGTTTGCACTGCGATTGTCGAAACCATCGAAGTGGTGGAGGCAGGGGTGCTGTGTTCGATCCTGCAGCTCAATTCCGCATGCGGCACTTTGCACAAACTTGCGGCCCCCAGCCTGCCGGATTTTTACAACGACGCCATTGACGGGATGAAAATCGGAGACGGCGTCGGCTCATGCGGCGAGGCGGCGTTTCACGGCCGCCGGGTTGTGGTTGCCGACATCCTCAATCATCCCAACTGGGCAAGAGCGCGTCGACTGGTCGAGAAAACCAGTTTGCGCTCCTGCTGGTCCCAGCCAATCTTCGCCAATGACGGCAAGGTCCTTGGCACTTTTGCCATTTACTACACCGAACCACGCGAACCGGGCCCCTTCGAACTGGAACTGATCAATGCGGCGGCCGAACTGGCCGCACTGGCCATCAATCACAAGCAAGCGCTGTCAGAGCTGCAAAAGCGCAACCAGCTTAAAAACGAATTCATTTCGACCGCGGCACATGAATTGAGAACGCCGCTTTCATCGATCATGGGCTACGCGGAATTGCTGCGCCAAACCCAGGACCTCGGCATCTCCCAACCTGACAGGCACGAGGAATTCATCTCGGTGATCGTCGAAAAGTCGAAGATGCTGTCCCGCCTCGTCGGCGACCTGCTCGACATCAGCAAAATCGAAAGCGGGTCTCGTTTGGAGTTACAAAAAAAGCCTGCACTGATTCGCAAGACGATTGCCAACGTGATCGAGCATTACCAGCGCAACGCACCGCAACATGTATTCAGCTTGCGTACGGACAGTGCTTTGCCTGAGACCGTGGTTGTTGATGAAGTCAGGATTGTGCAGGTGCTGGACAACCTGCTCAGCAATGCGGTGAAATATTCTCCTAATGGCGGATTAATCGAATTGGGGGTCACGGCTGAAGACGGCAAGCTGCACTTCTCTGTGGTCGATCGCGGCATTGGCATGAGCGAGATTGAACTTGAACGAGTTTTTGACAAGTATTATCGCGCCAATCCCAAAAAGCCCTCGATTCAAGGGCTAGGGCTGGGGATGAGTATCGCCCGAGACATTGTCCAAGCCCACGGTGGAGAAATCAAGGTCAACAGCACCCCTGGAGAAGGGACCCGTGTATCTTTTACCGTGGCGCATTCATAGCCGCGAGGCTTTCTCTTGAGGTTGCGACCCGAGTCAAGCCAGGACACCCTTTATTGAGAACATGGTTCGCAAGAGGGATGAATCAGCCCTCAATCAGATCGGAATCCTGTATTTCTTACAGAAACTCCGCAGTACAACCTCTGCCTGATTCAACCGTGACAACCGGTTATTTTTGGCTTTAAGCTGTAAGACATCATCCTGCGGCAGCTGAAGCGCGCGGATTTCGCGTTGCACAATCCCCAGATTGGCCAGAATCACTTTCAAATCGGCGGGTGTATACCTTTTCAGCGCCGGCGGCGACAGGCTGACAAAGCCCTCTGCGATATCCTGCGCCATTTTTTTCGGATTGCCGGCGATAGTCATCTGCTTCTCCTTGGGAGTGGGATTCTGGACCCTGGGTGGCGATCGGGGAGAATTATAGCCGATCCATCATCGAAAGTCTCTCCCGTAGAGGGGAAGAGGTTGTCAACGCCAAGCAACCTCATGTAGAGGACACCTTAAGTTCTGCGGCGCCAAGGAGGTCTCCCAAAGGATCAATCACAGGCGTCCACCCTGTTCCAGAAGCAGGCCACTGTTATGCCTCACAGACCAATACCCTTCATAGGTTCCGGGCCACTGCGGATGATTTGGCCAGAGGCCCTTGCTATACCGTGCAGCATGCCGTTGAAAACATAATGATGAAATGGCATGACCGCGTACCAGTAGAGGAGGCCGAGCAATCCCCGCGGCAGAAAACGGGCAATCTGCTGCAGCTCAACCAGCCCATCATCCAACGGCTTGAGCTGAAACGAAAGCACGGCCTCGCCAGGCAGTTTCATTTCGGCGTACAGCATCAGGAAGTCCGGCTTCTGGACTTCAATCACCCGCCAGAAATCGATGGCATCGCCGGGATACAGCTCTGTCTGGCTGCGCCGTCCGCGACTGAGCCCCACCCCACCACAGAGGCGATCCAATACCCCGCGCAGGCCCCAGAGCCAGTTGGCGTAGTAGTAGCCGGTTTCGCCGCCGATCGAACTCACCGCCGGCCAGACCTCCTCCGGAGTAGCCTCCAGGATGATCCTGCGTGAATCGTCATAGTAGCTGCCACCAGCCCAGTGTGGGTCACCCGGGACACTCCATTCGGCAGGATTGATCTCTCCAGAATCGGTCCAGGAGCTTTCCACCTGGTGCTGGCGAAGCCGATCGAGGGCCAGGCGGATGGCTTTGCGGGCATCGAAGAGTTCCTGCGGCAAAAGTTCGACAATGCGGTTTTCCTGGCACACCACCGGGTTACACAAGCCTTCCGCCAAGGGGCGGGCAATCGAGGCCGGCACCGGCGTCACCAGGTGAATCCAGTAGGAGCTAAGACGCGGGGTGAGCACCGGAACCGGGATCACCAGTCGGCGCGGCAAACCGGCCTCTTCGGCATAGATTTCCATCAATTTGCGGTAGTTGGTCACCTCGGGCTGACCGATATCGAAAGTACCGCCGATGGTTTTCGGCTCTTCGAGACAGCCAATCAGGTAGTGCAGCACATTTCTGACCCCGATCGGCTGACAGGGGGTGTCGATCCAGCGCGGTGTGATCATGACCGGCAGGCGGTCGACCAGGTAGCGCAGAATCTCAAAGGACGCGCTTCCCGAGCCGATGATCATGGCCGCACGCAGGATCGTGACCGGCACAGGGCCCTGGCGCAGAACCGCACCGACTTCCGTCCTTGACTGCAGGTGATGACTGAGAGACGCCTGTTCATCACCCAGCCCGCCCAGATAGATAATCTGTTCCAGCTTTACTGCAGCCGCCGCTTCCGCCATGTTGCCTGCGGCCAGGCGATCCGTCGCAGCGAAGTCCCTGACCCCCGGGACCATGGAGTGCACCAGGTAGTAGGCGGCCCGGCAGCCACCCAGGGCTTGCTGCAGAGAGGCCTTGTCGAGCACATCGCCCTTGACGATTGCCAGTCGCGGGTGTTGAGCCCAGGGGCGATTCTTGAGTTTTCCAGGCGCCCGGGCGAGCGCCCGGACATGGTAGCCGGCATCGAGCAGCAGCGGCACAAGACGGGCGCCGATATAACCGGTCGCGCCAGCAACGAAGATGGGTCTCGGGTCTTTTTCTGTTGTCATGGTGGTGATTATCCGGAAAAGGGGCTGTCAGTTGACACCTTTTTGCAGCGTGTCATGACAATCAGATCATTGTTTTGTTAGACTTGTTAACAGCTTACCACATGAGCGGCCATATCGTTGCCAAAGCCCCTTGTTTGCTTGGATCGAAAGGACCCTTTATGTTGCACTTCGACCACTGCAGCCTGCTTGAACAAACCCCGAGGCGATGAGATGAAATCCCTGGTTCTTATACTTGGCACCTTTTTACTGGCAGGATGCACCGCCACCCCGCAAGGGGTCTCGCCGGTCGCAAACTTCGAAGTCGACCGCTACCTGGGCACCTGGTACGAGATCGCCAGGCTCGATCACCGCTTCGAGCGCGGGCTCAGCCAGGTCTCGGCCACCTACAGCAAGCGTGCGGATGGCGGCATTGATGTGCTTAATCGCGGACTGGACAGCCAGACAAGCAAATGGAAAGAGGCTCAGGGGCGCGCCTACTTTATCGACGAAGCGGACGTCGCACGTCTCAAAGTCACCTTCTTCTGGCCCTTTTACGGCGGCTACAACATTATCGCGCTCGACCGTGAAAATTACGCCTATGCCCTGGTGTGCGGGCCCAGCCGCAGCTACCTGTGGATTCTGTCCCGAACCCGGCAGCTCGACAATGCCATCGTCCAGCAGCTTATCGCCACGGCCGGGAAGCTCGACTTCGACACCAGCCAACTGATCCTCGTCGACCAGCAGGAGTAGCCGCCATGCACCTTCTTGAACGGGACATCGTCCTTGCTGCCGAGCCAAACGAGGTCTGGGCGTTCCTGTCAACACCCGTCAACCTCAACGAGTTGACCCCGCCCGACCTGCACTTTCAGATCCTGTCGGAACTCCCCGCCACTATGTACAACGGGCTGATGATCCTCTACGAGATCCAGATTCCCTGGTTCGGCAAGCACCGGTGGCTGACCGAGATCAAGCACATCGAGGAAGGGGCTTGTTTTGTCGACGAGCAACGCATCGGGCCATACCGGCTCTGGTATCACCAGCACCGGGTTGAGGGTGTCGCGCCAGGGAAAACCAGGGTAAGCGACCGGGTCTTCTACCAGCTTCCGTTCGGAGTACTCGGCACCCTGGTGCACACCTTCCGGGTCAGGGTCATGTTGGAGGAGATCTTCGACTACCGGGCACGGCGCATGGCGGATCTCTTCGGTCAATAAGCAGCAGACGTCACAACCTCGATTGCGGTCCGGTTGTGCCGCCGCGTTTCTGCACCTGTACTAAAAAAAGCCCAAAATATTCTGGTGATGCTGGGTCGTTGGCACGCAGCGCAACCCTGCGAGGGCCGCCCGGGGGCCAGACGGATCAAGGCCGGCTCCGCTCCGTGCTCCAAGTTCACCTGAAATCAACATGCCACCCGGCTTCATTGCCACAGAACTCACCAAATCAACAAAAAAAGCCACCCGTAAACGGGTGGCTGTAAGACATCGAATCTACTCTATATCAGCTGCCTTCCTGTACGGAGGGCGCCGGTTCCTCGACGGTCCCCTGATCGGCAATATCCAGCCAGCCGCCGCCCATGGCCCGGTAGACGTCGACCAGGCTGGTCAGCACCCTGGCCTGAGTCTGCACGTAGTCGAGCTGGCCTGAGAAGAGGCTGCGGTTGGCGTCGAGCACCTGCAGGTAATCGGTGGTGCCGGCGTCGTATTGGTAGCCGGCCAGCGTTGCATAGCTTTGCAGGGCGTTGACCCTACGCCCCTTCGCAGCCTGGATTTCGCGCCCCTTGGTGGTTGCCACCAGGGCATCCTCCACATCGCGGAAACCGTTGATGATCGACTGCTGGTAGCGATACAGCGTTTCGCGCTGGACGGCCTCGCTGGCCATCACCTGCCCTTCGATGGCGCCGAAGGTGAAGATCGGCGCCACCACGTTGCCACCCAGCTGCCAGATCGCCGAAGACCCCTGGAACAGGTCATTGGAGTGAGCGCTGGCCGTACCATAGGTGCCGGTGAGTGCCAGGCGCGGGAAGTAGAGCGCACGGGCCACGCCGATGCGGGCGTTGGCGGCAATCAGTAGCTGCTCGGCCTGGATGATGTCGGGGCGCTGTTCAAGCAGCTCCGAGGGGAGTTCGGCTGGGATGCCGGGAACCGTAAGGGTGTCGATGGTTTTGCCGCGTGGGATGGATTGCGGGTTGCGCCCGAGCAGCAGGGAGATCAGGTACTCGCGCTGGGCAATCTCGGCTTCCAGCTGCGGGATGACCTGCACAGCAGATTCATACTCCGATTCAACCTGGCTGACTTCGACCTGGGACACGGTGCCATGGTCATGACGCAGGCGGAAAATCCGCAATGACTCAGCATAGGCCCGCTCGGTCTCGCGGGCGATCTCCAGTTGGCGATCAAGACCGCGCAGAACCAGGTAATTACTGGCGACATTGCTCACCAACGTCAGCAGGACACTGCGCCGGCCGGCCTCGCTGGCGAGGATTTCGGCCTGGGCGGCTTCATTGGCCCGGCGGATGCGCCCCCACAGATCGATCTCCCAGGTGGCGCTGAGCGCCCCCTGGTAGCTGCTGTAGGAGGAGTCGTCGCCCGGATACGCACCGGTTTCAGTGTCCTTCTGCCGAAAGACCCCCGCCGAGGCGCCGATCTGCGGGAAGAACTCGGCGCGGGTCGTGCGGTACTGGCCGAGGAACTGGTCGACCCGGGCCGTTGCGGCTTTGATGTCCAGGTTGTTCTTCAGAGCCGTGGTGATCAGGTCGTCGAGGACCGGGTCGTCGAATTGCTGCCACCAGGCGGTGTTGACCAGGTTGGCCGCGGCATCATAGGAGACGATCCACCCACGTGGAGTTTCCACGGTCGGCCGCTCGTAATCAGGGCCGACGATGGTGCAGGCGCACAGGGACAGGAGGGCGAGACCGGCAAGCATTAGGTTACGCATGGTGGTCACCTCCTTGGGGGGCGGCTTCTGTAGCCGGCTTCTTTTTACGGCTGAACAGCCCGGTGGCGTTCTCGAGCACCACGAAGAAGAGCGGCACGAAGAAGGAGGCGACGATGGTCGAGGCGAGCATGCCGCCGATGACCCCGGTGCCGATCGCGTGCAGGCTGTTGGCACCGGCGCCGGTGGCGATGGCCATTGGCACACAGCCAAGAATGAACGCCAGCGAGGTCATGACAATCGGGCGCAGGCGCAGCCGGGCCGCTTCGATGGCCGCCTCGGCGACTTCCATCCCGTTGTGCAGGTTCTCGACAGCGAACTCGATGATCAGGATGGCGTTCTTGGCCGCCAGGCCGACCAGGGTGACCAGACCGACCTGGAAGTAGACATCGTTCTCCAGACCGCGTCCCCAGGTCAGCAGCAGGGCGCCGCAGACAGCGAAGGGGACCGCCATGACCACGCCGACCGGCAGCGACCATTTCTCGTACTGGGCCGCCAGGATCAGGAAGACCATGATCAAGCCGAAGATGAAGGCGGAGCTCGAGGTCCCGCCTGACTTCTTCTCCTCGAAGGCCTGGCCGGCCCAGGCAAAACCGTAGCCGGAAGGGAGCACTTCGGCGGCGATCGACTCCATGGCCGTGATCGCCTGTCCGGTGCTGTAGCCGGGAGCCTGGCTACCGGTCAGCTTGGCCGCCGGAAAGCCGTTGAAGCGCGGCAGCAGCCCAGGACCGGCGACGTAGCGGACCGTGGCCAGGGCCGAGAGCGGGATCATGCTGCCGTTTTTCGAACGCACGTAAATCTGTTCAAAATCCAGAGGCTCATCGCGATATTCAGGTTCTGCCTGAATGATGACCTGCCAGATCCGGCCGAAATCAACAAATTGTGAGACGTAGGAGGAGCCGAAATAAGCCTGCAGGGTCTGGTAGACGTCAGAAACCGGGACGCCGAGAATTTCAGCGCGCGCGCGGTCGAGATCGAAATAGAGCTGCTGCTCCGAAGCCGAGAAGGTCGTGGAGACTCCGGCCAGGGTTTTGTCCTCGCGGGCCTTGGCCACGAACTGCTTGGTCAGCTTCTGCAGGTCCTGCGGACTGCCGCTGCCCATGCTCTGGATGTAGAATTCGAAACCGCCGGTGGTGCCCAAACCCGGGATCGATGGCGGGTTCAGGGGGATGAGAATGCTCTCCTTGACACCGGCCAGCTTCTTGCGCGCATCGTCGATCACGGCAAAGGCTGTTCCTGCTTCACCCTTACGTTCTCCGTAATCCTTGAGCGAGGCGAAAAATGATGACGTATTGGTCTTAGTCTGGCTGTCGATGAGGCTGTAGCCGTCGATTTGCGTGATCGCATTCAGCGCCGGGTTTTCCAGCAGCATCTTGACCGCCTTGTCGCTGACGGCCGCGGTCCGCTCCATGCTGGCGGCATCGGGCATGATGCTGGCAACGAAGATATAGCCCTGGTCTTCCGCGGGGACGAAGCTGCCCGGTACAATGCGGAAAAGAGTGACTGTTGCAAACAGCACGCCGCCGAACATCAGCATGCCGATCAGCTTGTGATTGAGCAGCCAGCGTACGCCGGCCACATAGCCGTTGGTAATCCAGGTAAAGCCGTCTTCAAACTTCCTGAAAAACCACTTTTTCTCATGATGTCCCGGCTTGAGAACACGCGCCGCCAAGGCCGGCGAGAGAGTCAGGGCGACGACCCCGGAAATCACCATAGCGATAGCGATGGTAATGGCAAACTGTTTGTAGAGGGTGCCAGTCATACCACCGAGGAAGGCAACCGGCAGAAAAACCGAGACCAGCACCAGCACGATTGCAATCAGCGCTCCGGCCAACTCTTCCATCGCCTTCACCGAGGCTTCCCTCGCATTCATACCGAGGGTTGCCATGCTGTGCTCGACACTCTCGACGACGATAATGGCATCATCGACCACCAGGCCGATCGCCAGGATCATGCCAAACAGGGTGAGCATATTGGTGGAGAAGCCGAGCATGTAGATGCCGACATAGGTACCGACGATGCAGATCGGCACGGCTATGATCGGAATGATGGTCGCCCGGAAGCTTTGCAGGAAGAGGAAAACCACCAGCACCACCAAGATGACCGCCTCGAAGAAGGTGTGCACGACCTTTTCGATCGAGGCCTCGGTGAACTTGCTGGTGTCGAGCACGATCTTGTAGGTAAGGCCATCCGGAAAGCTTGGCTCAATTTCGTCGATCAGGGCGCGGACCCGGTTTGCTGTCTCGATGGCATTGGCCCCGGCTTGCTGGTAGACGGCCATGTTGGCGGACGTTTTGCCGTTGATCTTGGACTGCAGGGAGTAATCCTTGGAACCGAGCTCGGCATGTCCGACATCCTTGAGGCGAACGATGGCGGCGCCGTTAGCGTCGGTGCGGAGGATGATCTCGTCAAATTCAGCGGGGTCGGTGAGCATCCCCTGGGAGGTGACCACGAAACTCTGCTGGGTGCCTTCCGTGGTCGGCACCTGGCCGATCTGGCCGACGCCGAAGGCCTGGTTCTGTCCCTTGATGGCGTTGGTGACGTCACTGGAGGTCAGACCCATCTGCGCCAGGCGGTCGGGTTTGAGCCAGATCCGCATGGCGATGTCCGGCGTCGGCATCATGCCGGACAGGTTGGCGCCGGGGATGCGCTTGATGGCATCGAGCAGGTAGAGGTTGACGTAGTTGCCCAGGTAGGTTGAATCGTAGCGGTCATCCTCGGAGTAGAAGCTGATGACCATCATGAAGGCGTTGGAGCGCTTCTGCACGAGGACACCCTGCTTGGCGACGATCTCCGGCAGCTGGGCGCTGGCCTGGCTGACCCGGTTCTGCACGTTGACCTGGGCCTGGTCCGGGTCGGTCCCCGGGTTGAAGGTCACGGTCAGGGTCATGTTGCCGGTCGAGGAGCTGGTCGAGAGCATGTAGCTCATGTCATCGACGCCGTTGACCTGGGCTTCAATCGGTGCAGCCACGGTGTTGGCGATGACCTCGGCGGTTGCGCCGGGGTACACTGCTGTGACCTGTACGGTCGGTGGCGCAATATCCGGATACTGGGCAACCGGGGTTGACTTCATCGCCACGAACCCGCCCAGGGTAATTATAATTGAGATGACCGCCGCTAAGACGGGTCTATCGATAAAAAAACTTGCCATGATGGACCTCGCCTATTTTTTTGCCGCGGTGGCGGCGGCTTCGGTGGTTTTGGTCTTGTTCTCCAAGGCCGCGGCGACCACTTTGACCGCTGCTCCGGGTGCGAGGCGCTGGAACCCGTCAGTGATAATTTCATCACCGGGCTTGAGCCCTTTTTCGATGATCCAGTCCTGCCCGAGCCAGTCGCCGACGAAGACCGGGCGAACCTCCGCCGTCCCCTCACTGCTGACCAGAAAAACAACATGACCGTTGGCCGTTTGCTGCACCGCCCGCTGCGGCACGACCAGGGCGTTCGGTCGCATTGCACCTGTGGCAGTTGCCTTGACGAACATCCCAGGTTGAAGTTTGGCATCCGGATTGGGCAGTTCGGCGCGCACCAGGAAGGTTCCGGTATCGGTATTGAATGACGGATCGACAAAGCTGAGCTTGCCGCTATGTGGATATTTTTCACCCCCGGAGAGCTCGATTTCGACGACATATTCGCTGTTGGGCGGAGGAACCATAAGGCCGGCAGCTTCCTGCTGCCGGGCGGAGACCAGCTGGTTCTGTGAGACGCTGAAGTTGACCCAGATCGGGTCGAGTTGGGCCACGTAGCTCAAATTTCCACCGGGACCGGCGGTCAGGTAGGTGCCCTCGCGGACCAGGGCTTGCCCGGTGACACCGGTCACTGGAGACTTGATCACGGTGTAGCCGAGATTGATTTCTGCGTCATCGAGACGGGCCTGGGCTGAATGGACAGCCGCCTCGGCAGATTTGACCGCACCGATGGCATTGTCAAGGTCGCTCTTGCTTGCGGCATCGAGTTCAGTCAGAGGCTGGATGCGGTTCAGGTTGGCCTGCGCCGTCCAGAGCTGCGCCTTGTGGTTTTCCAGGGCGCCGCGCGCCGCCTCGACCTGGGCAACAAACGGTTTCTTGTCCATCAGGAAGAGGGTCTGCCCCTGCTTGACCACCTCCCCTTCCCGGTACAGGATCTTCTCGAGAAAGCCGTTGACCCGAGCCCTGATTTCAACCTGGTGGGAGCTTTCCACCTGAGCGACAAAGGAGGTCGCAACCGGCACGGTCTGCGGCTCAACCTTGACGGCATTCACCTCGACCGGTGGCGGCGGGGCCTTGATTTCCTCCTTGCTACAGGCGGCAAGTGACAGAGCGACGAGGACAACAAAGCCGAGGAGGACTCTCTCAAGAATTGGGCCACAGAGGGATTTACACTGGATCATATCAAGAACTCCTGTTGTCAAATTGTCGAGCAGAGTGTCAATGGAATTTATAATCATTCAGAGTTTTTCTTAGATAAAGTACAATAATAGCGTCTAATTGTACCAGATAAATACTGAATTCTCTACATGAGCGGGGATTTCTCCGCAAAAAATTTACCCACGTTTTTTACGACACCCTGTATGCCGGGGAATGCGCTTGTGATTTTCGTGACACCATGTTAGAAATTTCCTCTAAAGTCAATCATTACATGGCCTGTAGCAGAGTGTTGATGTCCAGTTGCAGCACGGAAACCGGGCATAATCGGTATCAAGTCAACCGGCCGGCCCGAGCATTTCGAGATCGTTATGAGCAACCTGCTTTTTATCCCTGTGCTGATCGTTGTCTACCTGATCGCCGCCATTCCGACCGGCATCGTCCTGACCCGCCTGATGGGCGGTGAAGATGTGCGCCAGAAGGGCAGCGGCAACATCGGTGCGACCAACGTCTACCGGGTGGCCGGCAAGACGGCTGGAATCCTGACACTTATCGGCGACATGCTGAAAGGGTTCCTGCCCCTGCTGGCCATCAAATCCTGGCTGGCGCCGACCCCGGCACAGCTTGGCTTCGCCGCCGCCCTGGCCATCATCGCGCACTGTTACCCGGTTTATCTCAAGTTCAAAGGCGGCAAAGGCATCGCCACGGCCCTCGGCATTTTCCTGGTCATCTCCCCGCAGGCGGTCCTCGGCGCCCTGGCAGTCTTCGTACTGGCGGTGGCCACGACCAGGTTCATCTCCCTCGGTTCGGTGCTGGCGGCTCTGTCGGCACCGCTGCTGATCCTCATGCTCGGCTTCCCGCAACCGATTTTCCTGGCGACGCTCTTTATCGCCTTGCTGGTGATCTGGCGGCACAGGAGCAACATTAAGCGCCTCCTCGACGGTACTGAAGACCGCTTTAAAGCGTGAGCGCCTTACCCCGCAGTCTTGACTGTAGCTGAGAGCCCTCCAACCATGAGCAGGCCTGCAATCAAAGTTTTTCAGGAGCATCGTCAATGCCTTTGCATGCCAGGCAACTGAGCCTGATTCTCTTGACCCTGATCGGCATCGCCCTGTTGTGCATCGGCCTCTGGCTGCACGGCTTTGTAACTACTGCGGTCACCCCGCAAGGGCCGTTAGTGCTGGACATCAAGCCGGGCAGCTCTTTCACGCAGATCGCCGGCCAGCTCGAGGAGTCCGGCATTATCAGCGACGCCAGGTGCTTCACGTTGCTGGCTCGCTGGCACAAGACCACAGGTCAGATTCACGCCGGACAGTATCTTTTCGAATTCGCCGCGACTCCTGACCAAGTCCTTGCCCGCTTAGTGGCCGGAGACATCCGCAAGTTCCATGTAACCATTCCGGAAGGCTTCACCATGCGCGAGATTGCCGCACGCCTGGAGACAACCGGCATCGGCTCTGCCGATGAAGTCCTGGCCATGTGTTATGATGCCGCATTTTTGAGCGAACTGAACATCGAAGCCGACTCCCTGGAAGGGTATCTCTTCCCGGAGACCTACACCTACACCACATCGACCACATCACGGCAACTGCTGCAGGCGATGGTGGCGCAACTGCTAGCACAACTGACACCGGAATTGCTGGCCAGGGCCGCAGCCCTTGGGCTCAATCGCCATCAGCTGTTAACCCTGGCTTCGATTATCCAGAAGGAAGCCGGCAACGTCATGGAGATGCCCTTGATATCTGCGGTTTTTCATAACCGTCTGAAGCAGGGGATCGCCTTGCAGGCCGATCCGACCGTGATATACGGCATTGCTGATTTCAACGGCAATCTGACCCGCAAGCACCTGGCGACACCGACCCCTTACAACACCTACACGAGGAAAGGGCTGCCGCCCGGTCCGATTGCCAGCCCGGGTCAATTTGCTCTGCTGGCCGCAGCGGACCCGGCAACCAGCAAAGATCTCTATTTCGTGGCGCGCGGCGACGGCACCCACGAGTTCAGCGCGACCCTGCAGGCGCATAACCAGGCAGTCCGGCGCTACCAGCTGCGACGCTGACATTCTGTGAGGAAGGCGACTGGCATGACCAAACGCATCCTGCTGGCGGAAGAAAACCAGCAACTGGCTGCGACCATTGTCGAACGGCTCACGCAGCAGGGCTTCGATGTCCAGCACGCGAGTGACGGCATTGCCGCCCTGCGCGCAATTGCCGCCGAGCCGCCGGACCTGCTTTTGCTCGAGCTCAAGCTGCCAGGGCTGCACGGCATTGAACTGATCAAGAAGCTGGGGCAAAGTCCCCGTACCGACAAGCTGCCGGTGATCGTTCTGACCGGCTGCTACAAGGGAGAGAAATTCCAGGCCGCCGCCAAAGCCCTCGGTGTTCGTCATTACCTGGAAAAGCCGCTTAAAGCCGCAGACCTGATCGCGGCAATCAATCAGACTTTCAACCTTACGACATCAGCTCCTGCGGCACCGCCAGGAGAAGCGCGGCCCTTTGCACAACATTTACGCGCTGCCTTCCTGAAGCATTTTTCCGGGCTGTTAACCTTGCAGTACCCGGACACAATGCGCATGATCACATTCATCAACGGGGCTCCGGTCGCGTTGCGTCCTGGCTTCAAGAGCCGCGATTTCGGCGATTTTCTCTGCAGACGCGGCCAGATCACCACCGATGAGTACACCTATTTCTCAACCACGGCGGCTTATCGCCACGACAGCCTGGTCCAGATCGGCTGTCTGCATTACAGTGACCTGCTGCAGGCCGAGATGGATTACCTCAACGAGGAACTGGTCTGCGCTTTCGGTAGCGCCCCTTCCCTGGCCCAATGGAAAGTCATCCCAGCCCCGGAACTACTGCAACTGATCACTTTGAACGTCCCGCAGCTTTTCTACGAAGGCTTTCACAAGCATGCCGAACAGGCCAGCAGACAACTCCTGCAGACGTTCAGCGACAAATACATTCTCCTCGACAAGGATTACTACCGTCACATCAATTTCCTGCGCCTCAATGACACCGAGAAACGTTTCGTACAGACCATCGATGGCCAATGTAAGTTGAGCGCCCTGCTCAATCAGGAGTTTGACTGCGGCCCGCTCCTGCTGACGCTGACCAACCTCAACATGGCACGCTTCGCTGCGCAGCCGACCGCCTCTGCCAATCCGCAGGATCTGCCCCTGCGGGTTCTGTTCAACGTCGTCGAAGACGAGATGGATGCTGTCACCGAAGAAACACTCGAAAGCTTCTCCGATCTGGTCAACGCTGACGACGAGCCCGACATCCCGGCCGGGGTCTCGGTCCATCAGACCAAGGTCTCAACCTCGGCAGCAGAGACACAGCAACTCTCCACGAACGACGACCTCCCCCTGGAAGTACGCCTGATCGCCAAAAGCCTCGAGGACAAAAACCACTATGAGGTCTTTGGCATCAAGCAGGCCAAGTTCTCCATCGACCTACTCAAGGAGCGCTACTTCGCCATCACGCGCAAGTTCGGTCCGGAGGTGCTGATGCAACTGGGGGGAGAAGAGGCGGTGCTGGTCGAAGAGATCCTCTCCAAAGTCGCCACGGCCTACGACACCCTGACCGACGTCGTCAAGAAAGAACGCTACGACGAGATGTTCGGCGCCGATAAGATCGGACTCGGCCACAAGGGCGATGATCGCTTCCAAGCACAGGTCCAGGCAGAATCGGGGAAGGTGTTTCTCGAGATGGCAGAATGGGACAATGCCGAAAAAGCCCTGCAGGAAGCGGTCAACGCCGAACCCAACAACGGCGATTACCTGGCCAGTCTGGCCTGGGCGGTCTACCGCAATCCCAGATACACCCAAAGCCAGGCAATGCAGAACAAGGCGAAACAGATGCTCAACAAGGCCCTCAGCATGGAGCGCACCGCCCAGGGCTTTGCCTACAAGGGCTGGATGCTCCTCGAAGCCGGGCAGGAATCGATGGCCGAGGCGGAATTCAACAAGGCCCTGAAACAGGATGCCCGCCAGGCCATGGCCCGCAAGGGCTTGCGTACCCTGCAGGAGCACCAGGATCAGCAGAAGAAGGGGTTATTCAAGCGGATGTTTAAATAAGGAGTGACCGAGAGTCGTCACACGACCTTGACACGGGCAAACCCGCCACCCGGGGTGCGCAGGTTGGTAACCTGACCACGATAAAGCCGGGCAGTCACTCCAAGCACACGGTCACGGTAGGCATAGAGACGCAGATCGGTTTTCATTGGCTCTGCTCCGGGAACATCCGTCACAGAAGGAGGGACAAGCTCCTGGACCAGGGTGGTGGCAAGGGGAAGCCCGTCAAAGCGCTTGCGGCTGATCTTTTCACCGAGCAAAACGCCACGGCTGCCGAAGCTGTCAACCGGCTTGAAGACCCGCCGCTTTCGTTCAGACCAGACCAGGGCCAGATCGAGATCACCCAGAAGGGCGCAGGCCGGCAAAGTTTTATCGACCAGGACCTGATCGGCATCCGTCAGAGAAAAAGCATGCCTTTGCACCGGGTCGGACCAGAGCAGCATGCGGCGCTTGTCGGCAAGCAGTCCATACTGATGGGGGTTGGGCGTCAGGCAGACCTTGCGCGCCAGGTAAGCATCACGCAAGCCGGCCAGGCTTTCACTCTCCAGGTAAAAATCGCAGTGACGATTGTAAATCAGGTCGACGGGTTGGCCCGCAAACCAGATCCCGTCTGCGGAGGCCCGTAGCTGCTGCGGGTCGGCGATATCCACGGGTACGCCCCAGGCGACGAAGAGGTCGGCAAAGACACGCATCTCGGGGAAGAGATACTGCCGCTCCGGCTCATCGTCGATTATCACGATACGCTCCGGACGGTCCTTGCTGCCTCCGGAGAATTGCCGTATTTCATCGGCGAAGGTCTGCAGCAGACGTTCTCTCAGGCGTCCCTTGAGTGAATCCGCAGAAAGGGGCAAGGAGGGATAACGGGTCAGATAGGCCAGCATGCCGCCACCGGCGTTGGTGTTGACTTCGATCAGCTTCGGCCCGGTTCCGGACAAGTGAAAGTCGTAACACATCATCACCGCATCATGCCCCGGATCAAAAGCTGCAACCTCCGGCACTTGCGCATAAACCCGTTCCCGGTAGACCGGGTTGCGGCTGAGCCTGTCCAGCAGGCGCACCAGGTGCAACATGGTGCGCAAGTCTGATTTTGCGACGGTGACAGTGGCCTGGCTCAGGTTTTCGTGGAAGTCGGTCATTAATATTTCCGGTTTGAGTATGATTGAAGATCAGCTTACCACAAAGAGCGGCGGATAACTTTTTTTGGGGATCAACTGATGAACATGAGATTATGACGCGGGAAACCGATGGTCATTCTATTTGTTGCCGATTATCCTTTTTTCCAGAAAAAGCCTTTAAAAACTTAAATGAAGTTCTTGCCGGTCGCGCCCGGCGGGCGCCCTACCTTTCTTGCCCGGCCTAGAAACGTTGGCAAAATAAGGCCGCCCGACCCTTGCCCGCCATAACGCTTTGCGCTTCAGCGGGTTCCCTCACGCCATGAAATCAATCCGGCGAAGAAAAAAAGTCGCCCGCCTGCGCTAACGCTTCGGCAGGCTCAGACAGATTTTCTTCGTATTCCGGGTTAATTTCATTCTGTTCTGCTGCACTCGACGGGAAAGGCAAGGCAAAAACAAAGTTCAAAGATAAAAGCAAAAATGGCAACGGGCAACAGATTGGTCATCTGTTGCCCGATGGTCAGAGGTTGCGTGTACTGACTACTTCAGATGTTCAGCCAAAAGCTCAATCGTATGCTTGGCCCTGACCTGCTTCTCCTGCTTCTCCAGACCACCCCGGATCTGCATGATGCACCCCGGGCAGTCCATGGCGACGCAGCTCGCGCCGGTCTCTTCGATATCGTTGACCTTGTCATTGAGGATATGCTTGGCAATGTCCGGATGGCTGGTGAAGGAATAAGAACCGCCGAAGCCGCAACAGCGGTCGCTGTGCGCCATTTCCACCAGATCATGACCGGAACCGGCCAGCAACTGCCGGGGTTGTTCCCAAACGCCGGCACCACGTTTCAGGTGACAGGAGTCGTGGTAGGTGACCTTCTCGCCGCCGGCGGTGTCGGCAAAGACCGCCTTGCCATCGAGCTTGTCGACGATGAAGCGGGAGACGTCGATGGTGATATCGGCCAGTTGCCGGGCCTTCTCTGCCCAGACCGGATTGTCCTTAAGCAGTTCGAGAAAATCTCGTTGCAGCGACATGGTGCAGGTCGGACAGGTGGTGACCACGAAATCAGGCTTGTCCGCCAGCATCGCCGCAATGTTCTGTTCGGCCAGCGCCACCGCGGTCTCGCGATCACCGGAGTAGAGGGCCGGCACGCCGCAGCAGTTCTGCTCTTTCGGGAACGTGACCTCGACGTCCAGATGGTTGAGCACCTTGACCAGGTCACTCCCCATCTCCGGGTAGACGAAATCGTTGAGGCAGCCGGCAAAGAAGGCCACCCGGTAGCGGGGCTTTTTGACCTTTTGCGGCATCGTCTTCCAACTATCCCGCAGCGGCTTTTCGGCGATCGCCGGCAAGGTCCGCCATTCGGTCAGCGACGAGAAAAACAGCGGCAGGTGGCGAATACTGCGTTCTCCGCGGGTCACCGGCTTCTGCAGCAGGCTGGCGGCACGGATCATGGAGTGGAACAGCTTGCGATTGCGCATGATGTGCTTGAAGACCAGCGCCTTGCCGGCACCGATCCCCTCTTCTTCGCCGAGCACCTCGCGCAGGTGCAGGATGATCCCTTCCAGGTCGATGTCGCTCGGGCAGACCGCGACGCAGGCCCGGCAGCCGATGCAGGCCTTGACCAGGTCGGCGGCGTTCTCCAGGCCATGGAAGAAGGCGGTGAGGATGACGCCGATGGCGCTGATGTAGATGTGGCCGAAGACATGCCCGCCGACGGTCTGGTAGACCGGGCAGACGTTGGCGCAGGCGCCGCACTTGATGCAGCGCAGGGCATCGCGGCACTGGGGCGACTCGGCCAGCGCGCTGCGGCCGTTGTCGAGCAGGACGATGTGCAGCTCTTTATCGGTATCGCCGCAGGGCACGGCACCGCGGATCCAGGTGATGTACGAGGTCAGCAGCTGCCCCGTGGCGTTGCGCGGCAGAACGCGCAGGATGTTGGTGGCATCCTCAAGGGTCGGCACCAGCTTTTCCAAGCCGACCAGGGCGACATGGACCTTGGGCAGGGTGGTGGCCAGGCGGGCATTGCCCTCGTTGGTCACCAGGGCGATGCCACCGGTTTCGGCGATGGCCATGTTCGCTCCGCTGATCCCCATGTCGGCTTCGAGATAGCTTTGGCGCAGCTGCTCGCGGGCCACCTGGACCAGATGCGGGATATCATCGGACTCTTTCTGGCCGGTCACCTTGCTGAACAGCTCGGCCACCTCGTCACGGAACATGTGAATGGCCGGCATGACCATATGACTGGGACGCTGCCCGGCCAGCTGGATAATCCATTCACCGAGGTCGGTCTCCAGGGTCTCCAGCCCGGCAGCCTCCAGAGCAAGGTTGAGGTGCGTCTCCTCACTGGCCATACTCTTGCTCTTGACCACCTTTTTGACACCCTGCCGGGCCGCCAGCTCAACAATATAACGGTTGGCATCTTCGGCAGTCCGCGCCAGGAAAACCTTGGCCCCGGCTGCTTCGGCGTTGCGGGTGAATTCGGCGACCAGCTCCTGGCGACGCTCGCGCACATCATCCTTCATGGCAGCGATCTCGGTACGCATGGCTTCGAAATCAAGGCCGGCGAAAGCGTTCTGGCGGGCCACGACATAGGCGTCGCCAAAGGTGTGTAAGGCATTTTGCAGACGGGGTGAGGCCAGGGCCTGGTCAACCCGCTGACGATAGTTGCGATTGCGTTCTCTGCTCATTTGCTAACCTTTTTTATAGCTCGTAGAAATTGGAACTCAGCCCCGGCATCAGCAGGACGTGCAGTTCGCGTGGGCCATGGACACCGATCGTCAGCACGCGCTCGATATCGGCGGTGCGACTCGGCCCGGTGATATAGGCAAGGTAGTTGCGCGGGGCACGCTCGTGAAAACCGCGCAGATAGGGAACGGCAGCCAGGCTGTCAGCCAGGATTTTGCCGGGATCGAGCAGGGCAAAGTGCCGCTCCGGCAGGGTCGTGGTCAAACGCAACGCCTCGGCGGTACTGTCGAGCACCAGGGTGCCCGTATCCGCCAGGGCGAAATTGGCGCCGGTGACGCCAGCGCTGGCGGCAGGGCCTTGTTCCCGCCAGGAGTCCTTGACCAGCGCGACTCCATCCGCTTCCAGGGCCGCCGCAAGTCCAGCCCGCTGCAAGCTCGGCTGGGCGGGCAACAGAACCGCACCGGTCACGTGCGCAGCGATATAAGCAGCCGCTTCACCAACATTGGCAACCTCGGCAACCTGGCCACCGACCTTCTTTAACGCCTCGACAAACTGATTTAACATGGCACCACCTTGTAATACCTAAAATTGGTCTTACCAATTTATTACCCCATGTTCTCTCCCATGTCAAGACAGAGATAAAACAGTGTCTCCTGATTAGCTTATAACTTCGCAATTCGATTCACTAATGCATCATTTGAGTCATTTATGATTCAATAGACAATGCCGGCTTTCGCGTTACACTAGACAATGCAACCCTGAATCGTTGATTCATTTTTGCATCGAAAACCAGCTCCATTTTTTTCAAGAAGGCCGCAAGACATCAAGATTACAGAACTATTTTCTTGGCATGCGCCTTGCGACTAGACGACTAGGCAGCAACGCTCCCAAAGCCTTTACAGGAGACTCAGCATGAATGACGTTTATATTGTTGAAGCCAGGCGCACACCGTTTGGCTCTTTCGGCGGGGTTCTCAGCGATATTCCGGCTCACGATCTGGCCAGCCAGGTGATCCGCGACCTGCTGCGCAGGCAAAACCTGCCAGCTGAGGCGGTCGACGAAGTGATCATCGGCCAGGTCCTCCAGGGGGGCTGCGGCCAGGCTCCGGCACGCCAGGCGATGCGCAAGGCCGGCCTGCCGGACACGGTGCACGCCATGACCATCAACAAGGTCTGCGGCAGCGGCCTCAAGGCCATCATGCTGGCGGCGGATGCCATCCGTCTCGACGATGCGGCCATCGTGGTCGCCGGCGGCATGGAGAACATGTCGCTTGCCCCCTACCTGGTCCCCAACGGCCGCTTCGGTTACCGCCTCGGCAACGGCCAGCTGCTCGACCTGATGATCCAGGATGGCCTGCAGGACCCGTACAGCGGCCGCCACATGGGTGACATCACCGAGACCTGGGTCAGCCGGCACGGCCTGACGCGCGCAGAGCAGGACGAATACGCCGCCCGCTCCTACCGCCTCGCCCAGGCCGCAGTTGCTGCCGGAACTTTTGTCGACGAACTGACCCCGGTCATCAAGAGCAGCCGCAAGGGTGACGTGACCATCGATCAGGACGAAGAACCGGGACGCGGCAACATCGACAAGCTGCCCGGACTGCGTCCTGCTTTCAACAAAGAAGGGACGATTACCGCCGGCAACGCCTCCACCATCAACGACGGTGCGTCACTGGCCCTGGTCTGCTCCGGGGAAGCCATGCAAAAGCACAACCTGAAACCGATCGCCCGCCTGGTCGCCTCGGCAACCAACAGCATCGCTCCGGACGATTTCGCCGAAGCGCCGGTCGGCGCCATCAGCCGCGCCGTCAAGCGCGCCGGGCTGACGCTCGCCTGATATCGACCTGTTCGAGATCAATGAAGCTTTTGCCGCCGTGCCGCTGGTCGCCAGTCGTGAACTTGGCATCGCTATTGACAAAATCAATGTCAATGGCGGCGCGGTCGCCATCGGTCACCCGATCGGCGCGAGCGGGGCGCGCCTTGCCACAACCCTGATCCGCGAGTTGCAAGTCCGCAAGCAGCGCTACGGCGTCGCCAGCCTCTGCATCGGCGGCGGCGAAGCGGTTGCGGCCGTATTCGAACGTTGTTGAACCCAACACACAGCCAGAGCAACTTCCAAGGAGGGTCTCTGATGAAACCGATTTACACTGACGCGGCACAAGCCCTTGGCGACCTGGTCGCCGATGGCATGACCATCGCTGCAGGCGGCTTCGGCCTCTGCGGCATCCCGGAAAAACTGATCCTGGCCCTGCGCGATTCAGGCGCCAAGCAGCTGACCCTGGTCAGCAACAACGCCGGGGTTGACGATTTCGGCCTCGGCCTGCTGTTGCAAACCCGGCAAATCCGCAAGATGATCTCCTCCTACGTGGGTGAGAACGCCCTGTTCGAAAAGCAGTTCCTCGACGGCGAGCTCGAGCTGGAGCTGACCCCGCAGGGCACCCTGGCCGAGAAACTGCGCGCCGGCGGCGCCGGCATCCCCGGCTTCTTCACCCGCACCGGCTACGGCACCCTGCTGAGCGAAAACAAGGAGACCCGCGCGTTCAACGGGGTCAACTATGTCCTCGAAGAGAGCATCCGCGCCGACCTGGCGATCGTCAAAGCCTGGAAAGCCGACAAGGCGGGCAATCTCATCATGAACAAGACAGCCAACAACTTCAACGTGGCCTGCGCCAAGGCCGGGCGCGTCACCGTTGCCGAGGTCGAGGAAATCGTCGAGATCGGCGCCCTGGACCCACACCAGATCCACGTCCCCGGCGTTTATGTCGACCGCCTGGTGCTCGGCTCCGGCTATGAGAAACCGATCGAGCAGCGCACCGTGTCGAGCGCCGGCATCTCCGCCAAGGGGTTCAACCCGCAGCGCGAATGGATGGCCAAACGTGTCGCCCAGGAACTCTCCGACGGCGCCTACGTCAATTTCGGCATCGGCATGCCGACGCTGGTCGCCAACTTCATTCCGGCAGGGATTCAGATCACCCTGCAGTCGGAGAACGGCCTGCTCGGCATCGGGCCATTCCCGACCGACGACCAGGTCGATGCCGACCTGATCAATGCCGGCAAGCAGACCATTACCGCCCTGCCCGGCGCCAGTTACTTCGACTCTTCGGAATCTTTCGCCATGATCCGCGGCGGGCACATCGACCTGTCGGTGCTCGGTGGCATGCAGGTCAGCAGGACTGGTGACCTGGCCAACTGGATGATCCCCGGTAAAATGGTCAAGGGCCCTGGCGGCGCCATGGACCTGGTCTCCGGCGTCAAGAAGGTCGTGGTCATGATGGAGCATTGCGCCAAGGACGGCACGCCGAAGATCCTCGACCAGTGCGACCTGCCGATCACCGGTCAACAGGTCGTCGACCTGCTGGTCACCGACAAGGCGGTCTTCACGGTCGACGCCGAAGGCGGCCTGACCTTGACCGAGATTTCGCCGTTCTCGAACCTCGACGATGTGCGCGCGACCACCGGCTGCGAGTTCCAGGTCGCATTGGCGCACAAATAAAATTAGCGCAAAGACGCCAAGCGGAAGGAAAGACACAAAAATCATGACTTTTTGAATAAAACCGTTTTCCTGGGCGCCTTGCTTTATCTCTCTGCACCTTGAGTGAGCGCCAGCGAACGGGCGTTAAAAATTCTTTTAAGCAAGCTCGATCATCACAGATTTCATCACCTGCAGGAGGAGAAACCATGTCACAGAGAGTTGCTGTTGTCACCGGCGCCGCCAGCGGCATCGGTCTGGCCGTTGCCGAAGCGCTGGCCGGCGCGAGCTATCAGGGTGGTCATGGCCGACGTCAATGCGGAAGCGGGAAAGCGTGAGGCCGACCGACTGGGTGCTCACTTCGTGCATGCCGACCTCACCGATCGCGCCGCGTGCAAGGCCTTGATCGACGCCGCAGTGGCCAGATTCGGTGCTGTTGATGTGCTGGTCAACAATGCCGGCATCCAGCATGTCAGCCCGGTGGAGGATTTCCCGGAAGACAAGTGGGACTTCATGATCCGCCTGATGCTGACCGCGCCCTTCCTGCTCACCAAGTACGCCTGGCCGCACATGAAGGCGGCCGGCTGGGGCCGGGTCATCAACATCAGCTCGGTGCACGGCCTGCGCGCCAGCGAGTTCAAGTCGGCCTACATCAGTGCCAAGCACGGCATCATGGGGCTGACCAAAACCACGGCGCTCGAGGGCGGCCCCCACGGCATCACGGTCAACGCCATCTGCCCGGCCTACGTGCGCACGCCGCTGGTCGACAACCAGATCGACGCCCAGGCGGCCACCCACGGCATTCCGCGCGAAGAGGTCATCGGCAGCATCATGCTCAAGAAGGCAGCCATCAAGAGGATGATCGAACCGAGCGAGATCGGCGCTGCGGTGCTCTACATCTGTTCCGATGCAGCCGGCTGCATGACCGGCACCGACTTCACCATCGACTGCGGCTGGACGGCCTGTTAAATGGGGAGAGCCTATTGACGCTGACATCCGATCTCGACAAAGAACTCCTCGAACTGGTTTTCGACCATGTCGACAACGGCATCTACCTGGTGGACGGCCAGGGGGTGACGATCCGCGTCAACCGAACCTTCGAAGAGATGTCCGGTTTCAGCAACGCCGAACTGGCGGGGCGCAACCTTGCCGATCTGGTCGGCCCGGACAATTACTTTACCGGGTCGGCCAGCCTGCTCGTGCTGGAGCGCAAGGTTCCGGTCACCGTCACCTACTCCACCAAAAGCGGTCGCAAGCTGCTGGTCAAGGGAAAGCCGCTGTTCGACCGCAAGGGCAACATCCGCTACATCATCAACACCATCTGGGACCTCACCTTCGTTCAGTACAACAAGCCCATCGACGCCGACACGGCCCGCAGCCAGATGCTCATCGAAGAGGACATCATCACCTCGTCGGAACGCATGACCAACATCATCGACCTGGCCGTGCGCGTCGCCAAAACCGATTCAACCATCCTGCTCTCCGGTGAATCCGGGGTCGGCAAGGGGCTGCTGGCCAAACTCGTGCATCGTGCCAGCGAGCGCAAGCAGCACCCGCTGCTGCAGATCAACTGCGCAGCCATCCCGGAGACCCTGCTCGAGGCCGAGCTGTTCGGCTACGAAGCCGGCGCCTTTACCGGGGCCGACCGCAAAGGTAAAGAGGGGCTGCTGCAGCACGCCGACGGCGGCACCCTGTTCCTCGATGAAATCGGCGATCTGCCTTTGCACCTGCAGGCCAAGCTGCTCAACGTACTGCAGGAGCAGACGTTTCTGAAAATCGGCGGGCGCGAACCGCAGCACGTCAATGTCCGGCTGATCGTGGCGTCCAACCGCGACCTGGCCGCCCTGGTGGCCACCGGCGGGTTCCGCGAAGACCTCTACTACCGGCTCAACGTCGTGCCCATCCACCTGCCGCCATTGCGCGAGCGGCGCGAAGACATCCCCCTGTTGATCGATTACTTCACCGACCACTACAACCGCAAATACCACAGTTACAAGAAGATCAGCCCGCGCGTCCTGCAGCAGATGAGCATGCTCCCCTGGAAGGGCAATATCAGGGAGCTGGAAAATACCGTGGAGCGCCTGGTGGTGACCTCGCGCAGCAATGTCATCGACAACCTTGATCCCCAGGGTTCCAACTCACTCAAAGATGGCAGCGCGCCACGCCGGCTGCAGGACCTTATGCTGGCCTATGAGCATGAGATCCTGCTCAACGCCGTCCAGCGCCTGGGAACCACCCGCAAGGTCGCTAAAGCCCTCGGCATCAGCCAGGCCACCGCGGCGCGCAAGCTCAAGGAGCTGCGGCAGCATTTCGGCAGACAGAAATAGCGGTTTACGGCAAGAAAGGTCTCCGGATCACTTGCAAAAAGACGATCTGGTGATAGGGATAAAGAAAAAAGTGCAAACAGCGTTTGTTTTTCCTTGACGATAAAACTGACCTGAATTATGGTTTGAGACAATTGGTCATACCATTTATTGGTCTTGTCGTCTAAGCGGGTCGAGGGGTTAACTCCCTGAACCTATTCTATTCACACCCAAACAAATGAGGAGGCAACATGTACAAACAGATCAAAATGTTGGTCGGCTTACTCGTCGTGGCAAGCTTGGTGCTGGCACCTTCAGCCTTTGCTGCCGCCAAGCGTGAAAAGTTCGGCGCTGACAAGCGCCACGATGAAGTCAAAAAAGAGCTGCGCACCATCAAGCCTTCGAAAGAGGAATTCAAGTGGAAGATGGTCATGCCCTGGTCCAAGGGCCTGCTGTTCTACGATATGGCGCAGCATTTCGCTGACTCCGTAGCCCTTGCCTCGGGCGGCCGTCTCGAAATCAAGCTCTTCTCGGCCGGCGAGCTGGTCGGCGCCATGGAAAGCTTCGACGCCGTCAGCAAAGGCTCCGCAGAAGTCGGCCATGACTGGCCCGGCTACTGGAAAGGCAAGAACGAGAACTTCGTCTCCTTCGCCTCGGTCCCCTTCGGCCTCGACACCGAAGGCTACAACATCTGGCTGTACGAGCGCGGCGGCCTCGAGCAGATGCAGGAACTCTACGGCCGCTACAACCTGTTCGCCCTGCCGGGCGGCAACGGCGGCCAGGAGATGGGCTTCTTCTCCAACAAGAAAGCCTCCAAGATGGCCGACTTCAAAGGGATGCGCGTGCGTACCCCCGGCTGGTACATGGACATCATGAACTCGCTCGGCGCCTCGGTCACCCCGCTGCCGGGCGGTGAAGTCTACCTGGCCCTCGAGCGCGGCGTCATCGATGCCGCCGAATTCAGCTCCCCCGCCATCAACTACCCGATGGGCTTCGACGAAATCACCAAGTACGTCATCGAGCCGGGCGTCCATCAGCCCTCGGTGCAGTGCGCCCTCTTCTTCAACAAGGATGCCTACAACAAGCTGCCCGACGACCTGAAGTGGATCATCGACATCGCCGCCAAGGAAACCCAGCTGTGGTCGACCGCCTGGCAGGAGAACCTGAACATCGAGGCGATCAAGAAGTTCAAGGAGAAGGTCGAGTTCGTGCAGATGGACGATGAAGCGATCACCGCCTTCGCCAAGCGCACCAAGGAGTACCTTGACGAGCTCAAGGCCAAGCAGCCCGACGTCAAGAAGACCCTCGATTCACAGGAACAGTTCAAGCAAGACTTCGCGCAGTGGCGTGAAATCCGCAGCGGGCTGACCCCGTGGCCGATTGACGACTTTATCAACGGCAAGCGCACCCAGTAATCCCGTACAACCGCGGCGAGGGGCTCAGTGCCCCTCGCCGCCTTTTACTTTCAAGCATCGCGTTACAGCAAAGAGGCTCCCCATGCAAATCATTTCGCAGTCGATCGACGCTCTGAATGAAAAAATCGGCGTCTACAGTTCTTACCTTGTTCTCCCCCTGGTCGGCGTCGTCGTTTACGAGGTCTTCATGCGTTATGTGTTTGACGCCCCGACCTCCTGGGGGTTCGAGATGACGACGTTTCTTTACGGCGTCCACTTCATGCTGGCACTGGCTTATGCGCACAAGCATGACGGGCATGTCTCCATCGATGTTTTCGAGGCCAGATTCCCGGTCAAGGTGCGGACCAAGCTGCGCATCATCTCCAACCTGGTGATCTTCATCCCGACCATCGGTCTTTTGACCATCTGGTCGATCAAGTATGCCATCACCTCATGGGGATTCTGGGAGCGCGCCTCGTCATCCTGGGCCCCGGCCATTTATCCATACAAGACCCTGATGGCGATCGGCTTCGTCCTGCTGTTTCTGCAGGGCATTGCCAAGCTGATTCAGGATTTTGGCGCTCTGCGCAACAACGACTAACCGCTCGACTCCCGGAGATACGCTATTATGAGTCCCGAAGTTTTAACTATTCTGATGTTCGGCACCCTGGTGGTCGCCATCGCCCTGGGGCACCCCCTGGCAGTGACCCTCGCCGGCGTGGCCACCCTCTACGGCCTGATCGATAACGGCTTCAACATCCCGGGCCTGCTCGACCTGTTCGTCAACAACGCCTGGGGCATTTTCCTCAATTACACCCTGGTGGCCGTGCCGCTGTTTATCTTCATGGCGCAAATTCTCGACCGCTCCAAGGTCTCCGAGGGGCTGTTCGATGCCTTATACATCGTCCTTGGCGGCCTGCGCGGCGGCCTCGGCCTGGCCGTCATCGTCGTCTCGACCGTGTTTGCCGCCACCACCGGCATCATCGGCGCTTCGGTGGTGGCCATGGGGCTGATGGCCGGCCCGGCCCTGCTGCGCCGCGGCTACGACCGCGGCTTGTCCGCCGGCATCATCTGCTCGTCGGGGACCCTGGGCATCCTGATCCCGCCGAGCATCATGCTGGTCGTCTACGGCGGCCTGACCGGCCTCAAGGAGACCTCGGTCGGCAACCTGTTTGCCGGTGCCATCATCCCGGGGCTGGTCCTGTCCGGCCTCTACCTGCTGTACGTGGCCGTGCGTTGCGGCATCAACCCCAAGCTCGGGCCACCGATCCCCCTGGCAGAACGAACCCACAGCGTGGCACAAAAGTTCACCATGACCATGAAAAGCTTCGTGCCGCCCTTCAGCCTGATCCTGACCGTCATGGGGACGATCCTGGCCGGCGTCGCCACGCCGACCGAAGCTGCGGCGCTCGGCTGCATCGGCGCCATGGTCCTGGCGCTGTGCAACCGCAAGCTCAACTGGGAGGTTCTCACCCAGGCCTCGATCTCCACGGCCCGGACCACGGCCATGATCATGGCCCTGTTCATCGGCGGCAAACTGTTCAGCGTGGTCTTTCTGAGCATGGGCGGCGGCGACGTGGTCGCCGATGCGCTGCTCGGCATGGACGTCAGCCCTTACGTGGTACTGGCGATCATGATGACCGTGGTCTTCTTCCTCGGCATGTTCATCGACTGGGCCGCCATCCTGCTGGTGGTGGTGCCGATCTTCACGCCGATCGCCATGGATCTCGACTTCAACCCCCTGTGGTTCGCCATGCTGGTCTGCGTCAACCTGCAGACCTCGTTCCTCACCCCGCCCTTCGGTTACGCCCTCTTCTATTTCAAAGGGGTGGCGCCGCCGGAGTACACCATGGGTGACATCTACCGGGGGATCATTCCTTTCGTCATCATCCAGGTGATCGGACTGGCGCTCATGATTGCATTTCCGGAACTCATCACCTGGCTGCCGAGCGTGTTTTTCGGCGGGTAAGCCGCTTAAGTTCAGCACCCTATTTGGGGAGACCACGTTATGCTACCTAAAATAAAGAAGATCCTTTATGCCACGGGGATGGGCGCCGGTGCTCCGCACGTGTTCCGCTACACCCTCGCCCTGGCCAAGCAGCTCGACGCGCAGATCGTTGCCGTCTCGGCACTGGAGCCTTTGTCGACCTTTGCCCAGAGCCTGGTGGAGCTGCACATTTCCCACGAAAAGGCGGAAGGGATCCATCACGCGGCGCAGCTTCAAGCCAAGGAACGCCTGCGGGACCGCATCGCCCGGCTGTGCGAAAAGGAATGCGGCACTGACCCGCAGTGCACACATCGGGTCAGCGAAATCCGCATCGAAGAAGGCCAGCCCGCCCAGGTCATCCTCGCGGCCGCCAGGGAATGCGCTGCCGACCTGATCATCATGGGCGCACACCGCCACACCGCGGTCGGCGATGCGATGCTCGGCTCCACCACGCACAAGGTCCTGCACAGCGCCGCACAGCCGGTCCTGGTCGTGCGCATTCCGGCAGGCTTTCACGAAGAGGGGTTCTGAACACCGGCGCATTTAACGGCCATCATTACCGGGGTACCCAGTTCTCGACTGCGTGCCCCGGAACATTTAAGGAAAACACCATGATTTCGAAAACGGCCATTCAGCACCTGATTGACAAGCTGGGTGCGGCAAACGTCGCTTACGAGAAAGAGGACCTCCTGGTCCTCGGTTACGATTCCACCCCCGGCATCCATCATCTCCCCGAAATTGCCGTCTTCCCGACGACCGCCGAAGGGGTCCTGGCAGCCATGGAGATCGCCCAGCGCGAGGGGCTGCCGATCGTGCCGCGCGGATCGGGGACCGGACTGTCCGGCGGCAGCGTGCCGGCCAAGGGGGGCATGGTGTTGTGCCTCAACAAGATGAACCGCATCCTGGAGATCGACGAAGAGAACCTGACCGCCACCGTTGAGGCCGGCGTGGTCACCCTCGACCTGTTCAACGCCGTCGCCGCCAAGGGGCTCTTCTACCCACCCGATCCCGGCTCGCAGAAGATCTCGACCCTCGGCGGCAACGTCATGGAGGATGCCGGCGGCCTGCGCGGCCTGAAATACGGCGTCACCCGCGATTACGTGATGGCGCTGCAGTGCGTGCTCCCCGACGGCAGTCTGCTCACCACCGGCGGCAAGAGCGTCAAGGACGTCGCCGGCTATTCCTTCAAGGATCTGCTGGTCGGCTCCGAAGGCACTCTCGGCATCATCACCGAGGTGACCGTCAAGCTGATTCCGCCGCCCAAGGCCAAGCGCACCTTCCTCGCCTACTTCGACGATATCCGCACCGCCGGCGCGGCGGTCTCCAAAATCATCGCCGCCAAGATCATCCCCTCGACCATGGAGATCATGGACAAGGCGACCATCAACTGCGTCGAGGATTATGTCAAGATCGGCCTGCCGCGACAGATGGCAGCGCTGCTTTTGATCGAGGTCGATGGTCACCCGGCGATGGTCGAGGAGGAAGCCCAGGGCGTCGACGCGATCCTGCGGCAGGTCAAGGCGGCGGAGATCCACGTCGCCAAGGATGCCGACGAAGCCGGCAAACTGGCCGCCGCCCGCCGCACCGCCCTGTCGGCACTGGCCCGGGTCTCGCCGACCACCCTGCTCGAGGATGCCACGGTGCCACGCTCGAGACTCGCCGAGACCTTTGCCGAAATCGAGCGGCTGACGCAAAAATATCAGCTCAAGGTCGGCACCTTCGGTCATGCCGGCGACGGCAACCTGCATCCGACGGTGCTCTGCGACGAACGCAACGCCGAGGAGATGCACCGCGCCCACGCCTTCTACGATGATCTCTACGAAAAGGTGCTCGCCTGGGGCGGCACCGTCTCCGGCGAGCATGGTATCGGCATGGCGAAGAAAGAATACCTGGCCCGGCAGATCGGCCCCGGCGGCGTGCGCGTGATGAAGCGCATCAAGAACGCCTTCGATCCCAAGGGGATCCTCAACCCCGGCAAGATCTTCGCCGACGAGGACCCCTGCACCCAGGCTCATGTCGAGGAGGGCTTCCGTGTCTCGCACTAAGGACAAACTCGGCAACTTTACTCCCCAGGATGCTCCGGACTACGAAGACGTGCTGCAGTGCATGCGCTGCGGTTTCTGCCTGCCGACCTGTCCGACTTTTGCCCTCACCGGTCGTGAGCGCTCCAGCCCGCGCGGCCGGGTCGCCCTGGCCCGGGCGGTGGCCGAGCAGCAGCTGGAATTTACCGATGCGGTCAAGCACGAAGCCTTTTTCTGCCTCGACTGCCGCGCCTGCACCACCGCCTGTCCCTCCGGGGTGCGCGCCGGCGAAGTGATGGAAATCTGCCGCAGTCAATCGCACCAGCAATACCCGCTGAAACATGTCGGCAAGAGCTTCCGCGAATTCATTCTGCAGCGCATGCTCCCCAACCCGGATCTGCTGGAGAAATCGATGCTGCCGGCCCGACTCTATCAGCGGCTCGGTATCCAGTGGCTGGTGCGCCACTCGAAGGCCCTCAAGCTTGGACCGTCCTGGATGGAAAAAGCCGAAGGCATGATGCCCGATCTCGAGGCGCCGCTGCGCCCGCAACTGCCGGAACTGACCCCGGCCCGGGGTGAAAAACGCGGCCGGGTCGGCTTCTTCCTCGGCTGCATCATGACCCTGATGTATCCCGGCGTGTCACGCCAGACGGTGCGGGTCCTGGCCCACCAGGGCTTCGATGTGATCACTCCGAAACAGGTTAAGTGCTGCGGTGCGCCGCATCTCAACGAAGGGGACCGGCAGACCGCCCGCGAACTGGCGCTGTTCAACCTCGACCTGTTTCTCAAGGCCGATGTCGACTACATCGTCACCGACTGTGCCGGCTGCGGTGCCACGCTCAAAGAGTACGAGGAGCTGCTCGAGGAGATGGCTGAACACGACAAGCTGGCCGCTTTCCGGGCCAAGATCCGCGACATCAGCGAGTTCCTGGCCGAGGTCGGCTTGCGCACCGAGGGGCTCAAGCCGGTGCACAAATCCGTCACCTACCACGAACCCTGCCACCTCTGCCACGCCCAGGGGGTGTCCCGCCAGCCGCGCGACCTGATCAGGCAGATTACCCGGCATCGAACTGCGCGAAATGGACGAAGCCAGCTGGTGCTGCGGCTCGGCAGCCACCTGGGGGTTGAAATTCTCCGCGGAAAGCCAGCAGGTGCTCGACCGCAAGTTGAACAACGTCAAGCAGACCGGGGCCGACATCCTGATCACCGCCAATCCGGGCTGCCAACTGCAGCTGGCCTGGGGGGTGCGTGAGGCGGGCATGCCGCAGGAGGTCATGCACCTGATGGAGCTGCTCGGCCAGGCGACTCCTGACTGAGCCTGGCTAGACAATGCATCCTGATCATAACAAAACCGGCCGCGAGGAACCCCTCGCGGCCGGTTTTGTGAAACGCTGCAGCACCCCGGCTAGGGGTTGCTCACCAGCTCGAGCTTGTTGAGGATGTTGTCCTTGATCCAGTGAGCATCCCACCATTCGAGAGGATTGACCTGCTGGCCGGCGACCATGACGCTGAAATGCAGATGGTCGCCGCCGGCCAGTCCGGAGCTGCCGGTATGGCCAATGGGCTGGCCCTTGACGACCTCGTCGCCGACTTTCACCAGGATCTGGCTGAGGTGGCCATAGAGGGTCTGCAGCCCGAGGCCATGATCGATAATCACGCATTGGCCGTAGATCCCGAGATCGTCAGCATGGATAACGCGCCCGTTATTGGCTGCCGGCACCGCTGCATGTGCCAGGGAGGCAAGATCGATGCCGAGGTGCGTCTGGTGGTCTATCACCTGTTCGTTATGGTAATAGGTCCGCCGCTGGGCAAAGGCGCCCGGTACCGCCGCATTGGGTTGCGCGGCAAAAACCCCGTCCCAGAGCTTCTCCGCCGCAGTCTGACGGCCATAGTCGATGATAGTTGCCGTGTTCTGGAGACGCAGCTCACCGTTGACCTTCAGAAACAGCTGTAACGGATCGGTCGTCTCGGGGAAAAAATGCTGGAAATCCGGCACGATCTTGTTGGCGAGGAACTGATCAGAGATATTGATGCGGTCGGTCGGAAAGGCCTTGGGGGTCAGGTGGAAGTAGATGCCGGCCGCCCGTTCGTTACCGGCGACATCAACCGCCACGACCTTCGGTACGAACGTGGCCGGTTCCATATCCCAGGGGAAGGCGAACAGACAGAGGTAAACCCCGGACGATTGCATGTGCCCCGGGAACAGGCGGTCGCCGACCCGTACACCGGTTTGCGTCACCTCTTCCGAAACGGTGTAGACAACCAGGGAGCTCCCACCCTGGTTGATGTTGTGTTGCACTGAAAGGACACCGACCTGGGGTGGCTTGTTATCAACCGTGTAGGTCAGCGTCTGGGCGCTGAGGTTGCCCTGTCCGAAGCCGAGATAGGCCCGGTCAGCAGCCTGCAGATGCAGTTCAACGGCACCCTCCTGGAGACCTTCACCGGCCACCGCTACCGTCTCTTCCACCGCGGCCGTCCCCTGCGGGTACTCGCGACTGAGCAGTGTGATCGTGCGCCCACCCTGGCTGGCCGTGACCTCAAGACTGCGTAGCCCCGCCCCGTCATCACCAGCCCGGACCAACAGTGTCCTGCGCGCCGAGATCGGGCCGTCGGCAGGGGTAACCGTGACCACCGGAGGAGTCATGTCATGCATGAGGAGGAAACCGCCGACGGCCATAGCCAGAAACACGATAATGAGCAGAAGGGATTTAAAGCTGTTCATGATGAACTCCAGGGCAGAGAGGGCAAGATCGCTTACAGAGAATCGAGGCAGCAGGAACCGGGACCATAGCACGAAACATGACCGGCTTCAACAGGGTGCGGAGGCAACGGTCGAAGTATCGCTAGAACAGAGGGGTGCCGCGCGAGAGGGTGGCCGAGGAGCCTCAGGCCTTGCTGCTCCTGAGCAGTTCAGCCATCTTGTCTTCGACCATAGCCAAATGCACCAACATCTTTTGCCTGGCTAGGTCCGGATCGTGGACAGCGATCGCCTCCATGATCTCGCGATGATGAGTCAGCAGCAGCTGAATATGCCCCTGTTTCTGATAGAACTCCGTCAACGCGACCTGAATCGTGGTATGAAACAGCGAGTGAATGGAGTCGAGCACATGCATCTGCAGGCTGTTGTGACTGGCCTCGGTAATCGCATAGTGGAATTCGGCATCCACTTCAGGATTCCAGCCGCCTTTGGCCGCCTGCTTTTCCATAACCGCATAAATCCTGCGCAGCTCAGCTATATCCTCTGCGGTGGCCCGTTTTGCAGCGAGATACGCCGACCAGCTCTCCAGCCCCATACGCACCTCGGCCAAGGCGCGCAACAGTTCCGGGTCCCGTTTCTCGACCAGCTTGGCCAGTGGATCCATGATACTGGTTTCGGTCAGAGCCTTGACAAAAGTGCCGCCACCCTGGCGCGAATCGAGAAAACCCATCGCCTCGAGGACCATGATCGCTTCGCGCACCGAGGGTCGGCTGACACCAAGCATGATCGCGAGTTCCCGTTCGGAGGGGATGCGGTCTCCCGGTTTGAGCTCTCCCCGGGAGATCAGTTGCTTGATCTGACCCACAATTTCTTCGGATATTTTTTTCGGCCGTATTGGCTCTAGAACAATGGTCATGCCTTTTCTCCACCTGTTATTTGGTATGACCAATCTTCTAACATACTCACCGCATGATTACAACGGCAAAGCAGTCGGCCGCAGACGCCGATTTGAGCCTCAAGATTCGCGCAGGTTGCCCTTGTAACGCTTCAGCCAGCTCTGCAGGTATTCCTCTTCATGCTCCATTTCGAAGGCGTTGATCAGGCCACGGCGCAGGGCGACAGCGACAGCGCGGTTTCGGAGATTGAAGGCATCACCAACCTTGTCGCTCTGGAACTGCTCCTGGTCGAGGCCCAGTTTGCCGTAGAGGGAATTCAGCCGACTTTGCACGCCACGCCGGGAGAGGTAGCGGCGTTGGGCAATGAGGTTATCCGTCAGACCGAGTGAAATATCCAGCAGGGCTTCGTATTCGATGTCGGACAGGGCCGTCTGGCTGTGCCCGGTCCGCCCCTGCACCTTGCGAACCTCCGGATCGATCCAGCACTGATCTTCAAACAGCACCGTGGCCATAGCAGTCGCGATCTTGTCGCGCGGACTCGATTTGAGGACGTAGCCGTAAACGGTTTCCGCCGGCACGATCTTGGCCAGGGCCCGTACGTACATCTCATCCTTAAACTGGCTCCAGAAGACGATCCGTGCATCTGGCTTGCGGTCCCAGAGCGCCTTGGCGAAATCGACGCCATTCATTTGCGGCATCTGGATGTCACTGATGACCAGGGGGACTTCATGGGCCAGGGCCAGTTCAAAGGCGACCAGCCCATCCGGGGCATGCTGGATCACGCAGTCTTGGTCCCAGTCGCTGACCATCTGTTTGAGGAATTCAAAATCCTTGGGATTGTCTTCGGCAATGACGAGGTTGTATGGGGCCATGACAGTCTCTCCTTAAAAATCTTTGAGCGGCAATACCAACTCGAAACGTGTTCCCGATGAAAAACGCGAATTACGCCAGCTGGCCTGAGCGCCGATCGCTCGTGCCCGCTCCTGGATATTGTGCATCCCTCGGCCTCCTGATTTTCTCGGCAATTGTGGGGCATGATCGAAGCCGCTGCCATTATCCTCCACGGCAATAACCAGGGCCTGGCCGCGCAAGGTCATGCCAACTTCCAACTGGCTGGCGCGGGCATGCCGCAACACATTGTTGACTGCTTCAACAACGATCCGGTAAACGGTCACCTGGGTGAGCCGCGGCAGATTGAGGGCGGTCACCCCATCATCGGCCATAAAATGGTAAACAGGAGAACCCGGCATTTCGCAGGACTTCTCCAACAGGGACTCTATTGCCGCCGGCAGCCCAAGTATATCCAGGGTCTGCGGATGCAGGTCGTCCATTACCACCCTCAGGTTGCTCATAGCCCTTTGCAGGTCGGCTTCAATAGCGATCGCCGCTTCTTTGCTTGAGCTGTCCTTGTGCAGATGCTCGAGGCCTCTGCGTACCGCTGACAGGTCGGCAAGGGTTTGGTCATGGAGATCCATGGCAATGCGCCGCCGCTCCTCTTCGGCACCTTCAAGGAGTTTTTCTGCAGCCACCACCCGAATTAACTGGTCAGTCATACGATTGATGGAAACCGCCAGGCCGTCTAGCTCGTCACGGACCCTTTCCGGTGCTGGCGGCGGGGAAAAATCGCCCGCGGTAATACGCTTAGCGCTTTCGGAGAGCACCTGAATACGTCGCAGGATATGTCGGGCAAAAGTCAGTGACAGAAAAATTCCCACCAGGATGGCAAAACCCAGCACGATGATCGTTATAAAGGTCGTTTCGGCGACCAGCGAGTCGATATCATCGCTGTACTTACGACTGAGCTTTTCACGTTTTCTATTCAACCGGTTGAGCTGTTCCGTGAGCTGGGGATGCAGGAGTGCGAGTGATTCTGCAAAGCGCTCCAGTTGGATGCCGTACTCGGGATTCAAATCGGCAACACTTTGTTTTAACGCGCTCATGGCTTCGTCATCCAATCGTCCTGACTCCTGCGCATGATCAATCGATACCACAAGATGCTCATGCAATTCCGTGAGCTGTTCCAGGTAGCCAGGGTCTGAGGGCTCGGACTGGTTCAGGACACTGGCCACGCTTTGCATGCGCTGGACAGCCATATCCGCTTCTGCCAGGGAGATGAATGCCGTTTTGAGATCCTTGGATTTCTGACGCTTGAGCGACATGTCCCAATAGGTGTACTGCAGGAAGACGAGCAGCAGGGTCATGACGCAGAGGACCGCGGCAGGCGCCAGGATTATCTGATGTTTAAGAGCAATTCGCATAGGCAATAAATATCACAGAATTCCACATTGAACACTGTGCAATCGCACATTCCTTGGGATAGGACAAAAAAGATATCCGCGCTGATTCTTTGGCAAATCGGAGTTCATTGGATGCAAGTAAACCCTTTGCCCGGCCAATCGTCCAAACTGACAAATCAAAGTACGCTGTACCATCCGCCCAAAAAGGAGATCATCATGCACACCCTGAAAATTTTGACCTTGGCACTTCTGCTCATCAGCCTGGCAATGACCTCGGCATTGGCAAAGCCTCTCGATCAGGATTTCTCTCCCGACCCTGCCGGCAAAGGAACGGGACGGTTCGCTGAGATCCAGCAGAGCCTTGGACTCTCACCTCAACAGCAAACTGAAATCCAGACACTTTTCGCCGCGCGCAAGCAAGAGATGATCAACCGGCGCGACACAACCCGCGCCAACCGGGAAGGGCTCCGCGCCCTGTTCGACGCTGAAGTGCTTGATGAAGCGCGCCTGCAGCAACTGCTCCAGAAACAGGCCGAGTTGAAAGCTGAGAAGATCATCTCTCAACACGCAACACGAACCAGAATCAGGCAGATACTCACCTCGGAGCAACAGGAGAAATGGGCTGAACTGCGCCAAAAGCACTGGGAGAACCGGCGGCACGGCCAACGCCCGGAACCGGCCGCAAACAACGGCGGCCGTTAAACCGTTGGTCAGCGTTATTTACAGCTTGAAGTTGTGCCAGTCAACGGCAGCATAATCCGCCAGCAGCGCCAGCGGTATGAAGGTGTCGAGCTCGTTCCAGGCGTTTCCAGTCAGTCCCTTGGTAAACGTTCGGAACAGCACGACTTCGTGCGAGAAGACCTCACGGAACCGCCAGTGCAGGACCTGGTCAGGCAAGGAGGAGGGAGAAAAGGTGTGCAGAGTGCAGACCGTACCATCAAAATCCTCACCACTCAGGTCGATGTTCGGCAGCCCGTGCAAGCGGCAGGTCAGCGGCCGCGACGCGTAAACCATGCAATAGCCGCTGGCATCGAGCAGCGGGCAGGGCGTCTGGTCCTCTTCGGGCATGGCGGTCCACTCTTCTTCTGGCAGCCCGTTCAAAAAGTAGGGCGCTCTCAACTCGGACCAGCGGCCGCAAAGCTCTGTAAGGCGCAGCTGGCAACGGCTGAGGACCCGGGACTGGACATCAGTGGCCAGGCCGGAAAAGGCGTCTTTGAGCAGCCAGGCATCTAACAGGGTGATGTCAAACAGTCCACAGCAACAGGCGCTACAGCCTCCGCGGCAGGCCAGGCCCGATCCTCCGGACGCCAGACAGGTCGCGAACCAGCGGTCCACTTCGTTGAGGAGTTCGCGATATTGGCTTAGGATGATAGAAGGTTGTGGCATGTCCTGCAAAGCCTCATCTTTTAGCACAGCCTGAACACAGATTGCAGGCCAGAGAAGGATCTATGGCTGAGCTCTATTACAGTAAAAAGCCAGGCCGGGCGAAACGCCTGGCCTGACAGGAAAAGCGCAGCGACAATTTGTCCGCCTAGTTAAGCTGCTGCAAGCGCTTTTCAGCGTAACGGCCCAGGTCCTGTCTGAGGTTTTTGGTTGTGAGCGCGCTCCGGTAATATTCTACAGCGTCCTGTGGCAGGTTCTGCCTCTCCAGGGCGCTGCCGAGTCCCACCCAGACAGTCCCGGTTTGCGGCCAGGCAACCAGCAGGTTGCGACAGGTCTCGGCGGTCAGAAACCGCTCGCCGAGGAGCGGATAAAGGGTTGCCAGCACCACATAAGCTTCCGGATCATCTGCGGCAATAGGTAGTCCGCCGCTCAACATGACATTGACCACCGTATCATAAGCTCCCTGGTCGGCGAGAATGCGGGTATAGGCTTTCCTGAAAGCAATGTAATCGGGAGCAATCTCCAACCCTTCGGCGAGCAGGACCACCGTTTCGCCACTCTTGCATTCTTTGCTGAGGATTGCGACCTGCAGTTCCCTAGCGGGGAGGTGCCCCGGATATAATAGCTCCAGAGATCCTGTAAAGATCGCACGGCCAATTTGGCACGGCCCTGCCAAGAGCCTATTTGCCATCGAGAAAAGCTTCTTAAGCCATACCAATTAGTGGGTCGCCGGACGATTCTGGACGGCCTGGCGCGTTTTTTTGCCTCAGGCTGAATCCGGTCGCTGCTCACGATCGCCTCCGGCAGAGCCTCCGGGCGCAGCCGCTTGGCTGTGGCGGCCACCTGGCGCGGTTCTGGTACCGGGGCACTCCGCGTCAGCTTTGACACCTTGGCAGCGAGCTTGCCAACCCGCAAATAGTGAGTATTATATAGGCAAATCGATAAATAAACCAATAAATACCTGTGCCCACACAATCCCCGGAACGGAGAGGACCATGACCCTTGCTGAGCTTGCCGGCTACGATGGCCGAGACGGTCGGCGTGCCTACATTGCCGTAAATGGAACCATCTACGATGTCACCGAAAGCCCCCGCTGGAAAAACGGACTGCACCCTCCCGACCATCAGGCCGGGCAAGATCTGACCGAAGAGTTGAGCAAAGCCCCGCATGTCCGCGCGGTGGTTGAACGTTTTCCGGTGGTTGGGACCCTTGAGCCGCAAGCTCCGGCACAATCAGCCGGCGGCAGCAGCAAGCTCGTTCTGGGTGTCATCATCGCCGTAGTCATTGCCCTCGTGGTGTTTCTGGTGCTTTAGTAGGAAGGCCCGTCCGCGAGGGCATGAAAAATCTTGGCGGACCCAATTTGCACCCTTGATTTTCAACGGCCGCTCGGTTATTCTCCGCGGCATGTTCCGTTTTGTGATTTTACTCGTCAGCATTATCTGGGCGTGCCTACTGCTGCTCTCCTGGAGTAGTCCCACCGAAACCGCCGCCCAACCTGCGCCGATGGTTAAAAGCGCCTCCTGATTTCAGGAGGCGTTTTCACTTTTCCTCAGGTCTTTATCCTTGATCATCCCCTGCAGCAGGCTCCCTGCCGTGTGCCGCGTCGAGCAAATTCGGCATCGATCGCATTAAGGACCTCCCACTTGTTCAGCGACCAGTAAGGAGCCAGCAACTGGTCCCGGGGCCCATCGCCGGTCAGCCGGTGGATCAGGGTCGTCGATGGCAACCGCTCAATAATATCGACAACCAGGGCAACATACTCATCGGCTGCTAACACTTCGACTTTACCCTCGTCATACATCTTGCCGAGAGGGGTATTGCGCAGGACATGCAGCAGATGCAGCTTGACCCCGTCGACCTGCAGTTCGGCGAGGGTCTCCGCCGTTGCCAGCATGTCATCGCGGCTCTCCCCGGGAAGACCGATGATCACATGGGCGCAAACCCTCAGATCTCGGGCCCTGGCGTCACGGCAGGCCCTGGCAAAAGTGGCGAAATCGTGGCCACGCTGCAACCAGGACAAGGTCCGGTCATGACTGCTCTGCAGGCCGAGTTCCAGCCAGAGGTAGGTTTTTTGATGATATTCCGCAAGCAGGTCGAGAACCTCTTCAGGGACGCAGTCGGGTCGGGTCCCGACCGCAAGGCCGATGACGTCTGCGATAGCCAGGGCTTCATCGTAAAGGGTGCGCAGCTGAGCCACCGGGGCAAGGGTGTTGGAAAAGGGCTGGAAATAGGCTATGAACTTACCTGCCTTGTACTTGCGGACCATGATCTCCTTCCCCTGTTCAAGCTGTTTGGCAACCCCCAGCTGGCGCTCAATGCCGACCGCCCCGGACCCACCGGGATCACAAAAGAGACAGCCCGGACCTGACCGGCCGCCATTGCGGTTCGGACAGCCGAAACCGGCATCGATGGAAATCTTGTGAACCCGGACACCGAAACGTTTTTTAAGATGCTCCGAAAACAGCTGATAGGGTTTTTTCATAATGGCAGAACTATGCCATTGCCATGGCACGAGGGCAAGGAGACAATCGCGCTCCTGCGATTGCGTTGCACCCTGCAGTTGATATACTGAACAGGTTTCAAACCCACCGAAGGAGCATATCATGGCGCATCTGCTGGTTGTTGACGATGAAGGTGACATTCGCTATCTCTACGCCGCCGAACTGGAAGAGGAAGGCCACACTGTCGTCACCTGTGGCAACCGCAAGGACGCATTGGAGCTGCTGCGCCGGCAGGCTTTCGACCTGATCATCCTCGACATCCAGCTTGACCAGGAAAGCGGCCTGGAGCTTCTACAGCAGATTGCCCATGAACGGGAGAGCACCCCGGTCATCCTATGCACTGCCTACAGCAGCTATAAGGACGACTTTTCCTCATGGCTGGCAGACGCATACGTGGTCAAGAGTTCTAACCTCGACGAATTGAAAAAAGAGGTTCGACGTATTCTGGCGCGTTCCTGACAGCACACCCTGAACCACGCAGCGCAGTTTAAGGAGACACCATTGAAGGCAGTAATCATGGCTGGAGGCTTCGGCACCCGCATCCACCCGTTGACCATCAGTATACCCAAACCGATGATCCCGCTGATCAACCGGCCGATCATGGAGCATATCGTCAATCTTCTCAAAAGGCATGGCATCAACGACCTGGTCCTGCTCCTGTTTCACCAGCCGGAAGTCATCAAGAAGTACTTCGGTGACGGCAGCGAGTTCGGTGTCCACATCACTTACGTTACGCCGTTGGAAGATTACGGCACGGCCGGCGCTGTCAAGGCGGCGGCACGCCACCTTGACGAGCGATTCATGATCATCAGCGGCGATCTGCTGACGGATTTTGACCTGTCGAAGGTCATCGCCTTTCATGAAGAAAAGCAGGCCAAGGCGACGATCACCCTGACATCGGTGACCGACCCTTTGCAGTTCGGCGTCGTGATCGCCGATAAGCAGGGGCGCATCACCAAATTTCTCGAGAAACCCGGCTGGGGCGAAGTTTTCTCCGACACCATCAACACCGGCATCTACATTGTGGAGCCGGAGGTCCTTGACTTGATTCCCGAGAAAGCCAACCGCGACTGGTCCAAGGATGTTTTCCCCACAATGCTTGACAACGGCACAGCTCTGTACGGCTGCACCATGCAGGGGTACTGGGCCGACATCGGCAACCCCGAGGCCTACCTTGAAGCCTGCTGGGACATTTGTCGCGGCAAGATCGCCTTGCAGATCATCGAGCCCCCGCTCATTGCCGGCAGCACCATCTTCATCAGCCCGGGAGCACAGGTTGACGAGCAGGCCAAACTCGCTGGCATGGTAGTCCTCGGCGACAACACCCGCATCCAGGGGAACGCCCGGCTCAGCAATTGCGTGGTCGGTCGCAACTGCCTGATCGAGGAGGAGACCGTCCTCGAAGACAGTGTCCTCTGGGACAATGTCTACATCAAGGCCGACACCAGGGTGACCGGCGCCAATCTCGGCCACCGGGTCAGAGTCGGCCGGCGCTCGGTGATCGAAAAGGGCGCCGTGATTGCCGACGAGACGATCGTCGGCGATGAGGTCAATATCCGCCCGGATGTCAAGATCTGGCCGCGCAAGGTTATCGAGAGCGGCTCCACCGTCTCCACAAACCTGATCTGGGGGGAGAAATGGCGCAAAAGCCTTTTTGAAGGAGCCGTGGTCCGCGGCCTGACCAACGTCGAGATGACCCCGGAATTTTCGGCACGCCTCGGTGCAGCCTACGGATCGACCCTCCCCAAGGGGAGCTACGTCTTGGCCGGCCGCGATGCCGTCCGTTCATCGCGCATGCTCAAGCGCTCCTTCGTCGGCGGCCTGCTTTCCGCCGGAGTCAACGTCCGCGACGTCAAGATGATTTCACTACCGGTGCTCCGTTACAAGTTGACAACCTTCGGCGAGGTTGGTGGCATCCATTTCCGCCAGTCGCCCGAGGACCCGGCCGCCACGGAGATCATCTTCTTCGACGGTCATGGCAACGAAGTCTCCTCCAGCACCGCCAAGGGGATCGAGCGCATTTACTTCAAGGAGAACTTCCGCCGCGCCCATCATTCAGAGCCGGGAGGCATCGAGGAGTTGCCACGCATCTACGACTTTTATCGTGAGGGATTTCTGCGCAATCTTGACGCCCAGCTGCTTAAGAAAACCGCGCCCAAAGTCGTTCTGGACCTCAATCACTCACCAGCGGCGGATCTGCTGCCTGACCTGCTGGCCAACCTCGGGTTCGAAGTCACCGAGCTGAATTCACACGTCCACGAAAAAGCCATGGACTTGACTGCGGATCAGCTTAACGCTGCCCTCGACCGTTTGAGCCGTATCGTTAAGACCCTCGCTGCCGACGCCGGATTCTGGATCGGGCCCTCAGGGGAAAAGATCCGTATGGTCACCGGCAGTGGCCGCGTCTTTTCCAGCCGTGAAGCCCTTGGCACCGTTACGGCACTGGTCTGCGCGGCAGAGCAAGAAGGGAGCCTGGTTATGCCGGTAGCCGCCCCGCAAGCTGTTGATGACCTGGCCAAGGCGGGCGGCTTGACGGTACACCGTACCCGCTCCGACGGGCACTCGCTGGTCGAAGCGGCCAGCAACCGCCAGTTTCGCATGGTCGCCTCGATGGAGGACTGCTTCGGATTCCCGGGTTTCCAGCCGCACTTTGATGGTCTGTTCGCGGCCGCCAAAATCATGGAGCTCAGTACCCGTGCAGGGCTTTCCTTGGACCAGGCCTTTACCAGGCTGCCCCATCACACCTATCACCATCTGCAGCTGCCCTGCCCCTGGGAGAGCAAGGGGGGGCTGATGCGGCGCATGAGCGAGGATGCTATTGACCAGCAGGCCTCGTTCATCGATGGCGTCCGCATCGACACAGACCGCGGCTGGGTGCTGGTGCTGCCCGACCAGCATCGTCCCGTAGCCCACATCTACGTAGAGGCCGTTGAGCGGAGCGACGCCGATGCACTGCGCGATCTATACCGCGACAAGGTGTCCGGATGGCTTGAGATGCTGGCAGAGAATTACGAAGAATCGAAGGGTTGATGCTCTGACGAGGGTGCCGCCGCAAACAAAGGGGACAAACATGTATCGCAAAGTCGCAAAGCTTAAGCAACCCGGGCCTGAGGCTTACAGCATAAGACTCAGGGTTGCGTCTTTATTCACCTTTCCTTGCCTCTTTGCGTTAATTTATCGGTTTGACGTGTTCGCTAGAGAATAAGGCAATCAATCCTCCCTTGTTTTTGTTATAATCCGGGGAAAACATCCTGAAAGGTTTCAACTTTGTCAGAATTCCGATGGGACCCGCTCAAGGGGACTTGGGTCATCACTGAAAATCAACGTGCCCGGCAGCCGCGCGAATTCCTTATCGACCGGCAAAAGACGTCGATCACCATCTGCCCCTTCTGCACCGGGCAGGAGAGCAAGACCCCGCCAGAGGTCTTCGCACTGCGACCTGACGGCACTGTGGCCAATGGCCCCGACTGGCAGGTCCGGGTCGTGCCGAACAAGTTCCCGCTATTGCGGATTGAAGGGCAGCTGAACCAGAAAACCACCGGCCTGTATCGCTCCATGCAAGGCGTTGGTGCACACGAAGTCATCATTGAGACCGCTGACCACCAGCGCAGCCTAGCGCAACTGGATATCGCGGAGACGACCAATGTTTTAAAGGCTTACCGCGCACGGCTCCTCGACCTCCGCCAAGACACGCGTTTTCGTTTCCTGCAAATCTTCAAGAATCATGGCGTTGAAGCCGGGGCGCCGCTTCCCCACTCACACTCCCAGCTCATGGCCGTGCCGATCACACCGCCGGTAACGCGCAACGAGTTGAACACCTGCCGCGAGCATTTCCGCAGCACCGGCAACTGCCTGGTCTGCGATTTGCTCGCCGAAGAAATTGCCGATGGCCGACGCGTGGTCTTCAACGATGGCCGCTTCCTGGTCCTGGCTCCCTATGCATCATGTTTCCCATTTGAGCTGAGACTCTTTCCGCTCCAGCATAACCACGACTTCGCTCTGCAAAACGACCGCGAGCTTGCTGACTGCGCCAGGGCATTGCAGGAGATGCTGCGCCGTCTCTTCCGCTTGCTCGAAGACCCGCCCTACAACTTCATTCTGCACACCGCCCCGCCGATCCATGCATGTTTTAGCAAGCCGGGCTACTGGCAGACGTTGGCCCGGGACTATCATTGGCACATCGAACTGGTCCCGCGCCTCAGCCAGATAGCCGGTTTCGAATGGGGCAGCGGATTTTACATCAACCCACTCCCCCCCGAGGATGCGGCAGGTTTTCTGCGCGACACTGACCCGAACCTGAGTTTCTGAAGCCGCCGCTGGATAATGATAACCATGGAGCCTTGTCCGGGATGCCTCATTCCTTCGACAAAAAACTACTGCTGAATCGCAATGCCCTCAACCGCCTGCAGCAGGCAGGATTGGGGGCCTTGGTCGCCGACCCGTGCGAGATCAGTGCCGCCCGCAAGCTTGCCTTGTGGCGCCAGGGGTCCGGGGCCGAGCTTTACCTCTTCAGCCTGCTGACGGCAGCAACGCGACATATGGCCCTGCTCTACTTTGTCCAGACCGCGCTGCAACCCGCTCTCGACAGAATCACTGTGGCCGACAGACCATACCCTCTGCCGCAACTTGGCACCGCCTACCAAGAGTTCCTGCACTGCTACCCCTGTGAAGAGCTCACCAGCGCGCGCAAGCCGGGTGAGGATCCGGAGAAAGGGAGGGCTCGCCAGCGTGTGCTCGCCGAGATGTTCGTGCTTGAAGTGATGCTGGAGAATCCGGCAACACGGCCTTTTCAAGACCTCTTCGAGGACAGCGAATTGAATGCGCGTTTCGATTACCACGACCTGATCCGACGGCTTGCCGTGCTGCCGGGTAAATCGCAGGAGCAGGTCATCTGGAGGCAGAGCCTGCCCGAACTCCTGCGGGCCCCGATGCGTGCCGCCCCTGGCAGCTTGGCTGACCAAGTGGCCTATGTTGTGCGCCATTGGGCGCCCTGGCTGCCGGAGAGCATCCTTTCAGGCCTGCAGCTGGCCGCCGCCATTGTCGCCGAGGAAAACCGGCCGCATCTGCCCGGGCCCGGGCCCTCACCGAGCCCGATATTCGGCAAGGGCCCGGGCAGCGACGCGCCGGCGGCGTTCACTGCGGACATTGACTGGATGGCCAGAACCGTACTTCTGGCCAAATCGATTTATGTCTGGCTTGACCAGCTCAGCAGCCGCTACCAGTGCGCCATCACGACCTTGGCCGAAATCCCCAATGAAGAGCTCGCCAGTCTGGCACGCCAGGGATTCAACGCTCTCTGGCTGATCGGCATCTGGGAACGTTCCGGGGCATCGCGGCGCATCAAGCAGCTAAGCGGCAACCCGGAAGCCGAAGCCTCCGCCTATGCCCTGCATGCCTACCGGGTGGCTGCCGACCTGGGCGGCGAAAGTGCCCTGCACAGACTTGAACAACGTTGCCAGAGTCACGGCATCCGCCTCGCCTGCGATGTGGTTCCCAATCATACCGGCATCGATTCCGAGTGGATCATAGAGCACCCCGACTGGTTCCTGCAGGCCGACCAACCGCCCTATCCGGCCTACCGTTTCAGCGGCCCGGACCTTTGCCAAAGAGACGGCATCAGCATCCGCATCGAAGACGGCTACTGGGACCATAGTGACGCCGCCGTTGTCTGTGAATATCACGATCACGGCAGCGGCCGCCGCCGCTACATCTACCACGGCAACGACGGCACCCACATGCCGTGGAACGACACCGCGCAGCTCAACTTCCTCCTGCCGGAAGTGCGCCGGGCCATGAGCGACCTGATCGTTGCCATCGCGCAGCGCTTCAGCCTGATCCGTTTCGACGCCGCCATGACCCTGGCCCGCAAGCATTTCCGCCGGCTCTGGTTTCCGCCGCCGGGCGGCAGCGCCGGCGTCCCTTCGCGCTCAGCCTTCTGGATGTCCGACGATGACTTCGATCGCGCCTTCCCCGTCGAGTTCTGGCGCGAGGTCGTCGACCGCATCAACCGTGAAGCCCCCGACACCTTGCTGATCGCCGAGGCCTTCTGGCTGATGGAGAGCTATTTCGTCCGCACTCTCGGCATGCACCGGGTCTACAACAGCGCCTTCATGAACATGCTCAAGCGCGAGGAAAACGCCAAGTACCGCAAGATCCTCAAGGATATCCTGGCCTACAACCCGGAGATCCTGAAGCGCTATGTCAATTTCATGAACAACCCTGATGAAGCGACCGCCGTGGAGCAGTTCGGCAAGGATGACAAGTATTTCGGCGTCGCCACGCTGCTGGCCACCCTCCCCGGCCTACCCATGTTCGGCCATGGCCAGATCGAAGGGTTGCGGGAAAAATACGGCATGGAATATCGCCGCGCCTACTGGACCGAGGAACCGGATGCCGGCTTTATCGCCCACCACGAACGGCAGATTTTTCCGCTGCTGCGCCTCCGGCAGCGCTTTTCCGGCGTCGAGCACTTCTCCCTTTACGACTTCGCCACCGGCGATGGCATCGATGACAACGTCTTCGCTTTCAGCAACGGTTACGCCGGAGAAAAAGTCCTCGTCATCTACAACAACGCCGCACAACACACCGAAGGCCGGCTGCACCACGCAGCCCCCAAGGCCTCTGCAGAGCAGGAAGGGGACGCGCATCCCATGCCACCGCTCTGGCAGGCAATCGGCCTGGACCCGGCGCGCGGGGAGTTCTGCCGCTTCCGCAACCTGCAAGGGAGCGAATACCTGCGCCCGGTCGAGCAGATGCAGCAGGGCTTCGTACTGCAGCTGAATGCTTATGAGCACCAGGTTTTTCAAGGGTTCCAAACTTCTCGACGATCGCGACGGGTATTGGCAGCAGCTGCATCAGCGCTTGCAGGGGCGTGCCGTGGCCAACCTCGATCGAGAAATGCTGCAGATTCGCTATCAACCGCTCTGGGACAGCTTCACCGGTCTGCTCGATCCGGGGCGTCTGCAGGTATTGGCCGGCGGCTTGACCGCCTCGCCGCAAACGGCCCCGATCAGGAAGCTGACGGTGCGCCTGGCCGAGGAGCTACAGGCGTTTGCTGCAACCCTGCAGGGGATGGCAGGAGGTGTCGAATCACCCGCCGGGGACATCGACCTGACTGCACAGCTGGCCGCCATCACCGGCTGGTTGGCCAGCCTGCCCACCACGCAACTGCCCGGCAAGCTGCTGGTGGATGCGTGGCACGGCACGCGCAGGCAGGCCGCCCTTGGCGCACCGCTGCTGTGCTGGCTTCTGCTGCATAACCTTGGCAGGCTCCTGGGCTGCGCGGCAGGCTCTGACTGCCTGGCCTGGCTGCACCGCTACGGCCTTGACTATGCCTGGCAGGAGCAGGCCAGCTCGCCAGAGCAGCAGAGAGGCCTTACAATCACCTCTTTTCTCATGCAGACCAGCTCAAGCGTCCCACATCCGGCTGACTCTGCAGCAGCTTTTGCCGCAGCTGTGCATCGACCCTGCCATCACCGGGCTGCTCGGTATCAATACCCATGCCGGCAGCACCTGGTTTTTGCAGGAAGGGATGACGGCCCTGGCTGGCGCAGTTGCGCTACAAGCGGCCATCATGCCACTGGATCAACCGGAGGCAGCATCCGGCAAGGCAGCAACGGCGGTGATCGCCGGCATCTTGCGCCAACGCCTGGCGCGTGCCGCCGCAGTCGGCTACCGACTGGATAAATTCCTCCGCCTGGGTTAGAATGCCGTGCTGACATGACCAACTCACCTCGCAAGAAAAAATATGCCTGAACCAACTCTGAAAGTGCTCATGGTCGCCTCCGAGGCCGCACCCTTTGCCAAGACCGGCGGTCTTGCCGACGTCGTCGGTTCCTTGCCCCCGGCGCTGCATGCCCTTGGCCACGATGTGCGACTGGTCATGCCCTGGTACCGTGCCGCCCGTAACGTCGCCGGCAAGCTCCGCGCCAGCCGCCGCAAACTGTCGGTCCCGATGGGCGGCCGCATCTATGAGGTCAGCTACCGTATCGGAGACAGCCGGGGCGTTCCGGTCTACTTCATCGATCATGCGGAATTTTTCGACCGCCCAGAGCTCTATGGCGAGCAAGGCACTGACTACCCTGACAATGCCGAGCGCTTCGGCCTGCTCAGCCGCGCCGCCCTGGAACTTGCCCGCGCCCTCGATTTTGCTCCAGACGTCATCCACGCCCATGACTGGCAGACCGGCCTGGTCCCGGTTTACCTGCACCAGCAGCTCTGGCGCGACCCCTTCTTCGCCAGCACCGGCAGCTTGTTCAGCATTCACAATCTTGGCTACCAGGGGGTTTTCCCGTTGGCTGCCGGGAGTGCTCTGGGCCTCGATGCAGCGACGCTGACTGCCGAGGGACTCGAATATCATGGCCAGATCTCCCTGCTCAAAGGCGGCATCCGTTTTGCGGACCAGGTCAACACCGTCTCACCGACCTATTGCCGGGAAATTCAGACACCAGAACGTGGCATGGGGCTAGACGGCCTGCTGCGCTCACGAGCGGACCGGCTGCACGGCCTGTTGAACGGTCTCGACGGCGAACTCTGGTCACCGGCCAGCGACCCGGCCCTGACCCACAGCTACACGCCGCGCAGACTCTCTGGCAAGGCCGCCTGCAAGAGAGCCCTGCAAAAGGAACTCGGTCTACAACTATCGCCAGCAACGCCGCTGGTGGCCATGGTCACGCGGCTCGATTCCCAGAAGGGCATCGAACTGGTTTTGGAGAGCTGGGACATGGTCATGAACCGCGACCTGCAGCTGGTTATCCTTGGCACTGGCAATCCCGACTTTGAGCGCTGCCTGACCGATGCCGCGAGCTATTATCCAGATCAGGCCCGCGTCCTTCTGCGTTTCGACGATACCTTGTCTCGCCGTATCTATGCCGCTAGCGACCTGTTCCTGATGCCGAGCCGCTACGAACCGTGCGGCCTCGGACAGTTGATCGCACTGCGCTACGGCGCGGTGCCGCTGGTCCATGCGACCGGTGGCCTTGCCGATACCATCGTCGATCCACAGACATCACCGGATCAGGCCAACGGCTTCGTTTTCCTCGAATACCGCCATGCCAGCATGCTCGAGGGACTTGACCGGGCCCTGGCGGCTTATGCGGATACATCGGCCTGGCGAAAAATCATGCTGCAGGGGATGAACCAGGATTTTTCCTGGACCCATGCTGCCGGGCAATACGTGGACTTATATCGAACATGCACAAGGGATTTGCCATGACGGACCAGCATGACCAGATGCCGGAACCGGAACAGCCGGAAGCAGAAGTCAGGACAGAGCGTTTCCCTGAACTCGCCGAACTGGAAGAGAAGATTCAGCGGCGCCTGCGCAGCAACCAGCGCTTCTTGGAACGGTTCATGGATGAAGACTTCGATGATCTGGACGATGACGACATCGACATCGGCAGCGACGAAGATGAGTCGGATCAGCAGGAAGAGCTCTAACGACGTGTCAGGCTGTCGAGGTAATCCTGCCACTCGGTAGGCAGCAGGTCGCGTTTGCGGGTGTTGCACTCCTTGCAGGCCGGGACACAGTTGCCGCGCGTGCTGCGGCCGCCGCGCACCAGCGGCACAATGTGATCCAAGGTCAGCTCACCAGGGGTAAAATGCTCGCCGCAGTAGTGGCAGACACCGGCGGCAACCCGGTTGCGCCACCACTGGGAACGTCTTAATTCACGGGCCTTCTGACGTTCGCGGCGCAGCTGCTCTTCGGAGACATCATTGAAAGGATTCATGGACAGCAGAATATAGAAGACAGGAGTCAGAAGACAGCAAAAAATCTTCAAATTGGAGCCTCCTTGTCTCAGGGAACGGTTGCATTTAGCTGGCAGCTGGCAGGCAAGGGCCATCTTCTATATTCTGTATTCTGTATTCTGCTCATGTATTCTGTCTCCTTAAATTTTCATCGCAACCAAGGATCGCTAGATGAACATACTCATCGTCGGAGCCGGACAGGTCGGCTACTTTCTCTGTGAGCGGCTGTCCCTAGAAGGTCACGAGGTGACCTTGGTCGACCGCGACCAGGACAATCTCAACGCCGCCCAGGACCGGCTCAACGTGCTCGGCATCCTTGGCAACGGCGCCAGCGCCGAAACCATGGAACAGGCCGGCATAAAGGAAGCCGACATCGTCATGGCCGTCACCGATCTCGACGAGGTCAATATCCTAGTCTGTCTGCTGGCGCGGGAATACGGGGTCGGCAAACGCATCGCGCGCGTCAAGAGCATCGACTACCTGAGCCGCGGGGCAGTCCTCTCCAAGGACAAACTGGGCATCGACCTGATGATCAACCCCGATGACGCCGTGGCGGACGAACTCGCCAACCTGGCCGGCCGGGCCGGGACCTTCGATGTCGCCGAATTTGTCGGCGGGCAGATTCAGTTCCTTGGTTACCGTATCACCGAAGAGAGCCCGCTGTGTGACCTGACCCTCAAAGAACTTGGTGAAATTCGCGGTATGTACCGATTCGTTGTGGTCGCTATCGCCCGCCATGGCCACACCATCATCCCCCGCGGCGACGACACCATCCAGATTGGCGACAGTATCTTCATCTTTGCCCACAAAGAGGAACTGCCCGCCATCCAGTACCTGCTGAAGATTCAGGAGGAAAAACGCCGGGGGGCTCGCAAGGCATTCATTCTCGGTGGCGGACGCATCGGCTTGCGCGTCGCCCGCAGCCTCGAGGAACGCGGCTTCAACGTCCGCCTGGTGGAACGGGAGATGGCCCGTTGTGAGAAGCTTTCGGCAAAGCTGCAGAAGACCATGGTGATCCATGCCGAGGGGACCGATATTCGGGTTTTGCTTGACGAAGGTGTGGCCGACGCCGATGTTTTCATCGCTGCTACCGAAAATGACGAGACCAACATCCTCTGTTCTCTGCTCTGCAAAAGACACGGCACGCACCGGACACTCTGCCTGGTCAACCGCCCGGAATTCCTCGACCTGGCCCCTTCCCTCGGTGTCGACGCCTGTGTCTCGCCCCGCCTCTCGGCGGCTGGCGCCATCCTAAAATTTGTACGCCGCGGCAACGTCATCTCCCTGGCCACCATCGAAGGGAGCAATTCCGAAGTCATGGAAATCGAGGTCAAAAACAACAGCGAGATTGTCGATCTCCCGATCAAGGAGTTGCATTTTCCGCGCGGAGCCATCATCGGCGCCATCGTTCATCAGCAGGGGTACGAAATTCCGGACGGCGAGAGCCGCCTCAAGGTCGGCGACCGTGTGCTGGTCTTCGCGCTACCCGAAGCCCTGGCCAAGGTTGAAAGGTTCTTCGAGTAGATGAACATCACCCTGACCTTGCGCATTCTCGGGGCGCTGCTGCTCTTCCTCGCCATCGCCCTCCTCATCCCGCTGCCCTTCTCCTGGTTGTACGGCGACGGAGCGGCCAGCGCTTTCATTATCTCCGCCCTGATATCAGCCTTCTGCGGCGGCTTGTTGTTCTGCCTGTTTCGTTCCGAAACCGACCTCTCTGTGCGTGAAGGCTTTGCCGTGGTGACCTTCGGCTGGACTTTTTTCGCGCTCTTCGGCGCCTTGCCCTTTGTTTTTTCCGGCGCGGTCCCTTCTTACATCAACGCCTTCTTCGAGACCATGAGCGGCTTCACCACCACCGGCTCAACGATTCTCACCGACATCGAGGCGCTGCCGCCGAGCCTGTTGTTGTGGCGCTCCTTGACCCAATGGCTGGGCGGCATGGGGATTATCGTGCTGTCCCTGGCGATCCTGCCGATGCTCGGTGTCGGCGGCATGCAGCTCTTCAAGGCCGAGGTGCCCGGGCCGACCGCCGATCGCCTGAAACCTCGCATCCAGGATACCGCCAAGCTGCTCTGGGGAGTGTACGTGCTGCTCACCGGAGCCGAGGTCATGCTGCTGATGGCCGGCGACATGAGCTTCTTCGACAGCATCAACCACGCCTTCGCCACCATGGCCACCGGCGGATTCTCAACCCGCAACGCCTCCGTGGCCGCCTACGACAGTGCCTACATCGACTGGGTGATCACTTTTTTCATGTTTCTGGCCGGAGTCAATTTCTCCCTGCATTACCTTGCCCTGCGCGGCAAGATCGGCGATTTCATCCGCAACGAGGAGTTTCTCTTCTATACCGGACTGACCCTGGTCGGCACCATCCTGATCGTTCTGCTCAATATGGGCAGCGTTTATCCGAATTTTCTCGACAACCTGCGCTTCAGCGCCTTTCAGGTAGTCTCGATCATGACCACCACCGGCTTCGGCACCGCCGATTATGAGCTCTGGCCGGTCCTTTGCCAGTATCTGCTGATCTTTTCCATGTTTATCGGCGGCTGCGCCGGTTCCACCGGGGGCGGTATGAAGGTGGCCCGCATCCTGCTCCTCTTCAAACACGCCCAGGTCCAGGTCTTCCGGCTGATCCACCCCCGCGCCGTGCGCCTGGTCAAACTTGGTGACCGTCCGGTGGACAAGGAAGTCATGCAGTCGATTCTCGGCTTCTTCGCCCTGTACATGGGCGTCTTCGTGACCGCCTCCTTCATCATGGCCGGGATCGGCATGGACCTGCCCTCGGCGGGAGCCTCGGTCATCGCCACGCTCAGCAATATCGGCCCGGGGCTCGGCTCGGTCGGGCCGGTCGACAACTTCGCCCATGTTCCGGCGGTAGGTAAACTGGTTTTGTCCTTCTGCATGCTGTTGGGCCGATTGGAACTGTTCACTGTGCTAGTGCTGGTCTTCCCGAGTTTCTGGCGAAAATGAGCGCACCATGTCTCTCAAGTCCGCGGCGGCCCTCGGCAAAAAGCTGCACATCCGGCTCCTCATCTACCTGCTTGTCACACTGATCTTTGCCATGCCTGTACGCTCTGCGCTCGAACATCACTTTCTCTACTTTCCGAAAGCCCGCCAAGACAGCACACCGGCCGCCGTACGCCTTCCCTTTGAGGAGCTCGCGTTTACGGCAAGGGATGGTACGCAGCTCAACGGCTGGCTGATCCCCGGTCAACCCGGAGCACCCATAGTGCTCTTCTGCATGGGCAACGCCGGAAATATTTCACATCGACTGGAGACTCTGCAGCTGTTGCACAGCCTGGGAGCCGCCGTATTCATCTTCAACTACCGGGGGTATGGCAAAAGCGCTGGCAAAACCGATGAGGCCGGGACCTATGCCGATATTTCCGGCGCGATGGACCTGCTCGAGGAGAAGGGCTGGACGGCGGATCGCACGATTATTTTCGGACGCTCGTTGGGTGCCGCCATCGGCCTGGAAGGCGCACTGCACCACCATCCTGCCGGTTTGATCATGGAGGCGGCGTTCACCTCGATCGCTGCCATGGGGCACATCCACTATCCATCGCTCAGCTTCTTGCTCGGCTGGCTGGTCAGAGCGAAATACGACAACCTGGCGAAAATCTCCGCGCTGGAAAGCCCCCTATTACTCATCCACGGCACCAGCGACGCGGTCTGCCCGCCACGCATGGCAGAGGAGCTTTTTGCCCAGGCGCCCGCTGGAACACAATTGCTCTGGATCCCCGGGGCCGATCATAATAACGGCTTCGTCGTGGGAGGGGAGACCTACCGGGACGCCTTGCGCCAGGTCATTGGCCGCTGGACAGGGTTCAACATGGCTGTCGACCGGTAGCCGGCTTTATGAAAACATCTTCTGACTGAGACAAAGAAAAAGGCCCGGGTCGATAACCCGGGCCTTTTTCTTGAAACGGAGGCAGGAATTTTTCTCGAGCCATTAGTAGCACACAACCTCTCAAAAAAATCTCACAACCGCAACAAGGAAAGTTCGGAAGGAATTACCCTTGATAGCCTCGATGCCGATCTTACGAAATGTGACGACCCCGAGACTTGCAATTTTTTGAGAATGTTTTATTGATTTACAGAGACGTCAGTCCCTAAGAGGAGGGCCCATGTTCGGGAATTTGGCCAAACGAACGGCGAGCCAGGATTCGGTAACCTTGCAAAGCCTCCATTTTTTCGACGAACTTTTCGCCGCAGCCCCCATCAAGCCCTTTGCCATCCGGCTCTGGAACGGCGCCACATGGAGTCACGGCAGCCAACCACCACACTTTACCCTGCAACTCAAGAGACCTGCCGCCCTGCGTCGTTTGCTATGGTGCCCCAGCGAACTCTCCCTCGGTGAAGCGTTCGTCTACGATGATTTTGATATCCTTGGCGATCTTGAAACTTGTTTCGAGTTGGCCGATTTTCTGGTCGGCAGGCAGTGGAAGGTGGCTGAGAAGATACGGATCGGCCAGAAACTTCTACCCCTGCTGGGCAGGCAACCTGTGGAGAATGGCCATCGCACGCTCACATTGCGCGGGAGGGCCCATTCGAAAGAGCGGGATGCGCAGGCTGTCAGCTATCACTACAATATCTCCAACGACTTCTACCGCCTCTGGTTGGACAAGCGCATGGTTTATTCCTGTGCCTTCTTTCACAGCCAGGACGAGAGCCTCGATCAGGCGCAGTACCGCAAGCTTGATTACATCTGCCGCAAACTGCGCCTCAAAGCCGGGTAGAGTAAGGAGCAGGGGTTACCTGCCCCTCCTCATCAAACCGTGCGTGCGGTTCTCCCGCACACGGCTTTCCGATGTTCTTCACCGCAAGGCATGCGCTCTCTTCCAACCAGCTGTTGTCGGCACTTTGTACAGACCGTAATTCTCGTACAATGATCTGTTGGGAAACCTGACGTAGCCTGAGTTCCTGTTTCTGACCTTGTGCCGCTTGCGCAGGTGGGTGATCAGACGTTGTTCCAGGTGATTTCTTACCCGGCCCAACGGCTGGCTGCAATTGCGGTAGTGAAAGTAGCCAACCCAGCCTCTGACCATGGCATTGACTTCGTTCACCACCCACTCAAGGGGCATGATCGTCCGACTCTCGTTGCGTGAGTTCGGTGATCCGGTCTTTAACTTTCTGCTCAGCTCTCTTCGATGGCTGGACATGCGGGTAATAGTTCCCCGTCTTCCTGCCTCGCCCCATCCAGATTGTAAATCCAAGAAAGTCAAACTTTCCCTCGTAGGCATCGACCACTCTTGGTCTTTGTCTCGTTCAGGGCAAGTCCCAACCGCTCCAGAACCTGCCGCAGCACTGGCCATGGCCTCGACCAGACTTGTTTCTCCGGCAAAGTATGACGATATCGTCAGCGTACCTGACGATGCGGGCACCTAACCGTTGCTTGCAGATTACGCCGTCTCCCAAATCCTGTCCAGCAGATGCAGGTAGAGATTGGACAGTAACGGCGAGATGACCCCGCCTTGCGGCGTACCTTTACGGTTGCCCTTGCCGCCGCCGACATTCCGCTTCGTGCCATCCTTGTCCACTCTCCATGACCGGGGCTTTAAGCCACATCTTGATCAGGTGCAGGATCGCACCCGTCACAGATGCGCTCGGCCACCACGGCCATGCAGTTTGGCGTGGGGGATGGTGTCGAAGTACTTCGACAGGTCGGCGTCGATGACTTCGGTGTAGCCCTTGTTCAGGAGCATACGCTACATCATCGACTGCGTCATGGGCTGACTTCTTCGGTCGGAATCCGTAGGAGGTTTCGCAGAAGTCCGCTTCGAAGATCGGCTCGATGACCAGCTTGACGGCCATCTGCGCCACCCGGTCCCGGATCGTCGGGATCCCCAGCGGACGCTGACTGCCATCCGCTCTTGGGAATCATGACCCGTCTTACCGGATCCGGGCTGATACGTCTTATTTCTCAGTGCTTCTTCCAACTCCGCAATGAATGCGGTCACCCCTTCCTGTTCCTCGATGGCCTCGAAGGTGACGCCGTCAACACCGGCACTCCCTTTGTTGGCACGGACAAGCGACATAGGCATGACTGAGGATGTCGGCCCGATAGACCTTGTCGTACAAGGCGTGGAAGCGGCAGGCCGGTTCCTGCTTGGCCTTGCGGTAGAGCTTCCTCTGTAGCGTCCTGATATTTTCCGGGGTTGTTAGCATCTCTGCAATCCCTCTGATCCTCCGCTCTTCGGTTGCATGAACAAAGCAGGGTTCCTTCCCTCGGGCCGGGTTATGTTGTCCCTCGCCCTCAAACGGTACTATGAACCCCTCCGACTCCCGCTACAGCCCGGTGCGATTTCGTTTCCTTATACGCACCGGTCGATGTTCCTCAACATCACCGTAACGGGTCTCCAGCACTGGGCTTGAATATCATCCGCAACATGCCGACCCTGCTACCCCGGAAGATCACACAGGCTGCTTCCGTTTTCCCGGCCTGTGACATCGGCCTTCCCCTTGTGTCCACAGGGTCGGCATCTTCGCTTTAGTTTAACGAGGCTACATTTAGGTTCACTTGCGTTACGGCCTGCTGCTTTGCCAATTGGGAACTCACGACCCCCTGTTGCCAGAACGCCGCTCCCTCGAGCTACCGAGGTGCACGGACAACTCCTCGGACGGGACTTTAACCCGCTTAGATATTCAAGCTGTTACTGCGAACGGACACATTACTCGATATAGGCTGCGGCTGGGGGGGGCTGATCATCCATGCCGCCAAGAAATATCAAGTTGACGCGCTGGGCATCACTCTCAGCCAGGCACAGGCCGAACTGGCGAGCGCACGCATCCGTTCGGAGGGGCTGGAAGATCAGTGCCGGGTTGAGGTGTGCGATTATCGAGAGGCACCAACGCACCAACAATTCGACAAGCTGGTCAGCGTCGGCATGATCGAACATGTTGGCGCAGAGAAACTGCCGGAATATTTCCAAAAGGCCCATCAGCTGCTGAAACCTGGCGGGGTCTTCCTGAACCACGGCATCACGGAATCGATAACCAATGCCCCCCTAAGAGGCCCCTCCTTCATAGATAAATACGTATTTCCCGATGGAGAGCTGATCCCGATCAGCACCTCGCTGCACACCGCCGAAGCGGCCGGCTTCGAAGTTCGCGACGTCGAATGCCTGCGCGAGCACTACGCCATGACACTGCGTCACTGGGTCAAGCGCCTGGAGGATAAGAGAGACCAAGCCATTGCCATGACCAGCTCAGAAACCTATCGCATCTGGCGAATCTATATGGCAGGCTCGGCCTACGGGTTTGAGACCGGGCGGCTGGGTCTCTATCAGAGCCTGCTGGTCAAGTCGGGGCGGCAAGCCAGCGGCTTGCCGCTGACCCGCTGCGACTGGTACAACCCCGGCCTTGAGAATGGCCGCTAGTTGACGTAACCACTGCCGATGGCCGTAAAAGGCAGGCTCAGCCCAAGGGCTGGTACTTGCTTGGCAATCCAGGCGGTAAATGTATTGCTGTTGGGCCCTGGAAAAACCGTGTAGCTGCTTTTCCAGGGATAGGCTTGGGCGGCCCTGTCAATCTCATCAATCAACTTATCGACGCCTGCACCCCGATGTTCTTTAAGTATACGGGGTTTCTCCCCAAACCAGTAGCGGTCGGGAAGGTCCTTGGCAATTCTCAGCACGGGCTCACCACGATGAGCGCGCCAACCGACCACATCGTATACCGTGTATGAAGCCTCACCGGTGCGCTTCGCTGCGATCCATGTGTGAATGGCAAACCAGCCACGCCACCCCCACGCTTTGGCGCCATAAACTTGCACAACGGCTTCCTCGGTGACTGCAGGGATGGGGGCGATCCCGGCGGATTCGCGGCTTGCGGTGCTCCAGTCTTTATTGGAAGAGCAGTTCAACAAAAACAGTCCCATCAGCACTAATACTGTTACAACCCTTAAGGTTTTCATAATTTCAGGTGACCTGAATGATCGTCATTCTTAGATTTTTAGTTATTATACCCCAGCAGGGTGAGACAATGAAAGGCGGGGGCACGTCATCGCGGTCAATGGCGGACAGAACCTCGACCAAACATCAGCTTTCCTTGTAAAGGAGGGCTCCCTGGCGAGACTCTCCTGATTGGTAGTTTGCCGAAAGACCCTTGCCTGGCAGCATCCAGAGGAAAAATGCACAAAAAAATGACCCCTACCCATCGGATAGGGGCCCCCCTGGAAACAAATATCAATCCCTCTCTTCGCATCAACTCCTAAAGCCTGCAAGCAAAAGCGGATTTTTGCGAGTATTATACACACCGCTTCTCACAAATTTCTTACATGGATCGGCCTGGAGAGAAAAAATGCTATTTTTTAAGGGATTCCCGCGAAAAATCAATTAGCAGCCAGCCAACCCCGAACCGGTTTCCCCTTCGGGAAATCCTGCAAAGCTTCCTGGATCTCATGATCGGGGAAGTTCTCCCTGGCCAAGGCTTCACGATATTGTTTGAGGAGCTGGCCGGCTTGTCCAGTGTTTTCCTCGGCCAGATGAAGCCGATAGAGCAGACGAACGACACTGTCGTTGGTGGGGTCGTACCGCAAAGCATCACGCAGCAACTTGGCCGCCTGCTGGTAGCGCTTGCACTCGGCCAGCAACCGGGCGAAGGTCAGGCTGCTTTCCAGGTACAGCTGTTCCAGCTCATCCTGAAAGACAAGGGCAGCATCGCTGCCGAAATTCCCAGGGACGAAAGTCCCTTGCCACAGGCTGAAGGCAGATGAAAAGGCAATTTCGGCTGGCCACAATTCACCGGCAGCAAGCTGTTTGTTGGCTTTGCGGATCAGTCGGTGAAATTCGTGAGCGTCAATGCGGGCGTTTTCGAGGCAGAGATAGCCGCGCTTGACGACCAAGTACTTTTTGCTGTCAAAAGGATCCAGGACCTCGTCAAGGGTACGGCGCACCCGTGAGAGAAGAGAGTCGAAACTTGAGCGGGCCCTTGGCGATGAGCTGTCCGGCCATAAGGCCACCTGGACTTCTTCCTGGGAGACCTTCCCGGCGAGGTTTCCGACCAGCATTGACATGAGCTGGCGTTGTGCCGGGCTGAATTCCTCAGCCCAAGGCAAGCGGCGGTCATCTACGCGCAGCTCGCACTTGCCGAGGGTCTTGATTATGAGCGTCTCTACTGTGTTGATTGGTTCGGCTACGCCGTCGGTAGCGCCGGCCACCCTCTTGTGAGGACTGCCTCGACGTAACAGGGCCTTGACCCGCGCCGTGAGGAGCTTCGCCGAGAAGGGTTTGGTCATGTAATCGTCGGCTCCGACTTCCAGCCCGGCGACGATGTCATCTTCTTCGGTTTTACCGGTCAGCATCAGCACCGGAATCTTTCCCATCCAGGAATCCTGGCGCATGCTGCGACAGACATCCAGGCCGTTCATGCCGGGCAGATTGAGGTCAAGCACGACAACATGCGGCGGATCCTCGTCGATCTGCGCCAGGGCCGCCTCGCCACTTTGGGCGACAGACACACGATAGTCCGCCTTGGTCAGGCAGGAGAATAGCAGTTCACAAACGCTGGGGTCATCCTCAATAATCAAAGCATGCGGCCGGTCCATAAGCATAGGCTCCCACTTGAAAAAATCTTTAACGCAACAAAGCAAAGCCCATTTGCCGCCCGGTTCTGCCTTGGTCGCGCCGGTAGGAGAAAAAGGTCTCCTTGTGACAACAGGTGCATTCCTTGACCAGATCAACGGCCATCTGGGCGAGGCCGGCTTCATCAAGCTGCAGCATGGCGCTCTGCTGCAGGTCAAGCTGCCAGTGACCGAGGCTCACTTCCGTGGCGATCCGCCCCCACTGGTCAGTCCCCTGTCGAAAAGCGTCGCGTACCGGGCGATCGACTTCGTAACTGTGGGCGGCAATGCCCGGACCGATCGCCGCGCAGAGGTCTTGCGGCTGGCAGGAAAAAATCTCCTGCATCGCTTTCACGGTGCGACCCAACAGGCCGGCAGCCATGCCTCGCCAGCCAAGATGAACAACGCCAGACACATGCCGCTTCTGGTCATAGAGTATAATCGGGAAACAATCGGCGACAAGAATCCCGATCAAGATATTGCGTTGATTGGTAATGATCGCATCACTCTCAACGCGTTGAAAATGTGAAACATCGGGATTTGGCTGATCGACCACCAGGATTTCGCTGCCATGAACCTGGCTGACTGTCAGCAGCAGATGTGGCTCCAGGTCAAAAGCCCTGGCGACGGCAGCACGGTTGGCATCCACCTGAGAGAGCTGGTCACCGGAATTGTAGCCGAGGTTGAGCGAATTGAACGGTGGCCGGCTGCTGCCGCCGTTGCGCGTGGTAAAACCGGCGACCAGGTTCGTCTGACCGACCCAGGTCGGCTGCAGGTAGTGAATTTTTCCCTGTTTAACGGTTTTCATCTCTAGTCTTTTCCAGCAGACCTGCATACGGAGAGACGTCGAGGTCGGCAGATTGATAGTTATATTTCTCTTCCAGATAATCGAGGACGCCCTGGAGCTCCGGCGGCAGCGCGGCCTGGAACAGCATGGCGGTACCGTTGGGGTGCTCGAAACCGAGTTGCCAGGCATGCAGGAACTGCCGGTCCAGTCGACCCACCCGCTCCCGCAAGGCACAATCGCCAAGGGCTTTGATCCGGCTGGCCCCGCCATAGAGAGGGTCGCCGACCACAGGGCAGTTCATCCCGGCCAAATGGACCCTGATTTGATGGGTCCGGCCGGTTTCCAGGCGCAGGTCGACAAGCGTCAGGCGATCTGCCTCGTAACGACGCAATACCCGCCAATGGGTAATGGCATGGCGATTGACGCGCGCTTCCGTAGACATTTTTTTGCGATGGATAGGGTGCCTGCCAATCGGTTGGTCGATGGTACCCTTCATCCCTGTCACTATACCGTACACCAAGGCCCGATAACGCCTTTGTATCGAGTGTGCCTTGAACTGCCTGGCCAGATATTGGTGCGTGCGATCGTCTTTGGTTGCGACCATAACCCCCGAGGTGTCCTTGTCGAGCCGATGGACGATACCGGGACGCAGCTCACCGCCCACCCCGGAGAGGTCCTTACAATGGTGCAGCAAAGCGTTCACCAAGGTCCCACTCTGATGGCCCGGGGCCGGGTGCACCACGAGATGGGCGGGCTTGTTGATAACAATCAAGGCAACATCTTCGTAAAGAACATCCAGCGGGATCTCTTCCGCACGCGCCGATGTGGGCATCGGTTTCGGCAAGAGCACACAAATCTTCTCACCGCCGCGCAGTTTTGTGCCGGCTTTGCTCTTGAGACCGTCCAGCGTCACAGCACCCTCATCGATGAGGCGCTTGATCTGCGAACGGGACATATCCGGCAGTCTGTCATCGAGAAAACGGTCAAGACGCACCGCGACATGGGCTGCGGTCACCTGAAGACAGCAGGACTCAGCCATGCAACCTACCAGATCGAGCTCTCGATCTTGCCAGCCTGCTTAATCATGACATCGACGATCGCCCGATCGTAAAGGTGGGCGCGTTCCGTCAGATCTGAGGAAACTCGTCCATAAAAGTGCTCGCGCCCTTCTGCCAGTTCATCTGCTAGGACATCAAAAACCGAATCGTTCTTGATGCCCTCCTTGACCTTTTCCTGGTTGTAGAGAGCGATATCCGAGACGATGGCACGAGCTAAACGAAATGCCAGCTTAGGGTTTTCTACCAATTTTGCCATGAGACCTCCATCAGTGGAGTGAACATATATTTTTCGGGCGGACTGAACCCGGGACCTTATTCTGTTAGCGGCAGCGTGACGAACAGGCTGGTATCACCGCGTTGCAGAAGGAGCAGGGCGTTGTCCTTGACTCGACCCCGCTGGCGAGCCGTCTGCACGTCAGCCAGCGTCTTGATCTCATGCCGGTTGATCGCCAGGACCAAATCGCCGCTCTGAACCCCGGCGTTGGCGGCAACGCTGCCCGCTTCGAGCGCCGCGATGCGGACCCCCTCCGCAGTCTGCGCAAAGCTCATACCGAGCCAGGAAGAGGCGCCTTCATCACGCGCCGACTGGACCGGTTGTACACGCCTCTTCGCGGGCGACGAGGATCACCTCGAGAGTCATGCGCATCGCATCGCGCAGCACCTCGACCGGGAGGCTTTTGCCCAGCGGCGAGTTGGCGACCAGCAGTTGCAACTCCTTGACCGTGCGCACCGGCTTGCCATCGAAGCTGAGCAGGACATCCCCCCTCAGCATACCGGCCTTTTCGGCTGGAGTGTCCGTCAACACGCGGGTGATCAGAGCACCGGTCACGCGATCCAAGCCGAAGGATGCGGCCAATTCGGCGTCAAGGGGCTGGATGCTGACGCCGAGCCAACCGCGGGTGACTTCTCCGCTACTGATCAGCTGATCGGCAATCAGCTTGGCCAGGTTGATCGGAATGGCGAACCCTATCCCTTGGCCGCTGGCGACGATCGCCGTGTTCACACCGACCACTTCACCGTAAATATTCAGCAACGGCCCCCCCGAGTTGCCCGGATTGATCGAGGCATCGGTCTGGACAAAATTTTCATAATCCTCGATCCCGACATCCGTCCGCCCGGTCGCCGAAATAACACCGACCGTCAGGGTACTGTCGAGTCCGAAGGGGTTGCCGATAGCCAAGGCCCACTGCCCCACCTTGAGCCGGTCCGAATCGCCGAGCACAGCAACCGGCAACGGTTCATCGACTTCAATCTTGATAACGGCCACGTCCGTTTTCGGGTCAACGCCAACGACCTTGCCGGGGAATACCCGCTGATCCGTGAGACCGACCTTGATCTGCTCAGCTCCGGAGACCACGTGTTCGTTGGTCAAAATATAACCGTCTGCGCTGAGGATAAACCCGGAACCGAGGCTGTGCTCACGCTGTTCTGTCGGAGGCTTATGGAAAAACTCGCCGAAGAACTCTTCAAAGAGCGGGCTGATCCGGTCAACCATACGCACACGCTCCGCGCGTATATTGACAACCATCGGGGTAACCTTCTCGGAAACTTCGATAAACGCTCTTTGCGTGAGCAGCAATTCGGGGGCAGGCGCCTCCACCGGCGGCGGCGACTCTGCCTGGCGAACCGAACTCGTCAGGCTGGTCTCCTGCCGTTCATTGCAGCCGCCAAGCAGCAGCCAGGGCATGAGCAGAAACCAACTTGCCGACAATCTGCAAAAGAGCTTGAGCATCTGTCTTTTTACCCCATGACTACGACATCGCAGGTTAGCTAAAACACGCCCTTATGTCAATCTGGGCAGAGGGTGCTCTGCCTGCGCACAGAAGCCACTCGGTTCAATCATGGTAAGTAACTCGCGATGGGTCCCTTGCCAATCCGCTTTAAAGCTAGCACCGAAGCGCCGAATACTCCAGGGTGTCAACAGGCAGGTTTGCATCCCGACCTGCCCGGCAGCAAGATCATGCTCGGTATCATTGCCGACCATCAGGCAGGCCTCAGCGGGGAGTTGCAAGCGCTCCAGAATCTCCTCGAAAAAGGTCGGGTTCGGCTTACAGAAATGCGCTGTTTCGTAAGCGGTGATGTGATCAAAGGCCTCGCTATCCAGCCCCCCCCAGGCAAGTCGCGCATCGATCACCGCCCGCGGAAAGATGGGGTTGGTCGCCAGCACAGCCTGCCATCCCCTGGCCAGAGACGCCTCGATCAGTTGCGGCGACAAGGGGTGTCCGCTGACCATGGGCCGCAACGACTCCAGGTCATTGCGGCAGAAGCGGTCAAGACTTGCGGCATAGTTTGCCGGCGAGAGGTTCAGCTGCGACTGCAGCTCTTCGAGAAGAATATTCTCCAAAGTCACCTTGCTATCGGTATTGGCAAACATTGCGGCCACAGCCTGATGCAGCGCCCTGGTCGCACGTTGGGGATTGACCTGGGCACCCATATTTTCAGTCAATCGCCGCAGGTACCCCGGGACAAAACGCTGCATATCGACATCAATCAGGGTACCGTCAAGATCAAAAAGAACCGCCTGGATCTTGTCAAGATCGAGCGTATTCGGTCTTCTTTTTTGTAAAAAATGCAAAAGCATGGCTGACACAGTAACACGACCTGCCAGATAACGACCAGTAGGCATTTCCATCAACCTTGACATGCCGGGATTTTTCTTTAATCTTGACAGAGCTTGCAGAATCAGCTCAAGACATACTGTCACCCGATATTGAGGAGGCAACCCATGGCAAAACGAATTGGCGTCATTCTGTCAGGCTGCGGCGTCTACGACGGCAGCGAAATCCACGAGGCAGTCATTACCCTGCTGGCCATTGACCGTGCCGGTGCCGAGGCGGTGTGCATGGCCCCTGACATCCCGCAGATGCACGTCGTCAATCATCTGGCCGGAGAACCCGCCAAAGGTGAAACCCGCAACGTGCTGGTTGAATCAGCACGCATAGCCCGCGGGAACATCAAGAACTTGGCTGACGTGACGGCTGCCGATTTCGATGCCCTGATTCTACCCGGGGGCTTTGGTGCAGCCAAGAACCTGTGCGACTTTGCCGTTAACGGCCCCGATTGCAACGTCAACCCGGACGTGGCCCGGGTGGTCAAGGAAACGGTCGCTGCGAAAAAACCATTGGCGGCGGTCTGCATCGCCCCGGCCCTTCTGGCAAAGGTCCTCGGCCCGATCAACTCACCGGCCCTGACCATCGGCACCGACCAAGACACGGCGGCCGCTTTGACCAAGATGGGCGCCAAGCATGTCAACTGCCCGGTCAGGGAAGCCGTGATCGACCAGGATAACAAGATTGTCTCCTCACCGGCCTACATGCTTGCCGGCAGGATCTCCGAGGCCGCCGATGGCATCGAAAAAACCGTTCAGGCCTTGATCGGCATGATCAAGTGACCCTCAGCGCAACTTTAATCACCGGACGCCGGACCCTTATCGCCGGCTTGAATTGCGGCAGGACAAACCCTGTCATTAACGTGCGAAGCATCACGCCTCGCGCCACCAGACCTTCTTAGGAGATGATCATGACCAAGTACCGCTGTGTTATCTGTGACTACATCTACGACCCGGCCGAAGGTGATCCGGGCAACGGCATCGACCCCGGCACTTCATTTGAAGACCTGCCCGAGGATTGGTGCTGTCCCCTCTGCGGTGCTGATAAAAGCAACTTTGAGCCAGTGTGAGCCAACCATCAGAGGCACCTTATGGTGAGGTGAAGCCTCCTGTCATACCGCAAGGTTTCAGGGTCTGGCGTCCCGGACTGGTCTCTTACCGGGACGCCCAGGCCCACCAGGAGAATCTGGTTAACCGTCGCCCGCAATGGCCCTTCGACCTGTTGATCCTTCTTGAGCATCCCCCGGTCATCACGATTGGCCGCAATACCAGGCAAGACAACCTCCTCTGGAGCGCTGAGGCTCTGCAGGCCGCCGGGATCGAATGTTCGGCAAGTCGTCGCGGCGGCGACATTACGCTGCATGCCCCGGGGCAACTGGTCGGCTATCCCATCGTTGACCTGAACCATTACCAAAGGGACCTGCACCGGTTTTTACGCCTGCTGGAGCAGGTCCTGATCCGCACCCTCGCTGACTACGGCCTGGTCGGGACATCCATCCCGGGAAAAACCGGAGTCTGGGTGGACGGCCGTAAAATAGCCTCGATAGGGTTGGCAGTCCGTCACTGGATCAGTTATCATGGATTTGCACTCAATATCGACAATGATCTTGCGTATTTCCGGGCAATCATTCCCTGCGGACTGCCCGGCATCACCATGACGTCCATGGGCAGGGAGCTTGACCGCCCGATTGACAGGAACGCTGTTGCCGAAGGGGTGATTCATCACTTTGGTGACATTATGCAACGACCGCTACTCGGCAGCTACGATGACATTCCAACCACCGCGCAAACCTGACTGGCTCAAGGTCCGCTTTCCGGCCGGGCCGAACTACGCCAGAATTGACCGCCTGCACCGCGAACAGGGGCTGCACTCGGTCTGCCGCAGCGCCGCCTGTCCCAACCAGGGCGAGTGCTGGGAGCAGGGCACCGCCACCTTCATGATTCTGGGCAACCGCTGCACCCGTGACTGCCGCTTTTGCAATGTCGTCCAGGCAACGCCGCTGGCCATCGACCCGCAGGAAGCGAACAAGGTCGCCCGCGCCATCGCCGAACTCGGCCTGCGCCATGCGGTTATCACCTCCGTGACGCGCGACGATCTTGACGACGGCGGTGCCGACCACTTCGCCGCCGTCACCCGTGCTATTCACGCGCTTTCCCCGCAGTGCCGCGTCGAGCTGCTGATCCCCGATCTGCAAGGCAACCACGCCGCCCTGGAAATCATCTTGGCCGCCGAACCGGAGGTTCTGGGGCATAACCTGGAGACCGTTCCCCGGCTCTACCAGGCGGCCAGGGCGGGAGCTGACTACCGGCGCTCTCTGGAACTGCTCGCGGCCGCGGCCCGGATCGCCCCTGGCATTCCGACCAAATCGGGACTGATGCTCGGCATGGGGGAAACCGCCGCCGAGACCGTTGCCGTCCTGCAAGACCTGCGTGAGGCCGGCTGTGCGATGCTGACCCTAGGGCAATACCTGCAGCCGACGCGCAGTCATCTACCGGTGCGCCACTACATTGAACCGGACGAATTCAACCAACTGCGCCAGAAGGCGCTGCAACTCGGCTTTGTCCATGTCGAGGCCGGGCCTCTGGTGCGTTCTTCATATCATGCTGCTGAACAGTTCGAGGGGGAACGCAATGACCAATCCTGACCTGATTTATGAAATCATTATCCTCGGCTCAGGCCCGGCCGGCCTGACCGCCGCTATCTACGCTGCACGCAGCCGCTGCTGCCCCCTGCTGATCCATGGCAGCCAACCGGGCGGACAGCTGACGACGACCACTGTGGTCGATAACTTCCCCGGCTTTCCCGAAGGGGTCGAGGGGCCGGAGCTGATGGACAGGATGCGCCAGCAGGCCGAACGCTTTGGAGCGCAATTTCTCGAAGGGGAAGTCTCCAGGATCGATTTCCAGGAGCGTCCCTTCCGTATCTGGGTCGGCGATGAAATTTATCGCTGTCTGTCATTGATCATCTCCACAGGTGCGTCACCCAAGCTGCTCGGTGTCGGCAATGAAGAATCACTCTATGGACGAGGGGTGTCGGTGTGCGCAACCTGCGACGGTTTCTTCTATCGCGACCGTGAGGTCGTCGTGGTCGGCGGGGGCGACACGGCTATGGAGGAAGCGGTCTTTCTCACCCGATTTGCCAAGCAGGTCACCGTGGTCCATCGCCGCAATTCACTGCGGGCGACCCCGGTTCTGGCCGACCGGGCGTTGACCAACAAAGCGATCCGTTTCAAGTGGGATTCCGCCGTCACGGCAATCATTGCCGACGCCAGCGGGGTCACCGGAGTCCGCATCAAGAATCTCAAAACCAACGAGGACTCGGAGTTGAACTGCGACGGCGTCTTCATCGCTATCGGTCACCAGCCGAACACTGCGCTCTTTGCCGAGCAACTGGAGATGGACAACGACGGCTATCTACTGACTAAAAACGGCACGGAGACCAACATCCCCGGCGTCTTTGCCGCCGGCGACGTCCAGGACCACCAGTTTCGTCAGGCAATCACCGCGGCCGGCACCGGTTGCATGGCGGCGATCCAGGCCGAACGCTATCTCGACGACCTTCCTTACGATCCGAATCTCTCCTGCCAAAAAGGGATCTGCAAACCCAAAAGCTGACTACGACAAGGGCGTGTAGTCCTGCGCATGAACGCATGGTGAGGATGCGGAGAGAAACACTTGCAAACCCTCTGGAATTAAGACAAGGTTGCGTTTGCCTGCAGGGCAACCCCTTGATACACTTTAGGGGCTTTTGATTTTATCCATACAGGGGCAGCGATGAGCATATCCGGCAATGTCAGCCCACAGTGGCTGGAAGACCAGTATCAACTCTGGAAATCCGAACCGTCCCAGGTCTCGCCTGATTGGCAGGCTTTTTTCGAAGGGTTCGATCTGGCACGCCAGACCCCCGCGACCGACCGCGACCTGGCTTCCAGGAACTCAGCCGTCGACTCACTGATCTACCGCTACCGGGATCTTGGCCATCTGATGGCCCGCACGGATCCGCTCTCTCCGGAACAGACTGAACATGCCGAGCTGAGCCTGGCCGCCTTCGGCCTCAGCGAAGCCGACCTGGAGCAGACCTTCTATCCGATGCGCTTCCCGAAACAGAGCGCCACATTAAACGAAATCATCGCCCTCCTCAGGGACACCTACTGCGGCGAAATCGGCGTCGAATTCATGCACATCCAGAACCCGGTGAAGCGCGACTGGCTGAAACGCCGCATGGAGGAGAAACGCAATCGCCCGGAGTTCAGCCACGAGGAACAGCTGCACATCCTCACCAAGCTGCAGGAGGCGACCCTGTTCGAAACCTTCCTGCACCGCAAGTTCCTCGGCCAGAAACGCTTCTCGCTCGAGGGGGGCGAAGTGATCATCCCGTTGCTCGACAGCCTGCTCAACCAGGCGGCGCAAAGGGGGGTCAGCGACATCATCATGGGCATGGCCCATCGCGGCCGGCTCAACGTACTGGCCAACATCTTCCAGAAGCCCCTGGAGAATATCTTTGCCGAATTCCAGGACAACCTGGAATTGGCCTTTGTCGGCGACGGTGACGTCAAATACCACAAGGGCTACTCCTCCGACCTGGCGCTCGCATCCGGGCACAACATTCATCTCAGCCTGGCGGCCAACCCCAGCCACCTGGAAGCGGTTGACCCGGTGGTCATCGGCAAATGCCGGGCGCGCCACGTCAGCTACGGCCCCGGCGGCAAGAAACGGGTCCTGCCGGTCCTGATTCACGGCGATGCAGCCTTTGCCGGCCAGGGGCTGGTTGCAGAGGTGCTCAATCTCTCCCGCATCGACGGCTACCAGTCCGGGCGGGACTTTCCATCTGGTACTCAACAACCAGATCGGCTTTACCACGGCACCTGCACATGCCCGCTCGACACTCTACGCCACCGATGTCGCCAAGATGCTCATGGTGCCGATCTTCCACGTCAACGGCGAGAATCCGGAGGCAGCGGCCTTCGCTGCCGGCCTGGCCCTTGAATATCGCCAGGAATTCGGTGACGACGTGGTGGTGGAAGTCATCTGCTATCGTCGCCACGGCCACAACGAAGGGGACGAGCCGTTTTTCACCCAGCCGCTGATGTACGAAAAAATCCGCCAGAGGCCGCCATTGCACGAAATCTACGCTGCGCAACTCACCAGCAGCGGCGTCGAACAGGACGCAATCGCAGCGAGCGCCGACCGCATCACCAGCCGGCTCGAAGCAGCCCTCACCGGCGCACCAAAGCCCCAGACCGATGTCGGCTTCCAGGCCAAGTGGATCGGCATTCAGCGCGAATATACCCCGGACGAACCGGAGACCAAGGTTACCGCAGAAACGCTCAAAAAACTGGCCCAGCGCCTCTCTTTCCTGCCGAACCCGCTGAACGCTCACCCCAAAATCGCGCGCCTGCTGAAACGCCGCGAGGAGTGTGTCACAAACGGCGAAGGGATCGACTGGGCCAATGCCGAGTCCCTCGCCTTTGCCTCGCTGCTGGTCGAGAATGTCCCGGTACGCCTGTCAGGGCAGGATTCGCAGCGCGGCACATTCAATCAGCGCCACTCCACGTTGGTCGACCAGAAAACCGGCCAGCTCTACGTCCCCTTGGCCTTCCTGCAAAAAGGCCAGGCCGCAATCCAGATTTACAACAGCATGCTCTCCGAGGCGGCGGTGCTTGGCCTTGAATACGGCTACTCCCTGGAAACGCCTCACGGGCTGACCATCTGGGAAGCCCAGTTCGGCGACTTCGCCAACGGCGCCCAGGTGATTATCGACCAGTTCATCGGCGCCAGCGGCACCAAGTGGGACCGCTCCAGCGGCCTGGTCCTGTTCCTGCCGCACGGCTACGAAGGCCAGGGCCCCGAGCATTCCAGCGCCCGCATCGAACGCTACATGAACCTCTGCGCCAGCAACAACATGCAAGTTGTCTACCCGAGCACCCCGGCGCAGCTCTTTCATCTTTTGCGCCGCCAATGCAAGCTCCCCTACCGGCGCCCCTTGATCGTCTTCACCCCGAAGAGCCTCCTGCGCCTGCCGGCCTGTACCAGCACCCTGGAGGATCTCAGCGACGGCTCTTTCCAGGCCGTCATACCCTGTGCCCTGCCGGCCGATCAGGTGGAAACCCTGCTGCTCTGCAGCGGCAAGATCTTCTACGAACTTCAGGCGGCTATCGAAGAGCAGAAGAAAACCAACGTCGGCTTGCTCCGCGTCGAGCAACTCTACCCGCTGCGCCACGAAGCATTGCAGGCAGAGCTCGCCCGCTACAGCAATGCCAAGCGCATCGTCTGGGTTCAGGAGGAACCGAAAAACATGGGTCCCTGGCCTCACCTGCACACCAGCCTGGCCCGTCACCTCGGCAAGATGCCGGAGTTCTGCGGCCGCCGGCCCGCCTCTGCACCCGCCGTCGGCTCGCATCGTCGGCACCTCGAAGAACAGCAGCTGATCATTGACGCCGCCCTGAATGGCAAGAAGGACAAATAAATGGAAATCAAGATCCCAGAAATCGGCGAATCGATTCTCGAAGCCCTGGTTGCCAGCTGGCACATGGAGGACGGTGCCGCGGTCGCCAAGGATGACATCATCTGCGAACTGGAAACCGACAAGGTCAATGTCGAATTGACCGCGGAGGCTTCGGGCACGCTGCACATCCTGATTCCGGAGGGGCAGACGGTGCCGATCGGTACGGTCATCGCCAAACTTGAGGAAGGTGTTGCGGCCAAGGCTGCTCCTGCCCAGGCAACGGCTGCCAAGACTGAAGCAGCCGTACCCAAGGCGCCTCCCGCAGCTCCGTCCACACAGGGCACCAAACAGGTGGCATCCCCCGCAGCTCCAGCTGCACAGGCCTCGACGCCGGCGGTGAACCCCGCAGCACGCCAACAGGCCACGGAACGTGGCATCAATCTGCACGAGGTTGCTGGCAGCGGCCGGGCAGGCAGGGTCATTCTGGACGATGTCCTCGCACACGACCAAGCAGCACCCGAGAAAAAGCCGTCAGAAAAACCCCCGGCACCGAGCGCCGCCAGCGAAGCTGCGCCAGCGGCCACCGACGACGGCCGGCCGACCACCCGCCAGCCGATGTCGCCGATCCGCCAGCGCATTGCCGCGAGGCTGCTTCAGGCCCGCCAGCAGACCGCCATGCTGACCACCTTCAACGAAGCCGACATGTCCTGGGTCAAGAAGCTGCGCAGCCGCCACCAGGAGCATTTCACCGCCAGGCACGGCATCAAGCTGGGCATGATGTCGTTCTTCGTCAAGGCCAGCATCGAGGCACTCAAACAGTTCCCGGCCGTCAATGCCCGTATTGACGGCACCGATATCGTCTATCACCACTATTACGATATCGGCATCGCCGTCGGCACCGACCGCGGTCTGGTGGTCCCGGTCCTGCGCGATGCAGATCAGCTGACCTTTGCCGAAATCGAACAGCAGATCGCCGACCTTGCCGCCAAGGCCAATGCCCGCAAGCTAACCCTAGCCGACCTTGAAGGGGGCACTTTCACCATCAGTAACGGTGGGATCTACGGCTCGCTGCTCAGCACGCCGATCGTCAATCCGCCCCAATGCGGAGTCCTCGGCATGCACTCGATCCAGGATCGCCCGGTGGTCAGGGACGGCGAGATCGTCATCCGGCCGATCATGAACCTGGCCTTGAGCTACGACCATCGCCTCATCGACGGTCGCGAAGCGGTCGGTTTTCTGAAACTGGTCAAGGAATTCATCGAGGATCCATCTGAACTGTTTCTCGAACTCTGAAACGTTCGCGTGGCGCGTGGCGAGCAGCGCGTAGCGCGATTAAGTCTAAATTTTGCGTGCAATGGTTGTGGACACTATAGTCCGTGTCCATGACGCCGGTACTGGCAATTTCCCGCGCCGTGCGCCAAGCGCCGCGCGCCACTGATCCGCGGAGCATTTAATGAGTGAACTATACGACCTGATCGTCATTGGCGGCGGGCCCGGCGGCTACGTCGCGGCAATCCGCGCTGCCCAGCTCGGCTTTAGCGTTGCCCTCATCGAAAAGCGCAACGCCCTCGGCGGCACCTGCCTCAACGAAGGGTGCATTCCAAGCAAGGCCCTGCTCGATTCAAGCGAGCTGTTCGTCCAGGCCCGTGACAAGTTCGCCGGCCACGGCATTTTGGTCGACCCGCCGCAACTCGACCTCGGCAAGATGATGCAACGCAAGGAAGAGATCATTACCCGTCTGACCCGGGGCATTGCCAGCCTGTTCAAAAAGTACCGGGTCACCCTGGTGACCGGAACCGGCCGCCTCGGCAAACGGGGAGCCGACAACTCATTGCAGGTTGTTGCGGCCACTGCTGACGGTGAACAGACCCTGAAAGGGAAACGCGTCCTGCTGGCCACAGGCAGCGTGGCCATCGATATCCCCAGCCTGCCGCAGGACGGTAAAATGGTCGGCCAAGCCCGCGATGCCCTGGAGTACAAGGCCGTCCCTGACCACCTCGTGGTGATCGGCGGCGGGTATATCGGCCTGGAGCTCGGTTCCGTCTGGCTGCGGCTCGGCGCCAAGGTCACAGTGGTCGAGATGCTCGAACAGATGCTGCCGGCCACCGACCAGGAAGTGACCGAAGCGCTCCTGAAAAGCCTGCAGAAACAGGGGATGACGATCCATGCCGGCACCCGGGTCGCCGGGATGAAACAGACCGATCAAGGGATCGCCCTGAAACTGGAGGGGAAGGTCGAGCAAGACCTGACCTGCGACAAGGTTTTGGTGGCTGCCGGACGCAAGCCGTGCCTGGACGGACTCGGGCTTGATGCAGCAGGCGTCAAGCTGAATGACACCGGCCGGATCGTGGTGGACGACAACTACCAGACCAGCGCACCGAACATCTATGCCCTCGGCGACCTGATCCATGGACCGATGCTGGCCCACAAGGCGATGGACGAAGGTGTTGTTTTTGTCGAGCGTTTGAAGGGCGAACACCCGGTTGTCGATTACGATCTGATCCCGGGTGTCGTCTATACCCACCCTGAAGCGGCGTCGATCGGCGCCACCGAAGAACAGCTCAAGGCCCAGGCAATCCCCTACAAGGTTGGCCGCTTTCCCTTCATGGCCAGCGGCCGTGCCCGCGCCATGGACAACGTCGACGGCTTCGTCAAGGTCCTTGCCAACCCGGAGAGCGGTCGCATCCTCGGCGTTCATATCCTCGGCCCCTGCGCCTCGGAATTGATCAGCGAAGCAGTCACCGTCATGTCCTTCGACGGCAGCATCGAGGATATCGCTCTGACCATGCATGCTCACCCGACCCTGAGCGAGGCGTTCAAGGAAGCAGCGCTCGGCGCCTTCGGTAAAGCAGTGCATGCCTGAGGTGCATTGCTGAGTACAGCAAGAGCCGTTGAAAAGTTAATCTGGAAGTCACATTCAAAAAAAATGGCTGCCGAAACCGGCAGCCATTTTACATCTGTTGTGCATCATTACCTTTAAAATGCATTCAACCTGCGCAAAAACGCCTTGAGCAGACCATAATTGCGTCGGTTGAATTTGAAGACCAGGCGTGGCAGGTCAACGAGATCAGGCTGGTCCTGCTCTTCCGGCAGCGCGCAGGTCAATTCGAGGTGACTGCCAGGCTGGATGATTTCGCTGAACTCCTCTTCCAGGGTCGCCAGGTTCGCAGCACTCAACGGCTTGTTGAGGCGGATGACCAGGGTCGACCCCACCCATCGGCTGGAGTGGTAGATGCGATAGAAGTCATGGATGACCTGCGCCGCCTCGAAAGGGTCACGGGTAATCGTGAAGAGGCTGAAATCCTCACCGGAAATCAGGCCGCGTTTGAGCATGACTTTCTTCATGTAATCCAGCCAGGGTTCCCAGTAACTGCCATCATCATCATCGATCAGCACCAGCGGGATCGGCGGATTCTTGCCGGTCTGTACCAGGGTCAGGGTTTCCATGGCCTCATCCATAGTGCCAAATCCGCCGGGGAAGAGCGCAACAGCATCCGCCTCCTTGAGGAACGCCACCTTGCGGGTAAAAAAGTAACGGTAGGTAATGGAATGGCCGCTATTCTCCATGACCGGGTTGGTTTCCTGCTCGAAGGGCAGGCGAATATTGACGGCAAAGGAGTTCTCGGCACCAGCGCCCTCGTTGCCGGCCTGCATGATGCCGGGCCCGCCGCCGGTGATCACCATGTAGCCGAGGCGCACCAGCTGGCGCGAAAAGGTCACGCATTTCTGATAGATCGGCTCGGTCGGCGCGGTGCGCGCCGAACCGAAGATCGTCACCTTTTTGCGCCCGCGGTACGGACCGAACATCTTGCTGGTGTAGCGCATCTCCTTCATGGTTGCCCGCAGCATCTTCAGGTCAGCGAGGTAGTCGTTTTCCTTGCCGGTCTTTAAGGCACTGATCACCATTTCCCGGATGATCTCCGGATGATGCACTTCGGCCATCGTCAGGATTTCATCGATCAGTTCATCAAGCGGGCCGTTGGTTTTCTTAAAACTGATGTCCATGGCATTATCCTAGACTGAATTTGAAAAGTTATTCTACCACGACTCGCCGATTTGAGATGAGGATTTGTCCATCACCGACGCGTGTCATGGCAATCCACAGGCCACGCAGACTGGCGGCCGGGTAGCGATCTGCGATCGCTTGGTATTCCTTGCGCAACTGGCGGTCCAACGTTCTCAGCATTTGCTGCCCCTCATCGCCAAGGCTCTCTTCCAACTGCTCACAAAAGAAGGTGATGCAATTGTAAGGACGCTGGGCAACGGGTATGCTGCAGCCATTTTCTCCCAGGTATGGGCAGGTTTTTGAGAAATCAGGGGCCGGTGGGTCATCACCTTCGATAAGATAACCCAGCAGGTTAGTCAGAGTGAGATGATGAAGGCCGCAACCGCAACATGCCCCTTGACAAGCGGCACATGCAGTTTCACCACTGGCTCTGGTAAAAAGGTTGTTTAAAGCCACCTGGAGATCTCCAATGGCGGTCAGTCTCACTCTGAGATCCTCCCTGTCGGCCTCTTCAAGCCCGGCAAGATCATCCTTGATTTTCGTCAGGAGGGTTTTCCAGTTAGTCGTTGAAGGTCTCTGATATATCATATTGAACGATAAGGTTTTGGCCCTTGCAAAATCAGAATTTAAGCTATTGTTTTCGACCCAGGCCAGGATTGATTACTTGTCGCCAAGCGGTTACCATTATGGCGCGGGTGATCTTCAGCTGCCTTGCATCGATAGGATGCTACGCTTTTCCACAGGGCAGGCGATGATGTTGTCCTGGCCGGATTGACACCAATGGTTGCAGGAAATAATCTCATAGTGCCCGGACTTCCTAGCTCCGGCGCCCCTTCTTCTGGCTTTACGGCCATTAGCTTTTCGGGTATTGAAAACGAAGAGATCATAATCGGCAGGCAACAATGCCTTAAACTCTCCAATAGACCTGAATGAGAGTGCTTTGCCGTAACTGACCTCGCAGATGATGATCGGTCTCTGGGTGGTTATTGTCTGCTGCAATCCTGATAGCACTTTCTTCTCAAAACCTTCTACATCAATCTTCATCAGTGTTACTGGCAGAATATTGTTTCGTTCGAAATATTCATCCCCCCTGACCAGCGAGAGTTCTCCGGTTGCCACCGTGCTCTTTTCCCGGGTGCTCGCATCGAAAGAGCCAATTCCCTTGTTTCGTCCCGTGGGCGCATAGAAGGTTAATTGTTCTGTTTTGTCGCTCAGGCCAATCTTATGTAGCTTTATATTGCTAATCTGGTTCAAAGCGATGTGATCTTCAAGCCTGGCGCTCACATCATCGAATGGTTCGAAGGCATGTACCTGATCAACCAGTCGTGACACAAAGAGAGAGTGCTGTCCTATATTCGCGCCGATATCACAGAAACAGCTCCGCAGGCCTTCTGCGTTGCGGTTATCACCGGTGTGTTGTTGTTTGATGTTGCAGAGAGTATCTCCAAGGAAATACAGGAGAGGTTTCTCGAAGGCTCCAAAATAAAAGATGCTGAATTCAATACTGTTGTTCAGGTTTCCTTGATAACGCAGGCCGAAAAACTCTTTATTGAACGGGTGGTCCGGGACTTCCCCATAGCGGCAGAGTTTCTTATAGATGGCTCTCTTATACTTCACATCCAACCAGGTGTGTCGCCAAAGGAGCTGGTAGAAACGGTGTGCCATACTCATGCTGAGAATCGCTTCCAGAAATGAAGCGGCACCGGGCATCAGCCCAGGTGCCGCACTCAGATGTGGTCGAAGAGAACCGTAAGCCGGGTTCTGTTCCCTGCAGCGGTTACCCCCTGCCGGGTGACGATCATTCCTCTAGGACCGCCGTTGCCGACGGCCTCAAGCAGTCTGACCCGGGAGCTTCGGACGGGCCGCCCTCAAGCACTCCCCTATTTGACCTTGCTCCGGATGGGGTTTACCGAGCTGCCGACGTCACCGTCGACACTGGTGAGCTCTTACCTCACCCTTTCACCCTTACCAGCCGTCGCACGAGGCTTCGGCGGGCGGTCTTCTCTCTGTGGCACTTTCCCTGGGGTCGCCCCCGGTCCCCGTTAAGGACCATCCTGCCCTGCGGAGCCCGGACTTTCCTCCCCCCACCTTCGCACAAGGCTCCAGCGGGCGGCGATCGCCTGGTTGTCTCCAACCACGTGGACTATCAGTTGTGCGCCGTCACGAAAAGCAGCCGGTTGCAATGGGGACAGGACTGGATTTCGTTAACGATAAAGAGGCTATTGAACATCTGCGGCGGCAGATGCATATGGCAGCCGAGACAGGCGCCGCCGCTGGCCTCAACCACAGCCACGCCGGCGCGCCTGGACATCAGCAGCTCATACCGCTTACGCAGGCTTTTCGGTAGATCTTCCATCAGGAGCTCGCGTTGGCGGTCCATCTCGGCGAGTTTCTCAATGACTGCGACCTGAGAGGCATCGACCTCAGCACAACGTATCGCTGCCTGCTCGACGCTCTGTGCCAAGGCGTTGTCCTTCTCTGTCTTGTCAGTGGCAAGCGAGGTCAACGTCTCGTTCTTGGCATCAATCTTCGCCTGCAGTTCCTTGGAAAGTTTCTTGGCCGTGTCAACTTCCTTGAGGACCGCGACGTACTCTTTCTGCGTCTTGATCTGTGGCAGTCTCAACTCGGAGCGCTCAATGTTCTGCTGCTCCATGGTCAAGGATTTGACCAGTTCGGCCTTTTCATCTTCAAGTCCGCCGATCTCTGCCGCCAGGCTGTCAACCATCTGCTGAAGACGGTCCAGCTCTGCCTTGAGAACCTGCTGTTCGTTGAGCCCGGCCTGCCGCTTGGTTCTCAACGATCTTCTTCTGCGTATCCAACTCCTGCAAATCTCGCAGTAACTGCAACTGCTTCTGCACGATAAAGGCCTCCCTTGTGAGTAATCTCTTTGTATCGGCGAACTAGCAACCGAGGGTGCTATCAGTACAACCGGAACGGGTCCTGCTCTCCGGCATAGGCTTCAAAAACAATCTCCCAATGACGGTCACCGGAAGCTCTTTGCAACGCGTGAGTCACCTGCTCGATCATCAGCTTTTCCGTGGCAAAATGCCCGGCATCAATCAAGGCGATCCCGAGTTCTTCCGCCTGCCGGGCTTCGTGGTACTTGACATCCCCGGTGACCAGCACATCCGCGCCCTGGCGATGAGCCGTCTGCAACAGCCCGGCGCCACTGCCGCCGCAGACGGCGACCTTGTGCACGGTCCGGCTCCCCGCCCCGGTCAGGCGGAGATGGTCACAATCGAGCGCCACCTTGACCTGGGCGGCAAAAGCATCCAGGGACAAGGCCTCCGGCAACCGACCGATCCGCCCCAGCCCGGCGCCAGGCACCTGGTTCTGCAGGGGCACAAGATCGTAGGCGACCTCTTCGTAAGGATGGACTTTGTGCATCTTGTCCAGGACCCGCAGCAGCTTGCGTCTGGGCACAACCGTCTCGAGCCGAAGTTCCTCAACCTCTGCGTTGCGCCCGATCTCGCCGATGAAGGGGTTGGTTCCCTCGCCGGCACGAAAGGTCCCGGTGCCCGGGCTGCGGAAGGAGACAGTGGTCGTAAGCGCCGATTTCTCCGGCTCCCGCCGAGAAAAGCGCTTCGGCAACATTTTGTTCGTGGCCGGCCGGGACAAACACGACCAGCTTCAGATAGTCACCGGCAGCCGGCTGAAGAGGCGTACTCTGCGCTATGCCCAGCTGCTCTGCCAGCCAGCTGTTGAGACCGGCCACGGCACTATCCAGGTTGGTATGGGCACTGATGATGGCAACCCCGGCGCGCACCGCAGTCCAGACCACCCGGCCGACCGCATCATCGGCAGTCAAGCGCTTGAGCGGACGAAACAGCAGGGGGTGATGGGTGACCAGGGCCTGGGCACCGGCGTCACGAGCGGCTTCCACCGCTGCGAGGCCGGGATCGAGAGCCACCAGGACACGCTCCAGAGGGGCCCCTGGATCACCGACCTGCAGGCCGACGTTGTCCCAATCTTCGGCCAGATCCGGGGCATAAAGGCTTGTGAACCAGCCCGACCAGATCCTGTATGCGTTGTCCCTGTTTTGCCATTGTCACGGTCTGTGTTGTCCTCGCCCTCAATGTAAAAAGAGTGCAACCTGGTTTTCGGCTGCACTCCCTGTGACTTTAGAAATCTTTATGTGAACCAGTACATATCTATCATGGCGTTTAGGCGGGTGGTGGGCCCACCAGGGTTCGAACCTGGGACCAACCGGTTATGAGCCGGTGGCTCTTCCAACTGAGCTATGGGCCCGCAAAAGTTCAAAGCAGAAGTGTAAGTTGCACTAAATTGACTGTCAATCACTTTCCGGTGCCCGGCATCTTTCTTGACGAAACCACAGCTGGTCAGGGCGTGTCAAGGCCCACTTGCCGTTAGTTGTTGCTGTTGGTCTCCATAAAGCTCTTCAAGCGCTTGGCCCGACTCGGGTGACGCAGCTTGCGCAGCGCCTTGGCCTCGATCTGACGAATCCGCTCACGGGTCACGGCGAAATCCTGGCCGACCTCTTCGAGGGTATGATCGGATTTCTCGCCGATCCCGAAACGCATGCGCAGCACCCGCTCTTCACGCGGCGTCAAAGTCGCCAGAACCTTGGCGGTCTGGTCTGAGAGGTTCCCCTTGATTACAGCTTCAAGCGGCGAGACCACACCTTTGTCTTCGATGAAATCGCCCAGGGAGGAATCCTCCTCCTCGCCGATCGGGGTTTCCAGACTGATCGGTTCCTTGGCGATCTTCAGCACCCGGCGCACCTTTTCGAGGGGCAGCTCCATGCGTTCGGCGATCTCTTCCGGGGTCGGCTCACGGCCGATCTCCTGGACCAGTTGCCGGCTGGTGCGAATCAGCTTGTTGATCGTCTCGATCATGTGCACCGGTATACGGATGGTGCGGGCCTGATCGGCAATCGCGCGGGTGATCGCCTGGCGAATCCACCAGGTGGCATAGGTTGAAAACTTGTAACCGCGCTGGTACTCGAACTTGTCGACGGCTTTCATCAAACCGATGTTGCCTTCCTGGATCAGGTCGAGGAACTGCAGGCCGCGGTTTGTGTATTTCTTGGCGATGGAGACGACCAGGCGAAGGTTGGCTTCGACTAACTCGGTCTTGGCCTGCTTGGCCCGCCATTCCCCTTTGTTGACTTCCTTGAGGGACTCGAGCAGTTCCTCCGGAGCAAAGCCGGACTCTTCTTCAACCTTGGCGAATTTGCGATCTGTCCCCTTGAGGCGTTTCTCCACAATCAGCATGGTGTCCATCGGCCGGTCGAGCTCTTCGGCCACGGCATGGGCTTCACTTTCACTCTTGCGCATGCGGCGCAACAGCTTGCTGATCTCCGCGTAGGGCCGCCCGAGGGCTTCTTCACAAGCTTTGACCTCTTCCTTGGCCTTTTTGACCTGCTTGGCCAGTTCCTTAAGACGATCAACGATCTTGGCGATCTGGTAGTCCTTGAGACGGATCTGTATCATCAGATCGCCCATTTCCGCCTTGAGCGTTTCCATTTCCTTATCAAGGGGCTTGCGCACAGCCTTGGTCGCCGCAGCCGCTTCATCTCGCAAGGTCATGAAGCGCTCGTAACGAACCTTGAGCTCTTCGATCAGGGCAACAACCCGTTGACGGTGGCGTTCTTCCGCCTCGCTGCCCTCCTCCTCGTCGTAGTCTTTGGTGATCTCGGCAACGCTGATCTGCCCCTTCTGGTGCCGCTCGCCGAGAGTAACAACTTCCTTGAAAGCGATCGGCGTCTTGACGATGACCCTGGCGACCAGAGCTTCCCCCTCTTCGATCCGCTTGGCGATCTCAACCTCGCCTTCACGGGTCAGCAGGGAGACCTGCCCCATCTCGCGCAGGTACATCCGCACAGGGTCGCTGGTGCGCCCCATGACGTCTGTATCAAACTCCGCCTCTTCTTCGCCGTCGTCGCTGCCGGCCGAGTCGTGCTGCTGCTCTTTGGCGGTTGCAGTCTTCTGCTCCGTATCGACGACTTCGATATCCATTTCACCGAACATGCTCATGACATCATCAAGCTGTTCGGACGAAACCATGTCTGCCGGAAGGATATCATTTACCTCATCGTAGGTGAGATAACCTTTCTCCTTGCCGAGGTCGATCAGCTGTTGAACTTCTTCGATACTGGTCTTCTTGGCCATCAAATATTCCCCTCGAGGATGCTTGTCCAAGTCAAGCACTGGCATTTTTTAGGCAAGCTTTGGATTATATGAGCAAGCCACTATTTTTCAAAGCTTTTTTTTGAGCTTTTGGTTAATCTCTATCCGTTCTCGCTGACACTTCATCAGTGCGGCTTCATCGTTAGCGCCCTGCGCATCCTGTTCGAACCGATCAAGTTCCTTTAATCTCTGGCGCAAAACTGCGTTGCTCACAGCCCGACGGCAATCATTGAAAATCTTTTCCGGGTTGTCCGCCCAGCCTTGATCCTCCTGCAAAACCAGACTGGCCAACAAGGACTGCTGGGTTTCGTCAAGGGAAGCATCGATCAGGTCTTCGGGCAGGCGACCCTCTTCATCCACACAGCCCAGCAGATAATCCGCCAGGTTGCGGTACAGGCCGTCGAGAAACAGCTCGCCGGTCCCTTCGTCGCGGACACGCTGACGCTGTTGGTCATCAATCAACATCAAGCGTAGCAGGTATTTCTCGGTTTGTCCTGATTCCGGTGAAGGCTGGCGGCCGGGCGGCGACGACACCGCCGCACGACGGACCGGCGGCGTCACTGCCGTGCCGGCGCGTACTTTTGACTGCAACAACTCGACATCGAGGCCGGTCAAAAACGCCAGCCGTTTCAGGTAAAGACTGCGCTCGAGGTCCCCCGGCAGGCGACGAATCCGCTCGAGGGCCTGTTCGGCGGCCCGCGCGCGTCCCTCAACACTCTGATCGTTGATGTGCAACTGCTCCTCGATAAAAACCTCCAGGACCGGGCGCGCAGCCTCGAGACAGCCCCGGAAGCCTTCTTCGCCCCTGGCCTTGAGGAGAGAATCAGGGTCTTCACCCGCCGGCATGGCGACCACACTGACCGCCAGACCGACCGGCAGCAGGGCGTCCATGGCACGAAAAGTCGCCTGCCGGCCAGCCGCGTCCTCATCGAAAATCAGTAGCACCTTGTCAGCGTAACGTTTCAGCAAACGAGCATGTTCCGCAGTCAGAGCGGTGCCGCAGGTGGCGACGGCCGCCGGGAAACCGGCCCGGTGCAAGGCCAAGACGTCGAAATAACCCTCGACCACCAGGGCTTCGCCACCTTGGCGCATGGCATCACGGGCCTGATACAGGCCGTAAAGGGTCTGCCCTTTGTGGTAGACCTCGGTCTCCGGAGAGTTGATGTACTTGGGTAGACTGTCATCGAGAACCCGGCCGCCAAAAGCGACGATGCGCCCCTGCAGGTCCTGAATCGGAAAAAGCAAACGATTGCGGAACAGGTCGTAATCACCCCGGCCCTGCTTGCCCGGGCGGACCAGACCGGCCTGGCGGACATCTTCGGCGGTGAAATGCTCTCCAGCCAGGTGGATCGCCAGAGAATCCCAGCCTTCCGGTGCAAACCCGAGCTGAAAGGCACGCACCGTCTCGCCTTCATAGCCCCGCTGACGCAGGTAGCGCCGACCGGACGCTCCGGCTTCCTCTTCGAGCAGCACATGGTGATAAAAACCCGCAGCGACCCCGTTGATGCGCAGCAGGCGCTCCCGGGCTTCGCGGCGGGCGATCTCAGCGGGGGAGACGGCCTCTTCTTCGACGTCGATGCCGACCTTTTCCCCGAGTCGCCGCACCGCCTCGGGAAAACTCAAACCCTCCATACGCATGACGAAGGAGAAGGCATTGCCACCGACGCCACAACCGAAGCAGTGAAAGATCTGCCGGGCTGAATTGACATTGAACGAAGGCGACTTTTCCTGGTGAAAGGGGCAGAGGCCCTGGTGGTTGACACCGGCACGCTTGAGCGGAAGATAGCTGGAGACCACTTCGACAATATCGATGCGATCACGGATCTCCTGGATTTTTTCGTCTGCGATGCGTCCCATCAGTGTCGCAACTCCACCAGTGTCACGTTGTCGCCGCCTTCTTCTGCCGCTGCGGCCCGGAAAATGGCGACCTCAGAGCGCTCGGCGAGAAACTGCCTGACCGCATGGCGCAGGACGCCCTGACCGGCACCATGGACAATCTCCAGCGTCTCTTCGCCATGCAGTAGCGCTTCGTCAAGAAATCGGCCAAGCAATCCCTGAGCATCTTCAACCCGCTTGCCGACCAGGACCAGGCGCGGCAGAAATGCCTTGCGCTCGACTCGGTCGCCAATGCACGACGCCGGCCGGTGCTGCGCGGCAAAACGACGCGGCTGGAACTGGCGCAGGGCCAGGCGGTGCTGGCGCAGTTTTTTCCCGCCGGCCTGCAGTTCAATGCGCTCGCCGTCAATGCGCGTGACTTCAGCTTCAATCCCCAGCTCCGGTACGTACAGGATTTCTCTGACGGCAACCTCTGCAGGGATCTGCTGCGGTCCCTGCGGCAAAGGATCGGGCAGCAGCTCCTGCAAGGCCCTGACCTCGCCGGTCAAAGCCGCGCGCTGTTTCGAGGACATGCCATCTGCGGGCATCTGGGAGAAGAGCTTCCGCAGTTTCTCCTCTGCGGCCGCCAGCATGCCGAGACCCTGCTGTCGAGTCTCTTCGAGAATCGTCTGCCGCCGGGCGGCCAATTCCTTGCGCTCCTGCACAGTGCGCCGCCGGTCTTCCTCTGCAGCGGCGCGCAAGCGCTGGGCCGTGCTCAGCTCGTCGTCCAGCCTGGCCTGCAGGGTCTGCAGCCGCTCGATAATTGCGACCCCTTCGCGTTCCCCCTGTCCCAGGTAAGCTTCTGCGGCAGCGAGGATCTTTTCCGGCAAGCCAATCCGCCGGGCGATGGTGAACGCATGGCTGGCACCGGGAATGCCGTAATGCAGCCGGTAAGTCGGCTGCAGCGTTTCGGCATCAAATTCAACAGCGGCATTTTCTACCTGTGTTTCGAGCTGCGCATACCCCTTGACGACATGCAGGTGGGTGGTAGCCATGATCCTTGCACCGATCTGGCGTAGGCGGTCAACCGCAGCCAGCGCCAGGGCCGAGCCTTCACCGGGGTCCGTACCGGTCCCCAGTTCGTCCATCAGGACCAGGCTGGCGCTGTCGGCCTGTTCCAGGATATGGCGCAGACGCAGCAGATGCCCGGAAAAGGTCGAAAGGTTCTGCTCGATGCTCTGTTCATCGCCGATATCCGCCATCACCGGAGCGAAGGGGAACAGGCGGCTGCCCGGAGCGCAAGGGACCGGCAGGCCGGCGCGCACCATGAGGACCAGCAGGCCGGCGGTCTTGAGGGCCACGGTCTTGCCGCCGGTGTTCGGCCCGCTGATGATCAGGGTGTGGCACTCCTCCGGCAGGCGCAAGTCGATCGGCACCACCGCCGGCGCAGCCGACTTGCTCCTGGCGGCGGCAACCAGCAAGGGATGACGCGCATCGTACAGCGCCAGAGACGGCTGCTCGGCAAGCTCCGGAACCACGCCATCCAGTTCAACGGTCAGGCGGGCAATGGCCTGACGCAGGTCGAACCGGGCGAGGACGGTCTGGTTGTCGGCCAGCGGCTGGCGCACCTTGCGCACAGCGGCAGTCAAACGCGCCAGGATCCGTTCTTCTTCGCGGACGATCTTGTGCACCAGCGTCTGTACCCGGTTGTTGCTCTCCAGTGTCACTGCCGGCTCGACATAAAGGGTCTGGCCGCTGGCAGAGACATCGTGGACAAAACCCTTCATTCGTCCACTATGGTCGGCCCGGACCGGCAGGACATAACGCCCGTTGCGGTCTGTGATCAAGGCTTCCTGGAAGATACCCTGCAGGGTTTCATCCTGCAATAGCCGTTCGAGCTGGCGTTTGACCCGGTTGCGCTCACTTTTGAGGCTGTCGCGCAGATCCGCCAGTTCAAAGGACGCCGAATCGAGAATTTCTCCCCGCGGACCGATGCTGCTGCGGATTTCCGCGGCCAGTTCCGGCAGAGCAGTCAACTGGCGAGCGAAGACCTGCAACGTTGGGCACCCATCGCTTTTCAGCAATCTCTGCCGACACATCGCCGCCGCCTCCAGGGCCGCCTGCACGTCGCGCAGCACCTCTGGTTCCAACCTGAGCCCTTCGGTCTGCAGACGCCCCAGTTGGGGGAGCAGATCGCTACTGGAACCGAGCGGAAGGGCACCACCCTCCTGCAGTAAGTGTCCTGCCTCCTGCGCCTCGCACAGGGCTTGTTCGATCAGGGTGCGGTCGTTAAAAGGTGTCAGCGTCACCGCCAGAGCCCGCCCGTAAGGAGTCTGAGTCTTGCCAACCACCAGCTCGACGACCTTGGCGAATTCCAGCTGAACCAGGCTGTCTGCCATTATTTTACCTGTATGCCCAGGATATGCCACGGTCATTTCAGAACGCGCCGACTCCCCTCCAAAATCGCTCCGCCCAGATCCACAAAGGGCGGCGCCAGATAGGCTTCCTTCAGAACCTTGTCCATTCCCCACGGCAACGGCCGTAAAGAGAGGGCAAAGAGCACCACCGCCAGGAGCAGAACCCCCTGGAGCAAACCGAACACCCCGCCAATCAGACGATTGAACCCGCCGAGGAAAATCAGTTTCACAAAGCGTGACAGGAGGAAGCCGAGCACCAGGAAGAACACCATGGTCGCCAGAAAAAGCACGGTAAAGGTAATCGCTACGGCAATCTGGGCCGGCAGATCGACCTGCTTGAGTAAAGCCTCGGCCAGGGGCCCATGGTAACGAAACGCCAAAAAAGCACCGACAAAAAAGCCTGCCAGGGAGCAGACTTCCTTGAGCAGGCCACGTAACAACCCCTTCAGCAGAAAGCCGCTAAGGATGACAAGGATGGCGATATCGATGCCGTTCATGATTCTCCCCGGCGACTCCGCCAACTGTTCGCGAACCAGCTCGCTGACCAGTTTGCCATCGGCGCGCCCGGTGGTCTGCGGCGTGACCAGCTTCATGACCGCACCCATATCCTTCATCGAGCTTGCACCACTTTCAGCGATCGCACGGGCGACTAAATCCCGCAACGCGGCCTCATCCAGTTGAGCGGGGAGAAACTCCTGCAGCACGACCAGTTCCAGTTCTTCCTTCTCTGCCAGCTCCGGGCGCGTCGCCCGGTAAGCTTCCGCCGCCTCGCGGCGCTGCTTGACCAGAGTTGAAAGCACCTTGATCGCCGCGGCGTCATCAAGCTCCTGGCGCACTTCGATTTCAGCGTTCTTGAGAGCAGTGCGCGCCATGCGGATGGCTCCAAGGCGCAGGCTGTCCTTGGCCTTCATCGCCACTTTCATCGCTTCGGTCAGTTGGTCCGTGATACTCATCTTGTCCGTTCTCCTAAAAGAGGGTCAGCTGGTCCGGCCGGCTTTTTCTTCCAGACCGGAGATACCGAATCGCCGCTGCAGTTCGGCATAGATCCGCTCCGGCGGGAGATCGTAATAGCTGAGCAGTACCAGGGTATGGAACCAGAGGTCAGCTACTTCAGAGACCACCTCAGCAGTCACACCGCCCTTGCCGGCAACCGCGACTTCCGTCGCCTCCTCGCCGATCTTGCCGAGGATCTTATCGAGCCCCTTGGAATAGAGCGAGGCGACGTATGAGTTATCCGTGGGGCTCTGCTTGCGCTCCAGGATGACCTGGTAGACGGCGTCCAATATTTCCTGTCGGGCCTTTTCTGTCATACTCGGCTCCTCGTCCTCTGCATGAAAAGTGCGTGCGTCATACCGAAAAGCCCCTAGAGGCGAACCGGCACAGCATGCTCGCGCAGATATTCTTTGCACTCGTTGATCGTGTATTCACGGAAGTGAAAGATACTTGCCGCCAGCGCAGCACTCGCGCCGCCCTCGACCAGCCCCTCGCGTATGTGCTCGAGGTTGCCGACGCCGCCGGAGGCAATCACCGGGATCTCAACCCGGTCGCTGACCGCACGGGTCAAGGCAATATCGTAACCATCCTTGGTGCCGTCACAATCCATGGAGGTCAGCAGGATCTCGCCGGCGCCGTAAGCTTCCATGCGGGCCGCCCATGCCAGCACGTCGATGCCGGTCGGGTTGCGTCCACCATGGGTATAGACTTCCCAGGCCAGCGGCTCAGCGCCGGGAACCCGGCGGGCGTCGATGGCGACGACAATGCACTGGGAGCCGAAACGCTCGGCCGCTTCACGGACGAACTCGGGGCGATGCACGGCCGCGGTGTTGATCGAAACCTTGTCGGCGCCTGCATTCAGCAGGTTGCGGATATCGGCGATCTCACGGACGCCGCCCCCGACGGTCAGCGGCATGAAAACACGCTCGGCGGTGCGCGCCACGACGTCCAGAATGATGCCGCGCTTGTCGCTGGAGGCCGTGATGTCGAGAAAAGTCAGTTCGTCGGCACCCTGGACATCGTAGGCCTCGGCGGCCTCCACCGGGTCACCGGCATCACGCAGTTCAAGAAACTGGACCCCCTTGACGACGCGACCGTCCTTGACATCGAGGCAGGGGATGATTCTTTTTGTTAGCATAAATACTCCAGAAGACAGAAGTCAGAAGACAGAAGTGAGGAGAAAAGCCAAACGCAGCACATCGTCAAAATTCTGTATTCTATATCCTGAATCCTTTCAATCAACTCTTCTTCGTCAACGCCACCGCTTCGCGCAGCTTCAGCGCACCGTTGTAGATCGCCTTGCCGGTGATCACGCCTGCGATGCCGGAGGCTTCGATCTGCAACAGGTTGCGAATGTCGTCCAGGCTCGAGACGCCGCCGGAAGCGATCACCGGGATCGTGATTGCCTCGGCCAGGGCCGCGGTCGCCTCCAGGTTCGGCCCCTGCAGCATACCGTCGCGGGCAATATCGGTGTAGATGATGGCGGAAACGCCAAAGCCCTCCATCTCGTGGGCCAGTTCGATAGCCTTCTTTGCCGTCACCTCCGCCCAGCCGCGCACGGCCACCAACCCTCCCTTGGCATCGATACCGACCACGATCCGGCCGGGGAACCTGCGGCAGGCCTCGGCGACCAAAGCCGGGTTCTCCTTGGCCACGGTGCCGAGAATAACCCTACCGACGCCAAGCTCGAGGTAGGCTTCAATCGTCTCCAGATCGCGAATGCCGCCGCCCAGCTCCGTCGGGATATCCACGGCGGCAACGATCGCCTGAATCGCGGCGCGGTTTTTCGGTATACCGGCAAAAGCGCCGTCCAGATCGACCAGGTGCAGCAGTTCGCCCCCCTCGTCCTGCCAGTGACGGGCCATCGCCGCCGGGTCATCGGAGTAGACCGTATCCTTCTCCATCAACCCCTGTTCCAGCCGCACACACTGGCCGTTCTTCAAATCGATTGCAGGTATGACTATCATCTTTTGCCTTTATGTTTTTATATTTTCCCCGCGCGACGCGCCACAGGTCTAGGAGTTTACATCTTTCCGAACTGGTCAAAAATATTCAGCCCCACCGCCTGGCTCTTCTCCGGGTGGAATTGGGTTGCCATGAGATTGTCGCGCCAGACCGCCGCACAGAATTCGACATCACCGTAGCGACAGGTCGCGGCGACATCGGCAGGATTATCGGCAGAACAAAAATAGGAATGCACGAAATAAACAAAGCTGCCGTCGGCCGTGCCCTTGAGAAATGGTGCCGGACGCCTGATATGAAGATTGTTCCAACCCATATGCGGGACCTTGAGACGCTCGGCACCTTCCTTCATGCCCGCAGGAAAGCGCATTACCCGTCCCGGGACCAGGCCCAGGCCCAGGTGGCGACCGAACTCTTCACTCTCGTCAAACAGCATCTGCATGCCGACACAGATGCCGAGCAGCGGCTTGCCGGAGTCGACATGCTGCAGTAACGGCTGGACGAAACCGCCGGCACGAAGGTTGTTGATGCAATCACGGAAAGCGCCGACACCGGGCAGCACGATCTTGTCCGTCGTCAGGAGATCCTCAGGGTTGCTGCTGACCCTGGCAGCATAGCCGAGCTTTTCAAAAGCTTTTTCGACGCTGCGCAGGTTGCCCATTTCATAATCGATGATGGTGATCATTCACGTATCCGTGGAACAGAAGACAGGAGACAGAATACAGAAGGACAACCGTCCTCATGAGCCCTGGCCCCTGGCTTACAGCTAAATGTTCGACTATTCCAGCTTGCCTTTCGAGGAGAGGACTCCTTCGATGCGCGGATCAAGCTGAGTCGCCTCGTCAAGGGCGCGGGCGAAGGCCTTGAATACCGCCTCGACGATATGATGCAGGTTGTCGCCATACGCCAGGTTGACATGGACATTGGCCCCGGCATGGTTGCAGAAGGCGGTAAAGAATTCCTCGACCAGTTCCAACTCGAAATTGCCGACCTGGGCTTTTGGCAGGGGGACATTGTAAACCAGGAACGGTCGCCCGGAAAAATCGAGCACCACAGCGGCCAAGGCCTCATGCATCGGCATGCTGCCACGACCATAACGGCGCACCCCGGACTTGTCGCCAAGCGCCTTCTTGAAAGCTTCGCCCAGACAGATACCCAGATCTTCCACCGTGTGGTGTGCATCGATCTGCAAATCGCCGCGGGCTTTGATCTGCAGGTCGAAAAAACCGTGCCGGGCGATCTGGGTCAGCATGTGATCGAGAAAAGGCACCCCGGATTCAATCCGATGCTCGCCGCGGCCATCCAGGTCAAGTGTCAGACTGATATTGGTCTCTTTGGTGGTACGGTCGATCGTGGCAGTCCGAGCCATGTTCTCCTCCGTCGCAATTTTGCATGCTCAATGTTGAATTTTGAATTGAACTCAAAACTCACAATTATTTTTTATCCAACCGGATTGATACTGACCGGGCGTGGGCTTGCAGTCCTTCGAGTTCGGCAATCTTGATTATACTGTCGCCCAGGCGCTGCAGCCCATCGGCACTGAACGCGATCAGGCTCGACTTCTTGACAAAATCCCCGGTGCCAAGCGGCGAGAAGAAGCGCGCTGTGCCGCCGGTCGGCAGGGTATGGTTGGGCCCGGCCAGGTAGTCGCCGGCGGCTTCCGGGGTATGATGGCCAAGAAAAATAGCCCCGGCGTGACGGATCTGCGCCAGCAGATCATAAGGGTCAGCGACCGCCAGCTCCAGGTGCTCGGGGGCAATCCGGTTGCTGAATGCCGCTGCCTCTGCAAGGTCGCGGGCCAGGATGATTGCTCCAAAGTTATCGATCGACTGGCGGGCGATCGCGGCCCGCGACAGCTGCGCAAGCTGGCTTTCCAGTTCCGCGGCCACCTGCTGCCCGAAAGCTTCGTCCGTGGTGATCAGGATCGAGGCGGCCAGTTCATCGTGCTCGGCCTGGGAGAGCAGATCGGCGGCAATGTGCGCCGGGTTGCCACTACCATCGTTGATCACCAGAATTTCGCTCGGTCCAGCGATCATGTCGATATCGACCGTACCGAAGACCAGGCGCTTGGCCGTAGCGACGTACACATTGCCAGGACCGGTAATCTTGTCGACCCGCGGGACCGTCGCCGTACCGTAGGCCAGCGCGGCCACGGCCTGAGCACCACCGATTTTGAAAATCCGATCGACTCCGACAATCTTGGCGGCCGCCAGAACGTAGGGATTGACCACGCCATCGGGCATCGGCACGACCATGATGATCTCGCCGACTCCAGCCACCTTGGCCGGGATCGCATTCATCAGCACCGAGGATGGGTAGGAGGCCTTGCCGCCCGGCACGTAGATGCCGACCCGGTCAAGGGGTGTGACCATCTGGCCAAGACGGATGTCCGGCTCATCGTCGGCCAGCCAGGTCGTCTCCTTCTGTTTGCTGTGAAACGCGGCGATTCGGTCGGCAGCCAGCTGCAAGGTTGCCAGGGTATCGCTGTCAACGACAGCCAGAGCCTGGGCTATCTCGGCCGCGGTGACTTCGAGAGTCTCAGCGGTCAGCTTGAGTCGATCGAAACGCTCGGTATATGCAAACAGCGCAGCATCACCGCGTTCACGCACGGCCTGGAGGATTTCCTGGACCGTGTCGATCACCCCTGCCGGGGTGGTGTCGCCGCGCTCACTGATCTGACGAAAGGTTTCAGCAAAACCGGCGTCTGAAAAACGCAGGAAACGAATCATAAATCTCTCCTCAGCCGGAAATCCGCGGGCCGTCTTCGATAACCTTTTCCAACTCAGCAATCAGCAGTGAAATGCGCCGGTGCTTGGTCTTGAGACTGGCGCGGTTGACGATCAGGCGGCTGGTTACCTCGGCAATCGTTTCCACTTCGACCAGACCGTTTTCGCGCATGGTCCCGCCGGTTGAAACCAGATCGACGATCCGTTCCGCAAGCCCGACCAGAGGCGCAAGCTCGATCGACCCATACAGCTTGATGACTTCCACCTGGATTCCTTTGGCGGCAAAAAACTTTTCTGTGACATTGGGATACTTGCTGGCCACGCGGATGTTCGACCAGCTGGCTGGGTCATCATCCTGACGCAGCTCTTTCGGCTCGGCCACGACCAGGCGGCAGTAGCCGAACTGCAGGTCGAGGGGCTCGTAAAGATCCTTGTCCTGTTCAAGCAGGGTATCCTTGCCGACCACACCGATATCGGCACAGCCATGTTCGACATAGGTCGGCACATCTTGGGAACGCACGGCCATGAAGCGCAGCTTGTCGGCCCGGTTCTCAAAAACCAGCTTGCGCCCGGGATCATCCATTTCCGGACAAGTAATGCCGATCTTGGCAAACAGGTCCATGGAGTCCTGCATGATGCGCCCTTTGGGCAGGGCAAATGTCAAGTAATCACTCATAATTATTCACCAGAGGATACAGAATACAGGAGACAGAATCCAGAAATTACCACCCGACCAAAGATTCACGGCAAAGCCCTGTCTTCTAAGACGATACGCGCTCGATATCGGCCCCCAGACTGCGGAACTTTTCTTCCAGCTTCTCGTAACCTCGATCGAGGTGATAGATGCGGCTGATTTCGGTGGTATTGTCGGCAGCGAGACCGGCGAGCACCAGGCTGGCGCTGGCGCGCAGATCGGTCGCCATGACCGGCGCGCCGAGCAAGCCGGCAACGCCCTTGACCGTGGCGGTGTGGCCTTCAATAGAGATATCGGCACCCATCCGCTGCAGCTCGCAAACATGCATGAAGCGGTTTTCAAAGACCGCTTCTGTAATCATACTGGTTCCTTTACCAAGAGTCATCATCGCCATGAACTGAGCCTGCATATCGGTGGGGAAACCAGGATGCGGCTGGGTTTTGATGTTGACCGACTTGATCTGGTCAGGACCAGTCACCCAGAGTGTGTCCGTTTCCAGCGTAATGGTTGCACCGACTTCCTCAAGCTTGCTGATCAGCGCTTCCATATGTTCCGGGCGGCCTCCTGTAACGCCGACCCGACCGCCGGTCATCGCTCCTGCCACAAGGAAAGTACCAGCCTCGATCCGGTCCGGCATGACTCGGTAGTTCATCGGTGCCAGTTCATCGACGCCTTCCACTGTGACAGTGTCAGTCCCGGCCCCCTCGATGCGGGCTCCCATTCCCTGCAAAGCCTTGGCGAGATCGACGATCTCCGGCTCGCGGGCTGCATTTTCGAGTACCGTGGTCCCTTTGGCCAGGGTCGCCGCCATCATCAGGTTCTCAGTACCACCCACCGTCGGAATGTCGAAATAAATTCGCGCTCCCTGCAAACGTGCGGCACTGGCCTCGACATAGCCATGATCAAGATGGATTTCCGCGCCCATGGCCTCCAACCCTTTGAGATGCAGGTTGATCGGCCGGGCACCGATGGCACATCCACCTGGCAGGCTGACCCGGGCTTTGCCGTAGCGCGCCAAGAGCGGACCGAGAACCAGCACCGACGCGCGCATGGTGCGCACCAGATCATAGGGCGCCTCCATGCTGTTGATGTGTTCCGTCGTCACCTGCAGAGTCGCGGCATTGCTGACAACCTCTGCGCCGAGACCTGCCAGCAGGTGCTCCGCCGTACTGATATCGCGCAAGCGCGGCAGGTTGCCGATGCGATGCGGCCCAGGCGCCAGCAAGGTTGCAAACAGCAGCGGCAAAGCTGCATTCTTGGCGCCGCTGACAGCAACTTCGCCGACCAGTCGCCGGCCGCCATGGATGATCAATTTATCCAAAATATATCCTCTTTTCGCCTACAGTTTTGTTGTTCTGCCTATCACCACCCGTGGTATCCCGGAGTAGTCATTACGCTGTTGGATTTCGGCCAAGCCGGCCGCCTTGAACAATGCGCAGACATCCCGCGCCTGACCGATGCCGACTTCGACCAGAAGCTGCCCGCCTGGCACCAGGATTTTCCTCGCCTGAATGGCCAGATGCCGATAGGCGTCCAGACCGTCTGCGCCGCCATCGAGGGCCAGGCGCGGTTCGTGGTCGCGCACTTCGGGCATTAGCGTCTCCCATTCTCTGGTCGGTATATAAGGCGGGTTGCTGACCACCATCTCGTAACCCCCCTGCGGGAGTGCTGCCAGGTCGCCGTCCACACAGCTGACACGCTCCGCCACACCGTTGCGCAAGGCATTGCCACGGGCAACCTCGAGGGCGGGCGCACTGCAATCCAGAGCCGTCACCACGACCGCGGGTTTTTCATGGGCCAGTGCGATGGCTATGGCGCCGCTGCCGGTACCGACATCGAGCACCCGTGCGCTATCATCAATGCGGGCCAAAGCCTCTTCGACCAGGACTTCCGTGTCGGCCCGCGGCACCAGCACCGCAGCATTGACGTTGAAGGGCAGCGACCAGAATTCTGTCTCGCCGAGGATGTATTGCAAGGGCTCCCGCTGGGCTCGCCGGCGCACCCGCTCGCGAAAGGCCGTCAGTTCGGCCGCATCGAGAGGGCGTTCAAAATTCACGTACAGCCCGACCCGGTCCAGTCCGAGCGTCGCCGCCAGGAGCAGTTCGGCCTCGAGGCGCGCCGCGTCGATCTGTTTGCCGGCAAAATAGTCCGCAGTCCATTGCAGGATCTTGAGGACCGTCCAGCGTTCGCCACCGCTAGCTGTCATGCCCCGCCATCTGCTCGGCCTGGTAATGCGTGGTCAAGGTATCGATGATTTCATCCAGGTCGCCCTGCATGATCGCCTCGAGCTTGTACAGCGTCAGGCCGACCCGGTGATCGGTGCAGCGCCCCTGGGGGTAGTTGTAGGTGCGGATGCGTTCGGAGCGGTCGCCGCTGCCAACCTGGCTTTTGCGATCGGCCGCCATCTTCGCATTCTGTTCGGCCTGCATGGCATCAAGCAGGCGCGACTGCAGGACCTTCATCGCCTTGGCCTTGTTCTTGTGCTGGGACTTTTCGTCCTGGCAGGAGACCACGACACCAGTCGGGATGTGGGTGATCCGCACCGCCGATTCGGTCTTGTTGACATGCTGGCCACCGGCCCCGGAGGCCCGGTAGACGTCGATGCGCAGGTCGGACGGATCGATGTCGATGTCGACATCCTCGGCTTCCGGCAGGACGGCGACCGTACAGGCCGAGGTGTGGATACGACCCTGGGCCTCGGTCTCCGGCACCCGCTGCACCCGGTGGGTGCCACTCTCATACTTGAACCGGGAGAACACGCCCTTGCCGCTGATCAGGGCGATGACCTCCTTGTAGCCGCCGACCTCGGCCTCTGCCGTACTGAGCAGCTCCACCTTCCACCCCTGGCGGTCGGCATAGCGGCAGTACATGCGAAACAGGTCGCCGGCAAAGAGCGCCGCCTCGTCGCCGCCGGTCCCGGCGCGCACTTCGATGATGACGTTACGCAGGTCGTTCGGGATCCTTGGGCAACAGCATCATCTTGAGACGGGCCTCGAATTCAGTCCGCTCGCGCCTCCAGTTCGGCGACTTCTGCATGGGCCATTTCGCGCACTTCCGGATCAGGATCCTTGAGAAGTTCCTGGCTGCCGGCGATTTCTTCCTTCACCCGGCAGTACTGTTCATAGACATCGACCACCTCGACCAGGTCGGCGTGCTCCTTGGTCAAGGCCCGATAACGGGTCTGGTCCTTGGTCACCGCGGATCGGCAAGCAACCCCTCGACCTCGCGAAACCGGTCAGCAACTTCCTCGAGTTTGTTCAGCATGGAATCTATCAGTCAGTCCGGGTTGAAGTTAAAGTTGCGCGTATTCAGCGCGAACATCCTTGATCGCGCCACAGGTCATGGCCCCTTCCGGGCAAGGCCCGTTCAGGCAGCCGGGACCGGCCTGCGGCAAAGAGCAGCGGGGCCGCCTGTCTGGCAAGTCGCAGCATCTCCCTGGCCATGGCCCTGATTTCCCATTGCGATCGACGGCAGCAGCGCAACTCGAAAAAGTGATGCAGCTCGCGGGCGTTCATCGTCATGACCAGCTTGGTAGAGGCTGCGTTAGGCAGTACGAAACGAGCGTCTTCGGCAGGCACACCGTTCGCCATCAGATCCCGGTACAGGTCGTGGGTGGCCAGCATGTGCTTGGCAAACCGCGCCGACAGTTCCGGCCGTCTCGCCGATGCTGTCGGGAATGATAGCGGCGAAAGGTTGCTGGTGAGAGACATAACGTTGACTCTGTTGGGAAAAAGAGGCGATGCGATGACGAACCAGCTGGTGCGAACAAGCGCGGCTGACCCCTTCGATACCGAACGTAAACGATGCATGCTCAAGCACTGAAAAATGCCCGAGATCGAGAATCTTCTGCAGCAGCTTGGCCGACTGTGCAGGCGACTGACCAAGCAACTGCTCAATGGAAGCATCGGCATAGCAGAGGCGAGCAGCGGCCGCCACCACCTGTTCCGGGTTGGGAGTGTGGGTCAGAAGTTGGACGAGCATGGCCATCGTTTCCAATTTGGACCGCGCCGTCCGGGGAACCGGGCCGTGTCCCGGAACGGGACGCGGGAGATATTATGCTGGTATGACTACCGTGGGACCCGGCATCAAAAAAGGGGCGGCCCAGCAGGGCCGCCCCTAGGGTCCTACTGATTCTTTTCGTATTTTTTGCGGAAACGTTCGATCCGACCGGCGGTATCGATCAGCTTCTGCTTGCCGGTATAGAAAGGGTGGCAGGAAGAGCAGATTTCCGTTGTGATCTCGCCTTGTTTGGTCGACCGGGTTTCAAAGGAGGTTCCACAGTGACACTTGACCGTGGCTGCCTCGTACTTGGGATGGATGCCGTCTTTCATCGTTTTGCTCCTTGTTGACCTGGCCGAGTACAGGTCGCGGATTAGTGAGCCGATCAAGGCCTCAAAAGAGTGATTTGATACCACTATTTAAAAGCAATTGCAACCTTCTTTTACCAAGGGCTTCAGCGATTCATGCTGTCGAGGAATTCCTGGTTGGTCTTGGCATCGCCAAGCTTGTCGAGCAGGAACTCCATGCTGTCGACCACGTTCATCGACGAAAGCACCTTGCGCAGCAACCAGATACGCTGCAGGCTGGTTTCATCGATCAAAAGCTCTTCACGACGGGTGCCGGACTTGTTGATGTCGATGGCCGGGAAGGTCCGCTTGTCGACCAGCCTGCGGTCGAGGTGTAGTTCCATATTGCCGGTACCCTTGAATTCTTCGAAGATCACCTCGTCCATCTTGCTGCCGGTATCGACCAGGGCGGTGGCGATAATCGTCAGGCTGCCCCCTTCCTCGATGTTACGGGCTGCACCGAAAAAGCGCTTCGGCTTGTGCAGGGCGTTAGAATCAACACCACCGGAGAGGATTTTGCCGGACGGCGGGACCACGGTGTTATAGGCACGGGCCAGACGGGTAATCGAATCAAGCAGGATCACGACATCGCGCTTGTGCTCCACCAGCCGCTTGGCCTTTTCAATGACCATTTCAGCGACTTGGACGTGGCGGGTAGCCGGCTCGTCGAAGGTCGACGAGATGACCTCGCCGTTGACTGTGCGCTGCATATCGGTGACTTCTTCAGGACGTTCATCGATCAGCAGGACAATCAGGTAGACTTCCGGGTGATTGGCGGTAATCGAATTGGCGATATTCTGCAACAAAATGGTTTTACCGGTACGCGGCGGAGCGACGATCAGGGCACGCTGGCCCTTGCCGACCGGGGCGGCCAGATCGATGACCCGGGTCGACAGGTTGGCCGGGTCACTTTCCAGGATCAGGCGCTGATCCGGATAAAGAGGTGTCAGATTGTCGAAGAGCGTCTTATCACGGGCAACGGCCGGATTTTCGAAGTTGACCTCGGCGACCTTGAGTAGTGCAAAGTAGCGTTCGCCCTCTTTCGGCGGCCGGATCTGACCGGAAACCGTGTCGCCGGTTTTCAGGTTGAAGCGCCGTATTTGCGAAGGAGAAACATAGATGTCATCCGGCCCGGGAAGATAGTTGGCATCCGGGGCACGCAGAAAACCGAAGCCATCGGGAAGAATTTCCAGAACCCCTTCGCCAAAAATGGCTCCATTCTTGGCGGAGGTCGTGTTGAGAATGGCAAAGATCAAGTCCTGCTTGCGCATTCCCGACGCCCCCTCGACGCCAAGCTCTTTGGCAATCGCCGAAAGGTCGATAATCTTCTTTTCTTTCAATTCCTTCAGGTTCATCAGTTCTCCTTAAAGTCTGCCGGTTCAGGATAGCATACGAGGCCCAGCCGCAATTTCTTGCCGCAATTGCTGCATACGGTCATCGTGAATATTGAAGTCTTTTTCTCCGAAATTTCGCAGTCCGAATGATTTTTTGGGTTTGGAAGGTCAACTTTATAGGACAAAAATCCAGTCAGGTCCCGCGGGTTTATATCTAGAATGTCTTAATATCGAGGTCAGTCCGTGCTCTGATTGGAAGCTATCTGAAAGGAAAATTGTATATTCAGGTGACTATTAGGCAGGTGCTGCGCACTTGTTATTGAACCTATTTACCGGCTTTTCATGAGCCTGTCAATGGGCATATCATCTTTTTTGCACTTAAAAAGTAAAATCATTGGCCAGAAACCCCCTCGGTGACAAGCGGAATTGCTTTCTGGTCGAAGTTCTGTACTGCCCACTGCAGAAGCTCTGATGCAGGAGCCCCCCGTAAACAGCCCGGAATCTCTTGTCCTAGGAAACGCAGCGCCTCAGCAATCAGTTGGGGGGCTCCACATGCATGGTCGAGCCGGACAAACTCATGACGCTTGCTGATTTTTTTGCCGTCGCTGCCGACCACCAGTGGTAGATGAATATAGGCTGGGACCGATGTCCCCAGACAGGCATGCAAAAAAATCTGTCGGGGGGTAGATGAGAGCAGGTCGGCACCACGCACCACCTGGTTGACACCAGTGGCGGCATCATCGACCACCACCGCGAGTTGATAAGCAAAAAGGCCATCAGCCCGGCGCAGGACAAAATCTCCGACCACTTCCGAAAGGACTTGCTGGAGTTGGCCAAACACGCCATCGTGAAAACAGACCTGCTCCTGCGGCACAGCGATGCGCACGGCGCGCGGCTTGCGCCCAGAGCGTAAGCCAGAACGGCACGTCCCCGGATAGATGGGGCCCTCTTCACCTGGATGCGGCGCACTCAGGAGGATCTCTTTGCGTGAGCAGGCACAGTCAAACACCAGCCCTTTTTTTCGCAGTCGTTCCAGGGCCTCGTTATAGGCTTCGGTCCGCCGACTCTGCCAAACAATTTCGCCATCCCAGTGCAAACCGAGATTTTCCAGGCTTGACAGAATCTCATCCGCGGCGCCAGGGACCACCCTAGGGGGGTCTAGATCTTCCATGCGCAACAGCCACTGGCCATCGTCACGGCGAGCCAGGCAATAACTACCGACCGCTGCCACCAGCGAGCCAAAATGCAGGGGGCCGGTAGGGCTTGGGGCAAAACGTCCGACAACCTGTTCTCCAGGCATTTGTGCCACATGTCCTTTCATGATCTTGTGCGCACCATCATGCCTCTTCGGGAAAGAGGCTGTCAATCGACGGAAGCAATAAGAGGTGTCGCCACCTAGGGAAGCAAGACCGTCAGGATTAAACACAAGGATAAATCATTGACATGGACAGACAACACAATTATTTTATTACAAATATCGTCAAGAATTTTAACAAAGGGAACTCATTTGATTATCACTCGCGCAACTGAATACGCCATTCGCGCCGTTCTTTACATGTCCCGTCAAACGGCCGGTGAAGTCGTCTACAAGAAAGACATCTGCAAAGCCCAGGATATCACGCCGGCGTTCCTCACCAAGATCCTCCAACCACTGATCAAGGACGGCATCGTCGGTTCCCAGCGCGGCGTTGGCGGCGGCTTCTTTCTGGCCAAGCTCCCCGCCGAAATCACCCTGCTCGACATCATTAAATCTCAGGAAGGGCCAGTGTATCTAAATCAGTGCCTGGTCAAGGAAGGCGCTTGTGAGCGCGAATTCTTCTGCCCGATACACGGCGCCTGGGCCCAAATTCGCGAAGATTTCATGGCAACTCTGTCGCGCTACGACTTTGCCGGCCTAGCGGCAAAACAGGACGAACTCTTGCCCGCTCATCAGTCTCCCCCAGCCAAATAAGCCAAACAGACAAAAAAACCCTGGAGACCAGGAGGGCAAGTCAGCCAGGGCGAAGAGGGAAGCTGCGTCCAGCCTCCCAGGATAGTTGTCTATACTTTCCTGCTCTACAATTATACCCTCCGACAGCGACTAAGCGCCAGCTACTGGCGTAACTTTATCTCATACGGTCTGTCATTTCAGCGGGTTAGTTCTGATCTTCAGGCAATGTCGCAGGCATTGACAATCTTGTTAAAAATCTCAAAAGAATTGCCCATACGACGCAAAAGACTTGATTTTGCTAAGAAAATCCAATCCATAATAGCGATTATTTCTATTGATCTTGCCGGAAGGCTGTTTGCCTTCGGCTGATTCTTTACTATCGGGTTTCGCCATATCTTTAGGAGGTATTGCTTTGCGATATCGAGTCCCTCTTCTGCCTCGTCCTGGCAAGCATTCTCTTTGCTGCCTGCACCGACCTTGCGCACCCTGCGCTCTTCACAACCGATTGCACCCGGTCAGAGATTACGAGATCCTGCTGGTGGGCAATCTCGACGCCAACTACGTCGGCGACGAGAACTGCCTGGCCAGCTGTCACTCCCACGACAAGATCTACTCGGATTTCAAACATTCGGTCCACGGCGACCAGATCTCCGAAGAGACCGGGCTGCCGCTGGTCAACTGCGAATCCTGTCATGGCCCGGGCAGCATCGCCATAGAGCATGCCGCAGAGCAGAAAATCTGCAACTTCAAAGCCCTGATGCCAATCGACGAGTTCCCTGCCCAGGCGCAATCGATGCTCTGCCTGAAATGCCATTCGGCGGCATCGACCCCAAACCTGACCAGCTGGAATGCGAGCGTGCATGCGCTGAACGATGTCAGCTGCTTTGACTGCCACAAGCTGCACAAGGGGCCACAGCAGAAAGTCAGCCGGCATGAGCAGGAAGAGCTCTGCACCAGCTGCCACACCCAGGTCAAGATGGAGTTTTCGCAGTTCTCCCATCACCCGGTTCCAGAGCACAAGATGGCCTGTACCGACTGTCACGACCCGCACCTCTCAAACAATGACAGTAAGCCTCAAGGGCGTTACCACCAAGGCCCTTTGCACCCGCTGCCACATGGAGTACCAGGGGCCGTTCGTTTACGAGCACGCCGATGTGACCGAAGATTGCACCAACTGCCATCGGCCCCACGGCTCGCCGAACGAGCCGCTGCTGCAGGTCTCGCAGCCCTTCCTTTGCATGCAGTGTCATGCCGGCCACAATGACGCCCACCATGACTACGCTCGGCTCAACACCGGCGAAACAGGCTTTCTACTACCAGGTGCTACCGACTGTCATGCAGCGATCCATGGAACCGATACCCCATCATCCCATGGCCGAGGAACATTTATTGCCAGATAGCTTCATCATCTGTTTGCCAATTTGTTTGTGTCCTAACTTTTCAGGGACTCGGGAGATGATTGCAATGGTTCACAAAAGCTTTCGCCACGGGATATTGATCTTTGCCTTGCTGCTGCTGTTGCCAGGCTTTGGCCAGGCCGACACAAACGATCTGGCTCATCCCGAAGGACAACAAAATCCTGGATGGTCAGCAGGCTACCGCTGGGTCGGCACCCACGACAACCCCAACAGGGCGGCCGAATACAGCTACCTTAAAGACAGCCCGACCGCCAACCTGGACCTACAAGCAGGATTTCGGCGACACCAGCTTCTCGCTGGCTAGGAGACTATCTCAATAAAAACGACTATTTCATCGACGGGAACTTCGACTACAAGGCCCTTATCCGCCTGGAGGCCAGAACCGAGCGGCTGTATCACAACCTGGACCACGTGCCCTACCAGGACGATCCGGAAGCAAGGCCACCGGCTCCCGGCATAGTCGGATTACCAGGACCAGAACCCCGTATGCGGATTACGGCCGCAAAGTGACCTTTGACGAAGTCAAACTGCGCGGCAAGCTGCCCGACCTACCCGGCGCACATCAACCTCTCTTACTGGCGCCTGGAGAAAGAGGGGAAAGAGCAGCTCCGTTTCGTCGATGAAAGTTGTTTCGGCACCTGTCACATGCAGAGCCGCACGCAGAAGGTCGACCTGGTGACCGAAGAAGTCACGGCAGGCTTTGACGTGCACCTGGGACCGGCCGACATCGCCTTCCTGCAGACCCTGCGCGAGTTCCGCGACGAAAGAGGACGTTCCGGTTGACGACTTCAACGAGTCACATCTATCTGGGCCGCCCGGCCGGTGCATACGTCCACGACGACGCCCCGGACTCCAAGCTCACGGAATCGACCTTCATGATCAACCTGCCGCCTTCAGGCGGGTTTGTCTCGTCGGCCAGCTACACGATCGGCAAACGCGAAAACCAGTCGAACATGGCGAACGGCTATCGTGAGGATCCCGAGACCAAATACCAGAAGCTCGCTGCCGATGCCACCTACACCCCGGGGGAGAACTGGACCGTTAATTTCCGCTACAGGATGCTTGATCTCGACAACGACAGCCCGGCCACGCTCACTTCGAACCAGCTGGCTCTTCAACAATATCGGCAACCCCATCCCCGTCCGGGAGAGCATCGATATCGAGCGCAACAATTACACGGCCGTGGTGTCCTACCGTCCGACTCACCGCCTGACGTTCAAGGGTGAATTCGAGCGCGAAGACGTCAATCGCAACAACACCGGCATCGGCCAGTACAATTCCCTCGGCGGCATCACCAATCCGTACTGGGCGGTGCCCGACAACGAGGAGACCAACCGCTTCCGGCTATCCTTCTTCTCGCGGTTGCTGGAGAAGTCCGCGCTCAAGTTGAACGGCTGGGTACGAGCATACCAACATCGACAACCCGGCCTACGGCACCACCTTGAGCGACAGCAACGAGGTCTTTTTCAGTGCCAGCTACACGCCTTCGGCCACCTGGGGGGCCACCGGCAGCATCGACGTTCTGCGACGGCAAGAACGATGACCGGACGGTCACCCAGTTCGACAGCGTGCCCGGTTGCCTTATGACCTTGACCGGGATGAGAAGCGCGAAAACCTGGCACTCGGGGTCTGGTTCGTCCCGAACGACATCTTCTCGGCAGACCTCAATTACGGCTGGCTGCACTCCAGGATCGACCAGGACCTCCTCTTCGGGAACGCGCCCGACACCGCCAACCCCGGCGGTCCAACCGACTTCACCATCATGGACCCCAACGCCGACTACAAGCAGCGCGTCCAGACCCTCTCGGCCGGCGTTAATCTGCGCGTCATCGAGACTGTGAACTGCCGCCTGGAAGGCTACCACATTCGCTCTTACGCAGAGTTTTCCCCGGGCTTCGACCCAAGGGTACCTGGATTACGATGCTGGCACGAACATTGGCCAACGCTGACGCGTTGCAGGACATCAGCGAAGTGGACATCCGGCAGAATGGGGTCAAAGCCCGCCTCCGCTGGCAACTTTCCGAGATGTTGACGGCCGGCTTCGAATACACCTATGACGATTACGATGACCAGGACTCCAACGTCATATGATGGCTCAGCGCAGACCTTTATCGCCAGTCTCAGCGGCAGCTTCTGATCGACATTGGCACGACAGATTGACTTCAGCTGATCTGTCAACCTCTGAGGGCATCAGGTTAAGATTATGAAACATGTTCTGAATACGTTCATTGTCATGGCAGTACTTGTATGCGGCGTGACCTGGAGCGTTCCTGTCGAACGCCCAGGAGATCCTGGCGGCCATCGTTACCGCAGACCTGCCGCGCTACCAGCAGGCCCACGAGGCCATGGTCAAGGTGCTGCAATCCGGCGGCTTCGGCGAAGACAAGCTGAAGATTTTCAAGCAGACCCCCAATGCCGACAAGATGTCGTTGACCAACAGCCTGCGCCGCGCAGAAGCCGCCGGAGCGACCTTGATTGTCACCTACGGCTCGCAGGCAACCGCCATCGCTCAAGACGAGCTGAAGAACACCCCCCTGCTCTTTGCCGATGTTTATGACCCGGTTGCCCTGGGGACGGTCAAAACCCTCGCGGCTCCCGGCACAGACGCCAGCGGCGCAACCAGCAAAACCGACCTGGGCATGTTGATCGACAGCCTGATCGCCATCAAGCCGGTCAAGACGGTCGGCGTCCTCTACACCAAGGGAGAAAAGGGTTCGGAGCAGCAGCTGGCCGAACTGACTGGAGCAAGGCAAAACGTTCGGTTTCAGTGTTGTCAGCGAGAACGCGCGCAATCCTGAGGAAGCCAAGACAGCTCGGCAGCAAACTGGCCGCGGAAACGAGGCCCTGTTCCTGACCGAAAGCATTGCCGTCGGCCAGCAGGCCAACGAAATTCTTGCTGTCAGCCCAGGCAGGCAATTGCATCGTCTTTTCCCAGATCCCGGATCTGGTTGAGGCAGGGGCCCTGATCGGCCTCGAGGCCGACCCCGAGGAACAGGGGAAACTGGTCGCCGTGCATGCGTTGCAGGTTCTGCAGGGACAGAAAGTTCACCTCCTGCCAGTGCGGGAAGCCAAGAAGGTATCCCTGAAGATCAACGAGCAGACGGCCTCCCGCTTGGGATTGTCCATACCACCAACGGTAGCCTCCAAAGCAAAACTCATGTAATATATGCGAAGCTATTAACTTTCAACTAGGAAATTAATTCTGTCCGGGATACTCCTATGTTTAACATGAAACTGCGCGGCAAAATCCTTCTGGTCCTGCTGTTGGTCGCCGTTGTCCCCCTGCTGGTCAGCCTGGTTTTTCTTTCGGGCTTCAGCAAAGACCAGATTCGCAGCAGCATGGAGCAGTTTGCTGAGAAATCCAGCAATTTCGTCGAACGCAGCACAGCTCATCAGCCAGCAGGAGCTGTCCAACTACCTGCGCTTGCTGAGCAACTCTTCTGACATGGTCAATGCGCTTTACTACGCGTCTTTGACCCAGGATATCGAGCAACTGCGGGAACTGATCAAAGCCGTCCATCAGCAGTACGACATGGACATCCTGGAGGTGCTTGATCCCGACGGAACATTGGTCCTGAGGGTTCACGCCGAGGGCTTGGAACTGCCCGAGGAACCGAGAAACCGAGCACCCGCTCGTTGCTTGCAGCGCGGGAGATCGGGGACAGTCCAGGCCGGCCTTGCAAACTTCCTGGGGAAACTGACCATCCTCGTCGTCACTCCGGTCAGGCTTCAGGACAATATCGTCGGCTACCTGGTCGGCGCCTACCTGCTGGACGATCACTTTGCCAGCCGCATCAAGGAAATGGGCGGCGTAGAAGTCGCCTTCCTCGGCGACAATGGCGTCGTCGGAGCATCCCATCCCGACTTCCGAGGGCATGAACCTTGCACAGTTGGACAGTGAAATCATGCTGGGCGGCAAACCATACCTGCCGATCGTGCACCAGCTGACCGGGACCTCGTTCAAACTCGTCATCGCCCAGGACCTCGACAGCGCCTTGCAGGCACAGCAATCGCTGCGCAAGCTCATGACGCTCCTGGTTGTCGTCGTTGTCGCGATCGTCCTGGTGGCCGCCCTGCTCTTCTCCCGGGCACTGACCCAGCCGTTGCTGGTCGTGGTCGACAACCTCAAGGACATTTCGCAGGGCGATGCCGACCTGACCCGCACCCTCAAGGTCAGCAGCAACGACGAGGTCGGCGAACTGGCCGGCAATTTCAACCGTTTCGTCGAGCGCCTGCGCGAAATGGTCCTGCGTATCCGCTCTGCCGCCGGCGACATCTTCACCGCGACGGAAAAAATCCGCCACACCTCCCAGGATGTCAGCAACGGCACGGCCAGCCAGGCAGCAGCCCTGGAAGATTCTTTCCAGGCCATCCAGGGGATCGACGAATCGACCATCGAGGTGGCCAACAGCATCAGCTCACTGCTTGAAGCCGTGGAGATTTCATCGTCGGCGACGCTGGAACTGGGCGCCACCATCGAGGAAATCGTCTCCCAGGTCGAACGTCTCTTCAGCACCATTGAGAGCGTCTCCAGTTCGATCACCGAAATGTCGGCCTCAAGTCAGCAGGTTGCCGACAACCTCGACAACCTGTCCTCGTCTACGGAAGTCACCGCGTCATCGATTACCGAGATGGACGCTTCGATCAAGGAAGTCGAGGAAACCGCGCAGCATACCAACGAGCTCTCCGAACAGGCCAGTCGCGATGCGGAAATGGGCAAAACCGCCGTTGCCGAAACGATCGCCGGCATCCAGGCCATCCGCACAACCGTCGAAGATGCCAGCCGGGCCATCGAGGATCTCGGCAAACAGTCCGGTGAAATCGGCACGATTCTGACCGTGATCGACGATGTCGCGGACCAGACCCGCCTGCTCTCCCTGAATGCCTCGATCATCGCCGCGCAGGCCGGAGAGCATGGCAAGGGCTTTGCGGTGGTCGCCGATGAAATCCGTGAACTGGCAGAACGTACCGCGTTGTCGACCCAGGAGATTGCGACCATCATCCGTCGCCTGCAGAGCGGAACCGTCGAGGCGGTCAAGGCCATGCAAATCGGCAGCGAGCGGGTCAACCAGGAAGCCGAACGTTCCAAGGTGGCCGAACAGGCCCTGGAAAAGCTCACCGACAGTTCTCTCCGCTCGGCCGAGCAGGTCAAGAGCATCGTGCGCGCCACCCAGGAGCAGTCGCGCGGCAGCCGGCAGATTACCGAAGCGGTCAATCAGGTCGCCAATATGCTGCAGCAGATCTCGTCTGCGGTGAAACAGCAATCGGACGGCGTCCAGCAACTGGCCGAGGCCGCAGAATCGATGAAGGATATCTCTTCGCAGGTCAAGCTCAGCACCGGCGAACAGGCCAAGGGCAGCCATCAGATCAGCGCCAGCATGGAAAATATCCGCAACATGCTGCAGCAGATCGACCAGGCTTCCAAAGCGCAGTCAGAGCGCAGCCGCCAGGTGGTTGAGGCGGTCTCAGCCGTCCGCAAGGTCGCAGAAAACAATGCCGCCCGGACCGCTGAGCTCGACAAGGTCGTCGTCGACCTCGCTGAACAGGCCAATGTGCTGGAGAGAGAGATCGGCTCGTTCAAGTCCTGACACAACAGCAAACAGTTTGACAAGACAGACGGTTTTCGTTAGAGTTTCGCCTACATAGCAATGCGTCTTTATCAAGAGTGGTGGAGGGACAGGCCCTTTGAAGCCACAGCAACCGACCCGTCGTCGCCAAGGCTTTGGCGGGTGCCAGGTGCTAAATCCAACCCGCCAAAGCCTTGACGACGGCGGGGGAGATGAGGACGGAGCCCGCGATACCACTGCATAAACGTATCTGCCGGCCCCTTCTCATTTTTTCGGGAAGGGGCTTTTTTAATTGCTGCAACATGTGGACAAAAGATGAGTGAACCGGGCATCGTCAAAACCGAATTAATCGACTTCAACGTCGAACTGCGGCTGGAAAGCGGCCGTTTGCTCGGTCCGCTGACCCTTGCCTACGAGACCTATGGCACTCTGAACAGCGACAAGAGCAACGCCATCCTGGTTGCACACGCATGGACCGGGGATGCCCATGCCGCAGGCAGACATACCCAGGACGATCGAAAACCGGGCTGGTGGGACGACATGATCGGACCAGGCAAAGTGCTCGATACCGATCGTTACTTCGTCATCTGTTCAAACGTTATCGGCTCCTGTTTCGGGTCCACCGGACCAACCAGCATCAACCCCAGGACCGGCAAACCCTACAATCTGCAGTTCCCGGTGATCATGGTGCGCGACATGGTGCGTGCCCAGCAGCTGCTCCTTGATCATCTGCAGATCAAGCAACTGCTGAGCGTCATCGGTGGCAGCATGGGCGCCATGCAGGCGATCGAGTGGGGGATTCACTATCCGAGCCGGGTCCGTTCCATTATTCCCATCGCCGGCACCGGGCGTCCTTCGCCCATGGCCATCGCATTGAATGCTCTGGCCCGTCAGGCGATCTACAACGATCCGATGTGGCGCAAGGGCAACTACCGGCCCGAGCATCCCCCCGCGGACGGCCTGGCACTGGCCCGCGCTGTCGGGCACATCTCCTTTCTTTCCGACCCGTCGATGAATCTCAAGTTCGGGCGACGCTTTTCCGCCCGCGACGGCCAGTTTGATTTTTTCGGTCAATTCGAAATCGAGCGTTACCTGGCTTACAACGGCCGCAACTTCGTCGACCGATTTGACACCAACAGCTTTCTTTACCTCGCCAAGGCCCTCGACCTCTACGATGTCGCCTGGGGCTTCGAGGGACTCGAAGAAGCGCTGAGCAGTCTTGTCTGCCCATCGCTCTGGTTTGCTTTCACCTCGGACTGGCTCTATCCGCCATATCAGACGGAAGAGTTGATCGAAGTCCTGCAAAAACAGGGCAAGACAGCAGAATATCACCTGGTCGATTCTGATTATGGCCATGATTCGTTCCTGGTGGAACCGGAGAAATTTACCCCGAAGATTGTGGGATTTCTTGAACGCTTGACGGTTACCTATGAGTCGAGAGAACAATGACTAACGGGCAACAGATGACCAATCTGTTGCCCGTTTCCATTCCTGCTTTTGACTTGGCTTATGCCCTTCCCGTCGAGTGCCGCTGAACAGAATGAAATTAATCCGGGACGCGAAGAAAAACTGTCTGAGTCTGCCGCAGCGTCAGCGCAGGCAGGTGAGTTTTTTTCTTCGCCGGATTGATTTCATGGCGGGAGGGAACCCGCCATAGTGCATTGCGCTACAGCGGACAAACGGGGAGCGGCCTTTTTTTGACTACTTTTCTTGGTCGAGCAAAGAGAAGTAGGGCGCCTGCCGGTCACGAGCGGCAAGAACTCCATTTCAGCGTTTAAGGTCAAAACCCTGGGGTTGCGCCCCCTGACAATGCCTTACTCTTTTTACTTGCCCAAAATGAGTAAGTCAAAAAAGCTCCCTCTTGCCCACCATGGCGCTGTGCGCCACGGCAGGACGCCTCACGCCAGAGTTTTTGCGGCCGGAAAAACTCGCTACGCTCAGACAGTTTTCCGTTTCCAACACACTGCTCCGGCCGCGACAACAGGGGTTTTTAAAGTCAAAAACCCATTAAAAGCAGACAAACAAAACGGGCAACAGATTGGTCATCTGTTGCCCGTTGGTCATCTTCTATGCAACACCCTCTAATCCTCCCCATCAAACAAACTCATCTGATCGAAGCGATGCTTCTCAACCTTGAACGGCAAAGGAAAGTAACGAGGGCATTCAAGCAGCAGATTGACCGCAGGCTGCTTGCAGGAGCGCAGACATTTGACGCAGAGCGTGTTCACTGTTTTGGCGTCAGTTGATGAATTCATGGTGTTATCCGGTCAGAGTGTTTTGCAAACACTCTATCAGGCCAAGGCCCTCCCAGTAAAGCTCTCAATCTGCACCGGACTGCCGGCCCAGGACTTCTGCAACGGCCGATTGAATCCTCACGATAGCGGACGTTTCCGGCTCCAGGTCTACCTCGATACGCCTTTCCGGCAACGTGTGCTGGTAGAGAGGGTCATAGTAATTCACCATCAATTCACTGACCAGCTCCTCCCAGAGACCGGCATCCAGCAATTGCAGATAGTGAGTCACGGTTTCCTTGCCGAGCTTGTCCTTGAGAGCCCGGATAGGCTGAGTGAACCCCTCCTTGAGTCGGTCGACTGCAGGGTAATCCGCGAGGATGTTTCTGACTCTTGCGGCAAGTGAGGCATGTAACCAGATCGAGGTCTCGGTCTGCAGCGCACGGTAGACCGTTAGCGGCAGAGCCACCCGGCCAATATGTCGGCTTTCCCCTTCGGCCAGGGCATAGCCGTCACAGGGGATCTTGCGCAGTTCGTCCCAGAGTAACGCATCGAACATCTTCTGGTTCGGTTGCGGCGGCAGCCCCAGATTGCCAAAGGCGCTGCCGCGGTGATTGGCCAATCCCTCCAGGTCGATGACAGGATAGCCCTGTTCCGCCAGACAGTGCAGATAATGGGTCTTGCCGACACCGGTCAGACCGCGGAAGACCAGCAAACGGCCCCAGCGCGCTTGCTCGAAGAAATCCAGCACCTGCCGGCGGAAGCCTTTGTGCCCCCCCGACAACTGACGGGCCGGAATCCCGGCCAGTTCTAGAAACTGGGTCAGAGCCAGGCTACGCATACCGCCCCGCCAACAGAAGACAACGACTGGCAGAACAGTGCCGGCCTGATGTGAGGCCACTTGTTCAATCAAGGCCGGAATTTTCGGCGCCACAAGCTCGACGCCGCGTCGCCGGGCCTGCTGCTTGCCAACCTTCTTGTAAAGCGTGCCCACTTCGGCCCTCTCTGCATTGTCGAGGAGCGGCACGTTGATCGCACCAGGGATGGTCGCCTCGGCGTACTCATCCGGGCTGCGGGCATCGACCATCAATGCACCTCTGTCGCGCAGGGTTATGACTTGTTCCAGTGAGATTGTGATCGACATAGCAAGGGCTCTCAGTTGCAGTGTTTATACTCCAAAAGATAGCTACCGGCAAGCGGGGAGCCCCGATCTGAAGAAAAGGTTGACAAGGTCGCAGGCTTCCGGTAGTTTGGCGCCTCTCGTTGCGGGGTGGAGCAGTCAGGTAGCTCGTCGGGCTCATAACCCGAAGGTCGCAGGTTCAAATCCTGCCCCCGCTACCAAAATTATCGAGGGGGATCAGCAAACATCGCTGGTCCCTTTTTGCGTTGCTGGCTGAAGATTGGTCAGGGTGTTTCAGCAGTTGACAAGGTCTGAATCTCTGTAAATATTTGAGGATCTCCTTATCATTAGTGTCTTGGGGAGTCTTATGCCATATCAAATTGAACGTTGCCGGCAAGGCTACTACTGGATCCGCTACAGTGGAACCGTCGACCTTGATTTACGGTTAGAGGCGTTACAGGCTGTGGAAACCTGCTCCCGGGACATTCCGATCAGAGGCAACCTCATCGATTTCAGAAACGCTGATTTGTGCTGTTCCTTTGATGAGCAATTCAAATTCGCGACCGCAGCAACGGGGCAGTCAGGTCACCTCGGCAGAAAAGCCGCATACCTCGTCAAAGAGATGCACTCTGCACCGATCGAGATCCTGAAACTTGCCATGAGTAACAGGGGGATCGAAACCCGGGTGTTTTCAGATGATCAGGAAGCTATCAACTGGCTGACCAACGGTTGTTATCATTCTTGCGAGGAGTTTAAACGCTGCTGCCCGCTAAGCATTAACGGCCTTACAAAATCTGGCGATTCAACCTGAACTCTGCGCGGAACAAATGACCTCTGGCATAACGCAGAAGGGGCCTTGCTAATGCAAGGCCCCTTCTGCGTCTATCGTCCATTCTGGTTAGTTCGCGCCTTGCAGCATATTTGGTACGCAACCCGCCCCCCCTAGCATGCGATTGATAAAACCTGCACCCTGTTTGTCAATCACCCTGCCTATATCCGTCTGCGTCAGGATACCGGATATCTTGCCAAGTTCATCAACGACCAGCAAGCGCCTTACCGATTGCTTGCGCATCAAGTCGACCATATCGTGAGGCGCCGCAGTTAAAGGTGTGGACACAATGGTGGGGCTCATCACTGCACCGACGGAAACAGCGGTCAGGTTCACGCCATTGGCGATATTGCGGACAACATCCCGCTCGGTAAACATCCCCACGGGCTGGCCATTTTCCATCACCACGATGCAACTCACCGAACGCCTCGCCATCTGTGACAAAGCGTAGCGGGCAGGCACATCGGGGGTAACATGCAGAACCTGCGAGGACATCAGTTGCGCAACGGTTTTGATCCCGTCAAAGGCTTTGTCCCGCAGGGAGCGGACCAAGTCAGTCTGGGTAAAGATCCCCACCATATCTAGGCGCCCGTCGAGCACCACCAAGTGGCGGAGGTTGTGCTGACAGAAAACCTGGTAGCCCTGATCAACAGTCATGTCCTCGGAAACGGTCATGACCGGTTTGTTCATGACTTCTTTGATCAGCAGTTCAGGCTGACCGAGCAACCAGTTGGCCGCAAACACCACATCCCGTTCGGTAAGGATGCCGATTGGTTCGTCGTGCGCAAGAACGACAATGCAACTGATAAGCCTCTCACTCATGACCTGCAAGGCTTCTAGTACCCTAGCCTCGGCCTCAATGGCCACGACAGGTCGAGATGCATACTTGCCGATTGTTTGTTTCATGCGCCCCCCAAACTCTTTGCAAAACCAGATTCCGCCATTCACCGGCAACAAGCAGGTTATTTCCCTGCAAAAACGGCAACGACCGCCTTTATTATGGCGTTCTCATTTATTGTGCAAAATTAGTTCCATTTGCAAAAGGCGCGACTAAAGAAAGTTTCGGGGAGTGCATCGCCGGGGAAAATCTTAGCAAAAAAAGCCTACGGCATTGCCGTGACGCAGGATCGAGGATGTCGCTCTGTGATGCTAAAGGCCAATCAGCTAGGTCAACAATTCGTCATAAGCCTGACGGTAAGCCTTCAGGTCCTGGTCTGAAAAACAGGTGACAACAACGCGCGGAGAGGTCTCTTCGGAGGCAATAAAATCAAGGATCACCCGCAGGGCGATGCGACTGGCCCGCTCAATCGGAAAACGATAAACACCGGTACTGATTGACGGGAAGGCGATGCTCCTTAATTTATGGTCGACTGCTAACTGCAGGCAGTTGCGGTAACAACCCGCCAGGAGATTCGCTTCATTCGCGCCACCACCCTGCCAAACCGGCCCAACAGTGTGGATCACGAAGCGGCATGGCAGATTATATCCGGCGGTCATTTTGGCTTCTCCCGTCGGGCAGCCGCCCAATGCGCGACACTCTTCCAACAGTTGCGGGCCAGCGGCGCGGTGAATGGCACCATCCACACCACCGCCACCAAGCAGGCTCTGGTTGGCGGCATTTACGATCGCATCGACCTCGAGGCTGGTGATGTCGCCTTTGATAATCTCGATCTTTTCGTGCACCATCGCGGCCTCCTGACTCAACAGAAATCTGTAATTTGATTTTCAATTATCAATCGTATCGACAAACGGCGCGGAAGCAAGTCGACAGGTCACCAGGGGTTGCCAGCCGGCACAGTCATCGAGTGTCTCCAGTTGTTCGGGGATGGCCACTGCCCAGAGTTCATCGAAGTGGAGAACTTGCCAGGGGAGTGTGGTCGCACGGACCAGTTCCTCCCGTACGGCCGTTGGCAACCGTTGATACAGCAGGCTCAAATGAGGGGTGAGATCATACCCGCAAGGATGGGGTAGCGAGCCGTGGAGTGCCAGGTGAAGGTTTCTTATCACCGGATCTGCCGTTAATTCGACAAAAAGGGCCTGCGTCAGGCGGTCTTTTCCGGCAATGCCCACCGTACCGAGAGTTACCGCCGGGCAGCTTCCTGCAAGGGCAGCCATGACAGCTAGCTCGTGCTGTTGCTCGGACCGACGACAGGAATAAAACGTAACGTGCGGCACAAAAACCGGCGCGGAGAAACGCTCCGCTAACGCCAGGATGAGAGTCTGGAGTTTTTGCCGCTGCTGACGCCGCGGGACCAACCAGAAGGCAACTCGTGACAAATATTTATTATTTCCTTGCAAGACATCCTCCCGGCAGCAAAAGATGATACCATTCCAGGCGACATTGCGCAGGCCGCAAAAGGGTTTAAAATGAATAATACTACACGCTCACGATTGCAACGACGGCAAAGGAGGAGACGATGAGATACCGGATGAATATTGGTGACGACCACGTCAGCCACCTGATTGGGCAGTGTCTGCGCAACAAGAAAGATGCGGAATGGATGTATGAACTACTGGTGACCAAAAACTTCAGAAACGTTGATTTGATTACCGGAAGCGTGCACCTTACACCGGAAGAGCATGCCGAATTCGTTGCAAGGTTCAGCGCCGAAGTTGAACCGACCCTCTGGCAGTCCTCTTTCCGCAAGCACTAATTGACGTGCCAACATTTTGGTCACATCCCTGTGCCTGCAACGTCCTCTGAACAGGCGGGTCCTTTTATTTGCGGGTTAATCCATGACAAAAACCTGGAAGTGCGAACTCTGTGGTTACATTCATAACGGCCAGGAAGCACCCGCTTTCTGCCCGGTCTGTGGAGCAGATGCCAGCCATTTTTCGACACTGGAGATCACGTCATCGGCGGCACCAAAACCTGCTGTAGACTCGTGGCAATGCAGCATTTGCGACCACATCACTTATGGCGCTGAGCCACCCCCATTCTGCCCGATCTGCGGTGCCGCAACTGCGCTTTTTCACCCTTACGCAGCAACTGAATCAAAGGCAGTTTCTGCCGATGTTCGCGAAATCCTCATACTCGGTGCCGGGATTGCTGGCCTGACAGCTGCGGAAGAGGCCCGCCGGCAATCTGCCGAAGTGAGCATAACCTTGGTCTCGCGTGAAAAAGTGCTCCCATACTACCGGCTCAACCTGACCCGTTACCTAGCCGGAGAAGTTGCCGAAGGTGATTTGCTGATTCAGCACCAGGCCTGGTTTGATGCACACAAGATCGAGTATCTGGCCGGCGAGGCTCATGCAATCGAACGTGACACGCGCAAGGTTAGGCTGCGAGACGGCAGGCGGCTCAACTATGACCGTCTGATCCTGGCCAATGGCGCCCACCCCTTCATCCCGCCGATCCCCGGAGCCAATCGTGAGGGGATCATGGTTCTGCGCACCATAGACAACGCCCGCAAGGTGATCGATTACCTCCACCCCGGCTGCCGGGTCGTCTGTATCGGCGGTGGGCTGCTTGGTCTGGAAACCGCCTGGGCCATGCAGAAGCGCGGTGCCGAGGTCACCGTCCTGGAAGGTTTTGACTGGCTGCTGCCACGCCAGTTGCCGCCCGTTGCCGCGGCGTTGCTCTTTGCCCACCTCGAGGGCAAACAGATGACGATCGCATGTGGTATCCAGATCAAGGAATTTACCGGCGATGAAGCCGTGCGCGGGGTTCGGCTCGAAGATGGCCGCGAATTTCCCGCAGACTTGGTAATTCTTGCTACCGGCGTACGTCCGAACAGTTACCTGGCACGCGAGTGCGGTCTCAAAGTCCATCAAGGCATCCTCGTCAACGACCGGCTCTTCACTTCCGACGAACACATCCTTGCCGCCGGTGACGTCACCGAGCACCAGGGCCGTGTTTACGGCATCTGGCCGGCGAGCTATGCCCAGGGTCTGGTCGCCGGGGCCAATGCGGTTGGCTGCTCATTGGAATTTCCTGTCATCCCAATGACCAATCGCATCAAGGTGCTCGATGTTGATCTTTTCAGTATTGGTCAGATTCAGACAAGCGACGCCAGCACCCGTCTCTTGGAAATACAACAAGACGGCAATTACCGCGGCCTAGCCTGCAGAGATGGTCAAGTCGTCGGTGCTGCCCTTTTCGGCGACATGCAGCTTATGGGCCCCTTGCGCGAAGCCGTTGAAAAGGGTCAGCGCATCCAAGAGATCTCCGGCCTGCACAAGTTTTTTCCACAACTGAACCTGGCAACAGGCTAACTGGCTGCGCAAAAACCCGCCCGCAAAGATAAAAAGCCCGCCAATGTTTGGCGGGCTTTCTAAATCTTTATAAAGCATGGCAGCCTGGATTTCAGGCGCCTGGTCTCGTTCAGTTATTGCGCCTGTTTGACGAACTCAGCCGCCTCATTGCACTCCGGGCACTTCTTCGGTTTGCAACGGCCTTCTTTTTCATAACCGCACTTTACACAGTTCCATAAAGCCATAAGCAACTCCTTTCCTATATAACCATTATAGTTATATTTAGCGCAATCAAAGCAACCCTGTCAACCCCGATTTATGGACGTTTGATGTATGGGCTCGGATTACAGAGATCTTCGGCATGATTGGCAGCAGCGTTACAGTTGTGACATATGTAAGCTGCGTGGTCCGTACGGGCCGTAATGTCCTTAGACAAACCCTTTTTCTTCAATTGACAGATATGCAGGTGATGCCCTGCCTGGTCCTTGCAGTCGATTTTTGCTGAGTCGGTCATATATCCTCCAGGGAAACCACTCGTCGTGTGCAGACAAGTATAGCATCTCGTGGAACGCTTGTTATGACCGCCGTTAAATGAGTCTCTTTACTTAGTCCTCCGTCAATAAAATCGCTTCGGCAACGTCACGCAATGATTTGCGCTTGTCCATAGCGAGCTTCTGAAGCCGCCGGAAGGCTTCCGGTTCAGCCATGCCGCGCTTCATCAAAACCCCTTTGGCACGATCGATCACCTTCCTGGCTTCAAGGGTCTCCTGGAGCTTAGCCACCTCCTCACGTAAGCTGGAGAGCTCGACGAATTGATGTATAGCCAGGTCCACGGCTGCAAACAGCTGCTCGGCTCGGACCGGTTTGACCACGTAATTCATGACACCTGCCAAGCGTGCCCGCTCGATGGTGTCCGCCTCGGTGTTGGCGGTGACCAGCACGATCGGTAACGGCTTAACCTTGCCTATTTTTTCAGCAGCAGTGACGCCATCCATAACAGGCATACCAACGTCCATGACCACCAGCAGTACCTCCTGGTGGATTGCGATCTCAACCGCCTGGACCCCGTTTTCTGCTTCGAGGATCTCGTCAAACCCGTAACCGACCAGGATTTCGGCGACTTGACGCCGCAGCAAGGGTTCATCATCAACAACCAGGGCACGCCGCATAACACAAGACTCCTAACCTTTTCAGGGAATTAATTTTTTGTAAATGCATCAGCAGTGCCGAAAAACTCTCACGAGCATAATATTTGGGGCAGACCGTTTTATTCTTAAGAAAAAGCCGCCTCTGAAGAGAGGCGGCGTGGGCAACTCGGGATCCGGTAGTGTTAATGCCCGATCTCTGTCCAAATTTGTTTGGCGATCTGCTGGGCGGCTGCAATTTGTTGGGGCGTCATCTGTTCCTCGGCGCTGGCTCTGTATTTTAGTGCTTCTTCATGCCCATTTGTCGCCGCCACAGACCACCATGCATAGGCGCTTTCATTGCTTTGCATGACACCCTGGCCTCTAAGATACATCAGGCCAAGCTTGAATTGGGCCTTAACATAGCCCTGAATGGCTGCCAGACGATAACTTTTGGCCGCTTCTTTATAATCCTGCGGCACGCCATGGCCCTCTTCGAACATAGTCCCTAGGTAGTACTGAGCCCGCGGATACCCCTGGTCAGCGGCCAACCGGTACCACCAGACAGCCTTCTTTTCATCCTGCGGAACGCCCAACCCGTCGTTGCACATGAGCCCGACATTGGTTTGCGCTATGGCATTGCCTTGTTCAGCGTCTAAAAGCATCAGCTGGTAGGCTTTTGCATAATCACCAACGTTGGCGGCCTTCAAAGCCTCATCCAGGTTGTCGGCAAAACACACCGCTGAAAGCACCAACAGTATGAGGACAAAACAACTGATATGCACCTGTTTCATACGCTCCTCCAAAGCCTACTGCTAAAATATCAACATCGGCATCATACTATAAAAATAATGTCAATTAGCGAGAATGTAGGCACAAAGGCTTTGTCGATCAGATCTGAACGCGTAGAGCGAGGCCTTCACCCTTGTGCTTTTTGAGCAAATCTTTCATTATAATGATCGAAAGTCCGGGCGTTCCGGAACATAATTTATTCTGGCAAAAACTTTGCACGAACTCAGCCTGACGCAAAATCTCATTGAGCTCGCTGAAGAACATGCCCGCCGCGCTGGAGCCTCGGCGATCAAGAGCATTACCGTGAAAATCGGGGCTCTCTCAGGCGTCATTCCCGAGGCCATGGAATTTGCTTTTGACGTTTGTTGCCAAGGAACCCTTGCGCAGGGGGCCACCCTGGGAATTCTTCATGTCCCCGCCATTGGTCGTTGCCGTCAGTGCACCACGGAGAGTTCCATGACAAGCCTGATCGATAGCTGCCCTGAGTGCGGCGGCTTTGTTCTCGACATCCTGCAAGGGCAGGAAATGGCCCTGACTGAATTGGAGATCGACTGAGATGTGTACCGATTGCGGCTGTGCTGCACCTCTGCCGGGACATGAGCATGTGCATGACCCCCCCTCCCGGACGATTCGCATCGAAGAGAATCTGTTGGCCAAAAACCAGCGCCTGGCAGAAACCAATCGCGCCCACTTCCTTGCGCAGCAGGTCTTTGTCTTGAACCTGGTCAGCTCTCCGGGATCCGGCAAGACATCGATTTTGGAGCGTACACTGGCAGACCTCGCAGGACAGGTGACGTTTGCGGTTTTGGAAGGGGATCAACAGACATCCAACGATGCCGACCGCATTGCCGCTACCGGCGTGCCGGTCAAGCAGATCAATACGGGGGCCGGCTGTCACCTCGACGCCCACATGGTCGGCCACGGCATCGAAACATTCCAACTGGACGCTACCGACATCCTGATGATCGAGAATGTCGGCAACCTGGTCTGCCCGGCCGCCTTCGATCTCGGCGAAGATCACAAGGTGGTCGTCCTTTCGGTGACCGAAGGCGAGGACAAGCCGCTCAAATACCCACACATGTTCCAGGCTGCCGACCTGATGCTGATCAACAAGATCGACTTGCTCCCCTACCTGCGATTCGACCTCGAGCAATGCAAGGCTTTTGCCCGCCAGGTCAACCCCGGGATCAAGATCCTGGAACTCTCCTGCCACAGCGGTGCAGGTATGGATCAGTGGTATGACTGGCTGAAGCAAGGCGTGAGGCGGAAACGCGCAGTACGAAACGCGGAGCGCGCATAGCACTTTTCTCGTCCCGAGTTCCGGGAGCTAGCGAATTTAGGAGTGAGCGATTATGTGTTTAGGTGTGCCGATGCAGGTCAAAACCATCGCCAACGAGATGGCCATCTGTGAAATTGACGGTGTGCAGCGCGAGGCCAGCCTGATGATGCTCGACGAAGTCGAGGTTGGCGATTACGTGCTGATTCACGCCGGTTTTGCCATAGAGAAGATCGACGAAGACGAAGCGCAGCTGACTCTGCAGGCATTGCGCCAGGCCCTTGAGATGGGCCTCGCGCCGGAATGAAGCACCTGAACGAATATCGCGACCCCGAGCTTGCCGGCCTGCAATTGCAGGCCATCCGCCAAGTTGTCGCCGACGGCAAGCGTACCATGACTTTCATGGAGGTTTGCGGTACCCACACCATGGCGATCTACCAGCAGGGCCTCCGCTCGCTCATGCCGGAGCAAATCCGGCTGATCTCGGGTCCCGGCTGCCCGGTCTGTGTCACACCGGTCGGCTATGTCGACCAGGCCGTGGCGCTGGCCCGGCGGGCGAACACGATCATCGCCACCTTCGGCGACATGGTGCGCGTACCAGGCTCTTCATCCAGCCTGCAGCAAGAGAAGGCCCGCGGTGCGACAATCAAAATCGTCTATTCACCACTTGACGCCGTGGCGTTGGCGGAAAGGCATCCCGGTACGGACGTTGTCTTCCTCGGCGTCGGCTTCGAAACCACCGCACCGACCGTAGCCGGTGCCATCCTCACCGCAGCGCGGAACAAACTCACCAACTTTTACGTGCTTTGCGCACACAAGACCATGCCGGGGCCCATGGCGGCCCTCGCCGGCGACCCCGAGCTGCAGGTCGACGGCTATCTCTGCCCGGCGCACGTCTCTGCCATCATCGGCGCCAACGCCTATCTGCCCCTGGTTGAAGCTTACCATGTGCCCTGTGTGGTCACAGGCTTTGAACCGCTTGACGTGCTACAGGGGGTGTTGATGCTGGCCCGACAGGTGGTCGCCGGAGTCGCCCGGGTCGAGACCCAGTACCGCCGCGTCGTCAAGCCGCAAGGCAACCTCAAAGCCCGCGCCCTGCTCGACAAGGTCTTCGTAGCCTGCGATGCCCGCTGGCGTGGTATCGGCGACATCCCCGGCAGCGGCTTGCAACTGCGTGCCGACTTTGCCCGCTTTGACGCAGCCAGACAGTTGCCGGTTGCCATCGAACCACCTGTCGAGCACCCGGGCTGCCTGTGCGGAGAAATTCTCAAAGGCAAAGGGAGCCCGCATGATTGCCCCCTGTTTCGCACGATCTGTACCCCAGAGGACCCGGTCGGCGCCTGCATGGTGTCGAGCGAAGGGACATGTGCTGCGGAATACAAGTACGGCACCTGATCATTGCAACGGGAGTCAACATGAAATCTGAAGTCATCCTGCTTGGCCACGGCAGTGGCGGCAGGCTTAGCCACGACCTGCTCGACAACCTGATTTTACCAATCCTTTCCGGAATCAGCCAACGCGAGCAGAATGATGCCGCCGTGCTTGATGCGGTGTCCGGACGACTTGCGTTTACGACCGATTCCTACGTGGTTGATCCGATCTTTTTTCCCGGCGGCAATATCGGCGACCTGGCCATTCATGGCACTGTTAACGACCTGGCCATGACCGGAGCAGCCCCTCTGGCCATCAGCGTCGGCTTAATTATCGAAGAAGGTTTGGCGATCAATGAGCTTAAAACCATCCTCGAGAGCATGCGCGCTGCGGCCGATGCCACCGGCGTGAAAATTGTTACCGGTGACACCAAGGTTGTGCCGCGCGGCAAGGCTGACAAGCTGTTCATCAACACCACCGGGATCGGCGTCATTGCCGAGGGGGTGGACATCTCCGGGAGCAATGCTCAACCGGGGGATAAAATCCTTATAAATGGTACCATTGGCGACCACGGCATGGCCGTTCTTTCCAGTCGTGAAGGGCTGCAATTGGAAAGCGGCATCGTTACAGACAGCGCACCGCTCAATGGCTTAGTCAAGCAACTGGTCCAGGGACTGGGCAGTCACCTGCATACCCTGCGCGACCCGACACGTGGCGGGCTGGCCACGACACTCAAGGAGATTGCCCTGCAGTCTCAGGTTGAAATCACTATGCAGGAATCCGCCTTGCCCGTGACTCCAGCCGTTGCCAGTGCCTGTGCTATTCTCGGCCTCGACCCGCTGTTCGTGGCCAACGAAGGCAAGCTGCTCGCATTCGTCGCCGCCGAAGCCGCCGATCAGGCCCTGGCAATCATGCAATGCCACGAGTTTGGCGGGCAGGCGGCAATCATCGGAGACGTTACCGCCAGCGCAAACGGCAAAGTTCGCCTGCACACAGCCATCGGAGGCCTGCGGGCCATAGAAATGCTCGCCGGTGAACAGCTGCCACGCATTTGTTGATCGCTCTCCCTACTATGTGGCTTTTTAACCGTACCATGTGCCTCAAACACCCTCTTTTTGCCGTACTACTCCACAAAACAGCGTCTCTTCCAATAAAACATGCTCACAAGCTGAGTCATTTCAGGCAGATCCAAACATATACCTGATATGATAATATATGGCACGTATGATGCATTGCCCTGTTATCACGTCCGGCACCATCCGCTTCCGGGCATCCCGTCGAGAAAGGAGTCTCTTATGTTCAAACTCGCGGCTCTTATTGGCAGTACAGCATTTTTCTTCAGCAGCTGGATTGCAGGTTTTTCCGTACCGCGCCTCACCCAGGGGCCGGCCGATTACCTGTTGATGCCGCTGCTCGGCTACATCATGATCATCGTGGCTGCCCAGACGGCGGCCAGAATTGTTCCGGAAAGACAATCTTAATTCGCCACGGGAGCGGACCGGCAAGCCTAGTCTATTAAATTCACTGGAGTCACACCGATCGCAATTATGGTCGGAGCCGTTGGCCAAGAGGGGATGGATGCATATCCATTCCCTCTTGACATCTAGGGACAATTTCTTGTTTGCCAGGCAAGGCGGGTTAAAAGATAAAATATAAGCTTATGGAACAGGTCATTATGCGTTTTGATTAAAAGTCAAAAAATGCGCCGAAAAGGTTGACAACAGTTGACCCTTTACAATTGCGGATCAGGACGTATTCTGCATCTCGCAGACAAACCGTGGTTTTTCACAAAAGCAGCCAAAAGCCCCTAAGACAGCGTCTCAAAACCAGTAAAAGGTATTTTTTTACATTTTCTTTCAACTTTCCAGGGAGTAAATTTCTCATCATTATCGCTAGCTTGAAGATTTTTCCCTTTTAAAAACGGCATTTTACAAAAATAACGCCATTGACTGTCCAGTCAAATGGTCTTACCATTTCTTCAAAATTCAACAAGAAGAAGAGGTAACCCATGTTTGTTTTTCCCGCAATCCTGACTAAAGCTGCAAAGCGCTTGCACCACTGGGTGCGCGCGATCGCCTATGACGACATGGCCCGCCAGGCATCCGGCTGGGTTCCCGACGAAGCCCGCGGGACCAAGCCGTTCCGCAAAGAGCAACCAATCAAGCTCGACTTTGACATCCCAAGGAAGCATCGGCTCAACTGGAGTCACCGCACCATCCAGCAGTTGCCGCATTGATCCTTGCAAAGATCGACACGCAAAAGGCGGAGCCGCCAGGCTTCGCCTTTATTGCGTCAGGGCAGGTCAGCTACGGAAATTGGACAACACATGCAGGACTGCGGTCTGCACGAGAATTGGCATGGCTAGTCTCCAACGAAAAGCAGCCGCCCCGGAAGAGGGCGACTGAGCCGATCATATGCCGAAGGGCTTGACAAAACACAAGCAAAATCAATGGCCAAAGGGTTCCTGTTGACAGCCGCTAAAATTGGCGTATAAGAGCAGTTCATGGTCATACATGCACCACACTGGGTGGTCGCAATGCTGGACCCACTGAGGCATCGCCATGTTTCGTATCCGCCGGATAGATGAGGATCTGCGCCCACCCAACCAGGCCGCCATTTCCCAGGTTGAGCAGATTCTCCGCGACCAGTTCCCGCTCCTCGCCAAAAGCGATGTCGACAAGATCCCCGAACTGCTGCGCAACCCTGTTAAACAGGGCTTCCGCTCGGTCCTCTACGTCGCCGAAGACTCGCGCCAGCGGGTGCAGGGGTTTGCCCTGCTCTCCCATGAACCAGACCTCCGCTTCTGTTACCTCGACTACATCTCCGCCGCCAAGCGCACCACCGGCGGCGGCATCGGCGGCGCGCTCTACGCGCATTTGCGCGAAGAAGCCCTGGTTATGGGTGCACTCGGTATTTTCTTTGAGTGCCTGCCTGACGACCCGACCCTCTGCAAGGACCCCGAGATACTCAAACAGAACCAGGCGCGCCTGAAATTCTATGAGAAATACGGTGCCGTACCTATCATAAATACGGCTTACGAAACACCGGTCAAACCGGAGGACGATAATCCGCCCTACCTGGTGTTCGACGCCCTCGGCCAAGCTGAACCGCTTCCCTGCGCGCAGGCCCGCAAAATCGTACGGGCAATCCTCGAGCGCCGCTATGGTGATGTCTGCTCTCCAGAGTACATCTCAACCGTGGTCGACTCCTTCCAAGACGACCCGGTGGCCCTTAGAGCCCCGCGTTACATTAAAAAAGCTGCCGGAGAAATCCGCCCCAGCACATCCCGCGCGCAGCGCATTGCCCTGATCGTCAACGAACGCCACGACATTCATCATGTTCGTGAACGCGGCTATGTGGAGTCGCCGGTACGGGTGCGCAGCATTCTCAAGGAGCTCGACAAAACCAACCTGTTTCAACCACTACCGCCTCGCACCTACTCGGAGCGCTTTCTCACCAGCACCCATGACCGCGACTATGTCGAGTACTTCCGCCAGGTCTGCCGCAACCTTCCTGACGGACAATCGCTTTACCCCTATGTTTTCCCCATCCGCAACAGCGCGCGGCCGCCAAAGGAGCTGGCGGTTCGGGCCGGCTACTACTGCATAGACACTTTCACTCCGCTGAGTGCCAACGCCTGGAAAGCCGCCAAGGGGGCCGTCGACTGTACCCTGACCGCAGCGACCACCATTCTCGAAGGCTACCGCCTGGCCTATGCCTTGGTACGCCCGCCAGGGCACCATGCCGAACGGCGGGCCTTCGGCGGCTTCTGCTACTTTAATAACGCCGCCATCGCCGCACAGATGCTCTCCGATTTCGGCCGCGTGGCGATCCTCGATATAGACTATCACCACGGCAACGGCCAGCAGGTGATCTTCTACAAGCGCAGCGACGTCCTAACCGTCTCGATCCATGGCCACCCGCGCTTTGCCTATCCCTATTTCAGCGGCTTCGAGGATGAGATCGGCGAAGGGGAAGGGACTGGCTTCAACATGAACCTGCCGCTGACCGAGCATCTCACCAGCGAACAGTACCTGGTCGCGTTAGGCAAAGCCCTCAAACGCATCACCCGCGTCCAGCCCGACTACCTGGTGGTCTGCCTCGGCCTCGACACGGCCAAGGGAGACCCGACCGGAACCTGGGAGCTGACGGGTGGCGATTTCACCCAGATCGGCCAGGCCATCGGCCGTATGAAAATGCCCACGCTACTGGTTCAGGAGGGTGGTTACCGCACCCGCAACATTGGCAGCAATGCCCGACACTTCTTTAGCGGGCTTTGGTCAGGCACATTCGGCCCCCGAGAAGACCTCAAGAGTCGCCCATAACCTACCGGAATAATACAGTTTTTTTTGATGTTTTTTTTTCTATTGACAAGCAAAAACAGCGGGCGTATATGACGAGAAACAGACTGGCGTTCAGGGGCCGGGACCCAAAGACGTGCCCGCTGAAAAAGTTGACCCCTTTAACCAGCCGCAAGCCGCAAGGCTAACCGGCCCTGAAGACGCCATCGCCCCTTCTTTACGGAAGGTCACTCTTACGCAGCTGGATATTTTTTAGGGGTTAACACATGCATATCGCGCTTTCCTTCAATCTGAAGGGAGATGCGGCCGGTCTTATGGAAGAACCGGCCGAGCCTCCCTCGGACCCTCCCGATTTACCGTCCGACGATCTTTACGCCGAATGGGACGACATCCATACCATCAAGGCGTTGGAAGCGGCCTTGGCATCACAGCACCAGGTGACCTTAGTCGAAGCCAACCTTGATGCGTTCGAAACCTACCGGCGACTCCGGCCTGACCTGGTCTTCAACATCGCCGAAGGGCTGCACGGCGCCAGTCGTGAAGCGCAGATCCCGGCCATGCTGGACATGCTCGGCATCCCCTACACCGGCAGCGACCCACTGACCCTTGGCCTCTGTCTCGACAAGCGTCGCACCAAGGAGATCCTCGCGCACAACGATATCGCCTCCCCGGCCTTCAACGTGGTCAACTCTCTGGCAGAAGTCCCGGCCCGGCTACGCTATCCGCTGATCGTCAAGCCAATCCTCGAAGGCTCGAGCAAGGGCGTCACAGACAAGGCCCTGGTCCATAACCGGCACGAACTGGTCCGCCAGTTGGAGTGGGTGCTCAACAGCTACCATCAGCCGGCCCTGATCGAGGAGTTCCTGCCGGGTCGCGAGTTCACCGTGGCACTGATCGGCAACGGCGACAGGCTCAGGGTACTGCCGATCGTCGAAATCAACTTTGACACCTTGCCAGCAGGCGTGCAGCCGATCTACTCCTACGAAGCCAAATGGCTCTGGGATCAGGAGCAGGACCCCCTGCAGATCTTCACCTGCCCGGCGGCACTTGAACCTTTACTGCGCCTGCAGATCGAAGAGCTGTGCAAATCCGCCTTCCGTGCCCTCGACTGCCGTGACTGGTGTCGTATCGATGTCCGTCTCGATAGCCAAGGCCGCCCGCATATCATCGAACTCAACCCCCTCCCCGGCATCCTGCCCCGCCCGGAACAGAACAGCTGTTTCCCCAAGGCGGCCCGGGCTGCCGGACTTTCTTACGAGGAAACGATTTTGGCAGTCGTCGATGCCGCCTGTGCGCGGCTTGTGATGTCTGCGGGGGAACACCGTGAACGTTGCCGTATGCTTTAACCTCGTTCCCCCCAGTGCGCCCCGCGGCGAAGCCATTGATCGCATTGCCGAACAGGGCGCTGAGCATGAGGCCCGTGCCGTAGCCGCAGCTCTGACCAAACTTGGACACAAGCCAGTGCTTGTCCCTCTGGGCCAAGACATAGCAGCTTTTGCCACGGAACTGAGTCGCTTGCAACCCGACTTGGCCTTCAATCTCTGTGAAGCCTTCTGGGGGGAAAGCCGCAAAGAGATGCACGTCGCCGCGTTCTACGATCTTCTTGGCCTCGCCTACACCGGGGCCCCTCCCCTGGCCCTTGGCCTGACCCAGGACAAGGCCCGCACCAAGGATCTCCTCTCGAAGCACCAGCTGCCGACCCCGAAATACTGTCTGGTCAAAGTCGGCGAACATTATTCCCGGGTCAAGGATATGGTTTACCCGCTGATCGTCAAACCGCGCTGGGAAGATGCCTCGCAGGGGATCTCCAACGAAAGCGTGGTCGAAAACGAGAAAAAGCTGCTGGCCCGCATCGACTACGTGCATCGCACCTATCGCCAGGGAGCCCTGGTCGAAGAATTCATCGAGGGACGGGAAATCAATGCCGCCATCATCGGCAACGGTCCCCATGACGTCCTGCCGCTCTCCGAAATCAAGTTTCACCCCGACCTGGCCCAGCCGATCGTCAGCTATGAGGGGAAGTGGCTGGAGCAATCCCAGCAGTATAAGCTCACCGAACCGGTCTGCCCGGCACCGCTCAAGATGCGCAGCGAAATGCTGCTACGTGACGTCGCCTTGCGGGCCTACAAGCTGTTGGAATGCCGAGATTATGCGCGGGTCGACTTCCGTCTGCGTGACGGCGTCCCCTACATCCTGGAAGTCAATGCCAATCCGGATATAAGCCCCGACGCCGGCCTGGCCCGCAGCGCCCGGGTGGCCAACCTGAGCTACCCACAGCTGATAGCACGTATCCTGGAGATGGCCAGCAAACGCAAAAAATGAGGTGTTAGATATGCGCAAACTGAGACACGATGACATTCCCCTGCTCGAGGAAATCCTGGTGGCAACCGGTGCCTTCACTGATGCCGAAGTGGCCGTTGCCGTCGAACTTCTGGAGGCGGTCATCAACGACCCGAGCCAGCAGGATTACGAAGTTGCCGTTGCCGATATCGGTGACCGCGTGGCGGGTTATGTGCTGTTCGGACCGGTGCCTCTGACCGAAGGGAACTACGACCTTTACTGGATTGCCGTCGATCCCAACAGTCAGGGGAGCGGCGTCGGTCGGCGCCTGATGAAACATGTCGAAGAGCAGGTCCGCCAGCGCGGCGGACGCCTGCTCTGCCTGGAGACATCTTCGCAGGGCGGTTACCTGCGGACCCGGTCATTTTACGAACAGGCCGGCTATGTCGAAGAATCGCGCATCCGCGACTTCTACAAGCCCGGCGATGACCGGCTGACCTATGTCAAACGCTTCTGATAGCGGACTAAGGAGACCCCCAGAGATGGAAACATGGCAGAAAATTCTGCAAGCCAGCATCACCAAACCGGGCGACTTGACCCGTAAATACGGCATCGACCCGCGCCCGCTTGAAGAGGTCACCGAGCAATACCCGATGCGCGTCAACCCTTACTACCTGAGTCTGATCAAGGACGTTGACGACCCGATCTGGCGCCAGGCAGTACCCTCGGAGAAGGAACTGCACGATTCGGTCTGCCACGCCGATCCGCTCCAGGAGGAGAACCAAAGCCCGGTGCCCAACCTAGTCCACCGCTATCCTGACCGCGCCCTGTTCCTGGTCTGCTCGGAGTGCGCCATGTACTGCCGCTTCTGCACCCGCAAGCGCAAGGTCGGCGGCGAAAGCATGTTGGTGAATCGCGACACCCTCGAGCGCGGCATCGATTACCTGCGTGCGCATCCCGAGATCCGCGACGTCATCGTCTCGGGGGGCGACCCGCTGCTGCTCGCCGACGAGAAGCTCGACTGGATTCTGAGTGAACTGCGTGCCATCCCGCACATCGAAATCATCCGCATCGGTAGCCGCATCCCGGTGGTATTGCCGCAGCGCATCACCATGGGGTTGATCCGCGTGCTGCGCAAGTACCAGCCGATCTACCTCAACACCCATTTCAACCATCCCGACGAGATCACCGAGACCTCGGCCAAGGCCTGCGCCCGCCTCGCCGACGCCGGCATCCCCCTTGGCAACCAGACGGTGCTGATGCGCGGCGTCAACGATGATCCGGTGGTCATGAAGCGCTTGATGCAGAAGCTGCTCGCCATCCGCGTCCGCCCCTACTACATCTACCAGGCCGACATGGTCCAGGGCACCGATCATTTCCGCACCAGCGTCGAAGAAGGGATCGAGATCATCCGCGCTTTGCGCGGTCACACCTCTGGGCTCGGCGTACCGGCCTACGTTATCGACGCCCCTGGCGGTGGCGGCAAGATTCCGATCCTGCCCGATTACCTGCAGAGCCTTGGCGAAGAGGTGGTCTTGAAAAACTACCTGGGGGACACCTTCCGCTACGCCAATGTCAAGCAGGACGCCCCAGCGGAGCCTTCCCGGTTGGTGGCCAATGCCAAAGGGGATATCCCGGGCGATTGCTAGGTGCAGTCACTTAAGATCTAAAGGCGGGACAATATGCTGTCCCGCCTTTTTAATGTCCTCTTGTTGCAGAGTCGTACAGAGACGTCAGAACACCGAGATCCCGGTCTTGGTCGTAAGCAGCTCAAGCGCCTTGGTGCCAGCCAGGGAATTGCCCGAGGTATCGAGCCCCGGCGACCAGGCGCAGACGCTGAAATGCCCAGGCATGATGGCGGCAATGCCGCCGCCGACACCGCTCTTGCCAGGCAGACCGACCCGGTAGGCAAAGTCGCCGACTGCATCATAGGTGCCACAAGTCAAGAGGAGGGAATTGACGTATTTGACCTGGTTTGTGGTCATCACCAGGTCGCCGCTCACCGGCGCAACGCCATTGTGAGCGAGAAACAGGATCGCTTCACAGAGCTCGAGGCACGACATGGCCAAGGAACAGTGGTGAAAGTAGGCATCGAGCACCCGTTCCGGCGCGTTGTCGAGGTTGCCGAAACTTTTCAGAAAGTGCGCCATGGCCTTGTTGCGATGCCCGGTCTCCTGTTCTGAAGCGGCCACAGACAGGTCGAAGTCGATGTCGTCCTTGCCGCACAGGGCACGTACGATGTCGCGCACGGTCTGCGTCGCATCGTCCAGATGACTGAGGATGACGTCAGTCACCACCAGGGCACCGGCGTTGATGAACGGGTTGCGCGGCTTGCCGTTTTCGTACTCCAGCTGTACCAGGGAATTGAAGGGGTTGCCCGAAGGTTCCCGCCCGACCCGCTGCCAGAGGTCATCGCCAGCGAGCTGCATAGCCATGGTCAGTGTGAATATCTTGGAGATGCTCTGGATGGAGAAGCGCTCCCGGGCGGCGCCTACGGTGAAGGTTGCCCCATCAACGGTGCGTAGGGCCATACCGAACTTGTCTGCCGGCACCGCGGCCAACTCCGGGATGTAACGGGCAACACGACCCTGGGCGAGCAGCGGTTGCACCTCGCTCTGAATCTCTTCAAGAATCTTCTGTATATCCATAAGGCCCTCGCATCAAATTCTGATACGCCGAAGCGCCGACACGCCCGCTTGATCATCATAGCAGACTTATTGCTCAGTTGATTCCTGCCGGATCGGCACACCGGGCTCCCACCTGTGAAAAAACACTCACCAGGCAGGTCTTGCCAGATTACCGGCAGAGATAACTGATGATCTCGTCGATGAACTCGCCGCCGAACCGCTGCAGCTTGTGCCGGCCAACGCCGTTGATCGCCATGAGCGCCGCTTCGTCGGTGGGCATCTTCGCCGCCATCTCCGCCAGGGTCGCGTCGCCGAAAATCACGTACGGCGGCACCCCGGCGTCATCGGCAAGCTGCTTGCGCCGCACGCGCAGGGCGTCGAACAGCTCGTCGTCGTAATCAAAATCGCCGACCTGCGGCTTACCCTTCTTCTGCAGCGTCTTCACCCGGATACGCGGCTTGGCTAACACCAGGTGCTCCTCGCCACGCAACAACGGTCGGGCGGCCTCAGTCAGTTTCAGAACCGAGTAGGCGGCAACATCCTGCACCAGATAGCCACGGTGAATCAGCTGGCGGATCAGGCTGTTCCAGGCCTCGGCAACCTTCTCGGCACCGATGCCGTACGTCGAGAGCTTATCGTGTTGCAATTCACGAATGCGCTGGGTCTGCGCGCCACGCAGCACGTCGACCACGTGGCCGACGCCGAAGCGCTGGCCGACCCGGTACACGCAGGAGAGCGCTTTCTGGGCATCGACTGTCGCGTCGTAGGTTTCCGGCGGGTTGAGGCAGATATCACAGTTGCCGCAGTCTGCTTTGAGGCGTTCGCCGAAGTAGCCGAGCAACACCCGCCGCCGGCAGGTCTGCGCCTCGCCGAAACCGACCATCGCCTGCAGCTTGTGCAGTTCGATGCGTTTCTGCTCGGGGTTGCCGCCCTTGTCAATCAGGCCGCGGCTGATTGCTATGTCGCCGTAACCGAACAGCAGCAGGGCCTCGGCCGGCAGGCCGTCACGCCCGGAACGCCCGGTCTCCTGGTAATAGCTCTCGATGTTTTTCGGCAGGTCATAATGCACCACAAAGCGCACGTTCGGCTTGTCGATGCCCATGCCAAAGGCAACGGTCGCCACGACGATCTGGATGTCGTCGCGCAGGAACGTCTCCTGCACCTGCCTGCGCTCCTGGTCGCCCAGGCCGGCATGGTAGGCGCGGGCCTTGAAACCGGCAGCCGCCAGGCGGTCGGCGACCTCTTCGACCCGCTTGCGCGAGAGGGCGTAAATGATCCCCGCCTCCTCGGGGTGTCCGGCAAGAAACGCCAGCAGTTGGTCGAACGGCTTCTGCTTTTCGACCACAGTGTAGCGGATGTTCGGCCGATCAAAGCCGGCGATGAAACAGCGCGCCTGCTGCAGGCCAAGCCGCTGCAGCACGTCCTGCCGGGTCTGGGGATCGGCAGTGGCGGTCAGGCCGATCATCGGCACTGCAGGAAAGTGCTGGCGCAGCTGACCAAGCTGCACGTATTCCGGGCGGAAATCGTGTCCCCACTGGGAAACGCAGTGGGCCTCGTCGATGGCAAACAGGGAGATCTGAAGCCCCTTGACCCGATCGAGGAAGCCGTCGTTGAGCAGGCGCTCCGGAGCCACATAGAGCAGATCGAGTTCCCCGGCCTGCAGTCGGGCCAGGATCTGGCGGGACTCCGCCGCCTTGAGGGATGAATTGTAGAACGCTGCGCGGACGCCGTTGGCCAGAAGGGCGTCAACCTGGTCCTTCATCAGGGAGATCAGCGGCGACACCACGATCGCCACACCTTCACGATGCAGGGCAGGAATCTGGTAGCAGAGGGACTTGCCGCCGCCGGTCGGCATCAGGACAAAAGCATCCTGACCCGAGATCAGCGTCTCGACAATCTCTCCTTGCTGGGGGCGGTAATTGCTGTAGCCGAAGACCTCTAGCAGGGTCCGGCGTGGATCGGTCGGCTTTGACATGGGAAAACAACCTCGTGGGGTGGTGCGACGCAACGGCGCCAATAACATTGCAAGAGTCAAAATGAACCGTCAGCATACCGTCATGCTGCGGTCTGATCAAGTCAGTTCTCGGGTTTTACGGGGAACTGTTCAATGGCCAGTTACAACCGCGCTCTCCCCTTTAGCATCTGCAACAGCCACCACGCGGCCATGGCTGCGGCCAGGTGTTTGAGCGTGTGACCACTGATCCCCCCGGTGAGTTTGAACACGGTCCGGTCAAAGAACTCGAGCAGCTTGGCGAAGAGGTACCAGCCACCGACCATCCAGTAGTCTGCACCGCGGCTCCAGCGCGGCGGGTACATCAGTAGCACCAGCGGCAGCAGGATTATCGGCAGGAACTGCACCAGCCCATAGAAACGCAGGTCGCCCCGGCCAAGCCGCTCAGTATACATCCACCAGAAGACGGAACCGACTCCGACTGCCAGCAACGGCCAAAGGAGGCGCCGACCCCAATCGACATTGACACGCTCCCCCAAAACCAGGGAAGCCAACCCCATGAACGCCACGGTCATCGGCAGGCGATCCCAGACCAAGGTAATATTGTCCGGCTGTAGGTGATAAAAGGCGGAGCCGAACGCCGTCAGCATGACTCCAAGGAAAAACAACGCTATGGCCGGACGCGATGCTGCATCAAACTGTAACTTTCGCGCAGCCAGCTGGACAAGGCCAGTCAGGCCAATGACCAGGAAAGGCAGGTTGGAGAGGACATCAAGCAGGTTTGGTATGCCAGCAAACGTCCGCCGGTCGGCGAACTCATGATAGGCGAGGTCCTGTGGGATCGGGTCGAGCAGCAGCACACCGGCTACGGTCATAATGGTCACCAGCAGCAGACCGCCCTTGAACACTGCATTCATCTTCAGCTCTCCCTGCTCACAAAGCTCAAGGGTGCCGGGCATCCCCTTACGAAAACCATTGTTTGCCAAGGATTAGTGTGCAAAGGGGCTAAAATTATTATCCAGCCCCCTGGGAATCTGTCTGATCAAGCTGCAACCGGTCTCAGCAGCATCACTCCCACAATTTCTGCCTAAAAGCCAGGTCGAGCAGAACTAAGGCGGCCATCGACTCGACGATCGGTACGGCGCGCGGCACAACACAGGGGTCATGGCGCCCCTTGGCTTCCAAGGTCACCGGCTTGCCGTCAAAGTCAACGGTCTGCTGGGGCTGACCGATCGTCGCCACCGGCTTGAAGGCGACCCTGAACAGCAACGGTTCACCACTGGAAATGCCACCCAAGGTGCCGCCGGCGTTGTTGGTCACCGTGCCGAGCCGCGTGCCCTTCAGCACGAAGGGGTCGTTGTGCTGGGAACCGCGCAGCTGCGTGCCGGCAAAACCAGAGCCGATCTCGAAGCCCTTGGTGGCTGGCAGTGACAGCATCGCCCTGGCAAGCATGGCTTCGAGCTTATCAAACACCGGCTCCCCCCAGCCGGCCGGCACGTTGCGGCAGACGCAGGAGACTACGCCACCGATGGAATCCTTGGCGGCCAGCACTTCTCGCACCAGCGCCTCCATACGTGCGGCAGACGCCTTCTCCGGACAGCGCGACAGGGTAGCGTCGACCTGCGCCCGATTGACTGTGTCAGGGTCGACAACAGACGCCTGTTCGGCGCCGATCGAGCTGACCCAGGCGATGATCTCAACCCCCCACCTTTCACGCAGAATCTTCTCGGCAATAGCACCGGCAGCCACCCGGCCGATAGTTTCACGGGCGCTGGAGCGGCCACCACCGCTGCTGGCGCGGTTGCCGTACTTGGACTGATAGGTAAAGTCAGCATGGGAGGGACGCGGCACCTTGTCCATCTCGCCATAATCGCCGGGGCGCTGGTCCTTGTTGTGCACCAGCAGGCCGATCGGCGTGCCAAGCGTCAGGCCATTCTCCACCCCCGAGAGGATGGTCACCCGGTCCGCTTCTTCGCGTGGCGTGGTGAGGTCACTCTGCCCCGGGCGGCGCCGGTCGAGTTGCGGCTGGATATCAGCTTCGGACAACTGCAAACCGGCAGGGCAGCCATCGACAATGGCACCGACCCCGATGCCATGGGATTCACCAAACGTACTGACGCGAAACAAGGTACCGATTGAACTGGACATCTTCGAACCCCCTAATGAATTTTACGCATTATAAACGATTCGGCGTTTCAGGGAAGCCTGGAAGGGAAAAATCCAAACAGGTTTCCTCATAATTTCATCGACCACGCATTGCACGGGGTTGCATACGCATAACGCGCCTCATAACTCTCACAGGATTTCTAGCTCATCATAGTTGTCATCTTACTCGCCAATCGAGCGATTCTGGCCCTAAACCATTAGGTGTGCTACTGTTTTGATTGACATAAAGTATTATTCCTTTGGACTGGTCGTGGTTATATTGCAGTGTTTATGAAAACCCAAGGAGCGGAACGATGACCATAAACGTGGTTGATATCATTGTCGAGAGGAAAGGCATGATACTCTTGACCAAAAGGGGCAACTTTTGGATCTTGCCCGGAGGTGAGATTGAGCCGGGCGGAGACGAGATGAAGTGCCTGGAAGAAGTCGTTGCCAAAGAGATGAATGACCGCATCGCTACTGTTTTCAGAAAACTCGAAAAAACCATCAAAGGGCCTTCACCCGTTCGGCCGGGTGACGTCGAAGTCTCTGTCTATGTCGGCGACATTAGCAGCGAAAAGATGTCTTCCGTAAGGGATTGCAATGCGCATTGGTTTCGCAGGGAAAGCATCCCCGCACTCAGACTTTCCAATATTACCAAGGAAATATTGGAATATTACTTTGCTGAAGATAAGGACGCGTAATTTTTTTTGGGCAAAAAATGCCCGACCTGTCTCAGAAACACAACTGCTGAGGCAAGACGCAACGTAACATTTAGGAAGCGCCTTTTATCCTAAAGAAATTCGGCCGCCAGGGTTTATTCCTTGACGGCCGTTTCTATAAGTTAAGAAAAATAAAAGGCAAAAGAATCGTTTGCTCTTTCAATTACTGCCCGCCTTGCTTCTGAAATAATTCCTCAAGTTTTGTATCGACAGACTTGTCTTTTGAGTGCCCTGAGGCCGCTACTGGCAGAGCAATTGACGTTGAGTCTTGCTGCCCCGGAGCTATAAAGTGATGAAATCTCTACATGCCAGAGCCCGCCCATCGTAAGCAAGACAACACCCTCGTACCGCCCAGCTTGAAGACGCCTTAATTGGAGGTTTGTTGTTCGGCATGGCCATCGCTGGCATCGTCAAAGCACAGGTGATTTTTGCCCTTGAATGGGGGCCCCGGCCTGATTTGATACGGCAATCGTTACCGGTAGTGGCGTCAGCACTTCCACGACTTCTGACTCAATCCTCAGTTCATAAATATTGCCAGAAGCAGAGGTTGCACTGAAATGATTTTCTGCAGCATCAGCACACTACATTGCCGGAATTGACAGTGTCAGCAAGAGAAACAAAAACAAAAAAATTTGTCATCCATAATATCCCTTGTTCATAACATGACCGATTCTAAACACCACCTATCAAAGAGGCAAGAGATGTTCGGTACAGCTCTTAAAATACAGGATTAATTGTCAATGCCCCCATATAACGCTACAACAGATTCTTATAAAGCCCCCTGCAATTCATGCTTCGAGATTCAAAGATCTTTTTGGGGAGGGCTCCATAGCCAGGTATCAGCGCCCGAAGGCTTCACAAAGTTCGATAATGTTGGCAACCGTCAGCGTCGGCTGAATCTCCCAGGGGTCGAAGACCGACTGCGGCGAACGCTTGACCCAGGCACCGCGCATACCGGCGGAAATGGCACCGATGACATCAAAGGGGTTGCCGGAGATCAACCAGGCTTCGCAACCTCCGGCACCGGCCTGGCGCAGGAAGTGAGCATAAACCGCCGGGTTCGGCTTGAAGCTCTTGATCTCGTCAGTACTAACCACGCCCTCGAGATACTGGTCAATGCGCGCATGCGTCAGCAGGTTGCGCACATCGTCGGGCTTGCCATTGGAGAAAGCATACAGTCTGCAACCATCGGCTTTGAGCTGTGCCAGGCCCTGCTCGGCATCGCTGAAGGCGGGCAGGTAACGGTATGCTTCCAGAAGGCCGGTGCGCTCCGCAACGCTCATTTCAACTTGGAAGGTGGCACAGCAGAATTCCAGAGCATGACGGGTGCAGGCAGAGAAGTCCTGGTAGTTCTGCATCAATCCCCGGCGAAAGGAATATTCGAGCTGCTTGGTCCGCCAGAGGGAGGAAAAGGACGCTGCCCGGTCACCGATGAGTTTTTCCAGAGCCGCGACGATCCCGGCCGTATCGATGAGGGTACCGTAGACATCGAAGGCAATGATCTTTGACATGACTTTCTCCACGCTTTAGAGTGTTGCGAACAGCTAACCCCATGAGGCTGATCAGATTATATTAAAGGGTCGGCAACAATTTCCGGGACTTCACTGCTCAGACATTGTCATCAGCAGGCAGGAACGTTACTATAACATTTAGTTGTCATGCAGGATTCACCAAGGAGGGCCAGGCTTTGCGTAAAATCTCCATAGAACTGGTGCCGCGAAATGCGGAGACGCTCTCTCAGGAGCTACACCAGATCCGGGAGCATTTCCCGGCGATTGACACGATCAACATCCCCGACCTGCTCAAGTTCTCACTGCGCAGCTGGGAAGCCTGCGGACAGGCCAGGGCACTCTTCCCCCACGCCATCCCTCACTTGCGTGCCATCGACTTCGATTTGAGCAAACCCTTCCCTTTGGTAGAGACCTTCGCACGGCATGGCATTGACAGCGTCCTGGTGATCGCCGGCGATCAGCCCCAGGACATGTCGCGCCGGGTCTACCGCACCAGTTCGGTCGCATTGATTCGGGCCCTCAAGGCCCAGGTGCCCGACCTGAAAATCTATGCCGGCATCGACCCCTACCGCTCCGGCATCAAGGACGAGCTCGACTACGTTAAACGCAAGCTCGATGCCGGCGTCGCCGGCTTCTTCACCCAGCCGTTCTTCGACCTGCGCCTGATGGAGATCTACCGCGACCTGCTGGCAGGCCTCGAGGTCTTCTGGGGGATCAGCCCGGTCATGAGCGAGCGCAGCAAGGACTACTGGGACAATCTCAACAACGCCATTTTCCCGCCGGACTTCGCGCCGACCCTCAAGTGGAACCGCAACTTCGCCAGGCAAGCGCTGGAATTCGTCGAGAAGACTGACTCGAGTCTCTACTTCATGCCGATCCGCGTCGACCTTGTCGCCTACCTAGACGGCCTGATCTGATCAAGCAGCCGGGGAGTCAGTCGAGCGGGTCGAACTGCCCTTTGTCGGCATAGCACAAGGGGCAGACCCAGTTGTCCGGCAGCTCGTCGAAGGCCGTTCCCGGGGCGATGTCGTTCATCGGGTCGCCCACAGCCGGATCGTAGATGTAACCGCAGTTGGCACAGATATATCGCACAAAACCTCCTTTGCCTGTTTCACAGTCCCATTCAAAATTAAGAATTCAAAATTCAAAAATGTCACCTATACGGCAAAATACTTGGCCTGCGGATGATGCGCGATGATCGCCGAGGTGCTCACTTCGGGAACCATCTCCATGGTTTCGGTCAGGGTCACACCAATCTTTTCCGGTTCCAGCAGCTTAAACAGCAGCTTGTGTGCATCGAGGTCCGGACAGGCCGGGTAACCGAAACCGTAGCGCGAGCCCTGGTAGCCCTGGGTCACGTAGCCGGTCAGGTCAGCGGGCTTCTGCCCGGCGATGCCGAGCTCAGCGCGCATCACTTCGTGCCAGTACTCGGCCAGGGCATCGGTCACCTCGACACTGAAACCATGCAGCATCAGATAGTCGTGATAGGCGTCGGCTTCGAACAGCTTTTTGGTCTCGGCCGCGATTTGATCGCCGATGGTAACCACGAAGAACGCCGCCACATCGCCGCCTTCTTGACGGCTGCGGTAGTAATCGGCAATACACAGGTGCGGCGCCGCCTGCTGGCGCGGGAAGTCAAAATCCAGCGTCTCGCCGCCAGCTTCGACAAAAACCGTGTTACCTTCGCTGTAGCAGCGGAAATAGCCGTAGGCAGCCTTCGGCTGCAGCAACCCTTCGGCGAGCGAGCGCTCTTTAAGCTGTTCGTAGAGCGGTCTTACTGTCGTGCGGGTCAGTTCCACATACTCTTCGGCACTGGAGCTGGCCGTGCGTCGATACCCCCAGCGTCCGCGGAACAATGCCTGCTCGTTGACATAGGGGAAGAGTTTGGCCGGGTCGATATCGGTGACGTGCCGCAGACCGTAAAAAGGCGGCTCCGGGACCGGGTGGCTGCGATCGATCTCGACATTCTTCAACCCCGGCTTCATGCGCGGCTGGGCATTTTTGACGGCCAGTTCGGTTGATTTGAGTCGGCCGGCCTCGAAGTCCTTCAGGGCCTTGAGCCCGGCGAAGGCGTCGCCACAGTAGACCACCGGAGCAGAGTACCCCGGTACGCAGGATTTGGCGACAAACTCCGGTGTCAACGCGGCGCCGCCGAGCAGGATCGGCATCTGCAGTCCGGCCTCGCGATACTGCGGCATGCTCTCCTGCATGACGATCGCCGACTTGACCAGCAATCCGGAGAGGCCGATGATATCGACATCCAGTTCGCGGGCCTTGGCGATGATCGTCTCGGCCGGCACCTTGATGCCGATGTTGTAGACTTTGTAGCCGTTGTTGGTCAGCAGGATGTCAACCAGGTTCTTGCCAATATCGTGCACATCGCCCTGCACGGTGGCCAGCAACACCTTGATCCCCTCCTCCTTGTCGACCCGCGGCATGTGCGGTTCGAGCCAGGCAACGCTCCTCTTCATCACCTCGGCCGACAGCAGCACGAAAGGCAGCAGCAGCTCTCCCTTACCGAACAGTTCGCCAACGTGGCGCATGGCCGGCACCAGAATCTGGTTGACAATGTCCAGCGGCGGGTAGCGCTCCAGCAGCACCGAGAGGATGTCCTCGATACCGTCCTTGTCGCCGCGCACGATCTTCTGGTGCAGCTCCTCCTCGGGGCGACCGGCTTGTACCTCCTCGTCGCCAGCGCTGTCGACCCTCTCGGAGAAATGATCGATGAAGCGCATCAGTGGGGACTTCTCCTCCCCCTGGTCGCGATTGTAGATCAGGTCGAGGCAGAAGGTCCGGTCCTCCTCGCTGACCTGGGCCAGCGGCAGGATCTTGCCGGCATCAATGATCGCAGCATCCAGTCCTGCTTCGACCGCCTCGTGCAGAAAGACCGAGTTGAGAATCTTGCGCGCGGCCGGCGGCAGACCGAAGGAGATGTTGCTTAAGCCCAGCAGGGTGAAGACGCCCGGCAGCTCCTGTTTGATCAGCCGGATTCCCTCTAGCGTCTGGATCGCCGCGTCGAGCAGGTTCTCATCGCCTGCGCCGATCGTGAAAGTGAGTGGGTCGAAGAGGAGGTCCTGGGGACGCAGGCCGTATTCGTCAACAGCCAGGGCGTAGATCTGTCGGGCGGTGGCCAGCTTGTCGGCGGCGGTCATCGCCATCCCCTGTTCACTGATGGTCAGCGCCACCACAGCGGCACCGTATTTCTTCGCCAGCCGGCAGACGCGCTGGAGGGTTTTACCGCCATCCTCGAGGTTGATCGAGTTGACGACGCAACGCCCGGGGTAAAGCTTGAGACACTCTTCGATGCAGGCTGGGCTGGTCGAATCGATCATGATCGGCACCTTGACCGATTCAGCGTATAGCCTGACCAAGCGGCTGAGATCCGCGGCCTCGTCGCGGCCGGCATAAGCCACACAGAGATCGATCACCTGGGCGCCACGTGCCTCCTGGTCTAGGCCGATGCGCAGGCAGCCGTCGAAATCTTCGGCCAGCAGGCATTCGCGGAACTTTTTGGAGCCGTTGGGGTTGGAACGCTCTCCAATCAGCAGCGGCGGTGTCTCCTGGGCGATCTCGATAGCCTGGTAGAGGCTCGACAGGGACGCTTTCACGTCAACACCTCCCGTCTGGCCGGCACAAGCATGCGGCAACCCTCGGCCAGGCGGCGGATATGCTCCGGCGTGCTACCGCAACAGCCACCGACAATGCTCACCCCGTCGTGCTCGACAAACATACGCATGTGGCGCGCGAACTCGTCGGGAGTCATCGGATAGAAGGTCTTGCCGTCAACCACCTCCGGCAAGCCTTGGTTCGGCATGCAGGAGATGCGTCCCGGCCAGTTGTGCCCCAGGTAGCGGATATGCGAGGCCATGTCGGCCGGCCCAGTGGCACAGTTGAGACCGAGGGAGAAGATCGGGAAGGGTTCCAGGGTGGCGCAGATTGCGGCAATATCGCTGCCGACCAGCATGGTCCCCTGACGTTCCATAGTCACCGAAACCAGCACAGGCATGTCGCGACCTGCCTGTTCAAGGGCATCGTAACAAGCCACAATCGCCGTTTTCACCTGCAGAAGGTCCTGACAGGTCTCGATCACCAGGGCGTCGACCCCGGCTTCGACCAATGCCCGGAACTGTTCTCCCAGCGATTGCGCCAGGGCATCGACGGAGATGTGTCCCAGAGACGGCAGCTTGGTGGTTGGCCCTACCGAGCCGGCCACGTAGCAGCCGCTGCGGCCATCGATCGCCGCACGAGCATTGGCGACCGCAGCATGGTTGATCTCCGCGGTCTTGGCGGCCAGGTCGTACTCAGCCAGAACGATCGAGCTGGCACCAAAGGTATTGGTTTCGACCACCATCGCTCCGGCGTCGAGAAACGACTTGTGCAGGGCAATGATCGTCTCCGGAGCCGTCAGGTTGAGTAGCTCGTTGCAGCCGGCACACCCCTGCCAGGCGGCTTCTGGGATCACCATCTCCTGCAGGTTGGTGCCACAGGCACCGTCGAAGATCAAGATCTTTTCGTCAACAAAGCTCATGGGGAGCCTTTCCTTGGTTGTTCAAACGTTTTGCAATACTAACCTTTTCCATGAGCTTTTCAACCGGCAAAAGATTGCCGGAGAGCACACAGGACGCTCACAACATAAAGACTCTCAACGCAAAGGGGCAAAGAGATGAATCAAGGCGCAAAGGAAAACGGTTATTTTGTCGACTAAAAAAGGCGACCCAAGGGCTCGCCTTTAGCTTTGCATATCGATAGCAAAAGGTTACTACTCTTTGCGGGAGATCGCACAGGTCAAGCAGACCGCGGCCGTTTCATAAAGCCCGTTTTTTTCATTGTAAATCGACGCCGGGCGCAGGTGCAAAGAGCAGGTCACCCGGTAGCAGAGGTCACAGACCTGGCTGTCGGTGGTGTCCGACTTGAAATCACAGACATGACAGATCCAGGGGGACCGTTCCATTTCACTGCTGGAAAACATAAGAAGCTCTTTGCACTCATCCTTTGATTTTTTGTGAACGGCAAGGCGTATTATGCCCGCGGTTGGCAAAAAAAGGCAAGTCAGCCACAGTACATCAGGCGTCTCAGGGCCGCATTTGACGATCAGCCGGCCTACTCCGCTTCAGTAGTTTTCGTGTCCGCTCTTGTGCAGGTAGTAGTCGTAATCCCCCTCGTAGGGGATCATCTGTCCGTGATCGATCTCGAAGACGCGGCCAACCAGCGAGCGCAGGAAGTGGCGGTCGTGACTGACCAGGATCACCGTGCCAGCAAAATTCTGCAGCGCCTCGAGCAACACCTCGCGCGACTGGATGTCGAGGTGGTTGGTCGGTTCGTCGAGGACCAGGAGATTGAGCGGCCGCGCCAGCAGCATGGCCAGCACGACTCTGCTCTTCTCCCCGCCGGAGAGCTTGTCGATGCGTTTGTCGACATCGTCCCCCTGGAAGAGGAAGGCCGCACAGAGGTTGCGCAGCACGCCGATGGAGGCCATCGGCATTACCTCCTGGACGCTCTCAAAGACGGTCTTTTTCGGGTCGAGAAGCTCCATCGAATGCTGGCTGAAGTAGCCGAGGTTGACGCTGGCGCCGATCGTCACGCAGCCGGACGTCGGCTCGGTCTGGCCGGCGAGGCACTTGAGGAAAGTCGACTTGCCGGCGCCGTTGACACCGACCACAGCGATCTTCTCGCCGCGCCGGATCAACCCGGTGACCCCGCCGAAGACCGACTTTGCGCTACCGTCAGCCATCGGCCAGCTCTTGGCAAGGCCCTCTATTTTGACGACATCGTCACCGGAACGCGGCGGCTCGGCGAACTCGAATCTGATCACCTTCTGCTCCGCCGGGATCTCCACACGCTCGATCTTTTCCAGCTTCTTGACCCGCGACTGCACCTGGGCGGCATGGGATGCCCGGGCGGCAAAACGGCTGATGAAGTCCTCCTCCTTGGCGAGCATCTCCTGCTGGCGGCGGTGGGTGGCGAGCAACTGTTCGCGGCGTACCTCGCGCTCGCGCAGGTAGAAATCGTAGTTGCCGCCGTAGGTGGTGATGGCACCGGCAGCAACCTCGATGATCCGTGTCACCAGGCGGTTCATGAACTCCCGGTCGTGGCTGGTCATCACCACCGCCCCCTTGAACTCGGTCGCCAACCAGTGCTCCAGCCAGACGATCGACTCGATGTCGAGGTGGTTGGTCGGTTCGTCCAGCAGCAGCACATCGGGGTTGATGGTCAAGATCTTCGCCAGAGCGATGCGCATCTTCCAGCCACCGCTGAAGCTTTCCACCGGGCGGTCATAATCCTCCGGACCGATACCGAGGCCGGTCAGCACCGCCTGGGCGCGACTCTCCAGGTCGTAGCCGCCGCGGTGCTCGAATTCTTCCTGGGCGTCGCCGTACTTCTCCAGCAGCGTCGACAAGGCATCGTCCGCCATCGGCTCGCACATGGCTGCTTCCATCGCCTTGATATCTGCACCGAGCTGCATGGTCCGGGCAGACGCCGCCATGACCTCGGCCAGCGCCGAGCGCCCGGACATCTGACCGACATCCTGAGAGAAGTAGCCGATCACGGTCTTCTTGCTGCAGCTGATGTCGCCACCATCGAACTGCTCTTCGCCGGTGATCAGGCGAAAGATGGTCGATTTGCCGGCACCGTTCGGGCCGACCAGACCGCTGCGGCTGCCGGGAGTGATCTGGAAGTTGGCATTCTGGAAAAGGATACGGGCGCCGTGCTGGCGGGTGATATTGTTCAGATGAATCATGACCGGCCTCAAACAGTCGGGGAGCAGCTTGCTGGCTGCTCCCCGGAAATCGTCCTGCAGGGGTTACAAAATTATTTGAAAGAGCAGACGTACTCAGTAATTCCGTCAGTCACTTCGATGGTGAAATATGTGTTGCCCGGAACCTCGAAAAGGGATCCGGCAGCGTACTCCTGCCAAGCCGGCTGGTCGGCGACCCGGACCCGGCACTGGCCGGCGGTGACTTCCATGACCTCGGGGGCGCCAGTGTCGAACTTGTAGGCGCCCGGGTAAATCAGGCCGAGAGTCTTGCGACTGCCATCCGCGAAGCTGATGCTGTGGCTGACCACCCTGCCTTCGAAATAGACATTCGCCTTGCAGGTGGCGGTGACATTGGCAAACTGTTCAGGTGTTGTATAACTCACGGTGGTCTCCTTCGCATTGGTTTACGGCCGCCTTCGACCGGACCCATCTTCTACAACAGGTCATGCATTTTGTCACGTCCAAAAGCACCATCCTGCAGCCATGCAGAGTATCGAAGCCCTCTTTTCATACGGACAGCGCCGGGAAGGCTCTTGACCAGCAGGGCTGAGCGGGTATGCTTTTCCTTAAACGTCAAACGCAGACTCGCTTTTCCACAGCCTCTGCACAATGCCAACCGGCAGTACCCCCAACCGCAGAAGGATTGACTCATGCAAATTCACTCATTTAATCCCCCCGTCCGTACCCTGATGGGCCCCGGGCCTTCCGACGTCCACCCACGGGTTCTCGAGGCCCTCTCACGGCCGACCATCGGCCACTTGGACCCGGCTTTCATCGACATGATGGATGAACTCAAGGAGCTGCTGCAATACGCCTTTCAGACTGAAAACGCGCTGACCATGCCGGTCTCCGCCCCCGGGTCGGCCGGCATGGAGACCTGCTTCGTCAACCTGGTGGAACCGGGCGACAAGGTCATCGTCTGTCAGAACGGCGTCTTCGGCGGCCGCATGAAGGAGAACGTCGAACGCTGCGGCGGTATCCCGGTGGTGGTCGAAGACCCCTGGGGAGAAGCCATCAACGTCGATAAAGTCGCCGCCGCGCTGAAGGCTCACGGCGACGCCAAAATCGTCGCCATGGTGCATGCCGAGACCTCTACCGGCGCACAGTCCGACGTCGCCGCCCTGGTCCAGCTGGCCCATGCCTACGATTGTCTGACCATTGTCGACACGGTGACCTCGCTGGGCGGCACCCCTGTCAAGGTCGACGCATGGGAGATTGACGCCATCTATTCTGGCTCACAGAAATGTCTCTCCTGCACCCCGGGGCTGGCACCGGTCAGCTTCAACGAGCGCGCCCTGGAGAAAATCCGCAACCGCCGGACCAAGGTGCAGAGCTGGTTTATGGACCTCAACCTGGTCATGGGCTATTGGGGAACAGGCGCCAAGCGTGCTTACCATCACACCGCACCGATCAACGCCCTGTATGCCCTGCACGAATCCTTGGTGATGCTCAGGGAAGAAGGGCTGGAAAACGCCTGGGCCCGTCACCGTAAAAACCACCTGGCGCTGCGCGCCGGATTGGAGGCAATGGGTCTGACCTTCATCGTCAAAGAGGCCGCTCGCCTTCCACAGCTGAACGCCGTCGGCATACCGCTCGGGGTCGACGACGCCACGGTCCGCGGCCGCCTGCTCAAGGAGTACAACCTGGAGATCGGGGCCGGGCTTGGCGCCCTGGCCGGCAAGGTGTGGCGTATCGGCCTGATGGGGCACGCCAGCCGCGCGGAAAACATCCTGCTCTGTGTCGGCGCCCTCGAATCGATTCTGGGGGACCTGGGCGCCGATATCAAACGGGGCGTCGCCCTTGCGGCCATGCAGAACGCTCTCGGCTAAAAGAGTCCATTCGCCAGAGAGCTCGGCGGAAATTCCGATCGCCTCGGCCCAAACTGTAAAAAACTGAATATATTCAAAAAATAGATTGACCTGAAAGGGCAAAATGTTTTAATTGACTAAATTGGTCATATTTACCGCGTGGCCACACGTCCGACATCCAATCACCACCATGGGGGAGTACCCAAATGAGCACGAATTCAAAAAGCAAAGTTGTGCCGGGCCTTGAGATCCGGGACGGCCTCGCCAAAGAATATGCAGACATCTACACGCCCGAGGCCCTTGCCACACTGGCTTTCATAGCCCAGTTTAATGCCGAACAGAAGCGCCTGATGACCGAACGCACGCAACGCCGAGCGGCGCGCATCAAGGATCAGCGCCCCATTGGCTTTCTCCCTGCGAACAGTGAAATCAAGGGAACCGGCATCCGCGTCCAAGACGCCCGCGACGGCAAGTTCGTCGGCGCAGTGATTCCACACGACCTGCAGCGCCAGTGGTTGCAGGGTACCGGTCCGGCGGCCAAACCGAACTCCCCGGTCAAGGCCAATCTGCGCAACGTCGCCTACGCCCTGCTCTCAGGGGCCGACGGTTGGATGTTCGACGGTGAGGATGCCCTCGGCCAGATCACCACCATGTCACTGGACAACCAGCGCAGCCTCAAGCTGGCGATCGCCCGAGACCCGCTCTTCCTCGAGGTTGCCGAATCTGTGGCCGGCGAAATGAATGCCTGGGCCCGCGATTTTTTTGGTCGTGAGATTATCGCCGACTGGCGCACCCAGCTCGACTTTACCACCAAGATCTTCCGCGCCCGCGGCCTGCACCTCGACGATCGCCACATCCGCGTCGACGGCCAGTCGCTCTCAGCGTCCGCCGTCGACATGGCCCTCTACGTTGTCAACAATTATGAGGCGCTGCAACAGGCAGGCGACTCCATCGTTCTCTACCTGCCGAAAATCCAGACCGCCGAAGAAGCCGGCTTCTGGAATAAGATGCTGAGCGCCTTAGAGAAACACCTGGGCCTGATCGAGGGGACGATCAAAGTCTACGTGCTGGTGGAGCAACTCGAGCAGACCTTCCAGCTCATGGAAATCCGCGCCGCCCTCGGCCTGCACTTCGTCGGCTTCAACACCGGCCGCTGGGACTACATCAACAGCGTCTCCGACGCCAACTGCTGGGATGCCGGCTTCGTCAACCCCAACATCGAGTCGATTGTCATGACCTACGGCTACATGCGCAACTACGAAGACCGCGTGCGCCGCGCCGTCAACACCCCGGACGCCAAGGGCAACTACGCCCTGTGGCAAGGGGGGATGGAACCGAACATTCCGGTCGGCTCGGCGGAAGGGGTGGCGAGCAGCATGAAGAAGGCCAAGGCCGGGGCCGAACGCGAACAGCGTGAAGGGGCGAGTGGCAAGTGGATCGCCCACTGGAAGATGGCGCACATCATCCGCCCAGTATGGGAAGTGGTCGGCGAGGCCAACCAGCTCGGCCGCAAGTTCCCGCCCTTGACCTATACCGACCAGGACGCCGCTGGGCTGACCTTGCTGGAGCCGGCCCCGCGTACCGTACGCGGCGCCCGGAACCTGCTGAGCGTGGCCCTGCAGTACGGCAACGCCTTCGGCCAGGGACTACAGGCGGCGGCCCTCAAGCCGGCCGACTTCTTCGGCAACGACGACATCCTCTACCTGATGGAGGACATGGCGACCGGCGAGATCCGGCTGAGCATCCTCTGGGAATGGATCCACAAGGGCGCGTCCCTCACCGAGGATGATGCCGAAACCGGTCTTAAAGCCGGCGAAGTCTTTAGCATAAAGATCTTCGCCCGCCTGCTCGAGGAGGAATACGCTAAGCTGCTGGCCGCCGGCAACCGCGACGTGCACGACAACTCCAAGACCACGACCCTGCCGATCGCACGGGCCATCGTCGAAGCCTACGTCCTCGATCCGGTCAAGGCCCCCTGGTATATCGACCTGCTTAACATCAACCTGAACAACCACGATCTGGGCGTCGCCAAGCAGCGCATCAAGCAGTATATGGACGCCTTCAAAAACCGCAACGAGCGTATCACGGAGAACCTCGACACTTTACCGGCAGGCCGCCGCTAGCATCACAGGGAGAGACTGATGAGTACTTTTGCAGAAGCAGTAAAGGCCACCCGCGACTGGTTCGCCGCCCCCCGCTTCCAAGGGATCCTGCGGCTCTACACGGCCGATCAGGTCGTCGAACAGCGTGGCACTATACCGGTTGACTACACCATCGCCCGGGATGCGGCGGCGGCCTTCTACGACCGCCTGCGTGAACTCTTTGTTGACAAGAAATCGATCACCACCTTCGGCCCCTACTCCCCCGGCCAGGCAGTCTCCATCAAGCGCATGGGGATCGAGGGTATCTACCTGGGCGGCTGGGCCACCTCAGCCAAGGGTTCGGTCAACGAGGATCCCGGTCCCGATCTGGCCAGCTACCCCCTAAGCCAGGTTCCCGACGAGGCGGCTCCGCTGGTCAGGGCGCTGCTCGCCGCCGACCGCAACCAGTACTTCCTGCGCCTTCGCATGAGTGAGGAAGAGCTCCGGCAGATCCCCGAAATTGACTATCGGCCGTTCATCATCGCCGACGCCGACACCGGCCATGGCGGTGACGCCCACGTGCGTAACCTGGTCCGCCGCTTCGTCGAAGTGGGCGTCCCCGGCTACCATATCGAAGATCAGAAACCGGGTGTGAAGAAGTGCGGCCACCAGGCCGGCAAGGTGCTGGTGCCGGTGGACGAGCAGATCAAGCGCCTCAACGCGGCGCGCTTCCAGCTCGACGTCATGCAGGTTCCGGGGATCATCGTCGCCCGCACCGACGCCGAAGCGGCCACCTTCCTGGACGGCCGCGGCGACGAGCGCGACCATCGCTTCATTCTCGGCGCCACCAACACCAACATCCCCAACTACAAGACGGCCTTCCTCGCCGTCATGCGCCAGTTCCACACCAAAGGTGTCCCGGAGATCAACGGTCATCTCATGTACCGCATCACCGATGACACCTACGCCGCGGCCGATGAGTGGCTCAAGAAGAACGGCCTCTCCGCAGAGATCGACGCCGCAGTCAAGGCACTGCCGAACCACAGCACCGTCGTCATCAACGCGGCCCTCGATCAGGCGGCCACGCGCCTGCTCGACCTCTGGCAGATGGAAGCCTGCATGAAGACCTACGGCGAGGCCGTCGCCGACGTCATGGCCTACCATCTCGATGAAGGCGCAGAGCTGCCGATGACCGTGGAGGAGTGGCACGCCTACGTCGAAGAGTCGTCCTTCGTCGAAGCACGGCAGAAGGCCCGGGCTATGGGCTTCAACATCATCTGGAACTGCGACATCGCCCGCACACCTGAAGGCTACTACCAGGTCAAGGGCGGCATCCCCTACGCCATCGCCAAATCCCTGGCCGTCGCGCCATTCGCCGACATCCTGTGGATGGAGACCAAGACCGCCGATCTCCACGACGCCAAGATCTTTGCCGACGCTATCCACGCCGTCTACCCCGACAAGATGTTGGCCTACAACCTGTCCCCCTCATTCAACTGGGACACCACCGGCATGAACGAGGAGGAGATGCGGCGCTTCCCCGAGGAACTCGGCAAGCTCGGCTTTGTCTTCAACTTCATCACCTACGGCGGCCACCAGGTCGACGGCATGGCCGGGGAGGAGTTTGCCCGCGCCCTCAAGGAAGACGGCATGCTCGCCCTAGCCCGCCTGCAACGCAAGCTGAGGCTGGTCGACTCCCCCTACAAGACGCCCCAGACCTACGTCGGCGGACCGCGTTCCGACGCCGGGCTCATGGCGGTCTCCGGCGGCACCGCCACGACCAAGGCGATGGGCAAGGGCTCGACCCAGTACCAGCACCTGATCGAGACCGAGGTGCCGCCGAAACGCCTGGAGGAGTGGCTCAAGCTCTGGGCCGGCCACTACAGCCTCGACACCAAACTTCGCGTCACCCTCAGGCCGCACACCGCCGGTTCGGAACTGCTGGAATTGACCCTGGTCGACAGCAAGGGCAACAAGAGGGCGAACATCATCTTCGCCGTCCTGCAGGACCGGCGCGAGCGCAACATGCTCTCGATTCGCGACCAGAATACCTTTAGCGAAGATTTCCGTCAGAAACGCCTGATGACCCTGGTCACGCTCTTCCTCATCCATCGCTACAAGGCTGTCTCTGTCCACTACGTCACCCCCACTGAGGACAACCAGCTTCAGGCCGAAGGGATGCGCGCTCTTGGCCTGTACAGCGAGATTCGCATCGAGATCGGCGAGATCATCGTTGCCCAGGTCAACCCGGACTGCGTCAAAGGGTTGGTCAAACCGGAGAGCCCTGACTTGAAGAAACTCATCACCAAAAGCTAAAACCTTCTGGTCTGATAAGTCCATGTAGAGAGCAACAAAAAAGACCGCCGATGGCGGTCTTTTTTGTTGTCGTGATTATCTGTTGATCACTTCTTTTGCCAGCCGCTGTCAACCTGCAGATACCAACCGGGCCGGGCCTTGTCACGCCAGGACTCGGCGAAAATCGACTGCACTTCGGCGGCCTTGTCCGGAAAGCCGTTAGCCGTGGAAATTTCCTTGTAGAGTCTTAAGCGATCCTGGTTCTCCGCCTTGACCAGGCGGTTGACTTCGGCACGCACCTTCATATCGAGGCCATCGGCATGTGCGCACCTCGAGCAGGCCGTCGCGGGTAATGCCGACCTGGCCGGAATCGAGGTAGGGCGTCAACTGTTCGAAGCGCGTCTTCATATCTTCCCTGATTGCACGGATTTCTGGGGTGGTGACATCCAGGTCTTGGGCAGCATAGGCCGTGGTCGGCACAAAGATGTGGTAAAAACTGCTGCCGGGCTGGGCAGGTGGCGTGGTCACCGGTTTCGCCGGCTCGCCGTAGACCTCGTCGACGATGCGGTCGGCGACGCCGCGAATTTCCTCGGCGGGGAAGTAGATGTTTATGGTCACGCAGGCGACCACTGTGCCAATCGCTAGCAGGGCGATTCCTTTGATGAGACGTTTCATTGCAGTCCTCCATTGGGAGTGTTCTTGAATAGATCGACTATACACCACGCCGGGTTAAAATCAATGTTCGGCACGCTCGATGCGCTTGAGGCGACGCACCATCTCCTTAAATGAAATAGTCGGCGAGGAAACCACCACGTCGATGCGCGGCGGCAACAGTCCGCCATAGACCAGGTACTGGTTCGAGTCCGCCCTGCCGCTCCCCTCGAGATGGAAATGGTCGTTCTGTAGCCAGCAAAGAATGCCGATCTTGCGATAGTGATAGAAATCGATGAACTGGTAGATCCCCTGGGAAAGGGCCGCGGAGAGGCCCCCTTGGCTGAGAGTGTTGAGGTTGCGGATCGCCTTGACGCTGATGTTGCGGGTGCCCTCGAGGCGGGTCTCCAGGCGGGCCTTGAAGGCTGACGGGGTGCCGTCGAATAGGCGCAGTTCGTGGATATAACCGTCGGCAATACCGTTCATCTCGCCGAAGGCAAAGGTGTTGGTCAATTGGTGAAGGTCGATACCGCTGAAATCGACATCGGCATGATAAGTGGGAAAGCGTGAGAAGGGTGCCTCCACACGCATGTTGCCGATGGTGAAGTCACCACCGAAGGCCCGCATCGAAGCATCACCGATCGTGCGGACTTCGTCGCCGGCGATATAAATTTCTGCCAGGCTGGCGCTCAACAGACCGCCCATCTCCGGCCAATCAAGGAAGCGGGAGATTTGCATCAGTTCGACATTGGTCACGTCGAGGGACGCCCGCAGCTGCGGCACCAGATTCGGCAGATCAAGTTGCAGGGCCGTCAACCTGACCACGCCGCCAGCGGCAGACAACTCCAGAGGCTGCAGCAGGCGCCAGCGATTGGGCGCTGCTTGCAGATCCAGACGCCCGGCACCGGACTTGAGCAAGCCGCCCTGCAGTCCTGACCATTTCAGGAACGCCGCCTCGACCAGTTCATCTGCTGCCGGGCCACCTTTTTGCAAGTGTACAGGCACGCGCCCATGCAGCCCGTCGATTTGCGCGATTTTGTCCCAGGCGACGTGCAGGTCCTCCGGTTCAAGGGTCAGGTCGAGCGACCAGAGATCACCCCGTGCGCGGATGGCGCCCTCGAGCTGCAGACGCCCCCCCAGGGAAAGCTTCTCAAGACCGGGCAGCAGTTCACCAGCCAAGGCTTTGACCGTCTCCTCGAAGCTCCCCTGCAAGCGTGGCACATCGACCTTGGCCTTCAGGTCGAGCTCCCCGGAGGCAGTGCTCCCTGAGCCGCTGACTTTGATCAACCCGGCCAGGTCAAGAGCAGCGGCCGCGAGCTCCAAGCGCCGGCGTCCGCCGAGCCAACTCCCCCGCACAGACAGATGCAACGGCAGAGCGGCCAGGTTACCGTACCAGCTCTGCAGCAGCGCCTCGGCAGCGCCGGCCTGACCGGTGAGGTTGAACGCCACCTTATCGCCGTTCAAATCAACCTGTCCCTGCAGGCGCAGTGTGCCGCCAACCACCCCGGCCATGCCATCCTCAGCCTGGTATTCGATCACCTCCAGCGTCAGCGGGTCGAGGGTGACCGCCAGCTCGCCACCTGGCTGGCGGTCAAGGTTTAACTGTCCGCGCAGTCGTCCTGAGACTTGCGCGCCGCTCAACTGACCAGTCAAAGTGACCTTCGGTAGGCGCAGGCGACCGTCACGCCATTGCAGGCCACCGGACAGGGTCAACGCCTGCAGATTAGGGGCCCCGGCGCCGGGAGTAAAACCGCCAGCCTGTGCCAAGCGTGTGGCATCGGCCACCTTTAGAGACCACTTACCCTGCCAGTCGGTCACTACAGGGTCCCAAACCAGAGTCAATGCGCCCTCGGCCAGAGGATCTCCTCCGTCACGGGAGGTAACGACCAGATGGTCGCAGGCGAAGGTCAGCCGTGCATCACGCCATTCGCCATGCAGGTCAGTAGCCAGCGCGGCTAGTATGCCGAGCTTGGTTGTCAACCGGGCGGAGCTGATCGTCACTGTATCGCGATCGGCCTCAACCCTGCCATGCAATTTCAGTTCGCGGGGAGCCAGAGCCGCTGTTGGCATGGTTATGCCGAGGCTCTGCAACAGCCCGGTAAGATTGTCTACCGTAATATCCCATGAGCCGCTCAGCTGCTGGTTTGCCCAGGTCCCCTCCAATGCCAAGGAGCTGGAACCGGCCAGAACAATGGTGCCCGCCAGCTCAAGATGCGCTGCAGAACCCTCCAGTTGCAGGCGTGAACTCTGCCACGGCCAGTGCCGTCCGGACATATGTATGGCACCCGGCCCCGTCTGTAGCTGTGCAGCAAGACGTCCGTCCGCAAGGCGAAGTTCGATAGTCGGTGCCGTCAGCTGCCAGTGCAGTTCCGCCGGCCAGGGCAGCGGCTCTCCCAGGGCCGTGAGCAGACCGGCGGCCGCCGTGTCATCGAGTCTCTCGAGACCCAGCCGGACGCCGTTGGCCAGGGCGGCATCGGCCTTGATGACGAGGGGGTTGGCCAACAGGTTTTTATCATTCCAAGAGAGCTCGGCAAGCGTGAGCGCAAGGCCCTCCTGCCAATGCCCCTGGCCGGTCAGGCGCATAGTCACACCTGGTTCGGCGCCGATGCGGGCAGAGATGGCCACTGGGAACTGCAGGGCCAGGCCACCCTCGGCCGCCAATTGATCGACCAGGAACCGGCGGCTCCCCCAATGCAGTTCGGCACCACCATTTTCCACGCGCCAGGCATCAATGCGCAGTGGCGGCGCCTGCGGCAACGCAACCGGTTCTGCCGGAGAGTCATCGTCGCCAGCGGCGGACCAGACCAGCTGCGGTTGGCGGATCAGGACCTCGCTGATCCGGCGCTGCAGCAGGCCCGTCCAGCTAAACCGCACCTCGATGGCCACCACCGTGACATGGAAGACATCGTGACGTTCCAGGGACAACCCGGTCAGGACCAGTCGGCCATCGGCATAGGTCAATCGCTCAAAACCGACCTCGGCATTGAGCTCGGCAGCGGCACGGGCACTCAACCAGGGGCGCACCACACCGTCCAGCACACGGTCGGCCGCCAGCCAGAGACCGCCCACTGCCAGCAGCAGCACCAGCAGAAAGGCACCAATCAGTATGTGCAGGCTTTTGGTCATCTAATAGTTCTTTGCGAGCAGAGGGTGCCTTCACAGCACGCTCCACCGCCAGAGGGAGAGCCCCTGCACCAGGGATAGCCCATTTTTCGCCATGGAACGGACAGCCTGTTCATCATAGTCACAGGCAAAGGTTGGCACAACGCCAGAGTTTGGCAAGCGAATTGGGCCATGAAAATGTGGTGCAAGGCAAAGACAACAACCCTTTTAACACAAAGACACCGCTGCTACGTAAAAACGCTAAGGAAGCCATGTTTAAATGAAGACAGTCACCTTTGTGACTGTCTTCATCATTGCGTCTTTACATTAATTTTTTAGGGTTTTGGATTTTTACTGTTAAAGACGTCCCAGAACCAAGGCGCTAATATTTAACTAGGAATGTTGGAAATGTGTTCTGTAAATCCTTAAGATGAGGCAATAATTCAAAACTAATACAGAGAGTGGGAGAGGTCAAAGAGATTAGCCTGTTAATGTATATTCTTACCTTGATTAGGGGCACTCAGATTGGCTGAAATGCGAAATTTTTGCTAATTCTATCTTCCAACACGAGAGTTCACATACGCAAATAAAATTGTATACAGCCTAATCTTGCATATATCTGTTATAAATGTGAAGGCCATCCTGACAGGCGAAGATTTTGGCCTTTACCGCTAACATTTAAGGAGACAACCAATGACAATGTGGGAAAAAATTCGCGATGGAATTCACAATGTTTCTTCAAAAACCGGGGAATTTATCAAAAGTGGTGCGGAAAAGACCGCTGAGACAGCGACATACACTTCAAAACTCACCCAGCTAACCTGGGAAAAACGCAGTATTCTGAAAAAGATTGAAGATGAGCACCTTAAACTAGGGGCCCTGGTACACAAGCTCCAGAAAGAGAATCGGCTCGATGATTTAAAAAATGCAGCACAAGCCAGCTTTGAGACCCTTGCTGCCTATGACAAAAAGGTGGCGGACATAGATTCGGAAAAAGAAGAGCTTGCGACTCTGCATAATATTGGTAGTGCAGAAGAGAACTTTGCACAGGATCTCGCTGAAAACCTGGAGACCAGTGGAGGGACCATGCAAAAGGTCACCATCAAGGGCACCTCACCTTTTGTTGACAAGAAACTGAAGGAGATAAAATTACCCAAAGAGGCTCTGATAGTTAATGTCATGCGGGGAGCGGAAATGATCATTCCCGACGGAAATACCGTTCTTCAGGCAGAGGATGGGATTACTCTCCTAGGGAAGAAAGAGGACGTCGAAACCGCAGTGAAAAATTTTTCAGCTTAAATCGATAAGTTCTGATTTTAAAAAAATCAGCCTATATCCGGGGACTGTAAGAAAATGGCCACCTGAGGCATGTCAGGTGGCCATAAATTTACGGATTAAAGGGCAGCCTAAATATATCTATCAACAACACGCACTATCTTCCAATTTCTAAATGTGCCTCACAAGCTTGCATATTCTATTTTTCAAAACTAGAGCCCAGAGACCTTTTTTTATCACCAGGTTTTCGTTTTGCCCATGACCCCAAAAAAGCGGAACCGTTTCCGGCTCCGCCTCTGTCGTTACACAATCATTTGACCGTTTAAACCGTGATCTCCATGGCCCAGACTCCGCAGGGGCAGATCCCCGCACAGATGCTGCAGCCGATGCAGACATCATCGTCGGAAAGATACTCGAAGGTGCCGTCGGTCTTCTCGACCCGAGTGATCGCCCCTTCCGGGCAGGCCTCGAGACACATGGAACAGTCGCGGCAAGTGCCGCAGGAGATGCAGCGCAGCGTCTCGTCCTTGGCGTCGGTAACGCAGAAGCGCCCGCGGTTGCGTGGTTTGAATAGCTCCTTGGAGAGGCAGCTCTGGTTGATCATCTCCGGTTTGACAATCGGCGTAAGCTCCTTGCCGGCTAGGTAGTCATCGATCAGCAGAGCCGCTTCTTGGCCGCCGCCGATAGCATGGGTGAGCAGCCCCGGCTGGACGGTGTCACCGATGGCGAAGACGCCCTTGGCCCTGACCACCTGGTTGCAGGCATCGACATCCATCATGCCGCGGTCGGTCAGCCAGTTGCGCGGCACGTAGGAGAGGTCGGGGCGCTCGCCGATGGCGATGATCACCTCATCGGCCTCGAGGAGCTCGCCGTCCTTGGTCCAGAGTCCCTCGGGGGTGACCTTCTCGGTAAAGACCGGCCAGCGGATCTCGCCGCCGAGGGCCTTGACGCCGTCGATTTCGTGCTTGTACGCAGCAGGGCGCTGAATATCGATGGCCAGCACCTGCTTGGCCCCCATGGCGTAAGCGCCGAGACAGACGTCCATGCCGGCATTGCCGGCCCCGATAACGATGACCCGTTTGCCGACCTTGGGCCGCTGTCCGGCGTTGATCTCCTTGAGAAATGTCAGCCCTTTGGTCATCAGCTCATGCCCCTGAAAGGGAATTACCACCGGGTTGTGGGCGCCCGAAGCGATGACCACAGCGTCGTTTTCCTGCTGGATGGTCGCAAACACGTCGATATCGACCTTGGTATTGTTCTTGACCGTGATACCGACATCCTTGATCCGCTGGATCTCAGACTCGAGCGCGTCAGCCGGCAGGCGGTCGGTCGGGATGACCTGGCGGAGCTTGCCGCCGATTTCCGTGTCGGACTCGTAAACGGTGACCGCGTGGCCGAGCAGACGCAGCTGCCAGGCTGCGGCCAGTCCGCCGGGGCCACCACCGATGACCGCGACCTGCTTGCCGCTGGCCGGCTTGAGTTCAGGCGCTGGGACGTTGCGCGACAGGCGGCCAAGCTCCTTCATGGCGACCGGCTTGTCGATGTAGCGCCGGCTGCAAGCATCCATACACAGGTTCGGGCAGACTTCCCCGCAGACGCTGGCCGGAAACGGCGAGTACTTGAGGACCAGGGCGAGGGCGTCCTCGTACTTCCCCTGGCGCAGTAGGTTGATGCGGTCCTGGGTCGGGATGTTCGACGGGCAGGCCACCTGGCAAGGGGCGCCAAAGCGCTTGTCCTGCCAGTGCGGAATCTTGATGCGGTCGGCGCCGGCGTTGACCAGGCCGGCCACATGGGCGTAATTGTCCTTGACCACCTCTGCGAAAATGCCGCCGTCGCCAACCCACTTCTGGGTACGGAATTCACGCATGGTCATGCGCGAGTGGACGTTGCGCTCCTCGTAGGTCTTGGCGACGATCTTCTGCCACTGGGAGAAGTCGGTCAGTTCCGCCTCCAGCTGGGGACGACCGATCTTGCCGAGGAAGGTCGGCATATTCTCTTTCAGGAAGCGTTGATCGGCCTCATCGATGTTAAGCAGCCAGACTTCGTCAGATAGCCCGGCGACCGGGCCGCGCACGTAGATTGTGCCGCCGACCATGCCGACACAGGAGCGATCGCCGAGCACCGAGGGGAGATCTTCCCGCCCGTAGCCGCAGATAACTCCGATGCCGCCCCCCATGAACTCGAAGGAGAAGGAGCCGGTGTTCTTCAGGACCCAGAACTCCGGCGGCTCATAGGCCGGGTCATGCTTCATCAGTGATCCTGAGCGCGTGCCGACGCGCCCGGCGACAAAGATTTTGCCGCTGGCGGCACAGTGTGCAGTGGTGTCACCGCCGTCACCGAGGATGGTCAGCAGTGCTCCGGCATTGAGCCAGCCGGCGTCTGCAGGAGCCGAGCCCTCGACGATGATCTCGGTCCCTTCCAGGCCGAAGGAGCCGACGCGCTGTCCGGGGTTCTTGACCCGGAACTTGAGCGGCGCACCGTCCTCGGTCCACAAGGGCCCACCAATATTGTGATGTCCGGAAGAGGTGATCTCGAACTCAGTCTCACCCTGCTCGAGGGCGCCATAGATCTGCTGCAGCAGCGCCTGGGTGGACATGCGGCGCTGCTTGACGTCATAACCTGAAATGATTGCTGCCATTTTGACCTCGCGGTAATTTCGAATTCTGAATTCTTAACTTTGAATCTATTAAAAATTCAAAATTCATCATTCAAAATTGCCTCAACAGACGTACTGGATCGACAGCCGGTCAGCGACCGCCTTGTCCGTGGAGACCAGGGCATCGGAACGGCCGACCGGCAGGGATGAGTTGCCGATCGGGGCCATCAGCTTCTTGAACTCGGTGTCCATGGCCAGGAAATAATTGACGATGTTCTGGGCCACGCGGTCGACATCGAGACGATGCACCAGCTGTGGTTCCTGGGTGGTGATGCCTACCGGGCACAAGCCTGTATTGCAGGCGTTGCAACGACCCAGGTCGTTACCGACGCAACCGGCCATCTGCAGAACCAGTTTGCCGGTGAAAACACCGCTGGCTCCAAGAGCAATCATCTTGAAGGCATCGGCCGCCAGGTCGCCGGTCTTGCCCAGCCCTCCGGCCGCCCAGAGCGGAATCTGCCCTTGGCGCCCCTGGTTGACCGCGGCCAGGTAGCAGTCACGCAGCTTGGAGACGATCGGGTGGCCGGTGTGATCGAGGGAGACCTCGTGGGCCGCGCCGGTGCCGCCATCGATGCCGTCGAGGAAGAAGCCACCGACGATGTTGTAGGGGTCGCGCACGAGGTTGTTGAACACCGAGACGCTGGTTGCCGAGGCCGCGACCTTGATAGCCACCGGCACGCGGAACTTGAAAGCCGCGTTGAAGGAGAGAAACATCTTTTGCACGCTCTCCTCGATGGAGTAAAGCCCCTGGTGGTTTGGCGGGCTGAGCAGGTCAGCCTTGGGAACGCCGCGGATCGCCTGGATATGCTCGGCGACCTTGCCAGCCTGAAGCAGGCCGCCGTCGCCGGGCTTGGCGCCTTGGCCGATCTTGATCAGGATGCCTGCCGGGTCCTCGACCATGTGCGGCATGGCCTTGGCGATGCGGTTCCAGCCGAAATGCCCGGAGGCAATCTGCAGGATCAAATACTTGAGGTACTTGCTCTTAAGCAGCCTGACCGGCACACCACCCTCGCCGGAGCACATGCGCACCGGCATGCCGCATTCTTCGTTCAGATATGCGACGGCCATTGCGGTTGCTTCCCACATCCGCCAGGAGAGCGCACCGATCGACATGTCGCCGATGACCACCGGGTAGATCCAGCGCACCGGCGGCATCTTGTCCTCGACCTGCAGATTGTTCTGGCCATCGACGCTGAAGGGGAGGGCCTTGGCAGGCAGAATGCGGCCAAAGGGTGCCAGCAGGTCGAAGGTGTGGCGCTGGGCATCAAGGCTCGGGTCGGTCATCTGCGAGATGCGGCCGATACGCAACTTGTCAAGGGTGCGGGTCGAGGCTTCCAGGTTTTTGCGACCGCCGCGCTTGATCGAGTCGCCGCCGAGGCAACGGGTGACGATTGGGTGGCGCGTGTCGGGGTTGCGCAACGGGCCAATGGCGTCGTTGGGGCAGACTTTTTCACAGATGCCGCACCCGCGGCAGTAGTGACGCACGTCCTTGACCTGACGGATGACCGGCACTGCCGAGAAGCGCTGCTGTGGATCAGGGAGGTCTCCCTCGGAAAAGACCATGCGGCGGCGCTCGACCTTGGCCTCGATGGCGCGGAAGGAGCAGGCCGAGACACAGGACCCGCACAGGGTGCATCGGCTGGCGTCGTATTTGATCTTCCAGGGCATGTCATTGGGTGTGACATGCTGGACTTTCATTGTCTCCATCGCTGCACCTCCAGGCTGTTGTCGATCGCCACAATCTCTCGCTCGTGGGGATAGATGTCCGCCTCCCAGTCGCGATCAGGCAGGATGTCATTGATGCCGCACACCTCGGAGGAAATGGCCACCGTGTCGTCGGTACGTCCGACCACCACGGGGCGCAGCTTCTTGGCGTCGCAACAGGTAAACAGTGTGAAATCAGGCAGCACGCCGATGATGGTGTTGGGGCCGTTGATCTCCAGGTGGGCCAGTGACTGGCGCATGGCCAAAAGCTGCTCTTTGTCCTCGCGCCGCCCCAGGTCATCAAAAGGCAGCGGCGTCACCACATGTTTGTAATACCGCAGCGGCCAGCGCAACTGGCGATGAACATAATGCAGTGTGTAGAGGAAACACTGGGAATCGGACTCAAAGCCGATATAGCCGCGATGCAGCTTACGCTGGGCTTCGACGTTTTTCAGGTAAAAGGTGTTCTCTCCGTTGGCCAGGGCCGTGTACCCCTGCAGGAAGAACGGGTGGGCGGCATAGCGGACAATATCGTAGTTGGTGTTCTGCCGGCACTGGGCGGTGATGACCTTGGCGGTGAACTTGTCATCCGACGTCCAGAGCCTGAAGTAGGTGCCAATATCACGCGGGTCACCAATCTCCTTGAGGGTGACGACGTCGGGCCAGAAGGAATAAACAAAACCCTGTTCATTCTGCTCGAGTGCCCTGCGCAGCTTGAGGCGCATATCGAGCAGCAGCTCCTCCTTGTCCTTCTGCTCGCCATTGCGGAAATAGCGGGGATAATCAAAGGTCTCAAAGACGTAATTCGGCATGGCCTGGATATCCAGGCCAGGCTGCGGGTCGGTTTCCGGAACCCACTGCATGACGCGCTGGAAACCCGCTTCGTGCAGCATGTCTTCAGCAAGCTTCAGCCCTTCGTCGGTACAGGCCATGGACAGCGTCGGCAGATGTTTGTAACTTTCGAAAATACCACCGAGATCGTGCATGACCATGGCAAAGCCGGAATTGTCATGCCCTTTCTGCTGCGACTCCATCAATTTCAGAGCCAGGCTGGGGTGAACATAGCTGGAACTTTTAATTGCGCCAATCCGGCACATGGAAGCACCTCCTAAGAATCATTTGCCGCCGCGACACGAGCAAAGCAGATCTGCGGGCGATCTAACGAAGCAAACGACATGCCATCTCCCGGCAAAGCCGGACAGCCGTCCACTGCGGTTTTACAAGCCACTGGACTCGTTAGGGTTTTTCGCAGGAGATCGTCATGAACACAACATGCCGCGAAGTATCAGGAGTGTACATGAATTGGATATTAAGCAGATTTATACTTGAAATGAGTAAACAATAAACACAAGAACGCCTCCTGCACAACCGGCAGGAGGCGTTCTTAACAAGGCGTATCCGCAACTCAGAGCAGCTCGACCCAATCATGGGGATCGGGCAAGCGCCCATACTGAATCCCAGTCAGGGTGTCAAATAGCTCACGGGTCACCGCGCCAGTCGTCTTGCCATCAGCGAGGACAACCGTTCGATCCTGATAAGTAAACTGCCCGACCGGTGAGATCACCACGGCGGTTCCGGTACCGAAGGCCTCGGTAATCCGACCGCTTTCGACCCCGCTGAAGATATCGTCAACGGTCAGCGCACGCTCTTCGACCTCCAGACCGTTGAAACGAGCCAACTCGAGGACCGAGCGGCGCGTGATGCCGTCGAGAATGGTGCCTCGCAATGGCGAGGTCACCAGTTTACCGTCACAGACAAAGCAGATATTCATGCTACCGACTTCTTCAACGTACTTTTTGTTCTTGGCGTCGAGCCACAGCACCTGGTCATAGCCCTTGGCGCCAGCCTCGCGTGCAGCATACAGACTGGCGGCATAATTGCCGCCGGTTTTGACTTCCCCGGTGCCACCGTGAGCAGCACGTACATAGTGGTCGGATATCCAGATTTTCACCGGCGACAGGCCTCCCTTGTAATAGGCCCCGACCGGACAGAGGATAATATAGCAAAGGTATTCATCGGCCGGTCGCACCCCAAGCATCGGTTCGGAAGCGATCATGGTCGGCCGGATATAAAGGCTGGTCCCTTCACTGCGCGGCACCCAATCCGCTTCGAGCCGGATCAGCTCTTTCAGAGAACTCAGCATGAACATTTCGTCGACTTCAGGCATACACATGCGCCGGGCGCCGTGGTTAAAACGACGGAAGTTATCCAAAGGCCGGAACAGTGCAATCCGCCCGTCAGGACGCCGGAACGCCTTGAGTCCCTCGAAAATCTCCTGGGCGTAGTGCAAGACCATCGCTGCGGGATCGAGGGAGAACGGCTGGTAGGGTTGAATACGCGCATTGTGCCAACCCTGCCCGGTCTTGTATTGCATGACGAACATGCGATCGGTGAACTGCTTGCCGAAAGTGAGCTTGCTCTCGTCTTCAATGTGCGGCTTGTGATTTTCCAGGGGCAGAATCTGCAGGTCCATGCGTTTAACACCCTCCCTAAAGTACTGCGTTTTCCAAGGCTTCAGTCTTGGATATCTAGCACAAGGAAGGGCGCCGGCGCAAGACATAAGCAGCCGACTCGGGGCAAAGCGACCAGAGACTCATTCTCCTGAGCCCTTTTTACCAGGAGAACCCAGACGGATGTCACGGTAGAGGAGGTCGCGCTTGCGGGTCTCTGTCTCCTCAATCTGAAAACGGTTGAGAAAACGATGATACTCAGCCAGATCAACCAGGTCCTTCTTGTCGACTGCAGAACTTTTGACCCGCCAGAGATCTTCCATGGGACTCTCCTTTTTGCCAGATTCGATGCATATCAGCAAGAGAAGCATACTCCCATACTTACACATTTAACGGTATTTTTTATACTATTTAGTAAATATAATCTCGATGGCCGCGCATGTGGCCAATCCGAACCCCACTTCAGCCCTTGAGTTTTCGAGTGTTTTTCTGTTTTACTGACGCAATAACGAAGAGGAGAAAAAAATGACTTACCAACAGTTCAGGGAAGCCGTCGAGGTTTTCGGCCTGGGTGAGCGAGCGACTTTACAGCAGATCAAGGCCAGGCATCGCGAACTGGTCAAGACGCATCATCCCGACCGCAGCAGCGCCACGAACCAGGAGACGATCCGCAGGATCAACAGTGCCCACAAAATGCTCATGGACTACTGCAACGGGTATCACTTCTGTTTCAGTGAAGAGGAATTTTTGACGCAGACGCCGACCGAGCGAATCAAGCGCCAGTTCGGCTGGGACCCGGTCTGGGGCGGGCAAGGCGAAACGCAAGCGGATTGATCAGAGCCCGTTCACAAGTTCGAAGGTTTCGTTCTGGTCGTTGAAATTGAAGATCTCCCCCGTCTCGATGATATAGTACCAGCCATAGATATTCAACAAACCCTGCCGATAACGATCCTCCACGTAAGGGTAGCTGAGCAGGTTGCGCATCTGCACCAGGATATTGATCTGTTCGGTCAGCCACTCACGCTTTTCGGCGCACTCGACATCCATCTGCCGGTCCACTCTCCCGCGAACTTCCCGGGAGATTTCCAGCCAACGCTTGACATTGGGGAGGTGGGCCAACGCTTCCGGCGGCTGGTTCATGGCCGCACAACCGCCACAGTTGGAGTGCCCGCAAACAACGATATTTTTTACTTCAAGGGCCAAAACTGCATACTCAACGGAAGAGGTCGTACCGGCGTATTCCTGGGTCAGTCGATAGGGCGGGACAATATTGGCAATATTGCGGACCGTAAAGAGCTCACCGGGCATGGTGCGGGTGATCAGGTCTGGGACCACGCGTGAATCGGCACAGCCGATGAAAAGTGTGTGCGGTTTCTGTGTCCGCCCCAGCGATTGAAACAGTTGCTTGTGCGTCTCGAAATCATCCTGACGGAATTTGGCGATACCTTTAAACAGTTTGTCCATAAACCCTCACGAAAAAGCTCTCTGCAAGGCCTTTCTGCAAGACGCTGCATGCCTCTCCCAAATCATTTGGTCGCCCTCCCCCCGGCTGCTTCATGCACGCGCTGCGGACGCCAGAAGGGTGTCACCACCTCAAAGATACTCTCCAGCAGCTCTTTCAGGAGCACATCATCAGCCCGCTGCGGCAGCATAACCACGCTGCGCCCGCGGCGGTGCTGAAAACCCTCGACACGCAAACTGACCAGTTGCCCAGCATCCAGGTACTGGCTCACCAGGGACTGCGACACATACGCGATACCATCGCCCGCCATCACAGACTGCACCGTAAAACGCAGGTCGTCGGAGACGATCACCCCATCGAAGTCGGCGAAATCACAGCCGCAGGCGAGCAGATTCCTGCGCATCAGCTCCTTGGAGCTGCAACCATCCCGACGGGCAAAGAGCCTGTAGTTCTTTAACGCATCGAGCTCAATCACACCGCCGTCATTCGGCACATTCAGAGAAGCGGCAGCGACCACCAGCATTTCATCATCAGGCATGGAGAAGCAGTCGAAACCGCTGAAATCCTGTTCCAGGCTGTGCTCGATCACCGCCAGATCGAACTCCTCGTTACGCAGGTCGCGCAACGCCTCGGATGGCTGCTGGAATACAAATTTGAAATCATTCATATCCGAGTGTGCCCGTAAAAAGTTGTTCAGGACCTGGGGCAAGAAGGCCATACCAAAGGTTGGCGTGCAACAGAGCGAGAGCCGCTTTTGCGCCGCGGCTTCCTGCAGGCAGCTCAACATCTCCTTCTCTTTTTCGAGGATGTCCTTGGCCTTGGCGAAGACCACCCGCCCGGCCGAGGTCAGCGCCAGCCGCTGTCCGGAACGGTCAATCAATTGCTGGCCGAAATGCTCTTCGAGGAACTTGATCCGCTGCGACACTGCCGACTGGGTAATATGCAGGATTTCCGCAGCCTTGGAGAATGTCCCCGACTCGATTGCAGCAATCAGCGTATTGAGATAACGGGTCTCCATCTATAAATCCATATATAGAATTAAAAAATATAAATGTTACTTATGGGTGTCATTAAAATGATTCGTTTTACCCTAGCATCAAATACCAATACCATACAACAGATTCTAAAAGATTAATTAACCCGCTCACACCTTTCGGCCCGCGTTTCAGGAAAGGAGGTTCGCGCGACTCAAGCGGCTGAGATCTTTCGTTTCAACACTTCAGAGGTCCATAGCGTGGAAAGGAGAAATTATGTTTAGGAAGGGATCAGTATCCAGGGCGCCCTGGCTGGTCAAGCTCCTTCCCCTGTTACTGTTGCTTGGGGCATGTGCCACCGGAGCAATCAGGGAGAAGCAGTTGACACTACCAGTCATCGAAGGCGCTACTTCAGTCGGCTCAGAAGCCTGCCTGAATTGTCATGAAGGGATGGGCGCAGGGGTTCACTCGCGCTTGGCCGGTTTTGAGTACATGGGCGGCACCGAAGGGTGCGAAGCCTGCCACGGCGGTGGCAGCCTGCATGTCGACTCGGACGGCGACAAAATCCTCAAATTCGGCGAACTGCTGCCCGAAGAATCTGCAGCGGTTTGCGCCAAGTGTCACACCGACGGCAAGCTGATGGACTGGACGCACAGCCTGCATGCCCTCAGCGACGTGGGCTGCGGCGACTGTCATGCTATTCACGGCGGACAAAAAACCGCCCTCAAGAAGGCAGACCCCGAGCTCTGCTACTCCTGCCACCAGGAGCAGATGGCCAAGGCCAACTACCCTTCCCATCACCCGATAGCGGAAGGCAAGATGACCTGTGGTGACTGCCACAACCCCCATGGCGCTGGCGCCAATAGCCTGGCAACTGACGAGCGCAGCAACGACCTGTGTCTCGACTGCCACAGCCGCTACCAGGGGCCGTTTGTCTTTGGGCATGCCCCGGTCGAGGACGACTGCACGATCTGTCACGACCCGCACGGTTCGGTGGCCAACAACCTGCTGGTTCAGAACGAACCTTTCCTCTGCCTGCAGTGCCATGAAGGACACTTCCATATCCTGCGCAAAGGGTTTGATCCGGCATCCGGCGCGTATACTCCTGCTGGTGGGCGGGTAACTGCAAATCTGCCCAATGGTGTCCCTGCCGGAGCCGTCGACCCGGTGAAAGTCGACGCAGCCAACCCGCACGGCGTTGAAGGCTGGCAAATGTCATTCGGCACGAAGTGCACTACCTGTCATCAGGTCGTTCATGGCAGTGATTTCCCGTCCCAACCGCTCAGCGGCAACGGGCTGACCCGTTAACTCTAGGAGGCAATAAAATGAAGCACTATGTATCGATGCTTGCACTATTGTCCGTCCTGACTCTGGCGGCGACCTCCACGCTGGCAATGGCGGAAGAGAATTCCGCGCACCTCAGCGGCAGCATGGAAGTCGGCGCTTCGGGAGTGGACCTCAAGGACAACCCTGCCCGCGTCAATGAATACGTCAAATACCGTTCCAAAGATGACGGTGTGAACCTGGCCCCAAGTCTGAACCTCGAGTACGAGAACAAGGGGATCATGCTTGATGTCGAGAGCATTACCAGAGGTCGTCGCGACCAGAATCATTCTCTCGATCTCGACTATAACCGCATCTTCAGGCTCAACACTGACTACCAGGTGTTCGAGCACTGGACAGAACACGACAACCTGCAACATGTCGGCGCCACCATGGCGGGCGATATCGCTGGCGACCAACCGCGCGTGACCACGGATCTTACCGCCGGTCAGATCGGCGTTCCGGGGGACAATCTTGCCGTCGCCAACGAGCGCTATTATCAGGAACTCAGCCATGATTACATCATTACCCACCGGGAGTGGGAAAATGAGGCCGACATCACAATCCCCTCTCTGCCGAACGTAACCTTTCACGCCGGCTACCGCATCGAAGAGCGTGAAGGCACGGAGCAGGCACGGACGCTGAGCAAATGCAACCAGTGCCACGTGCAGGCCAACCCCGAGGACATCGATGAAAAAACCAAGGACTTGACCTTGGGCGTCACGGGCAAATTCGGCCTGATCACTATCGATTATGAATACCTGTCGCGCGATTTTTCCGAAGACGGAGACGCTCCCTCTTATAACTACCTCAGCTCCGGGGCAAGCCATAACGGCGTATTGGACTCCGAGCAGCTGCTCTACTCCGGGTCCGAGATCTACAGCCAGACGCCCGATACGGAAAAAGACAGTCACACCGTGAAGGCCCGGCTTGACGCAAGCCGCGACTCATCCGTAACGGCGACCTACGTCAATGCGGAGATAGAATCCGACAAGAAGGGGGACTCTTCATATACCCTTAATAAAAACTCGCTCAAGAGTGACCTCGAGTCCTTCTTCCTGAAGGGGGCCACACGAATTGGCGGCTTGCGTCTGTCTATTCGTGGCGGGGCCTACACAATTGATGGCCCTAAATACACGGCCAACTACCCCGAACTGGTCGGCTCAACCATCCTTGACCCGGCCCTCGGATACGACACAGCGACCGGCAATGTAACGTACAAATCTGCTGAAGATCGCGATGTTACGGAATTCGGCATTGACGGCGTCTACCGCCTGACCACCGGCACCACGTTGCGCCTGGGCTATGAATACGAAGAGATTGATCGTGACGAAGACGCGCTGGGCGACACGAAAACCAACACGTTTAACATCGCCGCCAACAGCCGCCTCAACAAGCAGTTCTCAGCCCGTATCAGCTACCAGTACCAGGACATCGACGAGCCCTTGCGTGGCGCCAACACCGGAATTTTGCAGAGTGCGGCCTACCAGGACCCCGCTTACCCCGGCATGGCCTATGATAATACCAGCAACTACCTCGGTGACCCGGGCAACACCACCGGCGTCTTTTACTGGAACAGTGTCTACCCGAACCGGATGCTGGAGACCTCCATGGACCCGGAAGATGTCCATGAAATCAAATTTTCCTCGACCTGGACACCCGCGAGCAACATGGCGGCAACCTTCTTTGCCAGGGTTCGCAAGGAAGAAAACAACTCTGTCGACTACAAGCAAGACAGCTATGTCCCGGGAGTCTCCTTCTACTACGCGCCGAACGGCAAGATGAACCTGACGATGGCGTACACCTTCAGCAAGATGAAAACGGAGAACCAGATGTGCGTCGGCTGGTACCATGGCTGAGCGAACGGCGTCTCATCGACCCAGTTTGGGTCGTACTGCGATAAAGCTGAATACAACTCCGACGTTCACACCGTGGCACTTAATGCAAATTATCAGGCAACAGAGAAACTGCTCCTGAACGCAGGGTTTACCTACAATCATGCCAAAGACAACTGGGATTGGAACTTCGGCGATCGCCCACAGCTTGTATGGGCGGGTTCTGCCAAAAGTGCCTATGACAACACCAATGGCTACAACAACCTGATCGACAGCTACTCTGATCTTACTTATGAGCAGTACCAGACGACTGTCGGCGCGACCTACCAATTCACCGAGGCACTCTACGCATCGGCGTCTTTCACCTACGACGTTTTCAACTCTGATGAAGAATACGTTTACGGTGACGAGGATGGTAAAGCCTTTTACGGCTATACCGGAATTGGGTACCGCTTCTAAGTAACTCTGCTGGGAAAAATTGTCACTGTAAAAAGCCCGGCTGGATAAATCCAGCCGGGCTTTTTATTTTGACTTGCGGCAAGTCCTGTGCAGCAAAATCAAAATTTGCATCCAATAACACCTGCGTCCTTGCCGCCGGACCCCGAGCTCAAACAAAAGCCCCCACTGCAACCACAACGGGGGCTTGGGAAAGACTGAAGACACTGTTGTCTATTTCAAGGTCACCGTCGTGTAGAGCAACGTCGTCTTACGTTGAACCAGCAGGCGCAGCACCTTGCTGGCTGACATACGGCCGACGACCTCTTCAAAGACCTTGACGGAATTGACATCCTTGCCGTCTGCCTCCACGATCAGATCGCCAACCCGCAGGTTGGCCTCGGCCGCCGGCCCTTCAGGGTCAATCTTGGTAATCAGGATTCCCTGATCTCCTGAGAGACTGAAACGCTCCACCAGCTCAGGAGTCAGGTTTGCCGCAGTAATACCAAGGACCCCGCCATACCCTTTGTCACCTGCCACAACTGGCTGCTGCCCGTCATCCAGCTTGCCGATTGTCACCTGAATCGTGCGCTCTTTGCCGTCACGGAAGATTGTGACCTTGACAATTTTATCAACGGGGGTTGCCGCCACCAGTCGCGGCAGGTCATTGAGTTCGTCCACGTGCTGGCCGTCATAAGTGAGGATAATGTCGCCGCGCTGCAGGCCAGCCTCTTCGGCCGGCGACCCCTTGACGATTTCGTTGATCAGTGCACCATGGGTGTTTGTCAGGCCAAAGGAAGTGGCCAGTTCCTCGTTCAGAGCCTGCACCGTCACCCCAAGCCAGCCACGGGTAACATGCCCTTCATCACGCAGCTGCGGAATGATCTGCTTGGCCATATTGATCGGAATGGCAAAGCCGATCCCTTGGCCGCCGGCCACGATAGCGGTATTGATGCCGATGACCTCGCCTTGCACATTGAAAAGCGGCCCGCCGGAGTTGCCGGGATTGATCGACGCATCGGTCTGAATAAAATTATCATAAGGGCCAGCACCAATCACCCGCCCCTTGGCAGAGACGATGCCCACAGTGACCGTCTGCTCCAGTCCGAAGGGGTTGCCGATCGCCATGACCCACTCACCGATCTTGATCTTGTCACTTTCGCCGAGTTTGGCAAAGGGGAGGCTTTCACCGGCATCAATCTTGATCAGTGCCAGATCAAGCTTGGGGTCAAGACCGCGCACTTCGCCGCTGAACTCCCGGCCGTCGGAGATCTTCACCTTGATCTCATCGGCGCCGTCAACCACGTGATCATTGGTCAGTATGTAACCGTCTGCGGAGATGATAAAACCCGAGCCCAGCGAACGGGCCTTGCGGGTGGACTGGGGTGCATCGCGAAAGAAGCGGTCGAAAAATTCTTCGAAGGGATCCACTCCACCAGGAAACTTTGGCCCACGCAATGAAGGGTTTCGCGCAGCGACGGTTTTAGCCGTGCTGATATTGACAACCGCGGGCTTGAGCTGCTCCGCCAGGGCCACGAAGTCCGGCGGCTGGGCATGGGCGGGAAGGCTCCAGCAAAAGGCTAGGAGAACCATCAATAGGGGGAGATTCTGACGCCACATCCTAGTCATAGTTTCCTCCTTGGGATTTTTAACATAATGTAATAACCCCCTGGCGAGCTGTCAATTGCCAGCGCCAAAGAAACTAAGTTCGGCTATCTGAAGAGGTGAGGATTATTCAAGAATGGTCGTGCGCGGATGCTTGCCCTCTTCCGGGCCCTCGATCGGCAGACTTACAGAGAAGGAGCTCCCCTTTTTGACTTCGGAGGTCACCGTAATGCTGCCTCCGTGCGCCTCGGCTATCCACTTGACGATCGCCAAGCCAAGCCCCGTACCACCGTCCATGCGGTTGCGGGCCTTGTCGACACGGTAGAACCGGTCGAAGATGTGCGGCAGATGTTCTGCGGGGATACCGATCCCCGAATCAATGATATCGACACAGGCAAAGCTATTGTCCATCGACAGGACAATCTCCAGATGGCCATTCTCGGGGGTGTACTTGATCGCGTTGGAAATCAGGTTAAGAAACATCTGGCGCAGGCGCAGCTCGTCGCCGCGGATCCGAATTTCTTCTTTAACATTAAGCAGCAGCTGCACCTCGATCTGCTTGACTTCTGAGAGCAGGCGACTCTGCAGGTAGAGCTCCTGTACTAGGTCGCTGAGACTGAGCTCCTTCATCTCCAGAGTCAGCTCGCCGACCTCACTCTTGGCCAGGGTCAGTAGACTCTCGATGATCCGTTCCATGCGATCTATCTCTTCCATGTTGGAGCGCAACATGTCCCGGAACTCCTCCGGGGTCTTGGCCCAGCGCAGGGTGACTTCTGTCTCGCCCCGCAGGATGGTGAGCGGCGTGCGCAGCTCATGGGACGCGTCGCCGGAAAACTGCCGGACACGGCGGAAGGACTTGTCCAGGCGGTCGAGCATCTGGTTTAGACAGGACACCATCTGGGCGAGCTCGTCCTGGTGATTGCCCAGAGGTAGGCGGCGGGACAATTTATCTGCGGTAATCCCCTGGGCCGCTTCGGTGACTTCGATGATCGGTGCAATGGTGCGTTCTGCCAGCAGCCAGCAGCCAAGGCACAGCCAGAAGATGGCAAAGGGGCCGACCACCAGGTAGATCAGGCGCAACTCCTCGATGGTCTTCTGCAGGGGACCGAGTTCCTGGCCAACCTGGGCGACACCGACCAACCGGCCATTATCAACCAGCGGATAGGAGAGGAGCCGCAAAAGGCCGCCGTCTTCCAGATCAACCGTTTCCAGGTGTTCGTGCAGCCAGCGAACCTGTTGCCGTGCAACCGGACCGAACGGCAGTTTGCGCTCGACGAGATTGTCCGAGGTGCAGACCACCTGCAGGCTGGCATCGCGCAACAATAGGTAGCTCACCCAGTTTCTGCTGTGAATCAGCGTTTGCAGCCCTTCACAATCCAGAGGTTGGGAGGAGTCAGGGAGTATTTCTGTGCGGTGGCTGTCCAAGGTGCGTGCGACTTCCCTGACCTGGCGATCCACTTGCTCACGCAGGTTATGGGAAAAATAATGATACGAAAAAAGCGCACTGACTGCCAGGATGACAGCCAGTGTCATAGCGTACCAGAATGTCAGGCGAACCCGGATCGACCGTAGAGGTGAAACGGACAAGCCTACTCCTCCTTGAGAACGTACCCGATGCCGCGAACCGTATGAATCAGCCGCTTGGAAAAGTCGCGATCGACTTTCTTGCGCAGATAATTGACATAGACATCGATGATATTGGTGAAGGAATCAAAGGTGTAATCCCAGACATGTTCTGCAATCATGGTCCGGGTCAGGGTCGTCTCGGGGTTGCGCATGAAGAACTCCAGCAAGGCATATTCCTTGGCTGTAAGATCGATTTCCTGGTCACCACGCCAGACCTTGTGAGCCACCGGATCGAGCCGCAGATCCGCATAGGTGATCTCGGCACCACGCTCATGGGTACCGCGACGCGCCAGCGCCCGTACCCTGGCCAGCAACTCGGCGAATGCGAAGGGCTTGGTCAGGTAGTCGTCGCTGCCCGAATCGAGCCCGGCCACGATATCCTCAACCGTGTCCTTGGCCGTCAGACAGAGCACCGGGGTCACCACGCCTTTTTCCCGCAGCGCCTTGATTGCCTCAAGGCCACCCATCTTCGGCAGCATGACATCCATGAGGATGAGCTCGTAACTGTTCTGTGAGCCCAGCTCGACGCCCGATTCGCCGTCGTTGGCAACATCAACGGAAAAACCTTCTCCTTCCAGACCACGCTGGATAAAACTAGCAACTTTCTTTTCGTCTTCCACCACAAGGATGCGCATGATGTTATCTCCTTTAATCTCTGGTCGCTATGTGGTTTAAAGTGTTACAAATGATCGGCACAACCCGCTAAGGGCTATTTCAAACCCAAGCGGACGAGGACTTCATTAGCAGTTTCCTCAACCGCCTTGCTCGAAACGTCGACTACCACCCAAGGATGCTTGCGGAACAGTTTTTTAGCATGCTTCAACTCTTCTTCTATCTCTTCGTAATCGGCATAAGCCGCACGTGGGTCCTGTCCGAGGTTGCGCAAGCGCGCCGCACGAACTTCAACCAATCTCTGCGGATCAATGACCAGCGCCGCAATCCGTTTCGGATCGAGTTCGAAAAGCTGCTCGGGCGGATCAATCCCCTTGACCAGAGGAACATTGGCAACTTTCCAGCCCCTATGTGCCAGATAGATCGACAAAGGGGTCTTGCTGGTCCGCGAAATCCCGACCAGGACAATATCGGCCTGGTAAAGATTGCGGGGTTCCTGACCGTCGTCATGCTTGACGGTAAATTCAATGGCTTCGATGCGACGAAAATAGGCTTCGTCAATCCCGTGCAAAAGCCCGGGGGTTTCTTTAGGCGAAAGGCCAAGGAAGTGGGCCACCTTCATCAGCAAGGGCGTCAGTAAATCGATGTTGACCAGCCCCAAGCTGTCGCATTCATTATGAACCATTTGGGCAAGATCGCGGTTTACAATGGTGTAAACGACGAGGCCGCGGTTGCTGAGCGCTTCATCCAGGGCTTCGTAGACCTGGTTCTTAGTCCGCACATTATTAACGCGCGTCAAGCGAACCGGTTTATCGCGGAATTGCGTCAAGGCTGCCATGACCATTTTTTCGGCGGTCTCGCCGGTTGCATCAGAAAGCAGGTAGATCGCCTGGGCAGTCGACATCACAAATCCTCATGAAAATACCGGTGAAGTCTAACAGAATCTAATGAAAATGCAAACACCAATTCATTCTGCTACAGACTTTGCTATGGCAAATCAACGACTTCCATTGAAGCCGCGCGAACCATACAAGTTATTATTTTAGATGTACGTTACAACTCTCATTAGACTTCAGGCCATTATTCCAGACCCCGTCCTTGCAGGTCAAGATTTTCTATTGCAATACCACACAATCTTCGTTAAACAACGTCCATGACGAATAAATGGCTGGAAATGCGCCTTGCCGTACCAGACCAAGCGGTCGACCTGGTCTCTCAAACGTTGATGGATCTGGGCTGTACAGGAGTGACTGCAGCGGAAAAGGTGCTGGACACTTTTGTCGTTCCCTCCCCGGAATCTCTCACAAACGATCCCGTTCTGCGAGCCTACTTCGTTTATCCGGAAAATGTGGCCGCACTCTATAAATCGATACAGCACGCCCTGTCAGATCTGGCCGGCATCTACCCAGAACTGGCCGATGTCCGGCTGGATTACCGGGCGCTGGCCGACCACGACTGGGCAAGCGACTGGCAGCAGCACTTTCCTCCCTTCAGAGTTGGCAAACGCCTGGTGATCTGTCCATCGTGGATCGAGTGGCAGGCATCGGCCGAAGAGGTTGTCCTGACCCTTGACCCCGGGCAGGCCTTTGGTACCGGCACCCATGCAACCACCAGCCTCTGTCTGGACGCCCTGGCCGAGCACTTTGCCAGCGATCGACCGCCGCGGCGAGTTCTGGATGTCGGCACCGGATCCGGGATTCTTGCCATGGCTGCAGCAGCACTGGGTGCAGACGAGGTGATCGCCTGTGACATCGATCGTGACGCCTGCAGGGTCGCGACTGAGAATGTTGCGAAGAACCGGCTGGCAAAGGGGATCAGGATCACGGACGACCCCCTGGACAAGATCGTTGGGCGATACGATCTGGTGCTGGCCAACATCCTGGCGGCGGAGAACCTCCGCCTGGCGGCCGCACTGGAAGAACGTATTGCCCTGCAAGGACGCCTGGTCCTCTCGGGGATTCTGATCGAACAGGAGCAGCAGGTTCTTGACGGCTTCAACACCTTCCCGATGAGACTGCTCGGCACATTCCACCGTGACGAGTGGACCTGCATCGTCTACCAGCGCCATGAGTGATCCTTTGCTTTTTTTTGTGCCGACCGAAAGCCTGCAGGGCGATCAGGTCGTCATTGCCGGCGGCGCGTATCATCACTTGCGCAACGTCCTGCGCTGCAAAGCTGGCTGCGTGGTGGTCCTGCTCGACGGTCATGGCCAATGCTGCGAAGTCGAGCTCGAACAGTTGCAAACCAATCAGGCGACCACGCGAGTGATTCGCCGCTGGCAGGAGCGGGACGCGTCCCTGCCGATCACCCTCTTGCAGGCGCTACCGAAAGGGGACAAGTTCGACCTGATCTTGCAAAAGGGCACGGAACTCGGCGTGGGATGTTTCCAGCCGCTTGAGACGACCCACGCCGTGCCAAACCTGAATGCCAGCCGCCAGAGCAGCCGCCAGCAGCGCTGGCAGAGGATCGTCAGCGAAGCGGCACGCCAGAGTCGGCGCTGTTTTTTGCCGGAGGTTAAACCTCTACAAACGTTGGTAAAGGCCCTCGCCGAGCCCACAAGCGACCTCAAGCTGGTCCTTTGGGAATGCGGTTCTATGCCGCTTGCGAAAGTTCTGCCGCAAGAGCCTCCCACAGGAGTCAGACTGCTGATCGGCCCGGAGGGGGGATTTTCGTCGACAGAGATCGGCGCCATTACCTCCGCCGGATTCCAGGCCGTGCACCTAGGGCCTCGGATCCTCCGCACGGAGACTGCGGGCTTGGCTGCGACCCCCATCTTGCAGTATCTTTATGGAGATTGGCAGTCCCCGCCCGTTGGCAGCTATTCAAATCAGCATGAGGAGAGTCTATGAAGTGCCCAAAATGCGGATATCACAGCTTTGACCACCTGGACATTTGCAAGAAGTGCGGTCACAACCTGGCGGGACATAAAGCAAAATTCAACTTGCGTGGCTTCATTGCCCCCGGACATGTGGCAATGGCAGCGGTAGCGCCAGCACCTCTCCTCGGTGAAAGCTTCGAGGAAGAGGAAGAGCCCGATGACGGCTCTGTCGACTTCGGCTTTGACTTCCTCGACGAAAAAGAGGACAAGAGCGAGAAAGTGACGAAGAACAACTTCTTTGACGATGACAGTCAGGCAGTGAACATCAATCAGCCTTTTGGCGCCGACTGCGAGACCGTCCCGGCTGACGATCCTGACTGTATCTCTGATGACAAGCCTGGGAAAGGCTCCAAGTTCGCATTTTAAATAACTGCGACAGCTTTTTCACATTCTGCAGCCTCACCGTCCCTGATCGGGACAGCGCGGGGCTGTTCTGTGTAATACCTCATACTATTCACTTTAAAGCAGCGTGCCGTAAACTTCCGGCCGCCGGTCGTGGTAGCAGCGAATCTGCTCCCGGTAGTCGACCATCTCCTGGAAATCAAAGGTTGCGACCAGCTCGGTATCGACCTCACCACCTTCAGACAGGACCTCCCCTCGCGGCGCGAGCAGCAGGCTCATGCCGAAGAAATCCAGCTTGCCCTGCATGCCACAGCAGTTTGTCGCGACCACAAAGAGCTGATTCTCCATGGCCCTGGCCCGCAGCAGCGTCCGCCAATGTTCCTGGCGGGGCTTGGGCCATTCTGCCGGCAGGCAGATAATCTCAGCACCCTCGAGCGCCATCTTGCGAAATAGTTCCGGGAAACGCAGGTCGTAACAGATCGCGATCCCGAGTCGGCCCACCGAAGTCGACACCACCAAGGTTCTGGCCCCTGGCGAGAGGAAGCGGTCCTCGCCCATGGTGGAGAACATGTGCAGCTTGCGATAACTGCCGCACAGATCGCCGCGATCGACGACATAGGCCGTATTGTAGATCTTGCTGTCCGCCTCTTCCGGGAGGCTGCCGACGAGGACCATGTCGTGCTCAGCAGCCAAGCGGCGAACCTCGTCAACCACCCGCGGGGTTTCGGCGGCATGCCTCGACAACCGCTTGTAGTCGTAGCCGGCACTCCACATTTCCGGCAGAACCGCCAACTGCACACCCTGCGTCGCTAGCCGTTGCACAGCCACACGCACCTTGGCCAAGTTCTGTTCGATTTCACCGAGTGCGATATTAAACTGAATTGCCGCGACTTTTACCGATCGATGCATAACATTCACCTCGTTAAAACAGTGTTTAAAGCTTTCACAGTGGCTCTCAGGTCAACGGAAATCCTCATTATCCTTGATTTTGTCATACACTCCAACTGTCATCAAGCCCACCGAGTTTTCTTGACACTCACGACTAGCAAATGTTAAAAAACATGGCGTTTTATTAGTCAAAGGACCGAGCACGATGAAGTCTCTGCCGCAAGAGACTTGCTGTCGAGCGCTCGGGTCTATATCATGGCGCAACGATTATCTCCGTCAATCTTAAACCTATCGCCTAACGAAGGGAACAGGGGTCGCACGTGAAAACACTCGGATTGTCTTTATGCCTGCTTCTGACAGGTGCCATGCCGGCGCTGGCCAGCAGCGGTGGTGGTGAACCCGCTGAATTCGTCAACCTGACCGGGACCGCACTGGGGATCTTTGCCCTGATCCTGTTCGTCGCCGCCTACACCCTGGTCATCTTTGAAGAGCAGTTGCACATGCGCAAAAGCAAGCCGGTCATGCTGGCCGCCGGCCTGATCTGGGTCCTTGTGGCCTTTGCCTACGCGGCGATGGGGGACACCCACACACCGCACGTGGCGATCAAAAACAACCTGATCGAATACGCCGAACTTTTCCTCTTCCTGCTCGCGGCAATGACCTATATCAACGCCATGGACGAACGCAACGTCTTCCAGGCGCTGCGCTCTTGGCTGGTCAGTCGCGGCTTCACGCTGCGCACGGTCTTCTGGGTCACCGGGCTCCTCGCCTTCCTGATCTCGCCGCTCGCCGACAACCTGACGACCGCCCTGCTCATGGGCGCGGTAGTCATGGCCGTGGGCGGCAACAACAAAAAGTTTGTCATCGTCGCCTGCATCAACGTGGTGGTCGGGGCCAACGCCGGTGGAGCATTCTCTCCCTTCGGTGACATTACCACCCTGATGGTCTGGCAGAAAGGCAAGGTCGACTTCATCGAGTTCTTTGCCATCTTCTTGCCTTCACTGGTCAACTGGATCATTCCGGCTGCAATCATGAGCATGGCCGTCAGCAAGGAGCGTCCGCAGGCCATGGACGAACCGATCAAGATGAAACTCGGCGCCAAACGAGTCATCGCGCTCTTCATGCTGACGATCACGACAGCTGTCTGTTTCCATAATTTCCTGCACCTGCCGCCAGCCACCGGCATGATGCTCGGCCTCGGCTACCTCGGCTTCTTCGCATACTACCTAAAGATCAAGGAAAATCGGCTTTACGTCGGAGGATCCCAACCTCTTGACATTATCGGTCACAACCCCGACGAACACCAACCACCCGCCCACAGTGGACCCGGCCACGCGCCGGTAGCCGGGTTCGACCTGTTTCGCAAGATTGCCCGTGCTGAATGGGACACTCTACTCTTCTTCTATGGTGTCATCCTCTGTGTCGGCGGCCTCGGCCAGTTCGGCTACCTAGCGGTGACCTCCAAGTTCATGTACACCGGCCTCGGTGCGACCACGGCCAACGTCATGGTCGGCCTACTCTCGGCCGTCGTCGACAATATCCCGGTGATGTTCGCCGTGCTGACCATGGACCCTCACATGTCCCACGGCCAGTGGCTGCTGGTCACCCTGACTGCGGGTGTCGGCGGCAGCCTGCTCTCCATCGGCTCGGCAGCCGGCGTCGCCCTGATGGGTACCGCGCGCGGCACCTACACCTTTGGCAATCACCTCAAATGGAGTTGGGCCGTCGCCCTCGGCTATGCCGCCAGTATTTTCATGCACCTCTGGATTAACGCCAGCCACTTTACTGACTTCCATTAAATTATCACCAACAGGAGACCATCGAGGCGGGGAGCTGATCCCCGCTTTGTGTTTTTATGACCGGTCTTTATCTGCACATACCTTTCTGCCAGCGCAAATGCCCCTATTGCGATTTTTTTTCCTTGGTGGCCGCCAACAGAGAGGTCGGCTCCTATCCAGAACTCTTGATCAGGCACCTTGACCTGGCCAAAGAGCAGGGTTGGCAGGGACCGTTCGACACCGTGTATTTCGGCGGCGGCACCCCCTCCCTGCTGCAACCTGAGGCCGTAGCCAAGATTCTGGAGGCGGCTGAGCAAAAATTCGGCCTGGCCATAGAAGCGGAGATCTCCCTGGAGGCCAACCCCGGCACTGTCACGCAACAAAGCCTGACCGGTTATCGCCAAGCCGGCATCAATCGCCTTTCGCTCGGTCTACAGAGCTGCGACAATCGCCAGCTGCGTGTTCTTGGCCGCCTGCACGATCGCCGTGAGGGCCTCGCCGCCGCAAGCTGGGCTCGGGCGGCCGGATTTGACAACCTTTCCCTCGACCTGATGTTTGCTCTGCCGGGTCAGACTCTCGGCGAACTCGAAGAGGACCTGCGCTGTTATCTCGAACTGGCCCCAGATCATCTCTCCTGCTATGGCTTGACCACCGAGCCACAAACCCCTTTCCACGACAGCATTGTCGCCGGCAAGCTCTCCCTGCCGGACGGAGAGTTCTATGCGGACGCCTTCTTGCAGGTTCATGAGCAGCTGGGCGCCGCCGGCTATGAGCATTACGAAATCGCCAATTATGCCCGAGAGGGGTACCCCTGTCGCCACAACCTCGGCTACTGGCAACGCCATGCCTACCTCGGCATCGGCGCCGGCGCCCACTCCTTTCGTGCCGATGAGTGGGGCAGCCGCTGGGAGGTCCCGCCCGACCTGGCGGCTTATCGACAGGCGCTGCGACACGGTCAGCAACCGATGCAATGCCTTGAAGAGTTTAATTCCGAATCGGCACTGCGCGAAACCATCTATCTGGCCCTGCGCACCCGGCACGGTATCAGTGACACCGAACTGCGCCAGCGCTTTGGCTGCTCTCTGCAGGAGGCTTTTCCTAAAGCAGTTGAAGTCACCGCTCAGTGGCTCTCCCATGACCATGACCGTTGGGCATTGACCCCCTCCGGCTGGCTCCTTTTCGATCGACTGATTCTCCCTTTCCTGTAAGGGAAAACACTCTGAGCAAAATAGCGGACCGTCCCTTGACAAAGGCAATCGGCGTTGTTATGTTGACCGTGCTTTTGGCACTCAACTCAAAAGAGTGCTAAAAGTCAGGGCAGGCCGGATTCTCCGGCTTGAGCTTTTTACACGGAGTATCCCATGGCAGAGTTCCTCTCTGAGCGTAGTCAGAAGATCCTCGAAGCCATCATCGAGGAATATATTGCAACCGCCCAACCGGTCGGTTCCAAGGCCCTGACACAGAATCTCGGTATCAAGTTGTCGCCGGCATCAGTACGCAACGTCATGGCCGAACTGGAAGAGCTCGGGTACTTGAGCTCTCCTCACACGTCGGCAGGGCGCATCCCCACGGAAAAAGGCTACCGCTTCTACGTTGACAGCCTAGTGCGCCTCAACGCCCTAGACGAACGCCAGAAGGGCCAGATCGAGCAGCAATACCAGCAGCAGGGCCTGCAGATGTCGGACATGCTACGTGAAGCCAGCCGCACCCTTTCCGCGGTTTGCCACTATACAGGGCTGGTCATGGTGCCACGCCTGAAAACCACGATTTTCCGACACATCGAGTTCGTCAAGCTATCGCCTCGCCAGGTCCTGGCGGTTTTCGTCACCCAATCAGGACTGGTGCAGAACAAGTTGATCGACGTCGACGAGGATTTGCGCCCGCGCGACCTGGAAAAGATCACCAACTACCTGAACCAGACCATGAACGGCCTGAGCATCCAGGAGGTGCGCGCCCGGATTCTCACTGAAATGGCCCACGAGAAGGCCCTCTTCGACCATTTGCTGCGACGGGCCTTCGCGCTCTCCAGTGCGGCCCTGGTCGATGAGACCTCGGGGGAAGTCATTATCGAGGGGACCAGCCACTTTCTTGAGCAACCGGAATTTTCCGATCTGCCGCGGATGAAGCGCATTGTCCAGACCTTCGAACAGAAGAGTATCCTTGTCGATCTGCTCGATCGCGGCATTGGGGCCAAAGGGGTCCAAGTCGTCATCGGCAGCGAGACGGCATACAGCGAATTGGCCGACTGCAGCCTGATCACCGCAGCTTACTCCGGCAAACGCGGCACGCTTGGCACGCTCGGTGTCATTGGCCCGTACCGTATGCCCTATTCAACCATCATTCCGATAGTCGATTACACGGCGAGCCTTATCAGTCGCCTGCTTGATACAGATAACGATTAGGAGAAAGTGCATTGTCGAAGAAATTCAGGAAACAGGAGACCCCGGAAGCAGAAGGCGTCGCAGAAGCTCCACCAGAGGTGCCCGCAGCCGAGAAGACCGGGCAGGCAACCGAAGAGAATGCCGTCGGCGACCCGTTGCTAGAGCTGCGGGAGGAAATCGCCGCCCTCGAGGCAGAGGCCAGCAAAAACTGGGACCTTTACCTGCGCGAGCGGGCCGACATGGAGAATGCCCGCAAGCGCCATCAGCGTGACCGGGAAGATGCCATCCGTTTTGCCAATGATCGCCTGCTCAAGGAGATGATCCCGGTGCTCGACAACCTCGAGCGCGCGATTGAACATGCCGGGCAAGGCCTCGATGACAACCAGGGGCTGCTGGAAGGCGTCAACATGACGATCAACCAGTTCCGCAAGGTCCTGGAGGACTTTGGCGTCAAAGCGATCAACGCCATCGGCACGGGTTTCGATCCAAACCTGCATCAGGCCATGGGCCATGTTGAGTCTGCGGAACAGCCCCCGAACACTGTTGTCACCGAGTTTCAGAAGGGCTACCTGCTGCACGACCGCCTCTTGCGTCCGTCGCTGGTTATGGTGGCCAAATCGCCGACCGTGACAGAACCTGTTGCGGAAGGGGAACATCCGGCTGCCACTGAGGAATAAATCGACAGGAGCAACACCCCTGTCCGAACAATAACAACGAACGCAATGAATCTTTAAGGAGGATTCTTATCATGAGCAAAGTCATAGGTATCGACCTAGGGACGACCAATTCCTGTGTCGCCATTATGGAAGGTGGCGAGCCGGTGGTTATCGCCAACTCGGAAGGAACCCGCACGACCCCCTCGATGGTGGCTTTCACTGAGAGCGGGGAGCGACTGGTCGGCCAGCAGGCCAAACGTCAGGCCGTCACCAATCCGGAGAACACTCTGCACGCCATCAAGCGCCTGATCGGCCGCAAGTTCGACACGGATGCCGTGAAAAAGGATATCGAAATCAGCCCGTTCAAGATCATCAAGGCTGACAACGGCGACGCCTGGGTCGAAGTACGCGGCAAAAAATACAGCGCCCCCGAGATTTCCGCCATGGTCCTGCAGAAGATGAAGCAGACCGCGGAAGACTACCTGGGAGAGCCGGTTACCGATGCCGTCATCACCGTGCCAGCCTACTTCAACGACTCCCAGCGCCAGGCCACCAAGGATGCCGGCAAGATTTCCGGCCTGAACGTGCTGCGCATCATCAACGAGCCGACCGCGGCCGCCCTAGCCTACGGTCTCGACAAGAAGCATGAAGAGAAGATTGCCGTCTTCGACCTCGGCGGTGGGACGTTTGACATCTCGATTCTGGAACTCGGCGACGGCGTCTTCGAAGTCAAGTCGACCAACGGTGACACCTTTCTCGGCGGCGAAGATTTTGACCAGCTGATCATCGATTACGTGGCTGACGAGTTCAAAAAAGATCAGGGAATCGATTTGCGCAAAGACAAGATGGCCCTGCAGCGGCTCAAGGAAGGCGCCGAGAAGGCCAAGTGCGAGCTCTCCTCCTCGGTGGAGACTGACATCAACCTGCCGTTCATCACGGCCGACCAGTCCGGTCCGAAGCACCTCAACATCAAGCTGACCCGCGCCAAGCTCGAAAGCATCTGCAGCAGCTTGCTTAACAAGCTGACCGGCCCGTGCAAAACAGCCCTCAAGGATGCGGGTCTCTCGGCCTCCGATATCGACGATGTCATCTTGGTCGGCGGCATGACCCGTATGCCGGCGGTGCAGGAGAAGGTCAAGGAGATCTTCGGCAAGACGCCCAACCGGGGCGTCAACCCTGACGAAGTCGTAGCCATCGGCGCAGCGATTCAGGGCGGCGTGCTCAAGGGCGACGTCAAGGACGTGTTGTTGCTCGATGTCACCCCGCTCTCCCTCGGCATCGAAACTCTCGGTGGCGTCATGACCAAGCTGATCGAGAAGAACACCACAATCCCCTGCAAGAAGAGTCAGGTCTTCTCCACCGCTGCCGACAACCAGCCAGCGGTATCGGTACACGTGCTGCAGGGTGAGCGTGAGATGGCCAACGACAACAAGACCATCGGCCGCTTCGAGCTCTCCGACATCCCTCCAGCGCCGCGCGGTGTGCCGCAGATCGAAGTCACTTTCGACATCGACGCTAACGGCATTCTCAACGTCGGCGCCAAGGACCTTGGTACCGGCAAGGAGCAGTCGATCCGCATTACGGCCTCGTCCGGCCTTTCCGCGGACGAGATCGACAAGATGGTCAAGGACGCCGAACTCCACGCTTCCGAAGACCAGAAGAAACGTGCCCTGATCGAAGCCCGCAACCAGGCTGACGGCCTCATCTACACCACCGAAAAAGCCGTCAAGGAACATGGCGACAAGGTCGACGAAGAGACCAAAAAGGCGATCGAATCAGCCTTGGAAGATCTGAAGAAGACCATGGGAGGCGACGACCCGGAAGCAATCAAGAGCAAGACCGAAGCCCTCGCCACGGCTTCGCACAAGTTGGCAGAAGTGATGTACCAGCAAGCCCAGAGCAAGGCGGAAGCCGAAAGCGAGGGGGCAGCTGAAAGCGGCGGCCAAAAGGACGATGTCGTCGATGCGGAGTTCGAAGAAGTCGACGACGACAAGAAAAAATAAACTGGGATGAGATAACGGCCAGGGGCCAGAGGGAGACGTCAGTCTCCCTTGCACCCCTGGCTTTTGACCTTACGCCGCAAGGATATCATTTTGGCCAAACGCGATTATTACGAAGTTCTCGAGGTTAACCGCAACGCCAGCGAAACAGAAATCAAAAAGGCCTATCGAAAACTGGCATTGCAGTGTCATCCCGACAAGAACCCCGGCGACAAAGCAGCCGAGGATCGTTTCAAGGAACTTTCCGAGGCGTATGCAGTTCTCTCCGACGGTCAGAAACGTGCTCTTTACGACCAGTACGGCCATGCCGGCGTCGATCAGCAGGGAGGCTTCGGCTTCTCTTCGGGCGGTTTCGGCGGCACTCCTTTCGAGGACATCTTTGGGGATATCTTCGGCGACATCTTCGGTGGCGGTGGTCGCCGCGGCGGTGGCCGCCGTGGTGATGACCTGCGCTACAACCTGACAATCGCGTTCGAAGAAGCCGCCTTCGGACTCGAAACCAAGATCCAGGTGCCCCGGCATCAGTCCTGCGAGACCTGCAAGGGGTCCGGGGCCAAGCCCGGCACCAGCGCCGAGACCTGCCGAACCTGTTCCGGCAATGGCCAGGTCCGCTTCCAGCAGGGGTTCTTCTCCCTGACACGCCCCTGTCCAGACTGCCACGGAGAAGGAAAGAAAATCGCGCACCCCTGCAAGGGTTGCCGCGGCACCGGGCTCTCCCGCGGACAAAAGACTCTTTCCCTAAAAATCCCTGCCGGTGTAGAATCGGGCAATCGCCTCAAGATGAGCGGCGAGGGGGAACCCGGTGCCAAGGGTGGCCCTCCCGGTGACCTCTATGTGGTCATCACCGTCAAGGACCACCCGATCTTCCAGCGCGAGGGGAACGACCTGATCTGCGAGATTCCGGTATCCTTTCCCCAGGCCGCCCTGGGCTGCGAACTCGAGGTTCCGACTCTGGAAGGCAAGGTCAAGCTCAAGGTCCCGGCCGGCACCCAGAGCGGCAAGATTTTCAAACTGGCCGGCAAAGGGATTCCCGTACTGCAGGGCTACGGACGCGGAGACGAGCTGGTGATCGTACGGGTCGAAACACCGACCAGCCTGACCCCACGCCAGAAAGAACTGCTCGACGAGTTTGCCAAAGAAGCCGGCGAGGATATTCACCCTATGGGCAAAAGCTTTTTCGACAAGGTCAAGGAGCTGTTTGGCTAATGCGGTTCAGAATCATCAGTCTCTCCTTGCTGCCGCTGCTGTTGAGCTTGGTCGTGTCGGCGGGCGCTGCGCAGCTTGTGCCAGAGGCCGCTTCGCCGGCCAACACCGCCATGCAGAGGGCTATCGAGCACTATCAGGCAGGCAAGCTGAATGAAGCGGCCGGCCTGCTACGCGGATTGATTGTCAGCCAGCCCGACTCCTCCCTGATCAACCAGGCTTATTATTACTTGGCCCGCATCCACCGAGATCTCAATGACCCGGTAACCGCCCTCGGCTACCTGGACAAGATGCCGCTAGAATCTCGGACCCCAACCAGCGTGCTCCTGCAAAGTGAACTGCTGCTACAAAAGGGCGACGCGGTTCGCGCTGTCGACCAGCTTCTGCAGCTCGATACGCAAGGATGGCCTTTGCCGGAGCGTCAGGAACGCTTTCTCTCCCTGGCTGAAGGTCAGCTCGCCCTTGACGAGCCGCACAAAGCACTCTACTTCTATCAGCAGGGCCTGTTGGTCGAAGGGAAGGAAACTCCGCGCGACATCCTCGTGCGAATCTACACTCTACTCAGCGATCGTTTCAGCGAAGCAGACCTCGCCGAAGCGACGTTCATGTACCGTGACAAACCTGCAGCCTACCTGGCGATGCTGCAGCTTGGCTGGCGTGCCCTGGCCGCCGGCAAAAAAGAGTTGGCCCAAGAGTGGGCAAGCGCTGCGATGGCGGCGCCCGCCGGCTTCGCGTACCGCGAAGAAGCCCTGGCGCTTCAATCCCAATTGAGCGACCCATCGCAACTGCAGCGCGCCATCGGCGTACTGCTCCCCTTGAGCGGTCGTTACGCCGCGTTCGGCGAGCGTGTCCAACGCGGCATGCAGTTGGCGATTGAGACCTTCCGGCCCTTCATTCCGGTACGTTTTATTTTCCGCGATACGGCCGGTGATGAAGCCATTGCCGCCGAGCAGGTTGCCGAACTGGCGATCAGTGACCGGGTCATCGGCATCGCAGGCCCGCTGGTTGGCAATGCCGCCCTGGGAGCAGCCAGACGCGCCAACCAAGAGCGCACGCCGCTTTTGACTATGTCGCAAAAAGAGGGGTTGGCAGCGTCGAGTCTCTATGTGTTCCGCAACTCACTGACTCCACAGTTGCAGGTGCAGGCACTGGTTGACTATGCTATGGAGGTCCGTGACTTTACCACCTTCGGTATCATGAATCCGCAGACCCGCCAAGGAGAGCAATTTGCCGAACTTTTCGGTGCAGAAGTCACTCGGCGTGGTGGCAAGATCATTGCAGAGCAGAGCTACCTCACCGATCAAACTGACTTCCGCAAACAAGTCAAACGACTGCAGGGGCTCGACCCGAACGCTCCCGACGAAGAGGAGTCGCCCAGCGACTCCGAGGATCCTGCAGCGGAGACGGAGGAGAAAGTTCCCCCGCCCTTCCAGGCCCTCTTCCTGCCCGACTATGCTGAGCGCATCAGCCTGATTACGCCGCAACTGGCTTTCTACGGGCTCGAAGGCGTGCAATTGCTGGGCACCAACGGCTGGAACGATGACGAGCTGCCGCGCCTGACCCGGCAATTCATCGAAGGCGCAGTTTTCACGGACGGCTTCTTCCGTCACAGCACCTACCCCTTTGTCCAAGAATTCGTTGAACGCTATTTCGAAAAGTACGGCGAAGAACCGACCATACTAGAGGCACAGGGTTACGATATCGCCGGCATCCTGCTGACGCTGCTCAACGACAGTCGTGTGAGCAGCCGTGAAGACCTGCGTCGCGCCCTGGCACAACTGCAGAACTACCCCGGGGTCACCGGTGCGACGCGCTTTGATTTCATCGGTGAGGCCGACAAGATCCTCTTCCTGCTACAGGTACAAAACGGCACGATTGTGCAAATCAACTGAACCTGCGGGGAGTTCGAACTCTCCTTAAAAATATTTCTGATCAACCTGCCTCTCCTGACATTGCTCCTCGGCGTTTTTTCTGGCTGTGCGCAGCCTTCTGGCGTCGCGGAGCCTCTTGTCACAGACTCACCTGCCCTTGGCCTCGCCGGCCAGGTCACAGACGGCCGGGGTTCTCCTGCAACCGGCGCCTTCGTCATCGCCTACCCTGAGGCCGACTTCCAACGTATGCCGGAAGCGACGTCACCCGCAGTCGGTGATGATGGCCGCTTTCTTCTCTACGTTCCCCGCACGGGCCCGGACTCGCGGCCAGCCCATTTCCGGCGAGCCTTACCGCTTTCTCGGCAAGCAAGAATCGGGCTGTCACGAAACCGTCCCGGGGCAGGTTTTCGACATCGGCAAGATTCGTTTAATCCCTTATCGATAGCCATTCTGCAAAGCATTTCACCACACCGAGAAAAGCCTTTACAGTAAAGTAAGCTTTAGTGTATTTTGCCTGTTCGCGGAGAGGTGACCGAGCGGCCGAAGGTGCACGATTGGAAATCGTGTGTACTGAAAGGTACCGGGGGTTCGAATCCCCCCCTCTCCGCCAGTTTCAGCTCCGGCCTTGTCTCGCATTTGCCGTCAGAAGTGACAGCCGGGTCCCGCGCAACGGACGGCCGTGAACTCCGTCAGGCCCGGAAGGGAGCAGCGGCAGCGGCCTCAGCCGTGTGCCGCGGGGGTGCCTGGCTGTCACTTGTGCCGGCAAGTCGCCGGTTACGGTGTTCCCCATCAGCCGAACTGTGAGCCAATGGCCTACCTGGTACTCGCCCGTAAATGGCGCCCGCAAAATTTTACCGACCTGATCGGCCAGGAACACGTCAGCCAGACCCTGACGAACGCCATCCGCTCGGGCCGTATCCACCATGCCTTTCTCTTTACCGGCGCACGCGGCGTCGGTAAAACCTCTGCGGCCCGCATCCTGGCCAAGGCCTTGAACTGCGAGGTCAAGCTCTCCGATCAGCCTTGCGGTACCTGCTCTTCCTGCACGGAAATCACCGCCGGCCATGGCATGGATGTCATCGAGATCGACGGGGCTTCGAATACCGGTGTCGACGATGTTCGGGAACTGCGCGAGAATATCCGCTACCTGCCCAGCCGCTCACGCTTCAAGATTTTCATCATTGACGAAGTCCACATGCTCTCGACCAACGCCTTTAATGCGCTGTTGAAAACCCTCGAGGAGCCTCCTGAGCACGCCAAGTTCATCTTCGCCACTACGGAACCGCACAAGATTCCGATCACGATTCTCTCGCGCTGCCAGCGCTTCGACTTTCGCAAGATCCCCCTGGTCAAGGTTGCCAGGCGATTGCGCGAAATCGCCGACGCAGAACAACTGAAGATTTCCGATCGCAGCCTCAGCCTGGTCGCCCGTCAGGGCGAGGGGAGCATGCGCGATGCGCTGTCAACTCTCGACCAGGTGATCGCCTTCTCTGGCGACGAGGTGGAGGACGAAGCGGTGCAAACCCTGCTCGGCATGGTCGACCGACGCCTGCTGCTCGATACGGTTGAGGCCGTCATGCAGCGTGACAGCCGCCGCGCACTCGATGCCGTGCGGCGGGTTGACCAGCTCGGTCTGGCCCTGCGCCAGTTCACGCAGGACCTGTTGGAGATGTTCCGCGGTATGGTGATCTGCAAAGTCGTCGCTGACCCTGCCGATATGCTCGACCTGGTCGGTGACGAATTAAAAGATTTAAAAATGCTGGCGGAAGAGGCATCACTGGAAGACCTGCAACGGGTTGTCACCTTGCTCATGAAAACCCAGAGCGAGTTGGTCAACAGCAGCTACCCGCTCCTGACCCTGGAGATGAGCCTGGTCCGTCTCGCAACACTGGCTCCCTCTCAGGATCTCGCCAGACTCATCAGTCATATCGAAAGCCTTGAAAAGCGTCTTGGCTCTGCGCCCCAACCGAAAACCCTGCACGCGCCGCCGCGACCAACCCAGGAGCCCCCGCCGCCAAAAAAGGCTGAAGCCCCCGTCGCCAAATCGACCGAGAGCAAGGGATGGCAGGGGCTGGTTGAAAAGGTCAGACAGAGCCGGCCGATGCTCGGCTCGGTCCTTGAGCACGGCCGCCCGCTGAAAATGGAACCGCCGACCCTCGAGCTCGGTTATCCCGCGGGGTCATTCATGATCAGTCAGCTGCAGGAGCAGGAGATCACCGAGGACCTCGAAGCCCTGGCAACCACGTATTTCGGTCAGGCGGTCAAATTGAGGGTGATTCCGCTTGATGTCAAGCAACAAGACACCCCACCGTCTCTGGTAGAGACGCGTCAGGCCAAGGAGACCGACCGCATGCGCCGCCTGCGCGAGGACGCCATGGAACATCCGGCACTGAAGTCGGTTCAGGATATTTTCAATGGCAAAATCAGGAAAGTTATCCCGATTGACAAAGGCTTCGTCTAGCGCTGGGGGATAAAGAAGGTAGAATACAGAAGACAGAACATGCACACATCGCTCCTGCCTCCTGTCTGCTCTATTCTGTCTCCTGTTTTCCGGTCAAGACCAAAACCGTAACAACCCTGAAATGGAGGATTTCTCAACATGTCACGAGGTGGAATCGGCAACATCATGAAGCAGGCGCAGCAGATGCAGCGCCGCATGGCTCAATTGCAGGAAGAGCTCGAAAACAAACGCGTCGAAGCATCGGCCGGCGGTGGTATGGTAACAGCAGTAGTCAGCGGCAAGCAGCAACTACTCGAGCTCAAAATTGATCCGGTTGCGGTTGATCCGGACGATGTGGAAATGCTTCAGGACTTGGTGACCGCGGCGGTCAACGAGGCCATCAAGCAGAGCCAGCAATTAGCCAGTGAAGAGATGAACAAGCTTACCGGCGGCATGAACATCCCCGGCCTCTTTTAGCCAAACGGCAGCGGCGGATTGTCGCCACAATAGAAGAAAAACCGTCCATTGCAATCAGTGCCTTCCTGTTAGACAAAAGGAGGTGAACAGCACTAATTGCTTGCAAATGCCAGAAATATTAAGCTAAGGTAAAATTTTTTATTATAAATAAATATTTGTTTGGGCTTTTTTTCAGTGATATGAAAAAAATTTCGCCCCCTTAAAATATCCTTGAAACCGCATAAACTGTTGAATTACTGCGAAAAATTATGTTAGACTCCATCCCGTCTTTCACACGTCTGGTCGCAGAACTGGCCAAGTTTCCGGGTGTCGGCAATAAAACGGCAACCCGGCTGGCCTTTTTCTTGCTTCGCCAACCCAAGGGTCAGTCCGAAGCGCTGGCGATGGCAATCATAGAGCTGCAACGCAATACCCGGTTCTGCTCTGTCTGTTTTCATATCACGGAACAGGATCCCTGCTCCCTCTGTCGCGACCCGGGGCGGGATGAAAGTCTGCTTTGCGTCGTCGAAGAACCTCAGGCGCTTCTGGCCATCGAGCGCAGCCGGTCTTTCAAAGGACGCTACCATGTGCTGCACGGCGCGCTGTCACCGCTGGACGGCATCGGCCCAGAAGATCTCAAGATCGCCCCACTGATCACCCGTCTCGAGCAAGGCGGCGTCCAGGAGATCCTTATAGCAACCAACTTTACGGTCGAGGGTGACGCCACAGCCTTGTACCTTGCCAAACTGATTCAACCCCTCGGCATCAGGGTGACCCGACTGGCATACGGCATCCCGATGGGCAGCGAACTTGAATACGTCGACGAAGCGACCGTGAACCGTGCCGTCGAAGGTCGACGAGATATCTGATCCCGGCAGTAAAAGTTTTCCCTGAATATTGTAAAGAAGCGATTTATCGATACAACATTCCAGTCAAGGAGGAAGTCTAATGTCCAAGAAAATGGTTTGTATTGACGGCAATACCGCAGCGGCGCACGTAGCTCATGCGACCAACGAGGTGATCGCCATCTACCCGATTACCCCGTCCTCGGTGATGGGCGAGATCTCAGACGCCAAGAGCGCGGCTGGCGGCAAGAACATCTGGGGGACCATCCCCAAGGTGGTCGAAATGCAGTCGGAAGGCGGCGCAGCCGGTGCGGTCCACGGGGCCCTGCAAGCCGGCGCATTGACCACCACCTTCACTGCATCCCAAGGTCTGCTGCTGATGATCCCGAACATGTTCAAGATCGCCGGCGAGTTGAGCCCCACGGTCTTCCATGTCTCGGCTCGGGCGATTGCCGCCCAGGCACTGTCGATCTTCGGCGACCATTCTGACGTCATGTCCTGCCGCTCCACCGGATGGGCCTTCCTCTGCTCCAACAATGTCCAGGAGGTCATGGACTTCTCTCTGATTTCCCAGGCGGCCACCCTCGAATCACGGGTCCCCTTCTTACACTATTTCGACGGCTTCCGCACCTCCCACGAAGTGCAAAAAGTCCATCAGCTCTCCGAGAATGACATGCGCAGCATGATCAACGACGACCTGGTCCGCGCTCACCGCGCCCGCGCTCTGTCGCCCGACCATCCGGTGCTGCGTGGCACAGCTCAGAACCCTGATGTCTACTTTCAGGGCCGTGAGACAGTCAACGCCTTCTACGATAAGGTCCCGGCCATCTTGCAGGCGCAGTTCGACAAGTTCGCTAAGCTCACCGGTCGCCAGTACAACCTGTTCGACTACGTCGGCGCCCCCAATGCCGAGCGCGTCGTGGTCATGATGGGTTCGGCCTGCGATACCATGCACGAGCTGGTTGAGCACTTGGTCGCCCAAGGCGAAAAGGTCGGCTTGGTCAAGGTCCGCTGCTTTTTGCCCTTCGACGTCGCAGCCTTCGCCAAGGTTCTGCCGAAGACGGCCAAGAAGATTGCCGTACTCGACCGCACCAAGGAGCCCGGGTCCCTCGGCGAGCCCCTCTACCACAATGTGCGCACCGCCTTTGGTGAAGCTATGGCCGATGGCCTGATCTCCTTCCCAGGTTACCCGGCGATCGTCGGCGGCCGCTACGGCCTCGGCTCCTATGAGTTCAGCCCCGGCATGGCCAAGGCCGTGTTCGACAACCTGTCCAAAGACAAGCCGATGAACCACTACGTGGTCGGCATAAAGGACGACGTCACCGGCCGCAGCCTCGACTTCGACCCCAACTACCGGGTTCCCTTCGAAGGCTACTCGGCGATGTTCTACGGCCTCGGTTCCGACGGTACGGTCGGCGCCAACAAGAACTCGATCAAGATCATCGGCGACACCACCGACAACGAAGTCCAAGCCTACTTCGTCTACGACTCTAAGAAGGCCGGCAGCATGACCACGTCGCACCTGCGTTTCGGCAAGCACGAAATCCGTGCGCCGTACCTGATCACCACCGCCGACTTCGTTGCCTGCCACAACTTCTCCTTCCTCGAGAAGTACGACATGCTGAAGAACGCCAAGAGCGGTGCAACCTTCCTGCTCAACAGCCCCTACGGTGCTGACAGTGTCTGGGGGAGCCTGCCGAAGAAGGTCCAACAGACCATCATCGACAAACAGCTCAAGTTCTTTGTCATCGATGGCGTGAAACTCGGCAACGAGCTCGGCCTCGGACCCCGCATCAACGTCATCATGCAGACCGCCTTCTTCAAGATCTCCAACATCATCCCGCTCGACCAGGCGATCCGCGAAATCAAGGACGCTATCGTCAAGTCCTACAGCAAGGCCGGCGAGAAGGTTGTCAACATGAACATGCAGGCGGTCGATGCCGCCCTCGAAAACATCGAGGAAGTGTCGGTGCCATCAGCGGCCGACAGCACCATCGCCATGACCATTGGCCAGTGGACCGGCACTCCCCATGAAGTGCAGACGACCCTCGGCCCGATCATCGACGGCCTCGGCGAGAACCTGCCGATCTCGGCCATGCCGGCCGACGGCACCTTCCCGACCGCGACCGCCATGTACGAAAAGCGCAATATCGCCGTCGAAACCCCGGCATGGGATGAAAAGCTCTGCATCCAGTGTGGAATCTGCTCCTTCGTCTGTCCGCATGCCACCATCCGCATGAAGATCTACGATAAGAAGGAGCTGGCCAATGCTCCGGCGACCTTCAAATCCTGCGCCGTTAAAGGCAAGGAAATGGACAGCAAGGCCTTCACCCTGCAGGTCGCCGTTGAAGACTGCACCGGTTGCGGCGCATGTGTGCATAACTGCCCGGTCAAGAGCAAGGAAGACGAGACCCACAAGGCGATCAACATGGTGCCCCAGGTACCGTTGCGTGAAACCGAACGGGAGAACTTCAACTTCTTCCTCAACCTGCCCGACACCGATCCGGCGTTGTTCAACAGCGCCACGGTCAAGGGGAGCCAGTTGCTGCCGCCGATGTTCGAATTCTCCGGGGCCTGCGCCGGTTGCGGCGAAACGCCCTTCGTCAAGCTCTGCTCACAGCTGTTTGGCGATCGTATGATCGTCGCCAACGCCACCGGTTGCTCTTCAATCTACGGTGGCAATCTGCCCACTACCCCTTGGGCCAAGCGCAAGGACGGTCTCGGCCCGGCATGGAGCAACTCGCTGTTCGAGGACAACGCCGAATTCGGTTTCGGCTTCCGCCTCGCCATCGACAAGACCGCCGAGTACTCCCGAGAACTGCTGGTCAAGAACATGGCCTGTGGCTGCGCCGCCTGCAAGGGGACCGGACCGCTCAAGCAGGCGACCCTCGATGCCGACCAGTCTACCCAGGCCCTGATTGAGGAACAACGCGGCCGGGTCAAGAAACTGAAGGCGATTCTGGCCAAGTGCACCCACGAGACAGCCAAGCAACTCCTTGCCGACGCCGATTACCTGGTGGTCAAATCGGTCTGGATCCACGGTGGCGACGGTTGGGCCTACGACATCGGTTACGGCGGTCTCGACCACGTGCTCGCATCCGGTGCCAACGTCAACGTTCTGGTCCTCGATACCGAGGTTTACTCCAACACCGGTGGCCAGGCCTCCAAGGCAACGCCGATGGCTGCGGTGGCCCAGTTCGCCGCCGGCGGCAAGCCGATGCCGAAGAAGGACCTCTCCATGATCGCCATGACCTATGGCAACATTTATGTGGCCCGGGTCTCGCTGGCCAACCCAGCCCAGGTGGTCAAGGCAATGCTCGAAGCAGATGCTTACGACGGTCCGTCGTTGATCATCGCCTACTCGCACTGCATCGCCCACGGCATCGACATGACCACCGCCGTGGATGGCTGCAAAGAAGCGGTCAACTCGGGCTACTGGCCGCTGTTCCGCTTCGATCCGCGCCTGACAGCCGAAGGCAAGAACCCGCTGCAACTCGACAGCAAGCCGCCGACCATCAGCTTCAATGATTTCGCCAGCAAGCAAAACCGTTTCCGCGTACTCAAGAAGAACAACCCGGAACATGCTCAAGAGTTGATGGAAGCTTCAGCGAAAGACTTCGCTGCACGTTTCGCTCTTTACCAGAAGCTCGCCGACCTGTCGGCCGATTGCGGCTCCAAGTAAGCAATCACCCAGCAACAGAAAAAGCCCCCGGCAGCACTGTCGGGGGTTTTTTTTCAGGCGCCAGCGAAACCAAGTGAAAACGGCAGACCTCTTTCTGGCATGTCTCCGGCACTGCAACCCGCTATCATCCCTAAAAATAGGGCAAAAAACCTTGATAAGGGACTGGTTGAAATGCTATAAGGGCTATTGGTGCAGAAACCCTCACAAGGAGAACCAAGCATGCTTCAACCACAGCAAAACTCCTTCGTCATGTATGACGAGGAATTCCAGCGGATCAGTGCAGTCATAGAAAAACTGTTGCGCGAGTCCAACGCCAAGGTCATCTTCCTGGTTGATAAAAACGGCCAGCTGATTGCCGGCTGTGGTGAAACCGAACATCTTGATACAACCAGCCTTGCGTCACTGACGGCCGGTAACATCGCCGCCACCGGCGGCCTCGCCAAGCTGATTGGCGAAAAAGAGTTCTCGATACTTTTTCACGAGGGGGAGAAGGACAACATTCACATTTCGATCGTTGCCCAGCGCGTTATCCTCGTTGTTATCTTCGACCACCGTAGTTCTCTCGGTCTGGTCAGGCTGCGCGTCAAAAAAGCAAGCGATGAACTGGCTATCATATTCCAGGACCTTGCTGTCAAAGCGGCGGAAATGGAAAAAACCGGTAATGCCGACAGTCCTTTTGCCGAAATCACCGACGACGACATAGACAACCTGTTCAGTTAAGGATACCGGACCATGTCTTTCATCAACTACGCCTCCCGCGAAATCAACTGTAAGATCGTCTATTACGGTCCGGGGCTGTGCGGCAAGACAACCAATCTGCAGTTCGTCTATCAGAAAACCGCTCCCGACGCCAAGGGGAAAATGATCTCCCTGGCCACGGAAACGGAGCGCACCCTCTTCTTCGACTTTCTCCCCCTGGCGCTCGGCGAGATCCGCGGCTTCAAGACCCGCTTTCATCTCTACACCGTCCCCGGGCAAGTCTTCTACGATGCTTCGCGGAAACTGATTCTCAAAGGGGTTGACGGTGTCGTCTTTGTTGCCGACTCCCAGGAAGAACGTCTGGACGCCAACATCGAGAGCATGGAAAACCTCAAGGTCAACCTCGAAGAGCAAGGCTACGAACTGGAAAAACTACCTTTCGTGGTCCAGTACAACAAGCAGGACCTGCCCAACTGCACGCCACTCGAAGAGCTGCGCGAGTTGCTGAACCCCAATGCCGTTCCCGAGTTCACGGCATGTGCCCAAACCGGTGAAGGGGTGTTCGAAACGCTCAAAGCCGTTGCCAAGCAGATCCTCCTCGAGCTTAAAAAAGGTGGCGCCGGAGCCTGACCCTACTTCAGAACAATACTAAGCCCGCCTGCGTCTGCAGGTGGGCTTTTTACATGTCCCCGCACAAAATGCATTAAAGCACCGCCATTGTGGAAAATTGTGTCTTATGTCGGTACAAACTAGCTTGACTTAACGCGCATCAAGGTGTATAAAAACGCCCTGTCTCGGTGCTATTTTTAATATAAATAGACATTTATTCCCCGATAGCTCAGTCGGTAGAGCAGCGGACTGTTAATCCGCCTGTCGCAAGTTCGAGTCTTGCTCGGGGAGCCATAACAAAAACAGGGACTTAAGGCTTTTGCTTTGAGTCCCTTTTTTTTACATTTTCTTTAGGGTAACAATAAAGGTAACAAGTTTTTTGTAATAAGGCACTTCTAAAATCTACTCTGGATTGCAATTTCTGGTAGGCAAAAATTCGGCTGTGGTCATCCAGGAAACTCGTAGGCGTGTCTATTCTGCCAGTCTCTGCCTTGCTAAAATTCAGGATTTTTAGAGGCCATCCACATTTGGTGAACTGACCCTAGCGAATGTTGCCAACAGAACTTTTTGAACATGAATAGAAAGAGCTGCCAACATAGAAACCCAATATTGCGTACTCATTAAATTGTGGTGTGTTAGCCCCACGATTCAAGAGATGATATGCAACCTTGCCTGATAAATTAGCGGTCCTCGCGCAATAGATGGTCACGAAAAGCTTCGTCGATCGGATTTGGCCCGAGCCAGAGGCCGAAATAGGCGATGGCAAAGTCGTGGCCATCGACGCTGCCAAGCGGTTCACCGTTGAGCCGCAACTCGGTGCCGATGGCAGGGTGATAGACTAGGCTGTAGCGATCGCCTTTTTTGATATCGCGGAACAACTGGTAAAAATCATGCAACCGGTCGGCAAGAGTCGCGTACTTCACGGGCGACAAATTTTCGCGCAAAAGCTGATCCGACGAGCTGGCGAAATCCTGGGCTTTAAAATTCCGCAGATAAGCTATTTCGAGAAGTTTCGGGACATCATTTGTCCAGCTTGATTCGGTGTATCCGTCCGGCAAATAAAAACCACCCACATAGACATCAAAGAGCAGCGCCCACGTTAACAGAGCGGTGCCGGTCAGATATAACTCTGTATCCAACACTTGACGACGCGGTTCGAAACTCACGCCTTCGATCTCAACCGATGTCGAAGCAGGGACCGCCCAGAGCAACACGATCAAGAAAACAAAAAATCTCCGCATGACGAAACCTCTCAGAAGAAGATATTATTTATAATATGATTTTAACAGCCCTAATTTGTGTTTGATGATTCTTTCGTTACCATAGCGATCGCCACTACTGTCATCCATCAATGTCCTTAATTGACCAGAACGAGAGTCACCCTCCTGCAAACACCTCCCCATCAATACTTGTCTGCTATAATTAAAAAAATAAATTACTCTGGAGGTTGCCATGCATAGAATCTCTTTGTTAGCTCTTGGGTTTATCTTATTGTTCCTGACTTGTGCCTCTGCAGACATATATCGCTGTAGAACAGCTGCTGGTGATATGGTCATGACCGACAATAAAGCAGAAATTCCGGCAGATTGCCAACCGGTTGGAGAACCGGCAGGATCGGGTAGCTTCAATATCGTACCGGAAGACAAGGAGATTGCCGTTGAAAATCCGCCGATCAGCACTGGACGAGAGGACTCCGCCGGCACAGAGGATATTGTTCAATGGCAGAAAGATGCCAGCACCCTGGTTGAAAGCTATAGGAGCGCGGTTCTAAGGAGTCACCGTGATGATCTTGAGGTTGATCGGCGTCGTGCAACCCAGCAGGTTGAGCAGTTGAAACAACAAAAGCAAGAAATGCTCAGTGCATTGCCCGGGAGTCGCCTGAAAGATCATGAGCAAGAGGCGGTTCAGAAGATTCTGAATGAAATACCGAATCGCTGATGTGATACCGGGTTCCGGAAACCTCACCTAATTTACCTTTGGCTATTCTTGTAAGTCACGATTAATAGTAAAATCCAAAAACGACGAGGTCAGATTCCTTATATATGTTGTCGCAACTCATTCTCAAAAGTCCTGAGGACTTATAGCTCATCAAATTTCGAGTTCTTCATTCCAGTGACCATTACCGTCTGGTACGGGGAGCCATAAAATTTAAAGGCCGATTTCTTCAATGAAATCGGCCTTTTTTGTCCCTTCTAAATTATACCCAAAGAACACAGCGCATAAATACATTACATCTCAGTTTTTAAGTGTTCGAGTCCAGCATGGTTAAATATCGAGACGTAGCACACATGAAATATAGGTTAATGGGACCTAGTTGATGGCGCATATTGTCCGACAGTTTTTGTCGGGCATTTGACCCTGGTCATGTTTTTGGCCAGGGTTTTTGCTTATTCTGAGCTCAACAAGACTGAAAAAAGGAGCTTTCAGGTATGAACTTAAAGAACGGCATCGGCGAACAAGCCATTAACAAAACCATCGAAGAGCATCCTGCCATCGGCGAAATTTTACAGAAATACGATATTGGCTGCGTGACATGTGGAGTCGGTATCTGCCTGGTCAAGGATGTCGTTTCGATTCATGCATTAGGCGACGAGATCGAAGCGATGATCGGGCAGGAAATCAACACCTATCTTGAAACAGTCAACGCAAATAAAGGAGAAGCAGCATGAGTGCACTCGCATGTGGATGCCCGGACGCCAACGTCCGTACCATCGAAAAAAACGAAACTAAAGAAACCGTATATACCGACAGTCGTCCATCTGAACTGCGTCAATGGCCTACCCAGTTACACCTGGTGCCTCCAAGTGCACCCTACTTGCAAAACGCACATCTACTGATTGCTGCCGACTGCGTCCCATTTGCCTACGCCGACTTCCATAAGGATTTCATCAAGGATCGTGTACTGGTTAATGCCTGCCCGAAACTGGATGACACCAGCCCGTATGTCGAAAAGCTGGCGGCGATCATCGCTCAGAACGACATCCAGTCCGTCACCGTGACGATCATGGAGGTCCCTTGCTGTCGAGGTATGGCGATGTTCGCGCAGCAGGCGATCGCCCAGTCAGGCAAGGACGTTCCTCTTGAGATTGCCGTCATCGGGATTGACGGGACGAGAAAGGCTTAAAGAGATGAAAGCCAACGTAACCCAGCTGATGGTGAACGAACATAAACTGATCCTTCGCATGATTGACCTAGTTGAAAAAAACACCGAACTTCTGGAACAGGGGAAGTTTCGCAACTGGCAATTTTATCTCGACGCAGTAGACTTCATTCGCAACTATGCAGATCATTTTCACCATGCCAAAGAAGAAGATGTGTTGTTTATTGAGCTGGTTAAAAATGGTATGCCGGAAAAACACTCCCCGATCGAGGCGATGCATATGGAACATGATCAGGGGCGCACTTACGTGCGAGCCATGGAAGAAGCCGCTCAGAAAGCTCTCGATGGCGAGACCGGCCAAATTGTAATTATTGCAGAGAACGCAAAGGGTTATGCTGCTCTTTTGAGAGGACACATCGAGAAAGAGGATGGCATCCTCTATCCGTTAGCGGAAAGAATCCTTCCGGAAGAAATCAGGGAGCGGATGTTGGCAGCCTATGTCTGTGTGGAATCTAAGGCACCAGGACTGGAAGACAAATATCGCAAGCTTGTCGAAGGTTATGAACAACAGGTTACTGCCTGATTTGAAAAATGAAGATCAGTTGAAAGGTGACTATGACTTTTACTGCTCCAAGTAACCAAATACTCAAGGCCCTGCTTACAGGAGTATTTTTCATTTTGCTTACTGTCAGCAACCTGTTCGCAACAGAAGAGTATGCGGAGCAAGTCGGAGTAGAATGCAATGTCTGTCACTTGGATCCTTCCGGGGGTGGCGAGTTGACCGCAGAGGGGCAAGGTTATGCCCTGTCGCTGGGTTTGATCGAGCCAACAGCCAATGGTGATGCCGGGAAGGCTCTTCCATCAAACCTCTTTCACTTTGTTGTAGGTTACTTGCACATCCTATTCGGTTTCTTCTGGTTTGGCACCATTCTTTATGTCCATCTGATCCTCAAGCCGGCCTACGCATCGCGGGGCCTGCCACGTGGGGAAATCAAGCTCGGCCTTGTGTCCATAGTGGTGATGGGTGTGACGGGTGTGATTTTATTCAGCTACCGAGTCCCTGACACCTCGATTCTTCTCACGACCCGTTTCGGCATTCTGCTACTGATAAAAATCGCTCTCTACCTGATCATGGTGTGCTCCGCGCTATTCGCAGTGTTTGTCCTTGGACCACGTTTACGTCGGAAGCGATTTCAAGAGGGAACAACAGATGACGGTGCCATGACATTGGAGCAGCTCACTCAATTCGATGGCAAAGATGACCGAAAAGCCTACTTTGCCTATCAGGGTGACATCTATGATGCGACAGGCAGCCCGTTGTGGAAGAACGGTAAACACATGGGACGTCATCAGGCTGGTTGTGATCTGACAGAGGTTCTAAGTCAGGCTCCTCACGGTGAGGACAAGGTCAAAGAATTGAAGAAAGTCGGTACATTGATAGTCGAGGAAAATCAAAAGATGTCGCCACCGCAGAAAGTTTTCTACACGATGGCATACTTGAACCTGAGTTTTGTCCTGCTGATCATTTTGGTTCTTGCTTGCTGGAGATGGTGGTAACCCACTTTTACTTGTATCAAATGAGGTTTTTATGACAAAGCAAGCGCGCGGATGTTTCACTTTTGACGCGGCATGTGATGCAGCTATTGAGATGGGGACGCTGATTTTTCAGAACTTTGTGCAAGCCGTTCGTATCGTCAAGGGTAAGGCCGCCAATGAGATTATCCAAGAGGCCGCATCAGTAAGGCTTGGCATAAAACATCAACTTGAGGCTGCGGCTCTCAAGGGGGGCATTGATGAGCAGGAGGTGAAAGGCGCCGTTCCCATTATGAACCTTGCAGAAAGAATTCGTTGTTGCGATCTGCACTCGATCGGGGCTAGTGCAAGCAACCGCAAGACTCTGGCTTACGCGACCCATATGTCAAAAGATGCCTTGGAGTTCTATCGATCAATGGCTGAACAGTGCAGTGGCGCCCCAATGGCCACACGCTTTAATGCTCTCGGTGATGACCAGACGCGTTATCTACAGGAGCTTGAAGATACCTATGAAGGGTATTTTTTGACCGAAGGTTGATTACTTTAAAGCGAGATTTTCACCATGGATTTTATGATCACGAATAATCAATTAGCAGGACATTTTGAGATTGCACAAGATGGGAGTACGGCCATTCTTGAATATATAGTAACAGGTGGCCTGATGACTTTTGTTCACACAGAAGTCCCGGAAAACCTTGGAGGAAAAGGTTTTGGAGTGAAGCTGGTTAAATTTGCCCTTGAATATGCAAAGCGGAACAACTTGCAAGTTGTCGCGCACTGTGAGTTTGCTCATAGCTATATTTTGCGTCACAAGAAATATTCACCGTTGCTTAGCAGCAAGTAAATAGCTCGAACATGATTAGGATGCGTCTTAACAGGACTTAACTCTCAAAGCCATCGCTCCCGTGCCCATTATCGTCCGGCTGGGTGAACCATAAATGCAAAGGGCTTACAAGTTTAATGACTTGTAAGCCCTTTTTCTTTGCCATGGATTGTCACGTCCTTCTCAAGGCAGGGATGCATTTTCCCGGTCTATCCCATTTCACCAAAGACCATCTGCCGTAACTTCGTGATGTCACGCAATAGCGGGGCACCTAAGATGCAACTGTATTCCCGGCTGAACTGCAAGGGACTTTCGTATCCAAGACGGAACGCTGCGGTTGCTGCCTCGAGACGTTCAACCAGCAGGCAGCAGAGGATTTCCCTCTGAATGATCGGTCTATCGGTTTGCGCTCTTGCAGGAGTAGGATATGCTCATCAACAAGGAGAAGCTAACAGGTGAAAGGAGAAAATCAGTGCAAACACGCAAACTAGGCAAGAGTGGCCTCGAGGTTTCGTCTCTGGGTTTAGGCTGCATGGGGATGAGCTTTTCCTACGGCCCGCCCAAGGACAAGCAGGAGATGACCGTGCTGCTGCGAACGGCCGTGGAACGAGGGATCACTTTTTTTGACACCGCCGAGGTCTACGGCCCTTTCATCAACGAGGAGCTGGTCGGCGAGGCGCTCGCGCCAGTGCGTAATAAGGTGGTGATCGCCACCAAGTTCGGCTTCAACACCAAGGTCGACCCCCGCAATCCCAAACCCGGCGAGTCACCCCTGAACAGCCGGCCGGGGCATATCAAGGAGGTCGCCGAGGCCGCCCTCAAACGTCTCAGGACTGACGTGATCGACCTGTTTTACCAACACCGCGTTGACCCGGCTGTGCCGATAGAAGAAGTCGCGGGGGCAGTCAAGGATCTCATCAAGGCAGGGAAAGTCAAGCACTTCGGCCTCTCCGAAGCCGGGGTGCAAACCATTCGCCGTGCCCACGCCATCCAGCCGGTAACCGCATTACAGAGCGAATACTCGCTGTGGTGGCGCAAGCCCGAAGACGAGGTCATCCCGACCCTTGAAGAACTCGGCATCGGCCTGGTCCCGTATAGCCCGCTTGGCAAAGGTTTCCTGACCGGCAATATCGATGCGAACGCCACCTTCGGTAGCGACGACTTCAGAAGCAAGCTGCCCCGCTTTGCGCCAGAAGCCCTGAAGGCGAACCAGGAACTGGTCGAGCTCCTCTCATCCATTTCGGCCGAGAAGCATTCAACCCCGGCCCAGATCGCCTTGGCCTGGCTGTTGGCCCAGAAACCGTGGATCGTGCCTATTCCGGGGACAACCAAGTTGAGCCGACTGAACGAGAACATCGGCGCAGTGGCCATCGAACTCACTGCTGAGGACCTGCGTGAGATTGACAACGCTGCCGAGGAGGTCAAAGTTGTAGGGGCACGGTACCCGGAAGCTATCGAAAAAATGACCGGGCTGTAACCAACGAACACGATTAAGGAGAACTACCATGTTTAACGCCAAAGCCTATTCTGCCGCCAGCGCCACAGCAAAGCTGACTTCCAACACCATCCCGCGCCGCGACATCACCGAACGCGACGTGCAAATCGAGATTCTTTACTGCGGCATCTGCCACTCCGACCTGCACACGGCGCGCAACGAGTGGAGCAGCGTAATGCCCACGACCTACCCCTGCGTCCCGGGTCACGAGATTGTCGGTCGGGTCACTGCGGTCGGTTCGGCTGTCAGCGACTTCAAAACCGGCAACGTAGTCGGGGTCGGCTGCCTGGTCGATTCAGACCACAGCTGCCCGGCCTGCCAGGACAACGTCGAGCAGTTCTGTCCCAACGCCACCTTCACTTACAACTCGCCGGACAAGCACGGCACGGCACCGGTTACTTATGGGGGTTACTCGGAAAGCATCGTCGTCGATAAGGACTTCGTCCTGCGCGTCCCCACCAACCTTGACCTGGCAGGAGTGGCGCCATTGTTGTGTGCGGGAATCACGACCTACTCGCCAATTCGTCGCTGGGGTGATATCAAGGACAAAAAAGTTGGCGTGGTCGGTCTCGGCGGCCTCGGCCACATGGGGGTCAAGTTCGCCAGGGCGTTCGGAGCCCATGTGTCAGTATTCACAACTTCACCAAGCAAAAGGGAAGATGCCTTACGCCTTGGAGCCCATGAAGTGATCATCTCGAAGCATGCCGAGGAGATGAAGGCACACGCCGGCAGCTTCGACTTTATCCTCGACACTGTCGCCGCCGATCACGATATCAACGCCTACCTCGGCATGCTTACCCTCGACGGCAACCTGACCTTGGTCGGTGCACCGGAGACGCCGCTGCAGGTCTCGGCCTTCGCCCTGATCTTCGGCCGCAAGAACCTTTCCGGCTCGCTGATCGGCGGCATCAAGGAGACCCAGGAGATGCTCGACTTCTGCGGTCAGCACAACATCACCTCCGATGTCGAAGTGATCCCGATCCAGAAGGTTAATGAAGCATATGAGCGGCTATTGAAATCGGACGTAAAGTATCGCTTCTCCATCGATATGGCTTCGTTCAAATTAGAGTAAACAAACGTCGAAGGGGCAGGGGCATCCGGCGGCCTCACCTATTATTTCAAGAGGCTCCTCCCATCCTCCCAGTGCCCAGGAGTGCAAGACAGAGGGCCTACAGCATTGTTGCAGTAGTCCCTCTGTCTTTGCCCCTCAGCGTTCTCTTTTAACGAACGCCTGAATCAGCTTGCCAAGAGCACGGCATAAGCAACATGGCCCTCGTACAAAAGATCCGCCTAAAGCCCTGATTAAGTCCCATTTCCCCCAGTTTTCACTAGCCCAATTTCGGCAGGATGGCAGTGGCAAAACTGAGGACGAAAAAAAAGCCGCACATGTCTGTCACCGTGGTCAACAAAGGACCGGACACCAAGGCGGGATCCATCTTATGCCTTTTGAGCAGTAACGGCAGGAGTCCACCGAGAGTCACCGCGACAATTGTATTCGCTGCCAGTGCGCCACCGACCACCAGGCCGAGGTAGGGGTTCCCCTTCCACAGGTAGGCCACGCCGCCGAGAAGAACCCCTAGGGCCAGCCCGTTCAGGACACCAAGGGCAGCTTCCTTCCTCATGACCCTCAGCAACTCGTTGGGCCTCACCAGTCCCAGCGAAAGCTCACGCATGCTGACGGCGACGGCCTGGTTGCCGCTGCAACCACTCATGTCGCTGACCATGGGTAGAAAGACCGCCAAGGTAATGGCGGCGGCTAGCGTATCTTGATACAGAGCGATGACGCTGGCGGCAATGATGTTGAGCACAATATTCAAGCTCAACCAGGAGAGGCGTCGCCCGGACCGGTTAAGCAATGGCATGGTCCGGAACTCCTCCCCACCGATGATCCCACTAAAGCCAAGGAACTGCCTGACGGTTCTCTCCCTGCGGGCCTCTTCGACCGATTCGGGGAGGACGACACCGACCATGCAACCCTCACTGTCGACGATCGGCACACCGAAGAGAGCATGCTCCTCGAAAAATTCCCGCAATTCATCAAGACGGCTTTCGACGGTAAGCTTCAGCGGGTTGCGAATCATGATACTGTCTAACGTCGCACTGCGTTTTGGGAAGAGGAGATCGTGCATGCGGAGAACGCCGATCAAACGTTCGTCGTTGTCAGTAACATAGAAATACTGCACGTGATAATCGGCGTAGGTTTCCCGGTTTTCCTGAAGATCTTTAAGAACTTCGGCGATGGTTCTACCTGCGGGGAAGCTCAGGTATTCGGAGATCATCAGGCCGCCGGCGGTATCCGCAGGGTAGGCCATAAACTGCCTGGCCTCGTGGGCGTCGTCTGGATTCATCTGCTCCAGAATCGCCTCGGCATCCTCTGCATCCATCTCACCGAGCAGGTCGACGAGGTGGTCACTGTCAAGTTCCTCGAGAATTGCTGCGGCTTGCTCCGGGGGAAGCTCTTCAATGAGATCAGCGGCCTGGGCATCTGAAATGTCTTCTATGATTTCAGCGGCATCCGAGGGTGTCAGCAGTTGAAACAGTCGCCCCTGGTTATCTGCACTGAGCCTCGAGATGGCCCGCGCTGTCTCGGTTGGGCTCATCTGGTCGATGTACGCAAACAACGCGACAGCGTCGCCAGCATCAATCAATGCTTGGATGTTTTCCCACGGACGTTCGGACAAGACAGATGGATCAAAAATCGGGGCCGTATCCATAGCGTATAAGCTTTCATTTAATGGAGGGAGACCAGCAGATAACTGCCACAGAGTTGCTATATACTATGCCGCATTGGAAGGCGGCAGGCAAGCAGGGGCAGTTTTGGAAAGACCGCAAAGCACCATTCATTCAGCGAAAACCCTCTTGCGCACAGAGGAGATGATCATGGTCGTAGAAGACGACATCGCCTGAGGTAAGGGCATCGAGCATAAGGTTTCGCACGCCATCACATCAGGACCGGGCATCCCTCCCGCTAGGGATTTCCAATGGGCCTTTGGCATTATAGGGTTCAAATTTGCAACCTCCACAGCCGTGCCCGGCAACAACCACTTTGGGGAGTCATACACATAAATGGCCTGCAGTCGTTTACTGCAGGTCATTTATGTTATAGAACTCCCTCCAAGATCTGGAGCGACTATCGGTTGCACAACCCTAAAATGCGACTAATATTTAACATCGGAGGAACGCCAATTATTGCCTCCGCAAGGCAGAGAAACCACGCGGGACATCTAAGCTACAAGTAATTGCGCGCCCCACCCCACAACAGAATATTTTGTGGGTGGGCTTTCATGAGATTATATTTTACGTTTTCTAGCAAGTAGCATATTATTTTACGTAAGCATTATGTTGACTTGTTACATCTTTGTTGCGATGGATTGATTGAGTTCAGAGAATAAATACCCCTGACGCATTAAAATCGAAGATAACCACTGTCCGCGGATGTAACAGAACCTAGTTCATCGCGCAACCCTGGTGGGCAAGGAGGAACAGCAGGCGCAACCACAACATTTTGATGCTCTCCGAACCGCTCCGCCTAACAGCACGTCTCATGGCGGCCGGTCGATGGGCCCGGCTGGAAACGGCCGCGCCTCCCTTCTGGAAAGGAGACCCGCAGCTTTGGCGTCGTTGTAATCGGCAGCGCTGGCACAAGGGCTTTTCCAGTCGGAGAAGCCCTTTTTTATTGCCATCCACTGTAAGGAGGAGTTCCACGTGACAGTTTCCTATTACCAGGCTCGTGACCGCATCCTTGCCGCCGTACAACCGCTGGCATCGGAAGAGGTGCCCCTCCTCGAAGCAATCAACCGGGCGGTAACGGAGGCGCTCATCGCCCTGCGCCCACTCCCCGCTTTTGACAATTCGGCCATGGACGGCTACGCAGTGCTCACCAAAGACTGCACCGCTGGAGGCGTTTTGCCCATTGTCGGCTGCCTGCAGGCCGGAGCCGATGACAACCGGCGGCTCGAAGCGGGGACGGCCATGAAGATCATGACCGGAGCCCCAATCCCTGTCGGGGCCGATGCCGTCATACCCTTCGAGGAGACCGCGTTGATGTCGGGGCAGGTCAAACTTCTCGGCAAGGTCAAAGCAGGCGATCACATCCGCCGGCAAGGTGAAGACCTGCGCCCGGGAGATCTGGTGTTCGACGCCGGGACGGCCCTGCGTCCCGCCGAGATCAGCCTGTTGGCAAGCTTCGGCCAGGCCACGGTCCGGGTCGGACGCCGTGCCCGGGTGACGATTCTCGCCACGGGAGACGAACTGCAGGAGCTGGGCGAAGCGCTGCTTGAAGGACGGATCGTCAACAGCAATTCCTGGGGGCTGGCCGCCGCCATCCAGGAGCTCGGCGGGATTCCGCACATGCTTGGTATCGCCCGTGACAACCGGGACAGCTTGCGGGAGAAGTTGAGCGCTGGTCTGCAGGCCGACGCATTGATCACCTCGGCTGGCGTCTCGGCCGGAGACTACGATCTGGTCCGGGACGTCCTGGAGGAACTCGGGGTCATACAGCATTTCTGGAAGATCAACATCAAGCCGGGCAAACCGACCGCTTTCGGCATGCACAAGCGGACGGCTGTTTTCTCCCTGCCAGGCAACCCGGTTTCGGCGCTGATGACCTTCGAAGAGTTCGTCCGCCCCGCCCTGTTAAAGATGATGGGGCACCGCACGTTCCTCAAGCCGGCACTCAAGGCACGCCTGCAGGAACCGGTCAGCAAGAAGTCCGGCCGCCTGCAGCTGCTGCGGGTGGCCCTCGAGTTCAATGATGGAGAGCTGCAAATCGCCAGTGCCGGCGACCAGAATACCGGCATCATCCGCACCCTGGTGCGTGCCCAGGGGATTGCCCTGCTGCCGGAAAACCGTGAACATTTCGCTGCTGGTGAGCTACTCGAGGTTCACCTGCTTGGCCCGCAGCCAGCGTTTAGGTCCTGAGGTCCCGGCCCCTGTCTAACCAAAGGAGAACTGCAATGAAACTGCTACGCATCCTGACTGCAGTAATGGTTGTCATCTTGACCCTCTGTACTATGTCCACTGCCGAGGAGCGGCTGCGCATGTCAACCACCACCTCCACGGAAAACTCCGGCCTGCTCAAAGTGCTTCTGCCGCCCTTCGAGAAGCAGCACAACTGCAAGGTCGACGTGATTGCCGTCGGCACCGGCAAGGCCCTCAAGCTCGGCGAGGCCGGCGATGTTGACGTTGTCTTCGTCCACGCGCGCAAGCTGGAGGACAAGTTCGTCGCCGACGGTTTCGGCGTCAACCGCAAGGATGTGATGTACAACGACTTCGTCATGATCGGTCCGGCCGACGACCCGGCCGCGGTCAAGAGCGCCAAGACGTCTGGCGAAGCCTTGAGCAGAATCGCCGGGAAGCAGGCGTTTTTCGTCTCCCGGGGCGATGAGTCGGGAACGCACCAGAAGGAGAAGGAACTCTGGCAGGCTGCCGGCATCAAGCCCTCAGGCAGCTGGTACGTGGAAGCCGGCCAGGGGATGGGCGAGGTGATCGTCATGGCTACGGAAAAAAGAGCCTACACTCTGGCCGACCGGGGCACCTACAACGCCTTCAAAAAGGCGAAGACCGACCTGGAGATCGTTTTCGAGGGGGAGAAGGTGCTCTTTAACCCCTACGGGGTGATCGCCGTCAACCCGCAGAAGCACCCCCACGCCAAGTACGAACTGGCACTGAAGTTCATCGATTACGTCACCGGTCCCACTGGACAGAAGATCATTGCCGACTACCGGGTCAATGGTGACCCGATCTTCTTCGTCTATGGCCAATAAGACGGGGACACTGTTCCCCAGGTGCGATGACCTGCCATCCGGGCAGAGGGAGACAGAACCGGATGGCAGCGCCCTATGGAAGCGGTCTGGAACAGCATGAATTTTCTTGCCGAGTCACTCGCCGCCGCCGCGGCCCTGATCATGGCCCTCGACCCCGAGGTGGTGCATGCGGTGCGGACGTCCCTCTTCACCACGGCGATCGCCATCATCCTCGCGGCGGGGATCGGCATCCCGGTCGGGACGCTGCTCGGCCTCGGCCGCTTTGCCGGCCGGCGCGCAGCGCTGACCCTGCTCAACACCCTGATGGCGCTGCCGACCGTGGTGGTCGGGCTGGTGGTCTACGGGCTGCTCAGCCGCCAGGGGCCACTGGGCGCATGGGGGCTGCTCTTCACGCCGGCGGCGATGATCATCGGCCAGACGATCCTGGCTGCGCCGATCGTCGCCAACTACACGGTGGCGGCGGTCGCGGGGGCCGACCCCCGCATCATGACCACCGCCTTGACCCTCGGCGCCGGGCGGCTGCGGGGGGCCGGACAGCTTCTAATGGAAGTGCGCTTCGGCGTCATGGCGGCGATCGTCGCCGGCTTCGGCCGGGTCATCGCCGAAGTCGGCGTCGCCATGATGCTCGGCGGCAACATTCGCAATTATACGCGGACCATGACCACGGCCATCGCCCTGGAGACAAGCAAGGGAGAGTTCGCTTTCGGCCTCGCCCTGGGACTCGTGCTGTTGACCGTGGCCCTGATCGTCAACCTCTTTCTCAACCTGCTGCAGCAGAAGTGAGCCCATGGACCCCTTGCTGACGCTCAAGGACATCGTTTTCCGGCGGGGTGATTTCACCCTGCAGATCGACCGGCTGGAGTTGCAGCCGGGACAGGTCTACCTGCTGCAGGGGCCGAACGGGTCGGGTAAAACCACCCTCCTGCAGCTGTTGGCTTTGCTGTTGACGCCGGCCAGCGGGGAAGTCTGTTACGCGGGAGCCCCGGTAACGGCGAGCAGGGAACGACAGCGCCTCCGGCAACAGGTAACCCTGGTCGAGCAGAGCCCGTTTCTGTTCAGCACCAGTGTCTACCGGAACCTGGCCTTCGGCCTGCGCCTGCGCGACGTGCGCGGGGATGCGCAGCGCCGGCGCATCGCCCAGGTCTTGAAGGCAGTGGGCCTTGATGGCTTCGAGTGCCGCCAGGCCAACGCCCTCTCCGGCGGCGAAATCCGCCGCGTGGCCCTGGCACGGGCATTGGCGCTGCACCCCCGGATGTTGTTGCTCGACGAGCCGACGGCAGGTCTTGACCGCGAGGTGCTGCCGATTTTCGAGCAGTGCCTGGCGGCATTGCCTGCCCAGGGGACCACGGTCGTCATCGCCGGCCACGACGCCGACCAGCACCGCCGGCTGGGCGGCACCGCGCTGCACCTCGAGCGCGGCCGACTGGCCCCGACCATTCCGGGCGTCGTCCCCCGACAGGATGTGTGTGCCTGAGATTGAGCCTTTGCAGAGAGAAAAAACATCAAGAGGGGATATGACTATCAAAGCAATTTCGTTTGTGGCCAGGTCAGGGACCGGCAAAACCACGCTGTTGGAAGGGGTGATTGCCGCGCTGAAACACCGGGGTTACCGCGTCGGTGTCATCAAGCACGATGCGCACCGTTTCAACGTCGATCACCCTGGCAAAGACAGCTACCGGCTGACCGCCGCCGGAGCCGACACCATGTTGATCTGCTCGCCAGAGAAGCTGGCCCTGGTCAAGCAGCTTGATGCGCCACCACCAATGGAGGAACTGCTGGCCACTTACTTCGATGACGTCGACATTGTGCTCACGGAAGGCTACAAAACGGGGACCATGCCCAAGCTCGAAGTGCACCGCGCCGTATTGGGCAATCCCCTGCTGTGCCGAGGGGACCAGCACGATCCCGCGCTGCTCGCCGTCGCTGCGGACAGCGCCCTGGAACTCGACGTACCGCGCCTTGACCTCAACGACCCGGCGGCGGTGGCGGATTTCATCGAGCAGCACTTTCGCCTCGCCGAAGCCGCGCGCACCAGGTAGGCTGGTGCTGCACACACGCTGAGCAGCCCCCGCCGGAGCCGGCAGCGGCAGGTTCGCAAGGCCACAAGGCAACGGCGCGACTCTTGGCAGGGTCGCGCCGTTTCAATTTCTCGAAACCGCTTGCCACGGAGCAGGCGCCCCGCCAGCCTTCACGCCAATTTCCCCATATCCCGGTGCAGTGCTTCACGCAAGTGCCAGGCAATCGGTCCCACCTGCCCCTGGTTGATGGTGAACTCGTCAACCTTGACGACGGGCATCACCTCCAGCGAGGTGGAGGTGATAAAGACCTCTTCAGCGAACTTCAAGTCCTGCAGTTTGAATTCGCCGGTGATCACCCGCAGATTCAACTGCTCTTCGCACAGGCGCATGATCGTTGCGCGGGTCACCCCTTCGAGTAAACCGGTGGAGGCATCCGGGGTAAAAACCCACTTGTCCTTGGTCCAGAAGATATTCGAGGAAGCACCCTCGCAGATATGCTCCTTGTTGTTGAGCATGATCACCTCGAAGGCGCCCGCGGCCCTGGCTTCCAGCTTGCCCAGCAAGCTGTTGAGGTTGCTGATCGACTTGATTTTCGGGTTGATCGCTTCGGGTGCGTTCCTGCGGGTCTGGGCCACGCGCAGGTGAATCCCTTCCCGGTAGCTGGCACTGTCGAAGCCCTGAAACTCCCGGCCGATAACCAGGCAGGTCAGGTCATTGTCCATGTTGCGCTGGAACCCGATCTGCCCTTTCCCCCTGGTGATGGTGATACGGTAGTAGGCATCGTGCAAACCGTTTTTTTCCCGCAGTTCGAGCAGGATCGCCTCGAGTTCCTGCTGGGTGAAGGTCATCGGGTAGCAAAGTGCCTGCGCCGACTGCAGCAACCGCTGGTAGTGTTGCGGGAACTGGTACAGCCGCGCACCGATGGAACGAAAGCTCTCAAAGATGCCGTCACCGTACAAGAAACCCTGGTCGAAGACGGACACCATCGCTTCATCACTTTTGACGAAGGCCCCATTCAAATACACATAATCCATACGCAACTCCCCATGACAGCCAGGATGTTATTGGTTAAGCAGAGTTTAGCCGAAAGCAGAGAGGCTGCAAAGAGCCGCAGAAATTTCTCCTGATCAAGCGGCCTGAACTTTCTCTGGGCAAACCTCTGCCACAGATTTTTTTGTTGCTTTAGCGCATCATGGGAGTAATATCCGAATTCTTCAGATGGACAAGACCGCTCCTGCAGGCCCTGCCCAAATTTTCCGCCGACACCTGGACACACCGCCCTCGCTGCCGACGGACATCGTTGACTTCTGAATTCAGAGGATAGCGCATGTCCCAACACCTGTTTGTTCCGAAGCTCTGGAGTTGCTTGCGGGAAGGTTATACCCGGCAGCAACTGACCAAGGACCTCCTGGCCGGCATCATCGTCGGCATCGTCGCCTTGCCGCTGGCCATTGCTTTCGGCATCGCCTCTGGCGTGAAACCCGAGCAGGGCCTCTACACGGCTATCATTGCCGGCTTTATCATCTCTGCCCTCAGCGGCAGCCGGGTGCAGATCGGCGGTCCGACCGGGGCCTTCATTGTCATCGTCTACGACATCGTGCAGCGGTTCGGCTACAACGGTTTGGCCATTGCGACCATCCTAGCCGGCGGCCTGCTGATCGTTATGGGGTTGGCCAGGCTCGGTGCGGTCATCAAGTTCATCCCCTACCCGGTTACGGTCGGCTTCACCAGTGGCATTGCCCTGATAATCTTTACCGGCCAGATTCGCGACCTGCTGGGTTTGCACATGGAGCAGGTCCCCTCCGAATTCATCCACAAGCTGTCTGCCTACAGTACGCATCTGTCGTCATTCTCGCTCCCGGCAACGCTGGTCGGCATGAGTACGGTTTGCATTATTCTTTGCTGGCCGCGGGTCACCCATCGCATTCCCGGTTCACTCATTGCAATCCTCGCCACGACGGCCGTCGTCGCCGGCTTCGATCTACCAGTCGCCACGATCGGCAGCCGCTTCGGCGAGGTACCGGCAACTTTGCCGATGCCGCACCTTCCGTCATGGCCAGGGTGGCATGAACTGACCAGGCTGTTTTCTCCGGCTCTGACCATCGCCATCCTGGCCGGAGTCGAATCGCTGCTCTCGGCAGTGGTTGCCGATGGCATGACCGAGCGCCGGCATCGCAGCAACATGGAGCTCGTCGCGCAGGGGGTTGCCAACCTGGCCTCCCCGCTGTTCGGCGGCATCCCTGCAACCGGTGCGATTGCCCGAACGGCCACGAACATCAAGAACGGCGGGCGGACACCTATCGCCGGGATGATCCACGCCATGACCCTGATGTTGATTCTCATGTTTTTCGGTAAGTGGGCGGCGCTGATCCCCATGCCGACCCTGGCCGGCATCCTGGTCGTGGTTGCCTGGAACATGAGTGAAGCTCACCTTTTTCTCAGGCTACTGCATGGCCCCCGCGGAGACGTACTGGTCCTACTGTCCACCTTTGGCCTGACAGTGCTGATCGACCTGACCGTGGCAATTCAGGTTGGCATGGTCCTGGCTGCGTTTCTCTTTATGCAGCGGATGGCGGAGACAACCCAGGTCGGCTTCATCACCCGGGAACTGCGTGGTGATGAAGATGAAGACGCTGAGGATCAGAACAGCCTGCGTTATCGCGAGGTCCCGACAGGGGTGGAAGTCTTCGAGATCAACGGGCCGTTCTTTTTTGGCGCCGCCGACAAGTTCAAAAATGCCCTTGTTGAAATAAGTGCTCCGCCTATGGTTCTGGTCCTGCGCATGCGCCATGCCCTGACCCTGGACGCCACAGCGTTACAGGCCCTGGAGAGCGTGCTGTCTCGAAGTCGGCGGAACGGCACACAGCTGGTGCTTTCAGGCGTGCATGCCCAACCCCTGCTCGTCATGGAGCGCGCCGGTTTCCTGCAGGACATCGGCATGGACAATGTACTGGGGAATATTGATGACGCCCTCAACCGGGCCCGAGCCATCCTCGGCCTGCCTGCGCAGGCACGCTCCCTCCCGTATGTGCCGACTGTCGATAGAGAGACTGACAAACGCTGACCGACAGTTTATTAAATGCCCTGCATGCTGACGCTGACCGAACAGCAAAACTTTCCCTCTTCGCGGCAGCATGAAAAAGGCGACCTCTATCCATCAGACAAATTATTTGCCCAGTAATTCTGTTAATTATTAATCTTCTGCCCGGTCTTGCCGCAGCTTAAATAACGCAATCTATTGCCACGAGTGCTATACTTCAATGCACAAAGAGATAATCTTGGGAGGATTATGAACAAACATGTTCTTGTTATCGATGACGACCCTGTGCTGTTGGCAATGGCCAGCGATTCTCTCGTCGATGCCGGCTTCACCGTTTCAACAGCTGACTGCGGCATCTATTCCAACAACATCATTTACGGCAGCAAGCCACCCGACCTGATCGTGCTCGATGTCATCATGCCGCTCATGTCCGGCGTCAAGAAGGCCAAACTGCTCAAGCAGCGCGGAAAAAGCGCCCATATCCCGATCATCCTCATGTCCTCCAAGGAGGAACAGGAGCTCAAAACCCTGGCAGAGGAAGCCGGGGTCAATGATTACCTGCGCAAACCCTTTACGGCAGAACAACTGGTGGCAAAGATCAAAAAGCTTCTGGTTTAACCCTTCGGTCCACCGTACTAACAATCATCGATGCACTCTCCGTCAAGGACCTTGCCTCACACTCATCTTCGACCTTGCCTCACGCTCATCTTCGCTTAAACTGTAATAGTTACCAATTTTTGGGTGCACGTGCATCTGCTGTCAGCATGGATCTCTTTTCTTGGAGTACTGCATGAAGAACCGCTCAGCCAAGCAAGCCCCGCTCCCGGACCGGACAAGGGTCAAAGCGCTTTACGAGCAGCAAGTGCCCTTACACAAGGCGGCCCTGCAACAGCTTGCCCAAGACGTGCGCCTGATCCTTGAACAACAGGGTCTCACCCCCTCCATCAAGTATCGCGTGAAAAGTTTTGATGCTTATTACGACAAGCTGCGCAAGCTAAAAAGTGAGGACGCCATGCGCCGCAACGCGATGATTAGTGACTTTTTCGGCCTGAGGATTGTCTGTCCCTTTCTCGAGGACATTGAAACTGTCTCCGGTCTGCTGGCCACCCATTTCGAAGTCATTGAAACCGAACGCAAGGCCAACCAGCATTCATTTCGTGAATTCGGCTACGATTCGGTGCACCTTGGCATTCGTCTCGAGACCCTGCAAGAGGGACGCCTGATGCCAGGAGTCGTCAAAATCTGCGAAATTCAGCTGCGGACCATCTTGCAGGATGCCTGGGCCGAAGTGGAACATGAGCTGGTCTATAAATCCGACATCTCGCTGCCCAACCAGTCGATTCGGCGCAAGCTGGCGTCACTGAATGCCACCCTGACCCTTTCGGACCTGATCTTTCAGGAGATCCGCGACTACCAGAAAGAACTTCGTCAACACGGGCGCAAGCGCCGCGCTACCATTGAACAGGGGACCGATGACCAGGATTTTATCGCCATTTCCCATCCCACGACCTCGAACCCACCGGCCCGGATCGGGCCGATTCCGTTAACGATGGCCAGTCACCTGGAAAAAACCATGCTGCGAGCTCTGGAAGCCCACAGCAACCACGACTTGGAAAACGCCATCACCCTCTATGGTCAACTGCTCGGCATGAAACTCGACCGCAAAATGCGCGGGTTGGTCTACAACCACCGCGGCATGGCGTTTTTTGCCATGGGTCAGCACCGGCGGGCGCTTAACGATTTTTCCAGCGCCATCAGGTACGATCCGGACAGCGACCGGGGTTATGCCAATCGCGGACTCTGCTACCGCGTCCTGAAAAAATATGTCCGAGCCCTGCAGGATTTCGATCTGGCACTGAAAATCAACCCGACGCGACCCGACAGCTACTTCGGCCGGGCCCAGACCTGTTACGATATGCGCAAATACGATCAGGCCCGGGACGATTGCGAAAAAGCCCTCAACATCCAATCCGGGTATCAACCGGCCAGGGACATGATCAAGGCCATGCAGGGCAAGGTGAGCTAGCCCTCGCGACCTGAAAAATCTTGTGGCCCACACCGGCAAGCGTTATCATGCAGAAAAGCCATAAACATATGACCTCCTTCCCGCTTGATCGTGATGCCCGATAAAAACACATTCGACGAACTGCGGCAACAGACCGAAATTGCCGTGCGCAAGGCAGAAAACCGTGCCCGCAACTTTTACAGTCTCAAGCTTCCCGAGGCCGCGATCGACTTCACACTGCGTGGCCGATGTGCCGGCCAGGCCAGGATCGACCGCAACGGCCGCACCTGTCTGCGCATCAATCTGCAACTTTTGTCAGAAAATCGCGATGATTTCCTGCTGCAAACCATTCCACACGAAGTGGCCCACCTGGTCGTCAATTGGCAGGTGCGCAAACAACGGCAGCGCCCCCGCCCCCATGGCCCGGAATGGCAGACGGTCATGCAGGATTGCTTCGGTCTCGCTCCGACGCGCTGTCACAGCTACCAGACCAGCCCAGCCCGGGTCGTATCAAGACCTTTTGTGTACCTGTGCACCTGTCGCGAGCATCACCTCACCGGCCTCATGCACAACACGGATCACCCACAGTTATCAAGCCCACTGCAAGGCTTGCAACTCCCCTATCCAGTTCATTGCAAAGCAGGCACCATGACGTCTCTGGCCTGGCCTTTTCAGTGCTACGATTTCAACATTCGTAACACTTTTTGCTTGACCAGTCCTCGCCGGCAAAACTAAAGTGTTACAAAAACGGATTTTGTGTAACGCGACAACTCCCGTCCCGTTTATGTCACAGCGTCTTGCATGTCCCGTCGTCATTGAACAACCGCGCTGCGATATGCGCTGAACCCCCGAAAGATCTGCAGCACAAGGATTTAACCATGCACATGGCAGACGCTCTCGTCTCTCCCGTTGTTGGCGGGACCCTCTGGGCCGCTTCAGCGGCAACGATCGCCTACTGTTCAGCGCGAGTGCGCAGAGACCCTTGACGAGCGCAAAGTGCCACTCATGGGGGTCCTCGGCGCATTCGTTTTCGCAGCCCAGATGATCAACTTCACCATCCCGGCGACCGGCTCGAGCGGTCATCTCGGCGGCGGCCTGCTGCTGGCCATACTGCTCGGCCCTTCGGCGGCATTTCTGACTATCGCCTCGGTCCTGATGGTACAGGCGCTGTTCTTCGCCGACGGCGGGCTGCTCGCTCTGGGGTGCAACATCATCAATCTCGGGGCCTTTCCGGCATTTATCGCCTACCCGTTCATCTACAAGAAGATGGTCGGCCGCAGTCCGCGCCAGTCGCGCATGGTGCTTGCTGCGATCATCGCCGCGGTGGTCGGCCTTCAATTCGGCTCTCTCGGCGTCGTGCTGGAGACGGTCGCCTCCGGAGTGGCAGCCCTGCCGTTCAAAACTTTTCTCCTGCTGATGCAGCCGATCCACCTGGCCATCGGCATCGTCGAAGGGGTGGTGACCGCGCTCGTGGTCTCTTTCGTCTACCGCGCCCGGCCGGAAGTTCTGAAGAGCGTACTGCAGGACAAACCGCTTGGCGATATGCCGGTGCGCTCCCTGCTGACCGCCTTTCTGGGCGCTGCGCTGCTGATCAGCGGAGTGCTTTCCTGGTATGCCTCGGAATACCCGGATGGGCTCGAATGGTCCATTGCCAAAATCACGGGTTCCGGGGAACTGCCGGAGACAGGACAGTCTGAGCAAGGTCAGCTAGCCGCCATCCAAGAGAAAACAGCTCTGTTTCCCGGCTACGGGCTGCCTGCCGGGGGGGATGTTGTGGATGCACCTTCATCACCTGGTCGAGAACGCCTCGGCAAGAGTCTCGCCGGAGTCGTCGGCGGCACGATCATCCTAGGCCTCTGTATCCTGACCGGCATCTTCCTGAAAAAAAGACCCCATGGTCATCAGATCAAGACCAAGCGCTGAGAGCAAGGACCAGCCGGAGCGTTCCGGCCATAGCGGAGATAAATCATGCTGGCGATAGACGGCTCTTTCTTCGACTTCAAACAACTCGATCTGCTGGCCATGCGGCAAACGCCCGTGCACCGTCTCGACCCTCGGGCCAAGGTATTGACAACTATCGGCTTCATCCTCTGCGTGGTCTCCTTCGGGCGTTATGAGATTTCCGCCATGCTGCCTTTTCTGATCTATCCTGCCGCTTTAATGGCTGTCGGCGATCTGCCTGTCGGCTACATCCTGCGCAAGATCGCGATCGTGATCCCCGTTCGCCCTGGTCATCGGAATCTTTAATCCGATATTCGACCGGCAGGTGCTCATGCAGCTCGGCCCATTCGATATCTGGGGCGGCTGGATTTCCTGCATTTCAATTCTCCTCCGTGCCATCCTGACCGCCAGTGTCGCTATTATCCTCGTGGCCGTAACCGGCTTTCCGGCCATCTGCGAAGCCCTCGAAAAGCTGGGCATGCCGAAAGTCTTTGCCGTGCAGCTGCTCTTCCTCTACCGCTACATTTTTGTTTTGACTGATGAAGGAGTGCGTACGGCACGAGCACGGCAACTGCGCACCTTCGGCAAGAGAGGATTCGGCATGCGCCAGTTCGGCTCCATGGTCGGGCACCTGCTGCTACGAACCTGGGACCGGGCTGAGCGTATCCACATGGCGATGCTGGCCCGTGGTTTTACCGGCGAGTTTCACACCACGCGGCCGCCAAGCCAGCTCGGCCGTGCGGAATTATTCTTCATGGGCGGGTGGGTCGCTCTCTTTATCCTGTTACGACTTTTCAACGCTCCGCAGCTGCTCGGCGGCCTTTTCACGGGAAACTTGCCATGAGTCATCATAAAGTCGAGGTCAAAAAGCTACAACATATCTACCCCGACGGGACCGTCGCCCTGCACAACGTTTCCTTTCTTATTCATCATGGTGAATCGGTCGCGATCATCGGCTCCAACGGTGCCGGCAAATCAACCCTGCTGCTCCATCTCAACGGCTATCTCACCGCAACATCCGGGGAAATCGTTATCGGCGATACGCGCCTGGCCAGAGAGAACCTTCCGGAGATCAGACGCACTGTGGGGATGGTCTTCCAGGACCCCGACGACCAGCTGTTCATGCCGACCGTTTTCGATGACATTGCCTTCGGTCCTTTGAACATGGGTCTTGCCGCAAAAGATGTCGAGACCAGGGTCATGGAAGCCCTGATGCGAGTCGATGCTGAGGATTTGCGCGACAAACCCCCCTATCACCTCTCAGGAGGCGAAAAGAAGAGGGTCGCAATCGCCACCGTGCTTTCGATGCTGCCGGAGATACTGGTCCTGGACGAACCGACCAACGGGCTCGACCCGCATGCCCGCCGGCAATTGATTGCGCTCTTGCAAGGCCTTCCACCACACGCGCATCATCACCAGCCACGACCTCGACATGGTGCTGGAATTATGTGAACGCACGATTGTCCTGAAGAACGGGCGCGTGATGGCCGATGGACCAACGCTGGAGATATTCAGCAACGACGAGCTGCTCAAAGCGTGCCGCCTAGAAAAGCCCTTTGCCATGCAGGGGTGCCCGGTCTGCTCTCCCGGCAAGCGGGTCAACCCGGTGCAGAAGCCCCTGGTCCCTCCCCACGGCGACGGCCATCATGATCATCATCATGAACATTAACCCTACATGCAGAACACTATCGCCCGATTGATACGGCTTGCTTGCCAATGGAGTTCGACAGGAGCTTTCCCGATAAAAAATCACCATAAAACCTCTGCATGAAATTTTTTCCAAGACCCGTCAGCGATCATCCCCTGCAATTACAGCACGTTAAAAACATCTTATTTTTAAACCACCGTTTTATTAAAAATAAAAAATTTTACTTAGACAAAAAAAGAAAATCGCGCTACCCTGCTCGGCAGACAAAAGGTCAGAGGTCTGACCAATAGGCTAATTTTGTACGGCAATTGTGGGTTTTCGCCACAAATGCAATAAATTTGCTCCTTGCGATTTGACAAACACCCGATTCTGCGGAATTTTTTAACAGGCCGATGCTGGCATCAGCCTTGCGTTAAACACCTACGGGCAACCGGGAAAGACCGCCCACACAACCTATTTCTTGCGGAGGGTAATTACCCATGAATATTCACGAGTACCAGGCCAAGGCGATCCTGCGCCATTTCGGGGTTCCGGTCCCGGAAGGGCACGTGGTCTACAACAGCAACTCGGCCCGCGACTGGGCCCGCCGGCTCGGCGAGGGGCCCTGGGCCGTCAAGGCACAGATTCACGCCGGCGGACGCGGCAAGGGCGGCGGCGTCAAGATTGCCAAAACGGCCGACGAGGTGAAAAAGTTCGCCCGCGACATGTTCGGCATGACCCTGGTCACCCACCAGACCGGCCCGGAAGGGAAGATCGTCAAGCGCGTGCTGATCGAGAGCGGCTGCAATATCGCAGACGAATTCTATGTCTCTTTCCTGGTTGATCGTGCCACCGACAAGGTGACCCTGATGGCTTCGGCCGAAGGCGGCATGGATATCGAGGAAGTCGCTGCCAAGACGCCGGAGAAGATCTTTTTCGAGGCGGTCGACCCGGTCGTCGGCCTGACCGCCTTCCAGGCCCGCAAGGTCGGCTTCAAGCTGGGCTTCGGCTTTGCCCAGGTCAAGCAGGCGGTGCCGCTGCTGATGAACCTCTACAAGGCCTTTGTCGAGACCGACTGCGCCCTGCTCGAGATCAACCCGCTGGTCCTGACCGGCGAGGGCAACCTGATCTGCCTCGACGCCAAGATCAACCTCGACGACAATGCGCTCTTCCGTCACCTGCGCATCCGCGACCTGCGCGATTACGACGAAGAGGACATGATGGAGATCGAAGCCTCCCAGTACGACCTCTCCTATATCGCCCTGGATGGCAACATCGGCTGCATGGTCAACGGCGCCGGCCTGGCCATGGCGACCATGGATATCATCAAGCACTACGGCGGCGACCCGGCCAACTTCCTCGACGTCGGGGGCGGCGCGACCATTGAACGCGTTACCGAAGCCTTCAAGATCATCCTCTCCGACAGCAAGGTCGAGGGGATCCTGGTCAACATCTTTGGCGGCATCATGAAGTGCGACGTGATTGCCACCGGGGTTATCGAGGGGGCCAAGCAGCTCGGCGTCAAGGTGCCGCTGGTGGTGCGCCTCGAAGGCACCAACGTGGAGCTCGGCAAGAAGATGCTGGCGGAGTCTGGGCTGAACATTGTCAGTGCCGACGGCATGGCTGATGCTGCCGAAAAGATCGTCAAAGCTGTCAAGGGTTAAGGAGAGAGTGCGATGAGTATACTGGTTGATAAAAACACCAAGGTTATTACCCAGGGGATTACCGGGTCCACCGGCCTATTCCACGCCCAGGGCGCCCGTGACTATGGCACCAAGATGGTCGGCGGGGTCACGCCCGGCAAAGGTGGCACCAAAATCGACGGGTTCCCGATCTTCAACACCGTGGAAGACGCCGTCAAAGAGACCGGCGCCACGGCCTCTGTGATCTACGTACCGCCGATCGGCAGCGCCGATGCCATCATGGAAGCGGTCGAAGCCGGCATCGAGCTGGTGATCTGCATCACCGAGGGCGTGCCGGTGCTCGACATGGTCAAGGTCCAGAAGTACATGGAAGGCAAGAACTGTCGCCTGGTCGGCCCCAACTGCCCCGGCGTGATCACGCCGGGCGAATGCAAGATCGGCATCATGCCCGGCTACATTCACAAGCCTGGCCCGGTCGGCGTCGTCTCCCGTTCCGGCACCCTGACCTACGAAGCCGTCTGGCAGCTGACCACCCGCAACATCGGCCAGACGACCTGCGTCGGCATCGGTGGCGACCCGGTCAATGGCACCAGCCACCTCGACGTGCTGAAGATGTTCGAGAACGATCCGGCCACCGAGGCGGTCATCATGATCGGCGAGATCGGCGGCGACGCCGAAGAGCAGGCCGCGGCGTTCGTTCGAGACCACATGACCAAACCGGTTGCGGCTTTTATCGCCGGCGCCACAGCGCCGTCCGGCAAGCGCATGGGCCATGCCGGTGCGATCATCTCCGGCGGCAAGGGTGATGCGGCAAGCAAAAAGGCATTTTTGCGGGAATGCGGAGTCAGCGTCGCCGACAGCCCGGCTGAGATGGCCCAGGCGTTGCTGAAAATCTGGCAACCCTGAGAACCTTGCCTTGCATTGATCCACAACTAAAAAGGACCGGCCTACAGGCCGGTCCTTTGATTTTATCCACGTGTGGCTAATCGTTATTTTGCCTTGGTGGGGTCGGGGCTCTCACCCTTGAGCGGCGAGCCCCAGAAAGTACCCAGGACCTTCTGGTCGTGCTCGCTGAGGATGGCGCCACGCTCGATCATACGTTGCATGAGAACGTCAAGGTCTGCCTGTTGGCTGAGCGCTTCATCAACCCGGTCCCGGGTATGGCAGATCGTGCAGCGGGCTTCGATAGTACTCTGAAATTCGTCATTGCCCGGCAGACGATGAACATCGTGAACCGCACCGGTCACAGCGACTGCCGAGACTGGCAGCGCCAGCAGAGCGAAGAGCAGTCCCAGGCCTTGCCAGCGTTTATTCCCGTACATAGGTATCAATATCCATCTCGTGAACCATGCCCATCATGTGAGCATATTCGGATTCGATGATCGCAAAGTGGGTTTCCGTTTCCTCTGCCATCCGATCGAACACGGCCCGCACAGCGGGGTCAACGATGCGGGCTGCGGTCATGCGCAGGTTCTTGACAAGGTCCTCTTCCTCCGTCATGGCCAGCTCCATGGCCCGGCGCTCGTGGACATTCTCATCCAGAGCCTTCTCGAGTTGCTTGAGCATGGCGTGGTTGGCCTTTGGGGGCTGGACAATGAATTCGTCAAAGGAACCGAGGTCGCTACCAGTATAAATCTTGAAAAAGTGCCCGGCGTGCTCGCGTTCCTCCTTGGCTAGCTGCTCAAAGACCTTTTTGCCACGCTCGTTATTGGTCAGAGCGGCAGCTTTGAGATAAAAATCCATGACGTCTTTTTCCGTCTGAATGGCAAGCTTGATTGCCTCCAGCAGCTTCAGTTCCTGAGTCATGACTCTCTCCTTTCACCACAGCAAAGTTTAAAGTTGAAGGATAAAACTTACAGCGATTCTTGACGGATAAAAAAAGTGATCACCGTCGCCCGTGTCAAACTTATGACAAAGGCTTGGCCGTCTGTTCCGCCACCCACTCATCAATCTTGGCGCCGTCGACATCGTCGAGGTCGATGAAGCGCAGTCCCATCCCCGGCTCATTGGAGTCCTTGCGCTGGAAATGCCGCTTCCATACGACCTCGCAGCGACAGCGGATGGTGTGACGGGAGTTGCTCGGCAGCCTAAGTTCAAGAGTGAACTCCTCACCAGGCTCACGCGGCTTTACCGTCGCAATAAACAACCCGCCGCGACTGATATTCTTGGCGTAGCCAAACAAGGTTTTCCGGCCATCGCCGCAGGGGATTTTCTCGACGATCAGCGGAGCACGCGTGGCACACCGCTGGCTCTTCTGTTCCGCAGCAAACTCGGGCTTTTCGGGCACACTCATCGGCACCTCTTCATTCTGTTAGCAAAACAAGCAGATATGGGGGCTCTCTGACTCATAGTAGCACAGCTTTTTAGATTTTCGACAAACTTATCCAAGACTAAACCCCGTCGAACTGACGCAGTTCCTCAAGCATCCCAGCCATCGTTGCGGGACAGGGGCGTCCATCCCAGGCGAAATATTCGGGAAGGAGCACCCCAGCATCGCCGCGGGCAAGGCCAGCATCACACAGGAGGTGGATCAGCCGCAGAGTCCTGAAGCCATCGAACCAGGTATGGAAAGCCTGCAGACGCTTCTCGACCGGTTTGATGAGTCGCCTGCAGGCGCGGCCAAACGCGAAGCCAGTCCGCCTGTTCCAGGTAGGCGGCCAGAACCGGGGAAATCCTCTCTGCCACGATCAAAAGTTTTTCGGCCTCGGCCGAGATATTCCGTTCCACGGCAAACAGCCAGTCCCCCAGGAGCCTAAACGCCAGCGCCGGGTAAAAAAGCACCGCCTGATCATCACCACCAAGCAGGCGGGTCATGCTGCGCCCGGTGCCAAAGGGGACCCGCTCCGACATTCGCGGTTCAGGAAACACCGTGGTTCCGGAAAGACGCTCGACGCCATCGGTCTTCGCCAGTTTCTGCAGGAAGTAAAAGTCTTCGCCGGCCTTGCGGCAATTCATGCCGCCGCAACGTACGTAGGCCGCTCCCCGGCAGGCCATGGCACTGCCGATACTGTTGAAGGCGTAGGGAGACCCGGCCAGGTGCAGACCGTATACATAGCTGCGCAGAAACAGCTCGTAACGCTCGATGGCAACCTGCTGGGCATAATCTCGGCCCGCCTGATGCCGAAAGGGGATAACCGCAGCACCCCGTGCGGAGCGGCGAAAGTGTGCCGCGACCGTCTCGAGGTAACCCGCTTCCACCAGGGTGTCGGCATCAAGGCAAACCAGCAGGGGATCTCCTGCCCAATCCAGACGCGTCAACGCCAGGTCCATACCAAGCTTACGGGCGAAGCCGACCCCCGCCAGCTTGGCCGGAAGCTCGGCCCCGGCGCTGGCGGCGTCAACCCAGGCCAGGCACAGCGGCGAGATTGCGGCGAGATCGGCCAACCTGACAAGGTCAAGGCCGTTTTGCAAACGGTCCACTGGCTCAGCATGCGCGCCATGATTGACCACGATCACCACAAGGAAGCGATCGGTCCATTGCAGTGGATTGGCCGCCAGGCTATGCAGCGTTTTAAACAGGCGCTCGCCTTCGGCCAGTGCCGGGATGACGACCGCTCCGGAAAAACCGGTGCGCACTTCGCCAGCAAGCCGCCACGGGCCTTTGACGGCGTTCCTGCCGAGATAGCGTTGAACTGCCGGAGGCAAAAGGGTCATTGCTGGCGGACCTGACATGCGGCAAGCAATTCATCAAGCGGGTCGCCTGCGGCATCGAGCCAATGGATGGCAACCCCTTGGCGTTCCATGCGCCGAAACCAGGTTTCCTGGCGCTTGGCAAACTGGTGAATGGCGCTGTTCAGCTTCTGGAAGAGATCGTTGCGACTGAGTTGCCCCTGCAGGTGCCAGGCAACGAAACGGTATTCAAGGCCATAATAGTCGAGGGTCTCCCAGCTCACACCGGCAACACGCAGGCTGGCGACCTCCTCGATCAGGCCATGCTCGAGACGCTGCTGCAAGCGCCTGGTAATTCGCTGCCGCAACAGCTCCCGCGGCCAGCGCAGTCCAAACACCAATGGGTTCACGTCCGGCATGGCCAAGGACTGACCCCCGCTCTGACGTTCACCCTCGGCAATCTCTATGGCCCGGATCAACCGCGAACGATCATGCAGGTCGGTGGAGTTGTGCAGATCCGGACGCAGTGTCCGTAGTCGCGACTGCAGATCCTCGAGGGGAAGTGGTTCCAGTTCCCGGCGCAACGCCTGATTCTCGGCCACCTCCACCAGTTCATAGCCGCGCAACACGGCATCCAGGTAGAGCCCGGTACCCCCGGCCAGGATCGGCAGTCGGCCGCGGCCGCGAATCTCATGGTACGCTACGCTGAAGGCCTGGGCAAAATCAAACAGGCTGAACTCGTAGCCGGGCTCAACCACATCGATGAGATGATACGGGGTCAGGCCATATTCATCAAGGTCCTTGCCCGTGCCGATATCCAGCCCACGGTAGACCTGGCGTGAATCGGCCGAGAGGACTTCGCCATGCAGTTGGCGGGCGGCCGCAACCGCCAGATGGGTTTTACCCGAAGCCGTCGGCCCGAGCACCACAAGGAGATTCATATCAGGGATCAGCTCCTGCCGGGGGTCATATGATTGCACAACAACCATACCTGCGTGCGATGTTCCAGTTATATCCGGATCACCGGCCGATGACAATGCGAATTGCCACCGGGCTTCCCTCGCCGGGTGAAATCTGCTATACAGTGGAAACTTTACCGGCCGTCGGCTTTTTAAAACTGCGAGAGTTCTGGAGTTCCATGGCTGCATCCCCTGCAAACGCTGACGCTGCCCCTGATGCCCCGACGATACTGCCCCGTGCGGCCCACGGCATCTCCCGCAGCCAGATCGATGAAAACACCCTCAAGGTGCTCTACCGGCTGCATCACAACGGCTATCTGGCGTACCTCGTCGGCGGCAGCGTGCGTGACCTACTCCTCGGCAGGACCCCTAAGGACTTCGACGTCGGCACTGACGCCACCCCGCAGCAGGTCAAAAAGCTGTTTCGCAACTGTTTCCTGGTCGGTCGTCGCTTCCGCCTGGCGCACATCAGGTTCGGTCGTGACCAGGTCATCGAAGTGGCCACTTTTCGGCGCCATCCCCATCCCGACGAACTTCCGGACGATCCCGAAGAGCACACCCTCTTCATGCAGAACCAGTTCGGGACGCCGCGCGAAGACGCCTTTCGGCGGGACTTTACCATCAATGCCCTGTTCTACAATATCGCCGACTTTTCAATCGTTGACCATGTCGGTGGACTCAAGGATCTCGAGAAGCGCCAGCTGCGCGTGATCGGAGATCCCGGAACCCGCTTCGTCGAGGACCCGGTGCGCATGCTGCGCGCCCTGGAATTCAGCGTCCGTCTCGATTTCGCCCTCGGTGAGGAGGTTCTTGAAGGAATTGCGGACAAAGCACCGACGATTGCCGAGGCCGCTCCGGCCAGGGTGCGTGAAGAGCTGCTGGAACTTTTCCGCCTCGGTGTCGGTGCTGAAGTTCTGCAACAGGCCCAGGCGCTCGGGCTAATGCAGCCATTGATGGGAGGCTACCAGGCCGGGGAAACCACCTTCACGCTCTTGGCGAGTCTCAACCAGTATTTCCGCAAGGCCGGCGGCATCGACGAAGCGATGATCCTGGCCACGCTGTTTCTCGATCGCTTCTGGCATAAATGCCCGATCCATGCGTCACTGCCTATCAACGAGGTTTTGCAGTCGGCCGGGCACCTGCTGACGCCATATTGCAATTATTTTCGCCTCGCTCACGGCCTGCGCCACCAGGCGCGGGAGATGCTGATCGGCTGCTACCGGTTCGCCCGTGGGCTCGGTCATCGTGGTCAGAAGCGCTTCCTACTCAACCCGGAAACCCCGCGGTCCCTGGAGCTGTTCCGCCTCTGGACCCAAGCCAGCGGCAGCGACCCGGCCCTGGTCGAAACCTGGCAGAAAGCTTTGCACTCAGGACATGACCCGGCAGAGCAGCCTGCTAGGCAAGGAACCCGCCGCACCCACCGTCGCCCACGCCGCCGGCGCCCGGCAAAACCGGCCTGAAGCAGAGGCTAAATTCTCTTCAACAAACACCGCAGTTGCAAAACTTCCTGCCGGGACAACACCCGGTCGCGAAATACAGCCCCATAATAGATTCGGGCAAATTCACGACACTCCTCATTATCCAGTTGCTCGGCTATCTCGACCAACCCGGCTCCCGGAGCCAATGCCGCCGGACCGTAACGCTTCCGCAGTCGAACCCGCAACTGCTCCAACAGGCGTGCCTCTTTCGATGTATGCCGCAAGGCGAGAGCACTCGCCGCAACGACCGTGGCAATCAGCAGTGCAACGACGATTTTCCACCAGCCTTGCGGGGCGCGCACCGAACGGAGATTGCGCATGCGGTCGCCAGCCTCGCGGAAGAGCGCGATCTGCTGCCCCAGATCAAACACTACGACCGCCTGCACCCATTGGTAATTGAGGCTGTCGGCCAGCTGCCGCAACGAACTCAGCCGATCGCGGTCACGTGCCCCCAGCGTTGTGTCGACGTTGATCGCCCACTGACTGGGGTCGACGCGCTGCCAAGCATTATCGGCAGACAATACTTCGACCCAGACATGGGCCGCATCTTCACTGACCAGGTAATACCCCCCCAGCGGGTTGTAATCTCCACCGTAATAACCACCGACCAGCCGTGCCGGGATGCCAGCAAGCCGGGCTATGGAGATATATGCCGAAGCAAAAAACTCGCAATAGCCGCGCTTCTTTTCGAACAGGAAGGTATCGATGGCCTGCGCTCCGGTCGGCAAGTCATCCTGGGCATAGCTGAGCTCCTGATTGCGAAAGAAAGCCGCCAGGGAAGCGATGCGCGCACCGACGTCTTCACCGGCGCCGCGAATGTCTTCAGCCAGCCGGCGCATACGCGGGCTGACCTCGGCAGGAGGCTGCAGGTAGAAATCACGGTCGACTACCCCTTGCACCTTCAGGTCGGCCCCGGGACTGGCGCGGACCTCGAAACGAAGGCGGTGATCGAGCGCGCTGCGCGCGATATACATTTGGTCGACGGTGGTTTCGTTGCGGACCCCGGTGGCCAGCAGGGGCCGGTCGAGGGTCACCAGATAACGGTCGGTCCGCGGCTCCGGGTAAATTATGAAGATGACCGGCGCCGGGCCCTCGATCCGCGGGGGGCCTTCTCGGGGAGGTTGTTTACGCACCCAGCGCCCCTCTTCCGACTGGTTGAGGACCAGGGCACGCCAATAGCGATCTTCCGGGGCCAGCTCCGGGCCCTCGGCGCGGAAGGCCAGCGCCAGGTTTGTGGAAATCTGCGCAAAGCTGCCCGGCTGCACCGTCTCGGCAAGGCCCACGACCGCCCTCGCAGACGGATTGAGAAAATTCCAGAGCGGATGGCGAGTCCGTGGCAGGACCACGAAAAAAACCACCATCAGCAGCAGGGACACCGTCGGCAGGACCAGGCCGATCCTGACCAGCTTGACCAAGTCAGGGCGGGTCATGGTCAGCTTCTGGTCAGTGACGTAAACGGTCAAAATGACCAGACCGAGGGTCACGCCGAAGATCAGCAGGACCAGGTAAAAAGCAAAACTGATCTCCAGGTGGATCAGGGAAGAACCGGCCAGCAGAAAGATGGCCAGGACAAAAATCTGCAGGTAATCCCGCCCGGCCTTGGGGGTCAGAAGACGCACGACCATGAGGACCACCATGGCATGCACCACCGGGATGGCAACTTCATCGCGGGTGATCTGTATAGCGTAGAAAACCATGCTACACAGCGCAACGACTGTTGCCAGCCAGGTCGGCAACGGATATTGTTCGCGGCGGTCGCACCACAGGCCAGCCGGGATGGCGAGCAGCGCTACCAGGAGCAGCGATCGATCGAGATACGCCAGGACCGGCCCCATGCTGACCAAGGCAACGGCGACGGCAAGAAAATCAAGCAGTCTTTTGATCTTGACCATAATGAGCCAATGTCTGCAGCAGCAGAAGTTTATGGCGCTGGCCGGCGCCCGGGGGGAGTTCGAGGCCGCCGGCCTTCAAACCGACTGGCCAGCCGTTGCGCAACCAGCGCGACACCAGGTAGCTGGCATGGCACAGGCGTTGCTCGACACCCGCACCGGGCATTTCTGCCAGGTCGAGAATGACAGGCTTGCGGGTGGCTGCCGATAACTCTTTGACCTTGAGCCGGTCATGGCGGGCCGAGAGTTTCCAGTGAATCGACTTGAGCGGCTCCCCCCCCTGGTAATCGCTGATGCGGTTGATATCCCCCTCGTAACCACGCTGCCAATTTTGCTGCAAGCCCTGTCCGCCGCCCGGATCGACCTGGCGCAGATCTGGGCAGGGTTGCGGGGCCGGGAAAACCGTCACCTTCTGATCGATGACCAGCCCTAGTGAACGGATGAAGAAATTGACCGGAAAGCGGGAACGGATAGCGGCGGTCGGGAGTGGCCGCAGGCCTCGCCCGGAGAGTGTGACTTCCACGCTTTTCTGGCGGCCCTGACTCGGGTCGACCAGCGGGAAAAAAAGCGCCCGGTCAGCAACCACAACCTCCATCAGAAAGATCGGCAGCCAGCGGCGCCGGTTGACAAGCTCGACGCCGAGCAGGGTCGGCAGGCCGTCGTAGATCTCATCGGGGAGGGAATAACGTACATCGACCCGGGCCAGGTTCCATTTGCCGAGCACGCCGGAAACGGACATGAACCCGAGCAGGGCGGAGACCAGCAGGTAAAGGAGATTGTTGCCGGTATTGACTGCGGCGAAACCGAGCAACAGGGTGATGGCAATATAAATAAACCCGGCGCGGGTCAGCTTCAGACCAAAGGCGCCGGATTTTCTTCGAGCAGCGAAAGCAGTATCTCCTTGCGGTCGAGGGCTTCGTTCTCAGGGCGTAGAATCAGGCGATGGGCACACACCGGCAGGTAGAGCGCTTTGACATCCTCGGGGATGACGTGATCGCGGCCGTCCAAAAAGGCATGGCTGCGCGCGGTTTCTGCCAGGCTGATGGCGCCACGCGTGGAGATGCCGGTGAGCAGCATCGGGTGTGCGCGGGTGGCCGCCACCAGCTGATAGATATACTCGGTAATCTTCTCGGAGAGCTGCACCCCCTGGCGAATGGCGTGGCGCGCCCGCCGCAACTCCTCAATCGACAGCAGCGGCTGGATGTCCCGGATCCCTTCACGAATGCTGCCGGTGCGAATGATCGTCTTCTCCATGGCTGCCGGCGGATAGCCGATCCCGGTGGTTATCAGGAAACGGTCAAGCTGTGATTCCGGCAGCGGATAGGTGCCGACCTGTTCCACCGGGTTCTGTGTGGCAATCACCATGAACGGATCAGGCAGGCGGTATGTCTTGCCCTCAATCGTGACCCGGTGCTCCTCCATCGCTTCGAGCAAGGCGCTCTGGGTTTTCGGCATGGCTCGGTTGATTTCGTCCGCCAGGACCAGGTTGTTGAAAACCGGGCCCTCGATGAAGCTGAACCGGTTCTGATCGCGGTCGAAAATCGACAGGCCGGTGATATCCGATGGCAGCAGATCACTGGTGCACTGGATACGCCCGAAAGACAACCCCAGGGCGTGCGCCAGGGCCAGGGCCAGGGTGGTCTTGCCAAGGCCGGGGATATCCTCAAGCAGCAGGTGGCCACCGGAGAGCAGCGTCATCATGGCCAGCTTGACCGCCTTGACCTTACCCTTCAGATAACGGTCGGAGAGGGTCTCTATGACATTCAGGATCGGGATACGCGGGTCATTGGACATGACTTGAAATGGCTCCTTGGCAGCATTCACACCAGGGTTCAATCGTTTGGAAAAACTCTTTAGAAAAGCCGCAAACAGTCTTACGCTGCAACGTTGACCATCATGATAACACAAAATTGCCGGTTTCCTCCCCCGGCGCTTGCATGCTTGGCGGCCATAAAGCGGTTCAGCGTGGTTGACGCCCCTCGGCCACTATGGTTATATTCAATCCGAACGGGAGGACGTGTTTGAACGACATGCATACCGCCTACCTAGGACTCGGCAGCAACCTCGGCAATCGTCTGGCATTTTTGCGGGGAGGGCGCGACGCGCTGGTCAGCCGACCGGGCATTGCCTTTGTCCAGACCGCGAGCGTGTTCGAAACCGAGGCGATCGGCGGACCATCGGACAACCCGCTGTTTCTGAACAGCGTCCTCGAGGTGCAAACCTCTCTCGCGCCACGCGAGTTGCTTGAGGCCTGCCTGGCGACAGAGGCCGAATTCGGACGGTCCCGGCCGATCAGGTGGGCGCCGCGGACCCTGGATATCGACATTCTTTTTTACGCCGAGCAGGTCATCTGCGAGGAGGAGCTTGACGATACCGCATCCCAGGCTCCAGGAGCGGCCTTTCGTCCTTGCACCCTTGATCGAAATTGCCCCTCGACCTCAAGCACCCGCTGCTTGACCAAACCATCACCGAACTGGCTGCGGGCAGTAGCGGTGTCTCAGAGCTTGTGCCCTTGCGCACAAGCTGGTAATGCCCATGCTGGTTCGACTGCTCCTATGGCTGATTGTTGGCTTCCTGATTTACACGGTCTTTCAGGCCGTCAAGCAGGCCCTGCTGAAACGCCCTGCCCCTCCGGCGGAGAAAACCTCCCGTGGCGAAGAGATGATCAAAGACCCCGAGTGCGGGATCTACGTGCCGCGCAACGACGCCGTAAAGACCGAAGTCAAAGGGACGACCCACTATTTCTGTTCCAACGCGTGCCGCGACCAATACCAACAACGCAGCTGACTGCAGCTTATTATCCTTTTAAATCACCAAGGAGCTGAGATATGAAATTCTTCATCGATACCGCAGATGTCAAAGAGATCGCCGCCGCCAGCGCCCTGGGGCTGGTTGACGGTGTCACCACCAACCCTTCGCTAGTCGCCAAGAGCGGCCGGGACTTTCACGAGGTTCTCAAGGAGATCATCGCCCTGGTCGATGGGCCGATTTCCGCGGAAGTCGTGGCGATCGACGCGGCCGGCATGGTCAGCGAAGGCGAAGTCCTTGCCAGGCTTGACCCCAACAAGATCGTCATCAAACTGCCCCTGACCGAAGCAGGGCTGAAAGCCACCCAAGTCTTGAGCCAAAAAGGCTTAAAGACCAATCTGACGCTGATCTTCTCGCCGCTGCAGGCACTGCTCGCGGCCAAGGCCGGGGCCACCTATGTGTCACCCTTCGTCGGTCGCCTCGACGATATCGGCCATGACGGCATGGAAATCGTCGACCAGATCAAGACTATTTTCGACAATTACGGCTACGCCACCGAGATCATCGTCGCATCGGTGCGCAGTCCGCAGCACGTGCTGCAAGCCGGGATGATCGGCGCAGATATCTGCACCATCCCTTACAGTGTCATGCAACAACTGGCCAAGCACCCGCTGACCGATATCGGCCTGGAGAAGTTCCTAGCCGACTGGCAGAAGCACCTGAAGAAATAAACCTTCAGCGCCGCAGGCATGCCGGGAAATTAGTATTGCCAAGGCTCCCCCGGAGTCGTTAGAATTACCACGATTATTGATTGCGCCCAATCTCTTGCAACCGGCTAAAGTAAAGGGAGGTCCTCCATGCTGAAGGTACTGATCAGGCCAGTGAGCTGCATTTTGGTTTTTTCATTTCTTCTGCTTAATTTCACCGTGCCCACAGCTCATGCACGCATGATCGGCACCGATACCGTCATCGCCGGGCAGCAGAAGTCGGCAGAGCGGACTAAGGTTGCCGCATTCCTGGCGCGTGAAGATGTGCAGCAGATCATGGCCTTGCAAGGTGTCGACAGCGCCGAAGCACAACAAAGAGTGGACAGCCTGTCCAGTGCAGAACTGGCGAAGATCGCCAAGTCCATGGACCAGATGCCTGCCGGTGGCGATGGGTTAGGAACGATCGTTGGAGCCGCAGTTTTAATCTTTCTGGTTTTGTTGATCACTGACATCCTCGGCTTCACCCATGTCTTCTCCTTTGTCAACCACCAGCGCTAAGCACAAGGCCATTTCGACAAAGATCAGGGTCGGCAGTCGGATGATTGCCGGCCTGTTGTTTTTAGTGCTGTCCGCTGCCCTCCACGGTTGCGGCCTCCTCCCGGCGGGACCGCTGCCGCAGAACCCCGGGAGCCCACCAAAAGCCATGGTTGCAGGAGTGCCATTTTTTGCCCAGGATGAGTTGCAGTGCGGGCCGGCGGCCCTTGCCATGGTGCTCAATTGGAGCGGGGTCCCCCTGCAGCCCTCCGACCTGACAGCCGAGGTCTATACCCCCGGGCTCAAGGGCAGCCTGCAGAGCGCTCTAGTTGCTTCGGCCCGCAGGCACGGCCGGGTCGCCTATCCCATCACCGGCAGCGAGGCCCTGCTGGCTGAGATCTCTGCCGGCAATCCGGCGATCGTCCTGGTCAACCTCAGCTTTTTCTGGTATCCGAAATGGCATTATGCCGTGGTGATTGGCTACAACCAGGAGCAGGGAGAGGTCATCCTACACTCAGGGCTCACCGCCCGGGAGATTCTCAGCTCGCGCGTTTTCATGAATATCTGGCGGCGCAGCGATTACTGGGGGCTGTTGGTGCTGCCACCGGATCAGCTGCCGGCCGGCGCGGAGGAAGGGGCATGGCTTTCCGCCGTTGCTGGCCTCGAAAATGCCGGTCAATGGCAGACTGCCGCAAGGGGTTATGCCACGGCACTGCAAAGATGGCAGTCGAGTTTTGCCGCCTGGATGGGCCTCGGCAATAGCCGCTACCGGCTGCACGAGCTTGACGGTTCCGCACAGGCCTTTGCCCAGGCGACACGGCTGCAACCGCAAAACGGCGTGGCTTTCAACAACCTCGCCCATGTCCTAGCGGAGCAGGGCAAGCGCCAGGACGCCCTGACCGCGGCCCAGCAGGCCGTGGACCTTGGCGGCCCGCTCGTCGACACCTTTCGGCAAACGCTGGAGGAAATCAAGTTGCAGGAGTTGCCCTGACCGAAATAGAGGGTGTCCACGCAACCTCTTGACTATCCGGCACAACAGCCCGCGGGCTGCCGCGACCGCCAGAACGCCCGCAGGATCAGCGCCAGCAGGAGCACGGCGGCCAGAGTGTTCCACCCACTGGGCGCCGCCCCTGCTGCCGGCGTCACCCACCGACTGATATCCAACCCCGCCCAGCCGTAGAATTCATTCACCAGCCAGCCAAGCACCAGCGAGCAGCTGGCAATCACCGCCAGGTAGACGAACGTGGCCTGTCGTCCCCAGAACCGGGCTACCACTGTAAGTGTTGCTGCATTGGTCGCCGGACCGGCCAGCAGGAAGACCAGCGCCGCTCCGGGGGACAAGCCTTTAAGCACGAGGGCGGCCGCAATCGGCGTCGATGCGCTGGCACACATGTAGAGCGGAATACTAACCAGCAGCATGACCAGAAGTGAAGCGGCCTGGTGTTGGAAAAGCAGGGCAAAGAACCCGTCCGGGATAAGTGCGGTCAGTAGCCCGGCAATCAGCACGCCGAGCAGCAGCCAGCCGCCAATATCCTTGAGCAGTTCACCGAAGGCATATTGCAGACCAGCGGTCATCCGCCTGACCAGCGGTTCTTTTGCGGCCTCGCCTGGGTCACAGCCGCCAGCATGGCAGCCGCAGCCATTCGGCTCTGCGGTCAAGACGGTCTTTTCTTCCGGCAGCAGGTTGATCAGGATGCCGGTCAAGGTGCCAGTGATAAACGCTGCGACGGGCCTGACAACGGTCATGACCGGGTCGAGCAGCGCCCAGGTGATGGCAATCGAATCGACCCCGGACTCCGGGGTGGAGACCAGGAAGGCAGCCGAAGCCCCACGCCCCGCCCCTTGCTTACGGAGGCTGATCGCTGCAGGGATCACGCCGCAGGAACAGAGCGGCAGCGGAATACCGAGCAGCGAGGCCTTGATCACCGCAGCGGTGGAACGCCCGCCCAGATGTCTGGCAACGGCCTCTTCTGGCAGTATGGCCTTGATCAGGCCGGCGGCCACAAAGCCAAAGATCACGAAAGGAGCGGCATCGGTAAAAATGTGCCACGTCACAACTGTCAGAGTTTGCACAAAATCAAGCACGCTATATCCTCAATCACCGGCCGGTGATTGTGCCTGACGGCCCAGCAGCAGTTTGCCCATGACCAGCAGCAGCGGTGCACCATGCAGACAAAGGTCAAAAACGTCCAGAGGCCTAGTCAACTGGCCATGAATGAGCATGCGTAGTTTTTCCACAAGGTGCGGCTCAGGCCGAAAAGGCGCCAATCCCAGCAGGAGCGCCGCCGTCAGCAGCACCGTCCAGGGAATTTTTGCGAAAAATCTGCGCAACATCGACATTAGCCTCTCCTATACTCAGGGGTCTGATTGTTATCATGTACAATTGAACCTGCCTGTCAAACAGGGTAAGCTGTGACTATCATCTTTCACCTGAACCTCTGCAACAAGAAAAGGCGCCTTACCGTGAAATTGTACCTGATGCAGCATGCTCTTGCCTACTCCGCCGAGGAGAACCCGGAGAAACCGCTCAACCCGGCCGGTATCAACCAGGCCAAAGCTGCCGCCCGCGGCATCAAGCGGCTCGGCTTGAGCTTCGACCTGATTGTTGCCAGTCCCAAACGCTGCGCCCATCAAACCGCGGCTTTGGTTGCCGAAGGAGTGCGCTTCCCCTACAGCGATATCCTGACCACAGAGGCGGTTTTGCCGGACCGGCCACCCCAGGAACTGCTGACCCTGCTGCAGCAAGAACCTGTCGCAAGCCGTGTTCTGGTGGTCGGCCACATGCCCCACTTAGCCAAGCTTGCCAGCGCCCTGATGCACGGGGGGGAGCTTCTCATCGAGAATGCCGGGTTGACCTGCTTCGACCTGGACGGGGACAACCAGGCCAAGCTGGAATTCCACTTGCGAGCAGACCAGGTGGAGCATTAACTTTCCTCGTGACCGCTTCCGCAGGTTGCTGTCAGCCTCTCCGCAGAGGGGCTAATATTGCTTTTATAATCTCATCTCAGGTGTCCAAACAATAATTCAAAGACATCTCTACCTGACCGCCCTTTGCCTGGAGCTGGCCGCCGCAAGCTTGGCTACGACCGCCTAGACATAAGACCGAGGTGTCGATCCGGACGGCAGACTCAAGTGGGACGATATCTTCCAAGATGGTAAAATTCGCGAGGTCCATGTCGCGGGGAAAACGGAAAACCCGAGGGCCATAGCGCCGATGGCGCCCTAGAATGGCAGATCCGGAAACGTGAACACACCGCCGGGACGGCCCCCGGTTCGACGTGAACGGCCAGATCACCGCCCGCGGCCAGATGGCCGGAGACCAAAGGGAAAATACACGACCTTCCATGCCAACAAGTAGGCAAAAAAGGTTGTCCCCTATCAAAAGGGCGATCTCAACGGCCCGGCCAAGATATTTTTCGACTCGGGGCAACTTGAGCACGAATTCTCTTACCGCAACGGCGAAGTCGATGGCACGTACCGCACCTATTCGGCTGAGGACAAACTCCTGACAGAATCCGACTTCAAGGCCGGCCAGCTTCAGTAAGCGTATTTCTTAAGTAATACATTTGTACTGTTCATCGCATTATAAAATAGCGTTTTGTTTTCAATGAGTCTTCATGTATAAAGAAGGTTGCCCCCGGATTTCGAGGGTGCTTCTTTTGGTTTCCATGGTCAGTGGTTTCAGTTTACTTAGGGAGGAGACACGATGAATCTACAAGGTTTGAAGGGACCTGGCCGGCTGGGCATAATCATGCCTGTCCTTTTGGCAATGCTGTGGGGGACTCCGGTGGCGGCGTTCCAGTTCAGCCTCGGCGAAGTGGAGGGCAGCCTCGACAGCACTCTCTCCTATGGTGTCAGTCTGCGCGTGGCGGACCGCGACGAGCATCTCATCGGCCTAGCCAACGGCGGCAAGGCCTACTCGGTCAACGGCGATGACGGCAACCTGAACTATGACGACGGCAAGCTGATCAGCAACCTCGCCAAGATTACCAGTGAACTGGACCTCAGGTATTCCGACTTCGGCCTGTTCCTTCGTGGTTCTGCCTTTTACGATTTCGAGAGCGAGGACAGCGATCGTGAGCGGACCGATCTCAGCAATGACGCCCTCGACCTGGTCGGCAAGAACGCCGACCTGCTCGACGCCTACCTTTGGGCGAACTTCGACCTCGGTCAGATGCCCGGCCAGGTCCGCCTTGGCAACCAGGTCCTGAGCTGGGGGGAAAGCACCTTCATCCAGAACGGCATCAATGTCATCAACCCTTACGATGTGAGCAAGCTGCGCGTGCCCGGCTCCGAGCTGAAAGAGGGCCTCGTGCCGGTCGGCATGGTCTCGGCCTCGGTCAGCCCGACAGAAGACGTGACCTTCGAAGGCTTTTACCAGTACGACTGGGAGAAGGTTGAGATCGACCCGACCGGTTACTACTGGAGCACCAACGACTACGCCGGCAAGAGCGGCGACCGGGTTCTGCTCGGCTTCGGCGACTGGTCGGACCTTGGGACCAGCTGGCAGGGAGCGGTCATCCCCTTCGAAGTCACGGACAACCGTTTCATGATGGTGCCCCGCGGCGCCACGGAAACGCCCTCTGACAGCGGCCAGTACGGTTTGGCGGCGCGGGTTTATGCGCCGGGCCTGAACAATACCGAGTTCGGCTTCTATTTTATCAACTACCACAGCCGCGTTCCGACCCTGAGTGGCGTAACGGGCACCCAGACAGGCTTCGCCAGTTCATTGGGCGCCGCGACAGGGATTCAAACCTTTGCCGGCGCTGTTGCAAACAATCCAGCCGACCTGCCAGGGGCGGTTACCGCTGGCATCACGGCTGGAACGCAGGCAGGCATCGCCTATGGCTTGAGCCCAGCTGAGGCCCAGTCGGTTGCGACAGGTGCCGTCAATGCCGCGACCACCGGCAACGCGGCCCTGGCCAATGCCTACATCGTCAACGAGTATGCCCAGACGGCGCAGTACAAGGTTGAATACCCGGAAGACATCAAGGTCTTCGGCATCAGCTTCAACACGGCACTGGACAGTATCGGCGCATCCCTGCAGGGGGAATACTCCTATCACAAGGACGCGCCGCTGCAGATTGACGACGTCGAACTACTGATCGCCTCACTGAGCCCCCTCGGGCCACTTAGTCCGGCATTTTTGGACAACCAGATCACCAATGGCTCTGCAGCACCTCTTTCCACCCGTATCCCCGGCTATATCGAAAAAGATGTGTCGCAGGTGCAGATGACCATGACCAAGCTGTTCGGGCCGACGATTGGCGCGGACCAGTTCACCCTGGTCGGTGAGGCCGGATGGACCCACGTGCACAGCATGCCGAACAAAAGCGACCTGCGCCTGGAAGGGCCGGGTACCTACACGTCCGGCAATTACGCGCAGTCGCAGCCGGGTGGCGTGCACGCCGGTAAAGATTCCGAACCCTCCAGTGCCTTTGCCGACGCCGACTCCTGGGGCTACCGGGCGGTCGCCAAGCTCGACTTCAACGACGCCATCGGTGCCGCCACCCTGTCGCCGCGGATCGCCTGGGCGCACGACGTCGACGGCAACTCTCCGGGTCCGGGCGGCAACTTTGTCGAAGACCGCAAAGCGGTCACATTTGGTCTTGGCCTCAACTACCTGAGCACCTGGACGGCCGACTTGAGTTATACTGACTTTTTTGGCGCCGGCCGCTACAACCTGGTCAACGATCGAGACTTCGTCGCCTTCAACATTACCTATTCTTTCTAATCCTTTAAGGAGGGAGAAGAATGAAATCTTTTACTGTGCACACCTTGACACTTCTCTTGGCCGGCCTGCTCCTGACGGGCCAGGGTTTCGCGGCCATCTCGGCCGACCAGGCAGACCGTCTCGGCAAAGATCTCACCCCCATCGGTGGTGAAAAGGCCGGTAACGCCGACGGCACCATCCCGGCCTGGGAGGGGGGCATCGCCACGCCGCCGGCCGGCTACGAAAAGGGCAAGCATCATCCCGACCCCTATGCCGCCGACCAGGTGCTCTTTACCATTACCGCCGACAACATGGGCCAGTACGCCGCGAAACTGACGGTTGGTCAGCAGGCCATGCTTAAGGCTTACCCGACCTACAAGATGAACGTCTACCCGACCCACCGCAGCGCCGCGGCGCCACAGCGCATCTATGATGCAACCAAGGCGATCGCGACCACGGCGCAGCTGACCGAAGGCGGCAACGGCGTGACCGGCGCGGTCATCGGTACCCCTTTCCCGATCCCGCAAACGGGCATTGAGGTCATCTGGAACCACATTCTGCGCTGGCGCGGCAACGCCTTCGAGCGCAACTTCGGCCTGGCGCCGATGACCCGCGGCGGTGACTACACCATGGTCGAGTTCAACGAGAAAGGGGACTTCCTCTACAACCACGAGGGGATGACCGAGCAGAAGCTGAATAACATCATTGCCATGTTCAAACAGGAGATCTTCGCCCCGGCCCGCGTTGCCGGCCGAATCCTGCTGGTTCACGAAACCCTCGACCAGAACAAGGAGAACCGCAGCGCCTGGCTGTACAACCCCGGCCAGCGCCGCGTGCGCCGCGCGCCCAACGTGGCCTTCGACAATCCCAAGGAAGGCGGCGACGGCCTGACCACCAGTGATACGGTCGACATGTACAACGGCAGCCCCGAGCGCTACAACTGGGAACTGGTCGGCAAGAAGGAGATCTACGTCCCCTACAACAGCTACCTGCTGAACAGCGAGAAGCTCAAGTATAAGGACATCCTCACGCCGCTGCACCTGAACCCGGACTACCTGCGCTACGAGTTGCACCGGGTCTGGGTGGTCGAAGCGACCCTCAAGGAAGGCATGCGCCATATCTACAAGAAGCGCACCTTCTACATTGACGAGGATTCCTGGCAGATCCTGGCCATGGACCAATACGACAACCGCGACCAGCTCTGGCGGGTTTCCGAAGGGCACTGCATCAACTACTATGAAGTGCCGACCTTCTGGTCCGCCGTCGAGGCGCACTACGACCTGCAATCGGGTCGCTACATTGCCATCAACCTGACCAACGAGCAGGCACCGTATAATTTTGACGTCAAGTTCGACGCCAAGGAGTTTACCCCGGCGGACCTGCGGCGTTCCGGCAAGCGTTAATCGCGAGTATCGTTAACAGAAACGGCCGGGCCTAGGCCCGGCCGTTTTGCCTTGAATGGACTTTGCGTGCACGACCTCTTCTCAACATCACTTTCTCTGTACCTGCGCCCGGCCCTGCTTGCAGGATTGTTCCTTTTCGCCCTGATTCTCCCCGCCGCTCCTTGCGACGTTTTGGCCGCAGACAGCCAGATCATGCCGCTGGCCGAGAAATCCCTGCTCCTCGACGGCCAGGTCATCGGTGACAGGATCATCGTGGTCGGCGAACGCGGGCATATCCTGATTTCCGAAGATCACGGCGTCTCCTGGCAACAGCAGCAGGTCCCGACGCGCGCCACCCTGACCAGCGTGTTCTTTACCGATTCTGCCAACGGCTGGGCGGCCGGCCACGACAGCGTGATCCTGCAGACGCATGACGGCGGCCGGCACTGGCAACAGGTCTACGTCGACCTTGAGGATGAACGGCCGATCCTTGACCTCTGGTTCAGGGACCTGCACCACGGTTATGCGGTTGGCGCCTACGGCCTGTTCCTGATGACCCATGACGGCGGTGAAATGTGGCAGCCGGTCGATTTCAAACCGGCCACCCTGACCATCGGTAAAGAGCCGGAGAGGGACCCGTGGCAAGAGGATGCAGATGACGAGGCGTTGGGCATCGATTTCCACCTGAACCAGATCGCCGCGACCGACCGGGGACGCGTCTTTATCGCCGCCGAGGCCGGCCATCTATACCGATCCGACGACGGCTGCCGCTCCTGGCTCAGCCTGACGTCCCCCTATGAAGGCTCCTTTTACGGCACCCTGCCCCTCGACCAGGCCAACGTCATGGCCTTTGGCCTGCGCGGGCACCTGTTCCGCACGGAAGATGCCGGCAGTTCCTGGATTCCCGTCAACACCGGAGTCCAAGCGACGCTCAACGATGGCCTCCGCCTGAATGACGGACGCATCGTCCTGGCCGGGCTGGCGGGAACACTGTTGATCAGTGCAGACAACGGCCAGAGCTTTGTGCTCCACGCACAGGCCGACCGCAGCGGCATCGCCAAGGTTCTGCAGGCCGGTGACGGGGCCCTGATCCTGATCGGCGAGCATGGCGTCAAACGCTTACCCCTGCCCGGTCAAGGGAAGGAGGGCGGAGCATGATCACACGCCTCCTCGACCACATCGAGGACCTGCTGTTCGGCGCACGCCCCCTGGTGATCGGCCTGTTCGTGATCATCACGATCATCATGGGCTTCGGTCTGACCAACCTGCATGTCGATGCCGGCTTCTCCAAACACCTACCGCTCCAGCATGAATACATGCAGACCTTCATGGAGTACCGCAACGAATTCGGCGGCGCCAACCGGGTCCTGGTTGCTCTGCGCGCCCGCAACGGCAACATGTTTACCGCCGAATTCTTTAACGCCCTGCGCCAAGCGACCGACGAGGTGTTCTTCATCTCCGGCATCGACCGCAGCCGGGTCAGCTCCCTGTTTACCCCGAATGTCCGCTTTACCGAAGTCGTCGAAGACGGCATTGCCGGCGGCAACGTGGTCCCCGCCGACTTCCAGCCCACCACCGAAGGGCTGGAGACGGTGCGTAAGAACATCCTCAAGTCCGGGATCGTCGGGCGCCTGGTCGCCAACGATTTTTCTGCGGCAATCATCAGTGCCGAACTGATCGAGAGTGATCCGCAGACCGGTGCAAAGATCGACATCATCGATATCGGCCATCAACTCGAAGCCCTGCGCGAAAAATTCGAGAACGACCAAATCGAGGTGGATATCATCGGTTACGCCAAGGTGATTTCCGATCTAGCCGACGGCGCCAAGCGAGTGGTGTTCTTTTTTCTGGTGACCTTCTTCATTACCGGCCTGCTGGTCTACCTCTTCACCCGCTCACACCGGGTAACGAGCATGGTCGTGGTCTGTTCGCTGATTGCCGTGGTCTGGCAGCTCGGCCTGCTCACTTACCTGGGTTTCGGCATCGACCCGATGGGGATCCTGGTACCCTTTTTGATTTTTGCCATCGCGGTCAGCCACGGCGTGCAGATGATCACCGCCAACCGGGCCGCGGTCTTTGACGGGGCAGACAGCCTGACCGCCGCCCGCACAAGTTTCCGCAGCCTGCTCGTCCCCGGCGGCGTCGCCCTGATCTCCGACACCATCGGCTTCATCACCATCATGCTGATCAAGATCGAGGTCATCCAGCAGATGGCGATCACCGCCAGCCTCGGCGTGGCCACGATCATTTTCACCAACCTGATGCTGCTGCCGATCCTGCTCTCCTACATCGGCTTTCCGGCCGATTATCGGCAGCGCCTGCATGAGCGCATAGAGCGCATGGACCGCTTCTGGATGCGCGTGTCCCTGATCGCCAAGCCCTGGCCGGCGGCCGCCCTGATCCTGGTCGCCAGCCTGTTGATGATCTTCGGCGCCATGCGCGGCAGCGACATCAAGATCGGCGACCTGCACCAGGGGGTGCCCGAACTGCGCCCGACCTCGCGCTACAACCTCGACAGCAAGGCGATCACCGAACACTTTTCCATCGGTGTCGACATCCTCACGGTCATCGTGGAAACTGTTGCCGACGGCTGCATCGAGTATGACATCATGGAGAACATCGACCGCTTTGCCTGGCAGATGGCGAACACACCGGGCGTCCAGTCGGTGATTGCCCTGCCAGGGATCGCCAAGGTCATCAATTCCGGTTGGAGTGAGGGGGCTCTCAAGTGGCGGGTGTTGCCGCACAACCGCCAGGTGCTGGTTGAGGCGGTGCAGTACATCCCCACCAGCAGCGGCCTGCTCAACGCCGACTGTTCGGTCATGCCGGTGATGATCTTCACCAGCGACCACAAAGCGGAAACCCTTTCCCGCGTGGTTGAAGCGATCAAGGTATACCAGGCCGAAAACGGAAACGAGCAGGTCCGGTTCCGGCTGGCAACCGGCAATGTCGGCGTCATGGCGGCCACCAACGAAGAGGTGTCTGCCGCGCAATTCCCGATCCTCATCTACGTCTTTGCCGCAATCATCATCCTCTGCCTGCTGACCTTCCGCTCACTGCGTGCGACCCTGGCCATCACCCTGCCCCTCGGCCTGGTTTCGCTTTTGGCCTATGCCCTGATGACCGGACTGGAGATCGGCCTCAAAGTCTCGACCCTGCCGGTCGTCGCCCTCGGTGTCGGCGTCGGCGTCGACTACGGCATCTACATTTACAGTCGTTTCCAGTCGCATCTCAATGAAGGGATGACCATCTACCAGGCGTACCACGAAACCCTCAAGGTCACCGGCAGCGGCGTTCTGATCACCGGCATCACTCTGGCCATCGGCACCGCCACCTGGATCTTCTCGCCGCTGCAGTTCCAGGTAGACATGGGGATCCTGCTGACTTTCATGTTCCTGCTCAATATGCTCGGCGCACTGCTGCTGCTGCCGGCCCTGGCAAGCTGGCTGCTCAGAATCAGAAAACGCGCCTGAGCGCAATCGGACCTCTCTCTGGAGCCACGGATGGCAACTACCCCTTGCACATGGCAGCCGCGATTCCCGTCGGTGATCGCCGCCATCATGGCGACCTGCCGCAAGCATGGCGACCGCCCGGCCTTCATCTACCGGGTCGCCAACCAGGAGTTGACTGTCGATTATGCCAAGCTGCGCGAGGACGTCATTCTCCTGGCCAGGGCCTTTGAAGAACGCAAGGTCGCAGCCGGCAGCAAGGTCCTGCTCCTCTCCGACAACCGCTACGCCTGGATCGTTACCGACTTGGCCCTCATGGCTCTCGGCGCGGTCAGCGTGCCGCGCGGCAGCGAAACCCCGACCCAGGAGCTGGAATACATCCTCAAGCACGCCCGCTGCACCTTCATGGTCATTGAGACCGACACCCTGCTGGCCCGTCACCAGGAGATGCTGAACAGCCACAAGGAAGTCAAAACGGTCTTCATCATCGAGGGGACCGGCAAGCACACCCTGTTTAGCCGCATCTATGCCTACAACGATATTCTCGAAGACCCGACGCTCAGCGACGCCGATTTCGAGCGCTTCGAGCGCAAGGTGGCTGCGCTCACCCAGGAGGATTTGGTCACCATCATCTACACCTCGGGAACCACCGGCAACCCCAAGGGGGTGATGCTGAATCATCGCAACATCCTCTTCAACACCGAAATGCTGCCGCCGATCATCGCCATCTCTGAGCAGGACCTCTGGGTCTCCATCCTACCGAGCTGGCACATCTACGAACGTACTCTCGAGCTCCTCGCCCTGACTTGCGGCAGCTGCATCGTCTATTCCTCACTGAAGTACTTTGCCAACGACCTGGTGGCTTACAGCCCAACCCTGGTGGCCACGGTACCGCGGCTCTGGGAATCGCTTTACAGCAAAGTGATTGCGGCGGTCATGGCTCGCGGGCCACGCCCCTACAAAATCTTCACATTGCTGGTCAAGATCTCGATGCGCTTCCGGCAAGCCAGGCGCCAGCTGCAGGGGCACCTCCCCCAGTTCGCCAGGGCCAGCCTGGCGACCCGCCTGGTGCGCAACCTGCGCGCCGGCTGTGAAGTGCTCGTCCTGGCGCCCCTCTACTGGTTTGCGCAGAAGCGGCTGGCGCCCCTCAAGGAGAAGTTCGGCGGCCGGCTGCGCATGGCTGTGAGCGGCGGCGGCACCCTCCCGGCCTACCTGGAAAAATGGCTCGACGCCATCGGCATCCGCATCGCCAATGCTTACGGCATGACCGAATGCGCACCGGCCATCGCCGGGCGCGGCTACAACAGCGAGATATTCGGCACCCTGGGCCGGCCCATCGCCATGACCGAAGTGCGCGTGGTCGACAGCGAGGGACGGATCGTCGCTCCCGGCGTCGAGGGCGACGTCGAAGTCAGGGGCCCGCAGGTCTTCAGCGGTTACTATGATAATGAGGAGGAAAACCGCAAGGCCTTTACCGCCGACGGTTTTTTCCATACCGGCGACCTCGGCAAGCTGACCATCGGTGGCGAGTTGGTGTTGACCGGGCGATCAAAAGAGATCATCGTGCTTGCCAGCGGTGAGAATATCGACCCCTCGCGCATTGAGGGCGCCATCGGCCAGCTGCCCTTCGTCAACGATGCAGTGCTGGTCGGTCAGGACCGCAAGGGGCTGGCGGCACTGATCGTGCCGGACTGGGACAAGCTCAAGGACTTTATTGCCGAACGCTTCGAGCTGATCACTGACAAGGTCGAGGACCTCTACGAGGATCACGCCCTGCGCGAGCGAGTCAAGAACGAAATCAACCGCCTGCTGCAGGCCAAGAACGGCTTCAAGCCTTACGAAAAGCTGCAGAAGATCGATTTCCTCAAGCACGAATTCACCGTGGGGGAAGAGTTGACCAACACCTTCAAGAAACGCCGGCACATAATCGAGCGCAAGTACCGGGAGCTGATCGACCGTCTGTTTAAGTAATACTGGGGAAGGTTTATCGACTACCCCTGAAAAAAGGCAAAAAAACGCCCCACAGTCAGGAGGTAGTTGCTGTGGGGCAAGGTTCTGTCTTCAGGAGGTTTGAAGAAGGTTTTCGAAGGCTCGCCTCTCACAGCAGGCCTTTGATGGTTATGACAATACTGGTTTGTTCAAGCAAAATATACGTGGGGATTCGTACAATTTCGGTTATTAATCCGCTATATCGACTACGCGAATGCACAGTTACAGCCCTTCTCATGACCAGTGGGCATGCCGCACAAGACCAGCATCATCGGCTTAACAAGACGATTTCGCTATTGTTTTTGCCTCACCTCATTGATCAACTCCATCTGGATTTCCTGGATTTCCACCAGGCGTTCCCACTGGTGGGAGAGGAGATGATCGATTTTTTGATGCAGGTGCCGGATCTCCAGCTCGGCCTTTAAATTGACCTGGTAGTCCCGCTGGGCATGCAGCCGATCGCGGTCCTCCTGGCGCCCCTGGCTCATCATGATAATCGGCGCCTGCAGCGCTGCGATGCATGACAGCACCAGGTTCAGCAGGATGAACGGATAAGGATCGAAGGGCTTGCTGAACAGCAGGATCGTATTGATAAGAATCCAGACCACCAGGATTCCGCCAAAAGTCAGGATGAACCCCCAGCTTCCGGCCAAGGTGGCAAACCGGTCGGCCATGCGCTGCCCGAAGGTCAGTCCGGCGAGATGCTCGGCATCGGGATTTCTGGACAAAATCTCCTGCTGTCGGAGGCTCTCGATGACTTCCCGATCGAGGGTCGTGATTTCACCTTTTTCCTCTTGGAGCAACCGCTGCACGTACTTGTGTCGATAGTTCTGCAGGTCCTGTGTGCAAATCCAGCCCTCCTCGGACCAGGTCGCCAAATCCTGGCGGATCAGTTCGGCGACCAGGGGCCGGACGAACACGCCGCGGTGCAGATCGCCGCGCTTGTCGCAGCCGCAGATCTGGCAGGACGGTTTGCTTTGCAGAGGCTTCTTGTTCATCGGGAATGCTCCTGTTCAGGTTATTCGGATAATGGCTCCAGGGGTTCAGCCTTGGTCAGAGCTTCGTAAAGCAGGATTACGTTGGTCGTTAGCCATTTTCATTCAGATCTTCAACGTCAAAGTGGAACATATGCAGCAAACGATGCACCAGCGGGGCGAAGATCAAGCCCGTCACGACCAGGAAGACCAACCCTGAAAACAGCGCATAGGTACCGGCAAACAGCTTTCTGGCATCGGTCTGCAGCGTGTTGACCGGCCCCATTCCGCCCAAAATCATCGCTGAATTAAGATAGGCATCCAGCCAGGATTGCCCTTCCAGTTCATGGTATCCCAGCATGCCGCCACCCAAAGCAGCCAGGACCAGGCCTGCCGCTACGCAAAAGTATGAGCCGAAGCGTCTGATGAAGGCCCTCGTGGACAGAAGTGGCTGTCGTCTATGTTCAAGACCCCTGGGAATCTCCCTGCTTTTACCTGTCATGTCTGTTCCTTACACGAAAATAGTGGAAATAACCATCCGTATGGTAAACAGCAGCCCGGCTGAATGTCGTCACTTTTAAAGCTGTTTACCTTGCTTCTGCTTCGGCAAAAATCAGTTCGGCCAGCTTGACATAATCTCCACCGAAGTGATGCCCGCCGCCAAGGACAACCTTTTTGACCTGTGAGTTTTCCGGTGCAAGAGCACGGCACAAGCTGTCCTGTTCCTCTTCCCCGTACAGGCACAGCACCTTCAAATCTTTCATCCGCGCCAGCTCCGGAGCGACCGGCAAGCCTGCCGTGCCGCCCCCCAGCCAGTCGCTCAGGTGAAACTCGAAGTTGGCAGTTGTGCCAGGGCCGAGCAGTGCTACCGCCGCGACCTGCTGCCGAAGGTCCTCCGGCAGGCGGCCGGCCATGAAAGGCAACACATCGGCCCCGAGTGAATAGCCGATCAACACGACCCGCTGACGTTGCCAGCTCTTCAGATAGTGACGTATGACGCGCTCCAGGTCCCTGGCGGCCAAATCCGGCGATTTGGCGGTCCAGAAGTATTGCAGGGTGTTAAAGCCGACCACGGCCACCCCTTTGGTGGCCAGGACTCCGCCGATGTCACGGTCAAGGGACGCCCAGCCGCCATCGCCGGTGAGAATCACGGCCAGCAGGCCATTCGCCGGGTCCTGCACCGCAACTTCCACCAAGGGCAGGTCGCCGACCCCGGTGGCAACATCGCCATGAACTGCAGCTGCGGCCTCATCCCGAACCAGCCTCGTGAACGCCTCGCGAAATTGCGGCAGCCAGTTCTTCTGTACCGAGAAGCCGTGGCCGACCTTGGGCAGCAGCACCACCTCGCTGTTTCTGACCTGCTTGACATAGGCGTCCACCGCGGCCGCGTCACAGACCTGGTCGATGGTGCCCTGGAAGGCGATCCAGGGATTCTGCAGACCCTGCGTCGGCAGGAAGTTGTAGCCGTGCCCCTTGGGCGCGGGCTCGCTCTTCAGCCCCTGCCCGCCACAGAAAGGTTTGTTCAGCGGCAGATCGGGACAGAAGCCCATGGAGATGGCGCCGCGGAAAGTGTTGGGCGGCGCCTGGGCCAGCAGGGCATAGACCAGGGTGGCCCCCGAGGAGTAGCCCACCAGCACCGGCGGCCGGTAGCGTTCAAAACCCAGCTTCTTCTGTACGTACTTCGACAGGCTCTCGAAATCAGCCGCCGGGTAGGAACATTTTTCCTGCGACCGGCCAAGTTCGCGCAGGTAATGGGTGATGTCTATGCCGACCACCAGGGCATCGAGCCCGGCCAGGCTTTGTGCCATATCGATCACGCCGAGGTTCCAGCCGCCGTCGCCGGAAACGAACAGCACCACGTGGCTCGGCTGCGGTGAGTTCCGGTAGAGCGTCAGCTTGCCGAAGCGACCGTAATCGAGGGGCTCTTCGCTCCCCCAGGCGCAACCGGTCCAGACTAATCCAGCCATTAGCAACAACCCAAGCAGCGGCTTTGCGAACCAAGCAGATTCCCTCATCTTTCTCCTCCGCATTAGTGTTCTGTGACCTTTTAACTTATGGCACTGTTGCACCTAAAGTAGTCATCTGAGTCAAAGTGTCGATGCCATCATGTGGGGTACTCCTAACATGAAGATCCCCGAAGTTCTCGAATCATCCACCAGGGCCGACTCTATTTAGGTTCCGCAAAGATCAATTCCGATGGCACAAACTTCCGTTTGCATGTCATTCCACCATGACCGAAAAATTAGTTCCTTCCCATTGGTCCACTTCCGGCCAGAAGAAGGTGAAAATCAGGGTTGTGCCGAAAAGAAAACCGGTGAGCAACCGACGCTCACCGGCATTCCGTATGATTTGAGACATCGGGCTGCCCTGGCCGAAGTTCATGATCACGATCGACAAGCCTACGCCGATGAGAAGCGCAGTGCCTATGAGTTCCGCGCCGAGGAGCAGCCAGGGAACAGTTCGATCATGGACCTTCATACGATGTTCTCGATAACATGGTTAATATAAGGATGCGCACGCCAGCAAGCCAGGAACGAAGGGTCCCACGAATGGCGCGGCAGTCATTGATTCTATTGTTCTGTAAGTATAACAGTAGAATCTCGACATGTTTCTGTTTGCCACAACGGACACAATGGATCAGAAACTGTGCCTCGCATGCGATACGGAAAGAGATGTCTCCAGAAGAGTGATCAGCGAATGGTCGTACTTGCTTATCCACTGGAAGGGGAGAGGATCCTCAGAAAATGCCCAATCAACTTATTCACCTGATCTGCATGGGTGATCAGGGTCGAGTGCCCACCGCCCTGAATGATTGACAGGCTGCCATGGGGGAGCAAGCCGACCATCTGCCGGGCGTGATCCAGGGTGACCACGTCGTTTTCGCCGATGATCACCAAGGTCGGCGTTTCTATCGCCCGCAAATCGTCCGACTGCAAATTCGGTCCGGTGCGCCACAGCTTTTTGATGCGCTTTTCAAGTTCAGAGAAGCGTTCTCCTGCCCCGGTCCACCAGCGTTTGTACCAATAGGCCAGGCCACTGTCCTGGGTGTGATTATCCGTATGAGCCTCCGGCGTCAGTCCGGACGGATCGACATTGCCGCTGATTGCAACGATCCTGCCGACCCGTTTTGGCCAGAGATGAGCGAGGAGCAGAGCGGTATTAGCACCGTCGCTCCAGCCGATCACATCGGTGCGCTCAATGCCGAGGGCATCGAGAACGTTGATCGCGTCTGCAGCGAGCAGCCGATAGCTCAACTCGGCGTCGCCGAGACCGGATTCACCATGGCCGCGGATCTCAAGCAGGATGACCTGCCGTCCAGAGTCCACCAGCCACGGGACCTGGGAGAACCAGCTTAAACGGTGGCTCAGCCCCCCATGCAGTAGGAGGACCGGTTGCCCTTGGCCATAACTGCGAAAGTGAATGGCCGCGTCACCGGATCTGATGCTGCCGATCAGGGGCGTGCCGGCCGGGGTGGTCCGCCACCACAGGTAATGAGCGAAATTTACGGGAAGGGGCTGCAACAATAGCGTAGCAACCATGAGAGTCGCGACAAGCACGATACAAGAGATGACAAAGAATTTCATGACAGTTCAACAGCAGAGCGAACCCCAACCGTTGCCGGTAACCGGGGGGCATCCTTTAAGCAAGGCACGGCAATGGAAAAAAGCATATAAGCCTAGAATTTTTCGCGGGCTTTTGCCAGCGAGGTTTCTAGATCTGTATAGCTCTTGGCAAAGCCTTGCTTGATCTCCTCCCACGCTCCGGCCGAGCTATGTTTCAACCCACCATACCATTCGGCAATGTCGGTCCGCTTCTTCTGCAGGTCTTGCTGGGTCTGCCGAGCCTGCATACGGGCCTCTTGAGTCATCGTTTGCCAATTTTTATCGATGACCTGCTGCAATTGCTCAAGACGGGCATCGGTTTTTGCAAGAGCTTCCTTAGCCTTGGCCAATGCCGCATCACGCTGCTCGGCGCTATAACTGCCGATCATCTGCAGGGTCTGATCAATATCCTTGCGGACCTCGGCGGCCGTAAATTGGTCACCCGTCGCGGCAACGGCAATGGGAAACGGGATGCAAATGAACCATGCAATCATGGCTCCGAGAGCAGCCACCTGTTTCCAATCTTTTGTTAGCATGGGCTCTCCTTTCGAAATTTCGTCCAAGACGTGGCAATGCCATCAACCGCTTGCATGAGGTGTTTTCGAGGTATGACCACATTTATTCTTTGCCTCTCGGCAGAGAAGGTCAAGTCTCGCACTTGCTTTGACCTCTCAATGTTATCACGAAGACATGATAATACCATTCAGAGGACCAGGAGCTATTCGAGGATCTGCAAACAACTGTATTAGAAGGATTGTCAATCGGTTGACGAGGTTGATTGCCGGTTATTGCGGAAGATCGGTTATCAGACATGGTTTTTTACTAGAGGTTATATCTTGCGGGTAGCCTCACTGGGGAAAAAACGACCAAGCACCTGCCGTCAGTCAATTGCAATCTCCATCTGCAACGAACAAACACACCTTATTTACCAATGACACCCTTGATCCCGCCGCTGATCAAACTGGCGACATTAAGCAGGATGCGCGGCAGGGCCAGGCCGCCCGGGCAGGCCAGGTAGCGCGGCTCCCAGACCGGGTTGAACTTCTCCTTGTATTCGCGCAGCCCCTCGAAGTTATAGAAATGCTCGCCATGCCGAAAGACCACCGCACCGATGCGATGCCAGAGCGGGGCAAAGGGGCGGTTTTCCATGCCGGAGAGGGGGGCCATACCGAGAGCGAAAAACCGATAACCCTGTTCCCTCCCCCACAGCATCAGGTTGATAAACAGGTACTCCATGACCCCGCTCTGTGCCTGCGCATCGAAGCGCATCAGGTCGATGGAGAGCTCCACCTGTCCGGCGCCGCACCAGAGATTGGCAAAAGCGACGATCGTGCCCTGCTGCCTGACCAGGGCAACCGGGAAGTTTTTCAGGTACTCCGCGTCGAAGCAGCCCAGGGAAAAGCCCTTTTCCCGCGTGCTCTTGTCCTGCAGCCAAGCGTCCGAAATCCGCTGCAGTTCCGCGAGCAGCGAGGGGACTTCGGTGGCAGGCCGGACCTCGAAGCTGCACCCCTCGCGGTTGAGCCGGTTATAGGTATAGCGCAACCCTTTATGCTGTGCCCCTTCCAGGGAGAACTCGGCCAGGGGCACCCGGGCTTCTTCACCCAGCTTGAAGAGCGTCAATCCCATGTCCAGATAAGTAGGCAGCAGGTTGGTGCCGACTTCATAAAAGACTGTCTGGCCGCCGTGGCGTTCGACCAGCTCGCGATATTTCCAGGCCAGCTCGCGGGCCACCTCGGCAGGGCCGACGGGATCGCCCAGGGCCACCCAGGAGCGACCCTCGACACCGTACATGACGAAGCCGCTCCGCTGGTCGTCGAAGAGCAGTGCCTTGTCGCCGAGCAGGGCCAGGCTGGGTTGGGTTTCCGGCATCTGGCGAACGATGCTCCGTGCCCAGTTGAGCTCATCAGGGTCTGGCAGTCCAGGATCCCTGGGAGCCGGTCGCAGGAGTTTGGCCAGGGCAAACACCAAAAGCAGGACCACGGCCCCGACGGCTGCACGCAGAAAGCGCGGGGCGTCTCCGCGCAGGGCGAAGTGCCACCAGAGTTCACTGCTATAGGTGACATGTTTGAAGGCGAAGAGTCCTAGCCAGATCGAGCTGACCAGCACCAGCAAGATCGTGATGCTCCAGCCGAAGCTGAAGGGCTCGCTGAACAGTGAAGCGCGCCGGTAAAAATAGCGGCGGCAGGGGAGCAGGGCCAGCAGCATCAGGCCAAGCAGCAAAGCTTCTTCGTAATCACCGCCCTTGAGGAGCGAGAAGGCGCTGCCCGCTGCGAGCAGAACAGCAGCAAGCAAATAGGCGGCATCGAGGCGGCGCTGCAGGCCACGGGCGAGGAGCAGCAGGCCGACGCCGACCAGGCTGCCCAGGAAGTGGGAGAGTTCGATCACCGGCAGGGGCAGGAAATCCTCAAGCCAGTGCAAACGCTCAGTCAGCGCCGGGGTAGCGGCAGAGAAGAGCAGCACCGCGCCACTGACCAGGGTCGTCGCGGCCAGCAGTTGCGGAATGATCGCCCCGCCCCAGCGCCCGGCCAGTTGCACCGCTTCCTTGACCAGGGTTTTGCGCTGCAGCAGTTCATTTGCCGCGAGCAGCATGGCCGCCACGGCCAAGGGGAGAAGATAGTAGAGCCCCCGGTAGATCAGCATCGAGCCGAGCAGCGCGTCTGCAGGGATGCCCGGCGCCGAGATCAGGATCATCGACTCGAACACGCCGAGCCCCCCCGGCACGTGGCTGATCAGGGCCACGACCTGGGCCAGCAGGAAGATGCCGAGGAACTGGGGAAAAGAAAGCCCCGCATTGGCGGGGAGCAGTACAAACAGTACGCTGCCGGCCAGAATCCAGTCGATGGAACCGACCAGTAGCTGCGCTCCGGCCAGGCGCGGAGACGGTATCGCCAGCTCCCAGCTGCGGAAGCGCAGGGCTGTTTTGCGTAAACAGACGACCAGCAGGTAGCAGGCAACCAGCACGGCAAAGAGCCCCCCGAGCGGTCGCGCCGATTGGATAGAAAAATGCCCCAGTGCCGGCATGACCAGCGGCTCGAAGATGAAGATGCAGCTGCCAACGGTGACTATCCCGAGCCAGAAGGTCAGCACGGTGAAAGAGACCAACCTGGCGATCTCTTCGGCCGAAAGGCCCCAGGCCGAATAGAGCCGGTAACGGAGCGTTCCGGCCGTCAGCAGGGACAAGCCGATGGTATTGCTGAAGGCATAGCTGATAAACGAGGCCAGGGTGACCTTGCCCGCAGGCAGCGGATGGCCGACATAAATGACCGCCAGCCGGTCGTAAACCGTCATGACCAGGTAACTCAGCACGGTCAGCGCCATCGCCGTCAGAACCCGTGATGTCGGGATGGCCTTGAGCTGTGCCAGGACCTGGTGATAGTGAAACTGGCGTAAGGCGTCATGCAGCACCCAGAGCGCCGTAGTGAAAAGCACCAGCGCCAAAAGTGGCAGCAGTCGATGTAGCAGAGAAGATTTTCGCAAAGCAGACGCCATCTGTTTACAAACCTTCCATCAGGAAATCGCGCGGGCGATGGCAAAGGCGGCCGCGGCGGCCATGCCGCCGATCAGGCTGGTCTGCAGGGCGCTGCGCAGTGGCGGCGCACCGGTGAAATGCCCCTTGAAGAAGCCGAAGACGAACAGCGCGGCAAGGGTCATGCCCGCCGATAGCAGCAGGGCAACGGCCGTATCCTTCAGCAGCATGTAGGGCAAAAGGGGTATCAAGCCTCCGGCGATATAAGCTCCGGCGATGGTCAGGGCGCTGTTGCGGGCACGTTGCGGGTTGATCTCTTCGAGGCCGAGCTCGAAGCGCATCATGAAATCGACCCAGGCCTTAGGCTGACTGCGCAGCGCCTCGACCAGGGGCGCGACCTGCTCGGCGCTGAGCCCGTAGCCACGGAACACCTCGGCGACCTCGGCGCACTCGGCCTCGGGCTTTTCGATGATTTCCCGCTCCTCACGGCGGCGCTCACTGGCGTAATGTTCAATCTCGCTGCGGGTCGCAAGGTAGCCCCCCAACCCCATGGCGATGGAGCCGGCAGCGATCTCGGCCAACCCGGCAGTGACGATGAGACCTGTGGCGCTGATCGCACCGGTCAGCCCGGCAGCCAGGGCGAATGGCACCGTCAACCCGTCAGACATGCCGATGACCATGTCACGGACACTGTCGCTGGCGGTAAAGTGCTGCTCGGTATGGGGCAGCATAGGCATGAGGTCTCTTCTCCTTATGAAATTGACAACAACCGCATAGGTTTCACAGGCCGCTATACCGGCACCAGCAACAGCGGCCGGGTTGTTTGCCCCTGCACCTGGGCAGCAATGCTGTTGGCCCAGAAGGCCTTGGTTCCCGCCTTGCCGTGGGTCGCCAGGACGACGAGGTCGGCATTCTGAGTCTCTGCCATAGCACTGATCGTCTTGGCAATCTTACCGTATTGAATCTCCCCCGCCACCTCGATCCCCTGCTCCTCAGCCTGGGCCAGCAACCGTCCCAGGTAACTCTTGAGATTTTCCAGGGTCACCTTCTGGAGGAACCAGGAGGCGCCGGGCAGATAGCGGGACAAAGATGCACGGCGACCGGCCAAAGACGAAAATTCGGGCACCACTGAAAGCAGGTGCATGCGGACCTTGCCGGCAACGGCGATGGCACAGGCCAGTTCATAACCGCTCTCGTGTTTCGGGTCGCCATCAAGTGCAACCAGAATCTGTCTAAGCTGAAAGACCTTGCCAGCCGCCCGGTTTTCAGGGCAGGTCAGCAATAACGGCGTCTGCCCCAGGGCGACCACCTGTTGGGCCAGGCTGCCGCGCAGCAGCCGTTCAATTTTGCCCGGACCATGGGTGCACATGACAACCAGGTCGGGCTGCAATTCCGCTTCGTGGGCGACGATCCCTCCCGCCACCTGCGCAACGGCATCGCTGTGCACATGCACTTCACAGGAGATGGCTTCGGCAAGGAACTGCTGTGCAACCTGTGCCAGGTATGCCTTGGCTTCCGCCGCTTCCGTCAGGTGGCGCTGGCCATGGGCGACAGGGCTCGGAGTTGCTTCGATAACGTGCAGCAGGGTCACTTGTGCACCAAACAGCTTAGCCAGTACTTTTGTCTCCGGCAAAGCGGCTTCTGCGAGGGAAGTGCCGTCCAGGGCGACCAGGATGTGCTTGATCATGCTTATGCCCCCCACAAGGTCTGGTAAAGCAGGTAGAAGTTCAGGCTGAGGACCAGTGATGTCACCAGCCAGGCCAGGATCGTCGTAGAGCGCCAGTTGACCAGCGTCCCCATGAGGTCCTGCCGGCGGGTAAAGAGCACCAGGGGAATGATGGCAAAAGGCAGACCGAAGCTTAAGACGACCTGGCTGATGACCAGGGTGCGGGTCGGGTCGAAGCCCATAAAGATGACCACCAGCGATGGTACGATGGTGATCAGGCGACGCAGCCAGACCGGGATATGCCGCCGCAGGAAGCCCTGCATGATGACCTGCCCGGCCATGGTGCCGACCGTGGTCGACGCCAACCCCGCAGCAAGCAGCGAGATGGCAAACACCCAGCCGGCGGCCGCGCCGAGCAACGGCTCGAGGGTCCGGTGGGCTTCTTCGATCGAAGCGATGTCGCTCAACCCCTGGGTATGGAAGGTAGCAGCAGCCATCATCAGCATCGCCGCGTTAACGAACCCTGCGACCCCCATGGCAATCGTCACATCCGCCACTTCGAAGAAGAACAGGCGGCGTTTATGCTCGGGGTCGCTGGTGACAATGCGCCCCTGGGTCAGGGAAGAGTGCAGGAAGATCACATGCGGCATGATGGTGGCGCCGAGGATGCCGGTGGCCAGCAGCACGCTTTCCGCCCCAGCAAATTGCGGAACGACAGCGTGATAGGCGACCTTGGCCCAATCCGGCTTGTCGAGAAAGGTTTCGATCACGTAGCAGAGAGCGATCACCCCGAGCAGGACGGAAATGACCGCCTCCATCGGCCGAAAACCACGGGACTGCAGCGCCAGGATAACAAAGGTAACCACCGCCGTGATCAGGCCGGCAAGCCAGAGTGGTATATGGAACAGCAGGTTGAAGCCGACCGCCGCGCCGATGAATTCTGCCAGGTCGGTGGCGATGGCGACCAGCTCCATCAACAGCCACATCCCCCAGACCACCGGCTGGGGGAAATGATCACGACATAGCTCGGCGAGGTTGCGGCCGGTGGCGATACCCAACTTGGCCGACAGGCACTGGATCAGCATCGCCATCAGGTTACTGGCGACCACGACCCACAGCAGCGTGTAGCCGAACTTGGCGCCCCCCTCGATATTAGTGGCAAAGTTGCCCGGATCGACATAGGCGATGCTGGCAATGAAGGCTGGCCCCAGGAAGGGCAGCAGCCGCGCGAAGCCCTTCTGACCGGCATCGCCGACCAGGACTCTGCCAGCCGCCTCTATGGCCCGCGCATCGCCATAGGCAGTAACGCTTTTAGCCGCTTTGGTCAATTTTTTCATAGTTGGGACAAACCGTGCCTGAGCAGGAACCTGAGTTTTGAAAGTATACTCCTGCGTCTGGGAAGGTAAAGGGAATTGGGGTCAGGCAAGCAGGGGCTTTGCCATCTTCGGGACGTGTATCCGACGGGAATGGTCGCAAACGTGATTGTGGAAAGGGTCGAAGACTGAATTCCTTATCCTGACCCGCCGCTGAGGATCTCAGGGGGCCTGTCTGGCTTCGTAATGCTCACAGAGCGTTCCCAGGTAACGCGAGCCAAGCTGCTCACTCGCCAGGATTTTCTTGACCGCTGGCAGTTTGAGGATCACACCGAGCATGGCGGCCAGGGCGCGATGGCTCCAGAGCACCTGGTTGTCGAAGATCAGGTTCTGCAGCTTGCCGCGCTCGAGTGCCATGAGCACGACCTTGTGGGTCGAATTGACCGGTGTGATGACGCGTTTCTCCCGTGGCTGCATGGACAGGGCGCCAATCCGGCAGTTGCGGGCGCAGACCCCGCAGCCAAGGCAAAGCTCTGCGTCGATCTGTGCTTGCTTGCGGCCGGAACCGTCGGTGCAGGCGGCGGCGAGGGTGATAACCTTGACCGGGCAGGCGGCCAGGCAGCGGCCGCAACCGCTGCAGTTGGTCTCCACCTGGGCGATATAGTTGCTGGTGTGCACCGGGTGTTCATGGCCGAAACGCTGGGCGGCGAGCATCGCCTCGCAGCAGCAGGGGCAGCAGTTGCAGATGAAGTTGACCCCGTTCTGCACATTTTCACCGAACTGCACCAAGTTCTGTTCCCAGGCCTTGTGCAGCAGTTCCTTGCATTCGCTGCGATCGACGCGCCGTGCATAATCGTGGCGGATCAGCGACGCAGCCACAGTGTTGAAGGTCATGCAGATATCCATCTCCGCAGCGCAGGCCCGCCCCTGGTGCTGGCGCTTGTGACGGCAGTAGCAGAGGCCGATGCCGATATCGCTGGCTGTTTCGATGACCATCGTGGCCTTCTCGTAATCGAGGACATGCAGAGCATGCTCGCTATCGAGCACCTCCTCCTGAACGAAGACACGCCCCAGTTGGGTCTTGCCAGTCAAAAACAGCTGTCGGATGAAATCCTCCTCGACGGTAATGTACTGCTCGTAAAGTTCGCTCAAAAGCTTCTGGTTGATATCACCGCGCGTACGCATCAGGGCAAACTCGAAGAAGCCGGCCATCGGCGGCGGCAGCACGTATTCCGTGCTGCCGTTGACGCGCATGTCAACCAGCAGGGCCCGGCCGGCCAGGCGCTGCAGGGTTTTCTCAGCATCATCCAGGGAGAGCCGCCAGTTCCTGGCGGCCTGCTCGGCTGTGAACGGCTTGATCGGCAGCCGCGCGACCAGCTCGGCTTCTTCGCTTGTAAAGAGCAGGGCGAGGATGCGGTAGAGGAGTTGCGAGGGAGGTGCTCCCTGGGAATAGAGATTCAGGCGGCCGGTCAGCTGCTCATAACTGGAACGGGGGGTGCGGTGAGCCATCGGGTACCTCCGCAAAGAAGGTTATCACGCCGACTGGACCGCGTCGCGGGTGGTCTCCTTGACGCGATACATCGCCTGGTCCGCCAGGCGGATCAAGCCATCCTTGGTTTTGGCATCGTCGGGGAAGGTGGCTATACCGAAGCTGGCGGTCATCTTGAAAGGGATATCCTGGTCATCGCGAAAATCATAGGCCCGAAACAGCTCGCAGAGCTTGGTCGCCAGAGTCATGGCCCCGCTCTTGCCGGTATTCGGCAGGACGATGACAAATTCGTCACCGCCGTAACGGGCCGATTTGCAGATTTTGCGGACGTTGTCCTTGATCAGCTTGCCGACCTCGGCCAGGGTGCGGCTGCCCACCAGGTGCCCGCAGGTGTCGTTGATCTTCTTGAAGAAATCGAGATCGATGAATATCAGTGACAATTTGCCGCCGAAGCGGTGCACCCGCTCGATCTCTTCGTCAATCAGGGTGTGCAGGTAGCGGCCGTTGTACAGACCGGTCAGATCGTCGGTGATGACCAGTTCGCTGATGCGCATGAAGTTGCGGGCATTCTCGATGGCGATCGCGGCGTAATCAGCAATGGTCAAAAGAATCTGCAGGTCGGCATGTTTGAAGACCTTCTCGTTGGGGCCGTTGACCAGCTCGATAACCCCAAGGATATGGTCCTTGCTGCGTACCGGCACGCAAAGGACCGACTGGGTGATAAAGGCCGAAGCACGGTCGAACTGGTCGGAGAAGCGACCGTCCTCGCCAACGTCGGCGATCACCACCGGTTCACCATGTTCGGCTACCCAGCCGGCAATCCCCTTGCCGGCAGGGACCTTCATCCCCTTGAGCTTTTCGGCCGCCGGCGAGACGGCAATCTCGAAGGTCAATTCGCCGGTCTGCTCATCTCGCAGCAACAGTGACCACGCCTGGGTTTTGAGCAAACGGCTGACCTGATCCATGATCAGGGTCAGCACGTTTTCAAGGTCGACGGTCGACGTCAGAGCCTTGCCGATCTCGATGAGAACTTCAAGCTCGCGGTTGCGCCGTTCCAGGGTTTTGAGCAGATGGGCATCTGTTGGCAAAGGGGCCCCCGAATTTTCGAATAAAGCTGAACTCCACAGCTCAGAATCAACTTCCGCACGTTAACATATTTTTCCCGTCAGGTCACCAAAATCCATCACTTGCCCTGTCCTGCAAAGCGCAGACACTCTGATATACTGAAAACATTAACAACAACAAATGGTTTCTTATGACAGACGGGTTGCTCAACAATATCATTCAACTGGAAAAAAACATCCAGGCCGAGGCGGCTAACGAAGTGGCCCGCGTCAGCGCGTGGCAGACCCGCGAACTAGCGAACCTGCAGACGGCCCTGGCAACGGCCCGCAGCGACGAAGAACAGCGCTGCCAGCGACTGATGGCCGAGCACAAGACGGCACTGCTGCGTGAAGGCGCCAACCTGGAAGCAGCGGCTACCGCCTGGTGCGAACGCCTGACGGGGCTGGATGACACAACGCTGCACACTGCCTTAAAACGGCAACTGGCAGCCATTCTGCCAGGGGGTGACCATGATCATCCGCATGGCCAAGGTTGAAATAGTCGGCCCCAAACAGGATCTTCTCAACACCCTCGACCTCCTGCACAACCGGGGCATTTTCCAGCCTGACCCGCAGCTTCTGGAACGGGTCGAGCTGGCGCCCGCCGACCGGTTGCAGGCGCTGGTCCTCGATGAGCAGGACCTGCGCGAACGCAGCTTCTTTCAGAACCTCCACGAACGGGTTGCAGCCCTGCTGGCACTCCTCCCCGAAACCGCCAACGGCGTCTCGCCACTACAGCCCCTGCCGGTCATGGAACTCCTCGCCGAGCTGGTCGACCAGCACCTGGCCAAGGCCCGCGAGCAGGCCGGCCTCCTGACCGAATGCCGCCAAAAGAGTGAAGATTTGGAGCACAGCCTGGTGTTCTGGCGGGCTCTCGAGCCGCTGCTGGCCGGGTTGCCGCACGCTTCGACCCTCGAACTATTCGGTATCACCATTCGTGATACCCACCAGCTGCAGGCCCTCGAAGCCTTGCTGCAGGAGCGCACTCAGGGGCGCTGCCTTATCAGTACCGCGACGACCACGGACGGGGAACTGGTCGGACTGGTGGCCACGGATCGCAGCGTTGCCGCCAGCCTGCGCCAGGCCTTGACCGACGAGCGAGTTCCCGAGCTGCCCCTGGACGCCGACCTCGCCGACCTGTCCCTCCCCCGGCGCATTGCCGCGCTGCATCAACGCCTGGAAGAACAGCTCTCCCGCTGTCGACAAATCGAAGCAGCGCTGATGGAACTGGCCCGACGCTGGCGCCCGGTCTACCGCCGCGCCGAGAGTTGGCTGGAAGAGCGCCTGAGCCTGTACCGCGCCACGGCGACCGCCTATACGACCCGGCTCTGCTTCATCATCGAGGGGTGGATGGCCGAAGCCGGGGTCGCCGCATTGCAGGCGGACCTCAACCAGGCCTTTGCCGGCAAGGTTGTATTGGAGCAACAGGCCATCCTCGAGGAGGACCTCGACCAGGTCCCGGTCATGCTGCGCAACCCCGGATACTTTGCCCCCTTCGAAATATTTTCGCGCCTGCTCCCCCTGCCCAAGTATTCCTCCTACGACCCGACCCCGCTGATCGGCCTATTCTTTCCGATTTTTTTCGGCATGATTCTCGGCGACGTCGGCTACGGGATGCTCCTCTTGCTGATCGGCTTCTTCCTGGCGAAACACTACCCGCCGCAGCACCTGCCGAGCGATATCGGCAAAGTACTCGGCGCGGCGGCACTCTACACGATCCTGTTCGGCTTCCTGTACGGCGAATTGTTCGGCGATCTCGGCGAACAGTGGCTGGGCCTGCACCCCCTCTGGTTCGATCGCGGCAAAGCCATCCTGCCGATGGGCGTCTTCGCCGTCAGTGTCGGCGTCATGCACGTGCTGCTCGGCATTACCCTCGGCGCCCTCGCCGAGCTACGCCGCCACCACCCCCGCAAGGCGTTGCTCAAGCTCACCATGCTCGTGGCGGTCCTGCTGCTGGTGCTGGCCCTGGTCGGCTGGTTCTACCCGCAGTCTTGGCTGCAGACCGGGCCACTGCTGATCGGTGTCGGCATACTCATGCCGGTGCTGATCGCCGCCGAAGGGCTGCTTGCGCCCCTTGAGCTGCTCAAGACCATGGGCAACATCATTTCCTATGTCCGCATCATGGCCATCGGCTTCAGCTCGGTACTGCTGGCCATTGTCGCCAACCGGCTGGGCGGCATGACCGGCGACGTCATGGTCGGCATTCTGGTGGCCGGGTTGCTGCATGCCTTCAACCTGCTGCTGGGGGTGTTTGCGCCCACGGTGCACTCGCTGCGTCTGCATTACGTGGAGTTTTTCAGCAAGTTTCTCGACCTTGGGGGGCGCCGCTTCCAGCCCTGGCAGAAGCCCCCCCGTAAACGGGCGACATAGAGAAGGAGGAGCCTAATGGATAAAGTCTGGATCGCATTTGCCGCCGCGCTGGCGGTCGGCCTGCCGGCCATCGCCACGGCCTGGGCCCAGTCGCGCATTGGCGCCGCCGGCGCCGGGACCCTGGCGGAGAAGCCTGAACTGACCGGCGCTATCATCATCCTGGTCGCCATCCCCGAAACCATGGTCATTCTTGGCTTCGTGGTCGCCGCGATGATCCTGCTCATGTAGTCGGCCAATGAGTGAGTCCGAGCTGAAGATGGCCCTGCAGCAGGAGGGTGCCGAGCGGATTCGCGGCCTCTGGCAGGAAGCCGAGGCGACCGTCGCGGCACAGCGCCAGGAGTTCGACGCCGAGCTCGCCCGGGTGCACAGCGCGACCGACCGGCAAATCCAGGCCGAGTCGGCCATGCTCCGCAACACCTTGCTCTTTGCCGCCCAGGGACGGGCCCAGAAGACTCGCCTGCACGCTGAGGCTGCACTGGAGCAGCGCCTGCTGCTGCTGGCCAGGCAATTACTTCCGGAACTGGCCGGCGACGACCGCTCCAAGTTGTGGCAGGCCCTGCGCGGCGAGTTGCCTGCCGCGGCCTGGACGGCCATCGCGGTTCATCCCGCCGACCAGGGGCAGGCAGAACAGGAGTTCCCGGAGGCGACCATCACCTGTGATGAAACCCTCGCCGGTGGCCTGATCGCAACCAGCGCCGACGGCGCCATCCGCATCGACAACTCGCTGAGCTGCCGGCTGCTGCGGGCTTGGCCCGACCTGTTGCCAAAGCTCCTGGGTGAACTGCGCAAGCTGGTGGACAACCATGCAACTACTGACCCCCACACCACCGGCTGAACTGCCGGCCGAAGCCTTATTGGCACGTCTGCGCTGTCGGCGCGCAGCCATCGACCTGGCCGCCGATCAGAGCGCACAAACGTCGCCCGCAGACATCGTCAACTGGGTGTATCGACGTCTCAACAGACGCCTGCGCAACCGGCTCACCCCCTTTCTCGACCTGCTCGCCATGCGCGACTTGGTGCTGAGCCTGCGTTACACTCTGGCCGGAGAGCTTCCGCCGTCGACCGTCCTGCGCAGCTCCTTGCTCGCCGCACCGCTGCTGCGGCTGACCGCGACCGGCGACGATGCCGAGAAGACGGTCGCCCAGCTCGAAGCAGCCCTCGCCGGGGACTACCCGTTTGTCAGCGGGCTGCTGAGCAGTTACCGACGCCAGGGCCCCGGCGGCATTGAGCAGCAGCTGTCCGAAGGGATCCTCCAGCACGGCCTGGCGCACCCCGGGTCCCGCTTCCTCACAGGCGCGCTGCGCTACCTGATCGACATGCGCAACTGCCTGGCGATCCACAAGCTCTGGCGCTGGCAGGTCAGCCTGGCGCCGCCCCTGGTCGCCGGCGGCACTATTGCCACAAGCCGCCTGCGCCACATCTGGGCGACGCGCGACGGTGACCGGCTCGTGCGGCTCGTGTTGCATCTGACCGGAGAACCGTGCCGGGCGGGGAAAACCATGGCCATGGAGCAATGCCTGCTCAAAGGGATGACTCGACTCATGCGCCAGGCTGGTCGCGACCCGCTGGGGCTTGGCGTGATCATCGACTATCTCTGGCGGGCCCAGCTGGTGACCCACAACCAGGTCCTGCGGCAGACTCTGGCGGTCGATCGCGAAGAGCTGCTTGGTGAGGTACTGCTGCTATGAAAGAGATCCTGTTTCTGACCCCTGACGACAGTGCTCCGGGCTTCGCCCTCGCCGGGGTCCGCCAGCAGCAGGTAACGCCGCAGCAGGCCTGGGAGGCGATCCAGCAGGCCTTTACTGACCCGGACGTCGGCTTGATCGTTGCCGACACCCGGCTGCTGAAAATGATTGATCCGATCCGCCTGCGTGAACAGACCGACCGCTGGAGCGGGGTCATGGTCACCCTGCCTGCCCCGGCCGGGCGGACCGCCCGGCCGGTCGACGAACTGCAGCGCCTGGTACAGAGGGCGCTTGGCTATCATGTGAGGCTGCAGCAATGAATGGTAAAGTCACCAGCATCAGCGGCGCCACCGTGTGCGTCGACCTCCCCGACCTGAAGGTCGGTGACCGGGTCTTGGTCGGCAGCAACCGACTGACCGGTGAGGTGGTGCGCCTCGACGGCCGCATCGCCACGGTGCAGGTATTCGAAGAGAACCGCGGCCTCGGCATCGGCGAGGAGGTCGCCACCGCCGGCGGGCCTCTGACCGTTCACCTCGGCCCCGGGCTGCTCGGCGGGGTGTTCGACGGCCTGCAGCGGCCGCTCCCGCAACTGCTGCGAAACAGCGGCGATTTCATCACCAGCGGGCAGAACCCCTTCCCCCTCGACCGCAGCCGCGCCTGGGAGTTCAGCTCCGACCGCCGACCGGGAGAAGCGCTGCACGCCGGCGAGGCCTTCGGCACCGTGCGCGAGGGACATATCGATCACCTGCTGCTGTCACCGCGGGACGGCACTCTGGTCCGGCTGCACACCGGGACGCTGTTCCTCGAGAACCCGGCGGCGACCTTTGCCGAGGCAGAGCCCGTACACGGCTGGCACAGCTGGCCAGTGCGCGACGCCCGCCCCTATCGCCGCAAGCTGCCACCCACCACGCCGCTGATCACCGGCCAGCGCTGCCTCGACTTCCTCTTCCCCCTGCTCAAGGGGGGCGTCGCCATCGTCCCCGGCGGCTTCGGCACCGGCAAGACCGTGCTCGAGCAGACCATTGCCAAGTTCGCCGATGTCGACGTCGTGGTCTATGTCGGCTGTGGCGAGCGCGGCAACGAGATGGCCGGCCTGCTCGACGAGTTCGGCGAGCTCGAGGACCCGCGCAGCGGCCGGCCGCTCATGGAGCGCACCATCATCGTCGCCAACACCTCGAACATGCCGGTGGCCGCACGCGAATCCTCGATCTTCACCGCCGTGACCATGGCCGAGTACTACCGCGACATGGGGCTCGACGTGCTCTTCCTCGCCGACAGCCTGTCGCGCTGGGCCGAGGCGCTGCGCGAGATCTCCGCGGCCCTCGAGGAGATGCCCGGCGAAGACGGTTACCCGACCTACCTTGGCTCGCGGCTCTCCGGCTTCATCGAGCGAGCCGGAGTCGTGGAGGCCCTCTCCGGCGGCGAGGGGTCGCTGAGCATGATCCTGGCGGTATCGCCACCGGGCGCCGATTTCGCCGAGCCGGTCACCCAGGCCTGCCTGCGCGTGGCCGGGGCGCTCTACTTGCTCGATACGCAGCTGGCCCACCGCCGGCACTTTCCGGCGATCAACTGGACCCAGAGCTTTTCCCTGTATAGCGACACCGCCATGGCCCACTTCACCGAACAACATGCCGAATGGGCCAAGCTCCAGGCGCGCTGCCGCGATCTCCTGCAACGCGAGGACGCCCTGCGGGAGGTGGCCGAGGTGGTTGGTATGGAAGGGCTGCAGGATGGCGACCGCCTGCTGATGCGCACCGCCGAAAAGATTCGCCTCGATTTCCTCTGTCAGAACAGCTTCACCGAAGACGCTTTTGCCACACCCCAGGACACCATCGCGCATATCACCGCCCTGGTCGCCGGACACGATCGGCTGGCTGCCGCACTGAAAGGCGGCGCTCTGCTCGATGACCTGCTCAAGGAAGGTGCCGATGCGCCTCGCTGAACATCAATATCGCACGGTCCGCGCCATCCACGGCCCCCTGCTCTTTCTCGAGAAGGTCTTTGCGGCCCGGCTCGGCGAGCTGGTCAAAATTACCGCCCCCGATGGCCGGCAGCTCTCCGGCGAAGTCCTCAAGATCGCCGGCGACCAGGTGCTGGTCCAGGTCTTCGGCGGGACCCAGGGGCTCGATACCCGGCGCACTACGGTCAGCTTCAGCGACGCCGTGATGCGCGCGCCCCTCGGCACCGGTGTGCAGGGGAGAGTCTTCGACGGCTCATTCCGGCCGCGCGATGGGCTGCCGATGTTCGTTCCGGAGTTTCGCAAACCGGTGACCGGCGCGCCGATCAATCCGGTGGCGCGGGCCCACCCGGTGGAGTTCATCGAGACCGGCTTCTCGACCATCGACGGCCTGAACACCCTGGTCAAGGGGCAGAAGCTGCCGATCTTCACCTGTGCCGGCCTGCCTGCCCGGGAGATGACCGACCAGCTGCTGCGCCAGGCCCGTCTCCCCGACGGCGGGCCCTTCGTGCTGGTGTTCGTTGCCCTCGGCCTGACCCACTTCGAATACCAGTTCTACCGCCAGACCCTCGAACACATGCAGAGCCGTTTCGTCGCCTTCGTCAACCTCGCCGACGACCCGGTGGTCGAGCGCCTGCTGGCACCGCGCCTGGCCCTGACCGTCGCCGAGGACCTGGCTTTCCGCCAGGAGATGGACGTGCTGGTGATCATCACCGACATGACCAACTACTGCGACGCCCTGCGCGAAATCTCCACCGCCCGCGAAGAGCTCCCCGGCCGCCGCGGCTACCCCGGGCACATGTATTCCGACCTGGCTTCCCTCTACGAGCGCGCCGGGCGCATCCACGGCCGCAAGGGCTCAGTGACCCTGCTCCCCACCATCACCATGCCGGAGGATGACATCACCCACCCGATCCCCGACCTGACCGGCTACATCACCGAGGGACAGATCGTACTTTCCCGGGAGCTGCACCAGAAGGGAATCTACCCTCCGGTGGACGTGCTGCCAAGCCTGTCGCGCCTGATGCAGCACGGCATCGGCAAGGGGCAGACCCGCAAAGACCATCGCGAGGTGGCTAACCGGCTCTACCGCACCTATGCCAAGGGGTGCGACCTGCGCCGTCTCGAGGCGGTGGTCGGCCGCGATGGCATGCTCGCCGACGACCGCAAGCTGCTCGATTTCGCCGACCGCTTCGAGGCTGACTTTGTCCACCAGGGGCAGCAGCGCCGCACCATTGACGCCACCCTCGACACGGCCAAGGCTCTGCTCGACTCCTTCCGGGAGGTGGCGCGATGATCCAGCCAACCCGCACCAACCTGCTCCTGCTGAAGGGGCGCCTGCACGCGGTGCTCAACTGCACCACAATCCTCAAGGGGAGGCGGCAGGCGTTGATCAAGGAGTTTCTCAAGATCACGCGGCCGCTGATGCAGTCGCGCGAGGAGGTCAGCCAGGCCTACGCGCGGGCCATCGACGCCCTGCACGTCAGCCAGGCCCGCGAAAGCCCTGCCGCGGTCCAAGCGCTGGCGGCCATCAATCGCCGCCAGATCGCCGTCGAGGTTGAAGAGGGCAACTTGCTCGGCCTGCGCTTCCGCGACTTGACCATGCACGAGACGGTGGCACGCAGCTTCGACGAGCGCCCCTACGACATGTTCGGCAGTTCGGCGTGGCTCGATGAAGCGATTGAAGAGTTCGAGGGGATTATCGAGGAGATGCTGTCGCTGGCTAATTTCGAGGGGAAGTTCCGGCGCCTGGCCGAAGAGCTGGTACGCCTGACCCGGCGTATCCGCATTCTCGAAGAGCGCATCGCCCCGGATCTGCACCGGGACATCCACGCCATGGCCCAGTACCTGGTGGAGCGGGAGCGGGAGACTTATTTCCGGTTGAAACGTTTCAAGGGGTACGCCGCCAGGCAGAGCAGTCCGGGGACGCGCGTTTGAGGTCTCCCGGCGGCACCGATCCGGGACAGAGGATCAATGCTCCTGGCGCTGCTGGTAAGCTTTGGCGATGCCGGCGCTGGAGGTCTCCCGGTAGAGGGACGGCAGGGCCTGGCCGGTTTCCTTCATGACTGCGACGATCTCGTCGAAGGGGATCTTGTGCCGACCGTCGGTGAGCAGGGCAAACCGGCAGCAGTTCAGAGCCCGCGTGGCGGCGTGGGCATTGCGCTCGATGCAGGGGATCTGCACCAGCCCCATGACCGGGTCGCAGGTCAGGCCGAGGTTGTGTTCCAGTCCCATCTCGGCGGCATACTCGATCTGCTGCGGAGAGCCGCCATACAGCTTGGCCGCTGCCGCTGCGGCCATGGCACAGGCCGTACCGATTTCTCCCTGGCAACCGACCTCGGCTCCGGAGATCGAGGCGTTGTGCTTGACCAGGTTGCCAAACAGCCCCGCCACGGCCAGAGCCTGGAGAATTTCCTGGCGATCGCAGGCCAGGGTCTCCTCAAGGTAGCGCAGCACGGCAGGCACGACCCCACTGGCGCCGCAGGTCGGCGCGCTGACGATCACGCCGCCGCTGGCATTCTCCTCGGCCACGGCCAACGCGTAGGAGCAGAGCTTGCCGGCTTCCAGAAAATGCGGCCCGAACAGCGACGCCTTGCGCTGCAGGGAGCGCGCCCGGCGCGCCAGCCCCAGCCCGCCTGGCAAGGCCCCTTCCCGGGCCAGCCCCCGCTCGATGGAGCGGCTCATGGCCTGCCAGATGTCATCGAGAAACGGCATGATGTCAGGGCCCTCGCAAGCGAGCACATACTCCCAGAGAGAGGCTCCGGTGCGGTCGCAATGCTCCAGAACCTCGGTCATGCTGGCCAGCGGGTAAATCTGCGCCGTGGCCGTTTCCTCCCCCTGTTCGCTCAGGGCGCCGCCGCCGATGCTGTAGACCTGCCAGCTCTGCAACAGCCCCTGCGCCGCACCGAAGGCCTCGAAGCACATGCCGTTGGGGTGCAGCGGCAGCTGCTCCTGAGCTTTCCAGACGATTTGCAAATCACGCTCGCCAAACACCCCGGCGAGGGCCTGGTCGGTCAGATGGCCCCGCCCGGTCGCCGCCAGGCTACCGTACAGGGTCACGCGATAAGCGGCCGCATCCGGCTGCTTGCGCAAAAAGATTTCGGCGGCGCGTCGCGGCGCCATGGTGTGACTGCTGGAAGGGCCGGTGCCGATACGATAGAGCTCGCGGATCGATTTCATGGCGGTTCCTCCTGGGCATGCGAGAGCACAGTTCTAGTTTACACCATAGTGGCAGAAGCGTCTTTGATGGCAAATAGGCCGTGGCTGTTGCGCCGGCCCCTCGCTTTTTTGTTAAACCCTGCTCTGATTGAAGTGGGTTTTTTGACGGTATCTTCAGCCGCCAGGAAAGCTTTGCGGAGGCGGGGTGCAACAGATTGACGATCTGTTGCATGCAAGCACCTGTTCCCTCATTCAGACAATGCTGAGCTTTGGCTCTGCCTGAATCGATGACACCAACTTTACTTTTTTCTCGCCGCCCACTTGCGCCACAGCTCACGGTAGGGGATGACGCGGACATCGAGGCTCAGCCGCTCGCGCGAAGCCGCCGGGACAAAACCCTGTGCGAGCACGGCCGCCTCGATCGCTGGCATGTGCATCGCCCCCCAGGGGATGATGATGGTGTCGTAGTGCGCCAGGCAACGCTCCATACCGTCGATCACCACGGCGTTGCGCTTGTCGAGGATGTCGGCCATCACGCCGTCGATCCGCTCCGGGGTCATGTGCTCATCCGCCCAGGCATTGTATGCCAGCAGCCCTTCGGCCAGCGGCTGGCCGCTGAACAGGGTGCGGCCGAGCACGTTGAGGAACTCGATGGTCTGAGGATCGAAGCGGTTGAGGTCGAGGTCGGCCCGGGCGATGTCGGGCGTGTCCCGGACCCCCGGACCAGGCTCGACTGCCCCGAGGTCCTCCAGGTCGACCAGGTTGGCATCGAGGTTCATCGTCTCCTGGGAGCTCAGGCCGAGAACCCCGGCCAGCTTGCTGTAGTTGAACTGGTTGACCAGCAGCTTGTCGCGGTCAGTGACCCCCTCGGCGAGGATGATTGTCCTGGCGCTCGCCATCGAACCGGCCAGATCCTGGTAATAATCCTCCTTGCCGATATGCATCATCCCCGCCAGGCGCACCATCTGACCATCGCGCTGATAGCTGCGCTCACTCATGTAGATGCCCAGCGGGCTGAGCCGCAGAAAACCAGCCGTATTCTGGTCGAGGTAATTACTGGTCGCCGCCAAGATGGTATAGGCCAGCACGAAAGGGAGCAGCAGCAGGTTGATCGCCGTGAAGCCGAGAGTGTTGCGCCAGCTGAACATCGGTGCCCGGAACGCTTCGGCGGAGAGCAGCACGCCATCAGGGCGACGCAGCAGCAGGGCGCAGCCGCCGATCAGCAGCTGACCGACAGCCGCGACCAGCCCGAGGGCGTCGCGACCGACAAGCCAGATCAGTGGCCAGAGCGTCAGGGAACACCAAAAGATATACACGGTCAGCGGCACAAACACCCGCTTTGGCAGGCGGCGGTCAATCCCCAGGCAGGCAAAGACCACAACGGACATGGCGATGACGATGAAGGCCACGAGGTTGCGCACATCCCCAAGCAGGGGCAGGGACACAGCTAAAGCCTTGAACAGCTCATCGACCAGCGAGAGCACGGCGTCGGCCAGGAACATGACGATATAGAGGTTGGCGAAACGGCGCATGGCTGATTCTCGCATAGATTGCTGGGAATCGCTACATTTCAGAAGCCGGGACGAGGGACGCGGAAAGCTGAGCAACCGTGGCACGTGGTGTGAGGCGCGAAAATCTTTCATGCCCAGCGTTGATTATGCCTGAGCGCACTTCGCGCCACGCACCTATTCCATCCCACAACAGTTCGAAATCAGTGATAAAACAGCAACAAATGTTTGCTAAAAGAAACATTCCACTGCTATAAAATTCAAGAGTTCAAATCAGTGAGTCACCCATCAGACGCATTGTCGTGGAACGTACGCAGAAACCAAAAGGACCGGCGCGTGCTATATCTGGGAGGTAGCTACTGTGCGTCTCGGCTGCAAACCGTTGTGCGTAACAAGCAAGGCCGCGCTGTAAATGGATCACCTCAGGTCAACCGTGGAGGTTTTATCATGATCAAGACACCCCCTGCCCCCGTGACATCTGCATTAGAAGCTATCGGCAATACACCGGTCGTACGACTGCGACGCATCGTTCCGCCAAACCATGCGGACGTATTCGTGAAGTTGGAGTACTTCAACCCAACAGGATCGTACAAGGATCGAATGGCCCTTGCGATGATCGAACAGGCGGAACGACGCGGCACCTTGAAACCAGGCATGACCGTCGTCGAGTACACCGGTGGGAGTACGGGCTCGTCGCTTGCGTTTGTATGCGCCGTAAAGGGCTACAAATTTCACGTCGTCTCGTCTGATGCCTTTGCACCTGAGAAGCTCAAAACGATGTGCGCGATGGGCGCTCAACTCGATATCATTCACAGCCCCAGTGGAAACATCACCGCTGATTTGATTCCGAAGCTCATGGCTCGTGCCGAGGAACTCGGGAAAAATGACGACTGCTATATGACCGATCAGTTCAACAACCGCGATGCACTCATCGGTTACGAACAGATCGGAGAGGAGCTTCTCCATCAGTTTCCTCGAGGGATTACTGCGTTCTGTGGCGGTGTTGGCGTCGGCGGCATGCTCATGGGCGTTGCCCGCGTACTGAAGGGTGCTGAACCAACAACCCGGATTGTGGCCCTTGAACCGGCGTCTTCACCGATCATTACGGAAGGACGCTCCGGAGAGCACCACATCGAAGGGCTCGGGGTTGGTTTTGTGCCACCTTTACTCGACCGTTCTCTGTATGATGAAGCGCGCGGAGTCCCTGAGTCTGCAGCTCGCGAGATGTGTCGAAGGCTTGCAAAAGAGGAAGGCCTGTTTGTCGGGACCTCGTCGGGATTGAATGTCGTCGCGGCCCTGGCTCTCGCCAGCGAGCTAGGGCCGGACAAAACTGTGGTTACCGTAGCCTGCGACACCGGGCTGAAGTACACTGCAGGCGACCTTTTCTCTGACGAGTGAACGTAATACCCAATCAGACACTCAAGTGGACTGAATGATACGTTGGCGGTTCGCGTAAAGGTTTCTACACACTTGAACTGGCGATTTGCGCAAAGGGCTCTACACTCTTGTAAAGGGCCGGCGCCACTCTGATAAGCTCGGTCCGCAAGGAAAACCCCATGTACTGCCCGGCACATTTCGAAGAACAGCGCACAGAGGTCTTGCTTGACCTCATCGAGCGACATCCCCTCGCGACGATCGTATCGTACGGCTTGGCGGGCCTGGTGGCAAACCACATCCCTTTGCTGCATCAACCCGGTGAGAGCCCCCACGGCAAGCTCATCGGGCATGTCGCCCTGGGCAACCCTCTCTGGCGTGCCGCACCGGACCAGGAGCACCTCCTCGTCTTCCAAGGGCCAGCCACCTATATTTCACCGAATTGGTATGCGACCAAGGCCAAAACCGGCAAGGTCGTGCCAACGTGGAACTACGCGGTTGTACACGCTTACGGCAAGCTCGTCGCGACCCGGCAACCGGAGGCGATTCTTGCCATAATCAACGCGCTGACCAACCGCCAGGAAGCGTCGCAAGGGCATCCCTGGCACGTTGCCGATGCACCGAAAGAATACACCGTCCAGCTCGTCTCGAACATCGTCGGCATCGAGTTTCAAATCGTACGCCTGCTGGGCAAGTGGAAAGTCAGCCAGAATCAACCGGAAGAGAACCGGCAAAGCGTCATTGACGGCTTGCGCTCTAGGCAAGATCAAGCGGCATCAGATATGGCCGGACTCGTGCAGAAGTTCGGCGCCGAACGGCAGGAATAATCAGGCTCACTGCGCTTTTCAGGGCCGGTTGGCCGGCGACGCACGGGGACGAGGCGTCACGCGGCATCCTCCAAAGAGCAACCGAAAGGAGTCCATAATGAAACTTTTAACGTTACTGGCCGCAATCACGCTCGTCGCGCTCGTCGCGGTGGCCGGTGCGGCCGATGGCCTGATCGCTGTCAAGAGTACCTACAGTGCCGCAGACACGATGAACCGCTTTGCAGAACAGGTCAAAGAACGCGGCCTGAACGTCTTCGCCCGTATCGACCACGCCGCCGGGGCGGCAAAGATCGGCAAGGAACTGCGCCCCACGGAATTGCTGATCTTCGGCAACCCGCAGGGCGGAACACCCTTTATGGAGTGCGAGCAGACCGTCGGCATCGACCTGCCGCTGAAAGCCCTGGTTTGGCAGGACGCTTCGTCCCAAGTCTGGCTTGGTTACAACGACCCGGCCTTTCTTGCCAAACGCCACGGCGTCACGGAATGCCCCGTTGTCGAGAAACTGGCTAAAGCCCTGACCGCGATGGCTGCGGCCGCGGTCGCTCAATAGCACCCCGCGCTGCGTTCGAATCGATAATAACCGCTATTATGGAGACAACGGTGAACCTGCATGAGTTCCCCAAACAAGTGCTCGGGTTCTTCCCCACGCCGCTGGTCGAACTGCGCCGACTGAGCAAAGCCCTCGGCGGCCCGGCAATCTACATGAAGAGGGACGACCAGACCGGCCTCGCTCTGGGCGGCAACAAAACCCGCAAGCTGGAATACCTGCTGGGCGACGCCCTGGCCAAGGGATGTGATGCTGTCATCACGGCGGGGGCGGTACAATCGAACCATTGCCGGCAAACGGCCGCAGCCGCGGCCATGCTGGGCCTGGAATGTCACCTGGTGCTCGGCGGAGAAAAAACCGAGCGGCCGAGCGGCAACCTGCTGTTGGACCATCTGTTCGGGAGCCGCATTCACTGGGCGGGTGAACACCGCAAGGGAGAAGACATCCCGGAACTTTACACGCGATTGCTGGCCGCGGGGAAACAGCCCTATATCGTTCCCTACGGCGGCTCCAACGAGCTCGGCGCCCTGGCCTTTGCACAAGCGGCTCACGAGCTGGAGGAGCAGGAGAGCAACCAGGCGTTTACTCATATCGTCTTTGCCTCGAGCTCCGGCGGCACCCAGGCGGGCCTCATGCTGGGGAAAAGCATGCTGGGCAAAAGCTACCAGCTGGTGGGGATCAGGATCGACAAGGAGGACGCGGGGCAGACGCCATTCGACCGGCAGGTATTGTCCCTCGCCAATCGTGCAGCCCGCCTGGTGGGTGAGCAACATGAATTCACTGCACCGGAGATTTTGCTCAACGACCATTATCTGGGTGAGGGCTATGGAGTCGTCGGTACATTGGAAAACGAGGCGATCTCGCTCACCGCCCGCAGCGAAGGGATCCTGCTCGACCCGGTGTATACCGCAAGGGCGATGGGGGGACTGATCGACATGGTCCGCTCAGGGGAAATCGACCGCAGCGCCCGCGTGCTGTTCTGGCATACGGGCGGCACGCCGGCGCTCTTTGCCTATGCTGATAAATTGTCGATTTAACAAAACACGGACAAGGTATGATAGTGAACCAGCGCTGGCACGGGCAGCGAAGGGCAAGGGCCAACTCCTGCCGGACGTTGCCCGTTGCGCATCAAGCCACCAGACAACATGACAGGTGATTTATGTTAAGTCTCTACATAGCCAACAAGAACTACTCGTCCTGGTCCTTGCGCCCCTGGCTGCTCATGCGCCAGCTTGGCATTTCTTTCGAGGAGAAGCTGGTGCCCTTCGGCGCGAAAAATGCTTTCCGCGCATTCTCTCCTTCAGGCCGTGTGCCGTGCCTCATTGACGGACAGACCGTGGTCTGGGATTCTCTGGCCATCGTCGAGTACCTGGCCGAGCAATTCTCCATGGTATGGCCGGCCGGCAAGGTGCCCCGGGCATGGGCGCGCTCCGCGGCTGCGGAAATGCACTCCGGGTTTGCCAGCCTGCGCAATCTGTGCGGCATGAACTGCGGCTTGCGCGTGCGCATCGATCCCTATCCCGTGGCACTGCTTGAGGATTTCGCACGTGTCGATGAACTCTGGAATGATGGTTTCTCACGATTCGGGGGGCCATTTTTAGCCGGAAAAACCTTCTCCGCAGCCGATGCGTTTTTTGCTCCTGTGGCCTTCCGCATGCAGACCTACGAACCGAATTTATCTGAACTCTCGCAGCAGTACGTCACCAGGCTCCTGTCCCTGCCGGCCATGCAGGAGTGGTATACAGCAGCGCTGGGTGAGGTCTGGCGTGACGAGGAGCACGAAGCAGAAGTGCGCCAGGTCGGGACGGTGCTTGCTGATTTGAGGCAGACCCCTGGTTGATCTCTTGGGAGGAGTCCTCTTGAATATCGTCTTTGATCTTGGCGGCGTCGTGGTGAAATGGGCGCCGGAGGACATTATCGCAAGCGTCTTCGCCGATCCCACGCTCCAGTCCCTGGTGCGCAGGGAGGTGATCGGGCATGCCGACTGGCTGGCCCTCGATCGCGGCACGCTCTCCCGCCAGGAGGCCGTGTTGCGCGCGGCGAAGAGGACCGGCTTGGCCGCAACCGAGGTAGAGAGGTTACTGCGGCAGGTGCCCCGAGAGCTGGTCGCCATCCCGGGGACCGTCGACCTGATGTACCGCCTCAAAGCCCGGGGGCACACGCTGTACTGCCTGTCAAACATGCACCTGGAGTTCATCGATCACCTGGAAAAGGTGTACACTTTTTGGGAGGTCTTCACCGGCGCCGTCATCTCGTGCCGCCTGCACCTGTGCAAACCGGAACCGGCTATCTATGCCTATCTCCTGAAAACCTACCAGCTGGAAAGCGCACAGACCGTGTTCATCGACGACATGCAAGCGAACCTGGCCGCCGCGGCCCGGTTTGGCATGCACACGATCAACTTTACGGATCCGGCGCAGTGCGAAAGCCAGCTCCAGTCGCTGGGCTGTATTTAAGCATCATACGCGGCGCAGACTGAGCCAAGGCATCGGCAGGTCTCTCTACACAGCGAGGAAACTGAAGTATGCTTGCCAAATATTTCCTGGCCTGGTTCGGCATGATGGCCCTCGCCATCCTCAACGGCGGGCTGCGGAACAAGCTTTATGCCCCATTGACAGGGGAGCTGGCCGCGCACCAGTTGTCGACGGTACTCCTCGTCGCCATCTTCGCCGGATATTTCTGGCTGTTGACCTCGTTATGGCCCATCGCGTCGTCCGGACAGGCCTGGAGGACCGGCCTGATGTGGCTGGTCATGACACTGCTGTTCGAAATCGGCCTGGGGCACTGGGGGCTCGGCTATGCGTGGAGCAGAGTGCTGCAGGACTACAACCTCATGGCGGGTCGGGTGTGGGTCCTGGTGCCCTTGTGGACCCTGGTCGGCCCCCCTCTGTTCTTCTGGCTGCGAAAGGAGCATTGAATGCATCAGCCACCTGAATCCAGATACGTGCCGGCCCTGCGCTTTCACTTCCTGACACCCTGCTACGATGCCATCGTCGGCGCCACCGGCCGCGAGCGTGCAGTTAAATCCGCGCTGATCCGGCAGGCGCATCTGGTGCCCGGACAGCAGGTACTGGACCTGGGTACGGGGACCGGCACCCTGGCCATTTGGGTCAAGCAGCACCAGCCACAGGTCGAGATCATAGGCGTGGATGGCGATGCCACAATCCTCGCCATCGCCTGCAACAAGGCGAACAGGGCCGAGGCTCCGGTGCAATTCGACCAGGCCCTATCGCACACCCTGCCCTACCCGGCCGCGCACTTTGACCGGGTGATTTCCAGCATGTTCTTCCATCACCTGGACTGGCACGACAAGGAGCGTACCGCGCAGGAAATCTTGCGGGTGCTCAAGCCCGGCGCAGAACTGCACGTGGCTGACTTTGGGCGCGCCAGCAACCTCGCCATGCGCAGCCTGTTTCTCACCGTACAGCTGCTCGACGGCTTCGAAAACACCCGCGACAATGTGGCCGGCCGGCTCGTCTCCCTCTTTGCACAGAACGGTTTTGTTGATGTGGCGGAGCAGGCGCGCTATAACACGCTCTACGGAACCATCGCACTCTATCGTGCCACCAAACCCGGCTGATTATAAGCTGCAATTGGCAACAGGAACGTCTTTGCCTGACTACACCAAGCACCCCGGCGCCTTCAGGATCGTTTTCCTGGCAAGCTGCGCTCTGCTCGCCTTTGCCGGCAACTCCGTACTCTGCCGGATGGCCCTCGGTGAGGGAGCCATCGATGCCGCCAGCTTTACCGGCATCCGACTTGTTTCTGGCGCGGTTGCCCTGAGCCTGGTCCTGAAACTGTCGGCGCGGGCCGATGGCATAACCAAGCGCGGCAGCTGGCTCTCGGCGGCCGCGCTCTTCTGTTATGCCGCGGCTTTTTCCTTTGCCTACCTCACCTTGAGCACGGGCACCGGGGCACTTATCCTGTTCGGTGCAGTGCAATTGACCATGATCGGCGCCGCCCTGCTCGCTGGAGAACGCCTCAGGCGTACGGAAGGTGCTGGGATCTGCCTGGCGTTCGGCGGCCTGGTCTACCTGGTTGCCCCGGGGGTGACGGCACCGTCATTGACCGGGTCCCTGCTCATGACGTGCGCCGGCATCGCCTGGGGGATTTATTCACTGCGCGGGCGCAGTTCCTCTGCACCGCTGGCTGAAACAACTTACAACTTCATTCTTACGCTCCCCTTAACGGTCCTCCTCATTATATACTTCAGCAAAGACTGTCATCTCTCTGCGGCGGGAATTCTGCTGGCCATCCTCTCGGGAGGTCTGGCGTCCGGAGTCGGGTATGCTGTCTGGTATGCGGCGCTGCAGGGGATGACCGCGACCCGGGCCGCCATCGTGCAGCTGGTCGTGCCCTTGCTGGCCGCCCTCGGCGGAGTGCTCTTTCTCGCCGAAGGACTCTCCCTGCGCCTGGTCATCGCCGCGGCGGCGATTCTCGGTGGGGTTGGCCTGGCCATGGTGGGCCAGAGCGGTGCACCCGCGACGCGACCACCTGTTTGATCAGAGATTACGCACCCGTGTTATTTGATGCAAACAAGACAGCCGCCAACAGCGCAGCGCCCAACGTAATCACAATATAGACAGGCAGAGGAAAGGCACATGTTTCGGCAAAGTGGCAGCGACGGTTACCGGGATGTCCTTGACAAGATTCGCCAGAAAACCCTCGTCCATGGCGACAAGACCCTGATGGCTGAATTCAGGCTCGCACAAGGGGCGGTCCTGCCCAGGCACAGTCATCCCCATGAGCAGACCGGCTACCTAGTCGCCGGACGGCTTGAGCTGACCGTCGGTGAGGTGAAACACCATATCACCCCGGGCGACAGCTGGTGCATTCCCGGCTGCATCGAGCATCACGCGGTGGCCGTCGAGGATTGCGTAGCCATTGAAGTTTTTTCGCCGGTGCGCGAGGATTATCTGTACTGAAAAGCTCTTTGCAGCGATCCGCAGTCTCGTGCGCTGGCACCATGAAAGTTGCGGGTGGCAACAATCACCGTGGTCGCCGGCTTACCAGGTGTGCTAGATTGGCCACCGTACAAAAAATGTAAAATGTGTAGACCTGACCCCAATTGCAAGGAGATGCACCCATGCGCAAAACCATGAACCTTTTGACCACCCTGCTGCTGGTGGCAGCCCTGGGCTTGCCGGTCACCGGCTGCATGCCCTCGGTGGGACGCCCCTTCCCGGTACAACAAGTCCGCAAGATCGAGCTTAACAAGACCACAAAGTCCGAAGTCCGGCAGATGTTTGGCGAGCCTTGGCGCACCGGACTTGAGGACGGCAAGCGCACCTGGTCTTACGGCGAGTACAGCACCAATTACTCCCGCGATCTGGTGATCCGCTTCAACGACGACAACACAGTGCGATCCTACAGCTTTAGCTCGTCGCTCCCAGAGGACGAAAACCTCTAGCCGGTCGCTGCCAATTTTAACCTTTAAATTTTTCAGCCAACGGCAGACGGACCAAAATGGACATCACCGCCCTCACCACCTACCTGATCGCCATCACCCTGTTGACCATCACGCCGGGCGTAGACACCATGCTGGTCATTCGCAACACCGCTCGTGGAGGCTGGCGTGACGGTGCGGTCAGCAGTTTTGGCATCTGCTCCGGACTCTTTGTGCATGCAGTCATCTCAGCGGTGGGTATCTCGGTGATTCTGATGCAGGCAGTATGGGCCTTCAGCGCCCTCAAGCTGGCCGGGGCCGGCTACCTGATCTGGCTGGGGTTGAGCAGCTGGCGCAAGGTCCTCAGGCGGGAGTCCTTCGCGATCATCAATGGCACTCCGGCCAGAGCTGAGTCCCTGCGCATCGGCCGCTCGCTGCGCGAAGGCTTCCTCTCCAACGTACTCAATCCGAAGACCGCGGTTTTCTACATGGCATTCCTGCCTCAGTTCATCAACCCGACCCACTCGGCGCTCATCCAGTCACTGTTGCTGGCCGGGTTGCATTTCGTCATCGCCATGATCTGGCAGTGCCTGCTGGCGCTGATGGTCAAGCAGCTCAAAGGCTGGCTGCAGCGCCCGCGGGTCAATCAATGGTTTGACGGAGTTACCGGAACCGTTATGATTGCTCTGGGGTTGCGAGTTGCAGCTTAAATCGCGTAGAGAAAAACTAAACCCTTATTCGATCGGGTCTCCAGGCTCCTCTTTCGAAGCATTTTGCCTCAGGATTTATCTTGGAAACAGCCCCCAATCCCATCGGCATAACTGATCGGCTGCAAGGCAAACACTTTTGACCACTCCCTGGGATCGCAAACATTCCCCTCGATCAGCATCTTCAGCTGGTCCTCGGTGATCGGAAACTGTTCGAACCCCTGCAGTATCTTGATCATCGGCTTGATCATGAAGAGCGGTTGGTGAATTTTTGCCGCCTTGCCCTTGCCCATAGCCACGGCGGTCAGATCGAGGATTTCGTCGTAGCTGTAGCTCTCCCCGCCACCCAGTAGATAGGTCTTGCCAATCGTTTCCGGCATGCTCAGCGCCTTGACGAAGGTGGCGGCAACCTGCCCCACCGCCACCGGCTGCATACGGTATTTGCCATCGCCGATCACCGGAACCACGGGAACCCTGCGGATCAGTTCAGCCAGCATCTTGACAAATTCGCTCCCTGGTCCGAAGATCAGCGAAGGGCGCAGGATCGTCCATTCCAGTCCGCTGTTGCGCACCAACTCTTCCGCCTGCCACTTGGTGCGATGGTAGTCGGTAGTACCGCGCTCGCGCGTGCCGTTGGAGCTCATGTGCAGGAAGCGTCGCACCCCTTGCTGCACGGCAGCGGCCAGGACATTCTCCGTTGCATCGACGTGCATTTTCTGGAAAGTGATGCCGCGACTGGGAAACGCGCGAATGATCCCGACCAGGTGGATCACGGCGTCGCAGCCGGCCAGCGCGCCGGCCAGGCAGCCGGTATCGGTGACATCCCCGGTGTGGACTTCGACGTTCGCCAGCACAGCCAGCTTATCCTCCGACCCTTTGCGCACCAGGGCACGCACCGTGTGCTTTGCTGCAACCAGCTGCCGCAGGATCTCGCGGCCGACAAATCCTGTCCCGCCTGTGACGAATACTTTCATGATTGAGCCCTTCTTCTAAAGTTTTTATCGCGTTCTTCGTCCTGTGTCTCGGATTTTAGCCTTTAATAACCGCCATCGGTTTCAAGCGCGCCACCACATGTCCGATCCCCGCCCATCGCACCACCTCGACGACATCGGCGACATCCTTGTATGCCTCCGGCATCTCCTCGGCCACCGTGGCACGTCCGGCAGCCCGCACCAGGATACCGCGTGCAGCCAGATCACCGATGATATCCTGGCCGCGGGCGGCTTTTTTCGCGGCATGGCGTGACATCACCCGGCCAGCGCCGTGACAGGTGGAGCCGAAGGTTTCAGCAAAGGCTCCCGCAGTCCCGGTCAGCACGTAGGAGTAACGCCCCATATCACCTGGAATCAGGACCGGTTGGCCGATCTGCCGGTAAGCCGCCGGGATTTCGGCATGCCCGGGTGGAAAAGCCCGGGTTGCGCCCTTGCGGTGCACGCACAGGCGCCGCGACTTGCCGTTGACAACGTGGTTTTCCCACTTGGCGATATTGTGGCAGACATCGTAGATGACACCCAGGCGCAGGTCGGCCGGCCCCTTGCGCAGCACCTGCTCGAAAGTCTCGCGCACCCAGGCCGTAATCATCTGGCGATTGGCGAAAGCGAAGTTGGCTGCGCAGGCCATGGCGGCCAGGTAGCTGAGCGCCTCGTCGCTCGTCAGCGGTGCACAACAGAGCTGACGGTCCGGCAGGGTGATGCCGTACTTGCGCGCCGCCTTGAGCATGACCTTGAGGTAGTCGTCGCAGACCTGGTAACCGAAACCGCGGCTACCGGTATGGATACTCACCGTGACCTGGCCGGTGTGCAGGCCGAGCACGTCGGCGGCCGCCTGGTCGTAAACCGCTTCGACCTGTTGAATTTCGAGGAAATGATTGCCCGACCCGAGGGTGCCGAGCTGAGCACGCCCGCGCTCGAGGGCCCGCGCGGACACCATCTCCGGGTCGGCACCGGCAATGATGCCTTGTCCCTCGATTCGCTCGAGGTCTGCCGCATCGCCGAACCCCTGCTGTACGGCCCAGGCCGCCCCCTTGACCAGAACCTGCCCCTCGGCGGCGCTGGAAAGCTTGAAATCTGACCGGCAGGAGCCGACCCCGGACGGAACATTGTGAAACAGAGCATCGGCCAGGCGACCGAGTTCAGGGAGGATCTGCTCGGCGTCCAGGCTACTGCGCAGCAGACGTACGCCGCAGTTGATGTCGTAGCCGACCCCGCCCGGAGAGACCACTCCATCATCGGCATCGAAGGCCGCCACGCCGCCGATCGGGAAACCGTATCCCCAGTGGATGTCGGGCATGGCCATGGAAGGGCCGACAATGCCGGGGAGCGTGGCCACGTTGCAGACCTGTTCGAGCGCCTGCTCGCGACGTAAATCCTGCATCATCTCCGCCGAGGCGAAGACCAGGCCGTCGGTGCGCATGGCCCCCTTGCGCGGGATGCGCCAACGACAGCGGTCGATTTGTTGCACCTTGACAGTCATGACGGGTTCCTAAAGGTCGACATAAACCCGGGCGTACCAGCCGGTGGGCGTCTCTTCGAAGCAGGCCTGATGATAGGTGACCGACTTGACCTGGCGTTCCACACCATGCCGCCGGGGATCAAATACTTCCCCGGCGATGGTGCCCTGCAGCTCGCCGGCGCTGATCGTTGCAACGTGCAGAGCTGCCGGCACCAGGTTGCCGTTTTCACTCCAGTAGACGAGCTCGTTGAGGCAGCTGACCAACAGCTCCACCGGGTCTTCGGCACGGACCGTAAAGCTCGTCGTGATCCGCGCAACGGCCGGACTGCGCCCGAACATCAGCGCCGTCATACCCCGGGCCATTGCTTCCACGACCTTTTCCCGGCTGGCCGCCCGCGCTTCGATGCCCATATCCGCGGTATGTGCCAGCAGCCGGAAGCCGGAGCCAAGGGTCACAGCCAGCGTTCCCAGTTGACCCGGCAGACCCGCGGGGAATCACTCCACTCGACTTGGAGGTCGCCACTGTGGGCGCGGTTCAGGGTCCTACCGAGGTGCTCGGCCAGCTTCTTCTCCGTGGTTTCAATCACCAGGCTCTCGCCGCTGGTTTCCATGTGCATGATGCGGGCAATGGGATTCTTGGCCATGACCCGCTCGGCCTCGTTGCTGAGGATGTTGCGGATCTCCTCTTCGTGACGCCACAGGTAATCGCCGCGCAGCGTGACGATCCCTTCCGGGTAGTGCTCGGCGATCTTCAGGCAGGCCGGGCAGGTCACCCATTGCACCTTCGGGTCGTCCTGCATCTCCTTCGCCACGTTCGGTTCAAACTGCCAGCGCTTGCTGCGGTAGATCGCCTGGCACCCCTGGCAGATCGCCGGTTCTTTCAAGCCGCTCTCCGGCAGGTAGGGGTCATCGCTGGTGCGCGTGCGGCCGCGCTTGTCACTGATGCCGAATTTTTCCACATTGCGTTGCATCATGGTTGCACCTCCCACGTCGTCGTTCCGTGAGATTTTATTATAACAGCCAAAATCCATTCTTCGCCCTTTGAGGAAACTTTATGCGAACAGTGGCGTCAGGCGCAAAATAAGATATATTTCATTATATATTGCTTAAAACCGCGGCGAATTTACGGAGAGAAAACCAAACCAAAGATTGAGACAGAATGTTTTGCAAGCCGCAGGTAATTTGCTTGACAAAACATCGTTCTAAAGATTATCAAGAGTGATGGGCTTTGCATGAAAAAATCTCAACGTTCCATCTTAATATATTAAGCTTTATACGTTTTATCGCTTGCTCAAAAAGGCACCGAAAGGAGGTCGCTCAATGAAAACTGACTTGGAAGTCATCTCTTCCCGGATTCCCGAGGAGATACTGCAACGCATGGAGGCCCGGGGCATCAACCGTCGCGACTTTATCAAGTTCTGCACGGCGACCACGGCCGCTCTGGCGCTGCCGATCTCGATGCTGCCCAGGGTCGCCCAGGCGATCGAGGACAAGCGGCCGCCGGTGATCTGGGTGGAGTACCAGAGCTGTTCCGGCGATTCGGAGGCCTTCCTGCGCGGCAACCAGCCGACCGCGGCCGAGATCATTCTCGATCTGCTGTCAATCGAATATGCTGATGTGATCATGGCTGCTGCCGGCCACCAGGCCGAGGAAGCCAAGGCCCAGGCGATGGAGAAATACAAGGGGCAGTACATCCTGATCGTTGAGGGTTCGATACCGACCGGTGCCGATGGCGGCTACTGCACGATCGGCGGCCACAGCTCTGTGGAAGATTGCAAGAAGCTGGTCCAGAATGCCGCCGCCACGATCTGCGTCGGCTCCTGTTCCTCTTTCGGCGGGATCCCGGCCGCTGCTCCGAATCCGACCAATGCCGTCTCAGTGAGCAGCCTGGTGCCGGGGGCGGCGATCGTCAACCTGCCCGGGTGCCCGGTCAATGCCGAGAACCTGACGGCAACCATCGTACACTTTTTAACCTTCGGCAAGCTGCCCGCGGTTGATCGTCTCGGCCGGCCGCAGTTCGCCTACGGCAAACGGATTCATGACAACTGCGAGCGACGCGGCCATTTCGACGCCGGCCAGTATGCCGAGTCCTTTGGCGACCCCGGCCATCGTCAGGGGCACTGCCTCTACAAGCTAGGCTGCAAGGGTCCGGAAACCTTTCACAACTGCCCCACCGTCCGTTACAACGAGGGCACCTCCTGGCCGGTCATGGCCGGCCACGGCTGCATCGGCTGTTCGGAACCCGGCTTCTGGGACACAATGAGTCCTTTCTACCGGCGCCTGCCCAAGGTGCCCGGTTTTGGTATTGAAGATACGGCAGACAAGATCGGTATCGGTCTGGCGGCGGCCACGGCAGTGGCCTTCGGTATCCATGGAGTGGCAAGCTGCTTCCGCAAGGGTGATGCCATGGAAGAAGACAAGATCGTAAAGGAGGACTAACCGATGGCTCAAAGAATTGCCGTTGATCCCATTACCCGTATCGAAGGTCACCTGCGTATCGAAGCACAGATCGACGGTGGCAAGATTGTTGACGCCTGGAGCTCCTCCACGGCCTTTCGTGGCATCGAAACGATCCTCAAGGGACGCGATCCCCGTGATGCTCATCATTTTACCCAGCGCTTCTGCGGCGTCTGCACTACGGTACACTCCATGGCCAGCATCCGGGCCGTGGAAGACGCTCTGAATATACAGATCCCCGACAATGCCCGCCTGATCCGCAACCTGATCATGGGCATCCAGAATGTGCAGGACCACGTGATCCACTTCTATCACCTGCACGCTCTCGACTGGGTTGATATCACCAGCGCCCTGGCCGCCGACCCGGCGGCCACAGCCAAGTTCGCCCAGTCAATCTCCAACTGGCCGAACTCGAGCGTCACTTACTTCAAGGGCGTCAAGGAAAAGCTGGCCGCTTTTGCCGGCACCGGGCGGCTGGGCCCCTTCCAGAATGCCTACTGGGGGCACAGTGCCTACAAGCTGCCGCCGGAAGCCAACCTGATGGCCGTCGCCCATTACCTCGAAGCTCTTGAATGGCAAAAAGATGTCATCAAGATCCACGCCATTTTGGGATCCAAGAATCCGCATCCGCAGACCTTCCTGGTCGGCGGCATGTCGATCCCGGTCGATCCGAACAGCCAGAATGCCATCAATGCCGACAAGATTGCCTACATCCGCAAGCTGCTGCGCAGGGCGCGCGCCTTCGTCGAGCAGGTCTACATCCCTGACCTGCTGGCCGTGGCTCCGGCTTATCTTGACTGGGCCGGGATCGGCGGCGGCGTCGGCAACTACCTCTCCTACGGCGACTTCCCGATGGACAACAGCCCCGGCACCGGCAGCCTCTTCATGCCACGCGGCGTGATCATGGGCAAGGATTTGGCCAACGTCATGGAGATGGACGAGAAGAAGATCTCCGAGTACGTCACCCACTCCTGGTACAACTACTCTTCGGGCGACGACAAGGGGCTGCACCCCTACAAAGGCGAGACCACCAACAACTATACCGGGCCGAAACCGCCCTACGAGTTCCTCGACACCAACGGCAAGTACTCCTGGGTCAAGTCGCCGCGCTACATGGACCAGCCGATGGAAGTTGGCCCGCTGGCCCGCGTGCTTGTGGCCTATGCCTCCGGGGTTCCGGAAGTCAAGCAGACCGTCGATTTCGTCCTCGGTCAGCTCAACGCCCCGGCCACGGCGCTCTTCTCGACCCTCGGCCGCACCGCCGCACGCGGCGTGGATGCTCTGCTTCTTGCCCAGAAGAACGAGCTCTGGCTCGACCAGTTGGCTGACAACATGGGCCGCGGCAACCTCGAGACCTTCAACAAGGAGAAGTGGGATCCGGCCACTTGGCCGAAAGAGGCCCAAGGCTTCGGCTACCACGAAGCACCGCGCGGCGCGCTTGGCCATTTCATCCGCATCGAGAACCAGAGGATCGCCAACTACCAGGCCGTCGTCCCTTCGACCTGGAACGCCGGCCCCCGCGACGCGGCCGGGCAGATGGGTCCCTACGAATCGGCGCTGATCGGCACCCCGATCGCCGACGCCGAGAAGCCGCTGGAAATCCTGCGGACCATCCACTCCTTCGATCCCTGCCTGGCCTGTGCCGTGCACGTCATGGATGGCAAGGGCACGGAGATTGTCAAGGTTCGGGTCCTCTAAAGGAAGGAGGCGCAGACCATGCTAAAAATTTATTACGTATGGGAGTGGCCGGTGCGCATCTGTCACTGGATCAACGTGCTCTCCATGATCGTGCTGTCGTTCACCGGCTTCTACATCGGCAGCCCGTTCATGACGGCGCCGGACACCTCGATGTACATCATGGGTTGGATGCGCATGCTGCATTTTTCCTTTGCATACCTCTTTACGGTGTCGGTGGCGACGCGCATCATCTGGATGTTCCTCGGCAATCACCATGCGTCCTGGAAGGCATTTATCCCCTGGATCACAGCCGAGGGACGGCATAACTTTATCAAGATGTTCCGCTACTACACCTTCACCGGCAAGAAGATTACCTACGAGGTCGGTCACAACCCGGTGGCGGCAACAGCCTATATCGGCATCTTTTCGCTGTTCCTGTTCCAAATCATCTCCGGCTTCGCCATGTACGGGCAGTATGCCCCGGGCGGGTTCTGGAACGGTATGCTCGGCTGGATTAACGTGCTGGTCGGCAACCAGTGGCTGCGCCTGCTCCACCATGGCGTGATGTGGCTGTTGGCCGGATTCATCATCAACCACATCTACAGCGGCTGGCTGATGGATGTGAAGATGCGCAACGGCACCATGAGCGGCATCTTCAGCGGTTACCGCTACATCGAACCGGAGGACCTTTAATGTCGATCCTGGTCCTCGGACTGGGCAACACGATCATGACGGATGACGGTTTCGGGGTGAAAGTGGTCACAACACTTTCATCCCGTTACCATTTTCTCGGGGAGGCAGCGCTACTGGACGGCGGCACCCTCGGTCTCGATCTGCTGCCCTACCTGGAAGAAATCGAATCGCTGCTGATCGTCGATGCACTCGACATGCGCGCCGAACCGGGCAGCATCTTCCGCCTGCAGGGCAAAGAGGTCCCACGGGCTTTTGCCAGCAAGCTCTCGGTCCACCAGATGGGGCTGCAGGACCTGCTGGCGGTCGCCGAACTGCAGGGTCACGTGCCCCGCAACCTGGTAGTCTGGGGCGTACAGCCGGAGTGCATCGAGATGGGTACCGAGTTGACAGCAACCGTGACGGCAGCCGTCGAGCCTGTGATCAGCAGCGTGTTGGAGGAGTTACGGGGGTGGGGAATAACCTACACAGCGCGGGGCGGACAGTGAGAGGCGTGAAGAACATCCTTTTCCACACCCTGAAACTCACCATCATGACGGCACTGCTGTTTTACGGATGCGGCCAGCAGCAGGTCGATTACCCTAAGCGCCAGATGCCGCAAGGGCTGATGGAGGATACGGCACAATTGGCGGCCGGACATGAACTGTTCAGAGACAAGTGCGCTTCCTGCCATGGCAAGCCGAGCGAGGGGCGCTCCAGTCGGGCGGCATTTTTCCAACCACCGGCGCCGGATTTCTCTGCACAGCATTACCGGGAGGCCGACCCGGCCTACCTGTTCTGGCGCATTGAATTCGGCAAGACCGTCGAACCGTATCTTTCCAGCGGCTCGGTCATGCCGGCCTGGCGCGGTCTGACCGACCGGGAGATCTGGCAGCTGGTCGCCTACCTGAAAACCCGGGTCGAATAATGGCCGAGCCTTTACGCTCAACACCCCGCCAAGACAAAAAGGGCCGGAAAATTCCGGCCCTTTTTTCATTTCTTATGACGCAACAAGTTACTCGTTCCAACCTTCCGGATGCACATCGCCGATCTGCTCCCAGTGCTCTGGCGAGCGCCACAGGCTGGAGATGATCAGTTCGCGCATGCGCAGGAACTCCTTGGGAAGTTTGTCGAACATTTTCAGGAACAGCTCCTCGTGGGAGAGGACTTCGGCCTGCCAGACGTCACGATCGACAGCGGTCAGCGCGTTGAACTTCTCGCGCGAGATATTTAGGCCGTCCCAGTCCATGTCATCGTAGCGCGGCATCCAGCCCAGGGGACTTTCGACGGCGCCGGTGCGCCCCTGGATACGCTCGATGATCCACTTGAGCACGCGCATGTTCTCGCCGTAGCCCGGCCAGGCGAACTTGCCCTTTTCATCCTTGAGGAACCAGTTGACGCTGAAGATGCGCGGCGGCTTGGCCACCGAGCGGCCGACCGACAGCCAGTGGCCGAAGTAGTCGGCCATGTGGTAACCGCAGAAGGGCAGCATGGCGAAAGGATCGCGGCGCACATTGCCGGTGGCACCGACCGCGGCTGCCGTGGTTTCCGAGCCAAGGGTGGCGGCAAGATAAACGCCGAAGTTCCAGTTGAAGGCCTGGTAGACAAGCGGAATGGTGTCCTTGCGGCGACCGCCGAAGATCATGGCGCTGAGCGATACACCCTTCGGGTTCTCCCAGTCCGGGTCGATGGACGGGCACTGGCTGGCCGGCGAGGTGAAGCGCGCGTTGGGGTGGGCGGCCGGGCGGCCGCAATCGGGCGTCCAGGCATTGCCCTGCCAGTCGGTCAACTTGGCGGGGGGATCGTCGGTCATCCCCTCCCACCAGACATCACCGTCCTCGGTCAAGGCGACGTTGGTGAAGATGGTGTTGGAAGCACAGGAGGCCATGGCGTTGGGGTTGGTCATGACCGAGGTCCCCGGAGCCACGCCGAAGTAGCCGTACTCTGGGTTGATCGCATGCAGTGTCCCGTCGGCGGAAGGCTTGATCCAGGCGATATCATCGCCGATGGTGGTCACCTTCCAGCCTTTGTCCGTGAAGTTTTTCGGCGGGATCAGCATGGCAAAGTTGGTTTTGCCGCAAGCGCTGGGGAAAGCGGCACCCACATAGGACTTCTGGCCGTCTGGCGATTCGACGCCAAGGATCAGCATGTGTTCAGCCAGCCACCCCTCGTCATAGCCGATTTTCGAAGCGATGCGCAGAGCCAGGCACTTTTTCCCGAGCAGGGCGTTGCCACCATAACCACTGCCGAAAGACCAGATCGAGCGCTCTTCGGGGAAGTGGACGATGTACTTTTCCTTGTTGCATGGCCAGGGGACATCCTTCTCGCCAGGCGCCAGCGGAGCACCGATCGAATGCAGGCAGGGGACGAAATCGCCGTTGCCGAGAACGTCAAGAACCGCCTTGCCCATGCGGGTCATGATGCGCATATTGACGACCACGTAGGGGGAGTCGGAAATCTCCACGCCGATCTTGGCGATCGGCGATCCGAGCGGCCCCATGCTGAAGGGGATGATGTACATGGTCCGGCCGCGCATGCACCCCTTGAAGAGTTTCTGCAGCTTGTCCTTCATCTCCTTCGGCGGCATCCAGTTGTTGGTCGGGCCAGCGTCGTGCTTGGAGATGCTGCAGATGTAAGTACGGTCTTCCACGCGGGCCACATCGATCGGATCAGACCAGGCCAGGTAACTGTTGGGCCGCTTCTTTTCGTTGAGCTTGCGGAAGGTCCCCGAACTGACCAGCAAGCTGCACATCTCGTCGTATTCCTTCTGTGAACCATCGCACCAGTGGATACGCGCCGGTTCACACAGCGCCGCAACCTTTTCCACCCACTTCAGCAACTTGTCATTTTTAGGCATCTCGATACTCATCTTTGTGGCCTCCAAACTGGAATTTTTGTCGTTTGAGCCAGACACCAGACATGCCAAAAACCTGCAACGGCAATTGGCCTCTTTGGCTCAGGGGACGAATGCTGTTTGCCTGGAATTGCCCCAATGCGGGCATGTTTTTCTTGATAATAAAAATAAACTATACAACAACAACTTAGCCGTTCCCAGCGGAAATATCTCAATCTGCAAAATCTTTTCAGCCATGTTTACGGGGCTGGTACGGTTTTTCCTTTTTTATTCTCACTAAATTTGTTATAACCCTGTTTCCAAAAAAAACGCCCGGTTGGCAGCAATCCGCCGATCAAACATTCATTAATACCGTAGGGGGTAAAGCTTATGTCAGTCAAGGTAGCCCTGACAGCCCATGAGCTCGGGCTGAAGAGCGTCGGTAAAATCCATCACAATCTCAGCTACGATGAATTGTTCGAGCAGGAGATCAGCAACGATGAGGGGGCTGTTGCCGCCAACGGCACCATGATGGTGGATACCGGCAAGTTTACCGGCCGATCTCCCAAAGACAAGTATTTTGTTCACCAAAAACCATCTTTCGAGAATCTCGCCTGGGGGAAGATCAACAAGGCGATGGCGCCCGAAGTCTTCGATGAACTCCACGCCGAGGTCCTTGAGTATCTTTCTGGGAAAGACCTTTACGTCACCGACGGTTTCTGCGGCGCCAACCAGAAGACGCGCAAGCCGGTGCGCTTCATCACCGAATTCGCCTGGCAGTCCCATTTCGTCAAGAACATGTTCATCCGCCCAGGGGCCAGCGAACTGGATGGCTTTGCACCCCAGTTCACTGTCTACAACGCCTGCAAACTGGTAAACGCCAAGTGGGAGCAGCACGGTCTCAATTCCGAGGTGTTCGTGTCCTTCAACATCGAGAAGAACGTGGCCATCATCGGCGGCACCTGGTACGGCGGTGAAATGAAGAAGGGCATCTTCACCATGATGAACTACTGGCTGCCGATGCAGGGGATTCTCTCCATGCACTGCTCGGCGAATGTCGGCAAAGATGGCGACGTGGCTCTCTTCTTCGGCCTCTCAGGTACCGGTAAGACCACCCTCTCCACCGACCCCCACCGCAAGTTGATCGGTGACGATGAGCATGGCTGGGACGACGACGGTATCTTCAACTTCGAGGGCGGTTGCTACGCCAAGTGCATCAACCTCTCCGCCGAGAATGAGCCGGAAATCTACAATGCCATCAAGCGCGATGCCCTGCTCGAGAACGTGGTGTCCAATGATGACGGCATTATCGATTTCGACAGCGATGCCAAGACCGAAAATACCCGGGTGTCCTACCCGATCGAACATATCGACAACCATGATCCCAGCCTAAAGGGCGGTCACCCGAAGAACATCATCTTTTTGACCTGCGACGCCTTCGGTGTCCTGCCGCCGGTCTCCAAGCTGACCAAAGAGCAGGCGATGTACTACTTCCTCTCCGGTTACACCGCCAAGGTCGCCGGCACCGAGCGCGGCGTCACCGAGCCGCAGGCGACCTTTTCCTCCTGCTTCGGCGAAGCCTTCCTGCCGCTGCACCCGACGGCTTACGCCAAGCTGCTCGGCGAGAAGATGGCCCAGCATAACGTCAACGCCTACCTGGTCAACACCGGCTGGGTCGGCGGCGGCTACGGCGTCGGCAAGCGCATGAGCATCAAGGCAACCCGCGCCTGCATCAACGCCATCCTTGACGGCAGCATCAACACTGTCGAGTTCGACCAGACCCGCTGGTTCCGGCTGAACATCCCCAAGAGCCTGCCGGGTGTCGACACCAACCTGCTCAACCCGCGCAACTCCTGGGCTAGACAAGGAGGCTTTCGACAACACCGCCAACAAGCTGGCCGGGATGTTCATCGAGAACTTCAAGAAATACACCAGCAACAGCGACGACTTCGATTACACCCAGGCCGGTCCACGGGTTTGAGCGTCGTTTCAACATGCATTGAGAAAGGGCGCCCTGTCAGGCGCCCTTTTCGTTTTGTGCCAAAAGCTATGGCCAGGTTCGTGCAATAAATCGGTCCGCCGGATTGACAGGTTGACAAGCAATTCAATCCGGATAGATTTAAGGTGTTTTCAGTGACTCCCTTGAGGGAAAGGATTTTTATGCAGCTTGAAATCATCACCACCGGCGGCACCATCGACAAGGTGTACTTCGACGCCAAGAGCACCTTCCAGGTCGGCGAACCACAGATCGTCGAAGTCCTGCGGGAAGCCAACCTGAACATCGACTACCGGGTGGTGCCGCTGCTGCGCAAGGACAGCCTGGAACTGACCGACGCAGACCGGCAAAGCGTGCGACAGGCGGTACTGGATTCAGCTGCTGCGCAGATCGTCATCACCCACGGCACCGATACCATGATCACCACAGCCAAAGCTCTTGCCGGCATCCCCGGCAAGACCATCGTTCTGACCGGCGCCATGCAGCCGGCGCGCTTCCGCTTCACCGACGCAGTATTCAATATCGCCGGTGCGATGATGGCGGCACAGACCCTCCCGGCAGGCGTTTATATTGCCATGAACGGGCGGATTTTCGATCCCGCCAAGGCCCGCAAGAATGTCGAGATGAACCGGTTCGAGGACCTTTAAAAAATCGGGGAATCAACAAAAAGACGCAAAGCCCAGAGAGTCTTTGCGTCTTTTTCATTAAGTCCAAAATTTAATGCCGCTTAAAGTATCTGGCTCAGGAACAGCTTGGTCCGCTCGTTCTGCGGATTGTCGAAGAAATCGTGCGGGTTGTTCTGCTCGACGATCTGTCCGGCATCCATGAACATCACCCGGTCGGCGACGCTCTTGGCAAAGCCCATCTCGTGGGTGACCACGAGCATCGTCATCCCCTCCTCGGCCAGGTCGATCATGACGTCGAGGACCTCCTTGATCATCTCCGGATCGAGGGCCGAGGTCGGCTCGTCGAACAGCATCACCTTCGGCTTCATGCACAGGCTGCGGGCGATGGCCACGCGCTGCTGCTGACCGCCGGAGAGCTGCCCGGGAAATTTGAGGGCCTGTTCGGCGATATGCACCTTTTCCAGGTACATCATCGCCGTCTCCTCGGCCTCCTTCTTCGGCGTCTTGCGCACCCAGATCGGCCCCAGGGTCAGGTTGTCGAGGATGGTCAGGTGCGGGAAAAGGTTGAAGTGCTGGAAGACCATGCCGACTTCGGTGCGCACCTTTTCGATGTTCTTGATGTCGTTGGTCAGCTCGGTGCCGTTGACGATGATCTGGCCGCGCTGGTGTTCTTCCAGCCGGTTGATGCAGCGGATCAGGGTCGACTTGCCCGACCCCGACGGACCGCAGATGACAATCCGCTCCTTCAGCTGCACCTTCAGGTTGATGTCGCTGAGCACGTGGAAGTCACCATACCACTTGTGCATGCTGTTGACTTCGATGATCAGTCCTGCGTCAGGCGTGATGGCAGTCTGGCTTGCAGTTTCGTTCATAACATTCTCGCAGGTTGCGGCCTGCCGATAGATCAGCGGCCGGTGTGCAGTGCTTTCTCCAGTTTGCGGCTGTAGTTCGACATGGCGAAGCAGCAGATGAAATAGAAAATCGCCAGGACGATGTAGGCCTCGGTCGAGTAACCCGTCCACTTGGGGTTCGACAGGGTGACCTTGGTCGTCTTCAGAACGTCGTAGAGGGCGATGATGACCACCAGCGACGTGTCCTTGAAAGCCGACAGGAGAATCCCCAGTGACGGCGGGATGACGATCTTCAGCGCCTGCGGCAGGATGATCAGCCGCATCGTCTGGTTGTAGTTGAGGCCGAGCGAGTCGGCCGCTTCGAACTGGCCGCGCGGCATCGCCTGCAGGCCGCCACGCACCACCTCGGCAATGTAGGCCGCGGTAAAGAGGATGATGGCCGCCTGGGCGCGCAGCACCTTGTCGATGGTCACCCCCTCGGGGAGGAAGAGCGGGAACATGACCGAGGACATGAAGAGCAGGCTGATCAGCGGCACGCCGCGGATCATCTCGATGTAGACCACGCAGAGTGTCTTGATCGCCGGCATCCGCGAACGTCGGCCGAGGGCCAGCAGCACCCCGAGCGGGTAGGCGGCGACCATGCCGAACAGCGCCAGCATGAAGGTCAGCGGCAGGCCGCTCCACTGGTCGGTCTCGACCACCGGCATGCCGAACACGCCGCCGTACATCAGCGTCCCCATGATGACCAGGCCGATCGTCCAGTAGACGAACAGCGATTTTTTCAAGTGCTTGGTGTCCTTGGAATAGATCACCAACCCAAGGAGCAGCAGCATGGCGATCCCCGGCCGCCACTGCTGGCCGTCGGGGAAAAAGCCGAAGACGATGAAGCTGATGTTCTGCGGGATGACCGACCAGCAGGCGCCATCGATGTCACGACAGGCCTCGGCCGGGCTGTTCCAGACGCTGTCGACAAACGCCCAGCTGAAGAACGGCGGCACCAGCTTCCAGAGCACGGCCAGCACCGCAATCGTCAAGATCGAATTGAACCAGCTGTTGAACAGGTTGGCGTGCAGCCAGCCGATGACACCGACTTCGGTGACCGGCGGCTTGAGATATTCGCGTGTTGGAGTCGTGGTCGGAGCGCTCATCGGTTATCTCTCCACCAGGGCCATTTTTTTGTTGTACCAGTTCATGAACAATGACGTCGACAGGCTGAAAAAAAGGTAGACCAGCATGATCAGCGCCACACCCTCGATCGCCTGCCCGGTCTGGTTGATGGTGGTGTTGGTGACCGCCACGAAATCGGCGAAACCGATGGCAATCGCCAGCGAACTGTTCTTGGTCAGGTTGAGCATCTGGCTGGTCATCGGCGGAATGATCACACGCAACGCCTGGGGCAGAATCACCAGGTGCAGCACCTGGCCAGGGAACAAGCCGATCGACATGGCCGCTTCGACCTGACCGCGGCCCACCGACTGGATGCCGGCACGCACGATCTCGGCGACAAACGCCGCGGTATAGAACACCAGGCCGATCAGCAGGGCGGCGAACTCGGGGCTGACCGTCGTGCCCCCCTTGAAATTGAACCCGCTCAGTACCGGCACGTCCATGGCGGTCGGTGCGCCGTAGCCCAGCCAGACCAGCAGCGGCAGGCCAATCACGAGGGCAATGGTCACCCGCACGGCCGGGAACATCTGCCCGGTGCGCGCCTGACGCTTGCGCCCCCAGCGATTCAGCCCCCAGCCGATGGCCAGGGCGGCAACGAAAGCCCAGCCCATCGCCGCATGGGCCGCATGGGCCTCGGGAACGGCAAAGATCAGGCCGCGATTGCACAGGAACACGCCGGCGAAGGGGTTGAGTGCCTGGCGCGGCGCGGGGAAGGACTCGTAGAAAATGGCGTACCAGAAGAACAGCTGCAGCAGCACCGGGATGTTCTGCATCAGCTCGATGTAGCCGCCGGCCAGCTTTGCCACGCAGCCAGTTGCTGGAGAGCCGGGCGATACCGATGAAGGTGCCGAGAATAGTGGTGAGCACGATGCCGATGAACGACACCTTGACGGTGTTCAGCGCACCGACCAGCAAGGCATCGGCGTAGCTGTCGGCGGCTGAATACTGAATGAGCGATTCGCCGATCTCGAAACCGGCCTCCTTGTCGAGGAAGCCGAAACCGGTGGCAATCGATTGCCGCTCGAGGTTGGCCTGGGTGTTGGAAAAGAGGTAATAGCTGACGACTGCAACCAGCAGCAGGGCGACAATCTGGAAGACAATCGCCCGTTTATCAGGGTCGCGCCAGAAGGGCACGGCACTCGGCAGCAGTTCTGCATCCGTTGTGATGGAGGGCTCTTGGTTCAAAAGTGATCCTGTAATTTTGATGTTACGGGTTAAGACATAAGGACAATAAACATCATTGCAAGATCATGGAGGCGCCGCAAAGGGCGCCTCCATGATCAAGGGTCCATCAGTTACTTGAACGGAGGCGAGTACATCAAGCCGCCATTGTACCATTGTGCGTTCAGGCCGCGCTCGATCCCAAGAGTTGTGTTGACGCCGACGTTGCGCTCGAAGACCTCACCGTAGTTGCCGACCTGCTTGATGATGTTGTAGGCCCACTTCTCATCCAGCCCGAGAGCCTTGCCGTTGCCCTCGACCACACCGAGGAAACGCTGCACCATCGGATCCTCGCTCTTGAGCATCTCGTCGACGTTCTGCGAGGTGATCCCCAGCTCCTCGGCATTGATCATCGCCAGCACGGAGAAATCGACGATATCGCGCCACTGGTCGTCACCGTGACGTACGGCCGGGGCCAGCGGCTCCTTGGAGATGATTTCCGGCAGGATCGCGTAATCCTGAGGATTGGGCGCAACTGCACGGGTTCCGGCCAGCTGGGAGGCATCGGAGGTCAGCACGTCGCAACGGCCGGCGAAGAAGGTCTTGGCCAGTTCGGTGGTCGACTCGATGACCACCGGTTTCCAGTCCATCTTGTTTTTGCGGAAATAGTCGGCGGCGTTCTGCTCGGTGGTCGTGCCCGGCAGGACGCAGACCGTTGCACCGCTGAGTTCCTTGGCACTCTTGATCGCCGAGCTTCTTCGGCACCATGAAGCCCTGGCCGTCGTAGTAGTTGACGGTCACGAAGTTCAGGCCGAGCTGGGTCTCACGGGTCAGGGTGCGGGTCGCGTTGCGGGTCAGCACGTCGATCTCGCCAGACTGCAGGGCGGTGAAACGCTGCTGTGCGGTCAGGGGGACATACTTGACCTTACTGGCATCGCCGAAAACGGCAGCGGCCACGGCGCGGGCGGTATCGACATCGAGGCCTTTCCAGACCCCTTTCTCATCGGGCATGCCGAAGCCGAACACGCCGCCGTTGACACCGGCCACGACGACGCCTTTTTTGACGACAGCATCAAAATCCTTGCCGGCAAAGGCAGCACCTGCTGCGAGGAGTAAAAAAACCGTAATTAATGCTGTCAGTTTGTTCAGGTTCATCTGTTTTCCTCCTAGAATTAGTGGGTTAGTGGATTAGATCGAGAAAAACCACTCGAAGCTAATAGAACAGCGTATTAACTATACTTTGTGCCCCTAAAACTGTCAAATGCACAAACGCATTCTCATGAGGATTTTGATACTGTCAGGAAAATATTAACCTGCCTGTGTTTTTACGGGCGACCAGGCCGCTGAAAAGCACCTGTCCCTGGCAGATGCGTTGCCAGGCGCACTGCCGGAGTTTCCGGCACGTGCTAAACAAGAAGAATGACAACCACTGTTATACTAAATAATGTAAAAAATACTTTACTTGATTAAAAAATCGCGTATAGTTTGAGGAGAATCCAGCCACACAACCAAAGGAGAACCCAATGAACTGCCCTTACTGCGACCATATGGACCACCTGGAAATCGACCTGCACGCTGACGGCTACAGCGCCGACCTGCTCGAATGCACGACCTGCGGCGCGCTGCTCACGCTCAAAGGCACAACCCTCGAGACGGTGCACGGTCCAGCCAAGCCGTTCGTGGCCATGACCACCTGAACGCACCACTCGTAGCGCCAGATTGGCAGAGTCGGAGCAGTCAATTGCATCTTCTCCGCCACAAAGCGACACCCGGGGTTTGAGCATGTTTCAGATCGTCGAGAAAAAACTCCTGATCCAGTTCCCTCTCAGGCAACACCTGCATGTGCTGGCTTGCCAGATCCCCAACACCCTTGAGCGTCACAACCTGGTCTACCGCCTGGCCCAACCGGAACAAAACTGGCGAGACCGTCCGGTCGATCCTGAGCCAGGTGCTCGAAGGGCACGGCAACCTGAAGAAAACCAACTTCCTCTTCTTTCCGGAGTCCAGCCTGCCCTACGAAAACCTCGACGACGCGCTGGCATTGCTCGCCTGCCTGCGCCCGAACACCGTCACGGTGATCGGCCTGGGGCCCATCACCCTGGGAGATTACCGCAGCCTGCTGCAGCGCTATGCCGAGGACAATGGCGAAGCCCTCGAATCAGTGCTCGAGGATCTCGACTCCGGCGACATCGAGACGCTGCCGGTCAACTGCTGCATGATCACCGTCAAGGAGGATGACGGGCGCCTGCGGGTCTTCTTCGCAAGCCAAGAGCCACCCCTTCGTCGGCGAGGAAACCCTGGACAGCGACCATTACCTGTACCGCGGCAAGATCTTCCCGCTGTTCCGCTGCCAGCCCAGCTGCTTCAACTTCATGGCCCTGATCTGCATCGACTACGCCTACCGCGACCTGTACCAGTCGAACATCAACGTCATCATCGAAAAAGCCAACCAGCTCTTTTTCGAAACGCGCCAGAAACTCGACCTGCTGGCCGTCATCGAGTGCAATCCCAAACCGGAGCATGCCGCATTTGGTGACGTCGCCAACTGGTTTTTACGGCGAATACCTGGCCCGCTCGCCCGGCGTCAACGACACCGTGACCCTCTTTTGCAACTCCTCCCAGGAAACGGTCTGTTCAGGCGCTCCGCCAGGCGCAGGGTTCGGTCACTCGGCAGTCCTCATGCACAAGAGCCACAAACTCAGGCCCGTCAACATGGCGGAATATTCGACGGATGATTACGACGGCCGCCCCCTTTGCCGTCTACGTTTCGGCGCGGCGACCCGCCTCTACTACTTCAGCCTGCCCTTTTTCCATGCCCTTGATCCGCGCGCAACCCGCACCCCGGTCAAAGTTCACGCGATCTTCCGCCCCGAAATGGACCGTTGGGTACGTATCAGCGGCGACGAACTCACCTGTACCGCCCCTCACCAGGAAAGCCCTGCCGCTAAAACCACCGCCAACGTCTTCCCTATCAAAGCCTAACCAGAACCCGAACGTACATAAACAACCATAACCGACGACCTTCCAGCGTGCAGGACGTAGCCGGAAGAGTGATATAGATCCTCCCGCTTGTTCAATTCTGGCGCCGAGGGCTTGCCCGGATTGTCATAACTGTCCAAATCTGCCAAACTGAGTCAGCAAAGACCCTGACAAGGACGGAACCATGTGCCTGATCCTGTTTGCGCATCGCCCGGCGGAGCAGATGCCGCTGCTGGTGCTTGCCAATCGTGATGAATTCTATGACCGGCCGACCGCCGCAGCCGGCCCCTGGGACGAATGCAGGGAGTTGATCGCCGGGCGTGACCTGGTTTCCGGAGGGAGCTGGTTCGGGGCTCGTGACACGCGCTGGGCAAGCGTCACCAACATCCGCGAAGGCCTCCGGCACAGCCACAGTCACCGTTCGCGGGGATGGTTGGTGCGGGATTACCTGCTCGGCAAGGCCTCCCCGCAAGCCTTCCTGGCTGAGATCGCCGGGCAGGCTGCAGAATTCGCCGGCTTCAACCTGTTGCTCGGCGCTGGAGAAGAGCTCTGGTATGGCAATAACCGTGGCGTTGCCGGTCGCCCTCTGGAGCCAGGACTCTACGGCTTGAGCAATCACCTGCTGGACACGCCCTGGCCGAAGGTCCTGCGCGGCAAGCAGGCTCTGGCAGACTTGCTGGCGGCGCCCCGGCTTGATCGAGAGCGTGCCTTTGCCATCCTCGCCGACACGAGCTACGCGCCCGACGACGTATTACCGGATACCGGCATCCCGCTCGAATTGGAACGCGCCCTGTCGGCGGCCTTTATTGTCAGAGACAATTACGGCACGCGCTGTTCCACCCTGCTGACGCGCAGGAGCGACGGCTCACACCTCTTTATCGAGCGCCGCTTCGAAGGGAGCCCCGGAACTCTGGAGCCAATGCGAATATAACTGGAAAGACCGTGCGAGCAAGCTTGACAGATAGAAGAGCATAAATGAGAATAACGCGTTACCAAACGGATATTGCGCAGGGGAGAAACGTCTTTGAAACTGGGTGAGCTGGGTGAATTCGGGCTGATTGAAAAAATCCGCCAGCAAGCGCCAAAGGGTGTCGGCGTACACCGCGGCATTGGCGACGATGCCACCGAAATAGCCCTCCCCGCAGGGCACCACCTCCTGACCTCAACCGATTTGCTGATCGAAAACATCCACTTCCGCCGCGACTGGACCGATTGTGAAGCGCTGGGGCACAAGGCGGTTGCCGTCAACCTGAGCGACATCGCCGCCATGGGCGCCACCCCCCGTTATCTCTACCTGGGATTGGCCTGCCCCGGCGATACCGATCTGGACGATATCAACAGATTCCTCAAGGGAGCCCTCGACGAAGCAGGAGACTACAACGTCGCCCTAGTCGGCGGCGACACCTGCCGCAGCCCCGGACCCTGGCTGATCTCGGTGACCGTCGAGGGAACTGCACCCGCCCACCAGGCCGTCGGCCGCGACGGCGCGCAGCCCGGCGATCTCATCATGGTCTCGGGAACGTTGGGTGACAGCGCCCTGGCCCTGCATCTGTTGCGGGCCGGCAAGACCCCGGAAACGTCACTGCTCGTCCGTCATCATCAACCAAAAGCACAGGTTGAACTCGGCTGTCTGCTGGGCGAGCACCGTCTGGCCAATGCGATGATCGACATTTCCGATGGCCTGGCCGCGGACTTGGAGCATATCCTGCATGCATCCCAGGTTGATGGCCTCATCGAAGCGGAGAAGCTGCCAACCTCCGCGGCCTTCCGCCGTGTCACCACCAGCGCTCCGGAGTTGCGGGAGCTGGCCCTCTACGGCGGCGAAGATTACCAGCTGCTCTTTACCGTGCCACCGGACAAGGCGACTGAGGTGATGGTGCTCTGCGCTGAACGGAATCTTGCGATCACCGCTATCGGGGTTATCAGCAAGGGGTCCGGCGTCCTTTCGCTTCTGGACAGCACAGCAACCGTACAACCCATCCTGGTCAGGGGCTATGACCATTTTTGTCGGCCCAAGGGATGAATAAGACAAGATGACTGAGCCATCCACACGCCTATGGACCGGGGAAGATCTTTCTGACGCTGAATTCACAGCGATCACGGAACTGTTGCGCGACCGTCGCCACTTCGATCTCGGGCAATACAAGGATCGCTGCATCCGCCGCCGCATTGCCAAACGCTTGCGGTTCTGTCAGGTGACCAACTTTGCCGCTTACCTGAAGCACCTGGAGATGGATCGCGATGAGCTGGACACCCTGCTGGCAACCATCTCCATCCACGTGTCGCAGTTCTTCCGCAATCCGGACACCTTCCGGATTCTCGAACAGATCATCCTGCCGGACTTGTGCCGTCGTGCGAGAGCGGCCGGACGCAACCAACTGACCCTGTGGAGCGCCGGCTGCGCCTCCGGCGAGGAGCCCTATTCTCTGGCCCTGCTGGTCGATGACATGGCGGCAAACGACCTGGATATTCGCATTCTGGCCACCGACATCAGCGAACCCGTCCTAGAGACAGCCCGTAACGGCGTCTTCGATGCCCTCCGCCTGAAAGAAGTGCCGGCGGCGGTTATCGATAAATATTTCCGCATCGTAAATGGTCATTATCAACTCATTGAACGCATCCGTGACAAGGTGGCGTTTCGGCGCCATAACATCATGACCGCCAGCGACTTCCCGACGCGCCGACCTGATCCTCTGCCGCAACGTGCTGATCTATTTCACGCGAGCGGAGCAGGAACGCATCCTGGCCCGTTTCATCGAGGCACTGCCGGAAGATGGCGCGCTGGTCCTGGGAAGGTCGGAAACCATGCCCGACAACAGCCGCGACCATTTTCGCTCGGAGTTCCCGGTGGAACGGATTTATCGCCGCACGCCCAAGCAGGTCGCTTCGCCTGTATTTACGAGCCCGGCCCCATAGCGTTCCGGACTCATTGATTACTGCCCGCCAAGGAGTGGAATCATGCGTATCGAAATCAGCTACAAGTTCATCATCGGCTTCCTCGTCGTGGTGGTTTCGGGAGTCATCGTCAACCTGGCGGTGCCCCACCTTAAAATCCCCGGGGAATTCCAGCAGACCTTCAGCATTGCCTGCGCCCTGGTGGTCGGGCTGATCATCGGCGCGATTTTTTCCCGGGCGTTCACTACCAACATCCGCCAACTGACGTCCGCCGGCGACCGCATCCGCCAGGGGGATTTGTCCGAGGACATCACGCTTGCAGCAAAACCTTTTTCCCGATGAGACGAGCGACCTGGCAAAGGCCATGAACCATATCCAGGAAAGCCTGCGCGCCCTGGTCGGCGACATTCGCGGCATCGCTTTCAAGGTTGCCAGCTCGGCGCAGCACCTGTCCGGAACGTCCCAGGAGATGTCCGCGTCCTCCCAGCAGGTTGCCGGGACCGTCGATCAGATCAGCAAGGGAGCGGAAACCCAGGCGGAGATGGTGGAAGAATCGAACCGGCTCTTCAGGGAAGTCGCAATGTCGATCAACCTGGTCGCAAGTTCGGCGAAAAAGGTCGCCGAATCGGCCCACCAGACCGTGGAAACGGCCAACAGCGGCAGTGAACTGGCCGGGACCAGTCTCGGCAGCATCCGCCAGGTTTTGGCCGAAGCGGAGAGCAGCGGCAAGCAGATGGTCAATTTCGTGGCCCAGCTGCAGAAGATCAGCAAGTTCGTTGAAGTCATCAACGGCATCGCCCAAAAAACCAACCTGCTCGCCCTCAACGCCACGATCGAAGCGGCCCGGGCCGGTGAATACGGTCACGGCTTCGCCGTGGTCGCCGAGGAAATTCGCAAACTGGCCGATTCGACTACGATTTCCGCCGACGAGATAACCGGTCTCGTGGAAGGCATCCGTGCAGAGGGGCAGCAGGTTCAGGCCTCGATGGCCCAGGTCATCGAGGAGATGGAGAACGGCCGCGAGGCCGTCGACCGAACCAGCCAGGCCTTCACGGAGATCACCGAGAATGCCGTGGGGACCCGCGCCAAGGCCAACAGCATCGCAGAATTGGCGGAGCAGCAGATTGCCAGTGCCGAACGGATCACACGGGCGATCGACGAGATCGACAAGGTCGTCTCCGACAATGCTGCCGCCACCGAGCAGGTCTCGGCGGCCACCCAGGAGCAATCTGCCGCCATGGAGGAACTGGCCCAGTCGGCCAAGGATCTTTCCAGCATGTCCGAAACGCTGCTCAAGGTCGTCAAGCAATTCAAACTGGTCAAGCAAGAGCAAGCCTGATTCATGATCCTGACCCTGATTTTCACCCTCGGCGAAGTGGTTTACGGCCTGGAAATCGATGCGATTCAGGAAATCATCGAAGACCCGGTCCTGCACCATGTCCCGCGTGCAGAAGGGGTTCTTAAGGGCGCGATCAACTTCCACGGCCAGATCCTCGCCCTGGTCGATCTCCCTGAGTTACTCGGCTTCGCCGGTGCGCATGCGTGACCACGCGGCGGGTGGTTCTGACCCCGGCAGGCAAATCCCTGGTGCTCACGGTCAGCAGCATCCAACGCATCGTACCCCTTGACCTGGCCAACATGCAGGCGCCCCCTGAAAATTGCGAAAAGGGCGCCATTCGCGGGGTGGCCGACACTGGACGAAACGGCGGTCAATCTGCTCGACACCGATGAAATCCTTAAACAACTGGAGACTCTATATGCTGAATAGGAGGAACTTATGGCCTTGCGGGTGATGGTCGTCGATGATGCGCTGTTCATGCGCAACATGCTCAAGGACATCTTCGTCCGGGCCGGCTACGAGGTGGTCGCCGAAGCGGAGAATGGCGAAACCGCTCTGGAGCTCTACCAGCAAGAGCCAACCGGATCTGGTGACTATGGACATCGTCATGCCGAGGAAGAGCGGCATCGAGGCCCTGCAGGAAATCATGGCAGACGATCCCGAAGCTTGCGTGGTGATGGTCAGCGCCCTTGGCCAGGACTCTCTGGTGCTGGAGGCGGTAGAGGCCGGCGCGAAGGATTTTATCGTCAAGCCGTTCAAGGAAGACAAGGTTCTCGAAATCGTCAGGCGGATAACAGGTCAGCCCTGAGCCGCCGACGGAAACCCTTATGGACATGTCACAGTACCGGGAGCTTTTTTTAAGCGAAACCCGGGAACATATCAGTAACCTCAACAAGCTGGTCGTCATCCTCGAGCAGGAGCCGGACAACCGCGAGACCATCGACGCCCTCTTCCGCGAGGCCCACTCGATCAAGGGGATGGCGGCAACCATGGGCTACGACCGGACAGCCCAGTTGTCTCATCACCTTGAGGATCTCCTCGACGGCTTTCGCAGCACGGGAGAAGTTCCTGTTCCGGCCATTGATTACCTGCTGGCCGGTATCGACCTCCTCGATGGCCTGCTCGACGACCTGCAGAGCAACCGACCGGAACGGGCCATCGATGTATTTCTGCGCGAGCCGCTGCCGGTGGCGTCGGTTGGTGAGGGCGTGGCTTTAGAGCAATCCCTTGCCGCGGCGGATGAAAACGATGAAGGCACGGCAAAGGGACCGGGCCTGGCCAGCGCTCAACCGGCACCTGCGGCGGAAATCAATGAGCCGGCGCCCGCTGAAGATACAGACTTTTTCCAGGTATTGGTCGATCTGGCCGAAGACACTCCGGCATCGGCCGCCCGCTGCATCCTGATCCTTCGCGAGTTGGAGAAAGCCGGCGATCTGATATCGAGCAAGCCCGAGCTGGCAACCCTGCGCGGCGGCGCACCCTGCACACGGCTGCAAGCCTGGCTGCGCACTTCGCTGGCCAAGGGGCATATCAAGGAAGCCCTACTGCGGGTCAGCAGTGTCGCCAGCGTCCGCTTTATCGACGATCGCCGCAAGAGGAGCGAGCGTCGCGGCAGCGACGAGGGCGCCCGCACCGTGCGCGTGCGGACCGATCTGCTCGACCAGTTTGTCAACCTGACTGGGGAGCTTTTGACCCGCCGCAACATGCTCAACAGGGCAACGCTCACCCGCGACTGGAACGGTCTGAACCAGGCCTTGGTCCAGACCGGGCGTCTCATCGATGACCTGCACCACCATGTCCTCCAGGCCCGCCTGATGCCGTTGGAAAACATTGCCGGCCGACTGCCGCGCATTGTCCGCGACCTGAGCCGCAAAACCGGCAAGAAGGTCACCCTGCGCCTTCTTGGTACCGATGTCGGCATCGACCGGATGATCCTCGAAGAGTTGACCGACCCGCTGGTGCATCTCGTGCGCAATGCCGTCGACCACGGCATCGAACACGAAGGCACGGTGACGGTTTCTGCCCGCAGGGAAAAGGGTCTTATCCTGATCGAGGTTGCCGATGACGGCAAGGGGATGGATCCAGCCCACTTGCGCCGCAAAGCGGTGGAACGAGGGCTGATGACACCGGCCCATGCCGACACCTTGAGCGACCGCGACGCCCTGATGCTGGTTTGCCTGCCGGGCTTTTCCACCGCAGCGGAGATTACCGACACTTCTGGTCGCGGCGTCGGCATGGATGTGGTCAAGGCTGCAGTCGGCAACCTCAGTGGCACCCTGGAAATCATCTCCACACCCGATCGGGGAACCCGCTTCCAGATGCGCCTGCCCCTGTCCATCGCCATTATCAGGATTCTGCTGATCAGCTGTGGCGGCAGGACCCTGGCCATCCCGCTCTCCCGTGTCCTGCGCACCCTCGACCTGACGACCGGCGAAATTGACAATTCCGGCAAGCAGAGCGCCTTTCGGCTGGATGAAGAGAGCATCCCGCTTTACCCCCTGGCTGAAGCCCTGGGCCTGACCGCGGGCACTGCAGGGGAGACGACCTGGGTGGTTCTGACCGAAATCAAGGGACGACGCATCGGCCTGCGGGTCGATCGCTTTATCGGTCAGCGCGAGGCTTTTGTCAAAGCCCTCGGCTTCCCCCTGAATCTGCTCACCGGCCTGAGCGGAGCGACTATCGAAGGTGACGGTCAGGTCGTCTTCATCGTCGACCCCCAAGCCCTCTTCGAAAATCTGCAACTTTCCACAAAACCGTGACCTGGAGAAATCGATGCCCTTTCGTGAATTGAACAGCTGTGCAACTGGACGCCCTGAAAGAGGTCAGCAACATCGGCATGGGGCATGCGGCAACCGCCTTGTCACAGATGATCGGGCAAAATGTGCGCCTGCGCGTGCCCCATGTCACCATCATTGAAATCAGCCAGGTCCCCGACTGCCTCGGCGGCGCAGAAAGGCTGATGGTCGGCATCACCCTGCAGATTCTCGGCGACGCCCGCGGCAGCATTCTGCTGCTCTTTCCCCAGGAGAGCGCCCATCACCTCCTCTGCAGCCTGCTTGGCCGCCAGGGGAAAGGGCTGGTTATGAACGAGATATCCGTCTCCGCCCTCAAGGAAGTCGGCAACATCCTCGCCTCGGCATATCTCAGCGCCCTAGGCAACCTGCTCAACATGACTCTGATCCCCTCGGTGCCGCTACTTGCCTACGACATGGCCGGCGCCGTGATCGACTACGTGCTGATCGAACTGAGCCAGGTCGGCGACCTCGCCCTGATGGTGGAAACAGTCTTCTCCGGCGACCCGGACCAGGATATTGACATCAAGGGGCATTTCTTCCTGCTTCCCGACCCGGTGTCCCTCGATATTCTACTGAACGCGATCGGGGAAGCTCATGCCTGATCGGGTCAGCATCGCTGAGGTGCGCATCGACCAGGCGCCGACGGTTCTCAAGGCACTATGGCCTCGGTTCATGCATTGCCGTCGCCATCTATGATCCCGTGACCAAGATCGGCGGCCTCGGTCACATGCTACTCCCCTGCCGCCCGCAGACCCCCCCCCTCGGATCGGAGAGCAAGTTCGTCGATGCCGGTATTTTCCAGATGGTCGATGAACTGGTACGCGCCGGCGCCAACCGAGAAGGGCTGGTGGCCAAGATTGCCGGAGGGGCCAACATGTTCGAGTCAGCGTATCAGACCTTGATCAACAGCATCGGCGCCCGTAATGCCAAGAGTGCCAGAGAAGACCTGACCGCTACTGGGCATCCCCCTCGTCGGCGAAGAAGTCGGCGGCAACCGTGGACGAACGGTAGAGTTTGATCTTGCCACCGGCAATATGATGGTTTACTGTGCCCGCGACAATGAGCAGGTCATCCTCTAGCCCATATTCCTAAGGAGTCTGTAATGATCATTCGGAGCCTTTTCTCTGCCTTGTGCCTGGGCATATTCCTGGCAAGCGCGGTGGCTCCCGCATGGGCGGTCGGTCTCAATGACGTCATTCGCACCCTGGAGACCCCGTTCCAGGCAAAGACCGCCAAGGAATTCAGAATTTACGATTACACCGCCGATTTTTTCCAGGAATCGAAAATCACCTCGCTTGACCGCCTGCAGCGCGCCAACGGCCGCGTTGAGGTGGCCTTCAACTACCTGCAGGAGCAAACGGTTCCGGAGGTCAAATTCCGCTGGCAGTACGAGCAGCCAACGACCCAGGAGATCGTTTCCGACGGCAAGACCTTGTGGGTCTACCTGCCCGAGAACAACCAGGTGATCCAGTCGGACATCGAGATGGTCAACCAAGCCCGCCAGAACGACCCGATGACCTTTCTGACCGGGCTCGGCAATCTTTCCCGGGACTTCCAGATCGGCTGGGCCACGCCGCAAAACGACATCGACGGCAACTACGTCCTCGAATTGCGCCCACAGCGCGCCTCCTCGCTGATCAACCGGCTGGTCATCGTGGTCGACCGCTTTGCCGTCGAAGCTTACACGCAACGCAGCGAGGAGGATGACTCGCGGCAGAAGCCCTCGCTGTACACCAGCGGAACCGGCTGGGCGGCAGTGGCTTCCCGATTCTTTCCACCACGGTCTACGATCCCAACGACAACAGTACCATCATCGAATTCAGCAACCTGCGGGTCAACCTGGGTATCTCGGCCAAGACTTTCAATTTCATTTTGCCGGCAGGCGTTGAAGTGATGCACCCGACCGATAAGGAAATGGGTTTCTGAGCATTTATCGGGTGATCGGCCATCAGCCTCAGGCCGGCCCAAGCGGGGAGGCTCAGAAATACGGCAAACTCATCGCCTTGCTTATGAGCATGCTTGCAGGAATCGCTGGCTACGCCGGCATCGACGATCAAGCATTGCCTGCTCCGAGGGCGGATATCGAGCGTTGGCTACGCGGTTGATATCATGGGCCGCAGCGACGACGAAACCCTCGGTTGCCATGGCCCATGGGCACAGCCTACCTGTCCAATCTTTGTGAGGCTTAACAGCATATCCGGTGAAGAGCGGCTGGTCCTCGCCAGGAAGATGCGGTAACACTCGCCGCTGGCCTGGGTCCTGTCGCCCTAGACGTCGGAGTCGTACCGACCACGGAGTACATTGAATTCCCCGGCCCGCATCAGAAGCCCTCTTTTGCGTCCCCGCAGACCATACCCCACCGTCACCAAGCTGATCGTGGGGTTTTTCATTGCCACGTGCAGAAATTACCGTATAGCTGTGCTACGCTCTGATGCAGCCCGGCAAGTTGATCACAGCCTCTTGCCTTGGACTCGGGCCGCCTGGAGTTTCCTCGATAACCCCGAGTTGTCCCCTGCCAAACCGTGCGGAAGGAGAACTTTGCCGCGTTACTCTTTGCTCTCCGGAGGAAAGCTTTTCTCCGGGAGCGGTTTTGTGGTATAACTCCCCGAATATTTGACGAATTTCCTGCGCCTAAACGTTTGGCGCAGCACGGGGAGGCTCCCTTTTGGAAAAATACCATATCAGCCTGGTCAGTCTCGGCTGTCCGAAGAACCTGGTCGATGCCGAGGTCATGCTCGGCCACCTACCTGCAGACCGCTTTACCATCGTCACCGACGAAAACGCGGCGGATATCATCGTGGTCAACACTTGTGCCTTCATTCGCGAGGCCCAGGAGGAGTCGGTGGAAACCATCCTCGAGGTGGCCGACTACAAGAAAAACGGTCGCTGCAAGCTGCTGATCGTCAGCGGCTGCCTGCCGCAGCGCTTCCAAGATGAACTGGCGCAGGAGCTTCCCGAAGTCGATTTCTTCATGGGCACCGCGGACGCCCCGCGCATCCTGGAGTTGATCGACAGCCACCTGCAGGGGGCAGGACAGCAGCAGATCGGCCTGCCTGACTATCTCTATGATCACACCACGCCGCGGGTCACATCGTCGCCCTTTTATTCGGCCTACGTCAAGATCGCCGAAGGCTGTGCCAATCACTGTTCCTACTGCGTGATACCCAGCATTCGCGGGACCCTGCGATCGCGGACCATTTCATCGGTGGTTGCCGAGGTTGAGCGCCTGGTGGCGAACGGCGTCAAGGAAATCAACCTGATCGCCCAAGACGTCACTGCATTCGGTGCCGAACGCAGCGACCAGCCCGAGTTGACCGCCCTGCTACGCGAGCTGGTAAAGATCGAAGGACTGGTCTGGCTACGCCTGCTCTACGCCTACCCGGACGGCATTAGCGACGAACTGCTCGATCTGATCGCCGCTGAAGAGAAGATCTGCAACTACCTCGACCTGCCGATTCAGCATATCGACGATCAGATTCTTTCCGCCATGAACCGCCGCGTCGATGAAGCGGGTATCCGCTCGCTCCTCAAGCGCATCCGCACGCGCATTCCGGACATCACCCTGCGCACCTCTCTGATCGTCGGTTTCCCCGGCGAAACCGATGAGCAATTCCGCAAGCTGCTGGCCTTTGTCGAAGAGGGGCACTTCGAGCGTCTCGGCGTGTTTCGCTACTCCCGCGAAGAAGGCACTCCCGCGGCGAAGCTCGATGGCCAGGTCCCCGCCCGCACCAAGCAGTCGCGCTACAAGCGGCTCATGAAGGCCCAGTCACGAGTTTCTTTCAACCGGAACCTGACTCTCAAGGGACGCATCGAAAAGGTCCTGGTGGAGGGGTACAGCGAGGAAACAGAGCTGCTGCTGCGCGGCCGCAGCGTCCGCCAAGCTCCGGATGTTGACGGGCAGGTTTATATTACCGCCGGCCAGGCCGATATCGGCGACATCGTTGCACTCAAAATCACCGACTCTTCCGAATACGATCTGATCGGCGAGATCTGCGAGGGATAGCCTTGCCCTGGAACCGCCCCCTGATGATCGTCATCCTCGTCGGGTTGCTGACTCTAACCTGGTGGCGCCTGCAGCCGTCAGACGAGGAAGTCCGCCGCAGTCAACTGCTGATGGGCACGATCGTGGAGATCGTTGCCGAGGGGCAAAAGACCGCCCAGCTGGAATCGGCGGTCGATTCCGCCTTTGCCGAAATGACCAGGCTCGACCTTTTACTCAGCAGCTACCAACCGGACAGCGATGTCAGCCTCCTCTCACAAAGCACCTCCGGCCGTGACGTCAAAGCAGAAACAGCCGCGGTGCTCGCACTGGGGCTGGAGGTCGCCCGCCGCAGCGGCGGCGCCTTCGACCTGACCCTCGGCAGATTGAAATCTCTCTGGGGCATGGACGGTGAGCACCCGGCAGTCCCCGAGCGCCAAGCTATCGCAGCCGCCCTGACCGGAACCGGCCCGGCCGCCCTGACCCTGGATGGACTGCATGTTGGCAAGCGGGAGGCGCAGCTGCAAATCGACCTTGGCGGGATCGCCAAGGGCTATGCCGTCGACCGGGCGATCGCCGTGCTCAAGGAGCATGGGATCGGCAGCGCCGCAGTCAACGCCGGTGGTGATATGTACCTGCTCGGCCAAAAGCCCGAGCGCCCCTGGCGCATCGGCATCCAGCACCCCCGCAATCATGACGCGATCCTCGAAACCGTCCAGGTCCGCGACCGCGCCATAGTCACCTCCGGCGACTATGAGCGCTTTTTCGAACAGGACGGCCAACGCTACCATCACATCTTCGATCCACAGACCGGCTTCCCGGCCAGTAATTGCCAGAGCGTGACCATCATCACCGACAGCGTTGCTTTGGGCGATGCCCTGGCCACGGCAGTGTTTGTACTCGGCCCCCAGGCAGGGCTGCAGCTGCTAACGGAATATCCCGGCACGGACGGGTTGATCGTCAGCGCCGACGGCAGCCTGTACACGTCCCCCGGCTGGGCCAGCTATCGGGTCGCCCCGTGAAGGCCCCCTGGCACTACATGACCAGCGGCGACTGGCTGGTGGTCCTGCTGCTGCTCTGCGCCTCTATGGCAGGCATCGCCTGGGTGGCGACCGCCCCCAGGGGGACCCGCGTCATCGTAACCAGCAGCGGCCAGACCTGCTTCATCGCGCCTCTCGATCAGCCCCGCAGCGTCGACCTTGACGGGCCCCTCGGCCAGACACACCTCGTTATAGACGATCAGGGCGCCCGCATCACCGCTTCACCCTGCCCGCACAAGCTCTGTATTGCCATGGGACCGGCCCGACATAGCGGCGACCTGCTGGCCTGTATACCGAACCGGATCCTGGTCCGCATCGACAAACCCGGCGGCGAGGAGGCCCCTTATGACCTGCTCAGCCGTTGACCCCGTGCAGTTAGCCGGGGCCCGCCGCCAGGTCTTTGTGGCGCTGTTTGTGGCCGTGGCCGTAACCGTGCATGCCCTGGAAACGCTGCTGCCGATGCCTGTCCCCTGGCTGCGCCTCGGGCTGGCCAATGTCATGACCCTGACTGCCCTCTACCTGTATGACGGCCGCGCCGCGTGGACCGTCAGCCTGGCCAGGGTCGGCATCGGCGCCCTGCTGCTCGGCAGGCTGTTCAGTCCAGGTTTCTGGTTGGCACTGGCCGGCGCCATCGTCGCAACATCTGCTATGATTATCATGTACCGCATCGCCGGACGACGCTTGAGCCCAATCGGAGTTTCGGCGATCGGCGCAGCGGGGCATGCTTTTGGGCAGATTCTTGCTGCGCGCATGCTGGTCATCCAGCACGCGGCGATCTGGCAGATTTTCCCTCTGTTCCTGTTTTTTACCGTTTTTGCCGGGATTCTGACCGGATGGTTTGCGGCAGGGCTGATCGAAAAGCTGCGACAACATCCAGCCTTTCAGGCCCCAGCGGAAGCAGACACCAACCATTGACAGGAGAATGCAGATGCAGCGATGGCGGCTCTTTCTGACCTTGATCATGCTGGGCAGCCTGTGCGCGTGCAGTGCCCATCAGGAAGGGACAGCCTCTCAAGCTGGTTTTGCAGCGACCGTCAAGGCTCCGCATGTCGAGGCGGGAGAGCAGCCCTGTGCCGTTACTGGGAAGGGCGTTGTGCTGCCAATCGGCTCCCCGGCAGAGAGCCTTTTCCAGGGCGGCGCGGTCCTGCCGCAGGGAGATTGCAGGCAGGCTGGGAGTAGCAGGCAGCGACCGGTCAAGGCGACCAGATGCTGCTGGTCGAGCTTAAAAGGACGCCCTGAGCCCCTGCAAAGTCGCCAGGTCGACCGCGTAGATCTCCTTGCAGTATTCACAGGTCACCCGGGCTTCGCCGAGTTCCGCGATGATCTGGTCAAGCTCTTCGGGCCCCAACGTCCGCAGCAGGTTGAGCGTTTGCTGGCGACTGCAGGTACAGCTGAAGCAGACCGGCGTCGTACCGAGCACCTGGTACGGATAATCGTCGAGCACGCGCGCGGCGATCGCCTCGGGAGACAACCCCTGACGCAGCAGGGTGGTGGTCGGTGGCAATGCTGCCAAGCAGTCGGCGAGCCGGTCGGCGAGGGCGTCGTCGGCATCGGGCATAAGCTGCACCAGGAATCCTCCTGCAGCTGCGACTTCAGCCTGCTGCCCCAACTCCACACCGAGCGCGACGCTTGACGGTGTCTGCTCCGAGGTGGTGAAGTAATAGGCCAGATCTTCGGCAATTTCGCTGCTGACCAGCTGGACCATGCCGCGGTAAGGCTCTTTCAGGCCGAGATCCTTGACCACGTGCAGAAAGCCGGCGCGTCCAACGGCCCCGGCCACATCAAAGCGGCCATCGCGGGGCGGCAACCCCGCCAGCGGCCACTTGACCGTTGCCCGCACATGGCCGCGCGCATCAGCTTCAGCCTGGAGTCTCTGCAGCGGCCCGTTGCCTTCGACGGTCAGACCGATGCGCTGGTCCCCTTTGAGCTGGCTGACCATCAGCGCGGCGGCGGTTGCCAGCCGCCCGAGGGCGACGGTGGCAGTCGGGTCGGTCTGCTGTCGCCGGCGGACCTCCTCGACCAGCAGGGTGGTTTCAACCACGCTGACCCGGATAGCGCCGTCAAGGGTCAGGATACGAATCAGTTGATCGGACATTTGGAGACCTCCTGGAAACGCTGGAATCTTAGCCTAAAGGCCACGGTCGGTAAAGGATGATTGCCGATGATGCCCCTTGAGAGAAGCATATGCTGAAAATCCTGCCATGGCTCCCCTACTTGATGCCGCCCCTGCTCGGAGCGCTGATCGGCTATGTCACCAACTACATTGCCATCCGCATGCTGTTCAGGCCGCTGCGCCCCTGGCGTCTGTTCGGCGTGCGCCTGCCGCTGACGCCGGGGATCATCCCCGCCAAACGCGGTGAATTGGCACAGCGTATGGGTGAAATGGTCGGCTCGCACCTGCTGACCGCAGAGGATGTCCGCAAGACCCTGGAAAAGCCAGTTTTTCAGCGTGAGCTCAAGGGCGCGGTCAACGACAAGCTCAGCGCCTTCCTCGACCGCCATCTCGGCCCCCTCGACACCCTGGTGCCGGACGGTTACCGGCGGCGTTTTCGCGAGCTGGTGACAACCGTCCGAACCAAAGTCGTGCGCACGGTAACTGATTACCTGGCCAGCAGTGAGTTCGAGCACCAACTGCGCCGCTTCATCCTGGAAAAGGGCGACGCCCTGCTGGCGCGCGACCTGGAAAGCTTCCTCACACCGGCCCGCTACCAGGGGCTTTACAACCATCTTGATGCCCGCGTAACCACGGTTTTACAAGCACCGCAAACCGCTCGGGCTGTGGAACGCTTTGTCGACGAACGCCTCGAACGCCTGTTGCAGAGCGACCGTTCCCTGCGCGAATTGATCCCGGGCGATCTGGTCGAAGTGCTCCTGCAGCAGCTCGAACGGGAAGTACCGCCCCTACTTGAGCGGTTTGGCGGGCTGCTCTACGACCCGGACTTCAGGCAACGCCTGGTGGAACGGTCCAGGCATGGGATCGACTCCTTTCTCGATTCCCTGGGTGGGCTGGCCGGGCTCCTGACCGGCTTCATCAACCTCGACAAAATTTACGGCCGCATCCCCGAGTTCCTCGACAAGGCCGGCGAGGAGATCTCCCGCTGGCTGCGCGAGGAGCAGACCCAGCAACAGGTCGCCAGCATGCTGCGGGACCGCCTGGAGGGCTTGCTGGACAAGCCGTTGAGCCGCTTCCTGGAAAAAGCCCCCTACGAGAAGGTCGCCGGAGCCAGGCGCTATCTCAGTGAACGATCGGTCGCCGCCGTACAGAGCAGGCGGACCACTGAGCTGTTACTCGGCGTTGCCGACAAGGGGTTGCAACAGATCAAGGATCGCTCCTTCCGCAGCCTGCTCGACGAGAACCTGCCAGAGCAGAGCGTGGTGCGAATGCAGGCTGAGCTCGGCGATCGCCTGCTCAACCTGGCCAGATCAGCTGAGGCCACCGCGGCCATCGATGCCGTGGTCAAGGACCGGTTGGAGGTGTTGGTCTTTCAGCAGCCCCTCGGCCGCCTGGCAGAACGCTTGCCGGCCGACGTCCTCGAAGAACTCGAAGAAAGCCTTTATCGCCAGGTCGGCGAAGTGCTACAGAAGGAAGTGCCACCGTTGATCGAAACGCTGAACGTCGCGCGCATGGTCGAAGACAAGGTCAACCACCTCGACATCCTGCAGGTCGAAGGACTGCTGATGGGGGTCATGCAGGAGCAATTCAAATATATCAACCTGTTCGGTGCCATCCTCGGTTTCCTGATCGGGTTGATCAACCTGGCCGTCTGGTGGATGGCATAACGGAGAGCAGTGATGAATTCTCGTTTTTACCTCGGCTGGGACCACATCCGCCGGGCCTGGAGCGGCATCCTCGGTTCGGACGATCTCAAGAACCTGCCCAAGGTGGCTGCCGACCTGCCGCCGGCAGACGCCGAACGGGTCAAGCGCCTTATGCAGGATTGCCTGGCCGCCCGCGGCGGCGAGGTTTCCGCTCGCCAGCGCGCCGCAACCCTCGGTGAGCTCTACCTGACGTTGAGCGAAACGGGGCGCAAAAACTTTCTCGTCACCCTGGTGGACAATTTCTGCGTCGACCGCGAACGGGTCAAAACCACAGCCCGCCAGCTGCTAGAAACCGCCGACGACCGCAGCTTTCAGAAGGTGGCAGGGCGTATGCGTGAGATCCTGGTCTCGCCACAACAGCGGTTATTGCGCCAGTTCAATGCCCTCCCCCAGGGGATTAAGTTTCTCGTCGACTTGCGCGCCGACCTGCTGGTCTTTCGAACCGCCGAGCCGAAGCTGGCGATTCTTGACCTCGATCTCAAGACGTTGCTGGCCACTTGGTTCGATGTCGGCTTCCTGTCGGTGGAGCGCATTACCTGGCAGAGCCCCGCCGCCCTGCTGGAAAAACTCATGGCCTACGAGGCAGTCCACGCCATCAATTCCTGGACCGACCTGCATAACCGCCTGGAATCGGACCGGCGCTGCTACGCTTTCTTCCATCCCGGCATGGCTGATGAACCGCTGATCTTCATCGAAGTCGCCCTGGTCGAGGGGCTGGCAACCAGCATCCAGGAGCTCCTGGATGAAAAGGCCCCGGAAACCCCGGCCGAAGAGGCTGACACCGCCATCTTCTATTCAATCTCCAACACCCAGCAGGGGCTACAGGGGATCAGTTTCGGGCCGTTTCTGATCAAACAGGTGGTGACCAGCCTGCGCCGGCAGTTGCCGAACCTGAAAACTTTTTCGACCCTCTCCCCGTTACCGGGCTTCCGCCGCTGGCTGAATTCCTATTACGAGGCAGCCATGAGCACGGACGCCCACGATCCCGCGGTCCAGGCCCTGGGTGAAGCCGCTAGGCTACTCGGGGTCGCAGCAGGACCGGATGCGGTCTTCAACTGCATGCGCTGGTGGGACAACCCGCAGGTTGTGGCCCAGCTGAAGGAACCTTTGCTCGGTCTGTGCGCACGCTACCTGCATGAAGCCCGAGAAAAGGACCAGGCGCCCCTTGATCCGGTCGCCCGCTTCCATCTGGGCAACGGCGCCCGCATCGAGCGCATCAACTGGCTTGGCGACATCTCTGCCAAGGGGATTCAGGATTCTTGCGGTCTGATGGTCAATTACCTGTACCAGCTCAAGGAGATCGAAAAGAATATCGAGGCCTACGCCACCAGCAAGGAGATTGCCGCCGCTACGCGGGTCCGCAACCTGCTACGAGACGATGAGGACGCTCATGGGCAGCTGACCCGCCTGCGCCGCCTGCTCTCCATCAGGCGTGGCAATGGCGCAGCCAGCCCGCTACAATCTTGACACGGAGAGATAGAGATGAATTTGAAACCGGAAGTCGTGGAACAACTTGAAAGGGTGCTCTCATCGGTCGAACAGCTGCTACCTAAGGCCGTGGAGCCGGTCGACTGGTCGACAACCCGCGCGGCCAACTGGCGCCGTCACTCTTTTGCCGGCTACCTGGAACCGATTGAACATATTGAGGAGACCCGGCTCGACGACCTGATCGGCATCGACCGGCAGAAGCAAATCCTTGACCGCAACACCCGCCAGTTTCTGCGCGGCTATCCGGCCAACAACGTCCTGCTCTGGGGTTCGCGCGGCACCGGTAAGTCTTCGGTGGTCAGGGCGCTGCTCAACAAGCACGCCGGCAAGGGGCTGCGCATCATCCAGGTGGACAAGCACGATCTTGATTTCTTGCCGGACATCTTCGCACAGATCGGCAGGCAGCCCTACCGCTACATCCTGCTCTGCGACGACCTCTCCTTCGAACCGGACGACCCGGGCTACAAGATCCTCAAGAGCGTACTCGACGGCTCGGTCTACGCCTCGCCAAAAAACGTGCTGATCTACGTGACCTCCAACCGGCGCCACCTGCTCCCCGAGTTTGACACCGACAACCTCGGCGCGAAGATGGTCAACAACGAAATCCATCACGGCGAATCGGTCGAGGAGAAGATCTCCCTTTCCGACCGCTTCGGCCTCTGGCTGTCCTTCTATGTCTTCAAGCAGGACCTCTACCTGGAGATCGTGCAGAAAACCATCGCCCGTCTCTGTCTCGAGAACGGCGTCGAACCCCACTGGGACGAGGAGATGGCGCGGGCGGCCATCAAGTGGTCGCATGACAAGAGCAAACGCTGCGGGCGCACCGCCCTGCAGTTTGCCCGCAACTGGCTGGGACAGCATATGCTCAAAAAGGACAATGAAGCATAACCGGCCCAGAGGCAAAATATGACTCTAAATGTTTCACATTGCAAACGCTGAAGAATTTCTCCGTTTGGCCAAACCAATGTAATGCCGAAACACGATTAGACGACATACCGGCAATTCAATGTGACGGATCAGTCCCATAGTTACGCGGAGAGCGATAACCCTTATGATTGTTCATCATTTCTCACGGTGGATCGCCAATGGTCCCCAGGCCTGAGTGACCGGCATCGCTTCGAGGAAATTTATGTTCACATGAGCCGGCAAATTAGCAATCCACCACACCATCTCGGCGATATCTTCCGGTTGCATAAACTCTGTCCCCGCGTAAATCTTTGCTGCTCTCTCCTCGTCCCCTTTGAAGCGGACTTCTGAAAATTCGCTTTTGGACATGCCCGGCGCAATATCGGTAACCCGCACATGTTTACCAATCAGGTCAGCGCGCAGGTTGCGGGAGAATTGCTGAACGAAGGCCTTGCTCGCACCATAAACGTTGCCTCCCGGGTAAGGCCACCTACCGGCGGTTGAACTGATGTTGATGATGTGCCCGCTGTTGCGTGCAACCATCTGCGGCAAAAGGGTGCGTGTACAATACATCAGCCCCTTGATGTTAGTATCGACCATCGTATCCCAGTCATCGAGGTTGACATCCCAGGCCGGCTCAAGCCCCAGGGCCAACCCGGCATTGTTCAGTAAAAGATCGACATCCTGTAGATTGCCAAGTTTCTCCAACACCTGCTGCCGGTCACGGACATCAAGAGGGAGGATCTTAAGCACCGTTCCTCCCAACTCATCCTTTAGCTGCTGTAGTCGTTCGGTACGGCGACCAACGAGGATCAGCTGCCAGCCACCAGCCGCAAAACGGCGTGCGCTGGCAGCACCAAAACCCGAGGTTGCGCCGGTAATCAAAATGGTTTTGATCATCTTCCTGGCCCTCCTTTACATGCGTTCTTCCATTATTGTCTTCAGCCCCTGCCACAAGATGTCTGCGCAGGCAGGATTGGTGGCGACCGGGATATTATGTAGTCGCAAAGTCGCAGCAGGTCACCAATATCCGGTTCGTGTGGTTGAGCCGTCAAAGGGTCGCGAAAGAAAATCACAGCCGCAATCTCTCCCGAAACCACCCTTGCGGCTATTTCTATATCTCCTCCCAGAGGTCCGGAACGAACCGTATCAATCTGCAACCCGACCTTGTCCTGCAGGAGGTTGCCGCTCGTGGAGGTGGCGACTAGAGAGCACTTTGCCCGCAGTGCCGGCAAATTCAAGCAGCGCCTCTTTTCTGCCGTCATCGGCAACCAGCGCCAGGACCGGCATCGTTATTTGTCCTTACGTGCTTCGACCGGCAGAAAACATGACCTGATTCTGTCAAGCAGTTTGGCCATCAGCTTTTTGTAGAAGGGAAACTGCGAGATGAACGATAAAAAAATCAACAGCAGCAGAATCAGTGCGACCGGGCGATGGAAGATCGGCATGAAGCTGCCGTGAGAGACCATTAGCGCACGCCGCAGGTTCTCATCAGCCATCGGACCGAGAATAACGCCGATAACCAGCGGCGCAATCGGGTAGCCCATCTCGGTCAGAAAATACGCAATGACGCCGACCGGCAGCATCAGGTAGAGGTTGAAGATGTTCATCCCCAGGGCATAAGAGCCGATCACGCAGAGCAGGCCGATAATCGGCATGAATATCTGCGGCGGGATGCGCAGCACCTTGACAACCTGGCGGGAGAGCAGGATACCGAGCACCCACATGGCGATCGAGGCAAGAAAGAGGATGGCGGCAATCTCGAGGATGAAGTTGGGTTGCTCGATCGACAGCATCGGCCCGGGATTGACGCCGTGCAGCATCAGGGCACCGAGCAGCATGGCGGCTGGCGGACTGCCAGGAATCCCCAGGTTGAGCAGGGTGATCATCGACCCGCCGATGCAGGCATTGTTGGCGGTTTCCGAGGAGATTACCCCGGCATACTCTCCCTTGCCAAAGTTTTCCGGATGTTTTGAAGAATTCTTGGCCGCGCCGTAGGAGACCCACCCGGCGATATCTTCACCGATGCCCGGCACCGCGCCGATGCCGACGCCAATCAGGGCCGAGCGCACGATATGCACCCAGTTCTTCATCATGGCAGAGAACTCCGGTAGAACCCGGGTCAACTTCTTCGCCTCGCCCAGGTTGACCTGGTCACGCAGCACCTGGATGATCTGCGGAATGCCGAAGGCACCGATCAGCACCGGGACGATCTCGATCCCACCCTCAAGCTCACTGAAGCCGAGGGTGAAGCGTGGGTAGAACTGCAGGCTGTCACGCCCGACACAGGCGAGGAACAGCCCGAGAAAACCTGAGATCCAGCCTTTGCAGGTCAAATCGGGACTGGTCAGGGTGCCGCTGATCAGGATACCGAACAGCGCCAGCAGAAAGAACTCGAAGGAGGTGAACTGCAGGGCAAAGGCGGCGATCAGGGGAGAGAGGGCGACGACAAAGAGCATGCCGATCAGGGTGCCGATCGTAGACGCTGTTGTGGTCATTCCGAGCGCCTTGCCCCCCTCGCCTTTGCAGGCCAGCGGGTAACCGTCGAGGGCTGTGGCGGCCGAGGCGGCGGTACCGGGAATATTGATCAGAATCGATGCGTAGGATCCGCCGTAGATGGCACCAACGTAGACTCCCATCAAAGCCACCATCGCCAGGTCGGCCGACATTCCGTAGGTCAGGGTGGTCAGCAGAGCAACGCCGAGCGTGGCTGTCAGGCCGGGCAGAGCGCCGAAGATGATGCCGAGAAAGACACTGCCAAACAGCAGCAGTACGTTCAAGGGATCGGCGACCAGCCCACCCATCAGTTGGAAAAAGGTCAGAAGTCTTTCAAAGACCATGGGTGCAGGCTCCCGTTAAAACTCGCCGTAGCGGACTTTATCCAGCAGCTCCACCACCAACCCCTCGAAGGGGAGCGGCACCAGCAGCAGGTACTTGAAGATCGGGCCGATCAGAAACGGACCGATGATTGCGACGGCCAGGGCAATCCAGAACCGTCTGGCGAGGATCGGGTTGATTCTCAATTGCCTGTAGGCATAACCGGCAAAGGCCGGAAGTAACAGCAGGCACCCTCCGTCCGTAAGATAGGGATGCGCTTCGCTGTTAGCCAGCAAAAGCCCCCCGACGATCACCATGACCAGAGCGTAGGCAGCGAACAACTTCCGCAGAATATCGTGCTCCTGAGGGTAGAACATCAGGATGAACCCAAGCAGGAACAGGATGCTGGCCGGGAAAAAATCGACCCTTGGCAAGCAGAGAAAGACGTAACTGAACAGGACCAGCAAAATAGCCATAAAACGGACATTGGCTGCGGCAGTCCAGAATGAGGACTTCAACACAACGCCGAACAGCTGGCTGACCTCGCGGGCACCGGACCAACCGATCTCACGCAGGGCGTTATAGGCGAGGATGAGACTCAGCAAGACCAGCATCACGCCGACAAAGAGCGGGAAGAGTGCCGGCGAGACATACCAGACATTCATGACACCACCCCAACTTCCTTTCATCGGCATGTTGGTCGCCTGCCAGAGTGTCCAGAGGCCGAACAGGCCAATCAGAACCGAGGTGGCCAAATCTTTTTTACGCAGATTTTGTTTCTCCATGAATCATCCCGCATTGGCCGGCGAGGGAGAAAATTTCCCCCGCCGGCCTCTGCCTGTCAGGGTTTGGGTATGCCAAGGCTGGCCGGATCAACTGTGGCGGCCTGCATGTCCCACAGGGTCCAGGCAAACAGCGACTCGAGCTTGTCGAATTCTTCAGACGCTGCCGCTCCGGTCTTGCCGGAGAGGACATAGTAGTTTTCTGCAGCCCACTTCTTGACCGTCTCGGAAGCCATCGCTTTGTTGAAAGCATCGGTCAGAACCGCTTTGGCTTCGTCCGGTGCACCCTTGGGAACGGCAAAGCCGATCGACTGAGAGATGGGCAGATATTTGGCAAGGTCGGGATAACTGTCAAAAGCGGATGGAATACTCCCGACATCATCAACACTGAAACTGTTGGGGATGAGCATCGCAAGAGGCCGCAGCTGACCACCGCGAATTAATTGCTGCTGTTCGGCCAAGGAGGTGACAACCACGGTAATTTCACCCGTCATGGCGGCATTCTGCGCTGGAGCAGACCCCTTGTAAGGGATGAAGTTGAACTTGGCGCCAGAACCTTTTTGCAGCGCGAGCAGGTTGAGGTGATGGATCGACCCGGCGCCGCTGGCGCCGGCACGGATACTATCCGGAGCGGCCTTGGCGGCCTCAATGAGCTCCTGCAAGGTTTTGTAAGGTGAGCTTGGGGTCACGGAGATAAGGTCGGGGGATCCGCCAACGATAAAGAAATCCCAGACATTCATTCGTTGGGTCCAGCCGCCCTGGACTCCTGCGGTGACGTTGCTTTCGGAGAGCCCGGTCAGGGTATAGCCGTCATGCTTCTGGCTGTAGCCGTAGTCCATCCCCATCGAACCGGCAACGCCGCCGGTCTTGTTGATGACGTTGATGTTGGTGTCCAAAACCTTCGACATCTCGCCCATGATGACACGATTGCAGGTGTCGGTGCCACCGCCGGCCCCCCAGACCACCACGTTGGTGATGTTGCGGTTCGGGTAACTTTTGGCAGCCATTGCCAGCCCCCCGGAGATCATTACCAGGGCCAGGGTCAGAATCAAAATTCTTTTCATAATCGCCTCCAAATAGTTGATGAGCAGCATGCAACAGGGGCCGGACCATCCGGAGCTCCAGCGCTGCTCAAGTGCTTACAGCTTGATGCGTCGTCCTTCGGCAGAAGAGCGATAGATCGCTTCTTCGATCCGGTAGACGTTCAGGTAATCGGGCCCCAGGTTCTCCAGAGGCCGACCGTTGCGATAATGCTCGATAACATGACTTTGCAGGTTGTAGACGCAATCGCCGCCAAAGCTGCCGCCGAAACTCTCGCGATCGCAGTACAGCGTAACCTGCTCCTCGCTGCCACCATGCGGGGCGAACCAGAGCCGGCCGAAACCATCGAGGCGCATAACCCCGGCCGAACCCTCGACCCAGGCTTCTCCCATGGTCAGGCGCTTGATTTTGGCCTGATGGTCGTTCAGGCGATTGCCGTCGAACAGGCCGGTGCTGCCGTTGGCGAATTCGAAGATCACGTAACCGGCATCCTCGCCGGCGATCACCGGGTTCATTTTGCGCAGACGGGCGGTCACCGCGGTAACGCGACCCATCAGGAAACGGAAGGTATCGACCCAGTGGACCGCTGTTTCGTGGATCAGCAGGCGCTCCATCTTCTGAAAATAGGGCTGGCGGTCAAGGTAGGCGCGCGGTCCCTGACCATCGCCGGGACGCAGGCGGAAGCTGATGCAGTGCAGGTCGCCGAGACGCCCCTCTTCGATCCACCTTTTGATTTCGCGGTACCATGGCTGGAAACGGAAATTTTCATGCACGATCAGGTCGATGCCGGCGGCGCTGGCGATTGAGACCAGCTCTTCAGCTTCAGTCAGGGTGGGGGCCAGCGGTTTCTGACAGATGGTGTTCAGCTTGCGCGCAGCACATTTCTTCACCAGTTCGAGGTGGCTTTCCGGCGGGGTGATAATGTCGACCAGGTCGGGCTTGAGTTCACCGAGCAGCCGATCGACATCGGTAAAGACTGCGGGCACACCGAATTTGCTCGCCACTTCTCTGGCCTGGGGTTCCTCGAGGGAAGCGAGGCCAACGACTTCGGCACCTTCAATGCGCTGCCAGGCGTCATAGTGGAAATGGGCAAAGAACCCACTGCCGATCGCAGCTACGCGCAGCATGATTGTTCTCCTTTCAGATTTTCCAGTACAGCATCTGTAATTGTACCGGTACCCGAGGTCCCGCCGAATTCGCAGGTCAGGTACCGGCCGCTGGCGAAGGTTGCGGCAACTGCCGCTCGAATACTTTCGGCGGCCCGGTTGCAAACGGGTGACTGGTACCGGTCAGCCAGCCAGTCGAGCATCATCGCCGCGGAAAGAAACATCGCGGTCGGGTTGGCCTTCCCCTGGCCCATGATGTCCGGTGCGGTGCCGTGACTTGGCTGAAAGACCGCGTTTGTATCGCCGCAATCAGCGGAAGGGGCCATCCCAAGCCCGCCGATTAGGCCAGCGCCGAGATCGGAGAGGATATCGCCGAACATGTTTTCGGTGACCACCACATCGTAATCCCAGGGACGTTTGACCAGGTTCATCGCCATGGCATCGACATAGACAGCATCGGCTTCGATATCTGGATAGCGCGTGGCAACCTCAAGGAAGATCTGGCGAAAGAAGTAGAAGCTGCCAAGCACATTGGCTTTGTCGATGCAGGTCACCCTTCCCCTGTACCCTTGTGTTTTGCGTTGACGGGCCAGTCGGAAGGAGAAATCGAACAACCGTTCGCTGACTTCGCGCGTGATGATCAGCTTGTCGATCGCCCGCTCCGGCGTGACATCAGGTTGGGTGCGGGTCGAAAAGAGCCCTTCGGTCGATTCGCGGATCAACACGAAATCGATTTCGACGTTGCGATTGCCGGCCAGCGTCTTGGGTACGCCCGGAAAGAACCGAATCGGCCTCACCCCCGCATAGAGCTTGAGGCGTTCACGCAGCTCCAACTGAGGTGCTATCTCGCGGCCGTCCGGGTAACGCACGCTCGGCAGCCCCATGGCACCGAGCAGGATGGCGTCGGCCGCTTTGGCGCGAGCGAAATCCTCCTCGGCAAAGGATATCCCGGTTCTGCTGTAATATTCGGCCCCGCAATCGATCATCTGGTAGTTCAATGTCGGGCCGGCGCAAAGCTCCAGCGCACAATCGAGCACTTCCAGGCAGGGCTTCATCACCTCCTGGCCGATACCGTCTCCCGGTAAGACAGCAATGTCAAATGAGCTTTTCACGCTTGTTCCTCTCTTGGCTAAGACAGCTGCCAGGTTTGCACCTGTTTGCCGGCAACGAGTGGCCCGGCCTGCCGGTTGAAGCTGATAAAGTGTTCCGTTTCCAGGTGGGCGGCAAAGGCAGCAGCATCCCGGTAGATTTCATAAAGGAAAAACTGCTGTGGATTTTCGGTGTTGCGGGCAACATCAAAACGCAGGCAATCAACCTCATTTTGCAACGAATTCTGCGCCTGTTCGAGGAGCAGAGATGCGAGGCTGTCGGCCTGGCCAGCCTGGGCGTCAAACGTCACAGTGACAACAAACATGATCAGCTCTCTTTACGTCGGTACGTGTGTTCCAGTCGTGCAACCTGTTCTGGGCTCAGGATTTCTCGTCGATTTTCCGGCAAAGTCAGGAAGATTCTAGATGTCTCTTCGAGCTCCTCGGCGTTGGCCACGGCGTCATCGAGGTTCTTGCCGCCGATCAGCAGGCCGTGGTTGCGCAGCAGGAGTGCATCGAAACAGGCTGATTCTGCAACGGCCTTCGCCAGCTCCGCTGCTCCCGGGGCATAGTAAGGGAGCATGCCGAGCCGTCCGACACGCATGACAAAATAAGGCGTCAACGGCGGCAAAGGGGATTCCGGATCAAGACCACCCAGGCAGCTGAGCGCCATCGACTGGGGGGCATGCAGGTGAACAACTGCCTTGCATTCAGGATGCGCACGATAGAAGGCCAGGTGGACCGGAATTTCCTTGGTTGGCTTGTCACCAGCGACATGACGTCCTTGTTCATCAAGACGGGACAGCTTTTCTGCCTCGAGGAAGGCCAGTCTGCAGCCGGTCGGCGTCGCCAGGAAACCGTCATCGATCTTCAGCGACAAGTTGCCGGATCCGCCGGGAGCCAGCCCCTGCTGGTTGAGGTATCGACCGTACTTGACCAGCTCTTTTGCGGCATCAGCAGCTGTCATCCGACCAACTCCACGGCCTTGGCAAAGAAGTCTTCATCGCCGAAATTGCCCGACTTGAGCGCCAGCAGCAATCCGTCCGGCTCACTGCGTGTCCAAGGGACTCCCGGGGCGATCTGTGGCCCGATGCGCAGGGCCTTGATGCCGAGCTCCTGGATCACGGCGCCCGATGTTTCGCCACCGGCGACCACCAGCTTGCGGACACCTTTTTCGACCAGACCGGCCGCCACCCGGGCGAGGGTTGCTTCGATCAACGCCATCGATTCTTGTCGCCCGATTTCGTCCTGAATGGCGGCCACGCGATTGGCATCGGCAGTGGAATAAATCAGCAACGGTTGGCCGCCAAGATGGCTAGACGCCCATTCAAGGATTGCATCAACGGACTGTGTGCCATGGCTGATGGCCAGGGGATCGAGTTGCAAAGATGACCAGATTTGTCGTGTTTTGGCCACCTGTGTCTGGGTCATCAGAGAACAACTCCCTGAAAGGGCCGCTGCAGGTCCCGGGCTTCCGGAAATATTTATACAGCCACTGGTCTGTTCAAGCAGCCCCTGGCGGCGGAAATTCTCCGGCAGCCCCATGGCCACACCCGAGCCGCCAGTGACCAGGGCAAGATCGGCGGCGGCTTCACCAAGCACGTACAAATCTGCGTTGACGATCGCATCGGCAACAACAAAGCGCACGCCTTCACTCGTCAGGCGTTTCAGCTCAAGCTTAACTGCCGCCGGCCCTTGTGAAACAATCACGTGGGAGATCAGCCCGACCCTCGAATCTTGGCGCAACTGGGCTTGCAGCAAACGCGGCAGGTTCGCGTCGGTCATTGGCGTGACCGGATGGTTGCGCATCCCCGAGTCGCTGAGCAGCTGCTCACCGACAAAGAGATGCCCCATGTAGACGCTGCGCTGATTGGCCGGGAAGGCCGGGCAGACCAGGGCGATGCGACCGCCAGTTTCATCAAGCAGGGCCTCACCAACTGGACCGATATTTCCTGTGGGAGTCGAGTCGAAGGTCGAGCAGTATTTGAAGAATATCTGCTTGGCACCCTGCTTGTGCAGCCAGCGGGCTGTCGCCAGGGATTGTTCGACCGCGGCTTGCGGGGGACAGCTGCGGGTTTTAAGGCCCACGACCGCAGCTGCGGCTTCGAGCAGCGGAGTCGTTGCGTCGGGGATTCCAATATACTGAATAACCGGCATGCCGTTGTTGGCGAGCATAAGAGCCAGATCGGTTGCTCCGGTCATGTCATCGGCGATACAGCCAAGCATCAAGGTCATGCATTCTCCCATGTGTAAAAAGCTTTTACCGTGCCGCTAGGCATGCAAAAGGGTACCATGTCAATTGTTGCAGTATTTCCCTTGTCACAATGTATGCATTAATGTATACATTGAAGCATCCACCTGTCAACGCAAAAAAATGTTCTATTCATGTAAATAGCATGGAGTTCTTATGTTGAAACTGGACCTGGATCAGCTGGACTTTATCGGTTCGGGGCTAAACCGGCCAGAATGTGTCTTGGCGACAGCCGCGGGCAACCTGTACACAGCCGACTGGGATGGCGGAGTTGCTCGAACTGACAGCATCGGCAGGACAGAAAAATACCTGGCCCGTGAGCCAGGTTTTGCTCTCAAGCCAAATGGTATTGCCCTTTGCCCTGACGGCTCTTTTTATATTGCTCACTTGGGTGATGAAGGCGGCATATTCCGACTCCAGCGCAATGGCCGGCTTGAACAGGTCGTCAGCGAGATCGAGGGGGAGTCCCTCCCACCGGCCAACTTTGTACTGCTGGACTCTCAAGAGCGACTCTGGATCACTGTCAGCACACGCCTCACTCCCCGTGCCCGCGATTATCGACCCGATGCTGCCAGCGGGTTTATTGCGTTGCTCGACAAAAACGGCGTGCGGGTTGTCGCTGACGGCCTCGGCTACACGAACGAGGTTGCCATCTCACCCGATGAGCAGTGGCTTTATGTCAACGAAACTTTCGGCCGCAGATTGAGCCGCTTTCGGTTGACGACAGAAGGCCAACTTGGTCATCGCGAGACGGTCACTGAATTCGGCCCGGGGACCTACCCCGATGGCCTCTGCTTTGATGCGCAGGGCGGAATCTGGGTGGTCAGCATTGTCAGTAATCGTTTATTATATTTGGAGCCCGGCAGCAGCCGTGCGGCAATTATCCTTGAGGATGTTGAACAAAAACATCTGGCCTGGGTTGAAGAAGCTTTTCAGCAGGGGAACATGGGACGACCGCATCTGGACCAGGTGCGAAGTACTAAACTGCGCAACATTTCAAGTCTCGCTTTCGGTGGTTCGGACCTGCGCACCGTTTATCTTGGCAATTTACTCGACCATCGGCTGACTCGCTTTCGTTCGCCAGTTGCCGGTCGCCCGCCGGTGCATTGGACCTTCGACAGCTAGTTGGCATCCAAATATAAAGAGCAGCAATGTTAGCTAAAGGGTAAATACGGCATGAAAACTCAGACCAGCACCCGGGGCAATCTTGTCGACAAGGCCTACTCCGCGCTCAAAGATAAGATCATCAGCAACCAGTACCCTCCAGGTCATCAGGCCTTGGAGCGCGAGCTATGCGCTGAACTGCAGATGAGCAGGACTCCCGTTCGCGAAGCACTGATCCGGCTCAGCAAAGAAGGATTAATCGAACTCATCCCGCGGCAGGGGATGAGAGTCGTGCCAATGTCTCCGGAAATCATGCTGGAAATTTACGAGGTCATTACCTGTCTTGAAGACAAGGCCCTGGAGTTGATCCTGCATCGCAACCTGCCAAATTCAAGCCTGGCAGGTTTAGAGCATGCCGTGTTGGATATGGAGGCTGCGCTGGAGGAAGAGGACCTGGATTCTTGGGCGGCGGCCGATGAACGTTTTCACGCCGAGCTCTTTGTCCTGTGCGGCAACAATATCCTTTCATCCCTCGCGGCGACCCTCAAAACCAAAATTCAACGGGCAAGAATGATCACATTGCGCATGCGTCCCAAGCCGGTTCGCTCAAATGAAGAACATCGACAACTGCTTGAGCATCTTAAGTCAGGCCGGGGGGAAGAGGCACGCCTGCTTCATCGCCAACATCGCGAAAGAGCGTCCGTGCTGATTACTGAACGCCTGGCCTACTTTCAACTTCATCAAGTCTAATCTGCGATCGCTTGCTCCATCTATTCTGATGGTTTAGCTTGGGTCAAACTCTTCGGTTCTCTGTACTTTCCCGGGCCTTATTCTCCTTGACCTGCGGCTCGACGATTTCCTGCGAACTTGCATTCTCTTCTGATTTACACCGGCAATCACGGCCGGTGCCGGGTTCGGGCGTTCAGCCGCCGCGCAAGCCCCTGCGCTTGATGATGAGGCCGGTGGCCAGACCGGCAAAGGCGAGCAGGAACAGCACGAGCGCCGCAAGATACGCTTTCATTTTTTCACCTCTTCTTCGACGACCGGGAAGGCCGGGCTGGTATAGACCGCTATCGCTTCGTTGTCGTGAATGAGAAAATACGCGGCAACCTGATGTTGCTCACAGAATTGGCGCCCCTGCTCTTCTCCCATGACCATCAGCGCCGTGGCCAGCGCATCGGCCCGCGCGCAGCTCCGGTCAAGCACGGTGACCGCCGCCAGCCGGTGACGGGCCGGCCGGCCGGTGACCGGGTCCAGGATATGAGCGTAGCGCTGGCCGTTTTCCACAAAGAAGTTGCGATAATTGCCCGAGGTGGCCAGGGCGGTCTCGCTTAAGGGGAGAATCATGGCGACTTCTCGCGTGCCCTCCAGCGGTTTCTCGATCGCGACCCGCCATGGGGCGCCATCGGCACGATGACCGGAAACCTTTATTTCACCACCGATTTCCACCAGGTAGTTGCGCAAGCCCTGTTGTTGGAGAATTTCGGCAAGGGCATCCACGGCATAGCCCTTGGCAATCGCCGACAGGTCGATGCGCAGCTCGGGAACCTGCTTGCGGATCGCCGCGGGTTCCCGGCGCACCTGGATATTAGCGTAGCCGACCCGGGCCAGGGCTGCGCTGATCTGCTCATCGGCAGGGATTTTCTCCCCCCGCGCTGCGGCGCCGAACCCCCAGAGTTCGACCAACGGGCCGACGCTGACATCAAACGCGCCCCCGGTCAGGTGACTGATCTCCAGGGAAAGTTCAATGACCTTTGCGGTTTCGTCGGAAAGGGTAAACCAGTCGGTGCCGCTCTGGGTGTTGAAGCGGGAGAGTTCCGATTGCGGGTCGTAGGTGGACATCAGCCGGTTGATCTGATCGAGGCGTTTTTGCAGCAGCGCCTTAAGGGTCGCAGCATCGGTCCCGTCATGTTCGGGGAGAAGGGCGACCGACCAGGTCGTTCCCATGGTCTGGCCGGAAAGATGGACGGTGGCGAGAGCCTTCTCCTGCTGACAGGCCGTGGACTGGGTGAGCAGGAACAAAGCCCATATCAGGAGGCACAAGCGACGCAGCATGCTAGAGGTCAGCCAGCCCCTGGGCGTGGCGGATCATCCGCTTCATGGCTTTTTCTTCCTGGTTTTTCAAGGCCTGGATCAGGTTGCAGGTCTCCTTGTCGGAGCAGTGATCGAACAGGTAGGCAAAGTAGCTGACCAGCTGGACTTTATACTCAACGGCCGCCTTGACCAGCTGATCGAGGTCCGTTCTGGCGGCGTCGCCGAGAGTCTCCGCCCGGGCTTGCGGAAAGTTGATCTCCAGCCCCTTGAACCAGTGTTCAAGGACATTATGTTTGGCGCCCTGGCAGAATTCACCCAGCGCCAGCGCCCGGTGCTGTTCATGATCGATCAGGTAATCGAGCATCAGCCGGACGCGCGGCGAGACTTCGCCTTCCGCCATGGCCTGAAAGTAACCGCTGACTGTGCGGTGATAATTCGGGGCCAGCTGCTGCAAAACGGTTCGCATCTGTTCAAAGCGCATGGTTCGCTCCTGCCGACTGGTCAGATCCCGAAATCATCAAACAGGATATTTTCCTGTTCCACGCCCAGGTTGTAGAGCATCTCGGTGGCCGCCTTGTTCATCATCGGCGGGCCGCACATGTAATATTCGCAGTCTTCCGGTGCCGGATGGCTGGCAAGGTAGTTGTCGTAGAGGTATTGGTGGACAAACCCCTTGGCGCCACTCCAGTTGTCCTCCGGCAGCGGGTCGGACAGGACCAGCTGCCAGGTGAAATTGTCATGCTTTGCCGCCAGTTCATCGAACTCCTCGACGTAGAAGGCTTCGCGCAGGCTGCGGGCGCCGTACCAGAAGGAGATTTTGCGCGTCGAGTGGAGCCGTTTGAGCTGGTCGAAGATGTGCGAACGCATCGGCGCCATGCCGGCGCCCCCGCCGATGAAAACCATTTCAGCGTCGGTTTCCCTGGCATAGAATTCACCGTAGGGCCCTGAGACGTTGACCTTGTCACCCGGTTTCAGGGTGAAGATAAATGACGACATCTGCCCGGGTGGCGCGTCGGGTACCGCCGGCGGCGGCGGGCAGACGCGCACGTTGAGCATGACGAGCCCTTTCTCTTCGGGATAGTTGGCCATCGAATAGGCGCGCATGATCGGCTCCTTGACTTCGGAGCGATACTGCCAGAGGTTGTACTTGTCCCAGTCGCCCCGGAAGCGCTCGGCGATCTCCATATTCTTGTATTCGGCAACGTGCGGTGGCGCGTCGATCTGTATGTAACCGCCCGCCCGGAAATCCAGGTCTGCACCTTCCGGCAGTTCCAGGACCAGCTCCTTGATAAAGGTTGAGCGGCTCTCGTTGGAACGTACGCGGCATTCCCACTTGCTGATCGAGAAGATCTCGGCCGGCAGTTCAAGGTCCATATCCTGCTTGACGTTGACCTGGCAGGAGAGCCGGTAGCCCTCCTTCGCTTCGCGCTTGTTGATGTGGGCGGTTTCGGTCGGCAGGATGTCGCCGCCGCCCGCTGTGATCTTGACCCGGCACTGGGCGCAGGTCCCGCCGCCGCCGCAGGCCGAGGGGATGAAAATGTCGTGCTCGCCGAGGACGCCAAGCAGCTTGCCGCCGGGCTCGACCTTCAGGCTCTTGTCGTCGTCATGATTGATTTTGAGAAGGATCTCACCGGACGGAATCAGCCAAGACCTGGTGATCAGGATAAGGACGACCAGCACCATGACAATGCCGGTGAATAACAGTACGCCTAAACCTATTTCAGTCATAGTCTCTACCGTTTGTCGGCTTACAGCTGAATGCCGGAAAAAGCCATGAAGGCCATGGCCATCAGGCCGGCAATCATGAAGGTGATCCCCAACCCGCGCAATCCGGCTGGGATATCGGCATATTTCATCTTCTCGCGGATACCGGCCAGGGCGACGATCGCCAGGGCCCAGCCCGCGCCGCTGCCAAAGCCGAAGACCACGCTTTCGGTGAAGTTGTAGTCGCGCTCAACCATGAACAGGGAACCGCCGAGAATGGCGCAGTTGACTGTAATCAGCGGCAGGAAGATGCCGAGCGCGTTGTACAGTGCCGGGAAAAAGCGATCCAGCACCATTTCGAGGATCTGCACGATGGCGGCGATCACGCCGATGTAGCAGATCAGGCCAATGAAGGTGAGGTCGGTATCGCCCATACCGAGCCAGGCGAGCGCACCGCCCTTGAGCAGGAACTGGTAGATCAGGTTGTTGGCCGGGACGGTGATGGTCTGCACCACGATCACGGCGATACCGAGGCCGATGGCGGTGTCCACCTTCTTCGAAACCGCGAGAAAGGTGCACATGCCGAGGAAAAAGGCCAGGGCCATGTTCTCGATGAATATCGATTTGATCAGAAGGCTGAGATAGTGTTCCATGATCTAATTGTCCTTCTCGACCTGGTCGGTCTTCCAGGTGCGGAGGGCCCAGATCAGCAGCCCGATGATAAAGAAGGCGCTTGGCGGCAACAGCATCAGGCCGTTGGGCAGATACCAGCCCCCTTCGTTGGTCGTCGGCAGGATCGAGATGCCGAGCAGCTTGCCGGCACCGAGCAGCTCGCGGCAAATGGCCACCAGGATCAGCACCAGGCTGTAACCGAGGCCGTTGCCGATGCCATCGATAAAGCTCAAGCCCGGCGGGTTCTTCATGGCGAAGGCTTCGGCCCGGCCAAGAACGATGCAGTTGGTGATGATCAGGCCGACGAACACCGAGAGCTGCTTGCTGACGCCGAAGGCGTAGGCCTTGAGGAACTGGTCAACGATGATGACCAGGGTGGCGATGATGGTCATCTGCACGATGATGCGGATATTACCCGGGATCTGGTTGCGAATCAGGCTGACCGAAAAGTTGGAACCGGCGACCACGAACGTGACGGCCAGGGCCATGACCAGCACGGTCTCCAGCTTGGAGGTGACGGCCAGGGCGGAGCAGATACCGAGGATTTGCAGGCCGATCGGGTTCTTGTTGAATAAAGGGTCCAGTAAAACGTCTCTGGCTTTGCTCACGGTTTTACTCCTTCCCTTTGCAGTTTGGCGAGAAACGGTTTGTAGCCGTTTTCACCCATCCAGTACTTGAGCAGGTTGCTGACGCCGCGTCCCGTCAGGGTCGCGCCGGCCAGACCGTCCGCCTGGTAGACGGCATTATCGGAACCCCTGTCTACGGTCCCCTTGAGGACTTCGATACGGGTGTTGCCGTCATCATCGTAAATCTTTTTGCCAGGCCATTGTGCTTTCCAGGCCGGGTTGTCAACTTCGCCGCCAAGGCCGGGAGTTTCGCCGTGCTCGTAAAAAGCGAAGCCACTGACCGTGGTCAAGTCGGCATCCAGGGAGACAAAGCCATACATCGTCGACCACAACCCCTTGCCGTGCACCGGCAGGATCAGCTGCTGCAGTTTGTCACCATCCTTCAGCAGATATACATCCATGTACCGGGACCGGGTCTTGATGGCGGCCAGATCAAGGGCCGCCGGAATCTGGTAGCTGGTGTCCGGGTCACGCGCCGCCCGGCGACTGTCGAAAGTGGTGGCATCGAAAGCATCCGTGAACTCACCCGTATCCAGGTCGACGATGCGGGGTTGGATATGGCGGAACTGCTCTTCGACCGAAAGCCCTTCCTGATAGATGCCCGCAGCCTGGAGGATGTTCTTCTTTTTTTCCTCCACCTTGTTCAACTCCTGGCGGCTGCTCAATCCCACGGCCGCAGCCGAAACCAGAATGGAGCAGATCACGCAAAGGAAAAAAGCAACGGTCAGGACCCTTCCGGTACTATCCCTGGACATGTCGCAACCTCCGCTTGATATGAACCTTGAGAACCAGCTGATCGATCAGCGGGGCAAACACGTTACCGAACAGGATGGCGAGCATCATCCCCTCCGGGAAAGCCGGATTGAGTACCCGGATCATGATGCACATCGCCCCGATCAGGAATCCGTAGAGCCATTGTCCTTCCGGGGTCATCGCTCCGGAAACCGGGTCGGTCGCCATGAACACCAGGCCGAAGGCGAAGCCGCCAAGAACCAGGTGCCAGTGGGGCCCAAGCTCGAACATCGGGTTGGTGCTGCTGCCGATCAGCACAAAGAAGGTGGAGAGGGCGGCGGCGCCGAGCAGACCGGAGAACATGATGCGCCAGGACCCGATGCCGGTAACGACCAGAACCGCGGCACCAAACAGGCAGGCCAGAGTGGAGGTTTCCCCCATCGAGCCAGGGATCGAGCCGATAAAGGCATCGAACCAGCTGCTCACGGCCGTGACCGCCTGCACGCCTCCTTCAGCAGCGCGGCTCAGCGCCGTGGCGCCAGTCACGCCGTCGACGGCAGTCCATACGCTGTTGCCGGAGATCTGGGCCGGATAGGCGAAAAACAGGAAGGCGCGCCCGGTCAGCGCCGGATTAAGAAAATTTTTACCGGTCCCGCCGAAAATCTCCTTGCCGATAACGACCCCGAAGCTGATCCCCAGGGCAACCTGCCAGAGCGGCAGGGTTGGCGGACAGATCAGCGGGAAGAGCGAGCCGGTGACCAGGAAGCCCTCGTTCAGCTCGTGGCGGCGCACCATGCAGAAGAGCGCTTCCCACATGCCACCGACGATGTTGGTCACCAGGTAAATGGGGACAAACCAGACCGCGCCTAGCAGCAGGTTGTCGAAGAACCGGTCCGGGTCGGCCGTGTAACCGAGGGCCCCGATCAAGGCGCCGCGCCACCCCTCGACGCTGCCGCCGTTGAGCAGCATGGCGCTATTGGCCTGGTAGCCGGTATTCCACATGGCCATGAAGAAACAGGGGAGAAGTGCGACAACCACGGTGATCATCACACGCTTCAGGTCCATGGCGTCCCTGACGTGCGGCGCGCCTGGTGTGACCTCGCCGGGGGTGTACAAAAAGCTGTCGGCGGCTTCGTAAAGGGGATAAAGCCGCGCGAGTTTGCCACCTTCTGCAAAGTAGGGGTGCAGTTTGTCGAGCAGCTTACGCAGTGCTTTCATTAGCCCTCTTCTTCAATTTTCCGTAGGGTTTGCCGTAAATGATGCCCGTAATCCATCTTCCCAGAGCAGACAAAGCTGCACAGGGCCAGATCCTCTTCATCCAGTTCCAGGCAGCCAAGCGCCTGGGCCATATCCGTATCCAGGGTCAGCAACGAACGGAGCAGCCAGGTGGCCTTCATATTCAGAGGCAGCACCTTTTCAAACGCACCGGTCGGCACCATGGCGCGCACGCTGCCATGGGTACTGGTTGTCATGGCCTGGGCCCGGCGCGGCAGCAGGGCGGAAGCAAAAACATTTTTCACCGAGAATTTGTTAAAACCCGGCAAGCTCCAGCCCATGAACTCGCGTTGCCGATCCTCCTCGAGAACACAAACCTGGTTGTGGTAACGGCCAAGGAAATCGTTGGCCTGGGCGGCACGGTGACCGGACAGTATGGATCCCGAGATAACGCGGTTCTCACCGGCATGCAGTTCTCCTGAGACCAGTTCAGACAGGCACGCGCCCAGCCGGGTGCGAATCAGGCGCGGGTTTTTAACCGCCGGGCCGCAGAGCGCAACCGTTCTTTCGGTGAGGATTCTGCCGACAAGAAACAGGTGGCCGACGGCAATCACATCCTGATAGCCGATGTGCCAGACCGTGCGTTGCTGATCAACCTGTTCGAGAAAGTGGATGTGGGTGCCGACCAGCCCGGCCGGGTGGCAACCGGAAAAGTCCCGGGCCGTAATTCCCTCAGGAGTCGCAATCTGGGCGTCGGGCTGCTTGCACAGATAGACCTTGCCGGTCGTCAGGTGACGAAGTGCTTGCAGACCGGCAGAGAATTCCGCCGCCTTGGCAGAAATGGCCAGCTGTGGATCTGCCGACAGCGGGTTGGTATCCATGGCGGTGACGAACAGTGCCGCTGGGCGGGTGCCCGGCACCGGGATTTTGCTGTATGGCCGGGTGCGCAGCGCGGGCCACAAACCGGAGTCGACCAACTGCCCTTCAACCTCTTCAGCGGAAAGTTGTCCGAGACGATCAGCAGTAGTAACGGGGAAGGTTTTTTCCTCGCCGCCACGAATCTCGATGACCAGTGACAGGAAGAGGCGCCGCGCACCCCGGTTGATGGCGACAACCTTGCCTGATGCTGGCGCCGTATAGTGGACCTTTGGGTTCTTCTTGTCGGAGAAGAGCGGCTGGCCGAGGATGACTTCTTCCCCCTCGGCAACTAGCAGCGTTGGCTTCATGTCGACGTAGTCACTGCCGAGCAGTGCGACATGACGAACCGGCGGACCATTCTCGACCTGCATCCTGGGTGCGCCGCTAATTGGCAGATCAAGCCCTTTTTTTATCAGTATCATGGCCATCCTTCAGATTAATGGCTCAGAGCCACGACATCGAAAGCCCCGGAGGATCAGAACCGTTGCCGGCACCGTGCCGGTCAGCGGTTCAGTGCTTGCGGTTTTTTCTAGAGAGGCTGCAAATGTTCGAGGTTATCGCCCTCTGGCCGCCCTGGCGACACAGGGAGATCCCAGCCAGTCAAAACCTTGCAGAGGGCGCCTGCAGCAGAAGTTCGCGGCAGCCATGCAGTCGACCGGGCGGGGGGTCAGGAGCCCATACCCGGCAGGTCGTCACTGAGGATTAGGGAACACCCTTGATGTACTTTTTGAGTTCCTTGATGACGAAGTCCTTCTCGTCCAGCGACGCCTTGACCAAGTCACCGATCGACGCCAGGCCGACCAGTTGGCCGTTTTCCATAACCGGCAGGTGCCGGCAGCGGTTTTCAGTCACGATGGCCATAGCTTCATCAACCGTGGTCTCAGGAGTGATGTAGTAAAGAACCTCCGTCATCACCTGACGAACAAAAGCCTTCTGGGAGCAGCGGCCGCCAAGATCAACCTTGCGGGCATGGTCACGTTCGGTAAACATGCCAACCACACGGTCATCTTCCATAACAACCAGGGCTCCGACACCCTTTTCCGACATCAACACCAGGGCGTCATAAACCTTGGCATCCGGAGCAATGTGCCAGACTTCGCTCCCTTTCAATTTCAAGATCTGTGCAATGGATTTCGACATACCCGGCCCCCGTTGAGCGATAAAGATTAGACTCTTAGTTTAGCAAAAAACCCGCAGGAAAAAAAGTTCCCGCCAATTTCAAAATGCATTGCCCCGGAAGGCCTCGGCGACAGCTGCAGTAGGTTGGTCGACTGCAGTAGGCTGCCCGCCGAAGAACTGGTCTTCCAGCATGATCTCGAACTCGGCCAGGGAGATCTCGTCGATCCGGAGAAATTGCGCCTCCGCGGTTGTCGGCAAGACGAGGACCGGGGTCTTCTCAAGGCAAGACCGACCTTGCGGATAGACCCGAACTCAACCAGCAGATCGCCGGTGCGGATATGCAGGCGCTGCTTCTTTAGAACATGTGAGCGCTGTTGGCTGGTCAACGGGCGCAGCTCTTTGAAGATTTCAATCAGGTAGCAATCGGAGACCAGCTTGTTCTTGATCCGTTTGGCATAAATCACCTGTGCTTCAGTGATCAGCCCGTTGTCAACCTGGAGCATGGCAAGGGTATCGCCATTCTCGGAAGCCGGCTGCGCTGGTATTGGAGATAGCCTTTTTGAGGTTTGAGGAACAGGCGTCCTAGACTCGGGCATAGGGTCAATCCATTACATAATGATGAATCCGACGGCATCAAGATTAACACATAACTCTCCGGGTGCAAAAAACGCCGGCGACCGATAGGATTTTGCGCTTAACCCGTCTGCGATCAGGGAAGAAGCAGGCGCAGGGCAAAGATCAGGACAGTGGCAATGACAAAGCGCTTAATCCATTCATGACCTTTTTTCACCGCCATGTGGGAGGCGACCCACCCTCCAAGGGAGTTGCCGGCGGCCAGCGCAAATCCCAGGACATAGTCTACCTGGCCATGCATAACAAACACCGTAAGCGCCACCGCTGTGAAGGCAAAAATGACCAGGACCTTGACGGCATTGATGCGGACCAAGTCCAGACCGTGAACCAGCAGCCCGCTGATGATCAGGAAACCGACACCGGCCTGAACGAACCCGCCATAAACGCCGATGCCAAAGAAGCTGATGAGCAGCACCGTCAGCCGCAGAGGCGTCATTGGTGCTTCCGACCGCTTGAGGCGTTTCATCGGATCAAACACCATGAAGAGCAGAACCCCGACCATGATCAGGGCCAGCAGGCGACGAAACAGCATCTCATCGACGGTAATTGCCAGCCGGGCACCGAAATAACTGCCGATCAGAGCAGGGGGAATACAGATCAGGGCCAGGCCGATCGGGAAAACCCCCTGGCGTTTGAACCCGGTGATCGCAAAAATATTCTGGCAGAAGATGGCGATGCGGTTGGTCCCGTTGGCGGTCGCCGCTGGCAATCCGAAAAAGATCAGCAGCGGCAGGGTCAGCAGGGAGCCGCCGCCCGCCAGGACATTGAGAAAGCCGGCGAGGATGCCAACCATGGCCAGGGCCGGGACTTGCCAGACGTAAGGATCCATTATTTCGCCTTCTTCTCTAAAAGTTCACGAATGACTTCCCCGGCCATGGTCAGGCCGAAGAGCGGAGGGATAACAGACGAGCTGCCGAGCGGTGCGCGCTGGGACTGGTAATGGCCAGTCTCATCTGTAGCCACAGGTTGCCGCCCGGCAGTCAACGGCCGAAACAGTTCGGTGGAGTATACCGTTTTGACGCCACCGATGATGCCGCGGTGCCGCAGCTCGCGACGCAGGATCCGCGCCAGACGGCACTTGTGCGTATCCGCCAGGTCAGCGACCTGAATGCGCGTCGGGTCGAGCTTGTTGGCTGCCCCCATTGAGGAAATAACCGGCAGCTGCCTTGCCACGCAGGTTTCGATCAGGTGCAGCTTAGCCGTGATATGGTCGATGCAGTCAAGCACATAATCGTAACCACGCTGCAACAGCTCATCGGAGTTTTCCTGGCTGTAAAAGGCCTGCAATGGTTCCACCTGCACCAGCGGATTGATCGCCCTGCAGCGCTCCGCCATGACCAAGGCCTTGGGATGACCGATGGTGCCGTCATGAGCATGGATCTGACGGTTGCAATTGGTGATATCGACCCGGTCGAAGTCGATCAGCGTCAGGCGTCCGATACCTCCGCGCACCAGCGCTTCAACGGCGTAGCTGCCGACGCCACCCAGACCGAACACCGCCACTGAGGCCTGCTTGAGTCTTGACACGCCTGCCTCGCCAATCAAGAGGGTCAGCCGGTCGAAGCGGTCAGGGTTGCTCATGGATTCATTCCTTCTTCTAATTCTGTTTAGCGACCGCTAACTGCGGAAGTTTCAGGACCCGACAGGCGTTGGCCGTGGTAATCCGTGCCGTTTCTTCCCGACTCCAGCCGCGCAGGGCCGCAACCCGCTCGGCCACCAGCGCGAGGTACGCCGGCCGGTTCTTTTGCCCGCGATGTGGCTCGGGTGTCATATCAGGCGCATCGGTTTCGAGCACCAGAGCTGCCGCAGGGACTGAGCGGACAACATCTGGAAGCCGTCGTACCGAAGCATAGGTCACCACGCCGCCGATACCGAGGACGAAGTTCATATCGATGATTTTCCGTGCTGTTTCAAGGCTGCCGGAAAAGGCGTGGAAAATCCCGCCGATTTGCTCGGCACCTTCCTGGCGCAACAGTTCGATAATCCGTCCCGTGCTGCGTCGCGCATGGATCAGCAGGGGTTTGTCAGCTTTCCGCGCCAGCTGGATCAACTGAATAAACACCTCTTCCTGGGCGTGCCAGGAACTTGCGACCAGGCGATCGAGCCCCACTTCACCGACGGCAACTACCTTGGGGTGTTGCAGGAGGTACCGCAATTCCTCAAGATGAGACAGCTGACAGCTGTCGGCTGCCTGCGGATGAATCCCCGGGGCAGCATAAACATCAGCATGCAGCTCGGCCGCCGCCATCACTGCTGCCCAACGCTCCGGGGAGGTCCCCGGCACAAGCCACCCGCCGACGCCGACCTTGCGCGCCTCGCCAAGCTGGATTTCCAGTGCGTCCAAAAAATCCAGGTGGATATGGGTATCGAGATATCGTGTCACAGTGATCAGAATGTATCATAACCATTGCCAGGCAACCAGTCCCTGCGAATTTGCCTTGCCGCATTTCATCCCCCTGTGATAATCGTAAACAGCCTATAATGATTTCTTTTTCCATGTAATGTTCAGGAGTCCCATATGCAGAAATCAGCACAGGGCAGCACCACTTACCTGAGGAAGCTGTTTCTCTTCAATCACGGTGCCGGCCTGGCCATCGGTGCGTGCTTCCCATTTGTTGCTTACGCGATGCTGGGCGAAGTGGCCCTGACCCCGCAATTTTTCCTGGTTTGCCTGCTTGCCGGCTTTTGTCTCGGGGCGGCAGCCTTCTGGTTTGTCAGACAAACCCTTAAAAAACAGCTTCAGCAGCAGCTCCTGGCCCTGCATGAACTCCTCGGCGAAACGCGCATGGACCATAGAGGGCAAACGGTCGAAGACCTTTTTGCCGCAGTCAACCATACAGTTAGCAAAGTCCGTAATTTACTCACCAATTTACAGGTAACGGTCGACGAATTCGTGCCCCTCTACCAGGCGCTGGCCGATGCCAGCCGGTATCTGTCGGCCAGGGCTGAAGACGGACTCCAGGCGGCACAAAGCGCACGTTCCGACGTTGATGGCATGTACCAGAAACAGCAGGCCGTGATCCGCCAGATAGAAAAGCTAACCAGCCAGTCACAGGATGAGGCGGCGCTCTCGCGGGAGCTCTCCGCCTCACTCGAGGAAATGGCCGGAGCGCTGGAGCATTCGTCGCAAAAATTCCTTGAGACGACCCACAATGTGGACGAGATGGTCCGTTCCATCGAGAACGCAACCACCCAGGCGCAAAAGATGGCACGTGCTACAGAGAGCACAGCTCACGATCTGGATAAAATTGGTGAAGCCCTCGACCGGTTGCGCACCGGCGTCGCCAGCAGCGCTGAAAGCTCAGCTGCCGTCAAACAAGATGCTGAGCAGGGCGTCAAGGTCGTGCAGTCCTTTACCTCGGAGATGGACCGTATCGATGACGAAAGCCGCAAAGCGATCACCGCCATGCAGCGCCTGAACCGCCAGACCGCCGAAGTCACCAAGATCATCGAGGTCATCAAGGACCTGGTCTCCGATACGGAGCTGCTCGCCTTCAATGCGGCCATCATCGCCGCCAAGGCTGGCGCAGAAGGACGTGGCTTCTCTGTGGTTGCCGAGGAAATCCGTGACCTCGCCGACCGCACCACCACAAGCGCCGAAGAGATTGAGGCCATCATCAAGTCGATCCGCAAGGATACCGCCCAGGTGAACATGTCCGTCGAGTCGACCGGGCACTTCATCGGCCGAGGGAAGGAGCTGTCGCGCTCGACCGCCGAGGCCCTCGGCAAGATCGTGACCAGTTCCAGCCAGGCCGCAGCAGACTCTCACGAACTTTCTCAGCAAACCGCCGAGCAGGGGCTGCGTGCCCGCAACCTCATCGACCAGGCGGGTAGCAGCCTGCGTTCGGTCCGGGCCATTGTGGAAACCATGGAGCAGCAGAATGCCGCGATTGAACGCATTGATTCCGGGGTTGACGAGATGAAGTCGGCAGCCGACCAGATCGCCCGCGGCTTCGATGAACAGGTAAAGGCCAATCACGAATTCGATCGCAGCCTGATGGCACGCGAAGAGCAAATTCAGGCGATCTTCGAAGCCACCCATTACCAGATGGAGACAGTTGAAAAAATCTTCGCCCACTTTGGCCGCTCCGAAGAACGCTTGACCGGCAACGCCGAAAGAGCACGGACTATTATCAACGAGATCAACGCCCTGGAAACCCTCGCCGAGAAGCTACGGGAACTCGCCGCCTGTTTCCAAGCCGAAGAGATTAACGAAACACCGGAGAGCTGACGCGTAAGGAAGATCTCTCTTTGTCTCGGGACTGCCCCGGGCCGTTCTCTGTACAGCGTTGCCCTGCTCAACAACAAAAAGCCCTATGGGCGAATAAGGCATGGGTTCCGTTAATCTGTCATATAACCACTCTTAACATAAAAGTTCATACCTCAATGAATTTACACCTGCGGCATAAAGTTACAGGTGCTTTTCGCTTGGGAGAAGCTAGTGCCAAAAGAAATAGTCCATTGGACAATAGCTGAGAGGATAAAGATGTCACTGCCTGCTGGCCCGATGAAGGCGGCGGCCAACCAATACCCTGAAGTCTTATTGTTAGGTGCCGTCTTTCAGGACAGCCTTTATTACACTGACTCTGCCGATCCCGATGTTCAGTCCTTGCCAGATATCTTCCACGGCACAAACAAAGAAGATCCCTATAACCTTATTAACTCGCTTATCAGCATGTATCATGACGCAGACACTAACAGAAAGGAGATCATTCTTGCCTTCCTCCTGGGCGCTACTTCACATGTATTTATTGATTCAACCTTCCATCCTTTGATTTATTACTTCACGGGCAACTATTACGACGTGTGCCCTCTCAAGAGGCGCGCGGCCATTAGAAAACATAGGGAGTTTGAGGCTCTGCTGGACTTGTCAGTAGAGCCTCTCTCTGCGTCATGTAGGCCGTATGATGTCGACCGTATTGTGATTCAGGGATTGGGTGATCTTGAAAAGGTTTTCTCTGACGGGATACGATTGTCTTGGTGCCAAGCGACCCTTGACTTCGATATAGTCGAGAACGCGTATAGAAATTTCAGACGCGCCAGAAAACTCTATACAAACAAATGGTTAATGTCTGGCTTGGCCCCATTTGTGAGATTCCTCCCCGAAACTCATCAATCCCTATTGGAGTTATCGTATTTCACTGCAAGAGCGGAACGTTATGGCCCGCTAGATGTCCGTTTAACCTACCTGCACCCCGTAAAAGGGGATATCAATGTTGTCACTATTGATGAACTCATGGCAGAGTCTATTCGCTCCTGCGTAGGATTCTTAACTGAAGTAGATATGACGACGGGTTCAATAGGCTCATTCCTTTGCGGGCCGTCTCTGGAGACGGGCATAACGAACTCCAGCGTTCGCGATATGCGTATTTTTAATAAGGATTGACAGGCCTTTTGAAGACAATCGGAAGGCTGATCAAGAATTGAAAACTAGTAATTGTGTTATAGATAGGCAGCAAAAAAACACCAGCGGCCAAATGACAGCTGGGGATTTTTTGTGCAGTAAAAAGGGCAGCCCGGCGGAAGGCTGCCCCTTTCTATTGATCCGGAGACTGAAGGAGGCAAACGGTCAGAAACGGATCATGGCCCCTGCGTAGGGACCGTCAAAGGTTGCGTTAATCTTTACGTCGCTTTCATCGACATCGACATCGAGGTAGCGGTAGCCGACAAAAAGACCGATCATCGGCAGGGGAGAAAGTTCAACCTGTACGTCTGCATCGAGAAAGGAGTTGTTTTTGAAATTTAGGTAGCCGACCCTGCCGACCACGCCGAGGTAATCAGCCAGGGCGAGGCGCCCGCGCAGGCCGAGAGTCGCCACCGGGACGCCGGCTGAAGCCGATTCCTGCAAGTCGTAGGAAGCCTCCTGCATTTTGAGGTCGGCATCAATATATATGGCCGTCAGTTCGGGCCCAAGTTGCAGACGAACCGGAAGATCGTCGACATCGACCAAGTACCATGCCAATCCAGCCTGATAGAGCTTCATATCAACATCGCTGTCGACCTGGCTGCCGGCAATAAAGGTTTCGCCGTTGAAATTTATGTTCTGGGTCAGCTCGCCGTCACCGGAAAATTTGACCGGCATATAAGCGGCAAAGATGCGAAACGAACCGAACTTCATGGCACCCTCGACCAGATAATTTTCACTGTCATCTAAGCCGAGGTCATCATCCATATCCACGTTGGTACCTTTCAATCCCCCGCCGCTGACAGCGAAATCACCCTTGGGCCGGAGCTTCAAGTATCCACCTTTGATTGCAAACAGTTCATCGGCCAGCGCCGGTCCGGCAATCAGGCAGAAAACGGTTACAAGGGGGAGCAATCGTTTCGGGGACAACATAAATACCTCCAGATGATCGTTGCGGCGGCGAGGACCTCTTCGTGTCTGTACTCTGATGAATAAGCAAGCCATATGCCGAATTATTACGACTGCCCGCGAATAAAGTTATTCACTCCTGATTACGGTGATTTATCTCGAGAGGCAGGCAGGCATAAAGGGAACGACAGTGTCATTGCAGCGGGCCACGATGACAAACAAGGGCAACAGGCTTCAGCCTAATAGCGCAAAGACCTTAACAGAATGAATAACGCAAGGATGCCATGTCAAAGAAAAGGGGCAACAGGTTTGCTTGTTCTTAACAAATATTTTTCTTCGTGGCTGGAGTTACCGCTATGCGCCTTTGTGGGAATACATCAGTTGAAAAAAAAGCCCCACAGTCAAGGAGGGCGACTGTGGGGCAACGGGTTTGTGGGTTTTCTTAGGAGGTAGAACATGAAGAGTGTTCTGTTATGTATATCTTACTTATTTGGTCAGATATGTCAAGCAAGAAAATGCAACTAATTTTATGCCCCCGACAATCCAAGCAGCGCGACACTGCCTCGATCTTTAAGGAGCATCGTTTTGTTAACTTTCGACATCTGGGTCCTTCGTCAGGAGAGCTGCTTCACATCTTGGCAAGCCTGATTGCTGACGAACCCTTGTGTGAGTTGGGCATCATATGGCCACTAGGCAGCATGTCGTCCATTGGCGGTTTGCCATGCTGACGGCGGTCCTCCTTACATTTGCACTACATTATATCTTTTCGCCGACACAATTTGACAAGGGCTCCCTGCTCATCCAGTGAGAGTCCCGGGAGAGCCCACGGTAGCCGCTTGTCCGAAAGACCTCTTTGACTGCGGCTATCAACAGCCCGCCCGGAGCTGCGCGAGCTTTTCTGCAGGCGAGGGCTATGACGCTGCCGGTGAACGTACCGCACAGACAGCCGCCGTTGCCAATGCCACAAAAACCTCTTGGCAAAAGGGATCATCGGCAAAGAGCCGGGACTCTAGCCTTCCTTGATACCGAGCTTGCGCAGGATGGTGATCATCGGGCACCAGTTGGTAAAAGCGCTCTGGAACAGGTTCAACCCGACAAAGGCGGTGAAGAACAGCCAGTAGGGGGAATGCAGCTGCGACAGGATCACGCTCAACATGATGAAAAATCCGGCAATCAGGCGCAGGTAACGGTTGATGGTCATGACTGGAATCTCCTTACATGGGCCTCTGGGTCGCGGCCGTAAATCAGCCAGTAGACCACGGGGATAACGAGCAGGGTAAAGGCGGTAGAGGCGAAGACGCCGAAGATGATCGACCAGGCCAGCCCGGAGAAGATTGGGTCGAGGGTGATAACCCAGTTGCCGAGCAGGGCCGCCCCGGCGGTCAACAGGATCGGCCGCAGGCGCACGGCGCCACTTTCCACCAGTGCATCGCGCAGCGGCACACCGCGTTTGAGGGCATGGTGGATGAAATCGATGAGAATGATTGAATTGCGTACGACGATGCCGGCCAATGCGATCATGCCGATCATGGCGGTCGCCGTGAAAAATATCGGCGTCGCGTAGCCGCCCACCGGGTGGTCGAACAACAGGTTGAGCAGCCAGAAACCCGGCATGATGCCAATCATGGTCAAGGGGATCGCCCCCATGATGATTAGCGGCATGGCATAAGAACCGGTCTCCAGGATCAACAGGATGTAGATCAGGATCAGGGCAGCACCAAAAGCCAGACCGAGATCACGGAAGACGTCGAGGGTGATGTTCCATTCTCCCTCGCCGCTCCAGACGACCCGGGTCCCTTCCGGCAGAGGGTTGTCCTTAAAGTGACCGCTGATATTGAGGATGGCGTTGACAGGGCTGCGACCGGCCATCTCGCCGAACACGTAAACCACCCGCTCGAGGTTCTTGTGATAAATAGTCGGCTCCAGCGTTTCTGCCTGGAACACCCCTAGCTCGCCGAGCGGGACCAGTTGCCCCCCGGTCCCCCGCACCTGCAGGCTGGCCAGCGCATCCAGTGAGGACCGCTCGGCCCTCCCCATGCGAAGTTCGATATGCAGGGGATGGCGCTCGGTCGGCACATGCAGCGTGCCCACATGCTCACCACTTAATGCCAGTCGCAAAGTTTGGGCGATCGCCTCCACCGCCACTCCGGCAAGTGCCGCCTTGCTGCGGTCAGGGACAAAACGGTAGCGGGTCTGCGCATACTCCACGGTATCATCTATATCGACCACCTTGTCCTCCGTAGCCATGCGCTCGGCAATCACTCCGGCCGCGGCAATCTGCCTGGCATAGGGGGTCCCCGAGTCGCCGTACACCTCCCCGACCAAGGTCGCAATGACCGGCGGCCCCGGGGGTGCTTCGACGATTTTCAGACGCGCACCATAAGCCGTGGCTATCCGAGTCAGGTCGTTGCGCAGGCGCAGGGTGATATCGTGGCTCTGCTGGGAACGTTTGCCCTTCTCCACCAGGTTGATCCGCAGATCGGCGAGGTTGACCGCCTGACGCATGTAGTAATGACGAACCATGCCATTGAAATCCATGGCGCTGGCCGTACCCACGTAGGCCGACACGTCCGTGACCTCATTGACCGTCACCAGGTAGTCTTCGAGCGCCCGTACTGCCCGGTCGGTCTCCTCAAGGGTGCTCCCTTCCGGGAGATCGACCACCAACTGGAATTCGTTCTTGTTGTCGAAGGGCAGCATCTTCATCGGCACCAGTCCCAGCACGGGGAGCGCCAGCGAAGCGAGCAGAAGGAGCATCACCCCGCCCATCAGCAGCCAGGCCTTGCGGCGACTGGCAAGGAAAGGGTCGAGCAATTTTCGATAGATTTTATAAGTGCGGCTTGTCTCAAGGACAAATTCCTCGTGGCCGTCCTTGCCGTATTGCCCCTTGAGGACGTGATAACTCATCCAGGGGGTGATGGTAAAAGAGACCAGCAGCGACATCACCATGGCCAGCGGCAGGTTGATCGCCATCGGCCTCATGTAGGGCCCCATCATGCCGGTGATAAAGAGCATCGGTAAAAACGACAGGATCACGGCCATGGTGGCCAGGATCACCGGCGGCCGCACTTCGTCGACCGCGCTTAATACGGCATCACGCGGCGGCTCCTTCTTCATGCGGAAATGCCGGTAGATGTTCTCCACATCGACGATCGGATCGTCGACCAGCAAGCCCAGGGCCAGGACCAGGGCAAACAAGGTGACCCGGTTGATTGTGTAGCCGAAGGCGAAATTCACCAGCAGCGTCAGGGAATAGATGATCGGGATCGAGACGGCAACTACCAGCGCCTCGCGCCAACCGAGGGCGAACAGCACCAGGGCCAGCACGGTCACCACGGCGATCGTCAGGTGCATCATCAGCTCGTTGACCTTGTGGTTGGCCGTTTCGCCGTAGTTGCGGGTAACGCGGACTTCGATCTCCGGCGGGATGACCACGCCCTTGAGGCTGTCGACCGCGGCAATCACATCCTCAGCCACCACCACTGCGTTGGTGCCCTTCTGCTTGGCGACGGCAATATGCACCGCGTTGTAGCCCTCCGGCGCCGCATCGGCGCTGCCCGCGGCCGGACCGAAGCGCAGGCGGGTGTAGCTGGTAGCTTCGGCTGCGGCATCGGTTATGCTGGCGATGTCACGGAGGAAAACCGGCAGATCGCCATGCACACCGACCATCAGGTCGCCGACCTCGTCGGCTGAGTTGAAAAAACTGCCGCCCTGTACGAGCAGCTCTTCATTGTTCTGTTGAAAGCTGCCTGCAGCAAGTTCCAGGTTGGCCCCGGCCAGAGCGTTTCTAACCGTAAGCAGATCGAGATGGCGCGCCGCGGCCGCGGCAGGATCAATAGCCACCCGCAGCATGCGCGGCTGGCCACCGATGATGGTCGTTACCGAGGTGTGCTCAACGGCCTGCAGCCGGTCGACGACCTCTTCGGCGACCCGACGAAGTTCGAGCTCGGACGCCTGGCTTGAAATCAGGGACAGGTTGACGATCGGGACATCATCAACCTCCACCGGCTTGATGACCCATCCGGTCACGCCCGGCGGCACGACATCACTGTGCGTAATGATCTTGTTATGCAGCTTGACCAGCGACTGGATGCGGTCCTCGCCAACGTAAAAGCGGGCCGTGACGATCGCCAGCCCGGGTCGGGACATGGAGTAGACATACTCGACGCCATCGACCTGCCAGAGCAGTTTTTCCAGGCTCGTGGCCACCTGCTTCTCGACCTCGGCGGCGCTCGCGCCGGGCATGTGCACGTAGACGTCGGCAAGGGGTACGACGATTTGCGGTTCTTCTTCGCGGGGGGTCAGGAGCAGGGCGGCAGTCCCGGCGATCAGGGCAAGGATGATCAGGATGGTCGCCAGGTTGCCCTCGAGGAAATGGGCGACGATGCGAGTCGGCAGCGAATGTTTCTGAGCACTCATCAGTGGCGCTCCAGGCGAGCACCGTGACGGGCTCTGGCCAGATCCCCGGCAACGATCTCTTCTCCCGCATGCAGTCCGGACAATATCTCAACCAGACCGGCATGCATGGCCCCGGTGCGGACCAGGCGGTACTGGAGGAGATCTTTTTCGACCACGTAGACTCCGGTCAGCTGGCCGCGCGTGACGACCGCCTGCAATGGAATCATCAGGGTCGTCATACCGGAGCCATCGGACATGAGGACCCTGGCAAAGAGCCCGCCCTGCAGCTCTGCGTCTTCCGGCAGGGTCAGCCAGGCCGTGATGGTGCGCGAGTCAGGATCCGCGGATGACTGCAGTTCGGTCAGGGTTCCGGGCAGCTCCTTGCCCAGGGTCGGGACGGCAACCTGGAAAGTGTCGCCGAGTCGATGCCCGGTCGCCAGTCTTTCGGGAAGGGCGACTCGGACCAGCCACGGCCCGCTGCGATCAAGAGCAAGCAAGGGCATGCCGGGCTGAACGGTACTGCCGGAATCAACCAGAATTTCAGCGACCGTAGCGGCGTAAGGAGCCCTGAGCGTCGCCTGTTCTGCCATGGTTCGCGCGGCGTCCCGCTGTGCCTTGCTGGCCTCCAGGGCGGCCCTGGCCGAACCGAGACGTTCGACGGCTGCGTCACGGTCGGCCTGGACCTTGTCGAATTCATGCGGAGTTACGGCACCGGCCTGCCACAAGGGTGCAAAACGTGCATAGGTCTTCTCGGCCAAGCCCCGGTAGGTCTCGGCCTCGGCCAGCTGCTGTTGTGCGGCAGACACTGCGGATTCGGCGGCACGCAGCCCGCTGGTCGCCGTTTCACCGGAAAGCACCAGGATGGCATCGCCGGACTGCAGGACCTGCCCCTTGCTGACCAGAATGCGGGCCACCTGACCGGGAATCCTGGCCGTCAGCAGCCCGCGGTCGGTACTCTCAACAGTTCCCGGCAGTGCATAGCGTGCCGGCACGGCGACCGGTTCGACAACCAGTGTCGCCAGACCGCTGACCACAGTAGGCTCAGCAGATGTCTGCCCTGGCTCGATACGGTCGCCGCAGGCAGCTATCATGGTCAGAGCTATCAGAGTAAGGAAGAATCTGATCATGGCAGAGCCTCGCTTTCGTGCAGCAGGGCCTGCAACAGAGTGCCCTGTTCATAATAAACATTGGCGCGCGCAGTTAGCAGACCGGTTTCTGCCGCCGCCAGTTCGCTGCGGACCCGGGCCAGTTCGGTCTGAATATTAAGCAGATCCGTCAGCACCGCCAACCCGGCAGCATAGCGCTGGGACACCAGGTCACGACTGGCGGCCGCCGCGGCCAGCGAACTTTGCGCCAGCTCCAGTTGGACGACCGCTTCTTCTGCCTGCTGCAGTGCTTCGATCACAGCAAGTTTGGCCTGGCGTTCCTCTTCGCGCCGCTGCAGGTCCATGGCAAGGTGCCGGGCACGGGCCCCAGCCACGGCACTCGAACGCTCCCCGGAGTCGAACAGCAGCCATTCCATCCCTGCGCTGATACTCCAGGCGTTAGCGTCTTCAGCAAAGGGCAGGTCACTGTCGTTGCGCAGGTAAGAGGCTTGCAGACCAACCTTCGGCAAGTAGGTCGCCTTCTGCTGGCGGGTGGCAAGATCCGCACCCTCTACGGTTAAGGCCATCGCCTCGAGATCGCCGCGACGCATACTGGCCTCGGCATCCGGCAGAGCAAGGATGTCGACCATCGCCGGAGCAGCTATGTCGACTTCTCCCTCAGCCCTTCCGATAGCCAGGGCAAGACGGCGCTGTGCTGTCTTCAGGGTGTTGCCTGCGGTCAACAATTGCCGGCGTGCGTCATTTTGTAATACCTCGCTGCGCAAGGTATCGGCATGCAAGCCGATTCCGGCAGCTTCGCGCTCGCGAGCCATGGCAACCAGCTCTTCAGCTTCTCGTAACGACTGCTTTGCCCACTCCAACCTGGAGTGGCCCTGCTGCACGTTCAGATAGGCAACCAGGGTCGCCAACACTGCTCCCTCACGGTAGCGATCGTGCAAGGCATTGGCGGCAGACCAGTTGAGTGCGGCGCGTTCCCGGTCGAACTTAAGATCGGGATCGAAGAGCGGTTGGTTGAGGGTCAAACGGGTCTCAAAGTTGCTGCGCGCCGGCGGATCGTTGTAGGCACTGGCCTCTTGACTCAGTTTGAACCGTTTCTGATTTAGGGCAATAAAGAGACTGCTGGCCGGCTCATTGGTGCGCACAAAGCGCTCACTCAATGTCAGGCGCGGCAGATAGCGACTGAACCGCCCGCGCGCGTCGGCCTCTGCTGCAGACACTTCGGCGGCGCTGGACAGTACCAGGGGTTGGTCCCGCAGGGTCGAGGACAGCGCCTGGTCCAGTGAGACCCGCTCGACCGCCCGCGCCGGGGAGGCTGCGATGATCAGCAGGAGGAATAGGGGCAGATAACGCACGCAGCTTTTCATAGCTATTAATATAAATATATGAATGTTTAAATGCAAGCGGATATTTCTCTTCTTTCAAGACATTAAACTTCTATCACATTGTAGCGAAAAGTTAAGGGATCAACCGGCACATACGACGCGGCATCACGAATACAGCCGGAAACCGGAAAAATATTTTGCAAATAAAACGCAGTTTGTTTAAAATGCAGCTTCTTACGCACCGCGAAACGGGATCTTTCCCGCATCAATAATATGCATTCAATCTTGCTAAGGAGTGGCGAAAATGAAAAAAACTGTTTTGTTGATTCTGGCTCTCTGCATGGTGCTGACCATGACCGTCGGCCAAGGCTTTGCTGCCGAAGAGAAAAAAGACCCCCTCGCCGCCTGGAAGGCGAATTTCGACCCGAGCGGCGCAGAATACACTTACGTTTTGTCCAACATTTCCCATCCGGTTATCGAGGGTGTCGGCTTCGGCTACCGCCTGCGTGACCGCGTCTGGGAAGAATCCAAGGGCCGCCTCTATGTCGACTTCCGTCCCCTGGCCCAGCTGGGCGGTGAGAAGGACGTCATCAACAAACTCAAGCTCGGCGCCGTGCACGGTATGCTGAGCTCTTCGGTGGCAGCGGCCAACGTTGCCGACACCCTCGGCATCGTCAACCTGCCCTATGTCGTTGACACCTTCGACAAGCTTGACAAGTTCCGCAACACCCCGGAACTCTGGCAGCCCTTTGCCGACAGCGCCTTGGGAAGCGGCATCATGACCGTCGACGTGACCGGCTACGGTACCTACGGCTGGGCCACCACCACCCCGGTGAAGACCCTCGCCGACGCCAAGACGATCAACTTCCGCATCGCCGAAGCGCCGGTCAATGCCGACTGTCTACAATGACTGGGGTCTCAAATTCACCATCATGCCCTGGCCGGATGTCCCCCAGGCGCTGCAGACCGGCGTTATCACCGGCCTTGATCACACGGCGATCGTCTGCAACATCACCAAGAAATTCACCATCGCCAAGAACTTTACCGAGCTCGATTACGCCCAGGGCCTGTTCATTCACCTGATGAACAAGCGCTGGTTCGACAAGCTGCCCGCCGACCTGCAGAAGATTCTCATGACGGCCATCACCGAGGAAAGCGCCAAGACCAGGGAGATGACCCGCAAGCAGCACGACGAGCAGATTGCCAAGGCCAAGGAGGCCGGCGTCTCCTTTTACAAGCTTTCCGACGCCGACAAGCAGCAACTGATCACCGAGCTCGCCCCTGTCTACAAGTCCTGGGGCGAAAAAATCGGCATGGATTACTTCAATAAGGTCAAGACCGCGCTCGGCAATTGATTCCTGACGCAAAACCCGTTATGATCTGCGACCGGGGAGACAAATTCTCCCCGGTCGTTTTTTTTGCTGCTCTGCCACAGAACAGGGGGTTTGTGTTTTTCGCGCCACGCGCCACTCTTGCCTATGAAGAAACTCATCTACTACATCCACCGCACCTTCGCCTTCGTCGAGGACTGGAGCCTGTTCATCACGGTCATGGTCGCCCTGCTGGTGGCGATCGCCAATGTTGCCTTGCGCAAGCTGACAAACGACGTCAACCTCTACTGGTCCGATGAGGTGGTGCGCAAAACTATTTACTTCACCACCTATGTCGGCAGCATCGCGGCGATCCGCAACCGCTCGCTGATCCGCATCGACGCCCTGCCGCAGCTCTTCCCGTTCATGAAAAAGCCGCTGACCCTGTTCAGCCATATCGGCGTACTGGTCTTCTCCGGCTTCATGGTGTATCTCGGCTACGGCCTGACCCTGCTGGTCTACAATGACCGCTTCGCCAAGACCGCCTCTTTGCAGATTCCCGAATGGTATTTTTACGCCGTGCTGCCGATCATGGGCGCGATGATGTTCATCCGCACCCTGATCATCATGGTCGAAGACTGGTTCGGCATCAAACTCTGCGTCCCCCCTGTCAAAGATGAGGTCGCCTGAACATGGAGACCAACTACCTCATCATCATGGCGCTGCTCATCGGCTGCCTGGCCTCGACCATCCCGGTCTTCATGGCGCTGTTCTTCACCGGCACGGTCGGCCTGGTCTGGATTGCCGGCATCGATCCGCAGATCGTCATCGAGGTCCTCTACCGCAGCATGGACAAGTTCGCCCTGATCGTGGTGCTCTTCTTCGTCCTCTGCGGCAACATCATGACCACCGGCAGCATCGTCGCCAAGCTGATCAAGACGGCCAACACGCTGGTCGGCTTCCTGCCGGGCGGTCTGGCCATGGCCGGAGTGCTCGCCTGCGGCTTCTTCGGCGCCATCTCCGGTTCGACGGTGGCCACCGTGGTTGCCATCGGCGGCTTCATGATCCCGGCTATGCTCAAGGAGAACTACGACGAGAAGTTCACCCTCGGCATCATGACCACGGCACCGATTCTCGGTGTGGTCATCCCGCCGTCGATCTCGATGATCCTCTACGCCATGGTCAGCAACGACCCCCTCGAGGCACTCTTTCTGACCGGCTTCATCCCCGGCTTCCTGATCATCCTGTTCATGTCCCTTTATGCCTACTTCTTCTGCAAGCGCCGCAACATGGCAACCACGGCGCGGCCGAACCTCAAGGATCTGTTGGCCACGCTGCGTGAGAGTTTCTGGGCCCTGATGCTGCCGGTGCTGATCTTCGGCGGCATCTATTCCGGCTACTTCACGGCCAACGAAGCGGCCGTGGTCGCCTGCTGCTATGCGTTCATCGTCGAGATCTTCATTCATCGCGACCTCAAGCTGCGCGAGATCAAGAACGTCGTCATCTCCTCGGCGATCACCTCGTCGACCCTGCTGGTGATCGTCGCCGGCGCCTCGGTGTTCGGTGAATACCTGACCTTCGAACAGATTCCCGGCCAGATCGCCAACGCCGTGGTGGAAAACATCCAGACCCCCTGGGTCTTCCTGCTGTCGGTCAACATCCTGCTGCTGATCATCGGCATGTTCATGGACATCATTTCCGCCACCCTGATCCTGACGCCGATCTTTCTCCCTCTGCTCAGCCGCTTCGGCATCGATACCATGCATTTCGGCCTGCTCATGACCCTCAACCTGGGTATCGGCTACTGCACGCCTCCTCTGGGAGTCAGCCTGTACATCTCCGGGGCCGTCGCCGACCGTGACCTGATCTATGTCTCCAAGGCGGTCATCCCTTTCCTGCTGATTCAGATTGCCATTCTGATAGTGCTGACTTACTGGCCCGACCTGGTGCTCTTCCTGCCGAGATGGGTCTACCCGTCACCGTGACAAGATGGAATTCTTAATTTTAAATGCTAAGGTTTGAATTAAGCTGTTCTGCATTAACGGGTTAGGGAGACTGTTATGGAAACGAAAATTCTGATTCCGGTTGATGGCTCCACCACTGCAGGGCGCACCCTCGAAAAAATCATCGCCCTGAAAGAGCGGTTCCCGCAAGAGCTGACACTGCTGCACGTCGTCGATGTCGACAAGCTCACCTACCGCATGATTCCCGATTTTCAGCTCGACATGATCAAGGAAAATGCCGGCAAGGCTGGTCAGCACGTGCTTGACAGCAAGACGGTCATGCTTGAACAGGCCGGCTTTGTCGTGGACGCCCGCCTGGAGTTTGGCCCGCCCCGGCAGACGATCTGCAAGGTGGCCAACGAGGAAGGCTTTCAGCTGATGGTCATCGGCCGTCGCGAAAGCACCGGCGAGATCAGGGACGTGCTGTTTGGCTCGGTGGCCAATTACGTCCTGCACAATGTCGCCTGTCCGGTCCTGCTCTTCTAATCTCAATGTGCCTGCGAGACCGCCGATGGATTTTTCCAGCAACGATCTGAAGCAACTTCAGGAGCAGCATATTGAGCCGGCCAAGGCCGCCCGCCAGCTGAACTTGCTGCGTACCGGGCAGGTCGATACTAAGCTGGAGCGTCCCTGCACCGTCGGCGACGGCATCGTGCAGACTCCAGTTCGGCACCCAGGCTTCCCTGAACAAGGCTTTCGCCACCGCCGCAGCCAGAGGCCGGCTGCAGCGTTTCGTGCCTGCATCGGGTGCGGCATCGCGGATGTTCAGCCCGCTGCAAGTTGAACCGGCAGTCTTGGAGGCCTGCCGTGCCGCTCGACCCGACCCCGGTGCGACCCCTGAAGAGCTCAACCTGCGCCGTTTCCTAGACGAACTGCACGCCTTTGCCTTTTACCCGGATCTGCAAAAAGCCATGGCCGAGGATGGCCACGACCTGCAGCAGGCAGTCGCCGACCGCGACCTGGCGCTTATCATCCGCTACCTGCTGGAACCGTGCGGGCTCTGCTATGCCGGACTGCCCAAGGGCCTGCTGGCTTTTCACCGCGCCGCCGATGGCGCACGCTCACCCTTTGTCGAACACCTCGCCGAGGCCGCCCTCCTCAACGACCTGGACGGCACCGTCGCCCTGCACTTCACCGTCTCCGCAGAACATCTGCCCCTCTTCAAGGCGCAGCTGGCCGCCTGGCGCAGCGTCCTCGAAGAGACCTATGGCTGCCGCTTCGATGTGACCTACTCGACGCAAAAGCCGGCGACCGACACCCTGGCTCTGGACAGCGACGGTGAACCGTTGCGCGACAACGCCGGACGACTGGTCCTGCGCCCCGGCGGTCACGGCGCCCTGCTCGAAAACCTCAATGACCTGGCGGGCGACATCATCCTGGTGCGCAATATCGACAACGTCGTGCCCGACGCCCGCAAGCAGACCAACCTTGAATGGACCCGACTGCTGACCGGGTATCTGCTGGTTGTCCAGGAGGAACAGCACGCCCTGCTCAAGGCGCTGCATGAGCAGCCGCACGACCCGGTGGTGCGCGAACTGGTGGTCGCTTTCCTGGCCGACCGGCTGCAGATGGACGTCTCTCTAGCGAATGACAGCAAGGTCCTGCTTGAACGGCTTGATCGACCCTTGCGGGTCTGCGGCATGGTCCCCAACAGCGGCGAACCGGGCGGCGGGCCCTTCTGGGTGCGTGATGCCCGGGGGCGGATCACACGCCAGATCGTTGAAGGGGCACAGATCGACCAGTGCAACCCCGACCAGGCCGCGATTCTCAATCGGGCAACGCACTTTAACCCGGTGGACATGGTGTGCGGGGTCAGCGACTGGCGCGGCAGTCCTTATGACCTGAGTCGCTTCGTTGACCAGGATGCCGTCATCATCACCTCCAAAAGGCAGGACGGCCGCGAGGCCAGGGTCCTCGAACTGCCCGGGCTCTGGAATGGCGGCATGGCGTACTGGCACACCCTCTTTGTCGAGATTCCACCGGAGGCTTTCAACCCGGTAAAGACAGTATTCGACCTGCTGCGTCCGGCACATCAGGCTTAAAGATACGCACCACGTGGCGCGTGGCGCGAAAAATCACCTTAAACAAAGGAAGGGGCCGTCCAAATGGCCGCCCCCTCTGTTTTTTATAGTCCGCTGTCAAAGCCAAGCGCCAGGGGTCCTCAATGGTCCCGTGTCTCAACAACCGCTTGCCGGACCTTGTCGGCGCGCAACGGCAAGCCGCAGTGAACGCAGCGGCGTACCGGCAGAAAGGTCGGTCCGTTGGTATGGAAAGGTTTTCCGCAGGCGGGGCAGGGAACGACCGTCGCCATACCGACAGCGATACAGAGCAGGGCGACCCAGCCGGCAAACAGCTTGCCCATGGTGCCACCGGAGGCCTGCAGAGATAGCCCGGTCATCATGCCCGGGAGGTAGATCAGGATGGTTGCCCATAAAATCCAGCGCCGCCCGCGAATCTTGGCCAGCCCCCGCCGCAGGGTGACAGAATCGGTGTTCTTCTCCTGGGTCATTGCTGCCTCCTCCGCCCGTTGCCGGGACAAGCTGCAAACCAAAAGACAGGCCCGCGAAGCCTCACCCCAGAACCCATCAGTGATAGTGGATCTTCTTGATCCCTTCAAGCTGCCTGATCGCGGTCGTCAGTTCATGACCGACCCGCTTCTGCTGCTGAGTGATGACCATCTGGTAAAAAATCTCGTTCTCTTCCAGGTCCAGGCTGGAACTGAGGTCCGAGACCAGCAGCTTGCGGAGGTTAAAGATGTCCTGCAGTTCCTCGAGCAAGCCCTCGACGATTGACCGCGGTCACCGTCAGGGTGAGAAAGCGATCCTTCCTGATGATCGGATCGAGCCTTTTCAGGAAACTCAGGCTGACCAGCACCAGAATGGTGGCAATGCCGCCGAGGCTGTAGAAACCCATGCCAAAAGCCATCCCCAGGCCGGAGACCGTCCAGAGGCTGGCGGCTGTGGTCAGGCCGCGCACCGAGGCGCCTTCCTTGAGGATGACACCGGCACCGAGGAAGCCGACGCCGGTGACAATCTGTGCAGCGACCCGCGAAGGGTCAATACGCAGGGCACTCTCGGCATTGTACATGGCATACTTGACAAAGAACGCTTCGGAGACGATCACCATGACGCAGGAACCGACGGCGACCAGCAGGTTGGTGCGCAGGCCGGCGGGGCGGCCGTGCTTTTCCCGTTCAAGCCCGACCAGGCCGCCGGCCAGAGCCGCCAGCAGCAGTTTGACGATAATATCCAGCTCTACACTACCCAGCAACGTCGACCCACAAAACATGGAAGGCCCCTAATAGCTTCAATAAAATTCAGTGAACTCTCTATTATTACTATACAACATAGTCGTCAGCCCGCCAGCACGAAAAACCGCGCGAAGCCTGGCCGCGACTTTAATCCTCTCCGGGACTCCAGGCAAAACGCGGCACTTGCTTGCCGTTTGCGTCCACGGTTGCCAGAAACATCTCCAGCGGCCGCACCCACAATGATCGTTCGCCGTAAAGACACCGGTAAACCACCAGCAGTTCCTCGGTTTCACTGTGCCTGGCAACATCGATGACCTGGTAATACTGCCCCTTGTAGTGCCGGTAGCGTCCCGGCCGCATGCCTCTTTGCATCATTTCTCCCCGCAACTTCGGCCAAACCATGACCCTTGCAAAGTAAGGCATGTATGACCGTTCAGACTCTGGTAAACTTGCACCTGATGAAACCACGGAAACAGGACCTCGAAAGAACGCTATGAATAGACCCGATCATCATAACCGCCTGCTGGATGCCGTGACTACCGATTTCGCCGTGTTGCGCGGCCACCCCCAGCCCTTTGGTGTCAGCATCCTGGCCGGTTGCGTCAACTTTGCGGTCTTCTCGCGCCACGCCACGGAGCTCAGCCTCGTGCTCTTCCGGCCCGGCGATCTCGAACCGCTGATCGAGTTCCCCCTCGACCCGAAACTCAACCGCACCGGCGACGTCTGGCACATTGCCCTGCAGGGGTTGGTGCCCGGCTTCGAGTACGGCTACCGGGCGGCACGGATGGGCTGCAACGACTCGCCGGTGCACCGCTTCGATGCCGAGCAGGTTCTGCTCGACCCCTACGCCAGGGCGGTGTCCGGTCCTTCCCTGTGGCGGGAAGCAACCCGCAAGGCCTCCCAGCGAGGGAACTGGCGCGGTCTGCTGGTGGATGACGCCTTCGACTGGGAGATTCGACCAACCGCTCAACCGCCATCTCGCCGACTCGGTGATCTACGAAATGCACGTGCGCGGCTTCACCCGCCATACCTCAGCAGACGTTGCTCACCCGGGGACCTTCCGCGGCGTAATCGAAAAGATCCCCTACTTGCAAGAACTTGGCATCACCGCCGTGGAATTGCTGCCGGTCACCGAATTCGACGAAGCCGACAATTACCGTAAGAACCCCTTGACCGGGGAACCGCTGCACAACTTCTGGGGCTACCATCCGCTGAGCTTTTTCGCCCCCAAGGCCGCCTACGCGGTCGACCTGACGGCCGGGGCCCAGGTGCGCGAATTCAAGGAGATGGTCAAGGCCCTGCACGCCGCCGGCATCGAGGTGATCCTCGACATGGTCTTCAACCACACCGGCGAGGGGAACGAAAAGGGGCGGACCCTGTCGCTGCGCGGGCTGGACAACAGCGTCTATTACATCGTCGACCCCGAGAGCGGCGCCTACGCCAACTTCTCCGGCTGCGGCAATACCGTCAACTGCAACCACCCGGTGGTGCGCGACCTGATCATCGACGCGCTATGTTACTGGGTCACCGAAATGCATGTCGATGGGTTTCCGCTTCGATCTCGCCTCGATCCTCGGCCGCGGCTCCGACGGTGCAGTTCTGACCAACCCGCCGCTGCTGGAACGGATCGCCGGCAACCCGGTGCTGGCCAACACCAAGCTGATCGCCGAAGCCTGGGACGCCGCCGGCCTCTACCAGGTCGGCACCTTTCCCAACTTCGGCCGCTGGGCGGAGTGGAACGGCAAGTTCCGCGATGATATCCGCCGTTTCGTGCGCGGCGACCTTGGCATGGTCCCGGTTCTGGCCACCCGCCTGGCCGGCAGCTCCGACCTTTACCAGGAGGACGGCCGCGCCCCCTACCACAGCATCAACTTCGTCACCAGCCACGATGGCTTCACCCTGGCCGACCTGGTCAGCTACGAGCAAAAGCACAACGAGGCCAACGGTGAATACAACGCCGATGGCGACAATCATAATTGCAGTGCCAACCATGGCATTGAAGGCGCTACCAGCGACCCGACCATCTGCGCCCTGCGGGAGCGGCAGGTTCGCAACTTCGCGACCCTTTTGATCCTCGCCCACGGCGTACCGATGCTGTTGGCAGGAGATGAAATGGGACGCAGCCAGGGAGGGAACAACAATGCCTGGTGCCAGGACAATGCCATCGGCTGGCTGGACTGGACCGACCTCGCAGAGCATCGCGAGCTGTTCAGCTTCGTTCGCAACCTGATCGCTTTTCGTCAGCAGCATCCCCTGCTGCGACCGCGGCATTTCGAGGGGGAGGAAAACGGCGAGCGGCGCCTGACATGGCACGGTTGTGACTTGCAGCAGCCGGACTGGTCCGCTGCCTCGCAGGCCTTGGCGATGCACCTGCAGGGCCGGCCGGAGGAAGCGGAAATCTACCTGGTTGCCAACGCCGCCCTGAAGTCGGCAACTTTTGCCCTGCCGGGGCCGGAGCCACGCGGCCCCTGGCGACGCGTCGTCGATACCACACAGGAGGCCGGGCAGGCCAGCTGTGCAACAGAAGAGGCGCTGCCGCTGTCTAGGCAGAACAGTTACTTGGTGCAGGGGCGCTCGGTGGTGGTTCTGGTGAGATAATAATACACGGTGTACCAGTACTGGATCGCCGTAACGGCTAATAACCCTTCTCGTGCAGTTCCTCAAGCAGCGCCTCGCCTTGGGCGATGCTATCGAAAATAATCGCCGAGCTGATCGTCGCCGAGGTCACGGCATCGACCTTCGGGTCGAAGGGGCGCGGCGCAGACAGGTACTGACCAACCACCCGCTGGCGCATCCAGGCCGCCTCCTCCTCGGTCCACAACACGTTGCCGTACTTGGTCACCTGCAGCGGTTCGAAGCCGACGATCTGCGCCCTGCTGTCAAAGAGGTAGAGAAAGTGCACATCGTGGCAAATGTCGCAAACCGACTGGCGGCTGGCGACTTCGGCAAAGAGCCGCACCTCGTCCTGCCCCCTTCTCAGCACAGCGGTATAGACCCGCCGCCCACTGCGTAGATCGATCTGCTCGAACGCGACCATTTCCCCGCCGGTGGCAAGGAAAGCCTTGCGCACCAGGCCCGCCAAATCCTCTTCACCATAAAGTGGACTGATCGCCGTGCGCATGCGCACGGCCGCCGCGCCCTGGCGGCGCAGTTCAGCAGGATCGACACTGAGCAGCTGCCGCAATTCCGCAAACACCTCCTGGTAATCGGTATTCAGGCCAAGATGGGTTTTGGCGACAACGCCCGGCTGACCGGAGCCGTCCTGACGCACATAAACGGAAAAGGGCGTGGCGCTGGCGCCCAGGGCACGATTGACGATAAAGCGCGGGTCGGCGACGACCGGGAAGGGCACTTGGTAAGTACGGCGAAAAGCTGCGACTTCCTCGGGCAGATTGCCCAGGGCGACGCCGATCAGCTTGATGCGGCCGCGGGTTGAAGGGTTCATTTCAATCCGCTTGAAGAGCTCGTTGTATGCCGGCGCCTGCATCTGACAGTGGACACAGTGCACGTTGAGCAGTTCCACCAGGAGCAGCTCGGCCGCGACCTGGCCAGGGGTGAAGACACTGTTGTCGCCAAGACCGAGGTAGCTGCGGTCGTGGCCGGGGCCCGACAGGGTCAGGTTCAGCTCCGGAAAGCTGTCACCAAGGGCGATCGTCGGCCGCTCCTCGGCGGCAGCGCCAGCCAGGGTGAGCAGGATCAGCAGAGGGAGGAGCGCCAGCAAACGCAGTTTATTGAGCATGAGAGGACTCGATTTCATCCGGCAGCAAGCATGGAGAGGGCCACCTGCAGCAACAGGACAAGGGTCACCATGACGACAGCGCCGCCAAACAGGCACAACAGGACTATGCCGACAGCCTTTTTGTATGCCAGCTCACTTCACCCAGTCTTCGTAAAGCTCGGCATTGAAGCCGATGATAAAGCGGTCCTTGACCCGGTAGGTCGGCGCGCGCAGGTTGCCGCTTGGCCCCATCGCCTGCTGCAGGATCGCCGTCTTGTCGTCGGCTACGGCGGTGAAGTTCTGCACCTTCTTCCCCTTGGCAACGGTCACGGCCTTGGCGCTCTTCAGTAGTGCCCAGGCGGCGTCCTCGTCGAAACGCGTGGTCTTGGCATCGACAACTTCCGTGATAGTCGCCTGTTTTGTCCCAAGAAACTCTTGGGCATTGTTGCAGGACGTTCACCCTTTGCGCAGGTATGCCCAGTCGATCTTCATCGTGACCTCCTGTCGTTTAGTAGACTGATAATAAAGATAGCACAGCTTTGACAATGTCAAAAGATGAGAGGCACTCTTTCTGGCGGAGGGTTGATGCCGGAACTCTGCGGAGCGGTCACGCCAGTGGCACGCTCAGGTCGTCTTACCTGGACAGCCCCTGTCGACGGGGGCTTATTCAGCGGATGGCCGGGAAGACTTCTGCAGCAGAGGCGCCAGAAACTTGTCAAAGGTCGACCGCTGCTTGGCGGTCAGCAGGTCGAGGTCACCTTCGTTGTCGAGCAGGTAGGTGGCGACGCCAATGACAGTCCTGGTCAGGTAGCCGGTCCCGGCAACGCTCTTTTCGATCTCATCGGTGCGCTTGGTGATCAGGGCTTTCAGCAGGTGCAGATCGACGTCCATAGCCATCCTCCGTAAAAATCATTATTTTCCTCAGCACCCGGCAGCGGCATGCTACTCAAGGGTCTGATAGTGGCAAAGGAGACCAGGTCGCCGGCCGAAGAGCCGAGCAGAGTACCGCCGACGGGGGAAACCCAGATCACTTCGCCGCGCGCGCCATCGAATTCGTCGGCACCGACGATGGTGAACACCGTTTCGTTTCCCTCAGCGCCTTGAACCGTGACCGTAGCACCGAAAAACACCTTACCGTGGGCAATCTTTCGAAGTTCCAGTGGGTCGACGACCGTGGCGTTCTCAAGGCGCCTGGTCAGAAAACGGATGCGTCCGTCATATTGCCGGAGTTTCTTCTTGGCGTAGTGATAATCGGCATTCTCGCTGCATCGCCGCTACCAGCTGCCCAGGCCGTCGTGTTGACCATCTCGGGCTGCAGCTTGTAGTGGAACTCCTTGAGTTCCGCCCGCAATCTTTGGCCACAGGCCGGCGTCATGTAGACCGGCATTATCGATGCTGTGGTTGGTTTTAGCATGGCACTCCGCTTTACACTTGGCAAACGACAAGAGCCCTCTTCAGCTGACTTTTAACTGATTTGCGTTGTGACTGCAAGCCGCGGGTTACGAGCGGCGGCCGCGACGACCGGTCTTGACGGCGGGACGCGCGGGTACGGCTTGTTTGCCGCGTGCGGCTTTGCCTTTGGCGGGGGCCCTGGCTTGCGTCGGCTTGGCCGCAGGCTTGGCCTTGGTCGGCCGAGATGATTGCTGTTTTGCCTTAGGCTTGGAGGGCCCCTTGGCGGGCTTGCCGGCCTTCGCCTTAACCCCGCGCTTGACAGCAATCAGCGGAAATTCGGCGATCGTGCGCTGCGGGATGGCATGTTTGAGCAGCGCTTCAATTGCCGCCAGCAGAGGCTGCTCCGCGGGGCAAACCAGCGACAGGGCGACCCCGTCCTCGCCGGCCCGACCGGTGCGGCCGATACGATGCACATAGTCTTCGGTAACCTGGGGGAGCTCATAGTTCACCACGTGCGGCAGGCGCTCGATATCGAGCCCGCGTGCCGCCACATCGGTGGCCACCAGCACGCGCCACTCGCCCCGCTTGAACTCCGCCAGGGTGCGCGTGCGCAGCGACTGGCTCTTGTTGCTGTGGATGGCGACGGCCTTGATGCCGTCGAAGAGCAACTCCTCGGTCAGCTTGTCAGCGCCGTAACGGGTACGGGTAAAGACAAGCACTTGCGGCCACTCGCCCTTGCGGATCAGGTGCGACAACATCTCCCGCTTGCGGCTGCGCTCCACCGGGTAGACCATCTGGGTCACAGCGTCAGCCTCGAGCTTGCGGCGCGCCACTTCGATACGCCGCGGCTGGTCAAGCAGTTCGTCGGCGAGTTGCTTGATGCTCTGCGAGTAGGTTGCCGAAAAGAGCAGGTTCTGGCGTTGCGACGGCAAGTATTCCACCACGTGGAGGATGTCGTCGATAAACCCCAGATCGAGCATACGGTCGGCCTCGTCGAGCACCAGGAACTCGACATCGGCAAGCTTGATCGTTCCCCGTTCGGCGTGGTCGAGCAGTCGCCCCGGCGTCGCCACGACGATGTCGATGCCGCGGTGCAGCCGCTCGATCTGCGCCCGGATGTTCACTCCGCCGTAGATCATAGTGGAGCGCAGCGCCAGCCGCCGACCGTAGTTCTGCATCTGCTGACTGACCTGGGCCGCCAGTTCACGGGTCGGCACCAGGACCAGCGCGCGCGGGTTGCGGCGTTTTTTGCGCGGGGCATGTTCACTGAGCATCTGCACGATCGGCAGGGCAAAGGCGGCCGTCTTGCCGGTTCCGGTCTGGGCTCCCGCCAGCAGGTCGAAGCCCTCGAAAATCACCGGGATCGCCTGGGCCTGGATGGGGGTCGGCGCGGTGTAGCCCTGAGCCGCGAGCGCGCTCAGCAGTTCGGCACACAGGCCGAGAGAGTCAAATGACATGATGCAAAATCCTAAGGGACAGCGGTCCGCCGGCACTGGAACCGGTGGGTGAAGGAGATCCTGATGCAAAAGAGCCGATTGGAGATGAACTTACGCGGGACCTTAGCGGATTGCCCCGTGACTGTCAATCGCGCGGGGGCTAAACAATTATGCGGCAGGCTGTTTTTTCAGCAGAAAGGACAGGAACGATCACCGAATGATGGCCCATACCGGTGAAAGGGAGCAAGGGCTGAAAAGAGGCCCTTGCAGGAGAGGTCTCTTGCTGATGGCAGGCATAGGGAAACACCACGAGGGCATTTATGCACGGATCGCATTTGAGCAATCGATCGATGCACATCGAAATCAACCTTGGCGACGTCGCCAAAACTAAAGAATCCTGGAAAAAATCGAATCCGGCAGCAATTTTCGGCGAGTAGGTGACAATTATCGTCAATACCCGTAAGAAGGTCTCTGCTGCTCTGCGATGGTTCCCAGCAGCAAAAGAGCTGTCACGACTTCTCAACCATGAATTTCAGATTTCGGTATTTAGCAACCGAAATTCGCAACTCCCCCTGTAAGGGCTCGGGCATGGAGGTCATCAGAACATCCGCTTTCTTGAAAAATTCTGTCTCCAATTTTTGCTTCGACTCGGTCAGGGCGCCAAGCGAACCAGGTGCAGAGGTGCTCAGAGCATAGATCTCCCCGTATACTTTGTGCAGACGGGCCAGATTCTCTCTTGCCTCGACGAATTTCTCCGGCGACTCGTTCAGTTTGTCCATCGCCTCGCTGATTCTTGTCTTAACGGTGGCGAAGCGCCCCAAATCCTTCTCCGTCGGGCGTGGCGCGACATTGAAGCTTTCCGCTGACTTCTGCCACTCGGTGGAAATCGCATCGATGCTCTCCAGGCACATGTCTGTTCCAGATTTGATCCCGTAGAGGGCGACGATGAAATCCTTGGCATATTGCTGCTCCGCCTTCTGGGCCAGGTAAAACTTGCCCACCCCGCCGGCAAGCACGAGCAGTAACACGGCAAGGCCGGCATAAGCCAACCATTTGCTGTTGACCGGCTGTTGATGCTTTTGTTCAGAATCGCTGTGTGGTGCCGCACGTTTAGAAGAAAGTCTCGGAGCGGTTGATTTGGTGGCCTGCGAACGGCTGAGACTGAAACTAAAACCGGCCCTCTGCTGCACGTGGACGCTCGGCTTGGAGGATTGCACGACGCAGTAATCGGGGCAGATACTGCCGCAGCCCATGCAGAGATTTTCAACGCCGAGCTCATGGCCGCAGTCGAAGCAATAAATACGACCCTGCTTCTTGAAGGCCCGCAGCATGAAATTTTCCCGTTGCACCCAATACTTCCCGCTACACTCGGGACAGTGACGAGAATTTCCTTTGGCAGAGAGTCCCTCTTCCTGTACCTCGATTATGACGTCGCATTTAGGACATGAGCACCTCATGATTCAACCACCTTTGCTATGGGGGCACTTAACCTGACCCGGTCTTTTCGCGTTAACACGATCCTTTTGGAAGTCAATCTTATCCATGATTAGAGGAAATCCTCCCCTCGCCCAATCCAGCCCCCATCGCTGGTTCGAACAATATCATCCATGCCATTTGCAGCTTGGATATTCACATCCGTTACACCGTCAGGGCCAAGGCTGTAAATATCAAATTCTGTATTCAAAATATTCAGAAAGTTGTCCTCCCGGATGGGAACCTTCGAGTACTGGTAAGGATTGCCCCATGGATCCTTCAGGGCCCCTAAACCAATCTCGTTCAGGGAATTCGGAAAGGCACTGGTATCAATAAACTTTGCATAGACATCTTTTTCAATGCCGCGAATTTCTGAAATCGTCCGCGTCACTTTGACATTCTCGATAAAACGGTTGTATGCCGGGATGGCAAGCCCGGCCAATACCCCGATGATGGCAGAAACTACAATCAACTCAACCAGGGTAAATCCCGCACTGCTGTGCAATAACTTACGATACTTTGGTTCTGCAGCCATGAGCATAGATGACTCCAGAGACTCTGCGCCAGTGTTCATGTCAATCACTTTCATATTCATTCTCTCGTCTCATTGAAGATGATTAAGAGCTTGGTGCCAGAAGCCTGGTTCAATGCCGTCTGGTGCCACCCTCCTGACTGATCGTGCTGAAAAGGAGGGCCGTACGATTACTCATGCATTAACGATGCCATTTTTATAACAAATCAAAATAATTCGGGTGCAGCTTTAAAGTCACACCCTGCTGGCAGTGCTTGACCTTGGAACTGGACGGGAGAGATATGACGATTGAGGGCATTGGTGAAGCAGATTGTCCTCGACAGGGCTTTTATCCCTTGAGGAAAAAGACCGTGTCGTCATTCTGTCAAAGTGGTGCATCTACCGTTTGCGATACTGAACGGTCATGGCGGAGCGACCACAAGCAACCGTCACGGATCGTTAGAACCACGGCCCGATGCACGTGCACCACAACCTCTTAAGGCTCTATCAAGGGACTTGACTTTTACACCAGCGGCGCGCCGCCAGCCAGCACATGGCCAAGGTCTGAAACATCGCTGCGGGCAGGAGGATAACAGCGGGCGCGCCGGGCGTCGGCCAGAACAGCCCGGCCAGATGATCCAGCCCGAGAGCCGCCAGGATCTTCGGGACGACCGCGTAGAGCAGGGCCAATACAAGGAGGGTCAGCATATCGGCGCGTTTCGGGAAACGGCCAAGATGCAAAAAGAGCATAAGGGCCAAATCCCGCATCAGGAAAAACACCATGGCCACGGCGGCAACCGCGACTGGCGTCACGCTTCCGTCCGGCCCCATCGAAAGCTCCATGACCACCAACGCCGCGCAGGCCAGGACCACCAAGGGCAGCGTACTGAACCAGAGCGGCAGTCCCTCCATGGCACGACGCCATTGGCCACGGGCAAGGGACTGCAGCAGGCGCCGGAAGGCCACTGGATCCTTGCGCTCGCAAAAAGCCATGCCGTAGGCGAGCGCCAGGCTGACCAAAAACGCGCACAGTAGCCGTTGCTGCCAGACGTCCTGAACACTCGCCCAACTGCCGCCACCTAGGAAGCCGGCGACATAGCCGGCCAAAAACAGTACGAACGCCCCCCAGGCCCATGGCAGGCTCTTCAACTGCAGTTCGGCGCGCAGCAGCCGGTAGATGCCGAAAACCGCCCAGGCCAGGAACACCACCAGGCTGGTTAGTACGAAACGATTGTCGGGATAATGCTGGTCGTACCAGAATACGCCCGCGGCTTTCGCAAACGGCCAGGACAGCACCGAGGCCGCGCAGCTGACACCCAGCACCAGGAAAGACGTGGTCTGAAAACGACCGTAGCGCTGGCTCTTCCTGATCGACTGCAGGCTGGAGAGCAGACCGACCGCCTGGCCGAGCAAGCCGCTGCCAACCAGCAACACCGCCGTCTCGGGCAACGACAGGCCAAACGCGGGGTTTGAGGTCAGGTAGACCAGCAGGCAGAGCAGGGCACCATACCAGGGGTAGATGGTGCTGCCGAGCAGTTTTCCCCAAGTCATCGACCAGGGGCCGATCACCGACATCCGCTGGCCGTCCCAGGTATGCGCGCGTATTTCTGCGATCAATGATTCGGAGGCGAGCCGGGTCCCCCAGACAAAGGCCAGCAGGCCGAAGAGGACCAGTGCCGTCCTGGCCACCCCCTCGTCGTACTGCTTGCCATTGAGGAGATAGGCGAGAAACAGTATGGCCCCCAGGATCATCGGCATGCCGATCATGCGATACGAGGTCAACTCCAGCCAGAGGTTGCGGCGAAATTCTGGATTGAGACTCATAGCGCACCCTCCTGGCGACCCTGGCGACTCACCGACTCCAGATAGGCCGACTGCAGGTTGCGCTGTAGTTCGGCAAAGGCACAGACCGGCAACCCCTGATCGAGCAGGTTTTTCAGCAAAAGATGCCGGGCAGCGGCATTGCCGCTGAAGGTGAACACAGCCGACTCATCATCGCCCTCAACGGCGGAGACGCCGTGAATATCGGTAAGCAAAGACGTCAGGCCGCGGCAGGCCGCGGTCAGGACCAGCCGCAAACGGACTGTTGCGGCCGACTGCAGATCGACCGGGTCGTGGGAGAGAATGCGCCCTGCACGCAGCACCAGCATGTCGGTAGAGTATTCGTCGAGTTCCGAGAGGATGTGCGAGGAGACCACCAGGGTCATCCCTTGGTCACGCAAAGTCAGAAAGAGCCCTGCCAGGCTGTGCCTCGCTTCAGGATCGAGCCCGGAAGCCGGTTCATCCAGGAGCAGAATCTGCGGTTCGTGGACCACGGCCTGGGCGATGGCCAGGCGCTGACGCAGACCGCGCGAGAGGGTGCCAGCCTTCATGTCGAGACGATCGTCAAGGCCGAGCCGCATAGCGGCCAGCCTGGTGGTCCGCTCCTGGGCCTCGGCCTGAATGCCGCGGGACGCGGCTGCGTGCAGCAGGCACTGGCGCACCGTCAGGTCATCGTAGAGCCCGAAGAAGTCGGAGAGATAGCCGAGCTTAAGATGGCAGGCGCGGGGATCTTCGTGGATGTCGAAGCCATCGATCCGAACCTCTCCGAACAGCGGCACATCGAGGGCAGCCATGCAGCGCAGCAGGGTGGTCTTGCCGGCCCCGTTCGGGCCGACCAAGGCCGTGATGCTGCCGGGCGCAATCCGGAAAGAAACCCCGTTTAGCGCCCGCACCCCCGGGTATTCGTATACCAGACCATTCACTTCGATCATAAATTCTTTTCCTGCGCCGAAATAGAGTCACTCGCCCAGGGGTGACAGGTTAAGCCGCTTCTCACAAGGGACAAAATTGTCAGATTTGTAACCGAAAAGACGTTTAAGGCAAAAGATCTTTTTAACACCAAGACGCTAAAAGTAAAGATCGGTGCCGAGGGGTTTTGAACAGAAGGTCTTTCTTCGCGCCTCGGTTTCCCCTTTGCGACTTGGCGTTAAGAAATTTGTTGAGTTTGCTGGCCGTAGTCACATTCTAACGGCTCACCTTTGTTTTGCTTGCAGGCTTGAGAACCTTTCATAGGCTGTCAATGAGCTTGTAATACTCCTCGATGGAACGCATCGATTCCAGCAGAAGCAGATACAAGGCCCAGCTGCAGACAAGAATGCCGATGGTCAGCCCGATCTTCCAGCCCAGGGAGGTCTGTGGCCGCCACCAGATCAGGGGGAGAGCCAGCGGCCCTACGCTCAAGAGCGCGAGGACAATAAACGTCGTCCGAAAATACCAGGGAAGCTTTTCTTGTCCTGGAAACCGAAGGGGAGACCCTTCCAGAAACTCACTGCAGTGTTTGCACTTGATTGCGTCGTCCTGTATCTCTTCTGCGCAGTAGGGGCACTTTTTCATGGTTCTTTCCCAGGTTGAGAAGAAGAATCGTGAACCAACGGCCAGGCCAGCGGTTGCGCCTGCGGTGTCTCTGCATCAACGCAGATCATCGTCAATCAACCTCCGGCTCCGCTGGCATCGTGCGAAATTTAAGCTGCACGCCCTTGAGAAAATTCCGCAGTATCTGGTCCTTGCAGACCCGGTAATGCTTATGTCCCGGCTTGCGGAACAGGGCACTCAATTCGTGGGGGCTGACAGACATTCCCGCCAGGCTCATCAACTCGAGGATATCTTCGGTTTTCAGATTCAGGGCGATTTTCAGCTTTTTGAAGATGAGGTTGTTCGTCAAGCGCGGCTCCGCTTCCGGATGCGACCCGGTCCTGGTGCCGCGTTTATCGATAATCAAGCCGTTGAGGAAGATTGCCAGCTGAAGGTCGCCGCATTCCCGGTACGCAGGGTCATCCTCTTTTTTCAGCCAGGCGCTGATCTGCTCACGGGTCGCCTGTCCGCCGGACAAGCCAAACAGTGCCATCATTTTAGCGTCGCTAAAGTCAAACATATAGCGCAAGCGGCGCAAGACATCATTATTGGTCATAAACATCTTCCGATCGACTGCATAGTCCCGCCGCCGAGGAGCAGGGACAGGTGCAGGTGATCGTAGCATAAAACAGCATAGGCAGGGATCCTTCTCTTGCTTTCACTTTTGCGCCGCAAGGCTGTCCGCCAGGGTGCCGACCGCAACGGCAAACGCATTGGAGCGGTTCCATCTGCGCAACACCTGGAAATTGCCATAGACCAGGTAGGCCGGCCCGCCCGGCCCGTCCGGCACGATCAGCGCAGCCTGCAGGGCACGGCGCGGCAACGCTTTGCCGTTGCTGCGCCGCACGCCGAGTGTCTGCCAGCGCGACAACGACAAGTGGGATTCCTGCCCGACCAGGGAATAATCGAACTTTTGCGGCAAGGTCACCGGCCGCCCCCAGGTCTGGTCGCCCTGCCACCCGGCCTTGGCCAGGTAATTGGCCGCCGAGGCCAGCGCATCAGGGACTGAAGCCCAGAGATCGCGTCGGCCATCGCCGTCGGCATCGATCGCAAAGTGGCGATAGGAGCTGGGCATAAACTGGAATTGGCCCATGGCCCCGGCCCAGGACCCCTGCATCTTCTGCACGGAGAGCTGTTCGGCTTCGAGCAGGCGAAGGGCCTCGAGCAGCTCCTTACGAAAGTAGTCGCCGCGGCGATCATCATGGGCCAGCGTGACCAGCGCCTGAAACACCGGCACCTTCCCGGGATGCCGCCCGTAGCTGCTCTCGATTCCCCAGAGGGCGACAATGAAGCGCCGCTGGACCCCATACTGCCGCTCTATCCGGCCCAGCCATGTCGAATACCGACGCAGCATCACGCGCCCTTCGGCGATGCGTTCCGTGCTGACTCGGGTTGCAACATAGTCAGCCAGTGTCTGGGTCTGCTCCGGCTGGTTCAGGTCACTCTCGAGCAGGCGCGGCTGCGGCGCTTCGATATCGGCCAGTGCCAAAGCCAGGGTTTGCGGTGAGATTCCGGCGGAAAGAGCGTCCGCACGCAGCTGCTCCATCCAGGCCGCAAAGCCCTGTGGTGTATTCTGCGCCTGAACCGCCGGAGTGACTATTGCGCAAAGGCAGGCGAACATCAGAAAACGGCCCAAGCCTTTCAGCATAGGCCGACCATGATGCCTCAGCGCCTGTTTGAGCCACCATTTACACATAGAGGGAGCTTCATTCGATCTTAAACGCCCAACCATCTTCCCCCTCGTCCAGCCATAGGTAATCAGCGATCTCCGTGGTCACGCTGTTCCGGTCAACGCGCCCGGGAACTTCCGGTAGCACGACCCGGTAACTGAGTTCGGCTTCTTCCAGCATCTGCCTTGGAATACCAAACTTCCAGGCGTGACCGCTGCCGGCCAGAACAACCACCCGGTAGTCCGGGTTTTCCTTCAGGAATGCGACCAGGTTGTGAGCCATCATGGTATCCCATAGGAGCTGCGCCTCGCAGAAATACAGATATTGGTCGCCGTGTCCGCCATGACCGCCCATCGCCTGGCGGATAAAGTTACCATAAGTCGGGTTGACCTGGCACTGCACGTTGCCGAGCAGTTGTCGTTCCTCTGCGGAGAGCGATTGGAAGCCGTTGCGCGCCACCTTGCGGGTAATGTCGCTCGGGAGGTTGAGGCCGAGCATTTTCACCCGTTTGACGCGGGCGTGCTGAAAGATCTCCCGGTACTTCGGCCACAGGCTCCAGTTGTCATTGTAGACATCCAGAAACTTTAGGAACGACAGCTCGTTATTGGTCCAGCGGTCAAGGCTCTCCTGGCTATCCTTGCGGAACATCTCCAGGCCGATGGCCAGCGACCGGTCATCGTTGTCCAAGGCATCGATGACGGTCAGCTGGGCACGATGGTGGCCAACATGGTCATGGAGTTCTCCCATGAAGATGACCTGAGCCTGGCGCAGGTCGTCGAGCAGGGCCTGGGGAGAGATCTCCGCATTGGCGGCGATATCGACAATATGCGGGTGGGCCAGAACCGTGACCGGCAGAAAGACTGTGCCGGCGGCAATGAAAACCGACAGAACCATTTTGTGGATAGTTTTCATGGTGACGCTTCCTTGGCAAAAAGAATCTTCAACGGTGAGCGTAGTGGCTCCCAGGTCATCTTGACCTGATTCCGGCCGTTGCTGAAAACCAGCAGGCTGTAGCGGCCGTAATGAGGAATGCGACGCGCCGTATCCTGCGCAGCGGCAACCGACCCGGGCAGAAAATATCCGGCGACGTGAGAATTTTCATGGCCAGCCAAGACCATAAACAGCACATCCTCCGCCTGTGCATACAGTTTATCACCGATCACGAACTGTTGCCCAGTCACGCGGAGCCCGTCGGGGAGCTCGGGACGCAGGACCGCGCTCTCCGGCCACCCCAGCACAAGCAGATCATGATCACCCGGTCGCCTGGCAAGATATTCGGCCTCGCTGAGCACTGGAGCCTTCTGCCACTGCAGGCCACGCAGCAGGTCCCGGGAGGCCCCGAGCAGGGCCTCGGAGCCCTTGGCGACCACGACCAGCGGCACCCTTGAGGCCCGCAGGTTGTTGACCGTGGCCGGCAGTTCCTCGTCGAAGAGCTGGCGGAAGAGACTACTTTGCGGATCAACGACCAGATTGATGGGCCGCTCGCTGACGGTGAAGGTGAAGCGCTGTTCCCGTTCAGTGAGGACGACGGACTGGTCAATGACCTGCGTTGCCGTTTCCAGGCGCAACGGCACGCTGAGATCGTAGCGCGGCTCGTCCTGGCTGAGGGCTCCCGAGACCTCCCAGCCGGCCGCCACAGGCCGGGCACTGACATCCGCCAGGCGCAGCTGTGGAGCCCCAGGGCGGTCGATCCACTGGCGGAAAAATGCTGTCAGCTGCATTCCGGAAGCGGCCTCGAAGTGGCGCTGCAGGTCACTCCAGGCGTAGCGCTTGCCGAGGCCTTGGCGGGCCGCAGCCTGCAGACCCGACCAGAAGGCCTGGTCACCGATCAGGGTACGCAGCATATGGAAGACCATGGCCGCCTTGCCGTAGCCGACCGCCTGGTCGCGCTTGGTCGTGCGGCTGCGAAAATCCCGCAGGGGCAGGTCATCGCCGACAGCGACCAGAGCCTTGTAGTCTCGCAGGATATTGCGGCGGTACTCGAGCGCCTCGGCCGGATCGTGCAGCTCTTTCAGGTAGTAGTCGGCAACATAGGTGGCCAAACCTTCCCCCCAGTTGCCCGACTGGTAATCGATCTCGATGGCGTTTCCCCACCAGGCGTGGGCAATCTCGTGGGGGAGGCTGGTCGTGCGGATAAAGGGGAGCCTGATCACGCTGCTACCGAGCAGAGTCCAGCCGGGCAGGCCGTAGCCCGTGGGGTAGAAGTTTTCAACCACGGCGAACTTGGCGTAAGGGTAGAGACCGAACAATTGCTGGTAAAGCTGCAGGTATTCGCGGCACGACTCCAGGTAGCCGGCAGCCAGGGCGGCATTCTCCGCGCCGGTGAAGACCAGAAGCTGGATGTCACCAAGATCGTCCCGGCTGAGCTGGTAAGCTCCGGCCGCGAGAGCCAGGGCGGACTGCGGCAGACGCGTCTGCCAGGTCGTTTGCGTGCCGGTCTCGCCGGACTCGCGGGCGATCAGGCGCCCGGCGGTCACCCCGGTCAGTCCTGGCGGCCCTTTGATCGTCACGCGAAAACGACTGTTTGTCCCGAGCGGTCGCGGATGCCAAGCGGACGCTTCGGCGAGATAGGTCCCCTGCGGCTGGATCGTCGCCGTGACGCCGAGGGATGGATCCTCGATGCCAACCGTGTCCTGCGGTACGGGGTCGGCGAAATAGACCCGGTAGGTGATGGTTAGGGTGGTGATCCGCTTCGCCAGGGCCAGCTTCAGTAGCCCCCCATTGAACAAGTAGGGCACCGGTACGCCGTCGGCCGTCACCGCATCGATAGCGGCCTGGGACGCCAGACGAAACGCCGTCGGCCATTCCGTCTGCCCGTCAGCCCGGCTCAGCACGGCCTGCCCTTCCAGAAGATGGTCAGGCGGGACGAGGCGGATGAACAGTTCCTGATCTATCAGGCCGGGTCCGGCGGCGGCCACTGGGACGCTCACCAGCAGCAGGAGCACGTGAATGTACAGCAGAGTTCGCAACATGCTCTAGATTATAGCACCAAGCCACAACGTTCGCTCCGCCAATACGCTCTGGCCTGTCCCTTTCGGCCTAACGGTAGCCCTGCGCCTGCAGGGAAAAGAGGTAGGCATACTGACCAGCCCAGTTGCATCAGCTGTGCGTGGCTGCCCTGCTCGACGATGTGCCCCTTGTCGATGACGACGATCTGGTCGGCCATGCGCACCGTAGAGAAGCGGTGCGAGATCAGGATCGTCATCTTGCCGCGACTCAGCTCACGAAAATGTTCGAAGATGGTTGCCTCGGCGGCGGCGTCCATGGTGGCGGTGGGTTCGTCGAGCACCAGCAGGTCGGCCCGGGTGCGCATGAAGGCGCGGGCCAGGGCAATCTTCTGCCACTGGCCGCCGGAGAGCTCTCGACCACCCTTGAACCACTTGCCGAGTTGGGTATCATACTGCTGCGGCAGCTTGTCGATGAAGTCATGGGCCATCCCCTTCTCGGCCGCCTCCTGCCAGCGCTGCCGGTCTTCAAAGTGGCTCATGTCGCCGGCGCCGATATTCTCCCCCACCAGGAACTGGTAGCGGCCGAAATCCTGAAAGATCACGCCGATGCGCTGGCGCAGAGCGTCGGCGTCCCACTGCTGCAGATCGAGACCGTCGAGCAGGATGCGTCCTGTATCGGGTCGGTAGAGACGGGTCAACAGCTTGATCAGGGTGGTTTTGCCGGAACCGTTCTCGCCGACCAGCGCCAGGCTGTCGCCTGGTTTGAGATGCAGGCTGATCTGCTGCAGTGCCGGCTCTTCGCTGCCGGGATACGTGAAGCTGACCTCCTCGAAGCGGACCCCGTCCCCCGGTAGCGGCCCATGGGTGCAACGCCCCCAGCACCAGCGGTACCGGCTGCTCGAGGTACTCATAGAGGTTGGACAGGTAAAGGTTGTCCTCGTACATACCGCTGATCGCCGACAGGCTGGCCGAGACCGCCGACTGCCCCTGCTTGAAGAGCAGCAGGTACATCGTCATCTGGCCGAGACTGATGGCCCCCTGGATGGCCGACAGGGCAATCCAGGCGTAGGCGCCGTAGAAGGCTGAAGTGCCAAGCAGGCCAAGAGCAAAACCCCAACTGTCCCGGCGCAGGGTCAGCCGCCGGTCCTCGGCGAAGAGCTTCTCGAAGATCTCCCGGTAGCGCTGCAACAGCTTCGGGCCAAGGCGGAACAGCTTGACCTCCTTGGCGTAGTCCTCGCGGGCCAGCACCGTCTCCAGGTACATCTGCATACGCGTCTCCGGCGAGCGCCAGCGGAACAGGCGGAACTTGTCGCCGGAGAATTTCGCCTCGGCCAAGAATTCCGGGATACCGCCGGCCACCAGGATCAGCACCGTCCAGGGAGAGAACTGCACCAGCAGAACCCCGTAACTGACCAGCGAGATGCCATTCTGCACCAGGCCGAAGGTGCGCGTCACCAGGCTCAACGGCCGAGTCGAGGCCTCGCGCCGAGCGCGGGTCAGCTTGTCGTAGAATTCCGAATCCTCGAAATGCGCCAGCTTGAGAGTCAGGGCTTTTTCCAGGATCATCAGGTTGATGCGCTGGCCCATCAGCGCCCGCAGCAACGCCTGGCAGGTGGAGATGCCACGCTGTGTGCCGGCAATCAGAACCACCACCCCCGCCTCGGCAGCGACGAACAGAAGCACGGCGTTAGTCTCGGCGTGACCAGTCTGCTGATGCTGGCCGATCGCGGCGACCACACCATCGACGATCAGCTGGCCAATCCAGGCAACGGCCGCCGGCAACACCCCGGCCACCAGGGTCAACACGGCAAAGGTCAACGCCATACACCTGCTGGTCGACCAGACCAGCTCAAGGGCGCGGCGGCTGTAGCGGAATACGTCGAGAAACCGCTTGGGCTGCTGGCTGTTGTCTGTATCTAGGGGAGGATGTTTCACGCAGGATCCTGATGCGGGGAGAGTAATGCAACCATTGCTGTGCCGCCGGCAGCCATGCTTAGCACCAAAACCGTTTTCCTCTGGAGAGGAAGGGTCTCTGCTTAGATTGATACCACACGGACATCGACGATCAAGGTCGGCGCCGACCCGGACAGACCGATAAAGCTCCCGGAGACCGGCGGGACCGCTTCCGGATGATGGGCCACTGCCACGGAAATGTGCCGGCTCCCCGTAACCTCGCCGCAGGTCGGGTCAAAGCCTTTCCAGCCGGCGCCGGGGAGGTAAACCTCAGCCCAGGCATGGGTTGTTGCCGACCAGTGCTCCGTGGCGGGGGCGTGAGAGTAGCCGCTAACGAAGCGGCTGGCCAGACCCAGGTGGCGGCAGGCCTCGACAAACAGCGCGGCAAAATCCCGGCAGGAACCGCTCCCCCAGGCCAGGGTCTGCGCCGGGGTCTGCACCCCGGGTTCTTCGCGGATGGTGTAAACGAACTGCCGGGCGATGGCCTTGCTCAGCAGGTCGAGCAGCGCATAGGTTTGCATACAGGGCTGCCCCAGGCCCAATTGGCTGAACCATAAGCGGATGGCCCCCTCGTCACCGGGATAGACCGGCTGCAGAAAGGGCATTAGATCGACGCTGTCCTGTGGGACATACGCAAAGGGATAGTTGACCGCGTAATCTTCAAAAAGAAAATCGAAGGGATTCTCCACAAAGTGCTGGATGACCACTTCACTGGTTATGGAGAGCGTCAGCGCGGGTTCAAGGAAATCGACGACCGCCGCGGCGTTGTCAAGCACATCGCGGTGCCACTTGACAGTGTGCGCGGGCGAAATCTCCAGCGCCGAGGACTCGATATGGACCTCTGGGCCCTCCCGTGGCCGCAACAGAAGGCGATGGGGTTGCAGCGTGACCGTGTTGAAAAACCGGTATTCCGTGAGGTGAGTGATTTTCAGACGACGCATGACATCATTCTAGCAGAGAAGTGCCCGCAGGGTTGTCTCTGCTGCGAATTGTTTGCAAACATTCAGGCTGAACAGAGGAAACCATGAGCATAAAGGAGGATGCCCCGGGGAAGTGGCGCACTGCTTATTGCGGGGGAAAGCCCGAGAGCGTCCCCCGCCGGACACCTAATGTTGCTCTAGAGTGCTTTGAAACTGAACCGGTAGCTGAAGTTCTTGGGGTCGTAGAAGTCGATGGGCTTGCCGCCAACCTCGGCGTAGGGGTAGCCGAAGGTGTTAAGCGGTGTGCCCGCCTGGGAGGGGTTTAGCACCAGGTCGCGGCCTCTGGCCAGCTCAAAGCGATAGGCGTCGATGCCACCCCAGAAATAGTCACGCAACTCGACAATGCGCAGGCTGGAAAGCTCGAGCTTCTCGACCAGCATCGCCTTGAGCACGTCGGCCGGGTCAACCCACATCCAGCCGTAGCCAGGGAGGAAGAACTCCGACCAGCAGTGCTGCCAGGTGGTGATGTCCTGTTCGGCCTGCTTGCCGAGGCGCAGACCGAAAACTTCGCGGGCCGGCACCCCGGCGGCGCGGCAGAGGGCCACGAACATCGAGGAGATGTCGGTGCACTTGCCGCCGGGCTTGACCAGCAGGTAGCAGACGTCCCCCTTGCCGCAGCCGATGGTTGCAGGGTCGCGGTACATATTCTCCACGGTCCAGTCGTAAATCGCCCGGGCGCGCTCCAGCACGGTCGTCTTGCCGGCGACGATCTTATCGGCCAGTTCCTTGACGGCCCCATCGGTCGGGCCGAGACTTGTGGGGGTCAGGAATTCGGCGTAATCACCCGGATTCCAGGCCGGCTCCCTGGCAGGCAAGTCGCCGCGGCGCAATTCGTCGCGCGACACTTCGAAGGCCAGGGTTAGCTTGCGGCTCTTGCTTCCCTCGGGCCATGCGGCATAGAGCAGCGGCGTACCGTTAGCGGGCAGAGTGTAGACGCCGGATTCGGCGTAATCGCCGTCTAGACGGATCTTGCCGACCAGCTGGTCTTGGTTGGAGACCGGGTAGGGGATCCAGATGCGGACCGCTTCTCCGGTCGCCTGGGTGCTCAGGTCGAATTCCATGGTGACCAGGCCGGCGCAGTTATTGGCCCAGGCGGGCAGGGCGGAGAGCAGGATCATAGTGACAAGAGTCAGCAGACCTTTTTTCATAAGCTGTTACTCCTGTAGAGGCAGTAGTTTGAAAGCCGACCAGCATTGTCATCGATTGAACGCGTCAGGTCAAGATACATCCCAGCGTAAATGACACTTAGCGAGGGATAAAAACTTTTTATTATAAAACTATTTAATCTAAATTGTCTCCGCCAAATGTAGGGACAAGGCGCAGGGGACATTGGGCCCGTTCATTGAGGGATGCCAACCGCTACCGTCGGCTTATCACTGGCCAGCGGTTTCGTGTTTTTGGGTTGAGTTCTGATTGTTCCCTCATGGGAAACTAAACAAAAAAAGCCCCACTCTTAGGAGGTGAAGAGCAGGGCAAAAGCTCTGTGCCTTTAAAGGAGGGGGTAGCAAAGGCTGCAGAGTGCTGATTGTCTTAGAGTTAATTCTTTACTGATCCCCCGATGCTGATCCGCCGTTAGCCATGTTTTTATGCATGAGTTCTGCCGCGTTTTCGTCCATGTTTTTGTTTACCGTACGCCAAGAAACATTACCGGAGGATGTCCACAAAATTACAAATTGTTAAACTTTTCCATGAAAGTTACCATCTAGCAGTTAAAAGCCCCTGATTTCATTCAGGGGCTTTCTCACATTGCAGGGTCAGAGATAATTTCGCATTTTGGCCAAAATAAGCATTCCGAAACAGTGCAGGAGTATATAAGAAGAAATCTTTGACTGGAAACTATATTTCAGTTAGATTGTAAAAGTGGTTTAAATGCATTCCGTGGGGGATGGGATGACGGATAACCCAACAGATAAATCTATAAATTATGGACCGCTGTCGTTGGCTTTAAGCTAAACAGCGGTTTTGTCGTTTGTACACCTGAAAATATATATTTACTTTCGGGGAAAGGGGCACATCATGCTAATACGAGTTATGTACAATGATGGCAGATTCGACATGGTTAAACCGAAGTTGCTAGAGAATCTACTGGAAGAAGAGAGCGTTACAAGTTTCACGCGCTCAGGAAGTTGGGCAGTTGTGGGTCGTGATGTTATCCGCAAAAGTAGATCGCAAGAATACCAGGGGATTGAACGTAGAGGTTGTTAAGCACAGTCGGGCCATTCCCTTTTCAGTCGCGTATATGATGAGAATTGTATTCTTTGAATATTTCATTCCAGTGTTTCTACTTATGGCCACCTGAAAACGGGTGGTCTTTTCTCGTATTGCAGGGTTAGCAAGAATTCGAATTTGGGCCAATCTACATTCTCACCTTTCTTTTGGATTTATAAGACCTCTCCAAAAGCCATATGTTTACTTGAAGCGATAGCAACCTTAGGGAAGGGCATAAAACAGGCTGAGAAATTGGCAATCATACGCAGGAAGCACCCCATGCGGTTTTCTACTAAGGTTGGTGCATAGCGACAAAGTGAGCCCATATGGAGCCAATCTTCACAGACCCCGCCCTGCATCGTTATACCCAGCGGCCCTTCCCCCCTTACCGATATCTGCCCTTCCAGGGCGACTCCGGGCACCCTCACCCACGCAACGACCCCGGCGGCCATTCCTACCACGAGGACGAAGAGTTCCTGCCGCCATTCACGCCTGCAGACTGGCGGGCCTGCGAGCTCTACCTGTACGGCATCGACCTGTTTAATCACGGCTACTGGTGGGAAGCGCATGAAGCCCTGGAACGCGTGTGGCTAGCGTCCGGGCAGAGATCGACCAAGTGCGGCATCTTCGTCCAGGGGCTGATCCAACTGGCCGGCGCCCAGCTCAAGCGCTTTATCGGTGAACCGCGTGGCGCGCAGTCGCTCACCAGGGCCGGTTGCGAAAAACTCACGCGTGTCGAGGGGATCTATCTAGGCATCGCGATCGCGCCATTGATCGACGCGGCGCAGCGCTGCCTACGGGAGGACCGCGGCGAGTTTCCGCGGATTGAGTTGCTCTTCTGAGACCGCGGCAGAGAGGCTTCGGTAAGAGGCCCGGGCTCACATTCCGTCCGGGTCAGGGGAATTGTCTGAGGTCGTTCGCGGTCCGCCGAGCTGAGCAAGCTGGGCCAGGGCGTCGGCGATCTCTGCTTCGGAAAGAATGTGGCGCAGGCCAAGCAGCTTGAGCAGCCGAGCCGCCCTCTGGCGCACCTTGACGGCCTTGCTCTCCGGGTTGAATGCGATCCGCGGCCCAGGCAGCATGGCTGCGAGGAAGGTTGCTTCGGCCGGGGTCAGCAGAGAGACAGGTTTACCGAAGTGGTAACGGGCACCGTGCCCCATGCCGTAGACCAGGGGCCCGAGCTCCACCACGTTCAGGTACAGCTCCAAGATCCGCCCCTTGGTCAACGCCCCCTCCAGGCGCTGCGCGACCACAACTTCCCGCAGCTTGCGCCGTATCGATTTCTCCCGTGAAAGGAAGAGGTTCTTGGCCAGCTGTTGGGTGATGGTCGAAGCCCCGAGGGCCATGCGCTTGCGCTTCAGATCATACTTGATCGCCTCCTTCACTGCTAGCACATCAATGCCGCCATGCTCGTAGAAGTTGGCATCCTCGGCGACGATCACCGCCCATTTGAGCTCGTCAGGGATGGCCTCGAGAGGCGTCCAGTAGGGGTTTTTCGGTCCGACCTGCAAGGGGTGCATCGCTCCCTGCCAGTCGGGGGCCTCGATGGTCAAAGTGTTTCTGCTGTTCCTGAGCGGCGCGATGTCGGGCAGGTCCCAGCAGACCCATACCGCCAGCGCCGTGAAGCAGAGAGCCAAGGCAGCCAGCGCCAAAAGTGCGTATTTCAATATTTTCGTTGGCATCCGTAACATCTGCATAATGGAACTTTTCCGGTTAAAAGGTGAAGAAGAGCTGATCGACCGGCCCTGCGGCGCAGAGCCTGCCCTGCTTGTCAGTGTAAAGGCCTCCGTTGCGCTTAGCAAGTGTGCGGCTCACGTGAAAACTGCACGGGGACTTTCGGATTCCATGCAACATCGGCCAGACTTTTGTTAAGCTGTCAGGGCATAGGGTTGTTGATGTTCACCTCCAGGCAAGGAGATGTGCGTGATGTCTGCCGAAACGCTGGCCCTGCTCTCGATCCCGATACTGGTCTTCCTCGCCCGCATCCTTGATGTTAGCGTCGGTACGCTACGCATCATCTTCGTCTCGAAAGGGTTCAAGAATTACGCCGCACTGCTAGGCTTCTTCGAGTCGCTGGTTTGGATCCTGGCGGTCAGCCAAGTGATGAAGCACATGGACAACTGGGTGACCTACGCGGCCTTCGCCCTCGGCTTCTCGGTCGGCAACTATGTGGGGATGCTCATCGAGGAGCGCATCGCCATCGGCAACCAGATCATCCGCATCATCACCCGCCACGATGCCACCGAGTTGGTTGGATACCTCAGGGAGAATGGCTACGGGGTAACCAGCGTCGATGCCGTCGGCGAGAGCGGCCCAGTCAAGCTGATCTTCACCGTGGCCAAGCGCCGCAAGCTGGAAACGATTATCGCCATCATCAAGTGTTACAACCCAAACGCCTTCTACACCATCGAGGACGTACGCTTCGTCAAGGAGACCTATGTGCCGCCGCTTACCGACCGGAGGATGGTACCCTTCAGGGCGCTGCGCATCAGAAAGTGATGCCTGCTCTGGTAGATAAAGACCTGTACAGAGAGATTGCCAACGATTCGTTGAAACGGAGGACAGCCAGATGAACCAACAGCGGCTCTACCATATCGGCTTCGGCCGAGCGGACCTCGGCGGCGACCCACCAACCGCCGCCCTGCTCTGCGGCGACCCCGAGCGGGCACGGCGCATTGCCATGGAAACCAACGTGGTGACCTGCCTGGCGACGCTCGCCGAGAACCGAGGCCTGCACAGCTATCTGTGCCTGATGGCGGACGGCCGCAAGTTCGTTGCCGCGACCAGTGGTATGGGGGCACCGTCACTGTCGATCGTCGTCAACGAACTGGTCGCCGTCGGCATGCGCACCATCATCAGGGTCGGCACCAGCGGCGGCATCGCCAAACAGGTCAAGGCCGGCGACCTGGTGATCTCGAGTGCCGCACTGTGCCGACAGGGCGCGGCCCAGGACATCGCCCCGCGCGAGTTCCCGGCGGCGGCCGATCCCTATGTCACCGTGGCACTGGCCGGGGCGGCGAAGCAGCTCGGCGTACGCGCCCACCTTGGCGTAACGGCAAGCGTCGATACCTTCTACGAGGGGCAGGAACGTAGCGATTCAGCCAACCCGCATTTGTTGCGGACCCTGCACGGCGTGACCGAGGAGTACCGCCAACTCAAGATCCTCAACTACGAGATGGAGGCCGCGACCCTCTTCAAGATGGGGCTGGTCTACGGTTTTGCGGCAGGATGCGTCTGCGCTGTGCTGGCAGAGAGGTTGTTGGCCGAGTCCGTTGACCTAGCGGTCAAACAGCGGGCCGAACGGGATGCCGTGCGGGTGGCGTTGGCGGCGTTGAAGCTATTGCCGGGCAGCTGATAACCGAGGCAAGACTTGGCGAGAGCCAAAAGCTTAAGGGGGCGATGAAAGGCCTGCGATCTGCTCGATGTCCCAATGTGCGGCAAACCCCTCAGGCCGAAAGGCCCCGGCACCCAGAAGCCCTGAGAATAAAAAACCTGTCCCTGATGGAGACAGCTCGGAAAAAGCGGTTATGCGCAGGAGCCGACCTCCTGGGACAGAGCAAGTCTGATCAATATTGCAAATTTCTCTTGTGGCAATAATTTGTGACCCCGGTCTCAACTCCAAGACAAAGGAAAACGAGCCACAATGAGAGCAGCAATGTTTCGCCAAATACGATGAAGAACTGGAAGCAGCAACTTCTGATATGGCGGGAACGCCATTTTTGCAGGAGCAGGCAGGCACGTTGATCCTCTGCTGAGCATTGTTCGGATGAAGCGACACCAAAGGTATCTGCTTTTGTCATAAGTTGAAGAGCTAGATATGGCCTCTGGGTATAAATCCTGCGTAAGGATTAAATCTAAATTTCATTATACATGAGAACATCTCAAAATCATCTCACAGCAGAATTAAAAAACTGCGAGCGGATGCAATCTTTACGATCCGGCATATTTTAAACAGCGCCCGGCCTGCCCGGTCAACAGCTGTCTTGACACCCTGCCTCCAGATGAATAGACTTCGGCAGACTTTGTATGTGGATCTGTGGGCCGGGAAGGAGAAAACCATGAACAGCTGTCCATGCGGAAGCGGTAGCGACTATGTCGCCTGCTGTGAACCGATCATCACTGGGAAGAGGCCAGCCGAGACGGCAGAACAACTGATGCGGGCGCGCTATACGGCCCATGTGAACGTCAAAATCGATTTTCTCTTCGACAGCACTCATCCCGATCATCGCGAGGGATACGATCACAAGGGGACCCGGAGCTGGGCGGAAAAGTCCACATGGTACGGCCTGGAAATCCTCTCGACCACGCAGGGAGGACCGAAGGATGAGGAGGGCGAAGTGGAATTCATCGCCCGCTTTCGCGACAAGGAAGGGCTGCGCAACCATCATGAACTCGGCCACTTCAAGCGCAGAAAGGGGCGCTGGCTCTTTACCGACGGGTCCATGGTCAAGCCGAAGCCGCTGAATGTCAACAAGATCGGCCGCAACGATCCGTGCACTTGCGGCAGCGGTCTCAAGTACAAGAAGTGCTGTGGCAAATAGTAAGAAAAGGGACACTCGGACGCGGGTATCCCTTACGAGTCTTTTCCTGGCGATGTACAGGTCGAGGTGCAGAGGTGGCGATCTCGCGGCCGGATGGCACTCGATTTAACCGCCGGGCCCGATGTCGTCTGGTCGCCGGCGAAACTTGCCCTGCAAGGCATTGTGACCGCGGTCGCCAACCCCAAGAGCGGGGCCTTTTTCATTGCCCTGCTGCCGCCTTTTATCGACCCTCGGCAACAGCTTCCGGGGCAGCACGGAATGCTAATGGGGAGGATCCTCGGCATCGAATGCTTCTGACTGATCCTCTAAGCCGGCGGCGGCCGGACTCTGCATCATCTGTTGCAGAAAAGCGCCAACGTTCGCACCCTCGACCACATCTCCGGCACCCTGATGTTGGGGGTTGCTGGCTGGAGCTCGGCTGACGATTAGGCCTCTGCGGACCGTTTCCGCGCGGATTGACAACCTTTCCACCTCCGTTAGAATTGAAATACTTGTATTCTACCACCGCACTGGAGAGGGAGGTCCGCCATGTCCAAATCGATCCGCGACGTACTCAAGAACAAAGGCGACACTGTGGTCAGTATCAGTCCCGATGCAACGGTTTACAGCGCTCTGGAGTTGATGGCCTCCAAAAATGTCGGCGCCCTGCTGGTCATGAAGGACAAGCAGGTGGTCGGCATCCTTTCCGAACGTGATTATGCCCGCAAAGTGATTCTGGAAGGACGCTCGTCGTTAAAGACATCCGTCGAGAACATCATGTCCACCAGGGTCCTCTACGTCACCCCCAGCATGAGTGTGGACGAAGGGCTGGCCGTGATGTCTGACAAGCGCTGCCGCCATCTGCCCGTTATCCACGATAAAGAACTGGTCGGGATGGTCTCCATTGGTGACCTGGTCAAGGCTCAGGTTGCCGACAAGAATTTCTTGATCACCCAGTTGGAGCACTACATCCTCGGCAATTAAACTTGTGTCGGCAGAACCAGCGGACAACGCGCCCCGGAAAAGAGGAAAAGGGCCACTCATAACGAGGGGCCCTTTTTTAATTGTGCCGAGCAAACAGCGGTGCGACCTGCAGCAAAAGAGCAGATCAATCCTTCATATAACCGAGGGTGGCGGTCCAGAAGGAAAGGTCGTTACGGGTCTTCTCGAAAAGCCGCGCGTTCATGATCGCAACGCCGGAGATCTCTGCCAACGCGGAGAGAAAGGCCATCTCTTCCTGGCTGTATTGCCGTTTATCGGCGCTGTAGAGTCGCAGCACGCCGACCACCCGGCGGCTGGCAATGATCGGCAGGGAGAGAATCGAGGCGATCCCTTCGGCGACGGTTTCCGTCGGATATTCGAGGCGCAGGTCGTTGGCGGTGTCGGTTATCAGGACCGGTTTTCCCGCCAGGGTCGCGCTGATGCTCTGATCGGTGTGCGGCTGCCCCTTGGCCAGGAATTTATCACTCAACCCGGCCGCGACGATCAGTTCGAGCTCATGGGTGGTTTCATTGCGCAATCGCAGGGCACTGGCCTTGATCTGCATGCAACGGATCAGCTTGTCGACGATCAGTTGCATCACCTGCCGGGAATCGAGCGTCGACAGAATCGCCCGGGTGACCTCATGCAGAGTTCGGAAATAATCGAGGCTCTTGCTCGCATCGATCGGCAGGTAGGCACAGGATTCGAACTGCGGTTCGCTGCTCTCGGCGACCGTTGGCAGATCGACGCCGATCTCCGTAAACAGGGAGGCCAGCTTGGCCCCTTGATCCTGAAAGAGGCGGGCGTTGACAATCGCCAGACCGCCCATTTCGGCCAGTGCACCAACGAATTCAATCTCTCCAGCACTGTAATCACGAGGTTCGGCGCTGTAGAGCCGCAGCAAGCCGATCACCTTGTCTCCGGTGATCACCGGCACCGAAAGAACGGTGTTGATCCCCTCGGCGCGCATGGCCTCGGGATATTGGATGCGCGGGTCGTTGTAGGCGTCCTTGATGCAGACGGGCTTGCCGGCGAACACCTCCGGGATGCTCTGTTCGGCGTTCAGGGCGCCTTTGTTCAGATAGCCCTCGCTCAAGCCAAACGAGGCGACCTGCTTGAGGCTGTTGCTCTGCTCATCGATCAGCCGCAGGCTGCCGGCCTTGACTCCCATGGCGGCGACGATGCGCTGGACTAGGGAATCGAGGGTCGATTGCAGGTCGCGGGCAGAGAGGATGGCCTGGGCCGTTTCAAAAAAGAGTCGGAAATATTGGCTTGCGTTGGTCTGGGACATGCAACATTTCTCCTTCAACAGGACAAAAGGGGGGTGCCTCGTTCAATTATAGATTAAAATTACTTGGGGGACAGCATATTTACTCTGACATAGTGCATTTCCCTTTGCAGGGGGATCGCCGACCGAACAGAGTTCTGCCCGGTTTGCAACACCACCGCGGACAGAACAACCCAAAACCGAAGCGGGGCTCCTAGAGCCTGGCGCGTTCGTACTGCACCGGCCAGGGATGCTCGGCCTTGAGCACTTGCGCGGCATGCATCGGCCAGTAAGGATCGCGTAAAAGCTCCCGCGCCAGCAGCACCACGTCGGCCTGCCCGGTGGCGATGATCTGCTCGGCCTGAACCGGCGCGGTAATCATGCCCACCGCACCGGTGGCGATGCCGACGGCCTTGCGGATCTTGTCGGCCAAGGGGGTCTGGAAACCCGGCCCTGCTGGGATGACCGCGTCTGGCACCAGGCCTGCGGAGGAGCAATCGATCAGGTCGATTCCGATCTGCTTTAAATGCCTGCAGAGTTCGAAAGACTGGCTCAGATCCCAGCCACCGTCTACCCAATCGGTCGCCGAGATGCGCACCATCACCGGCAGGTCCTGCGGCCAGAGTTCGCGCACACGGCGCGCCACCTCCAGCGGGAAATGCATGCGGTTCTCGAGGCTGCCACCGAAAGCATCGCTCCGCAGGTTGCTCAGAGGCGAAAGGAACTGGTGCAGCAGGTAGCCGTGCGCCATATGCACTTCGACCACCTGGAAACCGGCCTGCCGCGCGCGTCGGGTCGAATCCTCGAAACGCGCACAGATTGTCTCCAGTTCAGTGTCGCTCAGCTCGCGCGGTTGCCGCGACCCTGGTCCAAACGGCAGCGGGCTGGGCGCAACCGGCTGCCAACCGCCGTCCACATCGGCTACGACCGCACCGCCCGTCCAGGGTGGCTGCACGGACGCCTTGCGCCCGGCATGCCCCAACTGGATTGCGGGGACCGCCCCCTGTGCCGCGATAAAGCTGGCAATCGGCGCAAAGGCCTCGGCCTGCTCGTCGTTCCAGAGGCCACAGTCGCTGGGGCTGATGCGCCCCTCCGGGGTCACGGCCGTCGCCTCCACCATGACCAGGGCGGCGCCACCGACCGCACGGCTGCCGAGGTGGACCAGGTGCCAATCATCCACCACCCCATCGCGGCAGGAATATTGGCACATAGGAGAAACGAGAATTCGGTTGCGCAGGGTCAGAGAGCGGATTTTCAGCGGGGAGAACAATTGACTCATAAGAAGACCTCGTGGAGAAAGAGCTGCGTCAGGCACGGAGATAAAGACTCATAATCACTCTCATTATGCTCACAGAACGAGGGCGGCGCAACACAACCACCCCTTTATCGGTAAAGACCACAATGACGACCGGCGTTAAAAACAATCCTCAAGCACACGTTTTTTCAAGAATCTTTTCATCCTTTTAATTTTATTTTTACCGTATTGACAGCAACCAAAGGAGAGCATAATCTTCATGCAATTTATGGCGGAAGACGCCTGAGCGGTAGCATAGAAAGGCCAGAGACGCAGATTGTTTCAGGATCGAGCCAGCAGCAATTTCATCATGATGGCTTTAAGTTCAGCCACGCGACAAGGAGACGACCGCATCGTCGTCCTCCGTATTAATCGTTAATGGGGCACTCAAAAGGGAGTGTCCTTTTTCAGTGCCCTGACACCGCCCAGATTAAAAGTTAAGACTTGACACCGTTTTGAGGTTTTGCCGATGAATATACTGCTGATCGTTATCTTTCTGCTCGCCTATGCGGCCATCGCCCTAGAGCATCCGATCAAGATCAACAAGACCGCCAGCGCCCTGCTCGCCGCCGGAATGCTCTGGACTATCTACGCCGTCCTGACCGGCGATCACCACCTGGTGGGTGAGAACTTGTCCGAGTCGCTCTCGGCCACCTCCCAGGTGATCTTTTTTCTGCTCGGCGCCATGACCATCGTCGAGGTGGTCGATGCCCATAACGGCTTCGAGGTCATCACCTCGCACATCAGGACCACCCGGCTCAGCGCCCTGCTCTGGCTGATCGGCTTCGTCACCTTTTTCCTCAGCGCCACCCTCGACAACCTCACCACCACCATCGTCATGATTTCCCTGATGCGCAAACTGCTCGACCGCCAGGAGGACCGGTTGTTTTTCGCCGGCATCATCGTCATCGCCGCCAATGCCGGGGGTGCCTGGTCGCCGATCGGCGACGTGACCACGACCATGCTCTGGATCGGCGGACAGATCTCGACCCTGGCGATAATGAAAGGCGTCCTGCTGCCGTCCCTGGCCAACCTGATCGTTCCTTTGGCCATCACCACCTACGTGCTGCGGGGGCGCGACGTGATCCCCGCCCAGTTGCACGAGCGCCGGCACGGGGTTGAAACCACCGCCATGGAACGGAACCTGATGTTTTGCTGCGGCATCGGCTGCCTGGTGGCGGTACCGGTCTTCAAGGGAGTGACACACTTGCCGCCGTTTATGGGGATCATGTTCGGGCTCGGCTTACTCTGGCTGATCGGCGAACTGTTGCACCGCAAGAAGGATGACGAGGAGAAGCAGCACCTGACCCTGGTCCATGCCCTGACCCACATCGATATGAGTTCGATCCTTTTTTTCTTCGGCATCCTGCTGGCGGTGGCCACCCTGGAACACGCCCTGATCCTAGAGGCCCTGGCGGGATGGCTCGATCAGACTGTCGGCCGGCAGGACGTCATCGTCAGTATCATCGGCCTGGTTAGCTCCATCGTCGACAACGTGCCGCTGGTGGCCGCGTCGATCGGCATGTACGACCTGGCCCATTTCCCGACTGACAGCTTTCTCTGGGAATTCATGGCCTACTGTGCCGGAACTGGCGGTTCGATCCTGATTATCGGCTCGGCGGCGGGGGTTGCCGCCATGGGGATGGAGAAGATTCACTTCTTCTGGTACGTGAAAAAAATCAGCGGGCTGGCCCTGATCGGCTACTTCGCCGGGGCTCTGGTCTACATTTTACAGTTCCACCTGCTACACGGCTGAGGATGCCTTGCGGTCGCGACAAATGTGCAGATAAATTAAGGGACACTCTCAAAGAAGAGCGTCCCATTTTCGTGCCAAGACCGCCACCGCAAGGGCGAGATTTTACGAGGCGCGGAGACCTGGCATGTCGAACGTGAGCGCCCGCAACCTGTCAAGCAACTGCTGCGCCTGCGCCGCGGTCAGTCCGGTGAGCGGCGGCCGCACGGTCAACCAGGCGGCATCACCTGAATAATGCGCGACGATCGTCTTGAGCGCGGGAATCATCACGAACTGCTCCACCGTCCTGCGCACAGCGTTGAGTGCTTGCTGCTGCACCTCTGCATCCGCACCGCGCCAGTCGCGGCAGAGCTGGGCAATCGCCTCTGGATTGACATTAGCCGTCGCCGAGATACAGCCCACCCCGCCATTTTGCATGTTGGCGAGGAGGAACGACTCGCTCCCCGCGAAGACATCGAAACCGGAGCCGGCAAAGGTATCGAGCATCATCTTGGTGTTCTTCCAATCGCCAGAACTGTCTTTCATGCCGGCGACCGTGGTGGGGTACTGCTTCAGAAGTCTCTCGACCAGACTGGGCGTGATGCCGACCATGGCGATCGGCGGGATATGATAGAGGTAGAGGCGCAGGCGCGCGTCGCCGACGCGCTCAATCACTTCCGCGAAACTGCGGTAGAGCCCGTCCTCGGACACACCCTTGTAGTAAAAAGGTGGCAGCATCAATACACCCGCGCAGCCTGCCCTGACCGCATGCGCGGTCAGGCGCACGCTATCGGAAAGGGCACAGCACCCCGTCCCGGGCATCATTCGCGAGGCATCGACACCGGCCGCAAGCAGGGCATCAAGCAGCGCCATGCGCTCATCGACCGACAGTGAGTTCGCCTCGCTGTTGGTGCCGAACACTGCCAAGCCGCAGTTCTGCGTGAGCAACCACCTGCAGTGCGCAATCAGGCGTGCTGGGTCAGGGCACAGGTCCCGGTTGAACGGGGTGACGACCGGTGCGAGCACACCACGGATGCGATGTTCCTGGGTCATAAGCGCCCTCCTGGCAAAACTGAAAAGGTTGCCTGATCTCGAGCAATGTCCGGCAAGTCGCATTATGGCTATTCAGCCTTGCCAGGGCTGAATGTGTTGTCTCCTAAAACTCCAGGCTACCGCCGGGTTTGAGGATATTGACTCTGGTGGCCGTCTCCGCTTCGACGCGCTTGGCCCAGGTCTGGGGATTCTGCTTGAGCAGGTCGAAGGTGTTATAGTGGATCGGCACCACGGTCTTCGGCTGCAGCATTTTCACCGCCCGCAGGGCATCATCGGGCCCCATGGTGTAATTGTCGCCGATCGGGATGACCGCGAGGTCGAGCCCCTCCTCACCGATCAGCTTCATATCGCCGAACAGGCCGGTATCCTGTGCCATGTAGATTTTTTTGTGATCGTTGGTGGTCAGCAGGAAGCCACTGGGGTTGCCACCATCCGAACCATCGGGCAATTGTGAGCCGTGCAGTGCCAGCGTCAGTTTCAGGTACCCGAAAGGGTGTTTGAAACCGCCTCCCAGATGTTGCCCGTGCACTTTTGCCACATTCTGCCTGCCGAACCAAGTGGCAATCTCGTGGTTGCTGATGATCAGTGCACCGGTGCGCATAGCGATTGCCGCGGCGTCACCGACGTGATCGCCGTGGCCGTGGCTGACCAGGATAAAATCGGCATCGACGCCCTCCGCGGTGGCGGAGGCCGCCGGGTTGCCGGTGAAGAACGGATCGATCAGCAGTTTGAAGCCGCCGGTCTCGAGGCCAAGGGTGGCATGGCCGAACCAGGTGAATTTATTCATATGCAGAGTCCTCCTCTGGTTGATTCAAAAACAAGTATAGCAAAAGACTGGACATCAAGAGCAGGGCCCCGATCTTGCATAGCTGTTCAGCAGAGGAGTATTGGCGCAGGCGGCAGTCAACGGGTGTCGTATTTGAATATTGAACCCTTGTCCGCTTCCTTAAGCACCCACCCTCTGCCCGGGGCAATCGCGTCAGCCAAACAAAAGGGGAAACGGTCTTGGAAAAAGAAGTTTCATCGACCAGCATAGCGAACCAGCATGAAGTATGATAAGGATAACCCAAATCGAAACGAGTTCAAATCCTCCCGAAAGGAGCAGGAATGAGTTCTTCTTTCACGGTCACCAGGAAAGTCGCCCTTGGCTACCTGGTCATCATCACTTTCAACCTGCTGGCCCTCGGCTATGCCCTGGTTAACCTGCATGACCATAACCGTCGGACCGAACAGCTGGTGGGCGTACAGTTCCTGACCTTCAACCTACTGCGGGACCTCCGGCAGAACCTGTTGGGCCAGGAGAACCTGGAAAAACAGCTCATCATCCTGCGCGACCCGACGCTGCTCGGCTTGCTCGAGCGCCGCGCTACAGAACTCGACAGCCTGGTCGCTGAGGTAAAGACCTCTCAACAGCCCGCCTATCTCACGGCCCTGCCCGCCGCAGTTGATGAATACACAGCACAGGCCCGCCGCCTTATGCAGGCCTTTACCGAGGACAAATGGGAACAGGCCGCCACCATTGCCTCAACGACGACCTCACCTCTGCGCACGCAACTGCTTGGAGCACTGGCCGACCTGAGGGCTCAGCACCAAGCGACTCTGGACCGTGACCTTCGCGAGCTGTCGCTGCAGAGCGGCCAAGCCTACCGTCTGACCCTGACCATCACTCTCTTCGGCATCCTGCTCTCGGCTCCTGTCGCCTTTACTGTGATTGCCAGCATTCATCGCTCGGTCAAGGCGTTGCAAAAAGCCACACAGGACATTGCCGCAGGGAACTTCGATATTCCGATTGATATCCGCAGTAACGACGAGTTCGGCCAGCTTGCCCAGGACTTTGCCCGCATGGCGCGCAAGCTCATGGAGTTGGAACAACTGAGCCTGGATGCCAACCCCCTGACCCGACTGCCCGGGAACCTGGCGATTGACCGCGAACTGGAACAACGTATCGCACAAAAACAACCCTTCGCACATCTGTATATCGACCTGGACAACTTCAAGGCTTACAGTGATCATTACGGCTACAAAGTCGGCAGCGACGCGCTCAACATGGTCGGCAACCTGCTCCGCGAGGTCGTTGAACGACATGGGGAGAAGACGACCTGGTAGGCCATATCGGTGGAGACGATTATGTGGTTTTGACTGCTCCGCAGCGGGCCGAAGTCCTTGCCAAGGAGATCATCCGCAGCTTCGACCAGCAGGTCCCCGAACTGTACCAGCAGGAAGACTTGGAGGCCGGGTTCGTCATCGCCACCGACCGGCATGGTGTCAAGCGCTCTTTTCCCCTGCTGACCATTTCCATTGCCATCACTTTGTCGGAAAATATGATTCAGCCCTCCCCTTTAAACATCAGCCTCAACTGTGCCAGGATGAAAGAGCATCTCAAGCGACTTAAGAACAGCAACTATCTCATTGACCGCAGAAAGCAACTACCATGAAAATACAAACATCGCGCTGGTTCTGTGGGCTCCTGGCGGGTCTCGTGCTGACCGGCTGCAGCAGCATGCCGATGCAGAAGATGCCCGCGGATGAAGAGAAGGAACTCTTCACCCAGGGCCTCGACCAATATCTCGCGTCCGGTGAGCTGACAGCCCTGACCCAGCTGGTGGAAAAGTATCCCCAGGGAGAATGGCGGCCCCGGGCTGAGGGCATTATCGAACTAGCGAAGCAGCAACAGCAGCAGCAGGCCCGGCTACAGAAGACAGAACAGCAACTCACCCGCTGTCGAACGGAGAAAGAGGCCCTGGGTACAGACAATCAGCGGTTGGAAGTGACCCTGGAGAGACTGAAACAGGTCCTCATCGACATGGAACTGCGGCCGGAATAGGAGCCTGCAGCACACACTTGCCGAGGAGAGCAGAGTACAAACGACATGGCTCAGCCTGAGTCAATACAGGCGCCTTTAAACACGAGGAGAAGACGATGCAACACCGCAAACTAGGATTACAGGGGCTGGTCGTTTCCGCTCAGGGCCTCGGCTGTATGGGCATGTCGGACTTCTATGGCAAGCGCGACGAGCGGGAGGCCATAGCCACAATCCGGCGGGCCCTGGAACTTGGCGTCAACTTCCTCGACACCTCTGATATGTACGGCCCGTTCACCAATGAACTGTTGATCGGCAAGGCCATCAAGGAGCAACGCGACGCGGTAGTCATCGCGACCAAGTTCGGCGTCGTCAGGGGGAAACCGGCCACCCCGGGCGGCATGGCGCCGATCGTCGGGATCTGTGGCAAGCCAGAGTATGTGCGTTCGGCCTGCGACGCTTCGCTTCAGCGACTGGGGCTTGATCACATCGATCTATACTACCAGCACCGGGTCGATGCAGAGGTGCCGATCGAGGAAACCGTCGGGGCTATGGCGGAGCTGGTAAAAGCAGGCAAGGTCCGTTTTCTCGGTCTCTCCGAAGCCGGCGCGGCGACCATCCGGCGTGCCCATGCCGTACACCCCATCAGCGCTCTGCAAAGCGAATATTCCCTCTGGAGCAGGGATATCGAAGACGAGATTTTACCGACCCTGCGCGAACTCGGCATTGGCCTGGTAGCCTACAGCCCCTTGGGGCGGGGTTTTCTGACCGCGAAGATCAGCCGTTTCGAGGATTTTTCCGAAGATGACTACCGCCGGATGTCACCGCGCTTCCAAGGAGATAACTTTCAAAAAAACCTTGAACTGGTTGCGCGGGTCAAGGCCATTGCCGAGCACAAGGGGGTGAGCGCAGGGCAGTTAGCGCTGGCCTGGGTGCTGGCCCAAGGGGAAGATATCGTGCCGATCCCAGGCACCAAGCGGCGCTCTTACCTGGAAGAGAACCTGGCCGCCAACCGGGTGCTTCTTGTCGATCAGGAGCTCGCGGCCATCGCCAAGGCTATGCCTAGGGGGATTGCCAGCGGTGAGCGCTACCCAGAGAGCATGATGAAGTTTCTCAATCGCTAGCCATGGGGAACAACAAAGGTCCGGGGACGGGGGCACCATCTCAAGATGGCGCTCCCGTTGTGGTCTTTAGAGCGCGTACGACCCGTGCTCAAACTCTCCGCACAGAATTCGATTACAGTCTGACAATTCTTGTCCACAAAGTGTAGTCATATAACCATACGATAGTATCAATAAACCCGCACTTTCAGATAGTTACACGTTTTTAATACAGTCAATGCCTGTGCACATGCACATCCAGGCAAACGCACTTGGCACGAATCTGCTTAAGTAAGATTAATTTCCCCAGCTATGATTTCAGCCCTTTAAAGCCCATTCTCGGAAACGCCTAATCTTCTCGACTGCCCGTTGGCATGCTCACTGCTCTTTGTTGTGACCACGTTGACCCGAACCGGACCGAGGCCCCGTGCCTGCAGCCGACCTCACCGGCCAGAGCGTCAACGATCCAGCGTATTGAAACAAAGGGTGATGTGCGTAGACCGCGGTCACCAAATACCGAAGAAAGGAGGCTTCCGCGCTGGAAGTTTCACCAGGTGATAGTCGAAAATACTTAACCATTCGCGAGAATGGGGCGGAAAGCCCATAGGGTCTCCCTGAGACAGCCGGGTTGCCGAAATGTCTCCCTCAAAAAGGCTTTGCAAATTCTCTTGTCCGGACAGGGGAGGAGCAAAGCCATTCCAAAGGAGAATTGTCTCCCAAACGAGAAAAAGGTTCCAGGAGATGATTTCGAACAGAACTTTAACGACAACTCTTAATTAATAGACGAATTGGAGAAAACCATGTTGCACAAATTCAAAGCTGTCATTTCCACACTTGGTATCATCGCGCTCTTATTGACGACCTTTTCCGCAGTAAGCTTCGCCGACCGCGGCGAAAGGGAATACCGCAAAGATTCGAATAAATCGAGAAGTTATGAGCGTAGTGGCCGTTATGACCGGAGCGACCGTAGCGACCGTAGCGACCGTGATGACGATGATGATGATGTGACGGCACCGACGCCGATGCCTCCGGTTGCTGCACCTCCGGTTGCTGCACCTCCGGTTGTTGTTGAGCCCCCGGTTGCTGCACCTCCGGTTGTTGAGCCCCCGGTTGTCGCAGCCCCCGGTTGTCGAGCCCCCGGTTGTCCAGCCCCCGGTTGTCCAGCCCCCGGTTGTCCAGCCCCCGGCCCTCGATGGTTCGGCGCTCTACGACGCCAACTGCTCCGGGTGCCACGGCCAATCCAACAAAGGCAAGAACGTGCCTTCGAGCCACCTGAACGGCCGCGTCAACCTGACCCCAGCAGAGCAGGCAGCTATCAACGCCCTGTAATTGACAGCACAACCGTTAACGGCCCTCCCTGCGGGGAGGGCCGTTACTTAGAATCCAGCAACGTTATCAAAGTGCCTGCCCTTAGCGGTCGGCGTTTATGTCTTGGAGGGGATACGACTCGTGCCCAGCATCACCCAAAAGGGGCCAACCCCTCCAAGTCAAAGCGTTGGGCCATAGCATACGTTTTTAAGAACTCCTTCAAATCAAGCGACAACCTGTCCGGTTAGGATTAAAGTGATGAAAAACCTGCCTTTTCTGTCCTTCGCGATGTTCCTGGTCACGCTTTTTTCCACCTTCCTGTTTGCCAGCAAAGGCCTCTGCCAGGACGAAATAGACACCATCAAGCTGTCACGTTACACCGCGATTGCCATGGCTATCCGTAACAACATCGACCTGCGGGTGCGCGCACTTGATTCGTCGCTGGCGGAAACCGACATTAAGGCAAGCAGATCGATGTACAATCCACAGGTCAGCCTGGCCGCCAATTATGCCCAGACCAACGTCGCCGGAGAGACCTACGGGACCGAGGATATCTCGGGCGTCATGAGCATCACCCAGAACCTTTCGACCGGTGGCAATGTCGCGGCGACCACCTGGACCGGGCCTACCAGTGCATACGCGGACCCGCTCTATGATTATACTGACTGGTCGTCCGCGGTCGGCATCACCATCTATCAACCCCTGCTCAAAAATGCCGGCAAAGAGGCCACGGAACTCGGCATTTCACAGGACGAATACGCCTACTCAGGATCGCTCGAGTCCTTCCGGGACAATGTCATCCAGACGGTCTTCTCCGTGGTCAGCGAGTACAACCGCCTCTATGTCCTGCACCAGCTGCTGGAATCACGGCAAGCCGCACTGCGTTCGGCACAACAGCTCTTGCAGGAAATCAAGGCGAGCCCCAAGCAGGGTGAAAACCACAACATCGACATTGCCAATACCGAGTATGCCGTGAGCCAGCGCCAGACCGAGTATATCGAAGCGGCGCGGAGTGTCAGCAGCAAAGAGGCCAGCCTGCGCTACCTGATCGGGGTTGAACAGAAAGTGCATATTCTTCCGGTTGACCCGCCTTCCAGGGAAGAACCGGCGGAAACCGAGGAGCAGGCGATCGCTCTGTCCCTCGCGCAGCGCCCTGACCTGAAAGAGTTGCACATCCAGCTGAAGTCCAGCACGTTGCGCGAGAAGGTTTCCAAGCGTAACTTGATGCCCGATCTCGCCCTGACCGCCGGTGGCGGCTTTCGTGGCTACGCAGAGGATGGAACCTTCAACGACACCGTCACGCAGATCAGCGACGGCAAGGGGGGGTACTGGTCTGCCGGTGTGCGCATCAGCTTCCCCCTTGGCAACGACCTGGCAGAGAGCGACCATCGTCGCAATACCCTGCGCACCGAACAGTTGAAAAACCAGATAACTGCGGCCGAATGGAAAATCCGCGACGCCATCCAGGAAGACAACCGGTCGCTGATCTCGGCACGCCTGCAGATGATGGAGACCGCCAAGTCCAAGGCTCTGGCGGAGCAGCGCGTGGCGCAGTACCAGCAAAGCCGGCGCATCGGCAAAGCTTCGGTCAAGGACCTGCTTGATGCGGAAAACGATCTGATCTACGCGCGCAACCTGGAACTGAATGCCGTTGAAAACTTCGCCTACCTGGTCGCCCGGCTATGGAAAGATATTGGCGTGCTGCTGGAGCGGCAGAACATCCGTATCGACACAGACCATCCAGAGCAGGCCACCGCGGAGGATATCCCCGCGACTCTCACTGAGGACCAAAGGGCCGCCGCAGTAGCCAGGGCAATCGTTCAGCCCACCGTCGCCCCACTTGAGACCCCCGCTGCAGCGACCAATGTCGACAAAAAACCGGCAAAGAAAACGGCCGCATTGCCTGAAAAAACCGCTGACAGTTCCAAAACCAAGACCATCGCTTCAACAAAAGCGATGAAACCGGCGGTGAATGAACAAGCAGCGGCCACCGTCACGAAACACTCTGCCGAAGGGACTTCCTACACCTTGAAAATCGGCGAATACCTCGCCTCGGAGATTGCGTCGGTCAAGAAGAAGATAACGCGTGGCGGACTGGTCCCGGTGGTCATGGATGGTCTCAAGCAGGAACGGCAGGTGTTTCGCCTGTTCATAGGAGATTACCGGGATTTGTCGTCAGCCAAGCAAGCACTCGAGCCGTTTCAGAAGACCCACAGCAGCAGCTTTATCCTCAAAAATGCTGCCCACGGCTATGACGCCTATGCCGGCTCCTTTTTCAACCTGGAGCGCGCCGAGACCGAGCAGAAGCGACTGGCCGCAAAGGGCATGACCTTGAGCGTGAAAAAAGTCTCCGTCAGCCTACCGGCCTTTCTGCTGACCGCCGGGAGCTTCACGTCCCGGGAAGCAGCCATGGCAGGGGCGAAAAAACTCGAACAGCAGGGTCTGTCTGTCGAAATCCTGGAGAGTTAGGAGTTGCATGCCGTTTCGCGCGACCGGGTGCTTTGCTTGCCCGGTCGTTATCAAGAGCCTACCCCCTGCAAACGAGCCGCAGCCCATCACCCTTGTCAAACCATCCAGCGCCGATTAGAATCGACACTCTCATGGAGCGTGTACGATGAAGATCTGCCTGATCGAACCTTTCCATACCGGCTCCCACGCCGCCTGGGGCGAAGAATATGCCCGTTACAGCCGTCACCATGTCACCTTGCTGACCCTGAGCGGGCGGCACTGGAAATGGCGCATGCATGGCGGGGCAGTGACCCTGGCGCGGCAGTTCATGGCCGGCAGGGAGAACCCCGACCTGCTTCTCGCTTCCGACATGCTCGACCTGACGACCTTTCTCGCCCTGACCCGCGCAAAAACGCATGACCTGCCAGACGGCTCTCTATTGCCACGAAAACCAGCTCTGCTACCCATGGTCACCGGACGACCGTGACCCGGCACAGCGGCGCGATGCCCACTACGCGTTCATCAACTACACCAGCGCCCTGGCCGCCGATGCCGTGCTGTTCAACTCCCGTTATCATCTTGACGCCTGGACCGGCCAATTGCCGGAATTCCTCAAGAGCTTCCCCGACCAGAACGAACTTGAGAGCTTGAAAGTGATACAGGCAAAAAGCGCCGTGCTGCCGTTGGGTATGGACCTGCGGCGCCTTGACCAATATCGCCCGGCGCAGCCGAAGGACCCCGCCGAACCGCCTTTGATCCTCTGGAACCACCGCTGGGAGTACGACAAGAATCCGGAAGAATTCTTCCGGGTGCTCTATCAGCTCCAGGCAGAAGGCGTGCCCTTCGAAGTGGCGCTCCTTGGCGAAAGCTACCGCAAGAGCCCGCCGGTCTTTGCCGAGGCACGGCAACGGCTTGGCCCGCGGATCGTGCAGTTCGGCTATGCCGAGGATTTTGCCGACTATGCCCGCTGGCTGTGGCGGGCGGACATCCTGCCGGTCCATTCACACCATGACTTTTTCGGCGCCAGCGTGGTCCAGGCAATCTACTGCCACTGTACCCCGCTGCTGCCGCGCCGCCTCGCCTACCCCGAGCACCTGCCGGAAGAGCTGCACCCTCGACTGCTCTACGACGATGTTGATGATTTGACGACACGGCTGCGCGCCATGCTCAAGCAGCCGTTGCGCAAGACCGGCAAACTGCGCGCTCAGGTTGCCCGCTACGACTGGCAGCAATTAGTCGAGCGGTATGATGAGCTGTTTGAAATGCTGTACAATGGGGGAAAGCTTGCGGAGCTCCCATGACCGACTTTAATGGCGAACAACGGGATCGTATCGTCGCAGAGATGCGCAAGGATGAACAGCTGCGCCAGGCCGGCTATCGGGAACAGGCGCTGAAGCTCTTTCCTCACGTCTGCGGCCGATGTACGCGCGAATTCGAGGGGAAGAAACTGCGCGAACTGACCGTGCATCACCGTGACCACAACCACAACAACAATCCACCCGACGGCAGCAACTGGGAATTATTGTGTCTCTACTGCCACGACCACGAGCACACCCGCGACCTTCAGGAGCAGCGCGGCAAGGAACTTCCCGCCGACCGGCAGAGCCGACCAGCGCTCGCCCACTCCCCCTTCTCGGCCCTTGCCGAACGACTCAAGCGGAAAAAATAGTAACCCACAGGAAAAGCTCTGCTTGTCGAGCCGGACCGGTTACTGCTATAACCTGCGGTCTCATCAACTCTCGCCGACAGGACAATGAATTGCCCATGGACACTTTCACCAAGGCCATCGTACGCACACCAGGCCGCAGCATGACCGCCGGCCTGAGCAAGGCGAACCTAGGCGTCCCCGATTATGCCAGAGCGCTCCAACAGCACCGCAATTATATCTCTGCCCTCGAAGCCTGCGGCCTCGAAGTCACTGTTCTGGATGCAGAGGAGGCTTTCCCGGACTCAACCTTTGTCGAGGATACGGCCGTGCTCACGCCGGGCTGCGCGATTATCAGCCGCCCAGCGGCATGCTCGCGGCGGGGGGAAACCGAGAGCATCCGTTTAATCCTCGAGCGCTGCTATACGCACATTGAGAAAATTTCCGCGCCAGGCACTCTGGACGGCGGCGATGTCATGCAAGTTGGGCAGCACTTCTTTATCGGCCTTTCGTCCCGCACCAACCCGGCCGGGGCCGGCCAGTTGATCACCATCCTGGAGCGCTACGGCATGAGCGGATCAACGCTGCCGGTCACGGATTTCCTGCACCTTAAAAGCGGCGTTACCTGCATTGCCGAGCAGACCCTGCTCGCGGCTGGCGCGTTTATCACCCAGTCGGAATTCTCCGGCATGAGAGTGCTGCCCGTGGCAGACGATGAAACCGGCGGCGCCAACTGCATCCGCATTAATGGCAGTATCATTTTGCCGGCAGGCTTTCCGCAGCTTCGCCAGCGGCTGGCAACGGACGGCATTCCACTGGTCGAGGTCGACATCTCCGAGTATGCCAAGCTCGACGGCGGGTTGACCTGCCTGTCCCTGCGTTTCTAGGGGAGACCCTCTTTTCCGCTGCTCTTACCTGTGTCACAGCTCAAAAGCTCGTCACTGCTGAACCCGCCGAGTTCACTATCAGGATAACGCCATCTGCTTGGGCAAAAAAGCCAGGTCAACCAACCCGGAACCAGCCTGTCAAGCAGCGCCCGAGCAGCGGCACCAGCAGGAACAGGGTGAAGATGCGCACCGTGTGTAGCAGGGCCACGATATCCGTCTGCAATCCCTCGGATTGGGCCAGCAGACTCATCCCCGACATCCCCCCTGGAGAAAAACCGAACAGCGCGGTGGCGAAATCGATCGCGCCGCTGCGCTGGGCCAACCAGGCCATCAGCAGGGCACAGCCAAGCAGGACCAGGGTGCTTAGCACCGCAAAGGGGAGAACCCGTGACAACAATGCCAGGCTGGAACGGTCGAAGGTCATCCCCAGTGTGACCCCCAGCATGATCTGCACCGCCGTCGCCGCCTGGTCTGGGAGAATGAAGCGTCCGGGCAGCACCACCGCAAGCAAGCCGGAACCGAACATCGCGCCGACCACCGGTCCGCCCGGCAGGCCGATCTTCTTGGCCAGCACTCCCCCGATCACGCCGGCAATCACAATTATCAAGACACGATCCATAGCATCCTCACAGCATCCGGCCTTTGAGTTACGCATCAAGGCCCGAGCTGCAAGACAGCCGGGCCTCGATATGGGGCAGGAGAAAAAAGGTTTAGTCGGGAATTTCCGGCTCCGGCTCCATGATCTTGACGCGGAAGAATTTACCGATAAAAAAGGGCATCACCAGGCCACCCAGGGCCATTACCCAAAGAATCCAGCAGAGCGGACTCCCCCACAGGGTGCCCCAATCGCCGTTGCTGATGTTCAATGCCCGGCGCAGGTTGTCTTCCATCAGCTGGCCGAGCAGGATGCCGAGAATGACCGGCACCAGCGGCACCTCCAATTTGCGCAGCAGCCAGCCGCCGACGCCAAAGGCGATCATGACGAAGAGATCGAATGGCGCTGTGGCTGATGGAATAGATGCCGATCAGGCCGACGATGGCAACGATCGGCATCAGCACATGGGAGGGGACCATGAGAAGCTTGGCAAAGAAGCCGACCAAGGGCAGGTTGAGCACCAGCAGCATGATGTTGCCGATGAACAGGGCGGCGATCAGTCCCCAGACCACGTCGGGGTGCTGCTGGAAGAGCAGCGGCCCCGGGGTGATGTTCATCGACATCAGCATCGCCAGCAGCACCGCAGTGGTCCCGCTGCCAGGCACGCCCAGGGTCAGCATCGGCACCAGCGCGCCACCGGCGGCGGCGTTGTTGCCGGCTTCGGGTGCGGCCACGCCGCGCGGGTCCCCGGACCCGAAGGTGCCCTCATGATCGACCAGGCGCTTCTCGATCGTATAGGCCATGAAGCTCCCCAGAGACGCTCCGGCCCCCGGCAAGACCCCGGCGATAAAGCCGACCACGCTGCTGCGCAGGGTGGTCCCGGTCAATTTGAACATCTCCTTCCATTGGATCTTGAATTTGTTGACCGTCACCTTGGTGACCTTGCCGGCATGGCTCTCTTCGAGGAAAAAGAGAATCTCGCTGATGGCAAACAGACCGACGATGGCAACCAGGAAGTTGACTCCCTCGAAAAGTTCCATCTGGTTGAGGGTGTAGCGCGGCTCACCGGTAGCCGGGTCGAGGCCGATGGTCGAAATCATCAGTCCCATGGCGGCGGCCATCAGCGATTTGAACTGGTTTTTGCTGCTGATGCCGCCGATAGTGGTAAAGGCCAGCACGAAGAGCACGAAGTATTCGGCCGGGCCGAAAAACAGCGCAAACTTGGCCAGCAGTGGGGCGAACAGCAGCAGGCCGAAGGTGGCGATCAGGCCGCCGACAAAGGAGGAGAGCGCCGAGATCGCCAGCGCCTCACCGGCTTTCCCCTGCTTGGCCATGGGGTAACCGTCGAGGGTGGTCATCAGCGCCGGTTCGTCGCCGGGAATATTCAGCAGGATGCTCGAGATCCGGCCGCCGTACATGGCCCCGTAGTAGACGCTGGTCAGCATGATCAGCGCCGAGGCCGGCGGCAGACGCAGGCTGAAGGCGAGCGGGATGAGGATCGCCACGCCGTTCGACGGCCCCAGCCCGGGCAGGGCGCCGATGATCGTGCCGAGGAAGGCGCCGAGCAGGGCCAGTCCCAGGTTCAGAGGGGTCAGGGCGACATCGAAGCCCTGCATCAAAAAGCCTAAGGTTTCCATCTAGAGTCTCCCGAGCAACCCGGCGGGGAGCGGCAGTTCGAGAAGCATGTCGAACAGCCCGTAAACCGCCAGGGAAACTCCGATTCCGGTAAAAGTCGCCGTCTTCAGAGAGGCACCGAGGCGCCAACCGAGAATGGTCACGGTCAGGATGGTGGCAATGATGAACCCCAGCCACTCCAGCAACCCGGCGTACATGAGTAGGACGACCACGATCAGCCCCATCTGCAGCAGGTGGCGCAAGTCAGGCCAATGGGCGGGGGCATCGGGGCGCACCAGCAGGTAGAGGGCGGTGATGGCGAGCACGGCCCCGAGCAGATAGGGGAAGGTCTGCGGCCCCAGCGGGTCGGCCATGAACCCGGGGTCGAAACCCCGGGCTGTCCAACTGTACACGGCCGCCAGCAGCAGCATTAGGGCGCCGAAAATCCGATCGCTCATTTGATGATTCCGAGTTCTTTCGACAGTTCACGGATATCGGTTACCTGCTTGTTGACAAAGGCATCAAAATCAGGGCCTTTTTTGAAGAATGGCATCAGGCCGTTGTCGGTCATGATCTGTTTCCACTCGGCTGATTTGTAGAGAGTATCCAGCGAGTCGGCCCAGTAGTTATAGGCATCGTCGGAAATGTTTTTGGCCATATAAAAGCCGCGCCAATTGGGGCACACGGCGTCCACGCCCTGCTCAACGGCAGTGGGAATCTCACTCATGGCGCCCGGCAGACGCTCATCGGCAAGCACCGCCAGGATGCGAATACCGCCCGACTCGAGATGCCCCTGGACTTCGCTGACATCACCCGTATAGGCCTGGATGTGGCCACCGAGCACCTGGGTGATCGCTTCGCCACCGCCTTGGAAGGCGATGTACTTGACCTTGTTTAGGTTCTTGACGCCTGCGGCTTTGGCGGCAATCAGCACTTTGAAATGATCCCAGCCACCAACTGCACTACCGCCACCGATGGCAACCTGGGACGGGTCTTTTTTGAGTGCCTCTATGAAATCATTGAGATTTTTAAACGGCGAATCCTTGCCCACCGCGATGATGCCGTAGTCAGCACCCAGGGCACCAACCCAGCGGACCATGTCCTTGTCCATGCCGGGGAACTTGTCCTGGGCCAGGCGGGTGGTGGTGGAGGTGCTGGCCGCAACCAGCAGGTTGGCATCGTCGCTGCGCTTGCTGATGACGTACCCATAGGCGACCCCGCCGCCCGCACCCGGCATATTGGTGACCTGCATCGGGCCCGGCACCAGCTTCAGGTCATAAAGGGCCTTGCCGACTTGGCGGCAGGTGAAGTCCCATCCGCCGCCGGGGTTGGCCGGGGCGATACACTCGGTGTTACCAACGTCAAAGGCCAGCAGGGGGCTGGCCAGCCCGCACATGAGTACCGCTGACAGGAGCAGCATACTGATTTTTTTCATTGTCTTGCCTCCATAGCTGTTGTTGATTTGGGACGGCACCGCTCCGCCATGGGACGTCCGCCATTCCCGTAAGGTTGTGAAATCGTCCTGCTCGCCGGGTCGCTGTATCGGCCAGCTTGTCGGATACAGGAAACTCCTTTTGCACAAAGCATATCCCCCGACTAAAACGCTGTAAACAAAAGGGAAATAAGTTCCATTTGGAACATTAACGTCATTTAGTTCATAGTGTTCACGCCGCTTTTGCGCTATTCTGCAAAACATCTCCAACCGGTAAGACTGACGGCATGACTGATACAACGACAACCTTCCTCGGCCTTTCAGCGACCTTGCAGACCCGCATGATTTTACTGGTCTGCCTGCTGGTGCTGTCACTGACCCTTGTGTCCGGTGCCATTTACACCACCATTATCGGGGACTTCGTCGAGGACCAGATCGGCAAGCGGGCGTTGCAGATTTCCCGCACCGTGGCGCAGATTCCGCTGGTCAAGCAGAAGATTATCGAGCCCCGCCCCGACGGCACCCTGCAGGAACTGGCGGAACGCATCCGCGCCGAGGTCGGCGCCGAGTTCATTGTCATCGGTAACCGGCGGGGGATCCGCTTCTCCCACCCGATCCCGGAGCGGATCGGCCGGGCCATGGTTGGCGGCGACAACGCCCCAGCCCTGGAGCATGGCGAATCTTATGTGTCCCGCGCGGTCGGGACCCTTGGACCGTCAATCCGCGGCAAGGTGCCGATCTTCAATGCTCAGAAGGAAATCATCGGCGTCGTGTCCGTCGGCTACCTGCAGGAGGGGGTCAGGGATCTGGTGCACACGCAGCAGTTGAAGGTTGGTTTGCTGATCTGTGTGCTGATGCTCATCGGCATTGTCGGTGCCGTTCAGATTTCAGGTCGTTTCAAGCGCGCCATCTTCGGCCTGGAGCCGGAACAGATCGCCCGGCTGTTCAGCGAGAGAACCACGATTATCGAGTCGATCCGCGAAGGCGTCGTGGCCATCGACCGCAATGCACGTGTGACCGTCGCCAACCGCCAGGCGATCGAAATCCTCGGCAGGAGCATGGAACAGGGTGTGATCGGACTGCCGATCGGTGAAGTTCTGCCCGGCGCCAAGCTCAGCCGCATCCTCACCGGAGGCGAGCAGCGCCAGGACCAAGAACTCGAGGTGGGCGGCACCACCATGATCATCAACACCGTGCCGATGCTGGAGCAGGGGGAGATCATTGGCGCGGTAGCCAGCTTCCGCCGCAAAGACGAGCTCGACATCCTCGCCAAGCAGCTCTCCCAGGTCAAGGAGTACTCCGAGATGCTGCGTGCCCAAACCCACGAATATTCCAACAAGCTGCACACTATCGCCGGGCTGATCCAGATCGATCACAGCAGGGAAGCCCTGGAGTTGATCGGCCGGGAGACCGCCGGTTATCAGGGGCTGATAGCCTTTCTGGCCAAGGCGGTACCCTTCCCGGTGCTGGCGGCCTTCATCCTCGGCAAGTACAACCACGCCCAGGAGCTGCGCATAGACTTCGAGATCGATCCCGACAGCCAGCTCACCGATGTTCCGGCTGAAATGAGCCGGGAAAAGTTGGTCACCATCCTCGGCAACCTGATCGACAACGCCTTCGACGCCGCCCTGCAGGGCGATCAAAAGGCCCGCGTCAAACTCACCATGACCGATCTCGGCAAGGACCTGGTGTTCGAAGTCGAGGATTCCGGACGGGGCATTGCCGCCGCACAAAGTGAACAGATTTTCGAAAAAGGCTTTACCACCAAGCCGAATGACCACGGCCAAGGGCTCTACCTGGTGAAGAAAGCGTTGCAGGAGCTCGACGGGCAGATCACCCTGGGGGACAGCGAACTGGGCGGCGCGCTCTTCTCGGTGTTTATCCCGAAACACAGGAGGCCGTGACATGGGCTTCAGTGTACTGATTGTCGAGGACGACCCGAAGATCGCCGAAATCCACCGACACTTCACCGAAAAAGTCGACGGTTTCAGTGTGTGCGGTATTGCCGGCAGCCTTGACGACGCCGAAAAGATGAGCCAGCTGCTCGAACCCGACCTGATCCTGCTCGACCTTTACTTCCCTGAAGGGCTCGGCACCGAGATCCTTTGGCGGATCAGGGCCCGGCACCAATCCAGCGACGTCATCCTGATCACCGCGGCCAAGGAGCTCGACACCCTGCAGGAGGCGATGCGTGGCGGCGTGTTCGATTACATCCTCAAGCCGGTGCTGTTCCAGCGTTTCCAAGAAACGCTGGAGCGCTTTCGCGACTACCGCCAGCAGCTGCAGGGCAGGGGCCCCCTCGACCAGAAGGATGTCGATCGCCTGCTACACCCCTTCAAAGAAAGCAAACCGGGGGAACCGGCCTTGCCTAAAGGGATCGATCCCTTGACCCTTAAAAAAATCCGCGCAGTCTTCGTGCATCCGCACGCCGACGGGTTAAGTGCCGAAGATGTCGGTGAAAGGGTCGGCACCAGCCGCACCACCGCCCGCCGCTACCTGGAATACCTGACGGCGACCGGCCAGCTCACCGCCGAGCTGGTCTACGGAGCCGTTGGTCGCCCGGAGCGCAAATACTTCTCTGCGTAAACTCAGCCAGCACCCCTTGTGTTATCACGCGACAGTGCTTAAATAAACAAGGAGGTGCCATGCGCTTTTTACTTTACAACATCCGCTATGCAACTGGCCCGAAGATGCATAACTACGTGCGCTCTTCGCACCGCAACCTGGCACGCATCACAGCTTTCCTGCGCGATCTCGAACCGGACCTGGTCGGCCTGATCGAGGTGGATCACGGCTCTTACCGTAGCGGCGGCAAGAACCAGGCAGAGCTGCTCGCCGCATCGCTGGGGCACTACCAATCGCATTCGATCAAGTACGGACACGGTTCCTTCTGGCGCAGTGTCCCGGTGCTGAAAGCACAGGGCAATGCCTTTCTGACGCGGGACCGCATCCGTAACGAGACCTTTCATTTTTTCAAGCACGGCGTGAAGCGGTTGGTGATCGAGCTCGAGCTGGAACACGTTGTGGTGTACTTGGTGCATCTGGCGGTGGGCGCGCGCACGCGCCACCTGCAGCTGGGCGCCCTCTACGACCTGATCAAGCAGACCAGCCGACCCTGCCTGGTGGCCGGGGATTTCAACATGCTCTGGGGTGAAGGCGAGATCGACATGTTCCTGGCGGCGACCGGACTGCAGAACGCCAACACCATGGGGCTGCCAACCTACCCGAGCAGGAACCCGCACCGACACCTCGACTTTGTCCTCTACAGCAAGGGGATCACGGTGCGCGATTTCCAGGTGCCGCGCGTCACCTTTTCCGATCACCTGCCGGTGATGGTCGATTTCGATGTCATGGTTGAAGAAGAGCAACGCAGGGAGCCGCGTCCGCCACATTGCTCCTGCCAGGAGAGGATCGAGCAGATGGTGGCCGGAGCCGCCTCCTGACCCTGAGTGACGAAGAAATCCGCAGCACCGTCGCAAGAGCAACATCCCCAGCAAGAGCCGTGCGCGTTTGCTGCAAAACCCTTGTCACTCTTCCTGGTGATCGATTGTGACGATCCCCAGGTAGCCATCGACCGTGACCACATCCCCCGTATGAATCAGTTGCGTCGCGCCAGCGATCCCTGTAACGCAGGGGATACCATACTCGCGGGCGATGATCGCACCATGTACCAGCATCCCCCCGCGCCGCTCGATAATCGCCGCAGCCAAAGGTACGAGAAAAGTCATGTTTGGCTCGATGGCATCGCACACCAGCACTTCGCCCAAGCGGAAATCGCGCAGGTCGAAGCCATCGTGAAGAACGCGAGCCTTGCCGGAGTCGACACCTGGCCCGGCAGGTTGACCGACCAGCTGACGGGCCAGTTGACGCACTGCGGCAACATCAACCGGAGCTGCAGCAGCCGGCTTTTTCTCAGCGAACAGGGCGCTGGGGTCCGACGCTGCCGACAAAGCTGCACGAAAAATCTCCGCATCGCCGCGCGCCAGGCGCCGCCTGGCTTCCTGCTCTGCACTTAATACCCCGGAGCGGACTTTACCGAGATAAATGTTGTCGTTGTCACGCAAGGCATAACTGGCCCGGGCTATGGTCAGAAGACGCACGGCAAGAGCGCGCTCCTGCTCACTCAGATGGCTCAAAAAAAGCTCTTCCGCCATTCCCGGTTGTTCCCGTGGAGCGCTTTTTGATGCAAATTCGTCGGCGAGCTTGAGCAACCAGGCGGGCAGATCAAGGGCTCCTGCGGCAATCCACTGAACGTCACCGAAGCGCTCCTGGAAGGAATCAACCATGGCTCTCAGCGCCCCCTCCGCAGGAATCTGCCCCCGCTGCAGCGGTGTCCGCAAGGCCGGGTCGCTCCTGACCAGGCTGGCCATGGTCAGCAGCTGCCGGTTGCGCTCCACGGCCAGCAAGGGATCGCAGCGCAGCAGGTCCATGAAAGCATAGGGGTCGTCACTGCGCATCACCTCATTATAAAATTCGCCGAACAGGCGGATGCCATGCGCCATCGGGATGCACTTCTCCCGGTAGGTGTCGAGCCACTTCTGCAGCACGGCACGACGGCTCACAACTTCTGCCGCCAGGGCGGTATCATCAAGGCTCGCCAGTTCCACCGCGGCCATGGCCGCGGCATCGCCTGTCATGCCGGGCAAAACGTTCTCCTCGAGGTCAACGCGCAGGCGTTCCAGGCTGGGCAGGCTGCGATGCAGACCGAGCAGCCACGAACGCTCATCGCCGCGGGCAGGAAGCCCGGTCGTGATCGGTCGAACCTGAAGGATAAAAAGACGTTGCTCAAGGACGGTCCATTCGATATCGACGGAGGTTGCCAATGTCTCCTCGAGCTGCCGACCGATCCGGAAGAGCTCTGCACACAACGCCGGACCGAGCGGAGACTGACGGCACTGCTCGGGGGACAGGGGCACCAGCTCGGGACCCCTGTCCTTAGGCCGCAATGCCGAGGAATGAACAACGCTATGCTTTTCGAGCACACTGCCGTCGGCGCGGTCGAGCTGCCAACGGTCCGGCTCGAGGGTCCCGTCAACCAGCGCCTGGTTGAGCCCCCAGACGGCCTCGACCATCATGCGCTTCGCGTCGTGCGGCGCCTTGGTGAACAGGATGCCCGAGACGTCCCCGATCACCATCTGCTGGACAACCACGGCCATGGCGCTCTCGGCAGGATCAAGGCCAAGTTCCTGGCGGTAGAGCAGGGCGCCGTCTGACCAGAGCGAGGCCCAGACCACGCGGACCGCCTCCAGCATGGCCTCGGCACCTCGGACCAGGATACGGCTTTCATGGAGACCGGCGAAGGATTGCCGGGCAGAGTCCTCGCCAGGGGCCGTCGAACGGACCGCGACGGCATCCCACTGCGCCGGACCCTGGCGCAGCTCTTCCAACAATACCTTTTTCAGGGCCGGCGGCCATGCCGCGGTAAGGAAGTGATTGCGAATACGCAGGGACACGTCCCAGATTTCTTCCCAGCGCATTTCGGCAAAATCCTTGCGCTGCAACTCCATGGCGATGAAATCGGCCAGGCCGGAATGCGCGAGGAACGCCCGGTAGACCGTGACGGGAAGACAAAAACCGTCCGGCACGGGATAACCGGCCTGACGCAGGCGCGCCAAGACCAAAGCCTTGCCACCGAGCTGGTCCTGACCATCCTGCTGGGCCTCCGAGAAGGGGATCAGGTAGTGCATTCTGTCATCCTGAACTCGGTGACGTGCTGAAAGCGCACGACCAGCTGGTAGTTATCGACCGTGATGCGGAACAACGCGGTGCTCGGTGCCGAGACGAAGCTTTTCAATTGCGGATGCCTGGCCAGGTAAAGGGCCTGAAGCTCGGCGTGGGCCGTAGCGTCCACCTCCAGCGCCCGCCCGTATGCAGAGACCGCCGCGGCCCCGTAGAAGTCCTGCGTCCGGTTGCTGCGGTTGTCGATCAGCAAGGCGACCCGCTCATCAGCAGTCAGGTTGTGATATTTGCGTGTCGCCCGGGTGGTGGCGAAATAGAGGCTGCGGGCGTCCGTGCTGGCGACAAAAGCCACCAGGCTGGTATAAGCGTGACCCTCGCGGCTGGTACCGAGGACGCCCAGGGGTTGTGCCTGCAACAGGTCGAGAACGATGTCCCAAGACGAGGGATTAGTCATGCCAGCCTCTTTGTCTGGAGGGTTGTGTGTTTGTCCGTTGACTTTGTGAGGCGAGAGAGACCTCATCGACCACAGCGGTCAGAGTTCACCCCGGAAAAGAGTCATGCCCTTTCATAAGCGTCAATAAGACTGCAGGTTGCCGATCTCCTCGATCAACCTGTCGTTATCTGGCATCCCCTTCTCAACATAGCGAACGAATCCGGACTGGTCGATGAGATAGGTGATCCGACCGCTGCCGTACATTGTGCGGATGGTCCCGTCATCGACCAGCAGCGGAAAACTCAAACCGAGTTGCCGGGAAAATTCTTTATGGGTCTCCAGCGAGTCCGAACTGACGCCCAGAACCTGGGCGTTGAGCTTTTCAAAGCGCGCGATGTCGTTTTGAAAAGCCTGCATTTCGGTCGTTCAGCCGGAGGTGAAATCGGCATAGAAGAGGGCCAGGATGACCGGCCCTTTTTGCAGGGCCCGGCTGAGAGTGAGCTCCCCATCGGACGACATGACTGTAAAATCAGGGGCCGCGTCACCGACCTGCAAGGCAGCAGCATGCGACGCCAGCAGAACCACCAAGAGGGCTGCGCCAGCACAGAATAAACGTTTCATTGGAACCTCCTTTGAGCTTTGCGTGTCAGGTTTCAACGGTATCACACGCTTGTCATTCGGCAACGTTCCTTAGCAACGGCGCTTGTGAGGTTGCACATAACCATCGGCGTGATAAAAGTTAATGCAACAGTAAATGCTGGGGAGAACCATGAATGTGCTGTTCTATTTAAAACTGTACCTGTTGACCGTCCCGGTCTTTTTCGCCATCGACCTGCTCTGGCTGGGAGTCCTTGCCAAAGGCCTCTACCAGAAGAACCTCGCCCACCTGTTGAGTCCCACGGTCAACTGGCCGGCAGCCTTTGCCTTCTACCTGATCTACATCGCCGGCATCATCCTGTTTGCCGTCAAACCTGCGCTTGCCGATCAAGCCTTGGCCAAAGCCGCCATCTGGGGCGCCCTGTTCGGCTTCTTCACTTACGCGACCTACGATTTGACCAACCTGGCGACACTGAGGGACTGGCCACTCAAGGTGGTCCTGGTCGACATCGCCTGGGGCACCCTGCTCTGCACCCTGGTCGCCTCGGCCAGCTACCTGATCGGCCGCTGGCTCGACTGAGTCTCAGCTTTTTGCCGGCCATCGATACCGCCCCTCGCCGTCTGCGGTCTGATCACTCAACCAGAGCAAAGCAGGCGTCACCACCGCCCAGGTTGCCGCCAGGAAGAAGAGACTCAATGCCGGCTCCCCGCTTATTTCAGCCGCGCCCAGGTTGACTCCTCCCCAGTAGGCTATTGGGCCGCCCAGCGCGCCGAGCAGGGCAGCAAGCAGGTAACGGCCGGACAACCAATAGAGCGCATAACGGAACAGGGTGGCAAACTGCATCCAGATGACCGGGACCCAGAGCGGCAGCCAGAACGGCCAGTTCGAATCCGTTTTGAAGGACAATATGCCCAGACCTTGCTGGAGGCTGTCCACCACGGTGCCGAGCAAACCGGCCGCACAGATCAGCAGAAGCTCGGATTTACGCGCGCGGGCCAGCAGCAGATGGCTTGCGACCAGGGCCAAAGCGATGAGGGCACCGATCACCGGAGAGCCCCAGGCAGCACCGAGGACACAACCGAACCAGCCGAACTGGTAGAGCAGAACATTGAGCAACTTGCTCGCGAAAGCGGACATAATCCTCCCAGCAAGACCTTCAAGAATGCGTCGGCTTGGTCAGGACGAGTTGCGCCAGGTCGATAATTTCGGCGGCAAATCCGGCTTGGCAATAGGCAAAGTAGTACTCCCACTTGCGCAGAGAGGTCTCGTCGTAACCCAGGGCGAGGATCTCCGGAGCTTTGGACAGCAGCGCCTGGCGCCAGCAGGCGAGGGTCTTCGCATAATCCGCGCCGTATTGTTCGAGCTCGTTCAGGTGCAGGGTCGAAGAGCCTGCCATGGCTCGTGAAATCGCGCCGATTGACGGCAGATGACCCCCGGGAAAGATATGCTTGCGGATCCAGTCCGAGCTGTAGCGATAGGTGGAATATTTTCGATCGGGGATGGTGATCACCTGGATCACCGCCCGTCCTCCCGGCTTGAGGGCCCGCTCGCAGGCAGCGAAGAAAGGTCCCAGGCCAGCATGGCCGACGGCTTCCAGCATCTCGATTGAGACGACTTTGGAGTATTGCCCCTCGATATGGCGGTAGTCGCAGAGCAGGATCTCGATCCGATCCTCAAGACCCGCCTCACGAACCCGTTGCCGGGCCAGCTCCAGCTGCTCTTGCGATACGGTGATCCCTGTCACCCGGCAGCCGGTCTGGCGCACCGCCTCGAGGGCAAAGCTTCCCCAACCGCAGCCAATCTCGAGCACATGGTCCTCCGCGGTAATCCGCGCCTTTTTGATAATGGTTCGCAGCTTGGTGCGCTGCGCCTGCTCCAGGGACTCTTCCGCCCTGGTAAACAGCGCACAGGAATAGGTCATGGACGGGTCGAGGAAGGTCGCGAAGAAGGCGTTGCTCAGATCGTAATGTTGGCGAATGTTGCGTGCGCTGCCTTTGATCGTGTTGGGCCGCTGCAGGTGGCGCAGATAATTGACCAGGCGTCCGATCGCCGCGGTGGTGATGCTGCGGTCGTCCATGACCGCCTCATTGGCCGCCAGCAGAGTCAGCAGTCCCGGCAGATCGGACGTCGTCCAGTCGCCATCCGTGAAGGCTTCACCGAAGCCGATATCCCCCGCGACCATCACGCGCCGAAAGAACCGGTACTCCTTGACCGTGAGCTGGAGAGACGGCTCCGCTCCCGGTCGGCCGAAGTGATAATGCTCACCCCCCGGGGTGCTCAAGTGCAATTCGCCCTGAGGGAGGCGAGCCAGGAATTTGATCGTCATCTTCATGCCGATGCGGTCGATGCAGCTCGGCGGGACCGGGCGCACCGTCATGGCGCTGTTGGGAACCGGCTTCTCATACACGGAAAGCCTCCTTTGCCAATGGAGTTTTGCCGCCTGCCAGAGGATCCTCGGCATGGTCAGGACTGCGCAAAACGGGTGCGTGATCATCGTCTTGGCCAGGCGACCGGGAGTCAGCTCCTGCGCTTCGCCGAAGATGCGAGCCACCAGGGCAAGCTGGTCGTTGACATGATACTGCAGGGTGTTGTCAATCTGCTCGAGCGGCTCGGTCAAACGAAACTCATAGTGCCCCCGGCGCGGAAAGAATGGTGAAACGTGGAATTGCTTCTCCGCCCGAAAACGCAGCCTGCCGTCGACAAACTCGGCCTTCTCAGCATCCATAAGGTAAAGGTGCATTTCACCGAAGGTGTTGTTGACCTGGGCCAGCACGCATACCAGGCGGTCGGCCTGGTCATGACAGTAGAAGAAACTGACCGGGTTGAAAATATAGTTGAAATAGCGCGCCGCCGTGACGAGCTGCACCTTGCCGAGGGGATTGCTCATACCGGCACGGCAGAGCACCTCCTTCAGTTTTTCCCTGATCGACTGCTGTCCGGGGATGAGGTAATCCTGGTCATGGATGGCCACGGGCCGCAGCTGGTTATGGCCGAACAGCGGCGTCTGTCGAGCCAGCATTGGCAACTCATCAAGATCAAAGGCATAAAAATAAACCGGGTAGCGAAAACTGTGCTTGACCGGAACCAGCCGGGCATGGGTAACCTGGCCGATATAGAGCTTGGAGTTCATAAAACGACTCCGAAGGCGTTAGCCACCGCTACCCCTGAGCGGACAGCATCTTCATGAAAACCGTAGCCGAAGTAACTGCCGCAGAACCAGCTTCTCCGCTGGCCGTTGAGTTGCGGCAGCTCAGCCTGGGTCGCCATCGATGCGAAGCTGTAGAGAGGGTGCAGGTAATCCATGGCGGCAATCACATGCTCCGACCGGAACGCCGCCTGACGATTGAGGGTCACGCAATAATTTTGCCGTGCCGCGAGGCCCTGCAAGCGGTTCATGTAGTAGGTCACAAAAACCGGTCGCGCCCTGTCGGTGTTGACCTCGCGGGTAAAATTCCACGCCGCCCAGGCTCTTTTTTGCCCGGGCAGCAAGGAGGAATCCGTGTGCAGCACCGTGTGGTTCCGTTGATAGCGCCAGGGCGCCAGCAGCCGCCTTTCCTCGGCGCTCGGATCCTTCAGGAGACGCAGCGCCTGATCAGCGTGGGTGGCGATGACGACCTGGTCGAAGACCAGGCGCTCGCCGTCGTCCAGGGAAATCGTGACGCCTTCGCGCTCACGCTGAATGGCCCGGACCGGAGCCTCGAGGTGCAGGCGGCCGCGAAATTCGCGCATAAACGCCTCGACATAAGCATGGCTGCCGCCGACCACGGTTCGCCACTGAGGTCGGTTCCTGAAGGACAACAGGCCATGATTGCTGAAGAAGCGCAGGAAAGGCTCGGCAGGAAAATCAGCGATCTGCAGCGCCGGCGTCGACCAGATTGCCGCAGCCATGGGCACCAGGTAATTGTCAATCATGAAGGACGAGAAACCACCGTTTGACAAATACTGGCCGAGGGTTATCGCCGGGAAGTTGCCTTTCTCCAGGTCGTGACGGGCCTGCCTGGAGAAGCGCATGACCTCGAGCAGAAAACTGAAAAACTTCGGGTTGACCAGGTTGCGCCGCTGGGCGAACAGGCCGTTGAGATCGGTCCCGGCATAGACCAGTCCGCTCTGCAGACATTGAAAACCAAAGGACATTTCGGAGACTCGGGTGGCGACACCAAGCCTGGAGAGAAATTTTTGCAGCAGGGGATAAGTGGCTTCATTGAGAACGATAAAGCCGGTATCGACAGCGAGGCCAGCATCCGGACCGTCTTTGATGTCAATGGTATGGGTATGCCCACCGAGATAGTCGTTCTGCTCAAAGAGGGTGATTTCGTGCCGCTCCTGCAACAGGTAGGCGGCCATGATACCGGCAACACCGCCGCCAACCACAGCGATTCTCTGTCCGCTCTCAAATTGATTCATGAGACCTATCCACGCCTGGGGAACCAGGGAAAGAACGCGTTGGTGCGCTGTTTATAAGCTTCGAATTCGGTGTGTCCGCGGTATTTATTTTCGAGCATAGGAATACCGGAGACCTTGAGCAACAAGAAATCAATTAAAAGCGGGCTGATCACTGCGATTGCTCCGTAGGGCACATTCAGGGCAATCAGGAACAGTCCCCACCAGAGGCAGGCCTCACCGAAATAGTTCGGGTGCCTGGAATAGCGCCACAGCCCAGACTGGATAACGTGTCCGCGATTGGCGCGGTTCTTCCTGAACTGCAGCAGCTGCCAATCTGCCACGGCCTCGAAGCAAAAGCCGAACAACCAGAGCAACAAACCTGCCCAGTCCAGAACACCCAGCGCCGAACCAGGATTGTTGATGATTAAGAGGATGGGCATGGCAACCGTGAAGACCACTGCGCCCTGCAACATGAAGATCTGCAGATAGCTGCGCCAGACAAATGACCGGCCCCACTCTTCGCGCCAGCGCCGATAGCGAAAGTCCTCTCCTTCGCCGTCTTTGCGCTGGAAGATGTGGGCCGCCAGGCGACCCCCCCAAAGCGTGACCAGGCCAAGGGCAAGCAACTCCCGGGGATGGACGCTGCCGTCGCCGAGAAAGGCACCCCAGCATGCCAGGACAAAAGCCGGGCCGTAGGCGACGTCGACGATACTATTGTCCCTGAAATACATGGCCAAGGCAAAGATCGCGGTCATGTAAACCAGCAGCACACTTATGGCAATCAGGAAAACGTTCATCGTAACCGCGCTGTCGTCAGAACCGGCTGCGCGCCACCAGATTGCGGGCTCTGGCCGGATTCGATCATTAAGAAGTTTAGCCGCTAAAGCACGGTTGGCAATATTATTAACCAGTTACCCAACAGGATTATTATTCATCGGGCGGCCGCACGGGCCGCGAAAGGTTGCCATCGTCCACTGGCTTGCCTATAATCGTTCAACCATATCACCCAACGAGGTCACCACCATGAGCGCTAGCAAACCCCTAATCCAGATCGAAACCTCCTGCGGCGAAATCTTCCTGGAGCTCGACCGCGACAAGGCCCCGGTCAGCGTCGACAACTTCATCGCCTACGCCAATGCCGGCCACTACGACGGCACCATCTTCCACCGCGTGATCAAGGGGTTCATGATCCAGGGGGGCGGATTGACTGCAGACATGCAGGAGAAACCGACCGGCGCGCCGATTGTCAACGAGGCCAGCAACAAACTTAAAAACAAGCTCGGCACCGTCGCCATGGCGCGCACCGGCGAAATCGACAGCGCCACCGCCCAGTTCTTTATCAATACCGAGAATAACAAGGACCTCGACCATGGCGGCCTCAAACCTGAGATGTACGGCTATGCGGTGTTCGGCCAGGTGGTCGACGGCATGGACGTGGTCTACACCATCGAGCAGCAAGCAACCACCAGCGTTGCCGGCTACGACAATGTACCGATGGAGCTGGTGGTAATCAAGGCGGTGACCGTTCTCGATTAGCCACTTTTTTAAACACTGTTCTGCACCGATTGGACATAAACCATGTCGACACCGGCAACATATAATCATGCCGACCCGCAGATGTGCCGACAGTGCCACGGGCTTTGCTGCCAAGGGCACCCCGGCGTCTGGGTCGAACCGCAGCGTTTCCTACAGGCCTTCAACCTGCCGCGCCCCCATTCACCTGACGCTTTGCGCGCCATGCTCCCTGCCGAAGTGATCCTGCGTGCCATCGATGGCGTCGCCATCCCGGCCCCGCAAAGTCACGCGACGGGCTGTATCTTTTTACTGGAAGACGGCTGTCGACTTCCGGAATCCCGCCGGCCGGGCCAATGCCTTGCTCTGGTGCCCTCCCTCGACACCCTGATCGACGGTGAAATCCGCTGTCATCTGCAACCACAGGGTTCGACCCTGAACGCGCTTGGCAACTGGCGGCGCTTCTGGAACCAACCCTGACGATCACTCCCAGGGCAATTGACAAAGGCAATTCTCCTGTTTCAATGGGAAGAGACCCTGCAAAACCCGCCTTGAGGAGGTTGCCATGAAACGACACCTGCTGCTTGTTCCCCTGTTCCTTTTTGCTCTCACCGCTTACGCCACCGTTGCCTTTGCCAGCGCTCAGCTCCCTGCCGCAGGCGGCAAAGAGGTGGTCGCCTATCTCGACCAGGCCAATTATCAGAGCTGGCAGCTCTGGCCCGGTAAAGCCAAGCTCTACGAGGGGCGACATCCCCATGGCGCCTTCCTGACCACCTATGTCAGCAAGGGGGCCTACCAGGCCATCGCCGGGAAGACGGGGAGCATTCCCGCCGGAGAGTTCGTCGTCAAGGAGAATTACACCCCGGAGAAGCAGCTGGATGCGATCACCGTGATGTACCGGCAAGCCGGCTACAATGCCGATGGCGGTGACTGGTTCTGGCTCAAGTACAAGCCGGACGGCGCAATTCTGGCGGAGGGGAAGGTCGGTGGCTGCATCGGCTGTCATGCCGCAGTACAGATGAATGACTGGCTTTTTACCGGCCCGGTCAAATAGGCACAGTGAACGCATTTTTTGACGCAGGATCATTGAGGGACAGGACCAATTCCATGGCGGTCACGGGGATGTGACCGCCATTCTTATCCGTGGGCACGGCCCAGAGAAGTAGTTACTTGGGATCAACCTCAATGGTGTTCTCGTGGTCTTTGCCGCGCCGGAAAATATTCGGCAGATCGACACCGAAATATTTCAGGCACATCAACAGCAAGGCCACCGCCGCGGCCTCATCGAGGTTGCCTACCAGGGGCAGGTTGTCGGGGATAATTTCAAAGACCCCCGCCGTCGGGTTGAGGATGTAGAGCGCCGCCAGCAGACCAACACAGAAAATCACGAATTTTTTCACAGGGCCCTCTGTTTATAGTTCAGTTCAGTTCACGTTGACAGCTCATATGTATTGTCGGCCATCACAAGCCGGTTTCTCCCCTGGTGTTTTGCTGCATAAAGGGCCTTGTCCGCGGCTACGACCAGAGCATGCACCGACGGCGCATCGGGACAGGTTGCCAGTCCCACGCTGATGGTCAGTTTCAAATCGATCGTCCCCGACTCAAACACAGCTGACTCGGTTGAGGTGCGAATGCGCTCGGCGACAAATTTCGCCCCTTCGCCATCGGTCGCCGGAAGAATAACGGCAAACTCCTCGCCGCCGTAACGGAAGACCAAGTCTTCCTCGCGGACCGACTGGCGGATGATGTCTCCGAGTTGCTGCAGAACCTTGTCGCCAGTGACATGACCGTAAGTGTCATTAACCTGTTTGAATTTATCCAAATCCATCATCAGCAGGGCGAATTTGTTGCCGATCTCCTGGTAATCGGCAAAGGCGTTATCGATGCAGTAGCGAAAGTGCCGCTTGGTGAAGGTCTTGGTCAACTCGTCGGTGATCGCGATGTAGTAGAGCCGGGCATTGTCGAAGGCGACGGCGATGTGGCTGCTGATCAGCGTGGAGAGCCTAAGCCTTGACTTGTCAAAATGACCCTCGCCTTTCCTGGCGAGAACCAAGGCTAGCCGCGCCCCCCCCCTCTCGATCGGTATGCATATTTGCCGTGCATCGTCGGAGACCGTGATCGTCTTCAACTTGTCTGCCAGCCAACGCTGCAGGGTCTCATGTTCCGGATCCTCTTGTGCGATCTTCCTGCGCTCAACCTTACCGCTCGCACTGGTCCATGAGGAGGCGCTGTAGTCCTGTTGCGTACGGGGCAGAATTAGGACCATTTCATCCGCCGCCATGACCTCCTTGAAGATCTCGATCACGATATCCTTGAGCAGGTGCATGTCCAGCGTCTTGCTCAGGCGCTCCACCATGACATAGAGCAGGCGCAACTCTTCGTTACGCGTGAAAATCTCCAAAATATAGTGATCGATTCCCCGGGAGAGCAACTTGGAAAAGAGCGGCACGAGGATGAGCAGGCAGACCACTCCGGAACAGAAGAGAATAAGCTCGATCGTGTTGATCAGGGTGAAAGCGGATTCCAGGGAGCGGTCGATAATCAGCTTGCCATTGATGGCAACCGCCGGGTCGTGACACTCATGACAGCTTTTTTCGTTGTAGATGACCGAGATATTCCGGTGGATTTCGCCGTTGTTCGCAAAAACGACCGCGTCGGTGGCCCCTGACGCGACACCGGTACCAGCATGGCATACACGACAGGAGGCCTCTGCGTAACGATCCAGCACCGTCCCTATTGCGGCCTTTTCGGAGGAATAGGTGACCTTCCCCTGGTTGTTCAATATGAACGCCTGAACGATGGCCGGATTCTTCGCCACCAGGATTTCCAGGGTCTCCTGGATGGCCTCGGGAGCCCTTAGGATCATCAAGTGGTGGAGATTGGCATCTATGGTGACGGCAAGTTCCCGGGTTTTAAGCTTGCTGTCGTTAACCAGGGTCTCGCGGAGCTTGTAAGCGATGAAGATCATGGTCACCACGATGGTGGTTGCCAGAACCATGAGAATGGAAAGGAGAATTCTCTTCTTCAGGCGGTACAGCCAGTCGATTTGCAACTCACTGGAAATCATCACTTGATGCCCCGCCGTTGACGTGCAGGAAACGAATCGTCAAGATGCAACGCATGTAGCACTCCGGGCCGCGAACAGAGGCGCAGGAACGACCCAACCTGCCCCGCCAAAGAGTCGCCCAGTTCACACCTGAGGTCAAAACTTTGCGTCTGTTGCAACTTGAGAGACAGACATCGGCAGCGCAAATTAACATAAACACGGTTTGAAAACGGCCCTAACATAAAAAAAACATTTTTTTTCTGTCCGGCAACAAAAACCCGCCCGCCCGCCATACCTGCCGGGCAGAATGCCGGTTGTACTGTTAAAACTTAGCTTTTTCAGCCGGTTAACCCATCCCTGCGAGACATCCATGGGCGATTGACTATGTTCATCAGCAAACATTTCAAACCACTGGTCTGCCCAGCAAAACAACAGATTGTGTAACATGTTGTTTTGTAATGGTTTTATAAAAAAATCCCCTTGCATCAGCGGAGGTTATCTTCTATCTTTAGCTTGCTTAGACGCTATCGGTTAAATTTAACCATATTTGGACAAGGAGATAAACCATGCAATGCCCCGTTTGCAAAAGCTTTAAAAACAGTGAAACCGACCTGCATGCTGAGGGTTTTTACGAAGACATCTACGAATGCAGCTCCTGCGGTAGCAGCTGGGCCGTCAACCACGGTCTGTCCGAAGTCATCAAGGACACGCAACAGGCTTCGTTTCTGGAAGCCCTCACCGAGTGCGTCGAGGGAGACGATTACTGCTTTGCCGCATAACCCTGAAACCGAGACGGACCCCGGGACACCTCCCCTTGATTAAGCTGACCGCAACGATCAGTCACTAAGGGATTGTGTGCCCGGGCCCGTCGACGACCCCCGACAAGCCGCCGCACCGAATCGTACCCAAGACCGGCCGCATGAGAGTGCGAGTCAACGACCACCTTTCCTGGTCAACGATCTATTCGCAGTTAAACAATCCTGCCACATTATGGCCTCCTTTAGCCCAGCGGCGCCTTAATGCTCCCGGTAGCCCATGACCACCAGCAGACAGCTGCCATCAGCAATCACATTGACGCCGGCCTGTTCACAGGCCGCTACGGCTTGAGCGCTTTCGGCGCCAGGCTGCATCCAAATATTCCTGATCCCCCTGGCAATGGCCTGCTCGACCACCTTTTCCGTGACCTGGGGCGGCGTGATAATCGAAAGGCTACTGACCTGCCCGGGCAACTCTTTGACCGAGGCAACGCAGGGAAGACCCTCGATCTCCTTTTCCACACGGATTGATCGGGACAACCTTCTGCTGGTTCTGCAGGTAGCAACGCAACACCTTGTTGCCATACTTGTGAGGCTTGGCCGAGGCGCCGACGACACCAAAGGCCTCAGCACTCAGAAAGCGGTCGATCCGCTCGGGAATAGTCATAGGGAAACTCCTTATCGTACAGGGTCAACCCTATTCTAACCCAAGAGCAGGTATCAGGGTAAGATGCGGCCTATCAGGTCAAAGAGAAGACCCGGGAAAAGCCCGAGCGCCAAGGTAGCGGAGGCACAGACGCCAAGGACCGCATGTTCAAGCGCAGTGCCGGCATGCCAGCGGGGAACGCTCTCATCAGGCTGGAAGAGCAGAATCGTGACGCGCAGATAAAACGCGAAGGAGATCACCGAGGCGACAATCCCGATGACAACCAAGCCGAGATAACCGGACTGCAGGGCCGCCTGGAAAACCGCGAACTTGGCCATGAACCCAGCTGTGGCCGGCAGGCCGGCCAGCGACAGCAGGAGCAGCGCGAGAATTCCGCAACGCAGCGGATGCCGATTGCCGAGACCGTGCCACTGCTCGAAGGTCATCGGTTCGCCGCGACCATCGGCCAGGGAGGCAATCACGGCAAAGGCCCCGAAGCTGGCAACGACGTAAACCACCACGTAGAAGGTTGTGGCCGCCAGCCCTGCGGTGGTCTGGCAAAGCAGGCCGAGCAGCAGCGTGCCCATATGTGTTACTGAGGAATAGGCCAGCAGGCGTTTCAGGTTCCTTTGACCAAGCGCGCCCAAAGCACCGGCCAGCATGGTCACGGCCGCCAACAACCAGACCAGATCAACCAGGCTGTGCCACACCGGGCCGGCCAGCGCCAGCAGGCCGACCAGCGCAGCAACCACAGCGCCCTTGGAGCCGGTGGCCAGCAGGCCGCCCACCGGAGCCGGCGCCCCCTGGTAGACATCGGGTGTCCAAAAATGGAAGGGTGCCAGGGAAATCTTGAAGCCCACCGCGATCAACACCAGTCCCCAGCCTAACAGCCCCCAGGCATGCAATTCATCGGTCGCGCTCACAAGCTTCTGTACGGCGTCTGGCAATGCCAGGGTTCCCGAACCGGCATAGATCAGAGCTATGCCGAAGGCCATGAAACCGGTAGCTACCGCACCCAGCACCAGATATTTCAGACCAGCTTCGGCAGCCAGTTCGCAGCGCCGGTTGCTGGCAATCAGGATGTAAAACGCCAGGGTAAAAGTTTCAAGGGCAAGGAAGAGACCGAGCAGGTGAGTCGCCGCTGAGAGCAACGCCATCCCAGCTGCAGCATAGAGGACCAGCGCCACGTATTCTCCGGCGCCGAGGCTTTTTTCCACGATATAGCGGGTCGCAATCATCAGACCGGCGGCTGCCAGCAGCGCCCAGAGGATGGTATAGAAACGGGCATAGGCGCCGGCACTGAACAGGCCGGCAATCTCCGCGGTCGGCGGCGGCACCAGTCCGGCGGCAAGGGCCCCCAGCAGGGCGGTGACGATGCCGCCGGCGAGCAGGGGGACCGGCTCGCGAAACCAGGCCCCGGCCATGAGGATGACGGCCCCGCCAAAGACCAGGATCAAAATCGGCAGCAGGGCGAGCAGGTCGAGCAGGCTCATGGCAGCCCTCCCGCCAGCAAGGTGGCAACAACACCGTGCAAAGGTTCGAGGAAGGGCGCCGGATAAAGACCGAGCCAGACCACCAGGACCGCCATAGGCAGCAACATCAGCCACTCGCGCGGCGACAGATCGGGCAGCGTACGCTCTTTGCGGGGCGAACCCCAGAGCACGCCCTGCACCAGGCGCAGCATATAAGCAGCGGCAAACACGACCCCGAGCAAAGCAACGATGGCCCAGACCGGGTGGTGCGGGAAGGTTCCGAGCAGCACCAGGATTTCGCCGGCAAAGTTGGCCAGGCCGGGCAACCCCAGCGAGGCCAGCGAAAAGAGCAGGAAGAAAAACGCCAGGCAAGGCATCTGTCCCCAGAGCCCGCCGAGTTCCTGCATGCTGCGTGTCCCCGTGCGCTCGCGGATCAGGGCCACGAGGATGAAGAGCGCACCGGTCGTGATGCCGTGGGTCAGCATCAGCAGGATGCTTCCCTCCCAGGCGGTCAACTGCCAGGCGGCCAGGCCGAGGACCACGAGACCAAGGTGGGAAATCGACGAGTAGGCCAGCAGCCGCTTGATGTCATCCTGGTGGTAGGCGCTCCAGGCGGCATGGAAGAGACCGGTCAGCGCCAACACGGCGAGGAACGGTAAGAAGCTCGCCGTGGCGCTCGGGAAGAGCGGGAAGGCGATGCGAATCAGACCGTAGATGCCGGTCTTCAGCAGCAGCCCGGTCAGGTCGAGGGAACCGGCCGCCGGAGCTTCGCTCAGGGCGTCGGTCAACCAGGTGTGAAAGGGCACCAGCGGCGACTTGACAATGAACGCGGCCATGAACCCGGCAAAAAGCCAGCCCTCCTGGGCGGCGGTCAGCGGCGTTCGCAGCAGTTCGCCGATGGCGAAGGTGTAGACTCCGGTCTGCGTGCCGTGAATCTGGTAGAGGGCGATGATGGCGACCAGCATGCAGAAGCTGCCGACCAGGGTATAGAGGAAAAACTTGAGTGCCGCACGGTGTCGGTTATCCCCTCCCCAGCCGCTGATCAGGAAGAACATCGGGATCAGCGCCACTTCCCAGAACAGGTAGAAGAGCACCAGGTCGTAGGCGAGGAAGATCCCCAGGAGGCCGGTCTCCAGCAGGAGCAGCAGGGCGAAAAAGGGCGCCACATGACGTTCGACCCGCCAGGCCAGCAGAACCGCGGCAATCTGCATGAAGCTGGTTAAAAGCACCATCAGCAGGGCGATGCCGTCCATGGCCAGGAGATAACGGATACCGTAGCGCTCGACCCATGGGACATCTTCGTAAAGCAACCAGCGGCCGTCACCCTGGCCGTGGCAGACGAACAGGTAGAGGGCGATGCCGAACACCGCCAGTGCGGTCGCCAGGGCCAGGGCACGGCATTCCGCCGGGCGCTGGCCATGCAGCAGGCAGAGTAGCGCTCCGGCCAGCGGCAGCAGTACCAGCAGCGATAACCAGGGGAATTGCGGCAGGCTGGCAAGTTCTGTCATCCGTGCCCTCCCCCGTTAACCAGTTTGAGCAGGAACCAGCCGAGCAACACCAGGAACCCCCAGGCAAAGGCCGACAGGTACGAGGTCAGGCGACCGGTGGTCAGCAGCACCAGCAGGTTTGACCAACTGGTGGCGAGCCGCCCAAGACCATTGATGGTGCCATCGAACAGTGTGCGGTCGCATCCGGTTGAACAGAAGCGCGCCATGGCCGCAAACGGCCGCACGAAGAGACAATCCACCAGGGCATCCGCCCGCCACCCGCTCAACAGGAAACGGCTGACGGCGTTGTCCAACGGCGGTCGATAGCTGCGGTAACGCCAATGAGCGGCAAACCAGCCGCCGCCGGCGAGGGCTGCGGCCAGGCCGACCAGCATCCATTCCACCTCGTGACTGGCGTCTACCTCGCGCCCGGCCAGGGTGCCGTACCAGTGGTGCAGGGCTTCTCCGCCACCGACGAAGGCCGGAAGGTTGAGCAGGCCGCCGGCCAGGCCGAGCAGGGCCAGGGGCCAGAGCGGCCAGCGCATCAGCAACGGGATGGCATGGGGATGTCCTGTGCCGCGGTATTCCCCGGCAAAGACCAGGTAGACCAGCCGGAAGGTGTAGAATGCCGTCAGCAGGGCCGTCACCACGCCGATCAGCCAGAACACCCGGTAGACCGGATCGGGATGAGAGAAGAGCGCCAGCAGGATGCCGTCCTTGGAGAAGAAGCCGCCGGTCAGGGGGAGTCCGGCCAGGCAGACGGCTCCCGGCCAGAAAGACCCAGAAGAGCTCGGGCGGACCGCGCCGGGCCAGGCCGCCCATCTTGAAAATGTCGTTCTCGTCGTCGGCCAGGTGGATGACGCAGCCGGCGGCCATGAAGAGCACCGCCTTGAAGAACGCGTGGGTCAGCAGGTGGAACATGGCCCCGGCCACCGTGCCGGCACCGACCGCCATGAACATGTAGCCGACCTGGCTCATGGTCGAATAGGCCAGCACGCGCTTGATCTCGCGCTGGGCCATGGCACAGGTGGCGGCATAGATGGCGGTCAGCGCGCCGATGGCGGTAATGGCGGTCATGGCAACGGCCGAGAGGGACACCAGCGGGAAAAAGCGGCAGAGCAGGTAGACGCCGGCGGTCACCATGGTCGCGGCATGAATCAGCGCCGAGACCGGGGTCGGGCCGGCCATGGCGTCGGCCAGCCAGGTCATCAGCGGCAGCTGGGCCGACTTGCCGCAGGCGCCGAGTAGCAGCAGCAGACTCAAGGCGATGACCACCCCGGGTGAGATCGTGGCGGCCTGAGCGTTGATCGCGCTGATCGACAGGGTGCCGGTCAGGGTAAACAGCCAGAGCAGGGCGATGCCAAGAAACACGTCGCCGACCCGGGTGACCAGAAACGCCTTGGTGCCGGCTTTGGCGTTCTCCAGCTTGCGGTACCAGAAGCCGATCAGGCCGTAGGAACAGAGGCCTACGCCCTCCCAGCCAAGGAACAGTACCAGCAGGTTGTCGGCAAGCACGATCATCAGCATGGCGAAGACGAATAGATTGAGCAGGCTGTAGAACCTGGCGTAATCGTCCTCACCGTGCATGTAACCGACGGCGTACAGATGAATCAGCGTCGCGACCCCGGTCACCATCAGCGTCATCGGCGCCGCTAGGCGGTCGAAGTTGAGTGCGAAGGAGACCTCCAGCGAACCGCTGCTCAGCCAGGAGAAAAGCACGGCACGGGTTCCCTCGCCGCCCCCCTGCCCCCAGAAGAGCAGGGTCAGGACAAAGGCGCCGGCTACGCCGGTCACGGCCATGGTCTCGGCGAACAGGCGCGGCAGGCGCATGCCGAAGAACATGTTGAGTACCGCGCACAACAGCGGCAGCAGGGGTATGAGGAACAACAGGCTCTCGTTCATCCGTGCATCCCGTTGAATTCATCGGCAACCAGCGTACGCTTGCGTCGCCACAGGTAAACCACCATGGCCAGGGCCACGGCAACCTCGGCCGCGGTGATCGCCATAAGCAGAAGGACGAACACCTGGCCATCCGGCTGGCGCCAATAGGCCGAGGCGGCCACAAAAGCCAGCGAGGCGGCATTGAGCATGATCTCGACACCGATCAGGATCATCATGATCTGGCGCCGGATCAGGACACAGCTCAAACCCAGCACGAAGAGCGCGCCGGCAAAGGCCAGGGCATGTCCGAAGGGAATCGTCATGGTCCCTCCCCCTTCGGCAAAGGCCGGCCGAGCAGGAAGGCGCCGATCGTCGCAAACAGCAGCTGGAAGGAGACGATCTCCACCGCCAGGGCATAGCGGCCAAAGAGGGCTTCTCCGAGCGCCTGTGGCGCCAGGTAGAAGTCACCGATCTCCTGGCCGGCCGCCGGGTCCTGCAAAACCAGCAGCAGGGTACAAATCATCAGGCTGGCCGACAATAGGGCCAGTGGCAGCCAACGCTGCCAGCCCGGACCAGGTCGGGACCTCCTGCGGCGCCAAACCGAGCATCATGATGATGAAGAGGAAGAGCACCATGATCGCCCCGGCATAGACGATCACCTCCCAGGCCGCTACCAGCGGTGCACCGAGCAGGTAGAACATCAGCGCCAGAGCAAAGAAGCCCGCCACCAGGTAGACCACCGCATGTACCGGGTTGCGTCGCGTGATGCACATCAGCGTCGCCGCCAGCAGGATGAAGCCAAGGATGTAGAAAATCATGGTCGCCATGGGCTAATTCTTAATTTTGAATTACGAATTTTGAATTCCGTTGAAAATTAAGAATTCAAAATTCAAAATTGCCTTCTTTAAGGCAGCAATGACTTCGGGTCTACCGGCCCGTATTCATCCTCGTTGCCGCCGCGCTCGTTGACCACGCCGATCCCCGCGTGCTGGTAAAAGTTGTAGTCCGGGTCCTTGCCGCAGCCGTCCACCAGCAGGTCTTCCTTCTCATGAACCAGCTTGAGGATATCGCGGTTGCAGATTTCGTAATCCGGGGTGGTCTGGATCGCCATGGTCGGGCAGGCCTCGGTGCACAGCCCACAGAAGATGCAGCGTGAGAAATTCAGACGGAACCAGGCGGCATAGCGCCGGCCGTCGGCATCCTCGGCCGCCTGCATCGAGATACAGTCCACCGGACAGGCGGCGCTGCACAGCTGGCAGGCGACGCAGCGCTCTCCGCCATCCGGATCGCGGGTGAGTACGATGCGCGCCCGGTAGCGAGGCGGCGGCGTCCGCTTCTCCTCCGGGTACTGGATCGTCACCGGCTTTTTGAAAAGATAGCCGAGGGTGACCCAGAAGGGCTGCAAGGTGCCTTTTATGTCGCGCCAGAGGCCCATTTCAGCAAACACCCCGCTTGGCCAGAGCCACAAACATGAAACGGGAATTTTTAATTTTTAATTTTGAATTATGAATTAAATTCAAAATTGAGAATTGAAAATTCATAATTTTCTCCATTCATCCATTCATCGCCAACGCTATCGCTCCCGACACCACCACATTCAACAGCGCCAGAGGGATCAAAACCTTCCAGCCGAAATGCATCAGCTGGTCGTAACGCGGCCGCGGCATGCTGCCGCGCGCCCAGATAAAGAGAAACGCCACAAAGAGCACCTTGATAATGAACCAGGCCACCGGCGGCAGGAAGGGCCCGTGCCAGCCACCGAGGAAAAAGACGGTGGTCATCGCCCCGATGACGATCAGGTTGATATATTCGCCGACGAAAAACAGGCCGAAGCGCATCCCGGAATACTCGGTGTGATAACCGGCGACGATCTCGTTCTCCGCCTCCGGCATGTCGAAGGGGGTGCGTTTCGATTCGGCGGTGATGCTGATCATGAAGATGATAAACGCCAGCGGATGCCGCAGCAGGTTCGGCCAGTCGGCCTGGGCCATGACAATCGCGTTGAGCGAGAAGGATTTGGCGCTCATCACCACCGGCACCAGCGCCAGGCCGAGTGCCAGTTCGTAGGAGAGCAGCTGCGCCAGACCGCGCATCGCGCCGAGCAGCGAGTATTTCGAGTTGGACGCCCAGCCGCCGAGCACCACCCCGTAAACGGCCAGGGAGGAAAGCCCGAAAATGTAGAGCAGGCCGATATTCAGGTCGCAGACCACCATCGGCACTTCGCGGCCGAACAGCGTCAGCGGCGGTGCGAAGGGCACCACGGCAAAGCTGAGCAGCGCAGTCAGCGCGGTCAAGCCGGGAGCGAACAGGAACACCCATTTGTCGGCCCTGGCCGGGACAAAATCTTCCTTGGTGATCAACTTGATCACGTCGCAGAGAGGCTGCAGCATACCGCCGGGACCGATCCGGTTCGGTCCGTAGCGCATCTGCATGCGGCCGAGAATCTTGCGCTCGGCGAGCACCAGGTAGGCCGCCATGGTCAGTACCACGCCGAAGATCAGACCGATCTTGACCAGGATCAGGAGCAGGCTGATGAGCAGATCGTTCATGCCTGGACCTCCTTGTCCAACCGGCAGTCAAGGATGCTGCCCGGCACCATCCCTTCGAGAGCGGTGTCCCAGAGCTGCGGGACCAGGATCAGCCCCTTCACCATCCGCGCATCGACGCGCACCACCACGTGACAATGACCAAGCCGAGTGGTCAGGCGCGCCAGCTTGCCGGCCTCCAGACCGAGCATGGCCGCCTGCTCCGGGTGCAGGCAGACCGAAGGCTGTGGCTCGGTGGCCGCCAGCGGCGACGACAGGTGCGCCAGCCAGTGTGAACCAACCGGACCGGCAATCGCCAGGAGCGGCAGGGTCTCGGCAGTGGCGGCAAGGGGCATCTCCCGGTCGCTTGCCGGCGGCAAGACGCCCTTGGCGGCGAGACGCAGCCCTGATGACTCGGCAGCAAGTCCCGCCAGACCGACAAAGCGCTGATCGTTCTGTTCGATCGCCTTGCGCACCTCGACCAGGGTCGAATTGCGTTCAAGCAGTTGTGCCAGCAGCCACCAGTCTGCAGCCGGCTCAGAGCCAGGCGTCACCGTGAAGAACTCCCGCGGCGGGTGATTGCCGGCCCCGGTCTCCCGAATCGGCAGCCCCGGATCGATCACCGGCAGGAAGAGCTGCAGCCGCCCTTCGTTGTTGATATAGCTGCCGGCCATCTCGGCATTGGCACGGGCCGGCAGGAAAATGTCGGCACGCTGGGCCGCAAGGCTCGGTGTGGCATCGATGCTCACCAGTAATTCCAGGTGACCGAGGGCAGCCTGGGCGCGGGCTGGATCCATCGCTTCCCGGAATGGATCGCTCTCGAGACAGACCAGCGCGCGCATCGTGCCGTCCTGAATCGCATCGAGGATTGCATCGAAGCCGGGACCGTCCCCCGCCAGCAGGGCACCGCCATAACTGTTCGGCCCGGCCAGCAGCAGCATCACGCCGACAGCGCGTTGGGCCGTTGCCAGGGCCTCGGCGGTTGCACAAAGAGCAGCGACACCCGGGCCACCGAGCAGGTCGGCACCGCCAACCAGAATCGGCCGCTGCGCGGCGTTGATCTGTTCAAGCAGCCCGGCAAACTGTTCGCGTTCGCTCTGCGGTAGAGAGGCCAGGTCGTCCTGGCCGAGTGCCGCCAGGATCCCGGGGAGCTGGGCCGGGGGCACAGACAGATGGCGCGCTGTACAGGGCAGCTGCACCGGTCGGGGATCAATGACCACCACCTGGCCGCCTTTGCGCACGGCCTGGCGCAGGGCAACAGCAAGCATCGGCCCCTCCGCAAGCGGATCCGCGCCGACCAGGATGACCAGGTCGCTCTGCCGGATATCCTCGAGACTACGCGCGTGCGCGCCAAGCGTGGCGGTAAGGGTGCGGGCCGCGAAATCACGCGCCTGGTGAGCCTCATAGACCAGCAGCGACGAACCGGTCGACGCAGCCCATTCGCTCAACAGGACGTTGGCTTCCAGGCTGGCCCGTGCCGAGCCAAGAAAAGCGACGCTCTGCGGACCGTGCGCCTGCACCGTAGCGACGATCCGTTGCCGGGCCGCGGCCAGAGCATCAGCGATTGCCACCGTCTGGCCGTCGACGCGCGGCTGGCGGGGACGTTCGGGGTGATTGACATGATCGTAGCCGAACCGGCCGCGGTCGCAGATGAAGAACCCGTTGGTCTCGCGATTGATGCCGGACCTGACCCGCTGCACTTCCCGGTAGCGTCCGCCGGGGACTGTCGCGCAGCCAAGGCTGCAGTGCGGGCAGATCGACGGCGCTTCCTGCAGGTCCCAGAGCCGGGTCTTGAAACGAAACGGCTTACTGGTGAGCACCCCGGTCGGACAGACGTCGATGATGTTGCCGGAGAAGGGGCTCTGCAGGGTGCCGTTCTCGAAGCGGCCGAAAAAAACGCGGTTGCGGGAGCCGAACACACCGTAGTCGGTGCCGCCGCAATAGTCGCGGTAGGTGCGCACGCAACGGTAACAGGTGATGCAGCGGTTCATTTCCTGCTGAACGAAGGGGCCGAGGTCCTGGTTGGTATAAGTGGCCTTCTTCCCCCGGTAGCGGCGGTTGCCGTGACCGCCGGCCACGGTCATCTCCTGCAGCTGGCATTCGCCGCCCTCGTCGCAGACCGGGCAGTCGTGCGGGTGGTTGATCATCGTCCACTCGATGACGTGTGCGCGCAGCTCCGTCGCCTCCGGGGCCGTCGACGAGACGACCATGCCGTCCTGCGCCTTGATCATGCAGGCCATCTGCAGCCCTTTGACCGGACCATCGACGAACATCATGGCGCACAGGCGACAGGAACCGACCGCTCCGAGCGCTTCGTGATAGCAGAAGTGCGGGATGACGATATCGAGAGCGCGCGCCGCCTCGAGGACGTTGGTCCCCTCGGGCACGCTCACTTCAAGATTGTCGATGGTCAGCTTCGGCATTGTTACTCTTTTAGTAAAAACTCAGCCAGAATCTTTCTGGCCAGAAATCAATTCGGATCAATTCCGATTTTTAAACAAAACCTAAAAAGCATTTAACGCTGAACCGCTAAGGCGCAAAGTTGAACAAACCTCTTTATGCCGACGAGGCTTAACCCTGAGCTTTCTTTGCATCTTTGCGTTAAAAAATCAATCTTCACATCAGGCAAAAGGACAGCCCCTCCGCTTGATATGCGCCTTGATCTCGTCTTCGAAGAGGCGCAGCAGCGCCTCGACCGGGCCCATGGCCCCTTCCGCCAGGGCGCAGAAGGAGCGGCCCCTGATGTTGCGCACCTGGTCGTGCAGCATGGCCAGGTCGTCTGCCGTCCCCTGGCCGAGCTCGATGCGGTCGAGCAGCCAGGAGATCATCGCCAGGCCGTCGCGGCACGGCGTGCACCAGCCACAGCTCTCACGGGCGAAAAACTGGTTGAGATTGCGCGTCACCGCCACCATGCAGGTGTCTTCATCGAAGACTGTCACGCCCGCGGTGCCGAGGCGACTCTTGACCTCTTCGAGGGGGTTGAAATCCATCATCAGGTCGAGATGCTCGGCTGTCAGGTAGGGCGTCGACGCCCCGCCAGGCAGGCAGGCCTTGAATTTCTTGCCGCCGCGCACGCCACCACCGAAATCGTCCACCACCTCCCGCAGGGTGATGCCGAGCGGCAGCTCGAAGCACTCGGTGCGGTTGAGATGCCCGGACAGGCCGAACAGCTTGGTCCCGGCGCTCAAGGGGTTCAGGGCCAGCTCGTGGAACCACACCCTGCCGTGGGTCATGATATGCGGCACGTTGGCCAGCGTTTCCACGTTGTTGACGTTGGTCGGCCGGCCGAACAGGCCGCGCTGGGCCGGGAAGGGCGGCTTGGAGCGCGGGTTGGGCCGGCGCCCCTCGAGACCGTTGAGCAGGGCGGTCTCCTCGCCGAGGATGTAGCGCCCTGCACTGCGATGCACATGCAGTTCGGCATCGAAACCGGAGCCGAGGATGTTCTTGCCCAGATAGCCGGCGGCGAGGGCCTCCTCGATGGCCCGCTCGACCCGTTGCGAACAGTCTTCGTAGGCATAACGCAGGAAGATGTAGCCGACCGGAGTCTGCAGGGCATAGGCGGCGATCACCATCCCCTCCACCAGCTGGTGGGGATCGGCCAGCAGCAGCTGGCGGTCCTTGTAGGTGCCCGGCTCCATCTCGTCGCCGTTGCAGACCAGGTACTTGTCCCCCGGGGCATCCGCCGGGAAGAACGACCACTTGATGCCGGTCGGGAAACCGGCCCCGCCGCGCCCACGCAAACCGGAGTCCTTGACCTGTGCGCAAACTTCCGCAGGGGTCAGCTTGAGGGCGGCGCGCAGTCCCTGGTAGCCGCCGCTCTTTTCGTACTCAGGGAGCAGGACCGTCTCACCTGGCCGGCGATTTTTGAAGAGCACCTGTGGATAAGCGTTCATTCGTCAATCATCGGCCGCCAGCGCGGCACGCTCCTTGTGCAGAATTTCGTCGATTTCCGCCGGAGTCAGGCGGCCGTGGGTGGTCAGGCCGATCATCATCGCCGGGGCGTCACCGCAGGCGCCGAGGCAGCAGGTCGGCAACAGGGTGAAGACGCCATCGACCGTGGTCTCCCCCAGACCGATGCCGAGGCTCTGTTGCAGATGGGTGATGATCATCTCCGCCCCGGTCGACCAGCAGCAGATCGAATCGCAGACGTGGATCACCCGTCGCCCCACCGCGCGCCGGAAAATCTTGTCATAGAAGGTGGCCACCTCTTCCACCTCGATCGGCAGCACCCCGAGTGTTTCGGCCGTCAAGAGCACACCGGCGTCGGGGACCCAGCCGTGGTGCGCCTGGATTGCCCGCAGCAGGTCGATGATCAGCTCATGGGGATGTGCGATCGCCGCCGCACGGGCCTTGAAGCTGTCGAGCTGGTCCTTTGGAAGAAGTTCTTTCATCATGCCTTACGTCTTTTCGCGCCACACGCCACATGCCGCGCGCCTTGCGGGTCTATCGGTCCAAGTCCGCCAAAATGAAATCGATCGCTCCCAGCACCATGATCAGGTCTGAGATCATCCACCCCTTGGTTATTTTCGGGAAGACCTGCATGTGGGCGAAGCTCGGCGTGCGGATGCGCAGCCGGTACGGGGTGTTGCCGCCATCGCTGACCACGTAGTAGCCGTACTCGCCCTTGCTCGACTCGATGCCGCGATAGCACTCGCCGCGCGGCGGCGTCATGCCGCGCGCTACGTTCATGAAATGATGGATCAGCGTCTCGATATCCTGCTTGCCGGCGTTGCGCTCGGGGAACGCATAGCGGAAATCGCTGGTCACGTAGGGGCCATCGGGCATATCCGCGGCAGCCTGCTTGACGATACGCAGACTCTGGCGCAGCTCGGCAAGACGCACCAGGTAACGGGCATAGCTGCAGCCGCTGCTGGCCGTGGGGATTTCGAAATCGAAACGCTCGTAACCGGAATAGGGCATTTTTTTGCGCAGGTCCCAGGCCAGGCCGCAGGCCCGCAGATTCGGCCCGGACATCCCCCAGTCGATGGCCTGGTCAAGGGTGGTGACGCCGATCCCCTCGGTGCGCCCCCTGAAAATAGGCCCATCGGTGAGCATGCGGTCGAACTCGTCGATGCGCTTGTCGAAGTCGCGGGTGAAAATATCCACGGTCTGCTTCCAGCCCTCGGGCAGGTCCATCGGTAGTCCGCCGATGCGCAACCAGGAGGGGTGCATGCGACCGCCGGTAATCTGTTCGATGATGTCGAAAATCTTTTCGCGTGATTCGAAGGCATAGAAAACCGGGGTCATGGCGCCGACGTCATGGGCGAAAGTCCCCAGCCAGACCAAGTGGCTGGCGAGGCGGAACAGTTCGCAGAGCATCACCCGGATGACCTGGGCACGCTCCGGCACTTCGACACCGAGCAGGGTCTCGAGGGGCAGCAGGTAGGCCAGGTTGTTCTGTACCCCGGAGAGGTAGTCGATGCGGTCGGTGTAGGGGATATACTGATTCCAGTGCTGTCGCTCGGCAATTTTTTCGGCGCCGCGATGGTGGTAGCCGAGATCAACGTCGACGTCTTCGACCTCCTCGCCGTTGAGCCTGGCGACCAAGCGTAACACACCGTGGGTGCCAGGGTGGTGCGGTCCGAGGTTGAGCACCATGGTTTCGTCGTCGACCCTCGTGATCTCGGCACCGCCAAAAAAGCTCTCGGCATCCCGCGGCACCATCTGCATGGCCGCTTCCGGAGTAAAAGGCGCCATCTCGGTGGCGCGGGAGACGTGCTCCTTGCGCAGCGGATGCCCCTGCCAGTTGTGGGGCATGAGAATCCGGCGCAGGTCGGGGTGCCCCTGGAAGTCGATGCCGAACATGTCGAACACTTCGCGCTCGTACCAGTTGGCCGTCGTCCAGACCCCTGTGGCCGTCGGTGCCGAGGGGCTCTCGCCATGCAAAGGGACCTTCACACGCAGGTAGCCGGGATCATCGTAAGACAACAGGTGGTAAACGAGAGTGAAATCGTGGGCGGGGCGCCTGCTGCGGGAGCGCTCATCGATGGCGGTCAGATCCTCGAGGCGCCGGAAGCGCGTCGGAGCCCGATCCTTGAGGAAGCTGAGCAGTTCCGGTGCCGTAACCGGGTCGGTCCAGAAGGTCGGCATGTCGACGCCCTTGGCGTCTTCCCGCACCCGGTCGCCGAAATGTTCGTGCAGGGTTTTGCGCAGGTCGCCAGCCGAGGTGACAAACTCGACGCGCGGCTGGGCTGGCCGCCACATTTCCACGGCGCGGCTCCCCCAGAAGCCGGGGGCCTGTGCCGAGGTGCCGCGATTCGGATTGTTGCCGAAGCCGGGGCCGCGCGTGTCACGGCTCTTACTGACACCATCGACCAGCAGCGGCAAGGACGTTCCCTCGCTGCCGCCCTTGAGGCCAAGCACCTTGCGGGCTGGTCGTTCCTCGCTGGCGATCTTCTCCTGGAGCAGCAACAACCCCTGCATGAACGCTTCCGGGCGCGGCGGGCAGCCGGGCACGTAAACATCGACGGGCAGCACCTGGTTGACCCCCTGCATGACACTGTAGACGTCGTACATGCCGCCAGAGTTGGCGCAGCTGCCCATGGCTATGACCCACTTGGGATTGGCCATCTGCTCGTAGACACGTAGCATACTCGCGCCCATTTTCTTGAAGGGTGTCCCGGAAATGATCATCAGATCGGCTTCGCGCGGCGTGCTGCGCAGCACTTCGGCACCGAAGCGGGCGAGGTCAAAGCGGGGCGTCATACTGGTCATCATTTCGACGAAACAGCACGACAGCCCGAAGAACATCGGCCAGAGGCTGTTCTTGCGCCCCCAGTTGATGGCATCGTCGAGGGTCGTCAGAATGACATTGGGCGGCAGCTGTTCGCTCACACGACGCTCCGTTCCGCGCTGCGGTTCTGCCGCTGGGCCCGTGGCCCCCAGTCGAGGCCACCGGTTTTCCAGAGGTGAACCAGGCCGAGAAAGAGGATGAAGATAAAGAAACAGACGTGGGCGAAACCGCTCCAGCCAAGCCGGTCGTAGGCAACGGCCCAGGAAGCCACAAAGATCACTTCGACATCGAAAATGATGAAGTAAATGGCTACCAAGTAGAAAGGCACCGGCCCCTTGAGGCGGGCGTTGTCGAGGGGGTAAATACCCGATTCGTAAGGTTCCTGCTTCTGCCGCGAACGGGTTTTATTGCCAACCCCCCAAGAGAGCAGCAGCAGGACAGCGATCAGAAAAAGAGCGATGCAGCAGTAGATCCCCAAAGCCAGGAATGATTCGAAATCCGGCGCTGCCAGCATTTGTGCAGAAGTGGTTGCAGGTGACATATGCAGTAAACTGCCCTCCCGGCAATAAATCAGGCCAACTTTAACCTCTTTGCAGCATCAGTTCAGCCTAACAGAAAAACCGGCCAAGTCTATTCCTTGCTGCAGATCAGCAGCCGTTCCGGCCCACCTCGATGGCGGCCCTGGCCAGCGCATCACAGCGCTCGTTCTCGGCATGGCCATCGTGACCGCGCACCCAGTGCCACTCGACCTGGTGCTGCCCGGCCAATTCCAGCAGGCGCTCCCAGAGGTCACGATTGGCAACCGGCTTCTTCTGGGCATTCTTCCAACCACGCCTGACCCAGCCGTCGATCCATTCGGTCATCCCCTTTTTGACATATTCCGAATCGGTGGTCAGCCTCACCTGGCAAGGGCGTGTCAGTGCCTCGAAGCCGGCAATGGCGCCAAGCAACTCCATGCGGTTATTGGTGGTCTCCGCGGCATAGCCGGAGAGCTCCTTTTCGTGTCCCCCGCAACGCAGGATGGTTCCCCAGCCACCCGGTCCCGGATTGCCGGAACAGGCTCCGTCGGAAAAGATTTCCACCAATACTTCTGAAGGCTTACTCATGCTAAAACCACGCTCAGCAAGGGAAAAACTGAAAATATCCTAACACAGCTGTCTCGGTAATTCAGCCCCATATGGATGGATACAAATTAATTTCTCTTCAACAAACGTGAATAGTGTCTAACGCCCGTCGTCCACTGTCGGCGATCTAAGCATACAAAGAAAACGAAAGAGCCCCTCTGCAAAAGCAGAAGGGCCGACATCTCTGGGGCTGGCTGGACCAGACGTCTTTACCGGAACCCTGCCGCGCACAGTTACAACCGCTGCCATTGCAGCGTTAACACCTTTGCCTGCTTAATAACGATCCGGGTTTGCACGGGAATCTGCCGGGAAACGGGTCTCAAGTCTCTGTTCAGTAGAGCACCACCTCCTCCGCTCAAAGCAACAACCCCCGACCATTGATGGTCGGGGGTTGTCCTGTTTAGCCTTGCTGAAAAGCAACCGTCTAGGCACTGATCTCCGAGGTACAATGGGGGCAACGGGACGCCTTCAGGGAAATTGAAGAGCAGCAGAACGGGCAGTCACGGGTCGTCGGTTCTGCCGCCGGCGCCTCTTCCTCGCGCTTCAACTTGTTGATGGACCGGATCAGCATGAACACGGCAAAGGCCACGATGACAAAACTGACCACGGCGTTGAAAAACAGCCCGTAATTAATGGTCACCGCGCCTGCAGCTTGGGCTTCGGCGAGGGTTCTGTAGGGCCCCTCCGTACCGCCGCTCTTGAGTACCAGGAAGAGTTCCGAGAAATCGACATTGCCCAGCAGCATACCGATGGGCGGCATGATTACATCGGCGACCAGAGACTTGACGATTGTACCGAAGGCGCCGCCGATGATGATACCCACCGCCATGTCGACGACGTTCCCCTTGACAGCAAACTCTTTGAACTCCTTGATCATAGACATAGAACTCTCCCTTTTCAATTTTTGACGAACGGTCCATCACATCATGCGAAACTTCACAACAGACACATTAAAATTTCTGCTGCTAATTATAGCAGTCCATCGAGAATAGCAAGCCCGAAAGACAATTTTTAAAACTCCCGCAAGTTGATGAACTTGCTGCTTCGGCGTTAAATTTTAGCCTTGGGGTAACGAGCCATCGGCAAGCATCACCTCGGCCTAATCCTCATGGACCGCGGCATGTACTTCGTAGAGGAGGTTGTTCTTACCGGCTTTCTTGACCCGGTACATGAGGTTGTCGGCAAACTTGAGCGCCACGTCGATCGAGTCTGGGCCGGCAGTAAAGACGGCAACACCGACGCTGAAGCCAATCGGCCAGCCGCCGTTGGCCGCGGCAGATTGCAATTCTTCATGAATCCTGGTGAACATCACCTGGGCCCCGGCGTAGTCGGTTTCTGGCAAAAAGACGGCAAACTCATCGCCGCCAAGCCGGCCGACAATATCTGTCGCACGCACACTGCGGGCCAGCGTATACGCCACCGCTTTCAAAACGCGGTCTCCTTCCGAGTGACCGAAGTTGTCGTTGACGGCCTTGAAATTATCCACATCAATGTAGCCCAGCACAACCGGATGGCGGTGGCGGGCAGCCAGATCGAGAAAGCTGCCGGAAAGCTCCTTGAAAGCACGCGCATTGAAGATCCCGGTGAGCCCGTCGGCTTTTGCCATGGCTTTCTCAATCTTCAGACGGGCCTTCAACTCAGCCAGGAGCGTTGCCGTTATCAGGAAGAAACTGAACCTTACTGTCGAGTTCCAGATGGGGATAAGCCCGTTGCTGTAGATATGGCTGGAGGCATAATCAACCAGCAGCCAGACGATGGCCGCGGACCCACAGAAGAGGTACCCCTGCCAGCGCGGTGAGTACCATGAGACCAGCACAATCGGCAACAGGTAGAAGATCGAAAATGACAGCTCTGCACCGGTGAGATGATCCAGCACCGCCACGGCCGCCATGAGGGCAAGAGCCGTGGCAAACAGCTGCGCAGGGGATCGCCGGTCAAAAAATTTCATAAGAGCAATCATTTTTGTCCGCCTGTCTCTGCATGGTTGGTCGTAAACATCTGAAAGGACATCGGCCATAATGCCCCGCACCACAATATCGCAATCATAGCAGTGACAATCGGCGTATTGCATCTCAAATTTTACCCGCCGCCGGCGCGAGCGAAAGGTCGCGCAATCAACCTTCACATCGCTGTTGGTCGTCTTACAAAAGGGCTTCAAAAACTAAAAAAAGGGCCTCAAATGATTGAGGCCCAGGAGGCGACTTACTATGGGCAATGAAACAGCTGCAGCTTCCTTTGATCAGGAGTGATCTTTTGTCTCATCACAGAGTGGTAATGCCATTTGAACCGATCAGGATTTCGCTCAATGGCTCTGGGACGACGACAGCAACTGATAGCCCACTTATATAATTTTTCTGCTGCATTGTTATTGATAGACTAGAACATCAGACGTTAAAGGTGCGTGGGAAAAATGTGAAAAAAACGTGAATTCCATTTTTTTTGAGTGCCGCAAGGGTTCTATCTTTCCTAGAAAGTAAACGTTCAGAACTGAACTCTTTTGGGGGAATCAACGCAGAAGGGTCTTGTCATCCAAGCTACAGCGGTTCAGTCCTTTTTTCCAGGAAGAGTGTTAAGCAAACGTGTTTTAGGCACTCAGCGTCCATTGTCGCTCTGCTAGATCCTTGTTGTCCATTGCGTGGCGACACCGAATTCAGGAATAGAAAAAGGGCCATCTTCACAAGAAGATGGCCCTTTAACCTTTTGGCGTCCCCAGGGGGATTCGAACCCCCGTCGCCGGCGTGAAAGGCCGGTGTCCTGGGCCAGGCTAGACGATAGGGACTCTATACTCTGAGTACCTAGCAGGAAAGGGTCCTGCAATGTACGCCGTGTGTAAAATGGTGTGCCGCGTAGGGATCGAACCTACGACCATCTGATTAAAAGTCAGATGCTCTACCTACTGAGCTAGCGGCACACAGAAGGCGTCTTATAAACTGTGCCAGACTCTGATGTCAACCTTTTTTTGCCAAAACCCGCAGTTCACCCCGGCATCAAGGCTCGCGAAGCTTTTCCTTGGCCTTGGCCGCCTCGGCAGAGAGCGGGAAACGGTCAATCACCCGCTGCAGTAGCAAGCGCCCGGTGGCCTTGTCGCCGGTGGCCTCAAAAGCCAGCGCCTGCTTGAGCATCGCCGAAGCAACTTTCGGGTGTTCTCCATACTTCTGGATGATGTCTTCGAACTGCAGTATGGCCTTTTCGTAATCTTTTTCCGCGTAATAAGTTTCGCCGACCCAATAGGCGGCGTTCACCGCCAGGGCATCGTCCGGGTAGCGCTTGAGGAAGGTTTCCATCAATTCGCGCCCGGCAGAAAAGTCCTGATCTTCGCGGATTTTTTTCAGCGCCCGATCATAAAGTTCCGCAGCACTCTCTCCGGCCGGCGTCGTCGACACACTTTTAACAGGCGCAACAACCGTCTTCACTGCAGGCTGGGGAGACACTGACTGCGGTTGTACCGCGGTTGACGATGGCTCTCCGGCAGCGCGGGGGCCTTCCAGCTGGGCAAGGCGTTGTTCATGATCGGCAACCTGCAGACTTAGCTCATCGCGTAGCAAGGTCAAGTCCTGGCGCAGCTCCTCGTTGATTCGCTCCTGGTCTCCGGTACGACCCTGCATCGACTGCAGGTCAACCCGCACGCCATCGAGTTCCGCTTGGAAATCCGCCTGGTTGCGCGCCAGAGTTTCAACATGCGCCCTGACCCCCCCGGCCGAATCGTCCTGCAGTTCTTTGAGCGCTCGCTCGGCATCGCCGAGTCGACGCTTCATTTCATGCAAATCGCGTTGCAGCTGCAGGTCCTGCTGAGTCACACAACTGCTCAACAAGAGACTGACCAACAGCAGACTCCAGAATCCGACTCGAGACATGAACTTACTCCCACAGCTATACGACATTGGCTTTTGCTATCAACCTTTAGTGGACAACCTTGAATTCGGCACGCCGGTTCTGAGCCCAAGCTTCTTCGTTGTTGCCCATGACCAAGGGCTTCTCTTCGCCGTAGGAGATGACGGAGAGACGCTTGTCGCTGATCCCCAGGGAGACCAGGTAGTTTTTCGCTGCCAGGGCGCGACTTTCGCCGAGGGCCAGGTTGTATTCGTCGGAACCGCGTTCGTCGCAATGGCCTTCGATCACCACCTGTGCACCGCTGTTGGCATTCAGGTACTTTGCGTTTTCGCCGAGAATTTGGCGCGCCTCTGTCGACAGGGTGAACTGGTCAAAATCGAAATAAATGCGCTCCATCCCGGCAACGGCATCATGGCTCGGTACGGCTTCCCCTTGCATTGAGCCTTCTCCGACACCTTTGACTTCCGTTTGCTGGCTCATGTCTGCCTGACTAACATTGGCCTGATCCTCGACCGGGGTGACGGGCTGGGTGCTGGCACAGCCGATCAGGCCGCTGACAAGGAACAGAACGACCATAGCGAACTTGAGCATTTGCATTGTTTTCATTGTAATCTCCTTCATAGGGCAGGGTTTCATCACCTCTCGTCTGACTCAGTCAGTGAGGCGTCATATAAATTATGGAGTGCGCATTATAGCGAGCCGGCAAAGAAATAACAACTGTCTGCTACCAGCGTGGCGACCAGGCCGGATGTTGACTGTCGCTTTGCTGGGTTGTCAGCCGTCGTGAACCGGTGCCGTCGGCACGCATTACGTAGATCGCCCGTTTTCCGCCCTGGTCTGACGAATAGACGATGAAGCGGCCGTCGGGGCTCCAGCGCGGGTGCTCGCTGTTACCGGGACCGAAGGTCAGGCGGCGCTCATCGCTGCCATCCGTTTTGATGGTGTAGAGGTCAAAACGGCCACCGTCCTGGCGGCTGAAGGCGATACGATCGCCCTTCGGGCTCCAGGCCGGCGTCGCGTCGTACTTGCCGCGGTTGGTCAGGCGTTCCACCTTGCCGGAAAAGACGTCGGCAATAAACACATACGGGTTGCCCTGGCGGTTGGAGATAAACGCCAGGCGGCTGCCGTCGGGACTCCAGCTCGGGTCGCTGTCGATCCCCCAACTGTCGGTAATGCGCTTGCGGATACGGCCGCCGGTATCGATCAAGTAGATTTCCGGGTTGCCGTCCTTGGAGAGGGTCAGGGCAATCTCGCGCTCGTTCGGTGCCATGCGGCCGGCCACGTTGAGCCCGGCCTTGTAAGACAGCTTGGCCTCCTGGCCGGAATAGATCTCCTTACGGTAGAGATCAGGATTGTTGGCCCGGTAAGAAGTGAAGAGGATCTCCTTGCCGCGCGGCGAAAAGTCCGGATTGAGAACGATCGAGCGATGATCGGTCAGGCGGATCGGCCGCTTGCCGTCGACGTCCATCAGCCAGAGCTCCTTGTGCCCCGACTGGTTAGAGATATAGGCGATGCGCGAGCTGAACGGGCCTTCTTCGCCTGTCAACTCCTTGAGCACCAGATCGGCAAAGGCGTGCGCCATGCGCCGGATATCTTTGGTTTCGCCCACATAGCGGCGCCCGGTCAGCATGCGTCGGTTGATGATATCAAAGAGGCGCGCCTCGACAACCAGCTTGTCCCCATCCAGGGAATAGGTGCCCTTGATTAGGGTTTCCGTCCCCAGTAGCCGCCATTGCGGGAAGTTGACCTGGGTTGCGGACAGGCCGATGCGACCGGCGTCGTCAAGAAAAGCCTCCGGAGCAATGAAGCGAAACAACCCCGAAAGATCAAGGTCGGCGACCAGCACCTCATAGATCTCTGCCGACACCTGCGCCGACTGCGGGCCCTTGTCCGGTAGGAATTCGGTCAGGGCCAAGGGGATCGACTGTTCGCCGGGAGCCGAAATCTCGATTTCCGTGGCGGCCAGGGCCGACCAGGGCAAAGCACAGCAGGCCAGCAGGACAATGGACCAGCGCAACATCATGTTTATCTCCTCGCCGCAGCGATTTCCTTGAGGTTGAACGTAACGACCAGCTCAAGATCCTGAGGCAGCGGTTGCGGCAGCTGATCTGACTTGGTGATGGCCCGTTTCAATGAATCGTCGAACTGCTGGTTGCCAGAGGGGGTATTGATCCGGAAACGGATCAGCTTCCCGCTGGCCGTGTAGGTCAAAGTCGCCTTGGCTTCGATATTGGCGAGACGCGACTGGTCGAGCAGGTAGGGCGACAGTATCCAGTTCTGCTGGATAAAAGCCTGCACGAACGCCAGGGCGCTGACCCCCACCTCGTTACCCTGACCATCGGGCATGCCGATCGGTACGTCAGCCGGCACGGTCGCTGCTGCACCCGCCGAGTCGCGCAGCTTGGCCAGCTTGTTTTTAAGCTCCTCGCGCGCCGCCTCGCGGCCCTGCCGTTCGCGGATCTCATCGATGGCGTTCTTCACTTTCTTCTCCTGAGGCTGTTCCACAACCGGCTTGGCTACGGGTTTTGCCGCCGGCTTTGGGATTGGCTTAGCCACCGGTTTCGGCTCCGGTTTCGGGATGACCACCTCGGCCGGTTTAGGTGGTGGCTTGACCACCGGCTTGGCCGGTTCCACAGGAACACTGGGGGTGACGGTTGACGGCGGATTCTTGGCCGGTTCCGGTTTTGGTTTGCTGACCGGCCGTGGCTCAGGGCGACCGGCCTGGGGATTGAGGACCGGTTTTTGCATCAGGTCGACGTAGTAGACCGGCGGCTTCGGCCGCGTACTGCTGCCAAACCAGCCGATACTGAAAGCCGCCCAGATCATGGCATGGACAATCACTGAAAGAAGCAGCAGGCGACCGAACTTCGGATCGTTGTGAAAGGCGTTGCCTTGGTGCAAAGGCGCAACTGACATTAGACTGCTCGCTTACTCACTTTTCCGGCTCCTGAGCGACCATACCCAGCTTGACGACGCCGGCCCGCTTGACAGCCGCCATCACCTGGACCACCTGGCCGTAAGGCACGGCCTTGTCTGCTTCGAGGTAGACGGTCTTGTCATCCCGTTCACTCAAGACCTGCTGCAGTACTGGGGTGAGCTTGGCCGCGCTTTCGACACGGTTGCTGCCGACCATGATCTGCCCCTTGCTGGTCACGGTAATGATCAAAGGTTCCTTGACGGCAGACAGATTCGGCGCATTCTCCACTTCCGGCAGGGCGACGTCCACACCTTTTTCCATCATCGGCGCGGTGATCATGAAGATGATCAGCAGCACCAGCATGACATCAACAAAAGGGGTCACGTTGATCTGAGCCAGCACGGTGCGCCGGCGGTTGCTGTTCTGGCCGACTTCCATATTAGCGACTCCGGCTCATGCGCTGGACAATATTCAGCATTTCCTGGCTGAAGTTGTCCATCTCACCCGTCAGCACGTTGATTTTGTTAACAAAGTGGTTGTAACCGATAACCGCCGGGATCGCCGCGACCAGGCCGATCGCCGTGGCCACCAGGGCCTCCGAGATGCCCGGCGCGACCACCGCCAGCGAGGCGCTACCGCTGGTGCCGATACCATGGAAGGCGTCCATGATCCCCCAGACGGTACCAAACAGGCCGATGAAAGGCGCAGCCGAACCGGTGGTCGCCAGAAAGGAGAGGTACTTTTCGAGGCGGTGGCTCTCCGAGGTGGTCGAGCGGCGAAGCACACGAGCAACCCGCTCCTGCTCACCGAGATCGGCCACCAGGTTGTCGGCCTCCTGTCCTTCGACCTGGCGCCGGTTCTGGGCCAGTTCACGATAAACCTCGCGAAACAAAACGGCGAGGGGAGAATGCCGGTAAGCGTCCAGCCCCTGGCCAATGGCATCAAAACGCTTCTTGGACCAGAAGAAATCGAGGAACCTCTCCGAATCGCGAATCGCCCGAAAAATCACCAGCTGTTTATAGAAAATGATGGCCCACGAGACCACGGAAAAGTAAACCAGAATCAACAGGACCAGTTTGACCACCGGTCCGGCATTGAGCACCAATTCCAAAGGGATTCTCCTTGAGAGCAGGGATTACGACAACCTAATTGCCGCATCCGTCAGATTATGTTGCTTGATTATCAGGCAGCATTGGCGGCAAGTCAACCGGCCATCAACGCTTTTCTTCCTGTGCATTAGAGCAGTTCCCCTAACTCACGGACAATATGGCCGGCCGTCTCCGAACGGGGGGAACGTGCCACCAGCCGCCGCAAGTCCTCCAGCTCGTCAAGATCGTGCCAGGCGGCTGTTTCATAAAGACTAAGACCGAGCTGCCGACAACGCTGGCGGGTCACGTCCAAAACCTGGGAAGAGCTCCAGGGGATGCAATCGAACAGCTCCGTCGTCGGTTGCCCCATGCCAACAAGGGCGTAGCCGCCGTCGTGACAGGGGATCACGGCAACATCGGTTTCCGGTAGTTTTGCCAGAACCTCCTCGAGCAGACATATGGGCAGGTCAGGGCTGTCGGAACCCGCCAGGAGCACCGGGCCGGCACCGGCCGCAAACAGCGCCTGAACGGCATGGCTCATGCGGGCACCGAGACCGTCACCACCCTGGGCAAGCAGCGGCAGGTCGGGAAAGGTGGCGCGGAACCAGTCCCGCTGTCCAGCATAGCAGATGATCATCGGCACGGCCGCGTTACGGAGCTGCGCAACGGTCTCCCGCAATGCGGTCAAATAAAGCTGGCAAGCCTGTTCGGCAGAGAGCGGCGGGGTCAGTCGGGTCTTGACCTGGCCGGGAACTGGCTGCTTGGCAAACAGGCCAATAACCGGCCCAGTCTGTTTAAAAATGTGGCTATTTGCAGAGTTGTCCACCTTGTCCACAGAGTTATCCACGAGCAGCGGCTGTCGTCCGTTCCACCATAGCATAGGCAGAGTGGTTATGAATCGACTCGAAATTTTCACAGGCAACCCGAAACCAGGTAACAGCAGGGACCTTAAGCAGGCGCTGGGTGACAGCCCTGACGACATCCTCGACAAACATCGGGTTATCGTAAGCCTGTTCCGTCAAGGCCTTCTCGTCCTCGCGCTTGAGCAAGGCATAGACCGGCGCGCTACCGCACTCCTCGACCCAGGCAATCAAATCTTCGAGCCAGATATGATCCGTATAGCGAATCTCGACTTTTACGGCACTGCGCTGGTTGTGAGCGCCCCGCGCGCTGATTTCCTTTGAACAGGGGCAGAGCGAAGTCATCGGCACGGTGACACCGAGGATGAAATCGTAGTCTTCACCGAGGCTCCCCTGCATGCGGCACTGGTACTCCATCAGGCTGCGCGCTCCAGATACGGGGGCCTGCTTCTCGATAAAATAAGGGAACTCTAGTTCGAGATGAGCGCTGCTGGCCTCGAGATGCTCTTTCATGTCGCTCAGCATTGTGTTCATGCGATCGACGCTGACTTGACCATGATACTGGTTGAGAATCTCTACGAAGCGGCTCATGTGGGTGCCCTTGAAGTGATGGGGCAGGTCGACGTACATGTTGATGCGCGCCACTGTCTGCTGCTGTTCCTTGCTCTTGTCGAGCACCACAATCGGGTAGCTGATATCCTTGACGCCGACCTTGTCGATGGCGATCTTGCGGTCATCCCGGGACTTCTGCATGTCGGGCATGCCGACAGCGGAGCTGTCGGAGTTGCGCGCGGCGCGCGGCGCGCGGCGCGGAGCTGCTTCTTCGGTTTTTTGCTGACTCATGTTTTGCCTTTCGCACCACGCGCTAAGCGCTACGCGTCACGTATTCTATCGGGTCTTCAACCCCGGCCTCCCGGAACCCCTTCAAGCGCAAGCGACAGGAGTCACAACGACCGCAGGAGATGCCGGCCGGCGTTGGATCGTAGCAAGAATGCGTCATGCGGTAGTCGACTCCAAGGTCCAGGCCGGTAAGGATGATTTCCGCCTTGCTGAGTTGAATCAAAGGGGAGTGGATCGTGTAGGGTCGATCTCCCTCAACACCCGCACGGGTGGCCAGGTTGGCCATGTTTTCAAAAGCACTGATAAATTCCGGCCGGCAGTCAGGATAGCCTGAGTAGTCGAGGGCGTTGACCCCGATGAAAATATCATAAGCCCCAAGGACTTCAGCCCAGCCAAGCGCAAAGCTCAAAAAGATCGTGTTGCGCGCCGGAACGTACGTAATCGGGATTGCGTCACCCGGTTCCTGATCCTTGGGCACGTCCAGTTCGGCGGTCAGAGCGCTGCCGCCAAACTGGCGCAGATCGATCTGCACCACCTGGTGGCGTATGGCACCGATCTTCGGCGCATATTCGCGGGCCTTCTTCAATTCTACCGAATGCCGTTGACCATAAGCGAAACTCATGGCATAGGGCTCGAAGCCACCGGCGCGGGCGATCGCCATGCAGGTCGTCGAGTCCAGTCCGCCACTGTAAAGAACCACCGCTTTTTTCGTCATGCTTTGCCTCGTCTTTCGATCGGTGTATCAGGGACCTCGAAATACGGCCCGACCCCGAGCCGGTGAATCTTCAACAAGTTGGTGGTCCCAGGATCGGACACCGGACTGCCCATGGTGATGACCACCACATCTCCCTTGTGCAACACGCCGGCCTCGAGCACCGCAGCGTCCACCGAACGGATCTGCGCCTCGGTATCCCCTTCGATATCGACCCGGATCGAGCGTACCCCGGCATAGAGTGCCATGCGCCGCCGCACCGCTTGGGATGGTGTCACGGCATAGACCGGCACCGCCGGCCGGTACTTGGCCACCAGCGCTGCGGTGCTGCCCGTCTGGGTAAACGCCAAAATGGCCGCCGCGTTGACACTCTCCGCGACCCGGCAGGCGGCCTGGCCAATCGCTTCCGGCAGGGTGCGATAGCCACTCTGCGCACTGAGCAGAGGGAAGATCCGCTCTTTGAGTTGTGGATCGCTTTCTAAGTCCTCGGCAACCCGGACCATCATCGCCACCGCCTCGCACGGATATTTGCCGGAGGCGGTTTCCGCCGACAGCATGACGGCGTCGGTGCCGTCAAGGATGGCATTGGCCACATCCGAGGTCTCGGCCCGGGTCGGGCGAGGGCTGTGCACCATGCTCTCGAGCATCTGGGTCGCCGTGATAACCGGCTTGCCCGCCTGGTTGCACTGCCGGATAATGTGCTTCTGGATCAAGGGCACCTTTTCCGGGTTGATTTCTACGCCGAGGTCGCCGCGCGCCACCATAATGCCGTCGGCAACCTCGAGAATCTCGTCAAAGGACGCCACGGCCTGTGGTTTTTCGATCTTGGCAATGACCTTCATCGCCGACTGACGCTGGCGGAGCAACTCCTTGAGCTGCACGACGTCCGCCGCAGAGCGCACGAACGAGAGGGCCAGGTAGTCAAGTTCCTGGGCCGCGCAGAAATCGAGGTCCAGCAGGTCTTTCTCAGTGAGCGCCGGGGCAGAGACCGCCACGCCCGGCAGGTTCATCCCCTTGCGATTTTTCAGTTCACCGCCGACCAGCACACGACAGTGCACCTGATCGCAAGCGATCTTCTCAACCTGCAGTTCAAGAAGGCCATCATCGAGCAGGATCCGGTCGTCAACGTGCACATCCTGCGGCAGGGCCTGGTAGGTTGTCGGTATCACACCGTTCTCGCCGAGCACCTCTGCCGTGGTGATGACCACGGACTGGCCGGACACCAGGGTCATGACATCGCCACGCATTATACCGGTACGAATCTTAGGGCCCTGCAGATCGCCGAGGATAGCGACCGCACGGCGGCGATTGCGGGAAATTTCGCGAATCAGGGCAACCGTCTCCGCCAGGTCCGCATGCAGTCCGTGGGAGAAGTTGAGACGAAAGACATCGGCACCAGCCTCCATCAAGGCGAACAGCATCTCGCGTGAGTTACTGGCCGGACCAATGGTTGCGACAATTTTATTACGACGAAAATCCGTGGCGGGCAATCTGGGCACCTTCTTTCTTGAAAAAAGCCGAAACAACTCTCTTGTCGGCAAAAATTTTTGTTATACAGCTGTTAACTATAACATAGCGCAGCCCACGGTAAACCGGCAAAACTGTTGCCGAAGAGGGGAGAGCTATGGTAGAAGTATTCGCTCTGTTGAGGGGTTTTATGCCGAAACAAAAGAATAATCAAAAGAAATCTTTCCTCGCCATTGTGACCCGCGTACTCCTGGGTTTGGGTGTGCTTGGTCTGCTGCTGGCTATCATCGTTCCGGTTGGCGCCTACCTTTATATCAGTAAGTCTCTGCCTCACGTCGATACCCTGGCCGACTATCGGCCACCGATCATCACCCGGGTCTTAAGCGATGAGGGTGAAGTCATCGCCGAACTGTTCGAGGAGCGCCGCATCGTCGTACCGGTCTCACGCATGCCAAAACAGCTGATCCAGGCCTTCGTCGCGGCCGAAGATTCAAACTTCTTCAAACACAAGGGGATCGATATCGTCTCAATCCTCAGGGCCGCGGTGAGGAACATAGAGGCAGGAGGGATTGTGCAGGGCGGCAGCACCATCACCCAGCAGGTCGCCAAGAGCCTTCTTCTGACTCCGGAACGCAAATTCAAGCGCAAGTTCAAAGAAGCGATTCTCGCCTACCGCATGGAAAAACGCCTGTCCAAGGAAGAAATCCTTTACCTCTACCTGAACCAGATTTTTCTCGGCCATGGCGCCTATGGCGTTCAGGCTGCCGCAGAGAACTACTTCGACAAGGACGTCCAGGACCTGACGCTCGCCGAGTGCAGTATGCTGGCCGGCATGCCGAAGGCTCCCAGTCGCTATTCCCCCTACAGCCACTATGAGCGCGCCAAGGAACGCCAGGAGTACGTCCTCGGCCGCATGGTCAGCGAGGGGTTCATCACCCAGGACGAGGCCAACCAGGCCAAGACACAGGAACTCGTGATCCGGCCACGCATCAACCAGCACATCAACGACGCCGCTTATTTCACCGAGCAGGTGCGTCGCTACCTCGAAGAAACCTACGGTGACGAACTCCTTTATCGCGGCGGCCTCGAAGTTCATACCAGTATGAACCTCAAGATGCAGCTGGCCGCACAGGCGGCGGTTCAGGCCAACCTGCGCGACCATGACAAGCGCCATGGCTACCATGGTCCGCTGGCGACGCTGAGTGAAGATGAGGAAGTCGCTTTTCTGCAGCAACAGGTCGAAACCTTTGCCGCAGCGCCGCCACAGGTCGAAGATATCGTCGAGGGCGTGATCAGCGGCACCGATGGACAGAGCCTGTCCGTGCGTATCGCCGACCGTGAAGGGCGCATCGCGCTGGCCTCTGCCAAGTGGGCCGGTCCACCACAAGTGGTCAAGCGCAACAGCGAGGCAACCGGCAACGCAACCGCGCAAGCCACCCGTCTGCCGCTCGGCGCAAAAGTGCAGGTGCGTATCATTGCCATGCCGAAAAAAGCACCCTGGCAGCTGACCCTCGAAGAAGAGCCAGAAGCACAGGGCGCGTTGCTGGCCATGGATCCGCACAGCGGTCAGATCAAGGTGATGGTCGGTGGTTATGATTTCCGTACTAGTCAGTTCAACCGCGTCCTGCAGGCCCGCCGGCTCCCCGGTTCAGCGATGAAGCCGTTAATCTACGCCGCCGCACTGGACAAGGGCTACACCCCGGCGACGGTCATCCTCGACACGCCGCTGATCTTCAAGGAACGTCTTGAGACTGGTGAAATCAAGGAATGGAAACCGAAGAACTACTCCAAGCGCTTCTACGGTCCGGTGCCGCTACGCACCGCTCTTGCCAAATCGTACAATGTCATCACGATCAAGATTCTCGAGGACATCGGAGTCCGCTATGCGGCCAATTATGCCCGTAAGCTTGGCATCGACTCGCATCTTGACGAAGACCTGACCCTCGGTCTCGGTTCATCGGCGCTGACGCCGATGGAACTGGCGCGCAGCTATGCGGTGCTGGCGAACGGTGGCGTTCGGGTCGTACCGACCTATATCGACAAAATCCTGGATCGCGACGGCAAGGTTATCGAGTCGAACGATCCTGCCGATTTTCCGGAAGGGCCACAAGCGGGCCAGAAACTGATCGGCCAGTCCCGCAGCCGGGTCATCAGCGCTGAAACGGCCTACCTGACCACCAACCTCATGGAGAGCGTGGTACAGCAGGGCACCGGCTGGCGCGCCAAGGCTTTAAAGCGGCCGGTGGCCGGCAAGACCGGTACCACCAATGATCTCAAGGATGCCTGGTTCATCGGTTACGTCCAGCAATTGCTCGCGGTCGCCTGGGTCGGCTATGATCAGGAACGGCCTCTGGGTCGGGGGGAAACCGGGTCCCAGGCCGCCGCTCCGGCCTGGGTCGCCTTCATGGAAAAGGCCACCGAAGAGTTGCCGGTTGAACAGTTCCCTGTACCAGACAGCATCGAGTTCCGGCCGATCGACCCGCTTACCGGCCTGTTGGCCCCCGAGGACAGCCAGGATATCGCGATCGAGGCCTTTGCGCCCAACACGGCACCGGTGCGATATGCGCTCGAAGAGAAGACGCCGCAGGCGAAGGATTTCTTCCGGCTGGATATGGATGAGCTTTGACTTTTGCTTGGATAAGACATAAGTAAAGGGATTCGATCTTGACCGAATCCCTTTACTTTACACGCTTTTGGCTTTGCTCTCATCTTCACGCCCCTGTCGCCGCCATAACCAGGCTCACTACTTATTCCGCCCAACCCCTACTTGCGGACACCGCCCCACAACCGGACAAACCGAACACCAGGCGGTCTGCGCTCGGCAACATTGCCGGCCATGAAAAATCAGCACGTGGGCAGCCTGGGTCCAACGTGTTACCGGCAGCAGTTTACAGAGCTGCTCTTCAATCCTTTCCGGCGTTCGTGCCGACGCCCAACCCAAGCGCCGTGCAATGCGGCTGACATGGGTGTCCACCACCATCCCTGGGACAGCAAAGGCATTCCCCAGAATCACATTCGCAGTTTTGCGGCCGACACCAGGAAGGGCGACCAGCGCTGACATCTCGCATGGAACTTGGCCGTTATGCCTCTGGACCAATCCGGCAGCACAACCGATGAGGTTCTTGGCTTTGTTCCGAAAGAACCCGGTTGTGCGTATGAGGTCTTCCAGTTCTGCAGGGTCGGCGGTGGCAAGGCAGGCTGCTGTGGGAAAGCGGGCAAAGAGCGCCGGGGTCACCTGGTTGACCCGAATATCGGTACACTGGGCGGAAAGAATCGTTGCGACCAGCAGCTGCCACGGATTGCCATGGTCGAGTGCACAGTGCGCATCGGGGTAAGCCTGTTCGAGGCAATCAAGGGTAAGCTGCGCATGAGCACATGTAATGCGGGGTGTTTTCATCATGTAAACAATGGGAATTGCCTCTGTTCAGTCTCAGTTGTCAACCTTGTCCACAGACTTTTCCACTGTAAAGCTAACCCGGAGCCGCTTCCATGAGTCCCCGCGACAGTTGCTGCAAGCGCACCGTGCGACGGGTGTCGGTGACCTGCACCGTCAGGGTCAGCGGCAGGTGAGAGGACGCCTGGCGAGCCAAAAAACTGTGGTTGATCGAGGCGTCGAGAACTCGTACCGCGCCGCGCAGGTAGGCACGGTCGCGCCCGAACACTGGGCAGCGCGCCGGATAGGTGCCACGCCAGAGAGGCCGGCGAGTGCGGCGCAGGATCGAGGCCAGCTCGAGGTTACCCGCACCCCAGAAATAGTCGGCAAAATCACCCAGGATCAAGACCGGGCAAACCAGGGACGGGTTGCCAAGCAGATCCGGGCCAAGCAGTTGGGCTATCTGGTGGCTTCGAAATCGCGGGAAGGTGTCGAGACTGACGTTAAGCAGGTGTAGACGTTTGCCACCAAGGTCCACATCGGCACGCAGACAATGGCCGCCATAACCGAGGTCGAACCGCTGCACGGCCCGGAGTGGATAAAAAGAGAGGTAGGCAAGGGACCCGCCGGTGACATCGCGAAACGCATCCAGGCCAAGACGCTCAGCCAAGTAGGGGAGGATATCCGCATGATGTACGGGGCCGAGTTCCTGAAGGGCAACGATATCGGGTGCCGCGTCAGCGATCACATTCAGGATTCGATCCGGAATGACCTGACCATCACTGCCGCGGCAGTGCTGAATATTATAGCTCATGATGCGGGCGGTGCTCATACCTGCCTCGCTGCTGAAGCCACTGAAATCGTGGCGGTGGGATTATGGTTTTGCGCCGCGCGTAACGTTGAGGATAACAACCGGCTCAACGGGAACGTCGCCGAACTGGCGGAACGTATGCGTCGGGCTGGTGCCGATCTTGTCCACCACCTCCATCCCCTGGGTGACCTTGCCGAACACGGCATAGCCATAACTTCTAATGGAATTATCCTTGTGGTCTAGAAAGCCATTGTCCTTGAGATTGATAAAAAACTGGCTGGTGGCGCTGTCTACCACCCCGGTGCGGGCCATGGCGATGGTCCCGCGCAGATTGCGCAAGCCGTTACCGGCCTCATTCTTGATCGGTGCCGCCGTTTTCTTCGGCACCATCTCGGCGGTAAAGTTGCCTCCCTGGATCATGAAATCCTTGATAACCCGGTGAAAGATCGTGTCCTTGTAGTGCCCGCTATCGACATAGCTTAGGAAGTTGGCCACCGACAGCGGAGCTTTTTCATCGTCTAACTCAACTGTAATCTTGCCGTAATTGGTTTCGATGACAACCTGCTCCACAGCAAAAGCCGGAGATGTCAGCAGGATTGCAGCGAGAACAGCCATGAGTATTCTTTTCATCGTCATTGATCCCTTCTCTTTAATCGTCTTCCGAGGTCAGCGCCCGTTGCATCAGGTCGACAACCGCCACCTTCGGGTCTTTGTTTTCATAGAGAATCTGGTACATCTGTTCAGTGATCGGCATGACTACGCCAAGCTTGAGCGCTAGTTGATAGGCGGACAGGGTCGTTTTGACGCCTTCAGCGACCATGTTCATCTTGTTGAGAATGTCCTCCAGTTTGCGCCCACGTCCCAGCTCGATACCAACCGAACGGTTGCGAGACAAATCGCCGGTGCAGGTCAAAACCAGGTCGCCCATACCGGCCAGACCGTAAAAAGTTGCTTCGTTGGCCCCCTTGGCAACACCGAGGCGGGCGATTTCAACCAAACCACGCGTTATCAGGGCCGCCCTGGCATTGTGGTTGAAGCCAAGCCCGTCACCTACCCCTGAGGCCAAGGCGATGACATTTTTCAACGCTCCGCCGATTTCAATACCGACCACGTCTTGATTGGTATAAACCCGGAAATAGTCAGTGCTGAAAAGCTCCTGGATGCGATGTGCAACCGACAGGTCAGCTGACGCGACTGCCACGGCGGTGGGTTGCTCTTCAGCAACTTCTCGCGCAAAGGATGGCCCCGAGAGATAGGCACTGCGCTGAAGGATCTGCGGGCCTAGAACCTCTGGAAGAACTTCAGACATAGTCATTAGGGTATCATTTTCTATACCCTTAGCTGCGGATACCAGTAGACTGTCAGCTTCGAGATGCGGCGCAAGTTGCTTGAGCACACGCCGCATAACCTGTGACGGCGAGACCAGAATGAGAACCTGCCGACCGGCGACCGCTTCAACCAAATTGTTGGTATACGCAAGGTTTGTAGCAAGAGTTATCCTATCCAGGTACAAGTGATTGGTGCGGGTCGCCTTCAGACGCTCGGCCAGCTCTTTTTCATAAACCCAAAGGGTTACATCGAAACCCTTCTTAGCGAGAACATTGGCAAGGGTCGTGCCCCAGCTACCGGCCCCGATAACTCCGATTCTCATCATGATCAAACCTCAGATGGCCTTTTTTTTCTTTTCAATCCGTTCACGCACCTGCGCCGTTTTACGTTCCAGTATATCCTGTTTCGGATAAATTCCAGCCAATCCCTCCAGTATATTCAGGGCTTCAAGGAGCTTTTCCTGTTCTTCCAGAACGGTCGCCAAGCCGAAACTCGCTTCAAGGGCATAAGGGCTGTCCGGCCAACGCTCCAGCACCAACTGATAGGCTGCCGCAGCTTCAGGGAGTAGACCCTCCAAGGCATAGGTCATTGCGATGCGGTACTGCACTTCTTCAATAAGGTCACTCTCCGGGTAATTCTTGAGCAGGCTTTCGAACTCAATGCGAGCCTGCTCGAAGTTGTTCAAACGGAAATAGCAGTCGGCCACTTCGTACTGCAGCTGGTCACTGTCATGGCCGGGCTCATCGAGAACCCGCTGGTATATAGCTATTGCCTGGCTGCAATCGTTGAGACGGTACTTGTAGAGCACGGCGACCTGCCGTATAGCCGGTTCCACTTCGGCGGCTTCAGGATAGTCCCGTTCCAGCAGGAGGTAATTGAGCAGGGCCTCTGAGTATTTCCCCAGATATAAATCCTGGATTTCGGCCGCCTGGAATAGAGCTTGGGGAGCTTTCTGAAAAGCCGGATGTTCACTGTGCAGCCGAAGGAAGAGGTCGGCTGCGGCATCGTAGATGCCGGCGTCCCTGAGCACCAAACCTTCTTGAAAAGACTCTTCCAGCCTTGTCTGCAGATTGGCGCGATACCAGTAACCTCCGGCAGAGAACAGAACCAGCAGAGCCAGAACAAGAAAAATCCAGAGTCTCTTTTTAGGCGCCTTCCCCTGGCGCTTCAACTCCTCCATCAGGAGCTGTTTCTTCAATTTCTGGATTTCCTTCATCATCTTCCTTCTCTGCCAGCTTGGCGACCGCAACAATCCGCTCTTCGGTTTCCAAGACCATCAGACGCACGCCCATGGTGTTGCGACCAATAATCGACAGGGCGCTCACGCGTGTGCGCAGAACTTTGCCACGATCGGTAATGAACATCAGGTCTGATTCGTTGTCAACTAGTTTAACATCGATCACCTGGCCGTTACGACCACCGGTTTTGATCGTGATAATGCCCTTTCCTCCGCGACTCTGGACGCGGTACTCGGAGAGACTCGTGCGCTTGCCGTAACCGGTTTCCGTAACAGAGACCAGGGTCGACGCGGTCGCATCGGAGACAACCTCCATGCCGATGATCACATCCTTCCCCTCAAGCATCATGCCACGCACACCGCGAGCCGTCCGGCCCATCGGCCGAGCATCGGTTTCCGGGAAACGGATCGATTTACCATTGCGGCTGGCCATAAGGATGTCCATGGAACCATCTGTAAGACGCGCGGCGATCAGACTGTCGCCTTCATCGATGGTCAGTGCGATAATCCCACCCTGTCTCGGGTGTGAATAGGCCATCAGGTCAGTCTTTTTGACCGTTCCTTTCCTGGTGGCCGTGATGATGTAGCGCCCCTCCACAAATTCCTTGACCGGCAGGATGGTCATCACCCTTTCATCGGCCTCCAGATTCAGCAGGTTGACGATCGCTTTGCCGCGTGCCGCTCGACCACCCTGCGGAATTTCATGAACCTTGAGCCAGTAGACCTTGCCCCGGCTGGTAAAGATTAGGACATAACTGTGGGTCGAGGCAATAAAGAGATTTTCAACGAAATCCTCATCTTTCGGGCGCATGCCGGTTGCCCCCTTACCGCCGCGCCGTTGGGCGCGATAGAGCGAAACCGCGTTCCGCTTGATGTAGCCGGAATGCGACACGGTAACGACCATATCCTCTTCGACAATCAAGTCCTCGATGGAGAGATCTGCGGCCATTTCGATGATCTCGGTGCGCCGGGGATCGCCGTAGCGCTCCCGTACCTCGAGCAGTTCGCCCTTGATGATCTTGAGAATCTCGACTTCGCTGCTAAGGATTTCCTTAAGACGCTTAATCAGCGCCATCACCAGGTTGTACTCCTCGATGATCTTGTCCCGCTCCAGTCCGGTCAGGCGGTGCAGACGCATATCGAGGATCGCCTGAGCCTGGATCTCCGAAAGTTCGAAGCGCGCGACCAGGCGCTCCTTGGCTTCCGCAGGAGTGGCGCTGGTCTTGATCACCTGAATCACTTCATCGAGGTTGTCCAAGGCGATCTTGAGCCCTTCGAGAATGTGGGCGCGGGCCTCGGCCTTTTTCAGTTCAAAAATGGTCCGGCGGGTGACGATATCTTTGCGGTGTTCGATGAAATGCCCAAGGACTTCGCGCAGAGCCAGGATCTTCGGCTGGCCACCGACGATGGCCAGCATGATAATGCCGAAAGAGGACTGCATCGGCGTCATCTTGTAAAGCTGGTTGATGATAACCTGCGGAATCGTGTCCTTCTTGAGCTCAATAACGATACGCATTCCGTCACGGTCAGACTCGTCCCGCAGGTCGGAGATTCCCTCGATCTTCTTGTCCTTGACCAGGTCAGCGATCTTTTCGATCAACCGGGCCTTGTTGACCTGGAAGGGAATTTCGTTGACGATCACGCTTTCCCGGCCGGTGCGGCGGTTCTGCTCTACCATCGCCTTGGCGCGCATCTGAATAATGCCGCGGCCGGTACGATAGGCTTCCCGAATCCCTTCGCGGCCGAGAATAAAACCGGCGGTGGGAAAATCAGGTCCGGGAATATATTGCAGCACGGTTTGATCGTCAATTTTCGGATCATCGATCATCGCCACCAGTCCGTCGATGATCTCGCCGAGATTATGGGGCGGAATCTTGGTCGCCATGCCGACGGCAATGCCCTCGGAGCCGTTGACCAGCAGGTTCGGGAACTTGCAGGGCAAAACCAGCGGCTCTTCGAGGGAGTCGTCGTAGTTGGGCCCGAATTCGACCGTTTCCTTGTCGATGTCGTTGAGCAGTTCATGGGCCAAACGGTCCATGCGCACCTCGGTGTAACGCATCGCCGCCGCCGAGTCGCCGTCGATCGAACCGAAGTTGCCTTGGCCATCCACCAGCGGATACCGCATAGAGAAATCCTGGGCCATGCGCACAATGGTGTCATAGACGGCCGAGTCGCCGTGGGGATGATATTTACCGATGACGTCGCCAACGACACGAGCCGATTTTTTATAAGGCTTGTTGTAATCGTTGCTTAGCTCATTCATGGCGAAGAGCACCCGGCGGTGAACCGGCTTGAGGCCGTCGCGTACATCCGGCAGAGCGCGACCGACGATAACGCTCATGGCGTAGTCCATGTAGGACTTGCGCATTTCGTCTTCAATATTGACTGTGATACGGTTTTGTTCGGAAAGCATTCTCGATTTTCCTCCGGAAAATCCGTGGCGTGTGGCACGTGGCGCGTGTGTGATTTTGCTCGCTACTCGCTACCCGCTACTCGCAACTTGGTTTAAACATCCAAATTCGATACGCTCAAAGCGTTCTGTTCGATGAACTCGCGACGCGGCTCGACCTGGTCGCCCATCAAAACGGTAAAAATCTGTTCAGCTTCGTATGTATCCTCGATCTTGACCTGCAACAAAACCCGCTTTTCCGGGTCCATGGTGGTTTCCCAGAGCTGACCCGGGTTCATCTCGCCCAAACCTTTGTAGCGCTGGATATACTGCCCCTTCTTGGCCCGAGAGAAGAAGTGGTTGAGCAGTTCCTGGCGGTCGTTGACGACGGCTTCCGCTTCGCCATCCTTGCTGATCGCCGCGGTTTCATTCTGACAGATGTCCTCCACCTGCTTGTACGCCTGCAGCAGCAGCTTGTACTCGTACATGGAAAGGTATTCAAGTGTCTTCTGGTCGATGAAAGTCCGCAAATTGCCTCGACTGTAGAGAATCCTCGCCGTATCGCCCTGTACCGTAAACTCGGCATCAGGCTCGATCAAACGCAATTTGACGGCGAGGGGTTCGAGATCGACCAGATCGGCAAATCCGTTCTGCAGTTTACCGCGTACAAAAATGTTCAGCACATCGGCGTTGACGCCCTTGACGACCATCTTGTCAAAATGTTCGTTGTACTCGAGGATGTTGCGCAGGGTCGGAATGATCTGCTTGCCACGCAACACCTTGCCGCTCTTGGTCATCTCTACGGTCATACCCTCGACGCCTTCATCGAGAAGATATTCGCGCAATGCCGCCTCGTCCTTCAGGTAAAGCTCCTTCTTGCCGCGTTTGACCTTGTAGAGCGGCGGTTGCGCGATATAAAGATGGCCGCGCTCAATCAGTTCCGTCATCTGCCGGAAGAAGAAGGTCAATAACAGAGTCCGTATATGCGAACCATCGACGTCGGCGTCGGTCATGATGATGATGCGGTGGTAGCGCAGCTTGGTGATATCGAAATCATCCTTGCCGATACTGGTGCCCATGGCAGTGATCAGGGTGCGGATCTCGTTGGAGGTAAGCATCTTGTCGAAGCGGGCTTTTTCCACGTTGAGAATCTTCCCCTTGAGCGGCAGGATCGCCTGGTAGCGCCGCTCACGCCCCTGCTTGGCACTGCCGCCGGCCGAGTCACCCTCGACCAGATAGAGTTCGCAAAGCGCCGGGTCCTTCTCCTGGCAGTCCGCCAGTTTGCCTGGCAGTGCCAGGCCGTCCAGAGCCCCCTTGCGGCGGGTCAGATCGCGCGCTTTGCGCGCAGCTTCACGGGCTCGGGCGGCGTCGATACCCTTCTCGAGAATCTTGCGGGCCACCGACGGGTTCTCTTCGAGATATTCCGCCAGCTTTTCGTTCATGATCGTTTCGACATAACCCTTGATCTCCGAGTTGCCCAGCTTGGTCTTGGTCTGACCCTCGAACTGCGGGTCGGGAACCTTGACCGAAATAACCGCCGCCATCCCCTCGCGCAGGTCATCCCCGGAAATTGCCGTTTTCATATTTTTAAGCAGGTTGTTGGTGGTTGCATAGGTATTCATGGTGCGTGTGAGCGCGGCCTTGAAACCACTTAGATGGGTACCACCTTCATGCGTATTGATATTGTTGGCGAAAGAGAAGATCTTTTCGTCATAAGCATCGTTGTACTGGATGGCAATTTCTATTTCGACCCCCTCCTTGCTGCCAGTAAACAGGATCGGTTTTGGATGCAGAGCGGTTTTCGCGCGGTTAAGATATTCGACGAAAGAGACGATGCCGCCTTCGTAGTGAAAGATGTGACTCTTATCTGTGCGCTCGTCGACAATTTCAATCTTGACGCCGGCATTGAGAAAAGCCAGTTCGCGGATGCGTTGCGAAAGGGTCTCGAAGGAGAACTCGGTGGTTTCAAAAATTTCCGGGTCGGGCCAGAACAGAATCCGTGTACCGCGTCGCTTGGTTTCTCCGTCCTCAACCAACTCCGTGACTGGCACGCCACGCTCGTAAGTCTGCCGGTAAATCTTGTTGTTGCGGCGAATTTCAAGCTCCAAGCGACTGGACAGCGCATTGACCACCGAGACGCCGACACCGTGCAAGCCGCCGGAAACCTTGTATGAGTCGCTGTCAAACTTGCCTCCGGCATGCAGCACCGTCATAACCACTTCGGCGGCGGGTCTTTTTTGGGTCTGGTGCATATCAACCGGGATTCCCCGGCCATTGTCGACTACGGTCACCGAATTATCCACATGGATAATCACTTTTATTTCATCACAGTGACCAGCCAGGGCTTCGTCGATCGAATTGTCGATGACCTCGTAGACCAAATGGTGCAGACCCTGCACCGAAGTAGAGCCGATATACATCGCCGGCCGCTTGCGGACCGCGGATAGACCTTCTAGTACCTTGATACTGTCTGCATCGTACGCTTTGTTCAGTTCTTGCGTCATGTCACCCTCGTTCTGGGGATATTGCGTTAACCATTCCCTGGTCAATCTTGAAAAAACTTGCCGTCTGCTGCACCGTGTCAGCCAATTGCGGCTGCTGTGCCGAGGTCATGAAAACCTGACCGCGCCGATTCAGCAGAAAGTTAAAAAAACCCTCCTGGCGCCGACTGTCCAGTTCACTGGCGAGATCGTCAAGTAACAGGACGGGGGGCTCCTTGAACTGCTCCTCCAGATCCATCACCTGCGCCGCCTTGAAGGCGAGGAGATATGACCTCTGCTGACCCTGCGAACCGAAGCATCGCAATGATCGGCCATCGACCTGGAAATCCAGGTCATCGCGATGCGGCCCGGTCAGGGTCACTCCCAGTTTCTTTTCTCGTGGTGCTAACCGCTCAAAAGCCTCCCGCATATGGTCTGCCAAATCGGCCAGCGGCTTTTTTTCTATTGAATAATGCAGACAGGCAGTTTCGCCATTACCACTAATTTCCCGGTATACCTGAAAAAGCCTTGGCATAAACCTCTCCAGATATACCTGCCGGTCGTATCTTATCCGACTGCCTGTACGGATCAGGGCTTCGGTCCAGGGTGCCAGGCTAGCTGCATCTGACTGCTGTTTCAGCAGTTGGTTACGTTGCCGTAAAATACGTTCATATTCCTGTACGCGGTCAAGATAGGCCGGTTCGGTCTGCAAGATAGCGCGATCAAGTAACGCCCGACGTCCAGCGGGGAAGCCTTTGATGCTGTTCAACTCCTCCGGGGTAAAGAGAACGGTTCGAAAATAACCGAGAAACTGACTGAGCTTTTGAACCGTTTTACCGTCAATTCGGGGATTGCGTCCGTTCTTCTGCAAACCTATCTCAAGACGGTGCTGAACTCCACCTTGAATAACAATTGCTCCTAACCAGGCCGTTTCAGCAGTATGATTAATCAACTCATATCCACGGGCACCACGAAAACTTTTCAGATGACCAAGCAGGTAAATGGCTTCGAGAAGATTGGTTTTCCCCTGGGCATTATGTCCATAAATGACATTGAAATGCTCATTCCAGGAGAGATCCGCATCTGTCAGGTTGCGGTAGCAGCGAAGCTTCAAATTGTTGAGAATCATACTCTTTATCAAGAAAAAAGCCTTAAATTCAAAGGCTTTTTCTTACCATCTTTTTAAAGTCGCATCGGCATTATAACCGCCAGATAACCGTCCTCTTCGACTGGTTTAATTAAACCAGGTGACAAATTATCCTTGAGAATCATGCGAATCTTGTTCTGATGCTGTACCTGCAATATATCCAGCAAATATCGGGCGTTAAAACCAACTGAAAGATCTGTACCCTGATATTCAATATCGAGTTCTTCACGGGCATCACCCAGTTCTGGATTCGAAGATGAAACTTCAAGCAGGTTGTTTTTGAAATTCATCTTGACGCCCCGCGATTTTTCACTGGAGACAATGATCATCCGGCGCAGAGCATGCAGAAAAGGATCAACGGCAATTGTTGCAAACTGCTCGTTGGTTTTCGGAATAACCCTGCTGTAATCGGGAAATTCACCATCGACCAGGCGCATGATGATCACGGTGCGATCCTTGCTAATAACTGCGTTGTTGTCCATGAAACCGAGGTTCAGATTACCTTCACCCTCCTCGGCCAGTTTTTTCAATTCGAGTATTCCCTTGCGCGGGAGAATGACACCTTTGGATAATTCCGAACTTGCTGTATTGGCTATTTCTTTGTCGATCATCGAAAGCCGATGCCCGTCGGTTGCCACAAAACGCAATTGGTTGGTATTCTCCTGTACCTGACAGAAAATTCCATTCAGATTGTACTTGCTCTCATCCTGAGACACGGCAAAAAAGGTCTTTTCTATCATCTCCTTGCACAAAGCACTGGCCAGGGAGAGAGAATGACTCTGGTCGGGTTTGGGAAAATTAGGAAATTCGTCAGCTGAGAGGCCAACAATATTGAATTGAGCCTTGTCACATTCGACTTCTATCCAACAGTTGTCCTTGGCATTAAAGCTGATCTCGTGATCCGGCAGCTCTTTGATTATTTCATAAAGCTTTTTGGCTGAAACAGTGATCTTGCCGGGTTTACGAATATTGGCCGGGTATGTCGACTGCATGCCGACTTCCAGATCCGTTGCAGTGAACCGTAGTTCACCATCATTTCCTTCCAGAAGTACGTTGGAAAGAACAGGTATGGTATTGCGTTTTTCAACAATACCTTGGATCCTGGCAAGTCCTTTGAGAAAAACCTCTTTTTCAATGGTGAAATTCATATTGGCCTCCTCATCAACAGTATTTACTTAATATTTAAAGAACTAAATAATTAAAAGATTAGTAGTAGTAATAAGGCTTGTTAATACGTTTAAAAGTTATAAATATATATTAATATCAATTATTTATAGTGCTGATAAGTTCCGGTAAAAGCTGTTGGGAAAATGGGGATATTTATTGCTTTCGAAAATACGCCATGTTGTCCCCAGGCTGCCAACCCTCTTTTGCACAGCTTGTTAGTTACTTATTTCGTTTTTAAGTTTTTCAATGGTGCTCCGCAATTGAAAATCCTCTTCCATGAGTTTATCTATCTTGCGAATGGCATGGATGATGGTCGAATGATCCTTGCCACCGAAACGCTCACCGATTTCCGGATAGGAAGACGAGGTCAATTGTCTAGAGAGATACATGGCTATTTGCCTCGGCAAAACCACGGTTTTGAGCCTTTTGGGCGATTTTATATCGGAAATTTTTATATTGAAATGGCTACTTACTTTTTTGAGAATTTCTTCAACAGACAGTTCACGATTGCGTTCAATCAGAATATCCTTGAGAACATCACGGGTCATATCGAGTGAAATAGGTATCGCAGTCAAACTCGCATAGGCACCTATACGAATCAGATAACCTTCAAGTTCCCGGACGTTGTTGCAGATTGAATTGGCCAGAAACAAGGCTACATCTTCAGGTAGTTTGATACTGTTCTGTTCAGCTTTCATTTTCAGAATGGCCAACTTTGTTTCCACATCTGGTGGTTGTATATCTGCAATCAACCCCCATTCGAAACGGGAACGCAACCTTTCTTCAAGGCCCGGAATGTCCTTGGGAAATTTATCAGAGGTAACAATGATTTGCTTGTGTGATTCATAGAGCGCATTGAACGTATGGAAAAATTCCTCCTGGGTACGTTCCTTGCCGGCTATAAATTGAATGTCATCAATCAGGAGCACATCCATGGAACGAAATTTATTGCGGAATTCATCCATACGATTGTAACGCAAGGAGTTGATCAGTTCGTTCATGAATTTTTCGGAGGTGTAATAACATATCCGCACTTGCGGAGATTTTTTAAGGATGGCGTTGCCTATTGCGTTTACCAGGTGGGTTTTACCTAAACCAACACCACCGTAGATGAACAGGGGATTGTAGGTTGTTGCCGGGTTGTTGGCAACGGCCATTGCAGCTGCGTAAGCGAATTGATTGGATGAACCCGAGACAAATTCTTCAAAGGTATATTTGCGATTAAGATTCAAATCCGAGGTATGACTGTTTGTTGTTATGTTTTCATTCCTTGGTGTGGGTTTTTTGTCAGGCTCGCTTTTTTTACCGTGTTTTGGAAGGTGGTCTTTGGCCTGTCCGGAAACATTGAATTGTAGCCGGTAGGTGACAGCTGAAAGTTCAGAAAGAATTTTCTGTATAAGCTTGCTGTAGTTTTCTTTGACCCAATCAAGGACGAACCGGTTTGGCACCTCCAGATAGACCATATCCTGCTCGATCTTCACAAGCTTCAATGGTTTTATCCAAGTTGAAAAGTGTTGTGGACTGAGATTCAGTTCAAGGTGTTCGAGGGTGTCATCCCAGAGTTTACTCATACCGGCTTCAATCATGACTCAAGTGACTGGAAAGTCACAGGGAGAGCAACGTTATCCACAAGCTTTTAAACAACTGTGGATAACAAAATAACCATATTAAATCAGTAGTTTAGATAAATAGATACTCGTGGAAAACTTGATGACAAAGATTATCAGAGGAATTTTTTTATTGCAAGGGAAAATTGTTTTAGAATAATGACTTAAAAATGCAACGGCTTTTCGTTCTTGACTTTAATTTATATCTATGCTTAAAACTGCCTTTTACAAAAATCACCACAGTTGCCATAAACAGGAGCGATGAACTGTCATGAAGCGTACATATCAACCGAGCAAAGTCAGCCGTAAACGTACTCACGGATTTCGCAAGCGCATGCGCACTAAAAATGGCGTCAACGTTATCAAGCGTCGTCGTGCCAGGGGTCGTCGCCGTTTGGCCGTAACCACCCCGACCAAGTAGTATTATACCAACGGGTGAAGGGAGAACAAACCCTCGAGAGGTTTCGTCGGATACGTCGTTCAGGCGAGTACCAGAAGGCGTGGCGCGAGGGGCAACGTTATCATACAACCCATTTTGTTGTGATTGTGAAGCCGACGCGGGATATCTGCCGTCTTGGTGTAACAGTGAGTCGTAAAGTTGGGAATGCCGTTTGTCGTAATCGTCTCAAACGCTGGTTTCGCGAATTATTTAGAAAACATTACAGGCAGTTCAGCCAGGTGGCGGATATTTCGATAGTAGCCAAGCGACAAGCCGGTAACCTGAGTCATCTGCAAGTGGACCGTGAAATTCTAACGGTATTTGCCCGTCTGGAGACCGATAATCATGATTAAGCGGTTAACCATGGCGGGTATTCGCTTTTACAGAGTATTCCTTTCCCCACTGAAGCCGCCAACCTGTCGATTTTATCCTTCCTGCTCAACGTACACCCTGCATGCCGTCAACCGGCATGGTGTCGCCTACGGTCTCTGGATGGGACTCAAACGTCTGGCCCGTTGTCATCCCTGGCACCCGGGAGGATACGACCCGGTTGACTAGGGCCTTTCATTATAGGAGTCTGTTTCAATCATGAATTCAACTGAAAATAAAAATCTCGTCCTGGCTATGGTCCTTATGCTTGCTGTCTGGCTGGGCTTTTCATTTTTCTTTCCACCGGCAAATAAAAATCAGCAACAACCGGTTGCACAAGAGAGTGTTCAGCCGGTTGCTGCCAGCGAGGTCAAAGAAAAAACGGTCGTTGAGACGCCCGTCGCTGTGGTTCAGACACCCGTAGACGGTGATTCTGCGACAATGACGGTAAACGAGACCTCGGTTCCTGCGCGGGAGATAGTCGTTGAAACCGCCAAATATCAGGCTGTGTTCACCACCCAGGGAGCACGCTTGGTTTCTTTCATATTGAAGGGTTATCGGGCAACGGCTGCAAAAGATTCTCCCCCCGTTCAGATGTTTGAACCCGCTGGCCCGCTGCGTTACGCAACATTGCGCACAACCGGCGCTGAAGGCTTTGCCCTGGCAGAGAATGCCAGCTTTAAAACGGCAGCGCCGGATCTGGTCGAGATCTCGGGCAGCGATGAATTAAAGCTCAGCTTTCAGCATATTGCCCCAAACGGGATGCAGTATGTAAAAACCTTCATTTTACGCGGTGATCAATATCTTATCGACACGGTTCTTGAGTTACACAACACCAGCCAGACGGCGTTGCGCGGGACCATCGATTTTGCCCTGGTTCAACATTGGGACGATACGGTCAAAACCGACAGTTACTCCTTTTCCGGCCCAGCCTCGCTTATCAACGGTAAAATTCAAGAAGTTAAGGTTGATGACCTCAAGAAAGGTTCCGTAGCTTACGGGCAGGATGTTTCCTGGACATCTTTTCAGAACAAGTATTTCCTTTCCGTTGTCGTGCCTGGTGAAAAAACGCTGGAGAGGGCTCAGGTTCTGCGTGAGGGTGACGCGATCGAGAACCAGTTGAAAACACCTTATTTTACTCTTCAAGGTGGCGAGCAAACCAGGCTGGACTACCTGGTTTATATCGGTCCCAAAGACCCGCAATTACTCAAGGTTGCGGGCCATCAACTGGATGAAGTTGTCCATTTCGGATTCTTCAATATTCTGGCCCAACCCCTCTTTATGGTGCTGACGTTCTTCTACGGATTTTTTAAAAATTATGGTGTATCTATTATCCTGCTGACCATATTGATCAAGCTCCTTTTCTGGCCCTTGACCCACAAGAGTTACTCATCGATGAAGTCAATGCAGAAACTGCAACCGGAAATGCAGAAACTGCGTGACAAATTTAAGAATGACAAGGAAAGACTGAACAAGGAAATGATGGCGTTGTACAAGACCCACAGCGTCAACCCTCTCGGCGGTTGTCTGCCGATGATCGTACAGATCCCGGTCTTTTTCGCTCTTTACAAGGTTCTCTTGGATTCTATTGCCCTGCGGCACGCGCCTTTTGCTTTCTGGTTGACGGATCTCTCTGCCAAAGACCCTTACTACATCACCCCTCTTCTGATGGGTGTGACCATGTTCATACAACAGAAGATGACCCCTTCAACCGCTGACCCGATGCAGGCGAAGATCTTCATGATGATGCCGGTCATCTTTACTTTCATGTTCCTGAATTTCCCGTCAGGGTTGGTCATTTACTGGTTGGTGAATAATCTTCTGACCATTTTGCAGCAGTATTTCATTCATCGTAAGGCCGCCTGACGGGGGACCATGAACGACCCGTTCCTGTCGGTCGAAATTGTACCTGACGTCCCGGGGACTGTGGTAGAAAGGGCTCTCGTGCAATATCTCTGGTATGAGCCCCTTAAGAGCGGCCCACGGGTTTGCTACATTATTCACTTATCATCACGGAGTTAGCCGATGCTGTCGTTCGATACCATCGTGGCTCCAGCCACTCCACCCGGAGAGGGCGGCGTCGGCATCATTCGCCTCTCTGGACCACAAGCGGTGGAATATCTCGCTGCCGTTTTTCGCGGCAAGGTTTCCCCGCAAACCATGGCGTCACACCACCTCTACCACGGCAACCTGCTAACTAGTGATAATCGACGGGTAGATGAAGTTCTTGTCGTGCTTATGCGCGCTCCGCGCTCCTATACCGGTGAAGATGTGGTCGAAGTCCACTGTCACGGTGGTCGTCAGATTTTGCGCAGCGTGCTCGATCTGTTTCTGGACCGCGGCGCCCGCATGGCGAACCCTGGAGAATTTACCCAACGCGCCTTTCTAAACGGCCGTCTTGATCTGGCTCAGGCAGAAGCCGTAATCGAAGTGATCAAGGCACGTTCCGAGCGGGCCAGTCGCGTAGCTCTGGATCAACTGGATGGGCACCTGTCACGGAAAATTCACAGTTATTCCCAACAGCTTAAAGATTCTCTAGCTCTCCTTGAAGCGCACATCGATTTTCCGGATGATGAGGTGGGTGTTCTCGACCTTTCTGGGCTAATTGTGCCTATGCAGGAGATTGCCCGGGATATGAGAACCCTGGCCACCAGTTTCGATCTCGGACGGGCCTTACGCGAGGGGATTAACGTGTTGATACTCGGTCGACCCAACGTCGGCAAAAGCTCCCTGATGAACGCCATCCTGGGAGAATCAAGGGCGATTGTCACTGAGGTTGCCGGGACGACCCGTGATACCCTGGAAGAGCAATTGGTTCTGGCCGGTTTTCCGGTGCGTCTGGTTGATGCTGCAGGGGTTCGCGATACGGACGACCCCGTTGAGCGTGAAGGTGTGCGGCGGGCTCGAGAGAAAGCGGCTGCAGCCGATCTGGTGCTGATGGTTGTCGACGGCTCCACACCCCTAACCAGAGAGGATTTTCTGGCGCTTGACCTGTGCCGGCCTGAATCAACTCTACTGGTGGTTAACAAAAGCGACCAAGCCCAGAATTGTGAGCTTGACCGGCTGGCGATTCTGCCGTATCGGGTGACCGTTTCGGCAAAATATAACCTTGGTTTTGACGCCTTACGTGAAGCGATTGTCGACCGGCTCGGCAGCGACGCGGCGCTGGCCGGCAATGAGGGGCTCGTCATCACAGAGCGTCGGCATCGCGACGCCTTGTTGCGTGCCCTTGTTGCCCTGGATGGTTTTTTCGACTCAGCTGACCAGTCCACCCCCTTTGAGTGCCTGGCTATGGAGTTGCGCGAGGCCCTTGCGGCGCTTGGCTTGATTACCGGCGAAACCACCCCAGACGAGATTCTCGACAAGATATTTTCCCGGTTCTGTATCGGTAAGTAGTTTTCTGTTCCACGTGAAACACCCTGTCCTCTCCCGCACAACTGTTCCACGTGAAACATGCATGACTCTTACGTTTGCTGCAAAGGTAAACAGCTTATGGCAGAAAGTTACGATGTTGTTGTGGTCGGTGCTGGACATGCTGGCTGTGAAGCGGCCCTTGCCGCTGCACGTATGGGCTGCCGTGCACTGTTATTAACCCTCAATCTGGATGCTGTTGCGCAAATGTCCTGCAACCCGGCTATCGGGGGTTTGGCTAAGGGGCACCTGGTGCGCGAAATTGATGCCCTGGGTGGTGAGATGGCGCGTAATATCGATGCCACCGGGATACAATTCCGTGTCCTTAATACGAAAAAGGGTCCTGCGGTAAGGGCCTCGCGAGCCCAGGCGGACCGCGACCTTTACCGTGCACGCATGAAGCAAGTCGTTGAAGCGCAGCCCGGTCTGGATCTCAAGCAGGGCCAGGTGGTGAGGCTGCTGGTCTCAAGTAGTGGTGTTGTGGGAGTGGAAACCCGTGACGGCCTGCGTTTTATGGCGACGGCTGTGATTCTCACGACGGGGACGTTTATGCGTGGCTTGATTCATGTCGGTTTGGTCCACTATCCCGGTGGACGTGCGGGCGAACCTCCTTCGGAAGGCCTTTCAGATCATCTCCGTGAGATTGGTTTTGTTGTGGGTCGTCTGAAAACGGGAACCCCTCCTCGTCTGGCTGCGACGACCATCGACTTTTCGGTTTTGGAGGAACAGCCCGGCGACCCCGTGCCTAAACCCTTTTCCGTAGATACGTTGGCGATAGAGCGACCTCAGGTCTCCTGTCATATCACCTACACAAACGAACGTACTCATGCGGTAATTCGTGGCGGATTGGATCGTTCGCCTCTGTATTCCGGTGTCATAGAAGGTGTCGGGCCGCGATACTGTCCGTCGATAGAAGACAAGGTGGTGCGTTTTCCGGAAAAAGATCAACACCAAATCTTCCTGGAACCAGAGGGCCTCGCCAGCGGCGAAATATACCCGAACGGTGTCTCCACATCCCTGCCGGTCGATGTTCAACTTGCGTACCTCAGGACCATGAAGGGTCTTGAGCAGGTCGAAATCATGCGCCCCGGTTATGCTATTGAATATGATTATGTGGATCCAATTCAACTGCAACCGTCACTTGAGACCAAGTTGCTAAGGGGCCTCTATCATGCCGGCCAGATCAACGGCACCTCTGGTTATGAGGAAGCTGCAGCCCAGGGCCTCCTGGCGGGGATGAATGCAGCACTGCAAGTCAAGGGCCGTGATCCCTTGTTGATTGGCCGGGAGCAGGGTTATATCGGTGTCCTCGTTGATGATCTGGTAAACCTCGGTGCGAAGGAGCCGTACCGGATGTTTACCTCCCGGGCTGAATACCGACTTCTGCTGCGCGAAGACAATGCTGATCAACGGCTCAGCCCCCTCGGCCGCCAGGCAGGATTGTTGCCAGATTCTCGCTGGGAGAGATTCACAAGCAAACTTGAGGACTTGGAACGTGGTAGCGGACGATTGCATGATGTCCGAATCTCTACGAGCAACCACGAGGCTTTGGGCCGTCTCGGTTTGCAGAACCTGAAAAATGGTGCCTCCCTCGAAGAGTTGCTGCGGCGACCGGAAATCGGTATCGATGACCTTACTTTTCTCGATCCCGAGTTAGCTGGTCTTTCAGCAGAGGTGCGCAGCGAGTTGGAGACCGCGGTCAAGTATGCCGGTTATATCCGCCGCCAACAGGAACAGGTTGAGCGCTTTCGCCGCCTGGAAGACCTGACGATCCCGGTCGGGTTCCGTTACGATGCTATTAGTGGCCTCTCCACCGAGGTCCGCGAAAAACTTAAACGCGTGGCACCCCGCACCCTGGGGCAGGCGGGGCGGATTCCCGGGGTCACTCCTGCGGCAATTGCCATCCTCGCGGTTCTCCTGCGACGCTGAGGTTTTTTTTATGACGCTGACGGAGATGCTATTTGACCTTAATATTCGAGTCACCGCGGAAGCGACGGCTCTTTTGGAACAGTTGGCCGATGAATTGCTGCGCTGGAATCGCAGCCGCAACCTGACTGCAATTACCGCCCGCGCGGAGGTTATGGAAAAACACTTGGTCGACTCGTTGACCTTGCTCCCTTTTGCCAGACAAGCTGAGCGCCTCCTGGATGTTGGCTCTGGAGCAGGATTTCCTGCCCTGCCGTTGAAAATCGCCTGCCCGGAACTCGATGTCGTCGCGGTGGACGCGGTGGGCAAAAAGATCGACTTTCAACGCCATGTTACGCGTGCCCTGAAGCTTGAGGGGTTTACAGCGTTGCACGGGCGTGTCGAGATTCTGCAGGAGCAGTCGGGTTACCGGGCGGGGTTCGACCTGGTGACCGCCCGTGCGCTGTGCGGGTTAACCGAACTGTTACGGTTGACGGAACCGTTCCTGGCCCCTGGTGGGCGCCTGGTGGCCATGAAGGGGCCGGAGGGTTGTCAGGAATATGCCGCTCTTTACGCGCCACTACAGCGAGAGGGTTGGACTCTCGCTCTGCACAAACTCTGCCTACCTGTTTCGAAGGCTGAGCGCTGCCTGATTGAGTTGAGACGTTGATGGTGTTTTTACACTATATGTAGTGTTTTTTTTTATGTCTAAGTCAACATCTGGTGGTAGGTTGTTGTCTGGCAAATTTCCTTTGCAGATCCAAGGGCTTATGTTAGTCTGAGCGACTCGAAAAAATCACCCCTCTAAGGAGAAACGGCATGGCCCAGATTATCGCCATAGCCAATCAAAAAGGTGGCGTCGGCAAGACCACGACAGCAGTCAATCTTGCAGCGTCACTTGCCGTAGCCGAGAAACGCACCCTGCTGGTTGATTTGGATCCCCAGGCCAACTCTACCAGTGGCGTCGGTGTCGACCCGAACAGCATTGAGCGGACAGTTTACCATGCCCTGCTCGGCGCCGTTCCGGCAGCGGAGATCCGCCAGAGCACCGCTCTCGAACCTCTCCACCTGCTGCCTGCCAATCCCGACCTGATCGGTGCCGAGGTAGAGTTGATCTCGGCTCTGGCCCGCGAGAACAAGCTAAAGACCGCGCTGGCCGATATCTCTGCTGAGTATGACTATATTCTGATCGATTGTCCTCCTTCGCTGGGTTTGCTGACGATCAACGCCCTGACGGCTGCTGACAGTGTGCTGATTCCCCTGCAGTGTGAATATTACGCCATGGAGGGGTTAAGCCAGCTGATCAACACGATCCGTTTGATCCAACGGGAATTAAACCCCGGCCTGGGTATCCGGGGCATCCTGTTGACAATGTTTGACGCCCGCAACAATCTCTCCCACCAGGTCAGTGAGGAGATTCGCAAGCACTTTTCCACTCAGGTTTTTGAAACCATGATTCCGCGCAACGTCCGCCTTTCTGAGGCACCCAGCCATGGCCTGCCGGCCCTGCTTTACGATATCTCTTCGCGGGGGGCAACCGCTTATCTGGATTTGGCGCGCGAAATCATCCGCATGGAGTAGCCTGTAATATGACCAAGCGTCCCGCATTAGGCAAGGGCATCGGCGCCCTGTTGTCCTCGGCCTCCCAGGATGGTCGTCACAAGTATTTCGTCTGTCCGGTTGAAGATCTCAAGCCCCACCATCAGCAACCGCGCAAGACCTTCAATGACGTCAAGATGGCAGAGCTGGTTGCGTCGATACGAGAAAAGGGTGTGATCCAGCCCCTTGTGGTTCGTCACACTGGCGACCATTACCAGATTATCGCCGGTGAACGGCGCTGGCGGGCTGCCCAGAAGGCCGGCCTCAAGGAAGTTCCGGTTGTCATCCAGGACGTCTCCGAAGACTGGGCGCTGGAAATGGCTCTTATCGAAAATATTCAGCGCGAAGACCTTAACGCCATCGAGGAAGCTGAAGCCTACCGTTATCTGATGAGCACCTTTGACTTGTCTCAGGACGAGGTTGCCCGTCGGGTTGGACGTGAACGGCCGACGGTGGCCAATGCCTTGCGCCTTCTGCGTCTGCCGACAACTATACAGCAAGATGTGGTCAGTGGTCAGCTGACGATGGGTCATGCCAGAGCCATGCTGCCCTTGGAGAGTGCCGCGCGTATCAAAGAAGTGCGTGACCAGGTGGTCAAGAAACAGTTTTCCGTGCGCCAGACCGAAGCACTAGTCAAGAAACTCAAGGGCGGTTCGGGTAAGACCGTCCCGCACAAAAACCGGATCGATCCGGAACTTGCTGACCTCGCTGCGCGGTTGCAGCGCAGCCTCGGCACCAAGGTGAATATCCACCCTCAGGCGCGTGGTGGCAAGGGCGGTAAAATTGAAATCAGCTACTACTCTCCTGAAGAATTGGAGAGGTTGCTCGATATATTCACCGGCCGTTGAATTAAAGCCTATTGTTTCAATTAGTTAACTATTTATAGTCAGGAATGTTCGCTATGTTCAATAAGAAGGAAAAGGGACCTATGCGCAAAGAGACTCCGATTGAGAAAAGTGAAATCAAGGCCTTCCTGGGACCCGGCAGTCAGTTCGAAGGCAAACTGGTGTTTAATGAAATCGTTCGCCTGGACGGCGCCTTTCGCGGTGAAGTGACCTCTCACGATACCCTGATCGTCGGTGAGAGCGCTGACATCCAGGCTGATGTGCAGGTTGGTACCCTGATTCTGAGTGGACGTTTCAAGGGGAGCGTCAAGGCCAAGACCCGCGTCGAATTGCGTGCTCCGGCCAAGGTTGACGGCACCATTGAGACGCCGGCTCTGTCGGTGGAGGACGGGGTCACCCTGAATGGTACGATTACCATGACTCTCGGCGAGAGCACGACTGGCGCCAAGCCCGTCGACCTGGGCGCGAAAAAGTAATCAACCCGAGACCTTCTCGGGGGATTAAGAGTCTCCTGCGAACGGTGTTTTTTTGCGAAAAGAGCCTTGACACAGCCTATCTGCTATGGTAGTTATCTTCCGCTTTGACCCTAGGTTAAGGCACCTATAGGCTCTTCTAAGGCTGTATACAGTATACCGATGTGCCCTTGCGGCGCGAACTTAAATGAGGTACGACGGTGATCAAGCTTGACTGGACACTGTTCCTGCAGTTTGCCAACTTCATGATTTTGATGGCAGTGCTCAATGTACTGCTTTTCAAACCATTGCGGGCCGCTCTAAAGGCGCGCAAAGCAACCATTGAAGGCTGCCGAACGAAAGTGCAGGATATCGACGAGCAGGTGCAGGCACAAATTGCCCGCTATGAAGCACAACTTCAAGAGGCCCGCCTTCAAGGCGCTCAGGCGCGCGCAGCACTGCGCAAAGCGGCTCAGGCAGAAGAGTCCCGCATCGTTGGTGAGGCGAGCCAGGCCTCTGCCGTGAAACTGCAGACGATCAAGGAGCAGATTCAGGCAGAGGCAAGCACCGCTCGCAAGATTTTGCGTGATGAGACCGAGACGCTGGCCAAAGATATTGCCGGCAAGGTTCTGGGGAGGGCGGTCTGATGACGATAAGCAACGTTAACGTCAAGGCTGCACTGATCCGGTTGGCCGCTTTGGTCGTTCTTTTACTCGTTCCGTGTTTGGTCTTGGCCTCCGGAGACGGCGGTCATGCCGGCGGCAACGCTGTTCTTAAAGATTTCCTCTACCGCTGTTTCAACTTTGCTCTGATGGTGGGTCTGCTGGTGTATTTCGTCACCAAACCGATCCGCAAGGGACTTAAAGACCGTACCGAGGAGATTCAAAAAACGCTGGCTGAGGCGCAGGCGGCCAAAGAGGCGGCAGAAGCCAAGCATCGCGAATACAGCGACAAGCTGGCCAAGGCGACTGAAGAAATTGCCGGTATTACCGAAGCGATTCGCCGGGAAGGCGAAGTGGAACGTGACAAGATTCTGCTTGCCGCCAAAGAGCTGGCAGCCAAAATAGAGAAGGAAGCCGACAACAAGGCTTCCGGCGTGGTTGCCAAAGCGCGGATAGAATTGCGTGAAGAAGCTGCCCGCCTGGCCGTGGAACTGGCAAAGGATCTGCTCAAACAGCAGGTAACAGCCGAAGACCAGAAACGCCTGGTTGATGAATACATGCAAAAAGTGGGAGAACTCCATTGAGCGTCAGTGCCCTTACCCGACGGTACGCCAAGGCGCTGGTCGAACTCGGCGTGGAACAGAAGGCCGTAGAAACCTACGGCGACGAGTTGGCGAGTGTCAAAGCTGTTCTGGCTCAGGAAGACCTGTTGCGCCTGTTGCTTGACAGCCCCACCCTGGTTCAGGAAAAGAAGGTGGCCATGCTGGGCGACCTCTGCAAGGTTCTTGAGCTGTCTGAAGGAATGGTCAAGTTTCTCGGCCTGCTTCTGGACAAAGGGCGGATCGGCTACCTCGCACAGATCGAAGAGAATTATCGCCGCCAGGCGGACGAGCTGTCCGGTATCCTGAGCGCCAAGATAACCTCAGCCAGTGCGCTGAGTGACGTCCAGCAGCAGGCGATCGCCGCCAGCCTGGAAAAGCAGACTGGTAAGCAGGTTGCCGTGACCGTCAGCATCGATGCCGACCTGATCGGCGGCTTGCAGGCAGAGATCGGCGGCCGCCTCTTTGATGGCAGCGTCAGAACTCAACTTAAACGAATCGAAGAATCCTTAACGAAAGGGTGATGAGGTCGTAACAATGCAAATCAGAGCAGAAGAAATCAGCGCGATAATCAAGAAGCAGATTGAGAGCTTCGGCCGTGAAGTCGAGGTCAGCGAAACCGGTACCATCATCTCGGTGGGTGACGGGATTGCCCGTATCCATGGCCTGGACAAGGCGATGGCCGGTGAGTTGCTGGAGTTTCCGGGCAACACCATGGGCATGGTCCTCAACCTCGAGGAAGACAACGTCGGTGCCGCGATCCTCGGTGACTCCGAGCACATCAAGGAAGGCGACACGGTCAAGCGCACCGAGCGCATTGTCCAGGTCCCGGTCGGCGAAGCGCTGATCGGTCGCGTGGTCAACGGTATCGGCCTCCCGATCGACGGCCAGGGCGAGATTGAAACCGAGACCTACAGCAAGGTCGAGATCAAGGCCCCCGGCATTGTCGCGCGTAAATCGGTGCATGAGCCGATGCAGACCGGCCTCAAGGCAATCGACTCCATGGTCCCCATCGGCCGCGGCCAGCGCGAGCTGATTATCGGCGACCGGCAGACCGGCAAGACCGCGGTTGCGACCGACGCCATCATCAACCAAAAAGGTCAGAACATGATCTGCATCTATGTCGCCATCGGCCAGAAACGCTCGACGGTGGCACAGGTGGTCGACAAGCTCAAGCAGCACGGCGCCATGGACTACACCATCGTCGTCTCAGCTTCAGCATCCGAGGCTGCCCCGCTACAGTATCTCGCACCCTACACCGGCGTCACCATGGGGGAATATTTCCGTGACAGCGGCAAGCACGCCCTGATCATCTACGATGACCTCTCCAAGCAGGCCGTTGCCTATCGCCAGCTCTCGCTGCTGCTGCGCCGCCCGCCGGGCCGTGAGGCCTACCCCGGTGACGTTTTCTATCTCCACAGCCGCTTGCTCGAGCGCGCCGCCAAGCTGAGCGATGAGGAAGGGGCAGGTTCCCTGACTGCTCTGCCGATCATCGAGACCCAGGCCGGCGACGTCTCTGCCTATATTCCGACCAACGTTATCTCGATCACCGACGGTCAGATCTTCCTCGAGACGGACCTCTTTTACTCTGGCGTGCGACCGGCGATCAACGTCGGCCTCTCGGTGTCCCGTGTCGGTGGATCAGCCCAGGTCAAGGCGATGAAACAGGTCGCAGGGACCCTGCGCCTGGCACTTGCCCAGTACCGTGAAATGGCAGCGTTCGCCCAGTTCGGTTCCGACCTGGATGCCGCCACCCAGCGCCAGTTGAATCGTGGTGCCCGCCTGGTTGAGATTCTGAAGCAGGGTCAGTACAAGCCGATGCCGGTTGAAAAGCAGGTTGTTTCGATCTTCGCGGTCAACAACGGTTATGTAGACGAGTACCCCACGACCGTGATCCAGCGTTACGAAAAGGAACTACTTGCTTTTATGGAGAGCAGTTATGCCGATGTGCTCGGCACACTGCGCGAGAAGAAAGCGATGGATGATGAACTGCAGGGTAAGCTCAAGGCCGCTCTGGATGAATTCAAGGGCCAGTTTGTCGCTTAACGGCGCAACGATCGGGTAAGAACAGATGGCAAGTCTTAAGGACATCAAAAAACGGATCAGCTCGGTCAAGAACACGCGGCATATTACCAAGGCCATGAAGATGGTCTCGGCGTCCAAGCTGCGGCGTGCCCAGGAGGCTGTCGTTGCTGCTCGTCCCTATGCGGACAAAATGCACGATGTGCTTTCCAGTCTGGCTTTGCGCGAAGACGCCGACAGTCATCATCTGCTGACCGAGCGCGGCAAGAACAAGGCCCTGATTGTGCTGATTACCGGTGACCGCGGTCTGTGCGGCGGCTTCAACACCAATATTGCCAAAGCTGCGGAACGGTTCATCCGGGAGAATAAAGAAGGCTTTGAGAGTTACGAGCTGCTGATCGTCGGACGGAAAGGCAACGATTATCTTAAGCGCCGTGCGGGGATGCAGATAGCCAAGGTGCATGAGAACCTGATTGGCACCGCTCAGGTATCCTACCCGACGGGTGCTTTGCTGGGACAGGAAGTCATCGAATTTTACCGTAGCGGTGAATACGATGCAGTCTTCCTGGTTTACAATGCCTTCCAGAGTGCGATGACCCAGGTGCAGACGGTGACCCAGTTGCTGCCCATAGTGCCGAAGGAAGTCCCGGAAGGCTCTTTTGTGACCGATTATATCTACGAGCCCAATGCCACGGAAGTGCTCAATCAGATCTTGCCGAAGCATATCGAGGTACAGATCTTCCGCTCGCTGCTGGAATCGGCTGCTTCTGAGCACGGTGCTCGTATGACGGCGATGGACAGTGCCAGCAAGAACGCCGCGGAAATGATCGGCAAACTGACTTTGCAATACAACCGTGCACGCCAAGCTGCTATTACCAAGGAACTGATGGAGATCATTTCCGGCGCTGAATCGATCAAGTAATTTTACTTACATAAAAGAGGACATCCCCCCGGAACCCGGGCGGGCAAAACGGAGGAACGGTTCATCATGAATAAAGGACGCATCACGCAGGTCATCGGGGCTGTTGTCGACGTGGAATTTGAAGCCGGCAAGCTTCCGGAGATTTACCACGCGGTTAAGGTGACCAACCCGTCAATTAACGACCGGGAGTGGAATCTGGTTCTGGAAGTAGCTCAGCATCTGGGTGAAAATACCGTACGTACCATCGCCATGGACGCTACAGACGGCCTGGTTCGTGGCCAGGAAGTACTTGATACCGGCAAACAGATTGTCATGCCGGTCGGTCACAAGACCCTCGGCCGGATTCTGAACGTCATTGGCGAACCGGTTGACGAAGCTGGTCCGGTCAACAATGAACTGGAATGGGAAATTCACCGTCCGGCTCCTGAATTTGTGGAGCAGTCGACCACCGTTGAAGCGTTTGAAACCGGCATCAAGGTCGTCGATCTGCTCGCACCTTACGCCCGTGGTGGCAAGATCGGCTTGTTCGGCGGCGCCGGTGTCGGCAAGACCGTTCTGATCATGGAGCTGATCCACAACATTGCCAAGCAGCACGGCGGCTATTCGGTTTTCGCCGGGGTCGGTGAGCGTACCCGTGAAGGGAATGACCTTTGGCATGAAATGAAGGATTCTGGCGTTCTCGACAAAGCCGCTCTGATCTACGGTCAGATGAACGAGCCCCCCGGTGCCCGCGCCCGTGTTGCCCTTTCGGCGCTGACCGTCGCGGAATATTTCCGTGATGAGGAAGGCCAGGACGTGCTCCTCTTCGTTGACAATATCTTCCGTTTCACTCAGGCCGGCTCTGAGGTTTCGGCGCTGCTTGGCCGTATCCCTTCGGCGGTCGGTTACCAGCCGACCTTGGCTACCGAGATGGGAGAGCTGCAGGAACGTATCACCACGACCAGCAAGGGTTCGATCACCTCGGTCCAGGCCATCTACGTTCCAGCCGACGACTTGACTGACCCTGCTCCGGCAACCGCGTTTGCCCACCTTGATGCGACCACGGTTTTGTCCCGCCAGATCGCCGAGCTCGGCATCTACCCTGCGGTTGATCCCCTGGATTCCACTAGCCGGATTCTTGATCCGCAGGTCGTTGGTGAAGAACATTACAAGTGTGCCCGCGACGTTCAGTTTGTGCTGCAGCGCTACAAGGACCTCCAGGACATCATCGCCATCCTCGGCATGGACGAGCTCTCAGAGGATGACAAGCTGGTCGTTTCACGTGCCCGCAAGATCCAGCGCTTCCTCTCCCAGCCGTTCTTCGTTGCCGAAACCTTCACCGGTTCCCCCGGCAAGTACGTGGAACTCAAGGACACTATCAAAGGCTTCCGTGACCTGGTCGACGGCAAGTACGACGACATCCCGGAGCAGGCGTTCTACTTGGTCGGCACCATAGAAGAAGCCCTGGAAAAAGCCAAGCAACTGGCTGCTTAATCAGCAGGTTCCGGCGTAAAGGAATAAATAGGCATGGCAGAAAAGCTCAAACTGGAACTGGTCACACCGTACAAGCGCGTGTTGTCGGAAATGGTCGACGAAGTCACCGCTCCCGGCGCCATCGGTGAATTCGGTGTGCTTCCCGACCATACGTCCCTGCTGACCACGCTGAAGGTCGGTGTCCTGAGCTACAAACAGGGCAGCGAGACATTCCAGGTCGCAGTTAACTGGGGTTACGTGGAAGTGGAAGACAACGTCATGACTGTGTTGGTCGAAACCGCTGAACCTGCAGATCAGATCGACCTGGAACGTGCTAAGGCAGCCCTTTCGCGCGCCGAAGAGGCCCTCAAGAAGCTAACGAGCGAGGACAAGAACTTCAAGATCATGGAAGCCGCTCTGGAACGGGCTGTGATCCGCGTGCAGGTGGCGAGCAAGAAAATACACTGAGTCACATCACAACAAGCCAAGAGAAAGGGCGACTCAAACGAGTCGCCCTTTTTGTTTAGCGCAATAAACGTTTGGCTTGTTGTAAAGATTGCAGCAGGTGCTCGTGGCTATGGGCTTCCAAGGTGATGCTTGGGCAGGGTAAAAGCTGGCGTAGCTTCACTTGCAGGGGAGAAAAATCAATGATCCCTTCACCTAACGGCAGGTGGTCGTCAGCCTGACCTCTGTTGTCGTGCAGGTGCAGGTGAAAGAGTTGCGGGCCGAGCGCGTCCAGCCAGGAAGCCATGGGCCTTTTACCAAACAGGCGCCAATGCCCGGTATCGAAGCAGTGTCCGAACCATTCTGAATCAAGCCCTTCCACCAACTGAACCAGTGTGTCGGGAGTCTCTTCGTAAATGTTCTCCAGCACCAGTCGACAGCCGCAGATCGCAGCCTGGTCGACAAGAGGCACAAAAAAGTCTTTTGCCAGTGTCAACCAGGTCTGCTCGAGGTTTGGATAACGCCATTTGTCAAAGCCGGGGTGAATGACCATGAGATGCGCGTTCACGTGACCAGCGAAGCGGAGAGCCTGACTGAGACGCTGGTAGGTTGCTTGACGGATGAGGGGATCAATGGCCCCGGGGTTGAGGTCGAAAAAAGGTGCATGCACTGTAGGGCGGATTTTGGCGGCCGCAAGCGTCTGCGCGACTTGATTCATCAGGCTCTCTTGCAAAGAGTCAAGCTCAGGGCCCTTGATGGCAATTTCAGGTGCCAGGTCAAGCTCGAGCACTGCGCCGAGCAGGTGAACGGTTTGTGCCCAAGGGAGATGGGCTCCGAGACGGACGCTGGTCACAAAGGTTTCCCTCTGGCGATCTTCTCCAACTGGCTGATGGCTTTACGTTCGCCAAGTATAATCAGTACCGAATTGGGTTCGATAACCTTGTTGGGGGGCGGGTTGAAGATCATCTGGCCGTCAGTCTCTTTTATGCCGACGATAATAATCCCCATGCTCTGCCGAACGCCTGAACTGATCAGCGTTTTACCGGCCAGCTCAGAGTGGGTGGCGATGACGATTTCCTCGATCTGCAGTTCCAGGTGTTCGCTTGCTGTGGCGATCTCGATAAAATCGACCACCGATGGCCGCAGGATTGCCTGGGCCATACGCGTGGCGCCGATCGTATAGGGTGAGATGACCTTGCTGGCGCCGGCACGCATGAGCTTTTTCTCTGAGCCCTCTTCGCCGGCGCGGGCGAGGATGAACAGCTTGGGGTTGAGGCCGCGCGCAGTGAGGGTAATGTAGACGTTGTCCGTATCCGAAGTCACCGCCGTGATTAAGCCCTTGGCATGTTCAATGCCAGCCGCCTGCAGCGTTTCGTCATCAGTAGCGTCTCCCTCGACAAACATATAACCTTCACGGCTGAGGCGATCTATGTGGTGAGGATCCTTTTCGACGACGACAAAAGGCATCGGACGGGACTGGAACTCGCGGCAGATCAGGTGGCCGATGCGGCCGGATCCGCAGATGATGTAATGGTCTCTTAGTTTGCTGATGCGGTTTTCCAATTTCTTTCTCCCTAGAATTCTGCGTAGCTGGCCTTCGAGTGTGAATTGGAGAAGGCGCGAGAGGGTGTAGGCAATCGTCGTTGTCCCGCAGATAATGAGGACAAGGGTGAAGATCTTGCCGTCCGGAGACAGTTCGTGGACTTCCTTGAAGCCGACAGTGGACAGGGTAATGACGGTCATATAGAGGGCGTCGAACACCTGCCAGCCCTCGATCAAATGATAGCCAAGCGTGCCACTGGCAATGATTGTAATGAGTAATATGACGGAGATGCGTAAGTGGCGAACGGAATCCATGAATAATCCTCTATACGAGATGCAGCGATGATAATGATGACAGGTCTAAAAGGCAAGCAGTTAAGCGGCTTAGCACCTGAGTAGTTATAAAATGGCTTGACATTCAGTGTATACTGTATACAATTTCCCGAAGCCAAAAAAGACGGAGTTAGCTTGTGCGTAGAAAACCCATTGAAAGACACCAGACATTGCGAGAAAAAATCCTGGAAACGATTCGGGATGCCATCCTCAAAGGGACCATGAAGCCAGGTGAGCGAGTCTCCGAACCTGAACTTGCCGAGCGCTTCGGGATAAGCAGGACGCCGATCAGAGAGGCCTTTCGGCAGCTCGAATCGGAAGGCTATCTGGAGGTGATCCCGCGCAAGGGCGCGGTCGTTGCTTCCTTGTCAGAGCGAGATGTCGAAGAATTTTACGCGATTAAGATTATCCTCGAGGGATTTGCCGCCAAGATGGCAGCGGAAAACCTCTCCTCAAAAGATATCGAGCGCCTTGAGTCGATCAATGAGCGTCTGCAGCAGATCGCCAAGGATGGTGATGTCAAGACCTTTTTCCGCGTGCACAATGAGTTTCACGAGGTGTTCATCAAGGCGGCGGGCAATGAGAAACTCTACGAGATGATCAACCATTTGGTGTTGAGATTCAAGCGCCTGCGGCTGGCGTCGTTATCACAGCCGGGACGGATGGAAATTTCCGTAGAAGAGCATCGCAACATGATTCAGGCGTTCAAGAATCATGATGGCGAGAGCGCTGACAACCTTGTGCGGCATGCGGCAACCATCGGTGCGGATGTTCTCATTCAGAGCCTGAACCAGGCAGACAGGCCCGAGGGCAAGGTTGCCCCTCTTCTGGAAAAAGTCGGCGAATAATTGTTTTGAAATTTAAATGCAAGCTATAGAGGCCCGTCCATTTGGACGGGCCTCAGCTTTTTCACGGGAAAGCCTTAATTGCGCAAACGGTAGCTTCGCACAATCAGGCACGCCGCCCAGAAGAACAATGCCATGGTCATGATCGAAACAACCCCGAAGGAGACCAGGAAAGACAGGTCTCCAACACCGAGCAGGGCATAGCGGAAACCGTCGATCAAGTAGAAGAGCGGATTGAGATGCGACAACTTGGCCCAGAAGGGCGGTAGTATGGAGATCGGGTAAAAGACGCCGCCAAGATAAATCAACGGCAGGATGATGAAGTTGGTGTACATCGACAGGGAATCAAAATTGTCAGCATGAATTGCAGCAATGATACCGAACTGGGCAAAGAGAAAGCTGGCCAGGCAGGCCATGGTGATTGCGGCAAGCGGATGGGCCCATGGCAGCGATGCGAACAGGCAGGAGATAAGCCAGACGATCACGCCGACGGCAAGCCCGCGGATCATAGCCGCCAGAGTATAGGCCATGATAAACTGTGTCGGAGTCACCGGGGTGACCAGCAGGTCGACGATGTTCCCCAGATAGCGTGACATGAAGAGTGATGAGGCGACGTTGGAAAAAGAATTATTGATCACCCCCATCATGATCAATCCGGGAATCACAAACTGTGCATAACTGAAGCCCTCGAGGATGCTGATGCGCTCCCCCAGTGTGGCCCCAAAGATAAAGAGATAGAGTGAAGCGGTGATAACCGGTGTGACCAGAGTCTGGGATGCAACCCGTAAAAAACGGCGAATTTCCTTCTGTAGCAAGGTATAGAAGGGGAGCCAGGCAACAAATGGTGGCTCTTGATTCTGCTTCATGGTTTCACCCTGCCGGCTTGCATCATCTGCAGGAAAACCTCCTCGAGGCTGGCTTTTCGGGTTTCGATGTCGGCAATCGGCAGACCGATATCGCAAAGGTTTTTGAGCAGCTCGCCGGTCGGTTGGTTGGCTGACAAGGTCAATTGCAGACTGGTCCCGGATTCATCAAGCTCCGCCGCCTGACAGCAGAGATTGTCCGGTATGTGCGTAAGAGGTGACTGCAGGTGGACAAGGATGCTGCGGGTACCGAGTTCTTTTAGCAGCGTGCTCGTCGCCTCGAGTGCGACCAGTCTGCCATGATTCATGATGGCGACGCGATCGCACATCTGCTCAGCTTCTTCGAGGTAATGAGTGGTCAGGAGAATGGTTGTCCCCTGGCGGTTGATCTCGCGCACGAAATCCCAAAGTGTGTGCCGTAGTTCGACGTCGACCCCGGCCGTGGGTTCATCAAGAATCAACAGTTGGGGCTTGTGAATCAACGCTTTGGCAATCATGAAACGGCGCTTCATGCCGCCGGATAGCTTGATCATGACTTTGTGCAAGTGTGGTTTGAGGCCGAGTTGGTCGATCAACCGCTGGCGCCAAGCGGTATCATCGCGTACTCCGTAGTAGCCGGCATGAAAACGCAGGGCTTGGTCGATGGTGAAGAAATTGTCGATAACAATCTCCTGATGCATGACCCCGACAAGGCGGCGGGCTGTACGATAGTCGCGTTGGTTGTCAAAGCCGAAAACCTTGATAGAACCGCTGCCGATATGGGTAACGCCGCCGATCATGTTGATTGTGGTGCTTTTGCCGGCACCATTGGGGCCGAGCAAACCGAAGATTTCTCCGCAATCAATCGACAGAGAAATGTCGTTAACGGCTGGTGAGCCGTCGTATACTTTTGTCAGGTTTTGTATGGCAAGGGCAGGAATAGGCATGGCGCTTCAAGTTATGCCGCTGTAAAGAGCTGTTGTCAAGGCCGACAAGGCCTGACATTGACATCTGTGCGGCCAGCGGGTAATTTTATGTGACACTCTAACACGTCAAGATTACAATAACTAACCGAGTAATAGCTTATGCCCCCAGAAAAGAGAGGATAACATAATGACAGGAGCATGCCGCATTATCGCCCTGCTGATCGCACTGCTTGTGACCGTCGGCCCGGCTTATGCTGAACTCGAAAAAAATCTCGTCAAACGCCAAGTTCTGGATAAGGCTCCGGTAGATGTTGCACAGAGTGTGAGTGACGGCCGCCTGTTTGTTTTACTCGAGGGAGGAGACGTCCAGATTTTTGCCGCAGATGGCCAGGCACAGGAACGATTCAAGGTCGGTGCCGGCGTTACCAGCCTGGAAGTCTCTCCGGATGGGCAAATCCTCTATCTTGGCAATGCCGGCAGCAAAGAGCTGCAGTTCGTTGAGCTCTCATACGTGCAAGAATTGCCGGTGAATAATTCAGCGGTCAAGGGGCCGGAAGACGCTCCGGTCACCATAACGATATTCAGTGATTTCCAATGCCCTTATTGTGCGCGATTGCTGCCAACCCTCGAACAGGTCATGCAGGCCTACCCAAAACAGGTGCGGATGGTGTTCAAGCAATTTCCCCTCAGCATGCATCCGTTTGCCCAGCCTGCGGCCCTCGCCAGTCTCGCTGCGCGCAACCAGGCTAAATTCTGGCCTTTGCACGATCAGTTGTTTGCCAACTACAACAAGCTGAACGACGTCCTGATTCGCCAGTTGGCAGAGGGCGTCGGTGTCGATATGGCTCGCTTTGACAAGGATTTGGCAACCCCCGCTTTGCAACAGGAAGTTGCTGCTGATACCCAACTGGGTGTCAAGGCCGGTGTGCGTGGGACACCTGCTGCGTATATCAACGGCAAGCAGCTGAAGGATAGAAGTTTTAACGGCTTCAAACAGATGATCGATGCAGAGCTAAAGAACGCGGCTAAGTAACGTCATCGCCATTATTGGCTGAGTCCAGGCGGGTTCGGGTATTCACCCGAATCCGCTTTTTTTAGATGTCTTCCCCCTGCCCTGTCCTTGCTGACAAGGGGTCCCATTGTCTGTTTCATGTGGGTAATAATGTGTCGCCCTGTTTGTTCCTCGCCTTGGCAACTTCCGTAACAGTCCTCCCCCTATAAATTAGCGATCTTCATCACCTGTCGTTCCTGAGGGCAAAAAAAGCACCCATGGATACAGGCTCTCGTTTGAGCCACAAAAAGGTTCGGTTAGGGGTCGGTTCTATGTAGGTTTATGAATAAAAAGACAAAACAAATAGAAAGAAGGTCTTTGCAGAGGAGACGAGTAAAAAACAATCTATTAAAAATAGCACGTAATAACAAGAGATTATGTTGTTTTTCAAAAAATGAAAATATTTTAACTTTTCTTGTTGACATGAAATTATTTTAATGTTAAAAGTTTAATCAAGAGTAAGGGACAACGCACATCACAGGAGGACGTTATGAAAACTCAAAGCCGCTTCATGGATACCGTTAAAAGCAGTTACCTGGTTCTGATCATCGCCATGCTCGGCGTGTTCGCTTTTATCTCGGCCGTGTTGATCGCCTGGCCGGCGCTCGCCTACATCGGCTCGAAACTGTTCAACTAGGAATCTCAACAATCAACCCTCCCGCCCGGCGGGAGCGCCCATAGGAGGCCCACCATGAAAACCGCAGCCACTCTCGTCAATACCGTCAAAGCCAGTTACACCGTCGCCATCATGGGCGTGCTGGGTGTGTTCGCGTTCGTCTCCGCCGTGTTGATCGCCTGGCCGGCGCTGGCCTACCTGGGCGCGAAGATGTTCAACTGAGATAAAAGCGGAGCCGGGCCAAAGCGTCGCCTCCGGCGGGTCACAATAAAAAAGGCCGCCCCCTTCCGGGGGCGGCCTTTTGGTTGCTTGATAATGGGGTGAGAGGACGCTAAGGGCAAGATCAGGGGCCTGCTGTTTCCCCGGTGGGGTTTTCCTCAACATCCTCAACGCGGCGCTTGCCGAACAAGCGGGCGACGATGATGCCGATTTCGTAGAGGATAATAAAAGGCAGAGCCAGTGCGGTTTGCGAGAATACGTCCGGCGGGGTGAGGATGGCGCCGATGACAAAGGCGGCAAGCAAGGCAAACTTGCGGTTGCGTGACAGCATCTTGTGGTCGACAATCCCCATGCGAGCCAGGAAAAAGATCACAACGGGCAATTCGAAAACCAAGCCGAAGGCCAGGAGCAACTTGCTGGAGAGGGATAGGTAGGAACCCATGGAGAGCATGGCACTCAGCTCTCCAGTGCTTGTGCCGAATTCGATCAGCACCTTGAACGCCATTGGAAAGACAAAGCTGTACCCGAAAAAGGCGCCACCGGCAAAACACAGGGTGCTGGCCAGCACAAAGGGTATGACGTAGCGCTTCTCGTTCTGGTAGAGGCCAGGTGCGACAAAGGACCAGATTTGCCAGAAGATCACCGGCAGGGACACGAGCAGGCCAGCCAGGGCGGCTATTTTTAAATAGGTAAAGAACGGCTCCGTTGCCGTGATAAAGACCAGAGAGGTCCCCGGAGGCAAGGCCTGACGTACCGGGCCGGCGATCAGGGCGAAGAGCTTTTCGGCATAAGCGTAGCAAGCCAAAAAAGCCACCAGCCAGGAGACGCCGGAAATAATCAGTTTGCGGCGCAGCTCTTCCAGGTGTGCGGTCAGCGGCATCCGATCGTCATCCATGCCGCGTATCCTCTGGTGGGGTTTTGATCTCGCCGGCGGAGGCCTCTGCATCACCAGTAGAAACGCTGGGCGAAGACTCCTTTTCGACGGCATTGGCTTCTGGAGGATAAATGTCCTGCATGGCTCCGGGCGGAGTGAGTTTGCCCGGCGACCCTGGCGGCCGCTTGAGGTCCATGTCGCGGGTTTCTTCATCGAACGTCTGCTTGAGTTCGTTGGTCGCTTTCTTGAATTCGGCGAGGCCGCGGCCGAGGGCGCGGGCGATATCGGGCAGGCGTTTCGGGCCAAGGACGATTAGGGCAAGCGCCATTATCAGGAGAAGTTCAGGAAAGCCGATACCAAACATATTCGTTACCTTGGCCAGGGTTGAAAAACCTTGAAGTGTGCTGAGAATACCGGCAAAAAGTGACCCTGTCAAGAGAACCTGCTGTGGGGATAAGCGTTTGACATATCAAGGTTTTTGCTCTAGTATACGGCAACCTTCAGGCAAGGAAGCGGCTGTATCATGAATCAGAACGAGATCATCAATGAAATTCGCCGGTTGGCAGAGGAGCGAGACGCTCTGATCCTGGCGCATAATTATCAGCGCGATGAAATTCAGGAAATGGCGCACATTACAGGGGATTCCCTGGCCCTGTCGATGGAGGCCGCGCGCACCGACAAACCGGTGATCGTCTTCTGCGGCGTGCATTTCATGGCGGAAAGTGCAGCGATCCTGGCCCCAGAGAAGATCGTCCTGCTCCCGCGCCTGGATGCTGGCTGCCCGATGGCCGACATGATCACCGCGGAAGGTTTGCGGGAGTTCAAAAGCCGCTATCCCGGGATTCCGGTGGTGACCTATGTGAATTCCAGCGCTGCGGTGAAGGCAGAGAGTGATATCTGTTGCACGAGCGCCAATGCGGTCAAGGTGGTCGCCTCTCTGGCCGAGCCGGAAGTCATCCTTGCCCCGGACCGTAACCTCGGGCGCTACATCGCAGCCCAGGTTGACAAGACCTGCCATTTCTGGGATGGCTACTGCCCGACCCACGAACGTTTTACCGTTGCTGATGTCAAGGTGGCCAAGGCCGACTATCCGGAAGCCCTCTTCATGGCCCATCCAGAATGTACTCCTGAAGTTCTCGCCCTGGCCGACCATATCTGCTCAACAAGCGGAATGTACACCTTCGCCAAGGAATGCCCGGCTCAACAGTTTATCGTCGGCACCGAAGCCGGCATCCTTTACCGTCTGCGCAAGGAAAACCCAGGTAAGGAGTTTATCCTGCCGACCACACGGCTGATCTGCCCCAACATGAAACTTACTTCTCTCGAGGATGTCCTCCGGTCGTTGCAGACAATGAGTCCGCAAGTGACGGTTCCCGAAGAAGTCAGGATTCCTGCCAAGGTTGCTCTTGATCGTATGCTGGCCGTGCCGCGCGACTGAGACCCTCGAACTTGGCAACGGCAAGACCACGGTCTGCGCCGAAAAGCAGCATGTCCGAAACGACTGAACCTCGCATTCAACATTGCACCTTGTCCGCAGTCCTGGACGCCTTCTCTCGGGGGATTTCCGGGCGAAGCGAGGTCCTTGGTTTGTATGGCAGCAGCGACGCCTGGTTCGCAGCCGAGTTGCTGACGCTCAGCCAGGATAAGGCCTGCCTGCTGGTCGTAACAGCCGACCAGGCCGAAGCCCACCGTTTTTACCGCGCGTTGTGTTTTTTTCATGGCCGTCAGGCCGACATCCTGCTCTTTCCGCACTGGGAAACCGAACCCTTCGCACCTCTCAGCCCGCACCCGGAAATCGAAGCGACCCGGTTGGCCACTTTGGCGGCACTCGCCAACGGGCAGGGCAGAGCCGTGGTAACCACGGCCAAGGCGTTGCAACAGAAGGTCCTCCCCCGCCCAGTTCTTGATGCCTTGCGCCTGCGCCTTGAAGTGGGCAGCGAGATGCCGCGCGATACGCTGCTGCGAGACTTGACCTCCCTTGGTTATCAGCGCGTTGCCCTGGTCGAAGAGCGTGGCAGCTTTGCTGTGCGCGGTGACTTGGTGGACCTTTTCCCGCCGATGCTCGAACATCCGGTTCGCTTGGCGTTTTTTGGCGATGAACTGGAAGAGATTCGCTGTTTCGATCCTGCCAGCCAGCGCTCACTGGATCGTCATCTGGTCCGGCTCGAACTTGCTCCGGCCCGTGAAATGATCCTAGCCGGCACTCACCTGGACACCTTTACTCGGCGGTTCAAGGCGCGGTGCGACGATCTGGAAATACCGCGCGGACAACGTGAAGCAATTCTCGAAGAGGCTCGCGACGGGTTGCTCGGTCCTGGCCGGGAGAATCTCCTGCCGCTTAATTATGATGGGCTTGACACGTTCTTTGATTATTTGGACAGCTTCTGTTGGCTGGTGCTTGATCCACCGGCGGTTCTTGCCGCAGTGGACGAGTTTTCTCAAGCAGTACACAAAGGCGAAGAGCGCGCTGCACGCAGCGCTGAGCCGTATGTGCCGGCTGTTGATTTTTATCTTTCTGGCGAGGCATTGGAAGCACGCCTCGACCAGGGACCACGTATTGACCTTGCGGCACTGCAAGTCTACCGGCTTGAAGATGATCACCCGGTCTTCCGCGTGCCGGTAACGGGCAATGCCGATTTGCGCCCGGACCATGCGGCTCACGATGGCAGTCTGGCTCCGCTGGTGGAGCGTCTAAGGGACTGGCTGAGCGATAATTGGAGCATTCTGGTGGTCTGCCACCAGCGTGGCCAGGCGGAGCGCCTGCTCGATCTGTTGGCGCCTAGCGAACTCCCGGCCGTATGGGTCCCCGAACTGCTTCCAGGCAGGACCTTCCCCGTTGGGCTGACGGTGACGACCGGATCTCTGGAAAGCGGTTTCCGGATGGTCGAGGAGAAGCGCATCGTCATTTGCGATGACGAAATTTTTGGTCCGCGCACCCATCGTCGCGTGCGCCGTCGTCAGCAGGTGTTCGAGTCGTCTCTGGCCGATCTGAAGATCGCTGATCTGGTAGTCCATGCCGATTACGGCATCGGCCGCTATCTTGGTCTGATCCACTTGCAGACCGGCGCCGTGGAAGGGGATTTCCTGCACCTTGAATATGCCGGCGACGACCGTCTTTATCTGCCGGTGGAGCGTATCGAAAAGGTGCAGAAATACTTGGCTGATGGCGGAGCCCCGCGGCTCGACAAGATGGGGAGCGGGGCCTGGGAGAAAGCCAAGCTGCGGGCCCGGGCGACGATCGAAGAACTGGCCCGTGATCTCCTGCAGGTCCAGGCACGGCGGCAGTTGGCCAAGGGCTTCAGCTATGCGCCGCCGGACCGGCTCTTCCGCGAGTTCGAGGCGGCTTTCCCCTACGAGGAGACCCCCGACCAGCTTGAAGCGATCGAGGCCGTGCTCGAAGACATGATCTCGGAGCATCCGGTCGATCGCCTGATCTGCGGAGATGTGGGCTATGGCAAGACCGAAGTTGCTATTCGTGCCGCCTTCAAGGCCGTGCTCGATAGCCGCCAGGTCGCCGTGCTGGTGCCGACCACGGTTCTGGCCCGCCAGCATCTGGAAACCTTCCGCCAGCGCTTTGCCGATTATCCGGTGGTCGTTGAGATGCTGTCACGTTTTCGCACGCCGCTGGAGCAGAAACGCATCCTTGAGCGCACGACGGCTGGGCAGGTCGATATCCTGATCGGCACCCACCGTTTGCTGCAGCGCGATGTGCACTTCAAGAATCTCGGCCTGATCGTGGTTGATGAAGAGCAGCGTTTTGGCGTGACCCACAAGGAGCGGCTGAAAAAGATGCGTGCCGAGGTCGATGTTCTCACCCTGACCGCTACGCCGATCCCGCGCACGCTGCATTTGAGCCTGGCCGGTTTGCGCGCCCTTTCAATCATCGATACGCCGCCGGTGGACCGTCAGGCAATCCGCACCTATGTGACCCGGTTTGACGACGACCTGATTCGCGATGCGATCTTGCGCGAGCTGCGTCGCGGCGGCCAGGCCTACTTCGTGCACAACCGGGTGCAGTCGATCGACGCCATGGCCGACTTCCTCCGCCAGCTGGTTCCCCAGGCGAAGATCAGCGTTGGCCATGGTCAGTTGCCGGAAAAAGAGCTGGAAAGAGTCATGCTCGATTTTATCGAGGGGCGCACCAACCTGCTGGTCTGTACGACGATTATCGAGAATGGCATCGATATCCCCTCCGCCAACACCATGATCGTCAACCGCGCCGATTGTTTCGGCCTGTCCCAGCTCTACCAGTTGCGCGGCCGGGTCGGCCGCTCCCATCAGCGGGCCTATGCCTACCTGCTGATCCCCGGCGAAGGGCTGTTGACCAGGGAGGCCCGTGAACGCCTCAAAGTTCTTCAGGAGCAGACGGAGCTAGGCGCCGGCTTTCGCATTGCCCGTCACGATCTCGAATTGCGTGGTGCTGGTGACTTGCTCGGTGCCCGGCAGGCGGGACAAGTTGCAGCCATAGGCTTTGAAATGTATACCGAGCTGCTTGAGGAGACCATTCACGAGTTGCAGGGGCAGATTCGCGAGGAGCGCATCGATCCCGAAATTCGTCTTGGCCTGTCAGCTTTTCTGCCAGAGGATTATGTTGCCGACCCCAACCAGCGCCTGGTGCTCTACCGAAAGCTGGCCTCTGCACGTGATGATGTGGATGTTTATCAGATCAGTGACGAATTGCGTGACCGATATGGAGAGTTGCCGGCGACGGCAAGGCTACTGCTGGACGTCATGAAGCTGCGGGTCCTCATGAAGCAGCTACACGTTGAACTGGCCGAGTTTGATGGTCATAATCTGGTCTTTGCCTTTCCTGCCAACACCAAGGTGGCTGCCGAGCAGATTCTGGCTTTATTGGAAGATGGCAAAAAATACCGCTTCAGCCCCGATTACCGCCTGAGTATCCGTATCGGCCGTCTTCCCAGGGAAGAGGTGCTGGCTGTGGCTAAAAAGGAATTGCAAGCATTTTGTCGGCTATGATAGTTTGAATCACTTTGAAACCATCCATCCCGCAGAACATCATGCATACATATCGTTTACGCATCTTTTTACTCCTGTTCCTTTGTCTGCTCGGCCCTGTGGCCGGTTGCAACTCAGAGCCTGCTGCGAAAAAAGTTCCACCGCTGATTCAGATCAACGACCAGGCGGTCAGCAAGGCGGAATTCCTCGCCGAGTTTGAAAACAGCCTGCAAAAGGACCAACCCTTGAGCGGGATCGAGCGCGAAGAACTGCAGCGTTCTTTCCTGGTGCAGTTGATCGACCGCGAACTGATTCATGAAGAGGCCCGTCGGCTCGAGATAACCCTCACTGATGCGGATGTTGAAACCGCACTGCAGAGCTATCGCCAGGATTATCCCGGCACCAGCTTCGAGGCCATGCTTCAGGAACGCGGTTTGACCATGGATTCATGGCGTGAGGAACTCAAGGACAGTCTGATCATGGAGAAACTCCTCGACCAGTCGGTCTATTCAAGGGTGTCTGTCTCGGACGATGAGGTGACCGCCTACTACGAGGCCAACCGCGACCAGTTTGATCGCCCGGCCCAGGTAAGAGCCCGGCAGATTGTCGTGGCTGACGAAGCCAAGGGGAAAGAGATCCTCGGTATGCTGCGCCAGGGAAAACCCTTCTCTGACGCGGCTGCGGAGTATTCCCTGTCGCCGGATGCTCAACAGGGGGGAGACCTTGGATTCTTCGGACGTGGTGAAATGCCGCCGGAGTTTGACGACATTGTTTTCGATCTACCTATCAACCGGCTGAGCGACCTGGTCAAGAGCGAGTACGGCTACCATATCTTCCTGGTGGAGGAAAAGCGCAAGGCCGCCCGTCTCAGCAAGCAGGATGCTGAGGAGGAAATCCGGTCGATTCTTGAGGGCAGCAAAAAAGAGGAAGTTTATCTCAGCTGGTTGCAAGAGCTGCGGGCCCGAGCCGTGATTGCTGTGGACTGGGCTCAACTTGAAGCGAAAGACGGCAAGAACAAATAGAGCTCTTGCGTAAAGAGCGAACAGACGCTGTGAAACTTCAGGAAGGAAATGAACCCTTGCCTGATGGAGCAGGATTAAGGAAGAGGATGCCATGAGACTTTTGGGGATTGCCCTGCTATTGCTGTGCAGCATTGGCCTCACTACGGCGAATGCTGAACTCGTCAGCCGCATAGCGGCCGTCGTCAATAAGGACATTATCACGACCCATCAGCTTGATCAGAAACTGCAGGAACAGCTGGCCAAGCAGGTGCATCAACCCTCTCCCGTACAACTGGGCGCGCTCCGCCAGGAACTGCTTTCCCGCATGATCGAGGAAACCCTGGTGCAGCAGCGGATCAAGGCGCTCAATCTGAGAGTTTCCGAGGAAGAGATAGAAACCGCTTTACTTGACGTACAGAAGAAAAACCAGCTCACCCGCGAGGAATTGGAAGACGCGGTTCTGGCCCAGGGCTTGGACTTGAAAGTCTATCGTGAGAACCTCAGCCAGCAGATTCTGCGTTACAAGCTGATCGGCGAGGAAGTTCGCAGCCAGGTCGATGTTCCTGAGCGGGAAGTCGTCGAATATTATCGTGCCCATCTGGATGATTATCGCTTAACCCCGGAGGTGCAGCTCAGCGCCATCACTTTCCCGGTGTCGGAAAAGGCCTCTGATCAGGAGCGGCAACAGATTCGTCGGGTTGCCGGAGAGGTCTTGGCTCGTTTGCGGCAACAGGAAGATATGAGCATGGTTGTGGCCAGCTACAATAGGAATTACGGCGTGACGAGCTCTGAGATGGGGCGTTTTGTCTACGCTGAGCTGACCCCTGAGTTTGCCAAAGCTATTGAGGAAGTCGACGCCGGAAACTTCAGTGAACCGGTTGAAACCCCCACCGCAATCCGCCTGCTGCGGGTTGATGAGCGCTCCCCTGGAGGGTTGCGGCCCTTTGAGTCGGTCAAATATGAAATTTATCAGATGATTTTGGATCAGAAGACCGACGTCCGCATCAAAGAATGGACCCGTGCCCTGAAAACCAAGGCGTTCATTGATATCAGGCTGTAAGCTTGCAAGGTAGAGATCACAATAAGAAAGCCCACCGGAAGAAACCGGCGGGCTTTCTTGCATGAATCCGGGTGGCGGCTACCCCTCGAGTGTCCTTTTCAGGGCGTCTAAATGTTTACGGTAGAAGTGACGGTCGTCATCGTCAAATTCAAGGAACATAACGCCGCTGCTGCAAAGATCGTCATTCTCCGGTTGGGAATTGATGACACGTCCATTGACTTGGATCAGGTTGTTTGCGAGCCCCAGAGTGATACGCAGGCGCTGCCCGGGATCAAAAAACATGCCGGTTTCAAGGCGTAATCCCGTCTCACTGACATTGAGGGTGCGGGCCAAGCCGCGGCCGAGAACTTCACCCGCGGCAGAGAGAATCTCGTAGTCAAGAAAGTTCAGGGCATAACGGCGATCCGCCTGGCGCCGTTCGAACAGGTCGTTACTCATTACATGCTTTCCAATCCTGCTGAACACGAAGAGATTTTGCAAAGTATAACCGTTTAACCCTGGTTTGAAAACTGCTTTCGCCGTTTGTTGTTTTAATCTTTAAAATACAAATCAGGTTGAGGGCTTTTTTCCGCCTGGGTTATACTGTGAGTTCGTGTTCAGTGGAAGGTAGGGTATATTATGAAAAAACCTCTTGTCATAACCATGGGAGACCCCACGGGTGTCGGTCCCGAAATTATCGTCAAAGCCGCCCTTACCGGCGGTTTTGACGATATCGGCCGACCGCTGGTCGTCGCTGGGGATCTGGCGGTTCTGCAGAGGGCTGCGGATGTCTGCGGCTGCAAATTCGCGAGTCGGTCCGGGTCGCGGGTGCCCCTGGCCACGGATGAAATTTCCCTAGGCAGTTACCCGTTGCCGATTCGGACCTGTTCCAGATTGGACCTTTCTCGGCAGAAATATGGCCAACCGGGGGAGGCTTCCGGTCGCGCCATGGCGGACTATATTGCCTGGGCCTGCGATGCCTGCCTTGCCGGCGATGCCGCCGGCATGGTGACAGCTCCGATCAACAAGCAGGCGCTGCAAGCTGCTGGAATTGACTTCCCGGGTCACACCGAACTGCTGGCGGAGCGCTGCCGGGTCGACGAAGTGGTCATGATGCTGTCCGGCGAGCGTCTGCGTGTCTGTATGGTGACCACCCACTGTGCTTTGCGCGAGGTACCGCAACGCCTCAGTACGGAACGCATTTTGACGACCATACGCATTGCCGCAACGGCTCTGCAAAATCAGTTCGGTATCGTGCGGCCGCGACTGGCGGTGCTGGCGCTCAATCCGCACGCCGGTGAAGGTGGTCTGTTTGGCGACGAGGAACAGCGCTTTATCCTTCCGGCCATCGAGGCTGCCCGGACCGAAGGAATCGCGGCCAGCGGTCCGCACAGTGCCGATACGCTCTTCTGGTTCGCTATTCAGGGAGAGTACGATGCGGTGGTCTGCATGTACCATGACCAGGGGCTTATCCCGCTCAAGCTGTTGCACTTCGAGGACGCCGTCAATGTCACCCTCGGCCTGCCAATCGTGCGGACCTCCGTCGACCATGGCACGGCCTACGATCTGGCGGGAACCGGCCAGGCTAGTTCCGCCAGCCTGGTTGCCGCCGTCAGGATGGCTGTGCAGATGGCGAGCAAATCTAATTCTTGATTGAGTTTTGAATTCTTAATGGTTAATCAATTCAAAATTTAAGATACAGCATTCAAAATTGGCTTTTACATGGCAAATAAAATAATCATCAAGGGTGCCTGCGAGCACAACTTGAAAAATATCGATGTCGAGATACCGCGCGACCAATTGGTGGTCATTACCGGGGTCTCCGGTTCGGGGAAAAGTACGCTGGCCTTCGATACCATCTATGCCGAAGGGCAGCGGCGCTATGTGGAGAGCCTGTCCGCCTATGCCCGGCAATTTCTGGAACAGATGGACAAGCCGGATGTGGAGAGCATCGAAGGCTTGAGCCCGGCCATCTCCATCGAGCAGAAGTCCACATCGAAAAACCCCCGCTCGACTGTCGGCACCGTGACTGAAATTTATGACTACCTGCGTCTGCTCTTTGCCCGGGTTGGCCGGGTGCACTGCCCGTCCTGCGACAAGGAAATTGCGTCCCAGACGGTTGAGCAGATGGTCGAGCGGGTCCTTGCTCTTCCGGAAAAGACCAAACTGCTGCTGCTGGCGCCATTGGTCAGGGGACGCAAAGGGGAATACCGCAAAGAATTACGCCAGCTGCAGGCCGACGGCTTCGTTCGCGTGCGGATTGATGGCGAAATGTACGAACTCGGCGCAGAGATTCCCATCGACAAGAACAAGAAGCACACTATCGAGGTTGTGGTTGACAGACTTGTGGTCAAGGGGGACATGGTCAGCCGCCTCGCCGATTCTTTGGAAACGGCCCTGCGGCTTGGTGAAGGGTTGGTACGTGTCGAGGTGGTTGGCGGCGAGAGCCAGCTGTTTTCGGAATGGCACGCTTGCGTGGAATGCGGCATCTCCATACCGGAGATGACGCCGCGCATGTTCTCCTTCAATAACCCGTATGGGGCCTGTCCGGATTGCTCCGGCCTGGGCACCCGCATGTATTTTGATCCCGAGCAGGTCGTGCCTAACCGCCAGCTGTCACTGCGCGAGGGCGCCATTGCACCCTGGTCGACCCGGACTGGCTACTACTACCTGCAGGTCTTGGAAGCCTTGGCAGACTTTTACGAATTCGATATTCGTACTGCCTTTGCCGCGCTGTCGGAGCGCGTTCAAAAGATCCTGCTGTACGGATCAGGCAAAGATCAGGTGAAGTTCTTCTATGATCAGGCTAACCACCGGCATTTCTATCACAAGCCCTTTGAAGGGGTGATTCCGAATCTGGAACGGCGCCTGCGCGAGACAGACTCCGATGCAACCCGCGAAAAACTCGAGCAGTTCATGAACATCATGCCCTGTCCCAGCTGCCAGGGCGCGCGCCTCAAACCGGAAACGCTCTGTGTGCGGGTGGCGGGGCAGAATATCCAGGAGATCTGTACGCTTAGCGTCACCGATGCCGAAGCTTTCTTTGCCGGTTTGGAACTCTCACCGAAAGAGATGGAAATCGCCCGGCGCATCCTCAAGGAGATTCGCGAACGACTTTCCTTCCTGATCAATGTCGGACTCGATTACCTGACCCTTGACCGGACCTCGGGCACCCTTTCCGGAGGAGAAAGCCAGCGCATCCGCCTGGCGACGCAGATCGGCTCATCGCTGGTCGGGGTTCTCTACATCCTGGACGAACCCTCCATCGGCCTGCACCAGCGCGACAACCGCAGATTGCTGGAAACGCTCAAACGCCTGCGCGACCTCGGCAATTCTGTGCTGGTGGTCGAGCATGACGAAGAAACCATTCTCGAGGCGGACCACGTTATCGATATGGGCCCGCGTGCCGGCCGCCATGGTGGGCAGGTGGTCGCCCAGGGGACGCCCCATGATATCCTCAACCACCCCGATTCGCTGACCGGCGATTATCTCTCCGGGCGACTGACGATCCCGCTTCCGGAGGTCCGTCGCAAGGCCACCGGGCAGCTGAGCATCAAGGGTGCCACGGCCAACAACCTCAAAGAGGTTGATGTTGACATCCCGCTCGGGGTCATGACCTGCGTTACGGGTGTCTCCGGATCGGGCAAGTCCTCCCTGGTTCTCGATACTCTGCACAAGGCCTTGGCCCAACGGCTCTACCGTTCACGGGAACGGGCCGGTGCGGTGCGGGCCATTAACGGTCTCGAGCAGCTCGACAAAGTCATCGATATCGACCAGTCGCCGATCGGCCGCACTCCCCGTTCCAACCCGGCCACCTACACTGGTATCTTTACCGACATCCGTGACCTGTTTGCCCAGCTGCCGGAAGCGAAGATGCGCGGTTACAAGCCCGGGCGCTTTTCCTTCAATGTCAAAGGGGGGCGCTGCGAAGCCTGCCAGGGTGACGGCATCCTGCGCATCGAGATGCACTTCCTCCCCGACGTCTATATCCAGTGCGAAGCATGCCTTGGGGCCCGCTACAATCGTGAGACGCTGCAGGTCAAATACAAAGGTAAAACCATCGCCGATGTCCTCGACATGACCGCCAACCAGGCGGTGGAGTTCCTGGCCAAGATCCCCCGCATCAAGCGCAAGCTGGAAACGCTGCGTGATGTTGGTCTGGGCTACATCAAGCTGGGACAGAGCGCCACCACTCTCTCCGGTGGCGAGGCGCAGCGCGTCAAGCTCGCCAAGGAGTTGGGCAAGCGTTCCACCGGACGGACCATCTATATCCTCGATGAACCGACGACCGGCCTGCATTTCCACGATATCAGCCGTCTGCTCAGTGTCCTGCAGCGCCTGGTCGAGACAGGCAACAGTGTGGTGATCATCGAACATAACCTCGACGTCATCAAAACGGCGGACCATGTTATCGATCTCGGCCCGGAGGGGGGGAGTCGGGGCGGGGAAATCGTCGTCTGCGGCACTCCGGAAGAGGTCGCTCGCTGTGCCAAGTCTTACACGGGGCGTTATCTGCGCTCCTACGTCACACTCTGAACGAGAAAACCGGCAGGCGTTACCTTTGCCGGTTTTTGGTTGTATAGAGTGAGTAAAGGTCAGCGACGCGGGTTGATATCGCGAACCTGTGTCACGTTGACCAGGTAGTGGGCCTCCTGGTTCTGCAGCAGGAAAAAGCCCTGCATGGCGTTGATAAAGTCAAACAGGCGGTTGCGCCCCTCCGGCATCTCAATGGTCACCGTTCCAGACAGCTGCTCGCCACCGACGAACTTGACGTCGACGTCGACGCGATCGCCAAGCGATTGAAAAGCGGCTTCTCGTTGGGCGGCTCGAAGCGGATGTGGGTGATGGTCTGCTTGTTGGCAACACAGAAAGACCCGGTATCACTGCGGAACGGGAAGAAGTTGCCCGGTTCCTTCAAAAGGTCGAGCAACGTCTGCTGCCCCATGTGGCTGTAGGCACTGGCACTCAGGAATACGACACCTTTCATGACAGAGCCGTCGGCCTGAAAAACGACCACGGGCAACTCGGTTTTTTCGACACGGTAAACAGACATCGGGCAGCTCCTGATTATTAATAACAGAAAGGCTTTGCATACGGTTGACATGACCAGCGGGATCGATAATATTAATCTGCTTTTATACTTGTCAAACGTTTTCATTGAAAGGAGAGAATTATGGCTGAATTGAAGGGCAGCAAGACCGAGAAAAACCTGCTTGAGGCGTTTGCCGGCGAGTCGCAGGCCAACCGCAAGTACCTGGCCTTTGCCGACAAGGCTGAAGCCGAAGGGCATAAGCAGGTTGCCAAGCTCTTCCGCGCCGCGGCCGCGGCCGAGACAGTGCATGCCCATGCCCATTTGCGGGTCCTGGGAGGGATCAAAAGTACGAAGGAAAATCTCCACGAGGCCATCAACGGCGAGACCCATGAATTTACCAGCATGTACCCGCAGATGATCAAAGAGGCCAGCAGTGAAGGGTTTGATCCGGCATTGCGTAGCTTCTCCTTTGCCAACACGGTCGAAAAGGTTCATGCTGACCTCTACCAGAAGGCCTTTGATAACCTTGGCAAAAACCAGGCTGTTGACTACTATGTCTGTAAGGTTTGCGGCAATACTGTTGAAGGGGAGCCACATGGCCCCTGCCCGGTCTGCCAGGCCGGACCGGTGGCATTCTTCAAAGTCGACTGATCTTCATCCCGCTGCAATCGTCAAGAGCCGGGCCCTGAAGGCCCGGCTCTTTATGTTTCTGCTTGCCGTTGGCCTTGATCTTTTCAAGATTCACAAGGCATGACTGGAAAAGTTGTCGCGTAATGATTATGTTGGTGATAATTTAAACCTCCTGAGACGGGAGAGATTTATTCTGTTTAAAACAGAATGGGGCTTTATTGAGGAGTTCTGATGGAAAAGTGTCCGGTTTGTAAAGAGATGACCCGCGGCAAAAACTGGTGTGACTCCTGTCACGCGGTTTTCGTTTGCCCGGCACCGCGCTGCGAGACGCCCAATCATCGGCGCGATGCCAAGAGCTGCGCAAAATGCGGGATGATCTTCGAAGACTACATCACCAACCGCAAGATGTACCGCATGTGCCCGAAATGTAAAAAGAAACAGGGGCTCTCCGACCCTCAGTGCAAGTACTGTCGCTACTGGTTCAATTGCCCGACCTGCGGGCACAAGGTGCCTTCCACCAGTATGTTCACCTGCCCGCGTTGTGCCACGAGCCTGCGCTAAAGGAGCAAGATAACGCATGTGGAAACGCCCCGGCCGGTTGGTCGGGGCGTTTTTTGTTGTCGTTGTCTCGGTATCCTAGTCTTCTGCTTTGTTCTTCTCGTCTTCCTCCCGCACGGGGAGTTCGCAAGCACCGGAAAGTCAGGTCTGGACTCCAAACCGCGGCAAGATCCAGCGGTTAAGAATATACCAGGCAGCGATAATGCCAACAAAAGTCAGGAATGACTTCATGGTGTCCCCTTAGATTAATTTGATTTTCAATATATAGTAACGATAAGGGGAGTTCAATCTTTTTAATGTTGTACGAAATAAGTGACGCACGCTGTCTGCAGCGTCAGCCGGCGGAAATGCTGGCAAAAACCAGCCCGACTTGGTCCGTGTTTTCGATGCCATGGGAAATTCCGGCGGGGGTCGAAAGGATCGTCCCCTGGCCGCGCGTGTGTTCCCGGGGGGCCATCTTAAGGTTAAGCGGCAAGGTTATGAGTGGTCTGCGAGGGTTCCTACTATGGGAGAGAGATAAGCCTGACCGGTCTAGATAAGCTGTCGTCCTCTGACTGGAAAACTTGTCGAACCACTTCGCATGATTTTCAGGAACTGCCTTGAACGGGACAACGCGGAGATGACCCGGTTGGCAATGAGGAGAAAGTCTGAATCGTTCCTCCTGACGGCCAGAGCAAAAGGCTCGTACGAGAACAAGTCTGGAAGTATGTCAAATTGCTTGGGGTCGCAGGATGTGATCGACAGACCGATCAAAACGATCTGGTCTGCGGAAAAAGCATCGATTTTCCCTTCTGTCAGGGCTTTGAACCCATCGGCAGCGTCATCAAAAAGGACGCATCGCTGGTTCCTGCTTCCTTCAGGAGCGGTTTCAAGGCGACAGCCGTGGTCGCGCCTTTTACGACGCCAAGTTTTTTGCTGCTGAAATTATTCACGATCTTGGTCCATTTCAAGGTCATGAAGGCGGCACCAGTCACCACCAGCAGCTCGCGAGCGAGGCCGGTACGCACCAGAAATGGCAGGTTGAAAGGCCCGGGTGCAACTACAAACATGGGCAGAAAAGACTGGAAAAAACCGAGGCTGAAGAACTTGCCGGGGAACCGGAGCTCTTTGATCTGTGGCAGCCAGGTCATCAGCAGCGTCCTGCCACCGAGGCCGGGGATGGCGGTCAGGGAAGGGGAGAGGCCTGCGGCCACAATCAGCAGGACACTTTCCGTCAGTTGCCGTCGTCAGCATCTGCCGGTATTCGTGCAGGAGGGTCTTGATCTGCGCGGCGTTCTCCGGGCCGCAGCGGATCAGGATCTTGCGTCCGGCCGAGAGTTCTTCCAGAACCGGGTCGGCGTAAAGATAGAGGGCCTTGGGCTGGACCAGGGTGACCGGTACAGGAACCGGCGGGGTGGTCAGCAGGTGGTCGATGACTTCGATCAGGCGGTCGTTGAAGTAGCCCTTCGGATAGCCGAGCCCCTCGTAAGCTTCCTGAAAGAGGGGATAAAGGTGCTTGTAGACAGCCACCACCTGTTGGTGTCGAGCGCGGCCAACATCCTGACCAGGGGGGTGTAGCGCCGGTAGTTGGTTGGGTCGATGGTTAATTGGTCGCGGGTCCCGCTCGCCAGGAAACGCCCCGTCATTTGCTTGACCGGGCGCCTGGTTGTCGGCAACTGCGGCCTCGGCAAGTTGTCGACCATGACCACGAAGCGCTCGATGAAATGTTCGAGGATAAAGAACCGATCCAGGTTCTGGTCAGCGAAGAGCTTGGCTAAAATGGTAGCCATCGGTGCGTCGCTCTGCTTCAGCTCCGGCAAGGGCTGTTCCAGGGCAATCATCGGTTCGGCGGCCTTGAGTTCGTCCGGTGCCGTGGTGAGCGGGTGCTGGATGACCGGCTCCGCCGGAGGCTGACTGACCGGAGCTGGGACGACAACCTGCTCCGGCGCCTGTTGTGCGGGACGGTAAAACTGCCAGTAGGCGATGGCGAGAATAACGCCGACAACCAAAAATCCGATTCGAAACGGCCAGTTTTTCATGAGAGAGGTCTCCAGGGTTTCCGTGCTCCTAAAACAATAGCGCCAATCGGCGGCCCGTCAACAGCCCATGCCTAACTCCCCGACCACAGTGCCATCCACCAGGCGCTGGCCAAGACGGCCGCGGCCGTAACCGCCAACAGGGCATTGACCACCCTGCCCGGGCGCCCCCGGCGTTCTATGGTCACTTCCGCCGCGAAGCCAAGGGGGAGGCCAAAAAGGAAGCCGAACAGGTGAGCGCCCAGGTCGGTGTTTTCGCCGCCGGCGCCGAGCATGGCAAGCAGGCCGAGGGCGGCGGCGACCGGCAGAGCCCAGCGGCGGCGCGGACGCAGGCTGTGACGGTAACGCGCCATGCTGATGGCTGCGAGCAAGCCGACGCTTCCGAAGATGGCGGTGGACGCCCCGACCGCGTGATGGTCCGGGTTCTGCAGCCAGGCGTTGGCCAGGTTGCCGAGCATGCCGGTGGTGAGCAGCAGCAGCCAGGCGGGGCCGGAACGCAGGTCGCGGCACAGTCGCGAGATAAAGACGCCGCCGATCAACAGGTTGCCAAGCAGATGCTGCCAGTCGGCGTGCAGGGTGAGAGCGGTCGCCAGCCGCCACCACTGGCCGGCCATGATCTTGCCGGCATCGGCGTTGCCGAGAGTGGCCCAGTCGACCGGATGGTGACCAGCCAGGTTGATATTGTGCAAGGTGAGATTGTAAAAAGCGCCGATGGCAACCAGGACCCAGATGGTCGTCGCGCGGTTGTCAATCAATGGTGCGTCCTGCGGCGGCGGTGGTGGCCAGTCGCGGTTTTCACGCTCGTACTGGCGTAACTCCTGGAGACTTCTGGCAAGAGTTTCCGCCGGAACCAGCAACTGCCAGCCGAAGCCGCGCCGCTCGGCGCGCCAGGGATGTGGCGGGCTTCCAGAACCAGCGACCAGTTGTGCAGCTGCCGCCGCGACAGGGTGTTGACGGCAAACCCCTCCAGCCGTGACGGTAGGGGCAGCCATTCCTCAGTGCCCTGATCCGGAGCGATTATGTCGATGGGAGGTTCGGTCATGGCGGATCCATCATCGCAAATTGTTGCCTCTACGTCACCCCCGATTCCTTGACTCATGGCGACATTCATGATAGTTACTTTATGGTAACCTTTCAGCGAAGGACTTCGCATGTCGCCCCTGACCGATCGCCAACAGCAGGTCTATGCCTTTCTGACCGCATACCTGACCGCCAACGGCTACCCGCCGACCTTGCAGGAGATTGCGCAACATCTCCGCATCTCGGGCAATCTCGGGGTGCTGCGCCACCTCAAGGCGCTGGAGCGCGCCGGGCTGATTACGCGCAGCCCCGGGAGCTCCCGTTCCATCACCCTGGTCGCCCGCATGGAGAGCGATGCCGTGGTCCTGCCGTTGGTCGGTACGGTCCGGGCCGGTCTGCCGCAGTTGGCCATGGAGGAGATAACGGCACACATCGCCGTGGATCGTTCCCTGGTGAAGGGCAACGGCGCTTTCCTGTTGCGCGTCAAGGGCGATTCGATGATCGAGGCGCACATTGTTGAAGGCGACCTGGCGGTGGTGCGGCCGCAGTCGACAGCCGAAAACGGTGAAATTGTGGTCGCCCTGATCGATGGCGAAGCCACGCTGAAGCGCTTCTTCCGCGAAGGCCGTTGTATCCGCCTGCAACCGGAAAATGCCAGTATGGCGCCGATTGTCGTCGCAGCCGATACGCAGGATGTGGCGATCGTCGGCAAGGTCACCGGCCTCTGTCGCACCCTGGAGTGACAGGGATGCAGGCTGTTGACAGCAATATCCGGGTCGGCGTCATTCACGGCCCGGGCCGCCGCATTACACCGGTATGGTTCGATCTGAAACGGCGCAAACACGTCATCCGCGAGATCACCAACAGCTGGCGCGACCGGCAGGGTGAGACCGTGCGCATTCACTTTCATGTCACTGACGAAGGTGCGCTCTATGAACTGGTCTACGATCTCGGGGATACGAGCTGGACGCTGGAGAAGATCGAAACCCTCTGAAGCGAGGCCGCGGGACCGTGGTACGCGGACGTCAAAAGCTTAACGCCCGTGATGCGCTCACTCAAGTCGCAAAATAAAGCTAAAGAAAAAGCCTAGAACCACAACTTTGATCTTTGCGATTTTGTTTCCTCCCTTGGCGCCTTTGCGTTAGAAGCTTTTTGTTTTGGCTTTCGGTTTTTCGCGTTCGCACCCGCGCCAAGCGCTACGGTTTTACTATGAAAACCATCATGCACATCGACATGAACGCATTCTTTGCCGCGGTGGAACAGCAGTCGAACCCGGCCCTGCGGGGGCGGCCGATTGCGGTAACCGGCAGCGAGAAGCGCTCGATCGTCCTGACCGCCTCCTACGAGGCGCGGGCCTTCGGCGTCAAGACCGGCATGACCCGGTTCGAGGCCGTCGAGCTTGCCCGCAGCTGACCCTGGTGCCGGCCAACAACCGGCTCTACACCCATGTGTCGACGGAGATCATGGCACTGCTGCAGGATTACACACCGCTGGTCGAAATCTTCTCCATCGACGAAGCGTTTCTCGACCTGGGCGGGTCCCTTCGAACCTGTTCGGCAGCGTCAGAGCGTATCGCCTACCTGATCAAGTCGCGCATCAAGGCCCGTTTCGGCATCACCTGCTCGGTTGGCATCGCGCCCGAACAAGCTGTTGGCCAAACTGGCCTCGGAGCAACACAAGCCGGATGGACTGACCGTTTTCCGGCCAGAAGAGATTGCCGACCGCCTTGAAAATATGCCGATCCAGGAGCTTTGCGGCATCGGGCGTCGGCTCGGCCGGCAGTTGCAGAGTTTCGGTATTTTTACCTGCGGTCAGCTGAGCCGCTTTCCCCTGCATGTCCTGCGCAGGAAATATGGCGTGATCGGTGATCGGCTGCACGATATGGCGCATGGTATCGATCATTCTCCGGTCATCCCTGAAGAGAGCCGCGCGCCGATCAAGTCCGTGGGGCACAGCCGCACCTTGCGCGACGACCTCGAGGACCGGGATGCCATCTGTGCTTTTCTGCTGCAGCTGGCGGAAATGGTCGGTCGACGGGCACGGCGCCACCGGGTCTCCGGCAGGGTGGTCACCCTGACGCTGCGTTACGCGGACTTCACCACCGTGAGTCGCCAGCAGGTCCAGCCGGACTACCTTGACGGCAGCGAGGCGATTTATCGCGCCGGCGTGAAGATTCTCGACAGCATGATCCTGGACCAGCCGGTCCGCCTGCTCGGGATCCGGCTGTCGAGCCTGCGTTTTCGAACCGGGCAGCTGCCGCTTTTCCCTGACGATCACCGACGCTTCCTGCTGACCGAGGCCAGGGACTCCGCCAACGACCGCTACGGCGACTTTACGGTCATGTTCGGCAGCCTGCTCGAGCAGAAAGGCAAGGGCAGTCATGTGATCTCGCCGGCCTGGCGGCCAAAAGGGGTGCGGAACGTCGAGGTGTCTTGACTTTAGAGTCACCAATCGTCAATAAAGGATAGCTCTCGGGCTCGAAAGCCGCCTTGGGTTTTCGGCCAGTGTGATCCCACGGAGGGAAGATGCCGGAGGGGAACGGTTTATCCGTTTACCCTCCCCGGCAGCCGCAGCAGTCGCCGTTGTGAAAGCTGCTCGAGAAGCATTTCGCAATCTTTGAGCAAGAGTTCGAGCAGAAGTATCAAAAGACTTACGGCTACCGGCGTGCGGTTGTCGATGTCGTAGTGCGTGGCTACCTGAAGTGTGGCGATCTGCGCGAGGGCTTCGCCCGGATACGCTGCCCCGACTGCTGTCACGAATACCTGCTCTCGTTCAGCTGCAAGGGGCGCTGGTGCTGTCCGCGTTGCCATGCCAAAAAAGTCATCCCGTTCGGCGAGCTGCTACAGTGCAATATCCTCTCCCCCATCCCGCACCGCCAGTACGTGTTCACTCTGCCGAAGATCCTGCGCGTCTATTTCCCGACCGCAAACTTCTGACAAAACTCTGCCACAGTGCCAACCGCAGCCTGAAGACCTTCTTCAAAACCGTTCTCGATTCCAAAACTGGAAAACTTGGCGCTGTCACCGCCATCCAGACCTTCGGTGACTACGGCCGCTGGCATCCGCATCTGCACCTGCTGGTGGCCGATGGCCTGTTGATGCCGAACGGCAGCGCCCATGTCATGCCGGAGATCAGTCTCAAGCCGTTGCAGGAGCTGGTTCGTGCCAGCATATCCCGGATAAATCGTTTCAACTGGTGCGCTATTACGGGTGGTATTCGAACCGTACGAGAGGGGAGCGCAGGAAAAGTCAAACTGCAACAGAAGAACAGCTTTCTGCCTCTGCGGATGTTCTGTGTATAAACGAGCCGAAGAGTCGTAAGATCCCATCAAAGACGTGGCGCGAGTGCATCAATAAGGTCTGGAGGTTGACCCGCTGGAATGCCCAAAATGCGGCGCAGAGATGAAGATCACCCGCTTCATCGACGAACGGCTGTCTTGCGAAGAGGTGCAGCGTGTCATCTCCGCTATCGTGTGAAAACGAGTGGTATGGGCTCAGAAGTAATACCGGCCCCGACAAGGGGGCCGCTAACTCTGAGATTTTTGAACACTTCGCCACCTGTATCACTGCTATCAAAATCCCACTGCATATGGCGGTAACCCGCGACCAGGTCGAGCTTTGCAAATTTATAACCGACTCCGCCAAAAACGTCCCAGCTTAAATCTGTATCACCGGTCCCCACGTTGCCGCTAAAAGGAAGATACCACTTCTCGTTCAGTAGGACGTTGCCCTTGACCCGACAAGCCCGTTCCAGTATCCATTGGATGCTGACTCCGAAAACTTGTCGGTCATTGCAGGCGTTTGCAGTTTAAATTCCAGCTCGTTCTTTAAGTAAAAATAACTTAAACCTGTCAGGATATCGAGATTCACATGCGCCGTTTCCAAGACGGTGTAGGCGACAACGGGTGTCACAATCCACGATGTCATCTGCACATTGTTCAAAGACAGTCTTAAGAAATCAGGAATCTGGCCCACGGTACTGTTCGTGTTATGGTCCAACTTCATGTAGACCACATCGACAAGCAAGGACAGCTTGCCTTTGCGCGCGGCCAGGCCACCCATAAAAGTAAAATCGAGATTGTTGATTATATCCTTGAGAGTGATTTCGACTTGGCCCTCATCAACCAAATCTGCCTTGATATCGGGGAGCCATCCATAAATATCCGCTGAGAACTTCCAGCCTTCAGTCGACGTTTCCTCTGCCAATACCGGCGGCACTATCAAAAGAACTGCGATCAGCCCCAAAATAGTCATTGCGCAGGCCTTGAAAAACTTGTGTTCCACTCGTTTCATCTCTTAGCTCCTTAAAATCAAAAATTTATCTATTCGATCGTTTGGTTCCTTCATAGGTGCATATCTGTACGTTTCTGTACCGAACTCAAACAGACTCGTGAGTAGCGGTAAATTACCGCCTAAAGCGAAGAAATGTAGACAGCGAAGATAAACGTTTTCGACTCCTAATACAATTCCTTACGGTTATAATTTATTCAACCGAGGTTATTCTGCAAATCCGCTCAAAGTTGCGAATCCATTTGCTGGTAATCGCGCGGGTTCCGCTAGGCTTCTATGCCGTAATAAACCAGATCGGCCGGCAGCGACTCGGCGACCGTCTTACGAGCGGCACTCGACTTCTGCTCGATGGCTCGGCCCAGCAGTTTCTGCTCAGCAAGGGCGCAGATTATAGACGGATTCTGCAACTTGCCCTGGGCTCACAGGTCTGGGGAGTCGAACAATTACTCGCAGCCCCGTTTCCCAAAAGTGCCCCGATTTCCCTTGCCGCCATCTATAAGCCTTATAAGAATCAATTAATACATAAAGTCTTTGCTCATAACTAGCCGAATTACATCTATATATGCTCATCACATTATTCTTAAAATTCTCAATTCTTACTGGTTAATATAGATGACGTGATTAAATGGTTTTCCTTAACGGTTTTGTTTAAAAGAGTAGACATCCATTTTTATATTGCTATCAGTTATAGGCTGGTTATGAACTATTCGTTAGTAAATGTGATCTTTTTGAGTGGTTTTAAGGGGTTGACGTGTTTTCCTAGCCGGGTTTTGGGTTTGACACGGTTTTGACTGTGCGGTAGAAGTGAGAAGCGGTCAGTTTTGTCAGATCAAGTCATCTTGGCAGGGAGAATCGGCCGATGGCGGCGCAAACCCCGAAAAGCAAATTCCTATCACTTGAACAGGTGCTTGAATTCCTCAGGGATCACAAGCAGGAGTTCCACAACCAGTACGGCGTCGAACGCATTGGTGTCTTTGGTAGCATTCTTCGCGACGAACTGAGAGATGACAGCGATATCGACATCGCCTTCGAAATGGATTCGAGTCGCAAAGCCCTTCGCAACTTTTTAGCCTTTAAGCGTGAACTGGAGCAAGCGTTCAACCGCACGGTCGACCTGGGTATTGAAAGTACGCTGAAGCCTGCCATAAAAGAATCCGTCTCCCGGTATATCCGCAATGTCTAGCTGGTCTGTTGACCTGTACCTTGACGACTTGATCGAGGTCTGATAGGCCATATTCTCCTACGTGGAAGATATGTCCTTTGAAGAGTTTAAAACGGACCGCATGCGCCAATCTGCGGTTATCAGAGAATTCGAAATCATTGGTGAGTCTGTCGGCAAATTGCCTGACGAGCTCAAAATGAGTTCACCCGATGTGGCATGGCAGGACATCAAGGCCTTTCACAACCTCCTGGTTCATGAATACTTCGGAGTCGACCTGGAAATTGTCTGGCAGGTTTTACAAGCGGATTTGCCGGCCCTTATCAGGCAGGTTGAGGTCTGCGTTGAAAATGGAAACAACCTGACAACGCACCTGGAGTTACCAAGTGTTGCCGCTCATGCATACCCAGGCGGGCAATAAGCCCGACTCTAAGAACTCCATACGGAAAAATTTTACACATTAGCCCATCGGTCTGTCTTGAGCCTGCTCGGTTGCTTCAAGCAGGGCGTGCAGCATGGCCACGCGGGTCATGGGTGCCCCCGCTGCCGCGGCCCGTTCCAGGGGAATGCGGTAGATCGCGTCAAGTTCGAGGGGTTGGCGGTTGAGCCGATCGATCATCATGCTCGGCCGATAGGCGCCCATGCCGGCGGTTACCTGCAGCATGCGTTCGATGAAGTCCGGCCCTGCGAGTGGCGGCTGACAGCTCCTGCCGGTTGGCGGCCGCGATCACTTCCCGCATCATCTCGGCAATCAGCTGGCGGGTTTCCGGACAGGCCAGCAGGCGATCGGTCGGCAGGCCGGTCAAGGCGCAAAGGCCGTTGAAGGGGATGTTCCAGACCAGCTTTTCCCAGCGAATCCTGGTCAGGTCCGCACAGGCCTCGCAGGGGATGCCGGCCTGTTTGAAGGTTTCGGCCAGCCGTTCAATACGCGGGCTGAGGCCTTTGGCGAATTCGGCGATACGGATGGATCCCTGGTCGAGATGATGGACGGTGCCCGGCTCGCCACGATTGCAGCAGAGAAAGGCAACCCCGCCAACCACATGGGTCGCGCCGAAAGCGGTTGCCAGAAGATCCTCGTTGCCGAGCCCGTTCTGCAGGGTCAAAATGGTTGTCTCGGCTGCAACCAGCGGGCGCGTCAATGCAACCAGGTGGTCATTGGCATAGGCCTTGAGGCCGACCAGGACCAGGTCAACCGCCCCGATCTCCGCACTGTTGCGGTAACCCTTGATGTCAGCAAGATGGAAATCGCCACGCGGAGTGGTGACCGTCAGTCCGGTGCGAGAAATGGCCTGGTAATCACGGCGCAGCAGGAAGTGCACGTCATGACCGCCCCTTTGCAGCAGGGCGCCATAATAAAGCCCGAGGGCGCCTGAACCGATTATACCGATGCGCATATTCTCCTCCCGGGGGAGCGCTTTTCCTGGCGGCTGTCCGCAGGGGAGCAGATCCCCGAATAAGCGGGACGTTCCTTGACCGAAAGGTCTTTCTGTGGTAGTCTAGTAATTTCCATGGGAGAAACGAGAATGTTTAAAATTGGTGATCGGGCTGTTTACCCTGCACAAGGGGTTGGTGTTGTCGAGAAGATTGAATCCCGAGAATATTGCGGACAAATCAACGATTTTTATATCCTGCGCATTATCGATAACGATATGACCATTATGGTCCCGGTGGGCAACGCCCGCCAGGTTGGCCTGAGAACCCTGATCAGCAAAGACAAAGTTGAGACAATATACAACGTCCTCGAGGAAAAGCAAATCGGCGCGCTGGCGATTGCCTCCTGGAGCCGGCGGCAGCGGGAGTATAACGACAAGATCAAGACCGGTGATCCCAAGGATGTCGCCGAGGTTTTGCGCGAACTCTACCTGATCAAGGAAGAAAAAGAGCTCTCCTACGGCGAAAAGAAAGTCCTGGAGTTGGCCCGCAGGCTGCTGGTCAAGGAGCTGGCGCTGGCCGAGGGGATTGCCGAAGAGATGGTCACCAAACGGCTCGAAAAAATGGTCAATTGACGTTGGCCAATTCTGTTGCTGACTCCGGACCGGGTGCTGACATGCATCCGGTCTTTTTGTTTGTCCGGTCAATGGATAATTAATAATGATTTTCAAACGGCAGCAAATACGATAAAAATAACAGTCCGGCGTTAGCCTGCTATTAACAATTATTGTGGAAGTGCTTATGGATGTTCACGTTCTGGTCCCGGCTGCAGGCATTGGCAGCAGGATCGGCGGCGATACCAAAAAACAGTATCTGGAATTGGGTGGTCTACCGGTCCTGGTCCAGACCCTGTTGCGTCTTGCTGACCACCCGCAGATTACTGCTATTCATCTGATTGTTCCGGCCGCGGATATCGCCTTCTGCCGCACCGAACTGATCGAGCACTACCGGCTTGAGAAAATCGGCTGCGTGATCGCCGGCGGAGCGGAACGCCAGGATTCGGTCCGCAATGGTCTGGAGTCCTGTGGCGCGGCAAGCCAGGATATCATCCTGATCCACGATGGAGTGCGTCCCTTCTTTCCCAAGGACCAGGTCGGTCCCCTGGTGCAGCTGGCCGTCGTCGACGGGGCTGCCGTGCTGGCCGTTCCGGCACAGGATACGATCAAGGAGGTTTTCGACGGCCGGGTTCGCTCAACCCTTGACCGCCGCCTGCTCTGGCAGGTGCAGACACCTCAGGCCTTTCGTTGTGAACGGATTCGGGAAGCACATCGACGTGCTTATGCCAGTGGCTATGCTGGCACTGATGATGCTTCTTTGATCGAATGGTGCGGCTGGCCGGTTGCGGTTTTGGTCGGCCATCCCCATAATCTCAAGATAACGACGCCGGCGGATTTGGCCCTGGCCAGAGCCTTGCTGGCGGCGGGAGAGGTGAGCCTGACATGATGCGTATCGGCCACGGTTTTGACGTCCACCGCCTGGTTCCTGATCGTTCTCTGGTTCTGGGTGGCGTGAAGATCCCCTACGAGCATGGCCTGCTGGGGCATTCGGATGCCGATGTGCTGTTGCACGCGGTATGCGACGCGATTCTCGGTGCCCTTGGCCTTGGTGATATCGGTCGTTATTTCCCCGACACCGACCCGGCCTACAAGGGGATCAACAGTATGCTGCTGTTGGAACATGTCGTCGGGCTGGCACACACGCGTGGTTTCCGGGTCGGCAATCTTGATACCACGATTGTCGCCCAGCGGCCCAAACTGTCCCCCTATGTCGCCCAGATGGTCACCAACATGGCCATGGCCTGCCAGGTGCCGAGCAGCTGCATAAATGTCAAGGCCACGACCACAGAGCATCTTGGCTATGCTGGTCGCGGTGAAGGGATCTCCGCCTATGCCGTGGTGCTCATGGCAGCAAATGGATCAACAGAGACAACTTAACGTCAATTCAGGAGTAAGCGTCACATGAACCACCCTACAGTACAGCTGGCAGCAAATTTTATCCGCAACATTATCGATGACGATCTTGCCAGCGGTAAACACCAGACCGTTGTTACGCGTTTCCCGCCGGAGCCGAACGGCTATCTGCATATCGGCCATGCCAAATCAATCTGCCTGAATTTCGGCCTGGCCAGCCATTATCAGGGGCGCTGCCACCTGCGCTTCGATGACACCAACCCGGTCAAGGAAGAGCAGGAATACATCGATGCCATCAAAACCGATGTGCGCTGGCTCGGCTTCGATTGGGGGACGCACGAATATCACGCCTCGGACTACTTCGAGACCTTGTATGGTTACGCCGAGAAACTGGTGGCAAAGGGTCTTGCCTACGTCTGCGACCTGAGCCCCGAGGAGATGCGCGAATATCGCGGCACCTTGACGGAACCGGGCCGGGAGAGCCCCTATCGCGGGCGCAGCAGCGCCGAGAACCTCGACTCTGCTGCGGCGCATGCGGGCCGGTGAGTTTGCCGACGGTTCGCGGGTGTTGCGCGCCAAAATCGACATGGCCTCGCCCAACGTCAACCTGCGCGATCCGGTCTTGTACCGTATCCTGCGCGCCACTCATCCTCGTACCGGGAACGCCTGGTGCATTTACCCGATGTACGACTTCGCCCACGGCCAGTCGGATTCGATCGAAAAGATCACCCATTCGCTCTGTACCCTCGAATTTCAGGACCATCGCCCGCTCTACGACTGGTTTTGTGAGGCGCTGGAAATCTACCACCCTCAGCAGATCGAGTTTGCCCGGCTGAATCTGACCTATACGGTTATGAGCAAGCGCCGCCTGCTCGAGCTCGTCAAAGAAAAGCATGTCTCCGGCTGGGATGACCCGCGGATGCCGACCCTTTCAGGGATGCGCCGCCGCGGTTTTACCGCCGCGGCGATTCGCACCTTCTGCGAACGGATCGGCGTCGGCAAAAGTGACAGCGTGATCGACATGAGCGTCCTTGAAGACTGTGTCCGCGAAGATCTCGACCAGGTGGCGCCGCGCGCCATGGGCGTGCTACAGCCCCTCAAGGTGACGATTACCAATTACCCGGAAGGGAAGACCGAAGACTTTGTCGCCGCCAGCCACCCCAAGGACCCCAGCTATGGGAACCCGCCGCATCCCTTTCAGTCGCGAAATCTATATAGATGCGCGAGGATTTCATGGAGGATCCCCCCAGCAAGTTTTTCCGCCTGGGCCCGGGGCGTGAAGTCCGTCTGCGCTACGGCTATATCATCCGTTGTGATGAAGTGATCAAGGATCCGGCCTCCGGAGAGGTGATGGAGCTGCGCTGCAGTTACGATCCGGATACCGGTGGCGGAGCCCTGCCGGAAGGGCGCAAGAAGGTCAAGGGGATCATTCATTGGGTTTCGGCTGCACACGCCGTTCCTGTCGAGGTGCGTCTCTATGACCGCCTGCTTGCGGTCGCCGACCCGGCGTCAGAGAAAGGGCGTGATTATCGAGAACTGCTCAATAACGAATCATTGGTCGTTCTTCCCCAGGCACTGGTGGAACCGGGTCTGGCCGAGGCCGTCCCCGGAGCCTCTTTTCAATTTGAGCGCCTGGGTTATTTCTGTGTCGACAGCAAAGACTCGCAGCCGGGTCGGCTGGTCTTCAACCGCAGCGTGACCTTGCGCGACACCTGGGCCAAGATGGCTGGCAATTAGGGCCTCCCTGACGAATTATGCCGCCTCATCTGAAAATATATGTCATCGATGATACCATGGAGCTGTGCAAAGATTTGCGGGGCTGGCTCGGTCAGGATGGGCATGAGGTGACCTGTTCCCCGGCCGGGCGCATGTTGATACACACTCTTCTGGCATACCAGCCGAGCCTGATCGTGCTTGGCATGACCCATTTTGCCGGTGAGGGCTTGGAGGTTTTCAGAAGGCTTAACAACCATCGGCAGCTCCGCCAGGTACCGATGATTGTCGTCAGCGATGATGCCAGCCTTGAATATGAGGTCCTGGATGCCTTCGATTTCCAGGTGCGCCCCTTTGATCGCGAACGTCTGAAGGCCTGTCTTAAGCGCCTTGCCGGCAACCGCAAAGCCCTCTCTGACCTCTCGTTTGCCGAGCCTGAACTTTCGGATATCAAGGCCTTTCTCCTCGCACATAGTGGCCTGCATTTCAGCCAACACAATCATCGCATCCTGGAACGGGGGGTATTGCGACGCATCCAGGCGCTGTGCATGGAATCGTTGCCTGCCTATTTCAAATACCTGTCGGCAACCACCGGCAACTATGACGAAGTCAACAAGTTGCTCGGTTTGCTGACCGTTGGGGAAACCTCCTTCTTCCGTTATCACTCTCATCGGGAAGCCTTGCTGCATTACGTCATCCCCAGGCTTTTGGAGCAGAATCGGCCGTATGGCAAGCTGCGCATCTGGTCGGCGGGCTGTTCCACCGGCGAAGAACCTTATTCACTGGCGATTCAGCTTCTAGAACATTTCCCCGAGGTTGCAGACTGGGACGTACAGATCCTTGCGACTGATATCAACAAGCGTGCTCTGCGTCAGGCCCGCGAAGGTATTTATGGCGATCGTTCCTTGCGCATGATGGAGACGTCGCTGCGGGAACGTTATTTCCAGAAGGTGGGAAGTCATTATCTTCTCAATGCACAAGTCAGGCGTATGGTGCGTTTCGACTACCTTAACCTGCAGACGGATGTTTTCCCGGCAGAGAGCAATGCGACCAGAGGCCTTGACCTGCTGTTCTGTCGCAATGTGCTGATTTACTTCGAACTGGAAACGATTCGGCGCATCGTGGAAAAATTCAGTCTGGCACTGAAGACGGAGGGGGTTCTCTTTATGGGCCATGCCGAGACGATGCAGAATGTCTCCGATCGTTTTCAACGCCTCCATCAGAACAATGCCTTTTTTTACCAACTCAAGCAAAATGTAAACGCAAAAAGCAGCTCGGTTGAGGGATTGTCAAAAGATTCTCCGAGGCCTCAAGCCGTGGTCCAGGTTACGGCAAAAAAGCAGCTCAAACCGACAGCTCCCCCTGCACGGATAAGGCCTCGGCCGGGCCCGTCTGCGACGGTCACTTTACGTGACCCGGAACAGCTCTACAGTGAAGCGTTGACAGCTTTTGAACACGAAAAATTTACTGACGCAAATACATTGTTCGAACTGCTGCTGGAGCAGCAGCCGGCCCACTCGAAAGCCTTGGTCGGCAAGGGTTTGCTGCTGGCCAACCAGGGAAAATACAGTGACGCCCGAATCTGTTGTGCCCGGGCCCTCAAATGTGATGACCTGCTGCCGGAAGCCTACCTATTGCGTGGCCTGATCCTCGACATGGAGGGTTTTTTTGAGCGTGCCTTGGTAGAGTATCAGAAAGTTTTGTGGCTCGAACCGGGTTTCGTTATGGCCCATTATCTTGCTGCGAAAATCTATGGCCGCCTGGCTGATGCTGAGAAAAGGCAACGTTCATTGCGCAACACCGTGCGGGCCCTGGAGCAGGCGCCCGATCAATCGATCGTACCTTTCTCGGGCGGCCTTTCGCGGGGGGTTTTCCTCGAGGTCGTCCGACGTGAGCTGGCGGCAATTTCCGCTCCCTGAACCCTTCTCCTCCCCTCCCACTCCCCCTTCGCCACGCCTTCAGGCCCGTTGCCACGATCCATAGCCCTCCTAGGAATCTCCCTAAACAGTGTTAACTAAATGGTGTTAAAAATGTTTTTCCAGGAAGTATTTTGTTGCGAAAAATCTTTAAAGTCTATTAACTTAGCATTGTTTGACAAATTTGAAACATCGTTATAAAGTGCATCTGTCGGCTGATTTAGGACTGCTGAAAAATTGACCTGCCCTCAGTACGGATAAGGTGTTGTCGCTCATGCAAGAAAAGCAAGGGTACGAAATCGATCAAATTCTGCAGGAGATGCGCTCTGATTACTGGCGCACCCTGGAAGCAGTGGATGAGACTGCCGCTGTCGCGACGGCTGAATACCTGGTGATCCGCTGTGGCGGCAAGCGCTATGGTTTGCCCGCGGCAAACTGCCGCGAGGTGCTCAAGCTGCCACAACTGGTGCGCGTACCGCGCCTCCCCTTATTTCTGCGTGGAATTTTCAATTTGCGCGGCGAAATTGTTGCCGTGACGGACCTTTGCCCTCTGCTTGACCAAAGGCCACAGGCTGTGCATGACCATTTTCGTCTGGTGGTTGTTGCAGAGCAGGCCATCAAGACCGCCCTGCTGGTGGAAGTCGTCGAGGGTTTGAGCGGCATCGCGCAGCATCAGATCGAATCCTTGGCAGAAGGCGCCGGAACCGGAGCCCGTGACCTGATTGTCGGCAAGGTGGTCCAGGGCGAGGATGTCCTCGTGCTGTTGGATCTGGGCCGGATACTCAAGCGCCCGGAGATGGTTGTTGATCAGAAGGAACAGGCTGACGTCAATAGCTGATCTGGTGACAAGAGCAACCCAGGTCCCAGGATTGAGGCGGGAGAGCAATGAATCGAATCAGTGTAAAGATCGTTTTGGCGCTTATCGGAGTTTTGGCAGTGATCATGGTGATCTCGACCTACCTGATCGTCGACCAGCGTTCGCGGGTGCTGCAGGAGGAGCTGCTGGTCAAGGCGAGCGCTTTGGCGAAGATCGGCGCCAAGGCGATGGAAGGGGTGTTGGAGCAATCGCTGTCGAACGGGCAGTTCTTCATCGAGCAGCTGTTTGACACCGATTACCAGGAGATCACCGCCGGGCCTCTGGCCGGCGCGGCGATTCCGAAGTACCACACGGCCTACGACCTGTACCTGGACCAGCGGATCATGGCGTTCCAGGACACCTTCTTGACCTCGGACGAGATGGTGGTGTTTGCGGTGCTGGTGGACCGCAACGGTTACCTGCCGACCCATAACAGCAAGTACTCGAAGCCTCTGACCGGCGATGCGGAAGCCGACAAGGTCGGCAACCGGACCAAGCGGCTGTTCAACGACCCGGTGGGCTTGGCCGCGGCCAAGTACAACAACGAGAACGGCCAGGGCTACCTGCGCCAGATCTACCAGCGCGACACGGGTGAGACGATGTGGGATGTGTCGGCGCCGGTGTACGTGCGCGGCCAGCACTGGGGCGGTTTCCGGATCGGTTTCTCGATGAAGCAGACCGATGCGGCGGTTGCCGAACTGCGCGACACGGTGGCGCTGTCGATGTTCTTGGTGCTGCTGTTCGCTTCGGCGACCTGTCTGCTGGTGGTGTCGAAGATGATGCGGCCACTGAAGGACTTGACCCGCGCGGCGGAACGGATTACGGAAGGGAGCCTGGAAGAGCAGATCAAGGTGGAGTCGGCGGACGAGGTGGGGCAGTTGGCCGGCGCCTTCAACAAGATGACCCAGGTGATCGTCAAGAATCTGCAGGGGGAGATCGACAAGAGCAACCGCATGGTGCTGAGCGTCAAGGAAGCGATCCAGCAGCTGTCGACCAGTGCCAACGAACTGATGGCGATTTCGGCACAGCAGGCGTCGGGTTCGGCCGAACAGGCGGCGGCGGTCCAGCAGGCGACGACCACTTCGGAAGAGATCGCGGCGACGGCCAAGCAGGTGTCGGACAATGCTGGGCGGGTGGAGTCTCTGGCGGACAATGCCGCGGCGTCGAGCGCCGACGGTCAGGAAGCGGTTTCGGCGGCGGTGGACGGCATGTCCCACCTGAAAGAGCAGGTGCAGTCGATTGCCGAGGCGATGCTGGAACTGGGGGAGAACTCGCAGAAGATCGGCGGCATCATCGATATCATCGACGAGATTTCCGACCAGACCAACCTGCTGTCGCTGAATGCGGCGATCGAGGCGGCGGGCGCCGGCGAGGCGGGCAAGCGGTTCTCGATCGTGGCCAACGAGGTGCGCCGGCTGGCGGACCGGACGGCGGATGCGACCAACCAGGTCAAGGCGCTGATCGTACAGATCCAGCAGGCGACCAACAGTACGATCATGCTGACAGAAGAGGGTTCGAAGGGGGTCGATGCGGCGAGCAGCCTGGTGGCGAACATCTCGGCGGCGCTGGAGAAGATCACGGCGGCGGTTGACGAGACGACCAGCGCGGCGAGCGAGATCAAGCTGATGACGCAGCAGCAGACGACGGCGAGCGAGCAGATGACGGAGACGATCGTCGAGGTTCGCGACGTCGCGGTGCAGGTGGCGGCGAGTTCCCAGGAGACGACGCAGTCGATCGCCGAACTGACCTCCCTGGCCGAACGCCTCCAGGACCTGGTCGAGGAGAACCTGCAGTCCAAAGGTGAGGCGGCCGCCCTTGCCGGCGCCCGGGAGATGGAGCGGGTTTTGACGGCGGCGGTTGACAGCGGCCGGTTCACGCTGGAGGAGATCTTCGACGAGACCTATCAGCTGATCCCCGGCACCGACCCGAAGAAATACCACACCAAGTACGACAGCTACCTCGATGAGAAAATCAAGGATTTTCAGGACGAATTCCTGAAAAATGAGATGGTCTCCTTTGCCGTCTTGGTGGATCGCAACGGATATCTGCCCACCCATAATTCCAAGTTCACAAAACCGCTGACCGGCGATTACAAGGCGGACCTGGTCGGTAACCGTACCAAGCGGATCTATGACCACGATGTGGGGATCAAGGCGGCCCGCAACCTGGAAGGGGTGCTGACTCAGCCGTATGAGCGGGATACAGGTGAGAAAATGCTTGATATCAGCACGCCGGTTTATGTCAAAGGCAAGCACTGGGGCGCGTTCCGGATTGGCTACTGGATGTAGATTTGTCTAGGTTGTGAGGCTGGACCGGAATTGCCCTGGCCGTGGAGAAAAAAGAGAGCAATGAATCGAATCAGTGTAAAGATCGTTTTGGCGCTTATCGGAGTTTTGGCAGTGATCATGGTGATCTCGACCTACCTGATCGTCGACCAGCGTTCGCGGGTGCTGCAGGAGGAGCTGCTGGTCAAGGCGAGCGCTTTGGCGAAGATCGGCGCCAAGGCGATGGAAGGGGTGTTGGAGCAATCGCTGTCGAACGGGCAGTTCTTCATCGAGCAGCTGTTTGACACCGATTACCAGGAGATCACCGCCGGGCCTCTGGCCGGCGCGGCGATTCCGAAGTACCACACGGCCTACGACCTGTACCTGGACCAGCGGATCATGGCGTTCCAGGACACCTTCTTGACCTCGGACGAGATGGTGGTGTTTGCGGTGCTGGTGGACCGCAACGGTTACCTGCCGACCCATAACAGCAAGTACTCGAAGCCTCTGACCGGCGATGCGGAAGCCGACAAGGTCGGCAACCGGACCAAGCGGCTGTTCAACGACCCGGTGGGCTTGGCCGCGGCCAAGTACAACAACGAGGACGGCCAGGGCTACCTGCGCCAGATCTACCAGCGCGACACGGGTGAGACGATGTGGGATGTGTCGGCGCCGGTGTACGTGCGCGGCCAGCACTGGGGCGGTTTCCGGATCGGTTTCTCGATGAAGCAGACCGATGCGGCGGTTGCCGAACTGCGCGACACGGTGGCGCTGTCGATGTTCTTGGTGCTGCTGTTCGCTTCGGCGACCTGTCTGCTGGTGGTGTCGAAGATGATGCGGCCACTGAAGGACTTGACCCGCGCGGCGGAACGGATTACGGAAGGGAGCCTGGAAGAGCAGATCAAGGTGGAGTCGGCGGACGAGGTGGGGCAGTTGGCCGGCGCCTTCAACAAGATGACCCAGGTGATCGTCAAGAATCTGCAGGGGGAGATCGACAAGAGCAACCGCATGGTGCTGAGCGTCAAGGAAGCGATCCAGCAGCTGTCGACCAGCGCCAACGAACTGATGGCGATTTCGGCACAGCAGGCGTCGGGTTCGGCCGAACAGGCGGCGGCGGTCCAGCAGGCGACGACCACTTCGGAAGAGATCGCGGCGACGGCCAAGCAGGTGTCGGACAATGCCGGGCGGGTGGAGTCTCTGGCGGACAATGCCGCGGCGTCGAGCGCCGACGGTCAGGAAGCGGTTTCGGCGGCGGTGGACGGCATGTCCCACCTGAAAGAGCAGGTGCAGTCGATTGCCGAGGCGATGCTGGAACTGGGGGAGAACTCGCAGAAGATCGGCGGCATCATCGATATCATCGACGAGATTTCCGACCAGACCAACCTGCTGTCGCTGAATGCGGCGATCGAGGCGGCGGGCGCCGGCGAGGCGGGCAAGCGGTTCTCGATCGTGGCCAACGAGGTGCGCCGGCTGGCGGACCGGACGGCGGATGCGACCAACCAGGTCAAGGCGCTGATCGTACAGATCCAGCAGGCGACCAACAGTACGATCATGCTGACAGAAGAGGGTTCGAAGGGGGTCGATGCGGCGAGCAGCCTGGTGGCGAACATCTCGGCGGCGCTGGAGAAGATCACGGCGGCGGTTGACGAGACGACCAGCGCGGCGAGCGAGATCAAGCTGATGACGCAGCAGCAGACGACGGCGAGCGAGCAGATGACGGAGACGATCGTCGAGGTTCGCGACGTCGCGGTGCAGGTGGCGGCGAGTTCCCAGGAGACGACGCAGTCGATCGCCGAACTGACCTCCCTGGCCGAACGCCTCCAGGACCTGGTCGAAGCAGATCTTTTGAGCCAGGCCAAAGTGCGTGTCCAGTCGAGCGCCCGGGAGATGGAGCGGGTTTTGACGGCGGCGGTTGACAGCGGCCGGTTCACGCTGGAGGAGATCTTCGACGAGAACTATCAGCTGATCCCCGGCACCGACCCGAAGAAATACCACACCAAGTACGACAGCTACCTCGATGAGAACATTCAGTCTTTTGAGGATGAACTGCTGAAAGACAACAATGTTGTCTTTGCGGTCCTTATCGACCGCAACGGGTATCTTCCGACGCACAACAGCCGGTTTTCCAGGCCTCTGACCGGTGACCGGGAAAAGGACATGGTTGGCAACCGTACCAAGCGAATTTTCAATGACCCGGTCGGGCTCAGTGCGGCTCACTACGATGGTGCCGACGGCAAGGGCTACCTGCAGCAGGTCTATGAGCGGGATACGGGCGAGAAGATGTGGGACATCAGCGCCCCGGTTTATGTCAAGGGGCGTCACTGGGGCGGCTTCCGGATCGGTTACCAGATGGATTGATGGCGTGTCGTAAAATCCATCAAATGACAGTCATGCGATTGCAATGAAAAAAAACAAGTACGTCGAAATATTTCTCCGCGAAGCGGATGAGCACCTTGACGCACTGCGCAGGGGCTTCATCACTATGGAAAAAGAGGGAGTGAGCGATGCGCAACTCAACGAGTTGCTGCGCAGCGCTCACACTCTCAAGGGTTCGGCCAACATGGTCGACCTGGCCGAGCTTGCCGGCGTGGCCCACCGCATGGAAGATCTTCTCAAGGATCTGCAAAGTGGTAAACAGAAGTTCAGTCCGGATCTGGTTGATGTCCTGCTGGTCGCCACCGACGCAATCGAGGCCCTGATGACTCAGGCACAGTCAGGCGGCGGGATCAGTGTGAATGTCGACACCGTCGTCAAGGCCCTGAAGACAGGCTCAATCTCAGAGGGGCAGAAGGAAGCAGCCGTTGCACCGGATTACCAGGGGGTCGAGCGCCGGACCTCGGTGCGCGCCAGTGTGGAACGCCTCGACCAGCTGGTGAATCGCATGGGAGAAATTCTGCTCAGCCAGAAAGCGATGGCAGCGCGGCAACAGCAGATGACCAACTTGTTAAGCCAGATGGACAGCTCGCTAGGCATTTTACGAAGCCGTAGCGACGATCATACGCTACAGGCTTTGCGAAGCAGCATGGTCAGCCTGATCAATGATTTTGAACGTGACCGCCTGCAGTTCGGTTACCAGGCTGATGATGTCTACCAACGGACCATGGAGCTACGGCTGCTGCCACTGGCAACCATCACCGATGATTTCGAGCGCTCTCTCCGCAATCTGGCACGCAACCTGAAAAAGGAAGTGAACTTTACCGTGCAGGGGCAGGAGGTTGAACTCGATCGCAACATGCTTGACGCGGTCAAGCCGATTCTGCTGCATGTTCTCAACAATGCCATCGACCATGGCATCGAAGACCCTGATACGCGGGTGCGGCTGGGCAAGCCCAAGGCGGGGCAGGTTGCTTTGCAAGCTCAATACGAAGGGAGTTTTATTCAGATCTCGGTGCGTGATGATGGCCAAGGGCTGGATCCGGTGAAAATTCGTGCGACGGCCGTCAAGCGGGGGGTCCTGTCTCCTGAAGCCGCTGAGGCCATGTCAGACGATGCAGTGATATATCTGGTCTTCGAGCCCGGGTTTTCGACGCGCGAGTTCATTACCGATGTCTCCGGACGAGGTGTTGGTCTGGATGTCGTCAAGACCAACCTTGACCAGGTCAAGGGCGACCTCACGCTGCACTCGAGGGTCGGCGTCGGCACAGAGCTGGTTTTGCGGCTCCCCCTCAGCATGGCCATATTCACCGGGTTGATGGTTGATTGCTGTGGCGAAACGTTCGTGTTTCCCCAGCACTATGTTGCCGAAGTCCTGCGCGTTTCTCCTCGGGACATTCTTGAAGAGATGGGTCGTGAAGTCGTTCGCCTCAGGGAGGTCTCCATTCCATTAAGCAGCCTGGCGCAAATCCTCGAGCAGGAACAAGCGGTCAACGCCGCCAAACGCCTGACTGTGCTGGTGTTGAAGTTTCGTGAACAAACCATCGGCTTGCTGGTAGATCGAACCATTGGCCTGCAGGAGGTGGTCGTCAAAGACCTTGGCTGTCAGCTGAAAAGTCTCGACTATTTCTCCGGTGCAACCATCCTCGGTGACGGCACCCCGGCGCTGATCGTCTCGGTTGCCGACCTGTTTGCCGCCGGCCAGGGACGCCAGGCAATGCACCTGCGCCGGGCCTATGAAAACGAGCAGAAAAAAGCCAAGCGTGGCCGGATTCTCGTGGTTGATGATTCGATCACCACCCGGACGATGGAGAAAAATATTCTCGAAACCAATTATTACGAAGTCGTGGTTGCCGTATCAGGTTTCGACGCGCTGGAAAAGCTTAATACCGGTCACTTTGATCTCATGGTCAGCGACGTGGAGATGCCGGGGATGACCGGCTTTGAACTGACCAAGAAAGTTCGTCAACGGGAAGACACCCGTGATATGCCGGTTATCATTGTCTCGTCGCTCTCCTCCGATGAGCATCGGCGCCTGGGCATGGACGCTGGTGCCCAGGCGTATATTGTCAAAGGCAGTTTCCAGCAGGGAGTTCTTCTGGATACTGTCGAAACCTTGATTTCCTGAAATCCCATGATCCGAATTCTTCTGGCTGATGATTCCGAGTTGACTCGGGTTGTGCTGCGGGACCTCCTGTCGCAGGATCCCGGTATTGAGGTCGTCGGCGAAGTCAGCGACGGCCGTTCGGCGGTGGAGCAGACCGCCCGCCTCAGGCCGGACCTGGTCATCATGGATGTCATGATGCCGATCATGGACGGTATCGAGGCCGTGGCGGAAATCATGGCGGTGACGCCGACGCCGATCCTGATGCTCTCCGCCAATACCGATCCGCACGACAGCCGCAGTGCCTTTGCCGCGATCAAAAACGGTGCCCTGGATGTCATGGCCAAGCCGTCCGGTGTGGTCACAGAGGCTTTTTCCCAGATCGCCAAGCAGTTGATCGTCAAGGTCAAGAGTCTCAGCCGGATTCGGGTGATTCACCACTATCGCGCGCAACGCACGAAACTGGAGGTGCCCAAGGTCGCTTTGCCTGCCGGCCCGCGGAGAATCCTGGCGATCGGCGCTTCCACCGGCGGGCCAAAGGCTGTCCTGCAACTGCTGCAGGGATTGCCCAAAGACCCTGGCCGCCGCCGTTCTGGTTGTTCAGCACATTGCCGATGGTTTTGCCCCCGGTTTTGCCGATTGGCTGGACCGGGAAGCGGCTCTGCCGGTCCGGCTGGCCACTGCCGGAAGTGACTTGCAGCCCGGCCAGGTTCTGATCGCCCCCAACCGGGCTCATCTGACGGTGAGGTCCAATCGGATTGCGCTGGAAGATTCGCCCCCGCTGCATAATTGCCGCCCGGCCGTGGATGCGTTGTTCCATACGTTGGCGATCCAGCCGCGGGCCGCAGAAACGGTGGCGGTGCTTTTGACCGGGATGGGTATTGACGGTGCGGCCGGGTTGCAAGCCTTGCAAAGCCAGGGAGCTTATACGATTGCCCAGGATGAGGCCAGTTGTGCGGTGTTCGGTATGCCGAAAGCCGCGATCGATCGCGGGGCCGCCGCCCAGGTGCTGCCGCTGGATAATATCGCGGGCGTTGTCTGTCGTTTGTTTGCCCGATAGCAGAGGACTTTTCCTCTCGACCGTTCTGTGATATGAAAGGCGGTCACTGTTGAGGAACAAGACAGAAAAACCTTCCGGAGATAAGATCATGCCGTTGCGTGTTTACAATACCCTGTCAGGAAAGAAAGAAGAATTTCAGCCGCTGGTCCCCGGCAAAGTGGGGATGTATGTGTGCGGGGTGACGGTGTACGACTACTGTCATATCGGCCATGCCCGGGCCAATATCGTGTTTGATATCGTCTACCGCTACCTGCTATACAGCGGCTACGAAGTCAACTATGTGCGCAATTACACCGATGTTGATGACAAGATCATCGCCCGGGCCAACGAACGTGGCATCAGCAGTCAGGTCCTCGCGGAAGAGTTTATCCGGGCCTTCGATGAAGACATGGCTGGCACTGGGCCTGCGCAAGCCGACGCACGAACCGAAAGCGACCGAACATATCGCCCAGATCATCGCCCTGGCCGAAGACTTGATCGCCAAGGGGATGGCGTACGAATCGGCGGGCGATGTCTACTACAGTGTTGAAACGTTCCCCTCCTACCTGAAATTGTCCAAGCGCAACATGGAGGAGATGCAGGCCGGGGCGCGCATCGCTCCCGGCGAACAGAAGCGCAACCCGATGGATTTTGCCCTTTGGAAAACCGCCAAGCCGGGTGAACCGAGTTGGCCATCGCCATGGGGAGCGGGCCGGCCCGGCTGGCATATCGAATGCTCAGCCATGAGCTCGACACTGCTCGGTCCGACCTTCGATATTCATGGCGGCGGCCGCGACCTGATCTTCCCGCACCACGAGAACGAGATTGCCCAGTCCGAGGGTGCCTCCGGCAAGCCCTTCGTCAAATACTGGCTGCACAACGGCTTTGTCAATGTCAACCAGGAGAAGATGAGCAAATCGCTGGGCAATTTTTTCACGATCCGCGATATTCTGAAAAGCTATGATGCGGAGGTGGTCAGGTTCTTTATCCTGACGGCCCACTACCGCTCGCCGATCGATTTTTCCGATCAGAACCTTGAGGAGGCCCGCACCGGCCTGAGCCGCTTTTACGAGGCTCTGGCGCAGCTCGACAAGGCCCTCGACAAGGCTGATGCCGGTGCAGAGCAAGGGGCGGTGCCAGAGTCCCTGACGGAGCCGGTAGAGCGTCTGACCCAACTCGAAGAACGTTTCCGCAGTGCCATGGACGACGATTTCAATACGGCGCTGGCGATCGGGCATATGTTTGATGCCGTGCGTGCAATCAACCGGATTCTGGCCGAAGAAAACACCCTAAACGGCCAAATGCAGGTCGTTCTTGCCAAGGGCCGCGATGATCTGCTGCGCCTTGGTGATGTCCTGGGGTTGTTCGGCTCGGTCCCGGAGGCCTGGCTGACCCTCAGTGCGCGGGAAGGGCTGGACGAGTCGGGGCTGAGTGCTGCGGATATTGATGCCCTGATCGTGGCGCGGCGCGAAGCGCGCGCGAGCCGGGACTTTGCCCGCGCGGACCAAATTCGTGATGAGCTTGCCGCCAAGGGCGTGCAGTTGCTGGATGGTCCCGAGGGGACGACCTGGAAAATGAAATAAATCTGTTCATGTCTATTGGAGGGCGCTATGGCGAAAAAAATTCTGATTGTTGATGATTCTCCGTCGGTGCTGGCGATCCTTGAGGATCTGCTGGAAAGCCTCGGTTACGATGTGGCAACGGCCAGCAACGGCAAACAGGCCTGCCATTTGCTTGAAACGGTTCAGTACAATCTGATCATTACGGACCTGACCATGCCGGTTATGGACGGGATTGCTTTTGTCCAGGCAGCCAAGAAGATGCCCAACTGCAAATTTGTGCCGATCGTCATGCTCTCTTCGGAAGAAGATACCGCTAAAATTGCTGAAGCCAAGCGGGTCGGAATCTCGACGTTCCTGCGCAAGCCTGTTAAGGAGATGCAGTTGAAGACCATTCTCCAGGTCGTCCTTGGGTCCTGATCAAGTGCAAGCAAAGCCATTCGGTCTGAACCATGGCTAAATTCCTTCTGAAGACTGAATTCCAGCCGCAAGGCGACCAGCCGCAGGCTATCGCGGAATTGACCGCAGGGGTTCTGCGCGGCGATCGTCACCAGGTTTTGCTCGGCGTGACGGGTTCGGGCAAAACCTTCACCATGGCCAACGTGGTCATGGCCGTGCAGCGACCCACCCTGGTCCTCGCCCCGAACAAGACCCTGGCAGCACAGCTCTACGGCGAGTTTAAAGAGCTCTTTCCGGACAATGCCGTCGAGTACTTTGTGTCCTATTACGATTACTACCAGCCGGAAGCCTACGTCCCGACCACCGACACCTATATCGAAAAGGATTCCTCGATCAACGAGGAGATCGACAAACTGCGCCACAGCGCAACGCGCAGCCTGTTGACCCGGCGTGACGTGCTGATTGTCGCATCGGTCTCGTGTATCTACGGGTTGGGCTCTCCGGAGGCCTATCACGGCCTGCTGATCCGTCTCGAGCAGGGGATGGAACTCGAACGCAACCAGTTCCTGCGTCGCCTGGTTGATATCCAGTACAGCCGCAACGATATTGATTTCCATCGCGGCACCTTCCGCGTGCGTGGCGATACGGTCGAGGTCTTTCCTGCCTATGAGGAAGACCGGGCCCTGCGCATAGAATTCTTCGGTGATGAAGTCGAGACCATCAGCGAGATCGACCCGTTGCGTGGCAAGGTCATCGATCGCTTGCCGGCTACGGCGATCTTCCCGGCCAGTCATTACGTCGCCACCAAGCCGACTCTGGATCGGGCCATCCGCGAGATTCAGGAGGAGCTGCGTGAGCGCATCCAGTTGCTGCGTGGCGAGAACCGCCTGGTGGAGGCCCAGCGGATTGAACAGAGGACTCTGTTCGATATAGAGATGATGGAAGAGATGGGCTTCTGCCAGGGGATCGAAAACTATTCACGCTACCTGGATGGGCGCCAAGCGGGTTCGCCACCGGCGACGCTCTTCGATTATTTCCCGGGCGACGCCTTGCTGTTTATCGACGAAAGCCACGTTACCGTACCGCAGATCGGCGGCATGTATCGGGGCGACCGCAGCCGCAAGGAGACCCTGGTCGAATATGGCTTTCGCTTGCCGTCGGCGTTGGACAACCGGCCGCTGACCTTTACCGAGTTCAACGACAAGCAGATCCAGACCATCTATGCTTCGGCAACGCCGGGTGACTACGAACTGACCCAGGCCGAGGGCGTGGTGGTCGAGCAGATCGTTCGCCCGACCGGGCTGGTCGATCCGCCGCTGGAAGTCCGCCCGGCACGTAACCAGGTGGACGACCTGATCCACGAAATCCGCCAGGTCGTTGTCGGCAAGGGCCGGGTCCTGGTGACCACCCTGACCAAGCGCATGGCCGAAGACCTGACCGGATACCTGGATGAGATCGGCATCCGCGTCCGCTACCTGCATTCCGATATCGATACGGTTGAGCGGATTCGGATTATTCGCGATCTGCGCCAGGGCGTGTTTGATGTGCTGGTCGGCATCAACCTGCTGCGTGAAGGTCTCGACATCCCCGAAGTTTCTCTGGTGGCGATCCTCGATGCCGACAAGGAAGGGTTTCTGCGCAGTACCCGCTCCCTGATCCAGACCTGTGGTCGGGCGGCGCGCAACGTTGATGGTCGGGTGGTCATGTACGCCGACCGCACAACGCGTTCCATGCAGGCCTGTATCGATGAAACCGACCGGCGTAGAGCGGCGCAGCTGGTCTATAATCAGTTTCACGGCATCACCCCGGAAACGGTCCGCAAATCGTTCCGCTCGATCCTCGATGTGCTCTCCCCGGCGGGTTCTTCCATGGAAAGCCTGGCTGCTGAAGCTCTTGAAGAGTACGAGACTCCACAAGCTTTAACCTTGGCTATCCAGCGTCTACGCTCGGAAATGCTTCAGGCCGCTGCCGCTCTTGAGTTTGAAAAAGCCGCGTCATTGCGGGACCGCGTTCTGCTTCTGGAAAAGCAGGATCTGGCCCTGCGCAGCTAACCTGTCAGGTACTTTTCCACACCCAGATGCACACAGGGAAAATCCCTGATATCCTTGAAGGTAAAGGACTCCAGGGAGGTGTGCTATGGCACATAACCATTCAGAAGAACAACACTCGTTAGCCGTGGCCGAGGCCGCACGGGAAACCCAGTGGCGCAAACCGAGCTTTGTCGGCCAGATGTTCATGGGTCGCCTGCATGTAGAACTGGTCAGCCCTTTCCCGGAACAAAGTGCTGAAGACCGTGCCCGGGGCGATGCCATTTTGGCCGACCTGGCGACTTTCCTGGCCGAAAAGGTTGACGCCGACCAAATCGACGAGAGTCACGAGATTCCTGCTGCGGTCATTGACGGGTTGCGGGCACGTGGCTTGTTCGGCATAAAAATCCCTGAAGATATATGGCGGCCTGGGGATGTCGCAAATCAACTACAACCGCATCATTCAGATGGTGGCAAGCCATTGTGCTTCAACCGCCGTGCTCCTCTCCGCCCATCAAAGTATCGGTGTTCCTCAGCCGCTCAAGATGTTCGGTTCCGACGAACAGAAGCGGACCTATCTGCCGCGCCTGGCCAAGGGTGCGATCAGTGCTTTTGCCCTGACCGAGCCCGATGTCGGCTCCGACCCTTCGAGCATGACAACGGTGGCCGAACTGAGCGAAGACGGGTTCTCTTACCTGATCAACGGCAAAAAGCTCTGGACCAGCAACGGCCCGGTGGCCGAACTTCTGATCGTCATGGCCCGGACCAATAAGCTGGAGGAGACGCCTGCCGAGATTACCGCATTCGTGGTCGAAGGCGATAGCCCCGGCCTGACCGTGGAGCATCGCTGTGACTTCATGGGGCTCAAAGGACTGCAGAACGGCCTGCTGAGTTTTACCAATGTGCGCGTGCCGAAGGAGAATATCGTCGAGGGCAAGGGCCGCGGGCTGGCCTTGGCGTTGCGCACCCTCAATACCGGGCGACTGACGCTGCCAGCCGCTTGTGGTGGGGCGATGAAGCAGGCTTTGGCAATGACCCGGGGGTGGGCCAATGAGCGACATCAGTGGGGCGCTCCAGTCGGACATCATGAGGCTGTTGCCCACAAGCTGGCGACCATGGCGGCCGATATCTATGCTGTGGAAAGCCTGACCTGGTTGACCTCTGCCATGGCCGACCGTGCCGAACTTGATATTCGCCTGGAGGCCGCTCTGGCCAAGCTCTTTTGTTCCGAGGCCTTGTGGCGCACTGCCGATCAGGCCCTCCAGGTGCGCGGTGGCCGTGGTTATGAAACGGCCCGGTCGTTAGGGGCTCGAGGGGAGCTGCCGATGCCGATGGAGCGATTGCTGCGGGATGCGCGCATCAACATGATCATCGAGGGAACCAGCGAAATCATGCGGCTCTATATCGCCCGGGAAGCTCTCGATCCCCACCTCAAGGCGGCTGGGGCCTCGGCAACATCGGCCAAGGTCGATTTTGTCGGTGCGACAAAGTTCTATGCCGGCTGGTATCCGAAGCTCTACTGGCCGAATTTTAACCTTGATGCACGCTTCCCCGTGGAGAGGCGGCTGCGTACCCACAGCTACGCCCTGGAACGCGGCGTGCGCCGTCTGGCGCGCGACCTGTTCCATATGGTTGCTTTCCATCGTCAGGGATTGCAGAAGCGCCAGATGATCCTTGGTCGACTGGTCGATTGCGGCGCCGAGCTGTTTGCCATGGCGGCGGTTTTGTCCCACAGCATGTCGCCCCAGGCACCGCAAGATGCTCATGATCTGGCGGATCTTTTCTGTCGCCAGGCCAGGCGTCGCCTGGCGGTCCTGCGGCATGCAGTCTATCATCAGGACGACCGGCAGACTTATAAAGTTGCCCGCTCCTTGCTTGACGGGGCCTATCCCTGGCTGAACGACAACATTGTCAGTACTTGGCGGGGCAAATAGGGCCTTTGAAGGTTTTTCTGCAGGTTTTTGCTGGCAGGGATGTGGTTGAGAGGAAGGGGACAGGGCCCTGCTCAGGATGGCATAGGGCGGTTTTCGCTCAGGTAGACCCAACCCTTGGTCAGACGATAGATCAGCCACAGGGAGGCTGCGAGCAGAATGCCCCAGCCGATCAGGAAGATCGCCGTGACGCCGCCAATCACCATCCACAAAAGAGTGAACCAGAAGGTTCTGATCTGCCAGCGGAAGTGGCTTTCGAGCCAACTCCCCTGAACGTCCTCTCGTCGGACATAGTTGATGATAGCGGCGGCGAAGAGGGTCAGCGAGCCAGTAAACAGGCTGGCCGCCTGCAGAGCATAAACGATCATCGCCAGCCTTTTCAGGCTGATGTCGGTGGGTGTTCGGGGCGGCTCCTGCATAGTGTTGTTCATGGGTAGGATTATACAGGAACGTCATGTGCTGTGCCAACACAACGGAATCTTCAGAAAGCTTTTGTCTTCATTTAAGACTCTGGGTACAATAGCCCGATCCTTTAGTTCACCTGACAACGTCTTTGGAAGCAGCTATTCAACATGGGTTATCGCAATCTACAGGAGACGGTTGCCGATCTGGAGCGGACCGGACAGTTAAAACGGATCGCTGATGAGGTCGATCCCTTCCTTGAGGTTGGCGCCATCCAGCGCCGTGTTTACGCTGCCGGTGGTCCGGCGTTACTGTTTACCCGGGTCAAAGGCTGTAATTTCCCCATGCTGGGCAACCTGTTCGGCACCCTTGAGCGGGCCCGCTACCTGTTTCGTGATACCTTGCCTGCCATTGAACGCTTGGTTGCCTTGAAGGTTGATCCGGCGGGGGCTTTCCGCGACATTGGCTCTTCGTTAAAGCTCGGTCGTCACGCTTGGCACCTGTTGCCGAAAGCCGCACGCACTGGTCCAGTTTTACAAATGACCACAGACCTTGCTCATCTACCACAGTTGGTTTCCTGGCCTCAAGATGGTGGTGCTTTTATAACTCTGCCTCAGGTTTATACCGAATTGCCTGATAAGCCAGGCTGGCGTGGCTCCAACCTCGGCATGTATCGAGTGCAGATTTCCGGTGGCGAATATGCGTCAGATGAGGCTGGGCTGCACTACCAGATTCATCGGGGCATAGGGGTGCATCATGCGGCGGCTCTGGAAAAAGGGCGCCCCCTGCCGGTGAATGTCTTTGTCGGCGGTCCACCTACCCTCACTCTGGCTGCCGTCATGCCCCTGCCTGAGGGTATGCCTGAAGTGGCGTTTGCTGGTCTGCTCGGTGGCCATCGCCTGCCGGTGGTTAAGACGCCCAACGGTCTGTTGGCGCCTGCAGAAGCAGATTTCTGTTTGTCCGGTTATCTCATGCCGGGACAAACCCGTCCGGAGGGCCCCTTCGGCGACCACCTGGGATACTACAGCTTGGTTCATGACTTTCCGGTCATGAAAGTCACTCAGCTCTTCCATCGTCCGGGTGCGATCTGGCCGTTCACCACGGTTGGGCGTCCACCCCAGGAAGATACGACCTTCGGTGCCCTGATCCATGCTATGACCGGCGCCGCAATCCCCGATCTGGTCCCGGGAGTGCGGGCGGTTCACGCTGTCGATGCTGCCGGAGTGCACCCTCTCCTGTTGGCCATCGGCAGTGAACGTTATCAGCCCTACGCTGAAAGTGCCGGTCCGCAGGAACTCCTTACTCAGGCGAACGCGCTGCTCGGGCAGGGGCAGCTGTCATTGGCCAAGTACCTTTTGATCGTCAACGAGGCCGACCAGCCGCAACTGGATATCCACGATATCGGTGCCTTTTTGCACGCCCTCTTGTCCCGCGTCGATTGGCGCCGGGATCTGCACTTCCAGACATGCACCACGATAGACACCCTTGACTACTCCGGAGTGGGGCTGAACGCTGGTTCCAAGGTTGTCATTGCGGCGACTGGCCCGGAGTGCCGCAGTCTGCCGGCGGAGATTCCCGGCGAGCTGCGTCTGCCTGCCGGTTTCTGCCGGCCGCAGATCGGTTTGCCCGGCGTGCTTGTCGTGCAAGGCGAGCCCTGGCAGGGCGAGCGCGGTGTTCCGGCCGCCGACCTGGTCGCTTTCTGTCGCTCCTACACGCAAGACGACGAGATCAATGACTTCCCTTTGATCGTCATTGTCGATGATGCTGAGTTTTGCGCAGGCAGTCTGCAGAACCTGCTATGGGTGGTCTTTACCCGCTCGGCTCCCGCCAGTGACATTGAAGGGATCGAGGCATTTTCCCATGTCAAGCATTGGGGGTGCCGCGGCAGCTTGGTGATCGATGCCAGGCAGAAGAGTTTTCATGCCCCGCCGCTCATCGATGATCCAGATGTCGAGCGACGAATCGATGCTCCTCGGCACCAGAGGGCAGGCTTTGCATGGCCTGATCTGAGCAGCGCAGGCATGCTTGAATGGACAGGGACAGCCTCTATCGAGAGTCTGCCCCTGTTTTTTGTTGGCTTGTAAGGGGGCCTTTAGAGATTTTCCCCCTGCAGGGTTTTCAGGATCGGCGGGTTCTCTTCCTCGATGGCCAGCAGGGTGTGGCAGGTGTTGCAGTCGGCAGAGATGGTTTTGCCGTCCGGGCTTTCATGCATGTCGTCGTGACAGCGGAAGCAGCCGATGTTGAAATCCGGCCCATGGCTGATGTGGTTCACATAGGTGCCCCAGGTCACTTTCATTTCCGGAAAAACGTTGTCCGTGTAGGCGGCAACCACACCAACCACAGCTTTCTCCAGCAATTGCGGGTTCTCGGCAACCAGTTTAGGGTAGTTCTCCCTGTACCAGCTGTTGAGTTCTGCGGTGATGGTATCGCGGGCCTCCGCCGAACTCTGGTAATCCCTTGTGATCACTTCCATTGCCTGCCGTTTGATGAAGGGGAGATCGCTGGGGATGAAGCCCTCGGCCAACTTGCGGTCCAGAGCATCGTCCGGGGGGAGATAGATGTGTGACGGCCGGTTGTGGCAGTCGATACAGTCCATTTCGCGTGTCTCCCCACCTGGAGCTGCACCTTGTAGCAGCTCATCCGCATCCGGGGTGCGGAAAACCGTTTCTGTGCCGTCCGTCTTGGTTAAGATGACTTCCGGGATGACCATGCGGGTGTGGTCCGTTGCCCGGTAAGTGATCTTGTTCTCCGGAGCAATATGCCAGTGAATACCGTGTGAGCTTTGTACGCGGTCGCCGGCACTGCCAATCTTCATCAAAAGGACATCGTGTACTGCACTGTTCTGCTCGTCCGGAAGAAAGCGTTTGGTAACGGTCAGCTTGTCGCCGTGAAAAAGTTCTGGGCGATGGCACTGTTCGCAGGTCTCCCGGGCTGGGCGCAGACCATGGACCGGGGTGTTGATCGGGGTCGGGTAGGTTGCGGCGGCCACCGCCAACAGCTGACGCGCTCCGGAGATCTTCGACTTGACGAACCAGTCAGCGCCGGCACCGATATGACATTCGACGCAGGATACGCGCGAATGGGGAGAGTTTTCGTAGGCAGTGTATTCTGGGTTCATGACGGTGTGACAGAATTGACCGCAGAACTGGGTCGACTCCATGTAATGGTAGGCCCGGTAAATAAACATGCTGAACACGGCAAAGTTGACCGATGTCAGCAGGACGATCAGGAAGACGTTCCTGCGCAGGCGGCCGAACATGTCCGGTTCGGTGAAATACTTGCGCAGGTACTCGAGGGTGAAGAGGTGGACATCACGGTCGCCGCGAAAAAAGAAGGCGCCAATGAAGATCATCGCCAGGCCGCCGAGAAAGACCGGGCCAAGGGCAAGGTAAACGGCTGCGCCGAAATAGGGGTTCTTGATGTGCCAGATCGTGTCGGCCAGCATGTAGCTGAAGAGAAATGGGGTGGTAATGGTCACCAGCATGCCGCCAATTAGAGACATGCGGCTGCGGCTGATGCCAAGGAAGAAGTCCTTGACGATGTCGAACTGTCCCATGCAACGCTCCTGTTTCTCATAGTTTGGCAGTTACGAAACCGCTGTCGACCGCCTGGTAAATTGGTAGAGAAGAAAAACACCGATGAATAAAAAAGATTAATTGGTGTTTTTTTATCAAATAGAATTAAAAAAGACAAGAAAAAAGGCGAGGTTAGCGGCTCATTTAAAAAAATGAAAATATTTTAACTTTTCTTGTTGACATGAAATTATTTTAATGTTAAAAGTTTAATCAAGAGTAAGGGACAACGCACATCACAGGAGGACGTTATGAAAACTCAAAGCCGCTTCATGGATACCGTTAAAAGCAGTTACCTGGTTCTGATCATCGCCATGCTCGGCGTGTTCGCTTTTATCTCGGCCGTGTTGATCGCCTGGCCGGCGCTCGCCTACATCGGCTCGAAACTGTTCAACTAGGAATCTCAACAACCAACCCTCCCGCCCGGCGGGAGCGCCCATAGGAGGCCCACCATGAAAACCGCAGCCACTCTCGTCAATACCGTCAAAGCCAGTTACACCGTCGCCATCATGGGCGTGCTGGGTGTGTTCGCGTTCGTCTCCGCCGTGTTGATCGCCTGGCCGGCGCTGGCCTACCTGGGCGCCAAGATGTTCAACTGAGATAAAAAAGGAGCGGGGACAACTCCCCGCCTCCTGTAGTCACAATAAAAAAGGCCGCCCCCTTCCGGGGGCGGCCTTTTTTTGACTTGATGGCGGCTCAATGCGCCTCGTCATCAGACATGAAGGCAGGGAAGATCATATTGAGGAAATAGAAGATGATAAATGGGGTCACAATGACCGAAATTGCCCCGCCCAACCCTTCTTTGAAGGTTTCGATGTCATGGGGAATGATCGGCAGGTGATATTCCATGAAACCGGCAAAAGTCAGGGAGAAGGCCTGGCCGCCAATGACGACGTTCCAACGCATCATGAAGACACCGAAGAGCACTAGGATGCTGGCGATAACTGCGCGTCTGGTTGTCAGGCCAGGTAACAACAGCATCATGAATGGCAGGAAATTGCCGATCGCGTACTGATAGACGAAGATCTTCATGAAATCATGCTCGTAGATGACCATGCGCAGAGCATCCCATGATTTCACAGCGGTGTAGCCTCGAAAAATCATGTCCAGGACTTCGAGGGTGATCGCCAGGGTCATGAAGATCAGCAGATACTTCGAAGTCATCTTGACCTCATGCTCTTGAATGCTCCGCAACTGCTCGACAGGAATTGCTGTGCCGCCCTGAGCCAGGGCATCCGGAAGCAACCAGTTCTTGCCGCGCTTGGCGGCCCATTTGCGCATCTCCATGAAAATGAAGTAGCTGACGATGCATAGCGCGATCCCGGAAACGATCGCTGAGCAGATGAAGATAACCGGCATAAGCGGGGTCATCCAGAGGGCGTTGGCCTTGACCGAACCGAAGATGAATCCGGCGTAGCCATGCAGAAAGCAGGCAACCGGAATGCCGAGCCCGGCCAGGAACTTGACCGCCTTGTGGTCGGATTCGAGGGCTTCATGGGAGACATCCATGGCGCCAAGCGAAATTATCTTGTAGATCGGCAGCAGGAGACTTTCCAGCCCGTTGCGGGTTTGCTTCTTGTCAAGGCGGTGAATCGAATCGACAATAAACTTGCGATAAACGAACCAGATTTCTGCGGCGACAATGCAGGCATAGGTCATGAACACAATGCCGAAGGCTGAAATTGCCGAGGTGAAATGCGGTGTCATGAGGACATGGATGCCGCGGAAGGGTTGCATGAGATGCAGCAGCAGCGGCATCATCGCCACCGGCAGCAGAGCAAAGGAGAAGACCAGGGCGTACCGGGCGATCTCTTTGAGCTTTTCGACACCGAACACATGATAGAGCGATGAAAGGACGAAGGCGCCGGCGACCAGACCCGTCATGTAGGGGTACATGACAATCTGTATCGACCAGTACACATACTCATTGGGAAGGACAAAAAGATCCTTGACGGTCCAGGCTTCACCATGAACGATCATTTGGGCAACTTGTTCAACCATGACTAGCGCACCTCCATGTTCAGACCGATGTAGTAGACGTTCGGCTTGGTCCCGTATTCATCGCGCAATACGCCGACGCGCTGATTCATGACCGCTTGTGCGACCGGGTCGTTGGGGTCCCTGAGATTGCCGATCTGGCGGGCGCCGAAGGGGCAGGCCTGGGCACATGCGGTGTTGCCGCCCTTGCTGATGCGATGGTAGCAGAAGGTGCACTTGTCGGCGACATGTTCCACGGGATGGAAGAAGCGGACCCCGTAAGGGCAGCCCATGATGCAGTAGCCGCAGCCGATGCACCAGGTGCGGTCGACCAGCACAACTCCGTCAGCCGTCTGGTAGGTCGCGCCGACCGGGCAGACCTGAACGCAGGCAGGCGTCGAGCAGTGGTTGCAGAGTTTGGGAACGAAGAAGGCCTGGGCGATCTCGTTTTCTGGAATCAGCTCCATCCCGGAAGCATTCTCATCGAGCAGTTTGGACGTGTAGCCGTCCCGGGCCCCTTTCGGGCAGTCCATGACCACACTCGCCATCCTTTTTCATGACGTAGCGCTCGACCCAGGTGCGGGTCACGTTGGCTTCGAAAGGAATATCGTTTTCGATCTTGCAGGCCTTGACGCAGAAACCGCAGCCGACGCATTTATGGGTGTCGACGAGGAACCCCCAGCGCAGTTGCGGGTTGGCGGCAAGTATCTCCTTGGGATCGATGAAATCCAGGGCCGACAGGGACACAGACGCACCGGCCACAAAAACCGCGGTACTCTTTAAAAATTCACGTCTCTTCATGGTTACATATCCTCCAGGCTCGGATTGTGCGGATTGTGACAGTCACTGCACATTTCGCCGACATTGTGCTGGGCCGGGTCGATGCCGGGAATGTCATTCCGGTCGCTGGATGGCATGGTGAGTTTGGCGTGGCAACGGATGCAAAGCTCACGGCTCCGGTCGATGGTTAGCTTTTCAGGGTCATCGGGATGGTTCAAGGCCGGGCCATGACAGTTTTCACAAGGGATCATGGCGTGTTGAGCACTGTGCAACTCTTCGACTTTGTCGTCATGGCACTCGTTGCAGTACTCGGTGTCCTTGTACTTTGCCGGGTAGTCTTTCCACTCCTGCTCATTGCTCAAACGGTGGTAACCGAAGGTGTAGCCACGTTCCTGCGCACCAAAATCCGCAGGCACATAAACCGCTCTGAACAGCAGGATGGCGATGACTACGCCAATGACCACGAATAGCGGTCGCCAAACATGGTTTTTCACAGGCATCTCCTTCACTTGTCATTAAATTTTATAAAACGAGGTTTTGTTTTTATCACGGCAACAACATCGCTGTCAATAATTCCGATACCTCTACGGTCGGGATTTTTTTTAGAAATAATGATTGGCCAAAGATAGATAAACCCTGATATATGAGCATTAAATTTTATTAGTGATGGAGATTTTAATCTTCGACGTAGCGGCGCATCTTGACATACTCTTGTAAAATAAAATAGTGTTTTATTAGTTTTGATAACATGTTTAACGTGAAATTGAGTCGCCATATGGGTCGGAGTAAGACACATGAGCAGACTCTTTTGTGGGTGTCGAATCACCAGTCTAAACGAATCTGAACTTGTTTCAACCAAGGCTTGTCTAAATTCCGATAAACGGCATGTGAGGTGTTATGGTGGGACAATCTACCGAGCTGGAGAAGCGTGTCGCTGACCTCGAGGCACAAGTGGACTCGTTAACTGAGTCGGTCAAGGCCCTGCAACTGGCCCAGGGGAAGTCTCTGGAGAAGCAGCCTGTGAGCAAAAAGGCTGAGCGCAAGGTTGCTGCACAGGGCGGGACCTCAGAAGAGATTCTGTCGTGGGTTGATAAATCGTACATCCTCTCACGCATTGCCACGACCAGCTTCATCGTTGCCGTTGCACTCGCTTTGCGAACAGCCGCCGAAAACAGCATCATCGATCTGCAACTCGGTTCCTTTATCGGCATGCTCTATGCTTTTGGGCTGATCATTTACGGGTGGTTCGCCTATAAGGAAAAGAGTATTCAGGCCCCGGTCTTTATCCTCTGGGGAACCATCATTATGTGTAGCGTGGTTGTGGAAGCACACCGGGTGTTTGACACCGTACCGACGGAAGTTGCTTATGTGGCCATGGCCATAATGGGTCTGTTCGCAACGATCATCAGCCGCATGCACCATGTCGCCCTGCCGGTTTTTGTGGGGACTCTCGGTATGAGTTTCGGTAGTTTTGCCCTCGACTATCCTAGCCCAGTCTTCCCCTACCTGGTGATCATCATGGGCTTGGCGAATCTTTTTGCCACTTATGCGACCCGCCTGCTGAGGGCGTCCTGGTTGCGCTGGCTGTTGCTGGTTCTGACCCTCTTCATGATCCAGATCTGGGATCTGAAGCTGGCAATATACTTGTCCAAATTGAGTCCGGAAAACCTCGAGTTCTCTGTTCAGGGGTTGTTGCCATCGATCGGTTTCCTGGGGTTGGTCTTTGCCGGCATTGCTCTGCTTGGTGTGCTGGGGAAGGTTCAGGATAAAATCTCCAAGTTCGATGTGGTCTTGCCGATTATTAACGTCTGCTGGATCTTCCTGGCGGCTGAATATGCCATAGGCCAGGGACTGACAACGCCACAGGTTTTTGGTTGGGTGGCCATGGTTGCCGCTTTTGCCCACTTGGCGGTTGCCTGGTGGTTGGCCCAACGCAAACCTGGCGGGGCTTTGGGAACAACATCTTTTGCCATGGCCGGCGGGTTGCTCCTGGCGTTTGCGTCCCCTCTGGCCATCGGTCACGCTGTGATTGCTTCGGCGTTGGTCGCATTGCTTGCCGTTGGCATGGCATGGCTCTCACAGCGATGCAGCAATCTTGGCCTGCGTCTGGTGTCCTATCTTCTGCAGTTTTATGCCTGCTCGGCTCTCGTCTTTCTGCTCTGGACCACGGATGGGACCAAGCCTTCCGTGGTCGGCGCACTCTCTTCGGGACTGTTGGCGATCATTGCTTTTTTTCATTACTTCTGGGCGCGCAGTCATCCCATTGTGTCGGGTGAGAGCATAATGCACAAATTTAACAAGAATGACCGAGGGGCGGGTGTGCTGTTGATTGCCGCACTCTTCAGCGGCTTTTTTACTATGCGGGTCGGCCTCTATCAGAGCCTTGATTTCATGCATTCGGCAACCCATAGCGCTTTCGGCGGGGCGCAATCTGTTCTCATCAATGTGACGGCCGCGGTTCTGCTCTGGTTGAGCTTGATGCGGCGCAACAAGGAATTGCGTAATGTCGCGGTTGTGGTCACAGTGATTGGTGCCGGCAAGGTTTTCTTGATGGACATGGTCCAACTCAAAGGGATGCCTTTGATGATCAGCGTGTTTACTTTTGGACTGGTTGCAGCCCTGGCTTCACTTGTTTTGGGCCGTTGGAACAAATCAGTTGACCCGGCAACCAAAGCAGACCCAGAATAAATTTGCGCAGTATAAGACGAAGCGGGCAAGTAAAACAGGGCCAAGGAGTGATTTAAAACGCCGCTATCATGGGATGATTTTCAACCCATAAATAACAAGGCGCCCGCATTAATATTGCGGGCGCCTTGTTATTGATTGCTTGCCTGAAGAGGCTTACCAGACCGAGTCGAGCTGAGTCATGGCTTTTTTGAAATCGGCCTGAACACTGTCGAGGATGGCCATGGCGTATTCATTGTTGTGGACACCGTTGGTGCCGTCGTTGCGGACGAATTTGAGATTGCGGAGCGCTTTCTCGTAGGTTGCCCATACTTCTGCGGTATTGCGCTTGGCCGCATCAGCATCAAGCAGGGCGGCTTCCACTTCGACGCGGAGGGTCTTGAGCTCTTCAATGCGCGCCTTGGTTGTCTCCGACCACTCTTGGAATATGTCCTTGTAGGCTTGATCCTCGTGGCAGTCTGTGCATGTTGTGGATGAAGGCCGATAAACGCCCTTGGTGACGCCAGTATGACAATCCGTGCAGGTCATGTCGGCTGCATCGCCGTACATCAGACTGGGGATTTCGATGCCTTCAACCCCGACACCTTCGTTCATGGCAACCTGGGACTCATGGCAAACTTTACAGTCGTTCATCTGGGGGGCGTCGCCACCCGCATCAGCATGGCAGGTCAGGCAGAAATTCATGCGGTCGGTGGCGGTGGCCGGATTGTGCACCACGCCGAAGTGGCAGTCGCGACAGGTCAGGTCGAAATCTTCGATATGCAGGCTGTGGTCGAAATGAATGCCCCCGACGAAGTTGTCCTGCATGATATCCGCTAACCCTTTGCGCTCGCGGAACGCCGGGTTGACCACGTCGTCAAGCATACGCATATTGACGAGTTTCATCGGGCCCTTGGTGGTTTCGCGAACCGTTTTGTTGCCTTCGTCAGAGTGGCAGTAGAGGCAGTGCCAGGAAGGGACCAGGTCTTCATGCGGGTTCGATAGAATCTCCAGCTTTTCCTCCTTGGAGATAGTGAGCTGCATGTAGGTGTCTTTCAGACCGCCGAGTTTGGCTTTGACATAGCCCAGCACCCCGGGTCGTCCGTGGCAGTCAAGGCAGGAGACTCCGGAATCACCGTGGGCCGAGTGCTCCCACGAATCGACTTCAGCCAGAGGACCGAAGCCTTGCGCCGGATGACAGAGATGGCAGAATTCCGGTTCTGAAGTCATATGCAGGATCTGGATGTTGATGAAGCCAAATACCACGACAAACACCACCGAAATGATAGTGAAGATAACGATATGTCGTTTGCACCAGTCAAAAATATTTTTCATCATGATCTGCACCTCAGTAATTTTTTACTAATAAAAATTTTCTCAGCCAAGGATTAAACTGACGATAAGCCCCCGTATAATACACATTTTGCATATGAATGCAACAGAAAGGTTTGTATACAGTATGCAATTGGACAGGGTCTTTTCGAGGCGCGGCAGGCCTTTGTAAGGAGAGAAAAAAAGGGGCTGCCGTTCGGCAGCCCCAGTAAATATGCGGATTTTTTACGAATATAGTTAGTGCCCGCTGCCTCCCATAAAAGCGAAGATCATCAGGAAGAGACAGGCAATGCCGGTGAACAGAGCGATGTAGCCAAAAGCCTTGAGGCAGAAGTCGTAGACCGGTCCACTGACTTTCTTGCAGACGTATTCCTCGGTAATTCCTTCTTCCTCGTAACGGCGCCACTGGTCGCCACGTTCCTCGATAAACTCCTCTTTGGCCATCTGGCCGTTGAAGATGACGAAGTCCATCGGGAACTTCTCCGGTCGGCCGTGGGTGTTGTAAAAGTGGACGGTAAAGATGAACCCGGTCGCCAGAAGGGCTTCGTCCGAGTGGACGATGGTGGCAACATTGAACATCCAGCCCGGCAGGAAGTAGCCGAAAAATTCCGGGAACCAGAGCATCAATCCTGAGCCGCCGATGGCGAACATACCCCAGAAGACTGCGAGGAAGTCAAATTTCTCCCAGTAGGTCCAGCGCTCAAAGGTCGGCTTCGGGCCAAGGAAGATGAACCAGCGCACCATGCCAATGACATCGCGGATGTCGCGCAGGTTCGGACAGAGCGAGTCGGGCCCGAACAGGCGCGTCAACCACATATCTCCCGGGGACTTCTTTTTACTCAGGAAGAGGAAGTCGAAGCTCAGAATCAAAGCCGAAACAAAGTAGTAAAAGGTAATGATGGCACAGCCGCGGTGAATCAGACCGGCGTAGTAGGTGCCGCCGTAGAAATTCATCATCGACATGGCCCAGTGCTGGTCGGCAAACTTGAGCGGAATTCCGGTCAGGGTCAGGCCAAGGAAGCTGATAATGACCGTCAGGTGCAGGAAGATGTGCCGCGCTTTGAAGCGCACGTACTGCTTATGCGGCTCGCTGATGTGATGCCCTTCCTTGCCCATATGTTGCGATGCGAGCTTCTGACGGTTTTCCACGAATCCACGGATCATCCAGAGCAGGGTATGAATCCAGAAGACCGCAAAGGTGCCCACCAGCAGGCCGGTCATGCTGAAAAAAGTCCAGTAAAGGATCGGATAGCTGTCCCGATCATGCATGTCGCCATGGGAGTAGAACTCAGCAAACAATGGGGTTGCGTTGGCGTGACACTGGGCACAGGTGCCGGTCAGGTTGGCTTCGTTGACGCTGGAGGCCGGATCATCCGCAGGCAGTACGTTGTGAGCGGTGTGACAGTCGGCGCAACCGGCAACCTTGTCCGGCGAACCGAGCTTGAAGTTCTTGCCGTGGTAGCTGTTCATGTATGTTTCGACAGCCACGTTGAAGACTCCGTTGCGTGCCATCATCTCATGGTCAGCATGGCACTTCAGGCAGACTTTGGTGTGAAATTCACGGTTGATATGGCTGTTGGGTGCCCCGAGTTGCTCGATCTTGTGCAGCCCGTGGCAGTCGTGGCAGGCGGCAGAATCCTGGTTGCCGGCCATAACACCCTTGCCATGCACCGAGTCGATGTAGTCCTCGTGATCATCATGGCAGCCGGTGCATTTGGCGACGACCTTGGTTTTGTCGCCCTTCCAGTAGGTGTGAGTATGAATGTCAGTATGACAGTCGGCACAAGAAACTTCGTTTAACTTATGCACGCTTGAATAATGCTCGGCGGTCTCTTTTTTATGACAGCGTACGCATTTTGGCTCATCAGGAATAACATCTCCGGCGATATGTTTGTCGAGTGACGTGACTTCAACATGGCAACTGGTGCAGGCATTCGTGCCGTGCACGGAGGCCCCGTAAGCAACGGGAGACACCACATCCTCATGGCATTCCAGGCAGACTTCGGGGGCTATTGCCATGCCGCTTTCTGCAAGAACCGAGGTGCCTGGTGCAAGCATGGCCATGGCGACCAGAATAAAAGCAAGGGTTCTGCAAATCATAGATTGACCTCCTGATGAGCTTCTTTTGTTAATACCGGAGATGGGCCGGATGATTTCAAAAAGGTGATGTGCCCGTTGCATGAAAAATAAAAAAAGTTGAGTAAATTAGTAATGTTACGAAATATCATTTTGTATACAATGAAAGATTAAAAAGTGTTTAACATAGGCCAGATTAAAAGTCAATCGTGAAAACAAGCTAAGAAAGATAATTTAAGTTTTTTGCTATAATGGCTTGCAAGGGGTGGGTTGCGTGCTTAATATACGGTCATGATGAGGATAAGGAGCTGTGGACATGAGTGATTGGCGCGGCTGGGTCTGGGCCGGACTGGCTTTGAGTCTGTATGTTTTTGGTGGCCTGTTGATCATGGCCGGCCTGGTGATGATAGGCATCCTTGGCGCACAGGACCTGTGGGGTTGGGGCGAGGCGCGTGGCATGGGTTACATGGCTTTCGGCGTCGGGATTATTCTCTCCGTCATGGGTGTGTTGATCATGCGGATCATGCGCAATCGCGGGATAGCCTGAGATTGTTGCCGAGTTGAAGCTAAAAAAAGGGAGCGGCCATCCGGCCGCTCCCTTTTTCTTGTAAATCAAGCGAGTTACTTGCTGAGCATTTCGACAACCGTCGCCGTGAAGGGGTTGGCGAAAAGGATGATCATGGCCACAACGAAAACGTAGATGGCCAGAGACTCGATCATCGCCAGACCGATCAGCATGATCGTCATGATCTTGCCGCTCGCGCCGGGATTGCGGGCAACGCCTTCAACCGCTTTCTGAATGGCCAGACCCTGACCGATACCGGTTCCGAAGGAACCGAGACCCATGCCGATACCGGCAGCAACAACACACCAAGCAAAAAATTCCATGTGACTACTCCTTAAATGTTCTGTTTTCTGTTTTCCTATACGGTATAGGACGCAAACCCGGAACGTCCGGGTTTAGTGAGCTTCTTCAAGAGCCCCGGCAATATAGATCATCGCCAGGAGCATAAAGACAAACGTCTGGATGAAGGCGACCAAAACACCCATCAGCATCATCGGCAGCGGCACCAGGAACGGCACCAGGCCGAAGAAGATCATCAAGACGATTTCGTGACCGTACATGTTGCCGAAGAGACGCAGCGTCAGCGACAGGGGGCGTGCCAGGTGACCAACGATCTCGATCGGAATGATCAGCGGGGCCAGCCAGATGACAGGGCCGCAGAAGTGCTTGAAATAGCCGATGCCGTGTTCCTTGATGCCGACGATGTGCGTCATAGCAAAAACGGTCAGGGCCATGGCTGCGTTCGTGTTGAGGTTGGCTGTCGGCGGATAAAAGCCGGGGATCAGGGCAATCAGGTTCGAGGTCAAGATAAAGAAGGCGATCGTGGCGATCAGCGGGAAGTAAGCCATCCCCTTGTGACCCATGGTCTCTTCAATCATGTTTTCAATGCCGTCGATCACCGGTTCCAAAAAATTCTGCAGGCCGGTTGGAACCATTTTGATGTTGTTCTTGACGAGAAGGGCAACAAGAACCAACAGAATCATGACCAGCCAGGTATAGGTGACCGGCCGCAGCATTTCGACCACATGGTGGACGTGTTCGACTTCTTCAGGCGTTGTCGGTGTCCCCAGAAAAAGCTGTACTACCCAGTCAAAAAAAACAAACGGATGAGTCATGGTAACAAAAGCCTCCTCTACTTAAAGGCGCGTTGAGCTGTGAACCAAAACAAGTTGAGTACCACCACCGAAAGGCCGATGACTAGGCCGACGGCATGGATTTTTACAACGGTGACCAACAAGGCCAAGACGCCTGCCAGCACTGTCAATCTGACCATGTAGCCAAATTGATAACGGAAGCGGGCTCCTCCGACAACCGGCTCTTCCAGTAAACGCCCCAGTGAGCGTCGCAACCAGAGAAAGCCTCCTATGGCAACCAATCCGCCGACCAGAATCCCGGCGCTTAAAGAGAGATTGCCAAAAGGCAGGCTGACCAACAGCAAGAGCGCCAGGATGATCCAGTTGCGCCTGCTCAGTTGCGCGGGCAGCTGTTCAATCTGGTCCATCGTTTTTCTGGTCCTGGGCTTCATCCTGCTCTGCTTCGCGCAGCGCGCGCCGGGTCAGAATGAAGATGTTGCGAAAGCCCGAGGCGATACCGATGCCGAGCCAGATCAGGGTCATCCATGGGGACGTCCCCAACCATTTGTCCAGGTAGTAGCCGATGAACAGGCCGATGAAGGATGCTGCCACCATAGATATCCCGATGCTCGATAAAAAGCTCAGAGATTTCACAAGTTGGCGTTTGTCTTCGGCCATAGAAGTTGTATACAGAATACACCTGGGTTTAAAGACCACTTTAGATAGCACAGGGTCTTCAGGCTGTCAACCGGTTTTATCGGCTTCCAGCCCGGTTTAATCATCGACTGATAGAGAGTATTGCGAGCAGCACAAAACCGATCATGGCGACCAGCGATGCCTGGTAGCCGTAATAGGGCCAGGCAATTTTGCCGGTGTTCGCCAAGCTGGTTTGCCGGTAGACAGGCAGGTGCTTGTGGACCTGCCAGCGCATTTCGTAGAAGCTGACCTTGATCCCAGCTTTTGCCAGCTCGCGCAAAATGAGGATCGAACAGATACAATTGAAAATTCCGGTTGCTAAGAAAGCATAAAATAAGTAAAGCGTCACGGCCGCCTTCCGGAATTGTGCATGCCCCCACCTCACCAGAGTTTGCCGCAGGTCAGCGCACGATGACCTGCTGGTTGTCAAATTCAACGAGCTGCCCCGAACGAATTTTACAGCGTTTGCGCGTTTCTGCCACGCCATCGACCCGGACCAGACCGTCGGCAACCAGGAGCTTGGCGCAGCCGCCACTTTCGCACAGGCCGGTCACCTTCAGGAGGCTGTGCAGTTCAATAAAGTCATGTCCCGCCAGGTCGAATTCGATCACGAGCTTTTACGCCCGCCATGAGGGCTACGAGGTTTCTTTCCCCCCGGCTTGAATTTGTCTTCGCTGATTCGTGTTCCACCTTTGAACTTGGGCTTTTCGGCTTTGGTCGGGAACCTGTCGTCGGCAGGGCTGATTTGTAGCTGCTGGCCACAAACCCAGACTTTCTGCAGTTGACGAAAGGTTGCAGAAGGCATGTTTTGCGGCAGATCAACCAGGCAGTGATCATTGAGGATTTTGATCTGCCCGATGTCGCGGCTTTTGATGTTTGCCTCATTGGCAATCGCGCCGACTATATGCTTCGGCTCTACGCCGTGAATACGTCCGACTTCGATCCGGTAGCGAGTCAGGCTGGTGCTGCCCGAGGTGCGTTCGCGCCCGGTTCTGAGCGACTCTTCCTCCGGGGCCACCACTTCATCTTCGACGTCATTGTCAACCTGCAGCGGCCGATCCTTCTGGACCAGATAGGCGAGGGTCGCGGCAATCCTGCGCAGGCCGACATCGTACTGGTGTTGATAACTGTCGATCAGTTCTTCGTAAAATTCCAGGTCCTGGGATTCCATTGCTTCGGCAATCTGCTCCTTGAACAGGCCGATGCGGCGATTGGAGATCTCTTTGCGGCTTGGCAGGCTCATTGCCGTGATGGGCTGGCGGGTTGCCCGCTCGATGGCGGCCAGCATGCGCCTTTCGCGGGGAGCGACGAACAGGATGGCCTGTCCCTCCCGACCGGCTCGGCCGGTACGGCCGATGCGATGTACATAGGCTTCGGTATCATAGGGGATGTCGTAGTTGACGACATGGCTGATGCGTTTTACATCCAACCCGCGCGCGGCGACATCGGTGGCGACCACGATGTCAAGGGCTCCTGACTTCAACTGTTCGACGGTTTTTTCACGCAGGGTCTGGGTCATGTCGCCATTGAGCGGTGCACAGGAAAACCCGCGCGATTCAAGTTTCTCGGAGAGTTCGACCGTGGCTGTTTTGGTTCTCACGAAAACGAGCATGCCTTCGATCTCTTCAGCTTCCAGTATCCGAGTCAGGGCATCCAGCTTGTGCAGACCTTTGACTTGCCAGAAGCGTTGCACAATGGTTTCGACGGTTGACGTTTTGGCTTTGATGCGGATTTCGACCGGGTCCTTCATGTGGCGGCGGGCAATGCTTAAAACCTCTTTGGGCATGGTTGCCGAAAAGAGCGCGGTCTGCCGGGTTGGCGGGGTCTCCTTGAGAATCTCCTCGACATCATCGACAAACCCCATACGCAGCATTTCGTCCGCCTCGTCAAGCACAACACAGGCAAGGGCAGAAAGGTTCAGGGTGCCGCGGCGCAAGTGATCCTGGATCCGCCCAGGAGTGCCGACCACGGCGTGAACGCCGCGATGCAGCTGTCGCAGCTGCTGGCTCATGCTCTGGCCACCGTAAATGGGCAGGACCTGGAACCCGGGCAGGTGCCGGGAATAGGTGCGGATCGCTTCTGCGACCTGTAGCGCCAGTTCACGGGTGGGAGTAAGGACCAGGATCTGGGGGCTTTTCTTCTTCAGATCAAGCCGACTCAAGAGCGGCAGGGCAAAAGCGGCCGTTTTGCCGGTGCCCGTCTGCGCCTGTCCCAGCAGATCGCGCCCCGCCAGAAGCGGAGGAATACTTTGGGCCTGGATCGGCGAAGGGGTCTCGTAGCCCACTTCATCGATAACTTGGAAGATTTCCGGAGCGAGTCCCAACTCGGCAAAGGTTGTCGTTATGTTTTCTGTCATGTGTGTCCTGTGTCAATCGGTACGGAAAAAGCCCGGGCGAGGCCGGGCGAGTAATGTCTGAGTGTGCAGAAAGCCTCTGGTTAATTGGTAGGCTTGCTCGAAAGGAAGTGCAGGCAGGCGGCGAACTTAACCCATCTATCAAACAAGCGCAACTTATTCCCTAACCTGAGCAAAATTAATTTGTCAGCGTGAACCGAGCTTGGCGAGGAGAATGCCGGCACTGCGATTCAGAAAGTGCTCACGCGGAAAGGAGACAAAGACCGGTTCCTTGCGCGCGCCCAGTCGATTCAACTCATCGATGATCGCTTGGTGGCGCTTGAATTTGAGTCCCTTCCGCAGGGATTTGATGGCTTGGTGTTTTTGGCCGGCAACCAGGTAGATACGGCTGAGCTGGTAATAATGGTCAGGGTTGTCCGGCTCCGCCTCGAGGGCTTGGCGGCAGAGTGCCAAGGCTTTCTGGTACTGACGACGTTCTTTGGCCAGACAATAAGCAAGCTTCGACTTAACGCCGGGCAATGGCGTGATGGCATGCGCCATTTCGAACTGCATTAATGCGACCAGCGTGTCGTCGTTCTGCAGGGCCTGTTCTCCTTTGTTAAGCAAGCCGCTGAGGGAATCCGGCATGTGTTCATCTCCCGGTGAAACTGAATTATTCTGCAAGGCTGCCAGGTTAGATTAACGCAAATCCAAAATTTCAGCAATAGTGGTTCAAATTACCCTGTAGCGGCAGGATAAAGAATTGCCTGGGTTTGCCTGCTGGTGTATTGTAAGGTGTTAATCTTCCTGTTGATTGTTGAGTTTTGCCAAGCAGATTGTTAATCTGTCCTCATCGTTTTGTGTTCAAGGCGTCTGGCTATGGTTTTTTTGCGGCAGTTTAGTCTCGTGACAGTGCTAATGTTGTCGATGGTTGGCGGGGTCTCCGCCGAAGGGATGTTGCGCTATGCCGGGGCGACGACTCTGCAGCGTTATTTCATGCCGGAAGTCGCGCGAATTTTTACAGGAGAAACGGGGATCAAGGTGCTAATTGAAGGGGGCAATACCGGACCAGGGATCAGTGCCCTCCTCAACGGCGAGGTCGATATGGCGGGAGCCGGGCGGCATTTAACTGCAGCCGAAAAGAGTAAGGGCCTGGTTGAGCATCTTCTGGGCTGGGATGTGCTGGCCATCGTTGTTCATGAGAAGAACCCGCTTGAGAGTCTGACCTTGACGCAGTTGCAAGGAATTTTCTCCGGAGAGATCTCCAACTGGCAGGAGGTCGGCGGGAGCAATGGCCCGATTGTCGTGGTGACCAGTCCGCAAGGGTCCGGGATGCGCAGTGCCGTCAAAGATTTGATCCTGAAAGAGAAAAAGGTCTTCTCCAGGGAGATCGTGTCGGCCATCGTTGCTGAATCGGACCAACAGGTCAGCATGTTTCCGGGGGGGATTACCGCACTGAGCCGCAGCATGCTCAATGCCGAACATGTCAAAGCTATCAAGGTTGATGGTGTCGAGCCTACTCCGGCCAATATTGCCGATGGCAGTTACCCCCTGGCCAAGCCGCTGGCCTTGGTCACCAAGGGGGCGCCGCAGGTACAGAGTGACCTGGCCCGTTTCATAGCATTGGTGTACAGCCCGGAGGGCAAAGCTTTGCTGGGAAAAAGCTTCGTCCCCGTGGAATAGAAGCAGATTCTCATCTATTAAAATGATAACAGCAGGATTCGAGGAAGGACGTTAAAAGCTATGAAGTTGCGCTCTAAAATACTCTTGGCGCTGATTTTTGTGGGCGTTACGCCCCTGGTGATTTCGCTCTGGGTCATTGGCGGAATGGTTAATGACGCACTTGAGGCGCAGACTCAAGTGCAGACTCAGCAAGTGGCCAATTTTATCCAACAGGCGATAACGCGCACGTCGGCGGAGAATTTAACGCTGGTCCAGATGATGGCCAGCAGCCCTTTTATGGTTAACGCCGTATACTCTGCGGATTTGAACGGTGATGATGGACAACTGGCCAACCTTTTCACAGACATGGATGCGTTGCCATTTGACCAGATCCAAGTGCTTGGTAAAAAGGGGAAACGGCTATATCGAATTTTCAAAAAAGGTTTCAAGGAAATTCCTGCCACTTCCGGTGTCGATCATCCTGTCATCGAAGCCAGTTTAGAAGGTGAGGCCTATTCTGAAAACGGTCTCTTTGACGGACGATTGGCAATTACAGCGGCAGCTCCGATCAGCATGTATGGTGAGCCAATTGGCCACCTGGTTGGCGTCTCCTATTTAGACAAGCAACTGGCTTCTGGTTTGAAATCTCTCAGTCATGTTGAGATCGCATTTTTCGATGATACGGGAATATATGTCTCTACTGCTCCAGAGATGGAAAGCCTCGACTTGGCCACCATTCTTAAATCGCAAAACTACCAAACGGATCTCGGTGGCATCAAACACAATGTTGTCTTCAATACGATCTATGGTTTGAGCAGTGGCGTGTTGATGGCATTGGACGCCTCCTCAGCCGATACTGCCAGTCACAAGTTGCAGCAATCACTGTTGGTAATCGCGATGGTTGTCAGTGGACTTTCTGCCGCGATCGGCATGCTGGTGTCGTCTGGCATTGTCCGTCCCCTGCGGGAGGTGGTTTCCAACCTGCGCGAGATTGCCGCCGGCGGCGGTGACCTGACCCGCCAACTGGTGGTGCGCAGTTCTGATGAAGTCGGGGAACTGGCCGAATGTTTCAACGGTTTTCTCGCCCGGCAGCGCGACATGGTGGGGCGCATCCGCGCTGTGAGCGGCGATCTGGCCAAGGCCAATGAAAAGATTCGTAGCTCTTCCCACGAGGTTATGGAAGGTGCGGTACGCCAGTCGCAAGCTCTGGAGGAATCTTCCAAAGGGATCGAAGGAATCGACGAGGCGGCCGGCGGCATTGCCGAAAGCACCGGCAACCTGGTCGGCTCCGTTGAAGAGAGTTCCTCGGCGACCCTGGAGCTGGGAGCAACGATCGAAGAGATCGCTTCGCAAATGGAAAAACTCTTTGCCACAGTTGATGCGGTCTCCAGTTCGATTAACGAAATGTCGGTGGCCAGTCAGGAGATTGCCGAGAACGTTGGCGTCCTCTCCTCTTCCACGGAAGTGACCGTGTCTTCAATGCTGGAGATGGATGCCTCGATCAAGGAGATCGAAGAAAACGCGGTGCAGACCAGCAAGCTGGCCAGCGAAGCAGCGGAAGATGCCCAGCGCGGCATGCAGACCGTCAGCGAAACGATCCGCGGCATCGAGTCAATCCGCCAGACCGTCGATCGAGCCAGCGAGGCGATCATGGAACTAGGCGACCAGTCGAGCGCCATCGGCAAGATTCTCACGGTCATTGACGAGGTGGCCGACCAGACCAGTTTGCTCGCCCTGAATGCAGCAATCATTGCTGCCCAGGCCGGCGAGCACGGTAAGGGGTTCGCCGTGGTGGCCGATGAGATCCGCGAACTTGCCGAGCGTACTGCGGTTTCGACCCGTGAAATCGGTGCGATCATTGGTAATCTCCAGGAGGGGACCCAGGAAGCGGTCGTCGCCATGAAGGCAGGGAGTGAGCAGGTCTACGAAGAAGTCAAGCGTTCCAAGGCTTCAAGTGTTGCCTTGGAAAAGATTCGCAGTAGTACCCTCAAGGCGATGGAGCAGGTCAACGGCATTGTCCGGGCGACCGAAGAACAGTCGCGCGGTAGTCGTCAGGTGACCGATTCGATGAACCAGGTTGCCGCCATGCTTGAGCAGATTGCTTCGGCGATTAACCAGCAAACCTCAGGGGCTCGCCAGCTTGCTGAAGGCGCCGAATCGATGCGAGATATTGCTGCTCACGGCAAGCAGAGCACAAGCGAGCAGGCCAAGGGGAGCCGGCAGATCAACGAAAACATGGAAAGAATCCGCTCGATGATCACGGTGATTGACAATGCGACCCGTGAATTGACCAAACGTAGCAAGGATGTTGTCGATGCCGTAGGCAGCGTCCACAAGGTGGCCGAGAGCAACGCCAGTCGTACCGCTGAACTGGATCACGTCGTGGAAACCCTGACGCGGCTAACCGCCGCCCTGGAAGAGGAGGTCGGGGTCTTCAAGGTATGACCGAGCGGGCCCTCAAGCTGACGATCCTCGGCTCGGGCACCAGCACTGGAGTGCCTGTGCTTGGCTGCCATTGTGCCGTCTGTTCATCGACTGAGCCGCGGAACAACAGGACCCGCTGCAGCGCGCTGTTCGAGTGGTCTGGACGCAAGGTCCTAATCGATACGGCCACGGATTTCCGCCAACAGGCCTTGCGCGAAGGGATCGAACAGATAGACAGTGTTCTGTACACCCATGCCCATGCTGACCATGTGCATGGCATTGATGACCTGCGCACCTTTACCTTGATGACTGGGGGGGCCATTCCGGTTTATGCTGCTCGTGGCGTGCTCGATCGGATTCAGGGGTTGTTCAACTATATCTTCACAGACGCCGACGCCCCGGGATACCGGCCGCGTCTGCAGGTCAACGAGGTGACCGGGCCCTTTGAGCTGTTCGGCCAGCAGGTGACACCGATCCCGCTGGTGCATGGCCCCGGAGAATCCCTCGGCTACCGGGTCGGAAACTTGGCCTACGTGGTCGATTGCAGCGCAATTCCGGTCTCCTCCCGGAGCCTGCTGCAGGGATTGGATGTGCTGGTCATTGATGCCTTGAGGTTTCGCGGGCACCGGTCGCATTTCAGTGTCAGCGAAGCGATCGAGATGGCAGGACAATTGCGGGTGCCGAGAACCCTGCTGACGCATCTGACCCACGATATTGATTACCCGCGGCACGCAGCCGGGCTTCCGCAGGGCATCGAGTTTGCCTATGACGGACAGACCCTGACACTACCTTTACGCGGGGCATAAGAACGACAGGACCATATGTTGAAGCACCAGGAAATCCGCTTGCATGGTCATCTCGATGACACCATCGAATATTTCGCGATGGCTGCTTCCCGTGACGCCTATAGCCGTTACTTCTTCGAGGTGTCGAGCGATAACCTGCGTTTTTTCTCACCGGGCAACGAATTCATCCTCGAGCCGGAGCAGGTCAGTCATCGCGGCAACGGCGGATCCTTTTGCGAATACATGTTCGGCGTCGACCAGCCGCTGTCCGATTTGGCGAAAACCGATGTGCGCAACCGCCTGGTCCTTTATGGCGCCTTCTACAAGGGCGATGGCAGCCAGCTGGATTTCACCCCGAAGACCGATGGCCAGAGCAGTTACGAACAGCTTTTCTTCGAAGGGAACGCTACGGTCAATTACTTTTTCTTCGTCACCGGATCGGTTTCCGGGCGACTGCAGGAGCAGCAGGAGAATATCGCTCGCCTGCTCGGCAAGACCCTCAAGCGTTCAGCCCACGTCGGTCTCGGCGACGATGCAGAGCTGATCGACGAAATCTATGGCATGCTTGGCCATCGCAGCTCCCTCTACCTAATCAAGCTGATCCATAAGAAACACAAGAAATACCACGATGCCTTCAAAGAGCTCTATTTCGAATACAAGATGATCCCTGATTATGAGTTCAACAAGCTACAGGAATTGGCGGATGAACTCCGGATCGACAAATACCAGCAGGAGCGCATCCGCATCGATGTCATGTACAAGCATCCGGACAATCAACGGATCGTCGACGAATACAAGAACATTCTGATCGAGTGCAATCTAAAAGGCAGCATCAATCAGCACGAGAATGCCCGGTTGACGCGCCTGAAAACCCTGTCGGTGCGCAACAAAATTCCCGCGGCACTCTTCTATACTCTCGACAAGATGCTCAAGCACGACAAGCTGGTCGATCTGGATGAACAGGATTACTTGGCGGAAACCCGGCAGGTCCTTGAGGGAATCTTCTTCGCCGAGGCGCAGATCGACGCCAGCATCAATTCCGAGGACATGGCGCTGCTGCTGCACGCCAAGCGCCAGGCGAGCGAAAACCGCGACCATACCTTCGAACACATCCTGCTCGAGACCGGCAAGGCCTGCGACGAAAAGATTCACGACGGCGCCGATCTCACCCTGCTTGAGCACTTTTCCTACATCATTACCTATTTCGACCGTTACGATAACACTTCGTCAGTCATCAACCCGCTGGCGTTTATGGAGAACGTGCACTTTGGCGAAGAGCATATCCGCAGCCTGCTCGGCAACAAGAAAGCATTTGACGCACTGGATACAAAACTCTGGAAGGAGCTGTTCTTCAACCAGCTGTTTGAGAACAAGTATCTGGGCCAGTTCGGGCGCAAGAAGGTTGTTTGCCTGCAAAAGGGGCTGGCGTTGATCGAGGACAGCCGTCTGACGATCAAGGCGCTGGTCGATGAGCTGAGGGTCCTCGAGAAGCAGGAGCGGCTCTACGTCATCCTGTTGGCGCACGTCAAGGAGCGTATCCGCAACTTCTATTCAAAATACAACACCCGCGCCGAGCAGGAAGCCCTGCTGGTCGAGGTGGCTGACGAGCTTTACAACAAGGGTCTCTACACCAGCGATATTCCGCTTGCGCAGTTCCACAACGTTGTGGTCAACATCAAGAAGGAAGCGGTGTACCTGCACAACCTGCTGCCCAAGATCATTGCCGAACGCGACGTCGGTCTGCGCGAGGATTTCCTTGACAACAGCGGGCTTGACCGTTTTTACGTCGAAGAGCTCGAGCGTGAATATTTCCAGCTTAACAACCTCAACATGGAAGACCTCTACCTGATTCGCAAGGGTTATGCGGGCTGACCCCCACCCTTGAGGAACGCGAAGCCCGTCATGAGCCAGCCAAATCTCAGCCAAATTCGAAATATTGGCATTATCTCGCATATCGACGCCGGCAAAACCACGGTCTCCGAGCGCATCCTCTATTACTGTGGCGAGATTCACAAGCTGGGGGAGGTTCATGACGGCATGGCGACCATGGACTGGATGGCCCAGGAGCAGGACCGTGGCATCACCATCACCGCGACCAGCACGACCTGTTGTTGGCAGGACATCTGGATTAACCTGATTGACACCCCCGGGCATATTGATTTCACCATCGAAGTGGAGCGTTCCCTGCGTGTGCTGGATGGTGCGGTCACCATTTTCAGTGCTGTCGAAGGTGTCCAGCCGCAAAGCGAATCGGTCTGGCATCAGGCGGATCGCTACGGTGTGCCGCGCATCTGCATGATCAATAAGATGGACAGGGTCGGAGCCGATTACCGCAGAGTGCTCGAGCAGATGCAGACGCGCCTCGGCGCCCGGCCGGTGTTAATGCAGTTGCCGATTGGCGAGGAGGCCGGGTTCCACAGTGTCATCGATCTTCTCGAAGGGTGCGAGCTGACCTTCGACGAAGGGGACTTCGGTTCTGCCGTGGCTTGCCTGCCGATCGTCGATGAACTCAAAAAGGCCGTTGCCGAGGCCCGAGACAATGTGGTCGAAGCCGCTGCTGACTGGGATGATGATCTGCTAGCGGATTTCCTGGAAGGGAACGTCATCAGCGCTGAGCGCATTCTTCAGGCCCTGCGCAAGGGGGTCCTGGCCGGCCAGCTGTTCCCAGTGTTTCTTGGCTCTGCGCTGCGCAACAAGGGGGTACAGCCAGTTCTCGACGCGGTCAGGGACCTCCTGCCTTCGCCCCTTGATTTACCTCCGGTCACGGCGCATCAACCCGGTGATGTGGAGGACCTCCTTCTCCCCTGTGACCCCTCCGGGCCGTTTTGCGCCCTGGCATTCAAGGTGCTCTCAGATGAAGGGCGCAAGCTGACTTATCTGCGCATCTACTCAGGCGAGCTCAAGGCAGGCGACACCCTGCTGAACACCAGCCGCAATGTGCAGGAGCGTGCGGCGCGCTTGTTCCGCATGCACGCCCACAAGCGCGAGCGGATCGACTGCGCCCGTGCCGGTGATATCGTGGCGGCCGCAGGGCTCAAGGAAGCCTTGACCGGCGACTCCCTCTGCGCACCGGAACAGCCGCTGCTGCTTGCCGGTCTGGCCATTCCCGAACCCGTGGTCTCGCTGGCGGTGGAGCCGAAGCAGATTCAGGACCGTGACAAGCTGCTACTGTCGCTGGAGAAACTGCAATGGGAGGATCCGACCTTCCGGGTCCGCGAAGATGAGGATACCGGCCAGACAGTGCTGACCGGCATGGGCGAATTGCATCTCGAGGTGGTGCTCAGGCGGCTGGCCGATGATTTCGGTGTCCAGGTCAATGCTGGCCAGCCCCAGGTTGTCTATCGTGAGAGCATCACCGCCGCGGCGACCCACACCGAGTGTTTCGAGCGGGAGATCGATGGCAAACTACAGCGGGGCGAGGTTCGCCTTCGGGTTGCCCCGCGCCCGCGTGGCTCCGGCATCGAAATCGCACTGCCGTCAGCGGATACGGAGGCCTTCAGTGCAGAGATCCGCGCCGCTCTTGCCGAGACCTTGCAGCTGGCCGTGCAGTCAGGCGTGCAGATCGGTTATCCGATGGTTGATTTGAGTTTGATCGTCGAAGAGGTGCCGGTTACCCCCGGGGTAACCACCGCCCTCGGTGTGCGTGCCGCCGCCCAGCGCGGCTTCACCATGGCGGTGCGGGCCGCTAGGCCAGTCTTGCTGGAACCGGTCATGGCTCTGGAAATTACCTCGCCGCACGAATCCTCGGGCAAGGTCCTCGGCAGTCTGCAGCAGAAGCGCGGCCGGATCGAGGGGATGGCGTCCAGCGATGTGGTCGATATGGTGCGAGCCCACGTGCCGCTTTCGGAAATGTTCGGCTACATGACGGAGCTGCGCAGTGCCACCCAGGGGCGCGGCTCATTTACCATGGAATTCAGCCATTATGACAAGGCGCCCGATGCGGTGCTGGAGCGCTATGGGTTGAAATAGGCGACGCGTGGTGCGTGGCGCGAAATAGCTGCAAATTCACACAAACGGATCAGGCCATGCGGTACTGCCCCGTTTGTTTTTTGTTTAACCTAAAAAATCCCACTAGGCGATGAGCACCCCTTCAGCTTGCTGACTTGCGCAGCACGAGCAGTTCCAACATACCGCAATAGAATCTCCGGGAATAACTGATTACAAAACCGGTCTCAGCGATCAGGGTACGCAACTGCTCTCGATCCGGAAAAGCTTGGAGGCTGGCGGCAATGTAAGAATGTACCTCAGGGTTGCCGTGCAAAACGAGACCCCAAAAGCCGCACCAGTATTTCAGGATGGCGCACTGCAGACGTTGCAGGAAACGGTTTGGATGTTTGGAGAAATCGAGGAGGGCTACGACCCCGGAGGGTTTGAGAATGCGCTGAATTTCGTGGAAAGCCTGCCGCAGTTCAGGAGCATTGCGCACTGCATAGCTGCCGGTGATGATATCGGCGTAGCCCTCTGGCAATCCGGTCTCAGCCATGTCCCCGCAGGTGAAAACAACCCGTCTGCTGCGGTTGCGGGTTCTCGCCAAGGCTAGCATCGGTTCGGTGAGGTCAATGCCGAGCACCTGTCCTTGTGGATACCTCTCGGCCAGCAGGAAGGCGATATCGCCGGTTCCGCAGGCCAAGTCGACGCAGTGTGGCGCCGACCCCTTGGGCAGGGCTGCAACCAGCTGTCTTTTCCATGCGGCATCACGACCAAAGGACATTGCCCGCGTGGCAAAGTCGTAGTGGCTGGCAGCTTCGCTGAAATGCTGTTCGTTATAGGTGCGCTTGCTATCCGGAGTATGCAGATGGTCCTTGATTTTCAGGGAGAATTTACGGGCCATCATCATAGCCATCTCCACATCAGGCCTTGTCCAAACAGACAGAGCAGGAATTTTATCGTCGGGCGCTCATTCTGGTTGCTCTGCATGTCAAGGGGCCAAGCCTCGATCGATCGCTGCCTCGCCCCGCTGCGCTTGCAGCAGGCCCATTTCGACCGTCAGGCCGGGACCGAAGGCCATGGCACAGACATCTTCCTGAATGGGGGCGTCAGGCCGCATGAGGATTTCCTGCAGAACAAAAAGGATCGTGGCGCTGCTCATGTTGCCTCGTTCATGCAGGACCTTGCGCGCGGCAGCCACCTGCTTTTCATTCAGTTCAAGGCTCCCCACGACTTTGTCGACGATCGCTTTGCCGCCGGGATGGACGGCCCATGTGTCGATATCGGCAAGGGTGACATTGCGGGAGGCCAAAAGCGGTAGGATGGCACTGCGAATATTGGCGCCGATGATTTTCGGCACATAGCTCGACAGGGCGATATCAAATCCACGGTCACCGATGGTCCAGGCCATATCGCCCTTGCCACTCGGAATCAGGCTCGAATGGAAGGCGTCAAGCCGGAAGCAGTTCTGGCCGTCCAAGGGAAGTCGGGCACTGACCATGGCCGCCGCCGCGCCATCGGCAAAGAGGGAATTGGCGAGCATGGTATCCTCTGTGCCTCCCAATTGCAGATGCAGACTGCATAGTTCCAGGCACATCAGCAGGACCACAGCGTCTGGGTGCGCCTCGCAGAACTGTTTGGCCATGCGCAACCCTGGAAAAGCGGCATAGCAACCCATGAAGCCGAGATGGTAGCGCTGGGTGGCAGGTGAGAGACCGAGTTCGTTGACGATATGGAAGTCGGGGCCGGGATTGCAGAAGCCTGTGCAGGACACGGTGACGACATGCGTGATGTCCTGCGGTGCGATGGCCGGGCAGTTGGCAATTGTCTTGCGGGCCAGGTCCACAGAGAGTCGATGCGCCTCCCTGGTGTAAATGGCGTTGCGTTCGGCGGTGCTCAGCTCGCGCGGCCGGCCATCCTTGCCCGGCGGGAAGAAGTCTTGTGGCAGCCCCTGGTCAAACGAGTCGATAACGCTGTAGCGATGGTCGATTCCGGATTTCTGGTAGAGGACTCGGATCATGCGCTTGCAGCGTTCATCGTCGGTCCATTCCTGCATTTTGGCGCTGGCATACTCCTGGGAATAGCACGTCCCGGGGGTCATGGTTTCTATGTGCTGGATCCAGATGGACATGAGCGTTCCTCAGTTTAAGCACAGGCCAAACCTGTCGCTGTTTTAATGGCGGTTAAGCACAACCATGACCTCGACGCGCACCTGATCATCAACGCGGATCAGACCGAGAATACTGGCGGGCTCGAGTTGGTAGTCTGCCAGAGACAGGGAGAACTCCATGCGGAAGGAAATCTGTTCCGGTGTCACCAGAAAGTCCCGGGTTGATGCCACGACGGGTTTGCTTGTCTCGCGAATCTGAAGGTCAAACGCGAGGTGGCCGGCGGTCTCCCCGCCCTCTTTGAGCTGTTGCAGGACGGCTACGGGATCGAGGTCCGTGAACTTCCCTTGGATCGTTGGGAAACGGTCGCTCTCGAACATGGCCTGCATCTTTTTGTTGCGGCCGGAGATGTCGGTGTCCATCTCATTGACCAGGATAGAGATGACCGGTGCGCGCAGTACGTCTCCTCCAGATGCGGAGGTTTCTCCATGCAGTGAGAAGGGTTGGCAGGTCACTTTGCCATCGAAGTCATGCAGGGTCGATTTGCCGAAAAACCGAACCTCACAGCGGCCATCCAGAACCATCGCGTCGGCAGAAGTGACCAGCAACAAGATGGCAAGGACTGTTGGCAAGATTTTTTTTAGCATGAGCCCTTCTCTCTCGCGGTAGCAGAAAGTTTTGTCCGTGGCGGGCGGTGCTGGCTGCACCTAAACACTGAAACATTATAAGCGGGAATAATCAATTTTTTTGGGTGATGTTGGTAAATTCGCGCGGCATTCGCGCGTCGGCCAGATTAGCTCCGGGCAACGAGGTCTGGATAATCATCATGCTTATCGCCGTTGTCTGGATGCAAGCTCCTGCCGTCGATGTCCAAGGAGGCTGGTTTTCTCCTTGAGCTCGGCACGTTCTGTCCGATATTCGTAACAATCTGTGCTTTCCCATTGCACCGGATATCTGAGTGACTATAATACGGTGGAATTTTTATCGCCAGTCCGGCGTTTGCCAGTCAGAACCAATCGGAGATATTTATGGAAATCGAACGTGGTGCGGGGAAGATAGCCAAGTGTTTGCGGCTGATGTTAAGAGACAAGCCGGGACACCTGGCGAGCGTGACGACTGCGATAGCGGAGAAAAATGCCAGCATCGGCGACATCCATCTGGTCAGAGTCGGACGCACGCACAACACGCGCGAAATCGTGGTCTACGTGGATTCAGATCAGCAATTCGAGGCCTTGGTCGATGCCATCGCCAACCTGGAAGGGATCATCGTTGAAGATGTGATCGATCTGGTCCACCAGGTCCACGAAGGAGGCAAGATCGCCACCAAGAGCCGGGTGAGGATCGAGACCATCACCGATGTCCGCCAGATCTATACTCCTGGAGTAGCGACAATCTGCAAGGATATCGAGCGGATGCCGGAACTCGCTTACAAGTACACTTCGATTCCTAACCAGGTGGCCATTGTTACCAACGGTACGGCGATCCTTGGCCTCGGCGATATCGGAGCGGTTGCCGGGATGCCGGTGATGGAAGGGAAGGCCGTGCTGTTCGACTACCTCGTTGGCGTGAGTGGTGTGCCTATTCTGATCCAGAACCGCGACCCCAAGGTCATCATCGACACGGTGATCAACATTGCACCAACCTTTGGAGCCATCAAACTCGAAGATATCAAGGCGCCGGAATGCTTTGAAATCGAAGAGGCCCTGGATGCCAGGCTGGATATCCCAGTGATGCACGATGACCAGCACGGTACGGCCGTTGTCGTGCTGGCGGCCCTGCTCAACGCCACCCGTTTTTCCGGCTTGATGCTGAAGCAGTCGGTGGTCGGCGTTATCGGCCTGGGGGCCGCGGGGATGGGCATCAGCAAGCTACTGCTCTCCTATGGAGTCAAAAAGGTCATCGGTATCGACCTTGAGATTAAAGCCTGTGAACGCCTGGTTGCGGCTGGCGGTGAAGCCACGACCCTCGATGACGTCATGAAGAAGTCTCACGTCATAATCGCCACCACCGGTTGCCCCGGTCTGATCAAGCCGGACATGGTGCGCAAGGGCTCGGTCATTCTCGCACTCTCCAATCCGAATCCCGAAATTACCCCGGATCTGGCCATGCAAGCTGGCGCCTCTTTTGCCGCCGACGGTAAGAGCGTCAACAATGCCCTGGCCTTCCCAGGTTTGTTCCGCGGCGCCCTCAACGTGCGGGCGACCCGCATCAATAACAAGATGAAGATTGCTGCCGCCCAGGCCATTGCCCGGCATGCCGAAGAAGGCGAACTGGTGCCGTCGCTGCTGCACCCCGAAGTTCACAAGGAGGTCACCGCAGCTGTGGAGCGTGCGGCCCTCGAATCAGGTGTAATCAAGCACTGGGACTGATTTCCCCTTGCCGCTTTTTTGCCGGTTGCGATAGTCGCGGGCCTGATCTGCCCCCGCAGTGTTTTCAGCTGTCGAACTTTAGCCGGTTGAAATTGTTCAGAATGCACGCAGGGGACAGATTTACAGTGCCTCCTTTTGCTTTTCCTGAACGCTCTTAAGAATTCAAGATGAGCAGGCGTGCCGTGCAATAATATGTAAATTAATATAATTAACTATTGACATGTAATTACATATACAGTATATTGTGCTCGATTTGTTTGGTCCTGTCTCTTGTCAATCCTGAGCTGAAAAGTCCCGGAGGTCCGTTATGTTGAATAAGTCCGCTGTCAATCGATATCTGCTCTCTGCTGCCCGAGCCCTATATGTCTTTGCAACGGTCGCTGCCGTCATCGCTGCGCTGGCCGTCTTGAATATCGGTGGCCACTGAAATGCGTTTTCGCAAAAGGCAATGTTTCAGCGAGGCGGTCCGCAAGGGCCGCTTTTTCTTTTCGTCTCTTCACACTGGTACTTGCCGGCGTCTATCCGGAGAGGACGGGTGTGCTTCCCTGCATCTTTGAATCCTGTTCGCAACAGCTTTTCGTGTAAGTGTATGCCCTGCCCGTCAGCTTGCAGCCTCGCTCAACAGGCTTTGACCGCTTTTTTAAAACAGGCTAGACTCAGCGTGTAAAAAAACTACACAAGGAGTGCTTGTATGAGTTTCTCGCCTCGGGTTGCCGGAGCCCTGCAGAAAATTCAGAATTACGGTAAAGAAAACCTTGCTGACATCCTGCACGAAATCGGCGAAGCGGTTCCTTTGCTAACCCGCCAGTCGCGTTTCCGCATCTACCTCGAAGACCTGACGGATGGCATCCTGAACTGCGTCCTGGCCAGCGGTCGCCCGCGTCACGCAGTTCACTCCCATGGTTTCTCCCTGACCGATGACAACTATGTGGTTTCCAGGGTCTACATCGAGCAGCAGGATGCCGAGTTTAGTGACCGCGAGCGCCTGCCGCCCAGGGCCCGGCAGATTGCCGAGGATTTCGGGCTTATGGCCTCGACGCAGCTGCCGCTGGTCCACAAGGGCCGCTCTATCGGTGTGGTCTGTATCGACAGTTCCCGGGTCGGCAACACGCTTGGTGACGAAAATCGCAAAATGTTGCGAGAGTTTTTGGCGCTGGTCACGCCGGTTCTCGAGCAAGCACGCAAATATCACCAGCAGATCATCGTCGCCCGGCGCATTGACGAATCGAAAAAAAAGGAAGCGGCGCGCACCATGGTGCGCTCTGCTGTTGGCCTGATTGAAAAACTCTCGCTGGCCTCAGTGCTGGTGCCGTCACGAATCGGCACAGAGGGCAAAGGTCAGGGACTGCAGGTCTTGGCCTCATATGCCGAAGATCAGGAGATCCAGCGTCTTTACGAGGATGAAAAACTGATCGATTTGAGTTCAGGGAAATCATTGCTCTCGCAATATATTAGTGAAGAGGGGGTGATTACGGGCGATACTTTGCTGCGTCCGCTCTATTTCTCCAATCTCAAGGCACAGTCCCTGCAGAAACGCTATCTCACAGATAAGATCGGCCTGACTTCCCTGTACGTGGTGCCGCGCTACGATGGCCGCACGCGGCGGGTCACCTGTCTGGTCAACTACTTTACCAGGGAGCCTTACCGTTTCAGCGATTTTGAATGCGGTTTGTTAGAGGCTCATGCCGAGATGGCCGAACGGGTGATCCAGGAGATCGGCGACGAGCACATGGAGATTCAGGTCCTCTCGGAAATCAACGATCTGCTCCAGGAGCGTTTCGAAGGGAGCCAGCCATTTCTGAACCGGGTGCTGGCCAAGGCGACAGAACTGATCGGTGCTGACACCGGCAGTATCGCATTGGTGCAGGAGCGTGGCGGTCATAGCTGGGTGATTGTCGAAGAAGAAGATGGTACGGTGGTTGGCGCCAAGAGTAAGGAATGGTTGAAGAAGAATATCCCGCTAATGCCTGTCGGGGGTACGGAACTGCCCCGCACCGAGCGGAGCCTGACGGGATATGTCGCTTCATCCAGGCAGGCGTTGATCGTTGACGATGCTTTCCTGGTGATGATCGGCGAGGGCTTCTACCGCCAGGTAACCCAGGAGATCCGTAGTGAGATCGCCGTCCCGGTGACGATCGAAGATCAGGTTCTGGCGGTGGTCTGTTTAAGCAGCCTGACTCCGCATTACTTTACCGAAGAGCACCAGCGCATCCTGCAGATCATCGTGCAGATGATTGCCCGCCACCTGGCCGGTATGCTGCAGATCGAGCGGCTGACGTCCGAGGTGCAGCGACTGCGGACCGATGTTACCTATCGCGACCCGAAAATTTCTTCATATCGACTCGGCAACATCATCGGTAATTCAATCAAGGCCCGCGAAATCATCTCGACCATCGAGACCCTCACCCCGCCGCTTTTTCGCCGTATCCTCATGTGGCAGCAGGCCGACCTCAGTGAAGCCGTGCTCGGCTTGCCGACCATCATGATCACCGGGGACACCGGTAGCGGCAAGGAGTTTCTTTTCAACAACATTTATACCCGGCTCAACGACATGTACCGGACCAGTACCAAGGCGACACGTGAACTCCCGGTCACCAAGACCAACATTGCCGCCTACAGTGGTGAGTTGACCTACTCTGAGCTTTTCGGGCACAAGCGTGGAGCGTTTACCGGAGCACACGTCGATCGCTCAGGGATTATCGAGGAAGCCAGTGGCGGCGTGGTCTTCCTTGATGAGATCGGAGACGCTGATCCGAAGACCCAGGTGCAACTCCTGCGCTTCCTTGATAATGGCGGTTTCGTTCGCCTTGGTGAGAATCAGACCCGCTTTGCACGCGTGCTGCTGGTCGCAGCCACAAATCAGGACATGCCGCGCCTGATTGCCGAGGGGCGCTTTCGGGCGGATCTCTATCACCGCCTGTCGGAATTGACCATTGCGGTGCCGTCCCTGAATGAGCGGCGCGAGGACATCCCCGACCTGGCCGTTCATTTTCTCGGTCAGCTTTACCGGGCTTACCGTCTCGCGGAAGAGCCAGTCGAGCGGGTCCCGGCGATCAGTGCGGAAGCACAAAAGCTCCTTAGCCGGCATAACTACACGGGCAATATCCGGGAACTGCGTTCGATCCTGTTGCGGGCATTGCTTTTCCGCCAAGGTACGGTCATTTCTTGTGACGATGTTAAGCGGGCCCTGACCTCCGGACAGCCGGTCGCGCGTTATGAAGAAGCCGAACATGACCCCCTGCGGCGCATTCTGTCGGCTCTGCAATCGGGGGAAGGTGATTTCTGGACCCTGGTTCACAAGCCGTTTACCGACAACTGCCTGACTCGCGACACGGTGTGTGCCCTAATTGAGGAGACCCGCCGCAGGGGCGCACGCAATATGCCGGAAATCGCTGCCGCACTCCGGGCCTGCGAACCCCGTAGCCAGGCCGAAAATGAGCAGCGAAGGTTTTATAAATTCAAAAATTTCCTTTATAAAACGGTCAAGATTTAACCCGCAGGGAACTCGCGCAATACCGTTATACTTGACATGCAAGCTATTTTGTCTATATTGGAGAATGATAATTAATATTTATTAAGTTCAGCTTGCGCCGGTTCTAGAGCGACGAAGCAACCGGTATGCCTTGGGTCTTGCAACTAAGACAATCTGGCCGTCAGGGTTAATTCAGGAACACAGGATCAGCACCCGGAGTTCCAGTTTTTTAGTGCCGTTTTACGGATTACTTGTGATGACGATATTCAGGGCACTCAGTCATAGTCTGATCAGCAAGTTCACTTTCAGGACCGGTGTTGTCCTGTTGATCACGATCTCCCTATTTGCTTTTTTCAATATCACCACACTGAAGGAAATTTTTCTGCTCGATGCTAAGGACGATATTGAAACCGTCAGTGAAATCATTCTGCATACGACCCACTTTCAGATGCTGGAGGACAACCGCCAACGCGTTTACCAGATGATGGAGGAAGTCTGCCAGCATGAAAAGATCGATCGGATTCGACTCTTCAGTACCGCCGGTCTGGTGCATTTTTCCACTTATACGGACGAAATCGGTAAATCTATTACGGAGATCGAAGAGGTCTGCGAGGACTGCGATAATGAAACATTGCTGCACCAGCGCTATCCCCTTGAGGACAGCAGAAGGATTTTCCATAATGCTCAGGGTGAAGAGATCCTGAGTGTCACCACGGCCATTCACAATAAACCGAGCTGTTCCACGGCTGCTTGCCATGTGCACCCGCCCAATGTAAAGACGCTGGGTTTTTTGGAAGTGCAGGGCTCACTGGCCAAAATCGGTGTGCAGGCGAGTTCCTACCGCAACAGTATTGCGACCTTCGGTGTGACCCTATTGCTTTTGGTCATCATCTGCCTGAGCTGGATGACGCAGAGCATGGTTATTCAACCGGTTCACGATCTGCTGTTGCATGCCCAAAAGGTTTCGAACATGGAGCTGGACAGCCATTTGCAGCTGAAATCCAACGACGAGATCGGTGAGCTCTCCGAAGCGTTTAACGTCATGACGGATAAGCTTGAAGGAAACCCGTGATGAATACCGCAAGCTGACTGAAACCCTGGAGGCAAAGGTTCTCGAGCGTACGGAAGAAATCGCCCAGGTCAGCGACCAGTTGGTGCGCTCGGAGAAGCTGGCGTCTCTCGGCCAGCTGGTGGCCGGCATCGCTCATGAAATCAACAATCCGCTGGCCGGAATCCTAATGTTTGCCAACTTGTTCGCCAAGGACCAGCGGCTGGACGATAACCAGCGCAACGACGCCCTGACGATTGTCCATGAAACCAATCGCTGTGCCGATATTGTCAAGCGACTGCTGGATTTTTCACGGACGTCGATCCCGGACAAGCGGCTCAGGTCCCTATCGCAGATCATGGAAAGCACTCTAGCCCTGGTGTCCCATCATGCGAGCGTCAACGATGTTGAGATTGCCCGTCACTACGGGGTCAATCTGCCTGACATTGAAGTTGACCCGAGCCAGATGGAACAGGTTTTCATCAACCTGCTGGTCAATGCCTGTCATGCCATGCCGATGGGGGGGCGACTGACGATCGTCATGCGCACGGATTTAAAGCGCGACCTGTTGATTACGACCATCGAAGACACTGGCCATGGCATCCCTGAAGAGAACCTGGGCCGGATTTTCGATCCATTTTTCACGACCAAGAATCAGGAGCTGAACGGTGTCGCGGGTACGGGACTCGGTTTGTCAGTGTCCTATGGCATCATTCAAAACCATGGCGGCCAGATCAAGGTGCAGAGTGTGGTCAATCATGGCACGGTTTTTACCGTTGAGCTGCCGATTGCCTCGCTGTTGCGGGTTGCCGAAGAACCGCCCGTACGGGAAGATAATGTCTCAACCGCCTAGTTCTGTTTCGCCATATATTTGCTTGCTGGCATGACGCCCATGTCAGTGTCGATCATGGTCATACAATGGGGGTTTTCATTCAGCAAAGAGGGTGCTATGAACAGCGATATAGATCGAATTCTGGTTGCTGATGACGATGCGGTCATCCGTGAGGGCTTGCGCCGTATTCTCACCGCTGAAGGATACGAAGTCGAGGTTGTCAGCAACGGGCGGGCAGCCTTGGAGCGCTTGGAACAGAAGCACTTCAGATTACTGGTGACCGACCTGAAAATGCCTGGTATGAGCGGCTTGGAGGTGTTGCAGGCAATCCGCAGTTTCCAGCCGGAGCTGCCGGTGATTCTGATTACCGGCTATGCGGCGATTGACAATGCTGTCGAGGCGATGAAAAACGGGGCCACGGATTATCTCTCCAAACCCTTTGCCAACGATGAATTGGTCAGCAAAGTCAAACACGCGATCAAATCTAGGGCCGTTCTGATAGATGATATCTGCCTGCGCCGGGAGATGAGTGAAACACACGGCTTCGACAAACTGCTCGGTGACAGTCGTGAAATGCAGCGACTTTACCAACGCATCCTGCAGGTGGCACCGACCGATAGTACCGTGTTGATCAGCGGCGAAAGTGGTACTGGAAAAGAACTGGTGGCTCGCGCCATCCATGCCCACAGCCCGCGACGTGCGCACCCTTTTGTGGCCATAGACTGTACTGCTCTGGCCGAAAATCTCTTAGAGAGTGAACTCTTCGGGCATGTCAAAGGGTCCTTTACCGGCGCGACCCAGACCAAGTGCGGACTCTTCGAAGTTGCCGAGGGGGGCACGCTTTTCCTCGACGAAGTCGGCAATATCAGCCTATCAACGCAGGCTAAACTACTGCGAGTTCTGCAGGAGCGAGTGGTGACCCCGATCGGTGGCACCAAGCCGATTCATATCGACATCCGGCTGGTTGCCGCGACCAATGCCAACCTGCGCGACATGGTTAAAAGGGGTGACTTCCGAGACGATCTATTCTTTCGCCTCAATATCATCCCGATCGAGCTGCCGCCCCTGCGCGAGCGCAAGGGCGACCTTATGCTGCTGGCAAGCCAGTTTCTCAAGCGTTTTGCCGAGGAGAACGGTAAGGAGATTCGGGGGTTCAGCCCGGATGTGATTGAACAATTGGAGTGTTACCACTTTCCCGGCAACGTGCGCGAGCTGGAAAACCTGATCGAAAGGGCGGTCGTGCTGTCTCATTCAGATCTTCTCCAACGACAAGACCTGGAAATGCCGGGTTACGATCAAGATCTCTCTGCCGCCGCGGATAATGCCGTGCCCCTCGATGTCATTCAGTTGAAGGAGCGCAAACGGTTGTTGCGCGAGGAGGCGGTCGTGCCTCTGGAACGGGCTTTTCTGCTCAGCGCCCTGAACCGAAACGACTGGAATATCACCAAGGCTGCGGAAGAAGTTGGCATGCTCCGGCCAAATTTCCAGGCTATGCTCAAAAAACAGGGTATCTGTTCCCGGACTCGCTCAATGGAATAGACCACCGGGTGGCTGTCCCGTCGCACTTTCCGCTGCGGCACAGGCAAACGTCGGGAATCCCGGTCGGGTGACTGCTGCCGTTGTGCAGGACAAGGCACGAAGAGCAGAAGCCCAACGCTGATTTTTTAAGGTCATCGCCGCAATTCTAAGCGTTAAAGCGCCTTGCAATCCTCGCCCTTTATCGACCTTCTCTTTGTCCGGTAACCTTATATAAATAAATAATCGTACTGTATGTTTTGCATATACACCCTGCCGTAAAGAAAAAAACCCCCTAAATACAATAGGTTGAAAAATAAAAAACGCGACGCTTACTGGCCCGTTTGGCTCCAGGCGTATATTTTATTTATACGCTGAGATAATTCCTTCTCACGCTCTTCCCGCCCGGCACGAAAAATAACCCTTTAAAAACAATAGTTTAAAAATATTTATGAAAAACTTCTAAGAATGGTACGGCCGATGCAGTAACTATGTGCCAAGAGCTAATCACGACCAATCAAGGTCAACAGGAAGGAGGCCATTATGAAAACGTTGCAAGTGTTGATATCGATGGTGGCTGGCAGCGTGTCTGCCGCTTATGCGGCCGCAGGCACACATAGTGAGGGTGCTGGAATCCTGACCTACTTCTTCATCGGGTTCTTTGCACTGATCATTGTTTCCCAGTTGGTCCCGGCGATGATTCTCTTTTTCGGACTGGTGAAGGGACTGCTGTTCCGCCCGGAGAAGAGCTCGGTGAAAGCTGACTAGCTGAGAGCTGTCCCTGGATTAGGGACGGATGGACTTGGCAGGAGAAGACCATGACGATGCACATGCCAGGATTACTGATTGCCGACGAAGACATGCTGACCAGAAAACGTATGGCTGACCTGTTCATCGACGCCGGCTACCAAGTGACAGTGACCAACTCGGCCGCTGGGGTTCTTTATGGAATCCTCAAAAAGACCGCACAGGTGGTCCTGCTCAGTACCCGGTTCGATGAACTGCTGGCGACAGAATTGATTCCGATTCTGAAAAAGTGCAACCGTAACCTGACCATCATCCTGGTTGCCAGCGAACTGCCGTTAACTCTGATCCGCAAAGCACGCAGCGAGGGAATTTTCTATCATGCCCTTAAGCCGAACCGGCCGAGCGATGAAGATGAGTTACGGCAAGCGGTTAAATGCGCATTCGAAAAATTGACTCACAATCCTGCAGACGAGTGGCTGCAATAAACTTGTGAATCCACAAAGAGACGGAGGAAATCATGAAAGGGTACAGAAGCTTACTAATGGGAATGTCGATGTTGATGATCATGGCGAGCCCGGCTTTTGCCGTGGACACCACCAAAACCTACTCCAGTGGCATACTGGTCGGTCTCTTCCTCGGGTTCTGCGCACTGATCGTGGTTGTGCAACTGATGCCTACCATCATGCTGCTGGTCGGTTTTGTCAAAGGGCTGCTCAAGGGCTCTTCCAAGCAAGCGAGCCGTCAGGCGAGCAGAAGCTAAAACTGTTCGATGCGTGAACTGAGCGCATAAAAGGAGATGAAGATGATTACCCAGATACTCGAAAGAATTGGTGAGTGGGATAGCGTTCATACCCTGGTGGACTTTTACCAGTACATCAAGGGCGTCGAATATCTCATTTGTCTCGCATTTTTCATTGCTTTCCCCATGTTCTACAAATATTTGAACGAGAAGGCAGGTGATGTCAGCAAGTGAGAAAGCCACCTGGCACTCATCTATAAAGGAGAGAATCATGAGCGCTAAGCAAATCTTGACCAACTTGATGATGGCTCTGGCTTGCATTGCCGCAGGCAGCCTGGCCCAGGCCGGCGATATGCCTGACCAGGCGTCCCTCGACACCATGGTCAAGTACTTCGATGCTGTTGAGTTCGACCACGCCATGCATACCGAACTGGGTGAGGATTGCTCGGCCTGCCATCACCATACAACCGGTACCGGCACCACTGACGAGCGCTGCGTGAGCTGCCACGCCGACAGTAACGAGACCGCTTCGGTCAGTTGCCGTGATTGTCATGTTGCCGAGCCGTTTTCTGCAGATCATATCAACCTCGTATCTGCAAACGTCTATCTGTACCACTTCGATAAGCCTGGTTTGAAAGCCGCTTATCACTGGAACTGTGTCAGTTGCCACGAACAGATGGACGGGCCGACGGGATGCCAGGATTGCCACACGAGGACAGCGGAGGGCGACGCCCTATATCGCGTGGATGTGACAGGTTCGCAAGCTGCCGAGACGACTGGACACTGAGCGTGGCCGGTCTTGAGATGACATCTACGGGTGCAAGTTTTTCAGGATAAGGAGAGTCGTTATGAGTGGAATCAGTCGACGGAGATTTCTTGCTGCGAGCGTGGCAGGATGTGCCGCCACAACCTTGGCCGGGCCGAAAAAGGCCCTGGCGGCCGGAGCCTTTTCCGGCTATCCGGATGGCATGGGCGTGCTGGTGGATCTAACCCGTTGCATTGGGTGCCGCAGCTGCGAGGCCGCCTGCAACAACGAACAGAACCTGCCGGCGCCGAATAAGCCGTTTGATGACAAGTCGGTATTTGATGAAACATTTCATGGTGGCAAGCAGAAGCGGCGTCCCGATGAGAATGCCTACACTGTCGTAAACCGTTACGATACAGAGAGCTCCAGCAAGCCTGTCTACCGGAAGGTGCAGTGCAACCATTGCAGCGAACCGGCTTGCCTAAGCTCCTGCTTCGTCAATGCCTACACCAAAACCCCGGAAGGCGCTGTCATTTATAACTCCAAGGTCTGTGTCGGCTGCCGCAACTGCATGATCGCCTGTCCCTTCAACATTCCGGGATACAGTTACTCGAGCGCTTTTGACCCGGTCGTCAAGAAATGCATCATGTGTTATGACACCAGACTCAAGAAGGGCCTGCCGCCGGCCTGCGTTGATATCTGTCCACAGGAAGCGCTGACCTTCGGTAAGCGCAAGGACCTGATCAAGATCGGTCACCAGCGCATCCAGACCCACCCGGGGCGCTATGTCAACCATCTCTACGGCGAAAAGGAACTGGGTGGCACTCACTGGATGTATCTGTCATCAGTGCCTTTCGAAGAAGTCGGTTTTGACCCGAACCCTGGTAACGAACCGATCATCAACAACGTCAAGGACTTCCTTAGTACCGTACCGATGGTGCTGGCCATCTGGCCGGCTATGTTTACCGGCTTCCATCTTCTTGCTAAGAAGAAGGACGGTCACGGTGGTCACGAGCACGATGTCGAAGAACACCATGACGAGGAGGGAGGCGCACAATGAAACACTTACTTGAATGCGGAGTGAAGCCGGTTGATTCAGCTGTCAATGAAAAGACTGATCAGCCATGGACACTAAAAAGAAAACTTTTCCTGGGATTAACCCCGGGTCAATATCTCGGCCAGGCCCTGCGTAACCCGTTCAACTGGATCCTCGGCATCATCTTCGCCATCGGGCTGCCGGTGCTCGCCTACCGCTTCCTGTTCGGGCTCAGCGCGGTTACACATAGTTCGAATGATTATCCCTGGGGACTGCTCCTCGGCTTCGGGCTCTTTACCATGGTGCCGTTGTCCGCATCGGGATTCATGCTCGGCACCACTGTGGAGATTTTCGGCCGACATGACTTCGAACCGATCGAGCGTCTGGCCCTGCTCAACGGCCTGCTCGGCTACTTCTTCGCAGTCGTCTTTCTGCTTTGCGACCTTGGTCAGCCTTGGCGGCTTCCGTATCCAATGGTCGTAGCATTCGGCCCGGCTGCGGTTCTGTTCCTGGTCGCCTGGCACGTCGCAACCTATCTGTCTGTCCAGGTCGCCGAGGTTTCGGTCTCTTTCTTCGAGTGGATGGGATGGCTGGGCGGCAAGCGTTTTATCCGCCGGATCGCCATCGGCCTGACAGTCGCCGGTATCATCCTGTCGACCCTGCACCAGGGGGCCCTCGGAGCGCTCTTCCTCTATGCCCCGGGCAAGGTCCACCCGCTCTGGTATTCGGCACCCTTCCAGTGGATCTTTTTCTTTTGTTCGTCTATTCCAGCCGGACTCTGCATGGTGATTGCAGTCAGTACGATCGTCAAAAAAACCATGGCTTGGCGTTGCGATAGCAACTTCCTGGACAACCTGGATCGCTGTACTCTGGGGATCGCCAAGGGCGCCAGCATGGCTTTGATCACCTACCTGGCGATCAAACTGATCGGAATCGCCCATGACAACGAGTGGGGCTACCTGGCAACGGGTTGGGGGCTCTGGTTTCTGTTCGAAATCGCCGTAGCCGTGGTGCTGCCGCTGTGCATCTTCGCCTACGCGATTCACAACCAGAGAGTCGGCCTCGCCCGGCTAGGCGCTTTCATCACAATCTTCGGTATCGTCCTGAACCGCCTGAATACGTCCCTGATCACTTTCAACTGGCAGCTCTACCAGGAGATCCCACACATTTTTGAAGTGATCATGACCGTGACAGTGTTCTGCATCTACATAGTCGTCTACCGCTTCATCCTTTATCGTTTGCCGATTCTCTTCGCCTGGAAAGAGCAGCCGCAAGAAGCCCTTGCTGCGCAAGTAGCCAAGCCGGCGCCGATCCGGACGAGCCCCTCACCGGCCGGAGCCATGTACCGCAAGATCGATTGATTGACTAACGGTCGCGGGGCGTTTGCCAGGCCCCGCGGCCATGACATCTTGCCAAGGAGATTCGCCATGTTCAGCAGCATTAACAGTCGCGCTATAGTCCCGGTTGCCTGTGCCGTGACCGGATTTGTGATCGCCTGCTGTGTGCTTCTGTATTCCTTTGTCAAAGATGATCTTATCAAGGGCGAGATTCAACATGCCGTCGATCTGTCGGATACCGTGATCAAGTCAACCCGCTACGCGATGCTCAAGGATGATCGCGAGACTTTGAGCAACATCATCAGCAGCATCGGTGAGCAGAATCAGGTCGAACATGTGCGGATCTTCAACAAGAAGGGGCTGATCATGTTCTCAAAGGACAACCGGGAACTCGATCAGTTCATCGACAAGTCGGCGGCGGGCTGCAACGAATGTCATGTCAGCGACGGAGCCGAAACGCAGCCTTGGCACCATGGCCAAGGCCCGCCAGTTCACTACCCCAGACGGCAACGATGTGCTCGCCATTACTGCGCCGATCTACAATGAAGCGGAATGTTCCAACGCGGCCTGTCACTTTCATGAAGCCGGGCAAAGCCTGTTGGGAACCCTCGATATCGGTGTTTCGCAGGCGCCCCTCAAGCAGACTCTGGGGCAATTGCAGAACCGCATGATCATGTTCAGTGGCATGGTCCTGATCCTGACGGTCGGCGCGGTCTGTGCCCTGCTTTACAGCCAGGTATTTCTGCCGATCAAACAGCTTGCCGACTTTACCGAAGACCAGCGAGGTGATACTCTGGGCGCTGATTTCCCCGAAGTCAGCGGTGAAATTGCCCGGTTGGCAAATGCCTTTCAGAAGATGACCAACCGCGTGCGGGAACTCGAGAAGCGGCATCACGCCAAGGAAAGCGAAGGCTCTTCGCCGGAGTCGTTGCCCTGAGTTTGCCGGACCTCTTGTTGCTGACTCTGTTTTGACCATTCTGCGGCAGGTGGGCAGAGGAGATCATCATGAGCCAGGCGGGGCCACATCCCGAAATGCAGCAAGCCCCGGGACGCGAAGACTTGCGGCTGCGCATCGAGGCCCGCATCCGGCAGCTGGAAAGAGCTTCCGGCAACGGCCTCTGGTCGATGGTCCTGTTCCTGCTGGTCAGTTTCGCGGCCTATGCCAATTTCTCCATTTTCCCCGACTTAAGTGAAGACATGCGCAGAATGCTCGGGGCTCCGCCGCCGGGTGAAATGATCAGTCTGGCGCTGGTCATCTACGCCTTCTCCAGCATCGTGCGCACCCTTGCCCGCATGAGCCGTAACATCAAGCCTTACATGGGGCTGATGCACGCCGCTTTCTTTGCGGCATTCTATACCTTCTACCATCTCTCCGGAGTGCTGCCGGACAATTTCTGGGCGGTCTTCTTCGCCGGGATCAGTGTGATGGGGCTTGAGAACTACTATCTCTGGTCGCATAGCAGCGCGGCCGTGCGCAAGGAACGTGCTTTGCTCAAGAGCATGCAGGGTGGCGGCGAGGGCTAGCTTTGGCAGTCGCGGTGCAAATGCTGAGCTGCGACTGCAACGAGTTGCAATTTTGTGGTATGCTGTAAGCAACTCAAACGCAGAGGAGGAAGATGTATGCCAGTCTCTACGCCGCCGGGCCCGATAGGGGAAAACTCATCAAACTAAAAGTTGATCATCCTTGGATTGCAGCAGCCGGGTAATCCGATTCAGTTTCCCACGACGGGAAACGCAGAGATAGAAAATCATTGCAAAACGCCCCGAGCTTTTCGGGGCGTTTTGATGTTTTTGGCTTCTTGCGGTATAAAAGTTCATGTACCAGATGGTCTTGGAGGGACATGTGCCTGGCCACCAGAATAGAGGCATCACAACCACAAATCGTCATGGAGGTCGATCAATGAGAGCCTTGCTAGCAAGCATTTGTTGCATGATTGTTTTTGCCGGTGTTGTGGGGGCGGCCGGGGACATCCGCCAGGAAGAGGTGCGTTTCAACAAGGGGGAATCCAGTGCCACGATCACAGGCAGGATCAAGGGGTATGAGAGTGTAGACTACACGCTGCAGGCCGGGGCAGGACAAACCTTGGCCGTGCTCTTCAAGCCGACGAACTCGTCGGCCCATTTCAATGTCCTGCCGCCAGGGTCGGATGACGTGGCGATGTTCGTGGGTTCCATTTCCGGCGATCACTTTGTAAGGCTGCTGCCCGCCGACGGCATCTATACCCTGAGGGTGTACCTGATGCGCAGCGCCGCGCGCCGCAACGAATCCAGTGACTACACTTTGACCCTCAGCATTGAGGGTAAAGTACTGGAACCCACCCCTTCGTCTATCGACGCGTCTTTGCCCGGCAAGCCGTTCCATGCCTCGGCAAGCGTCGCCTGCATTCCCCCCTTCGTCTACGATGCCAAGCTGCAGGTCTGCGAGGCGTTCGTCATCCGCCGTGGTTTCGATGGCACGGCGACGGTCGAGATCCGGCCGGCCAGCGGGCTCAAGCGGAGCATCCTGTTCGTTGCGGGAAAACCGGTCGCTGCGGATTCGCCGGGGACCATGATGTTCACGCACAAGGATGATGTCACCATCGTCACCTTCGATGGCGAGGAACATTACGAAATCCCTGATGCCCTTATCTTTGGAGGGTGAAAACAAGCCAGGCGGCTCATCGGCTATAGTCTTGAGATATTGCGGAGCGATCGAAATGAAAAATGCGCTGCTGACCTTTGCCTTGCTTTGTCTCCTAGGATTTATCTGCCTGGTAACGGCAACCGTTCCGGCGTTCGCCGGAGGAGTGCCTGACGGGCTGGAGGTCATGCGAGGCATGTATTTCTACATGGCCGATGCGGCCCTCTTCACCGAGTGCGAGACCGGCAAGAGCTTCCCGGTCGCCATGGAGGGGGCCAACCGCGTCCTTGAGGAAGCTTACCTGAAGGCGCGGCAAAATCCGGGCGAGGCGCTGCTCGTGACCCTCGAAGGCCGGATAGTCGAGAGAATGCCCATGGAGGGGCCGGGGCCGGTGCCGACGCTGTTGCCGGACAAGTTTCTCGATATCTCGACCAGTGAAAGTTGTGAGAAGCAACCCAGGTAAAGTGCTTGCAAGGGCAGCATGCTTCGATCAGCAATGACTTTGATTTCTATGTTGTTACGGCAGACCACATCTGTGAGCCGAACGCATGAAACGAACCAGGCGTTCTGCCTGCGACTGAACCGGTGACGAATGATGGGCGTGACACAAAAATTGCCGCATAAAGAACATCAAAGCCATTAATCTGCGGATCGCAGGGGCTTTCTTCCCTTGCAGGAGTTGTCCGGAGACTGGCCTGTTGAACTGCTGTACACGGGTTTTTTGCCAGATGCATGAGCAAACGAAAGACTTCCGCTTGACAGAGCAAAAGATCGAGATAGCCTCACTTTAGAAGAAGGATAATTCGAACTGGAAGGAGAGTGTATATGGCAAGTTTACATCGCGTCTCAAGGTTATTGCTCTGCCTCGGCCTGGTTGTTTCATGCCTGATTAGCACCGCTGCAGCTCAAAGTCAAAGCCCCGGCCAGTATCTCGACGACTCAGTCATTACGACCAAGGTCAAAGCCGCGATCCTCGAGGAGCCGTCACTGAAATCATTGCAGATCAGTGTCGAAACATACAAGGGGGAGGTTCAGCTGAGCGGGTTTGTTGATTCGGCACAGAGTGCTAAAAAGGCTGGAGAAATCGCTGGTCACGTTGAAGGGGTCGTCTCGGTGAAAAATGACTTGATTGTCAAATAGCTGCATTTTTTTGCGCAGTCACGATGCCCGATTATGCCTGTCCCTAAGGATAAGGGGATTGAAACATTCACTTGAATGACAAAAGGCCCCCTGGATAACCAGGGGGTCTTTTAACTTTTCTGCGCATAATTTTTAAGACCGCTTCTGTTTAGGCCGCCTGCTTTTTGAGGAGGTAGCGTTCCTGGCTGTAGACGTGGAACGGCACCCAGAGGCCGAAGCGGTCGTAGAGGGACACCTTCTCCTCCATTGCCTCGCTCTGCTGCAGTTCCCCTTGACGAACTTGCCGCCGAGGTGGTCCTCGTACTCGGGCAGCAGGTGGCGGCGAGGTGACGTAGATCAGCACGTTCTCCGGGCCGAGTAGACTGAGCCGTCGAGGGCGCTCTTGAGCATCTTGTAGTTCAGCTCGCCGACCTCGAAGGTCAGGTCGTCGCAGAGCAGGATGAAGCGGTAGGGCTCGTTTTCCACCGCGGCAAAGATCTCCGAGAGGTAGATCAGGTCTTCCTTCTCCACCTGGATGACCCGCAGGCCGTCGGCGGCGTATTCGTTGAGCAGCGCCTTGACCAGCGATGATTTGCCGGTCCCGCGCGACCCCCAGAGCAGGGAGTTGTTGGCCGGCAGTCCGGCGAGGAACTTGCCGGGTATTGTTGATCATGATCTCCTTCTGCTCTTCGACGCCAAGGAGTTCTTCGAGGGTGGTGGTATCGGTCACCTTGACCGGTTCGAGGAAACCGGAGAAGGAGTGGCGCCGCCAGTTGGCGGCCGCGCAGGTCGACCAGTCAACCGGCTTGCAGGCCTTGGGCAGCAGCTGCTCCACGGAACTGAGCACACGCTCAAGCTGGGCAACGACTTCGGGTTTCAGCATCATTTATTGAGGGCTCTCTTTCTTTGCTACATCTTCCCTCCGCCCTCCAGAGTCGGATGAAAAGCGTTTTTGTATGCGTTACCAACAGGGCTCATGTCAAACTTTATAGGGGTCAGGTCTACACATTTCACATTTTCTGCACTTTGTGCATTTTTTGTGAAATGTGTAGACCTGACCCCTATTGCACGATTTTCCTGTGGAAGTTATGCTCACAGCAGAGAGGGGTGGATTCTGTTCACCCCGGGGAGCGTTGCATGGATATTTTCGCCAGGCTGGCAGCAGTCGTGCGCAGAGAGAATGCCGAGGGCGACCTGCCGGACTTCATCGTGCCGCTGTTGCTGCGGGTTGCCGAGCATCCAGGAGAGTTTGCCGGACGCGAAGAGCTGGTTGCCGAACTGCTTTTGCGGGTCGAGCAATATGAGACCTGGTCGGAGCTGTGCTGCGAAAAACAGGGGTTCAGCCTGGAAGATATCCACCGCACCCTGGACCGCCTCAAAGTCAGATACTGAGCGTTCACAGGGACCTTTCCCCGGTACCCAACCTCATGCAAATCATTGGTGACGAAATTGTCAGGCACCTGCCGCGCTCCGGCGAGGCCCGTCGGCTATTCCACGGTCGGGGGCACTGCTTTGCCGGCTATGACGACCTGGTGATCGATTATTACCCGCCGGTTGCCATGGTGATCCTTTACCAGCCACGTCCGCAAGCCTGGCTGGATGACCTGGTCCGGCTGCTTTGTAGGGTCATTCCGGCTCCGTTGCAGGCGGTGCTGCTGCAGGAGCGTTTTATTGCCAAAGGCCCGAGTCGTCTGCTGCTGGGTGACATGCCGGCAAGCCTGGATGCCCTGGAAGCAGGGCTGTCGTTCCGGCTGCGTCTTGGCGAGGCACAGAACGTGGGGTTTTTCCCCGACATGGCGCTTGGTCGGAAGCTGGTGCGTGAGCGGGCGGCTGGTAAAAAGGTGCTCAACCTGTTTGCCTACAGTTGCAGCTTTTCCGTGGCCGCCCTGGCCGGAGGGGCGCTCCAGGTCGTCAACCTCGACATGAATCGCGGGGCCCTGGAGCTGGGCAGGCTCAATCACCAGATCAACGGCCTCGATCTGCGAAAGGCGAGTTTTTTAGCGCTGGAATTTTTTCGCAGCCTCAACCGGGTGCGCAAGCTGGGTCCTTTCGACCTGGTTATCTGCGACCCGCCGGCGTCCCAGGGGAAAAGCTTTACCGCCAAGTTGCATTGGCCGAAGCTGGCGCGCAGCCTGCCTGACCTGGTCAAGCCCGGGGGAGAGGTGCTGGCCTGTCTCAGCACGCCGAAACTCGGCCCAGACTATCTCGATAACCTGCTTGCCCACCAGCTTCCGACCGCTGCAAAACTGGGGCTGTACAACCCCGGCGAGGATTTTCCCGAAGTCCAGCAGGGGCGCGGACTGAGCCTGCACCTTTATCTACTGGGCTAAGAGAAACACGCTTATTTTTTCCTGCTGTTGTGTTAGTCTGGGCTCCTGAATTTTGATCAAGGACGGTACCACCTGTCATGACGACAGAGACCCCCCTTCTCAAAACCCTCCTGAGCATCGGCACCAGTCTGCTCCTGGTGCTGCTTGTGCTGGCCGGTTGCAGCACCCCGCACGCTGAACGGCAAACTCCGCGCCCTTCCCGGGAGTCAACCCCTGCGGCAAGGCCCTCGGCACTCGACCCGATTGCCTCGCTGCTTGCAGAAAGCCAGCCCGATCAGCAGGAAGAGGTTCCCCTGCAGAAGATGGGATATTCGATCCAGGTCGGCGCCTTTATCAACCTGGACAATGCCGTGCGCCTGGAGCAGGTCCTCGAAGCAAGGGGTATCGATGCCTACTATTTCCGCCACGAGTCGGGGCTGTACAAGGTCCGTTTCGGCAACCATGCCAGCTATCAGCCGGCCCGGGACGAAGCCGAGCGCCTGCAGGCCCAGGGGCTGATCGGCAAGTTTTTCATCGTTTTCCCTGAGGATTATGCCGCGGCCCGCATCCAGAAGAGCGGTCAGGGCGACCTGCGCAGTGAATTGGTCAATACCGCCAAGCGCTTTCTCGGCATCCCTTACCGCTGGGGTGGCACCACGGCCGAGAACGGCTTCGACTGCAGTGGCCTGACCATGGTCTGCTACCGCCTCAACGGTTTGAACCTGCCACGGGTTTCGCGCAACCAGTTCCAGACCGGCAAGTGGGTCCCCAAGCATCAACTGCGTCCGGGCGACCTGGTCTTTTTCGCCACCAAGGGCGGCAAACGGGTTACCCATGTCGGCATGTTTATCGGCGATGGCAAGTTCATTCACGCGCCGCGCACCGGCAAAGATGTGCGCATCGAAAAGCTCTCCAACAGTTTCTTCGCCAAGACCTACATGGGAGGGCGAACTTATCTCTAGAGTTGGACAAGCGATGATGCAGATGAAGATAATGTCCTATATCCCCGACGTTCATGGTCAAACGCTTTCCGGAAGAAGGCTTTTTCGCATCCCGCGTCCCACGTCCCGCGTCCCGGCTCGTAAGGTTTTTACGCCGCGTTCGACGAGGTTCAAATGAACCAGCAGGTGTCCCGCTCCGCCACGCTTCTGGTCGTCTGCACCGCCCACTTTCTCATGCCCTTCATGATGTCGGCGGTCGGCGTGGCACTGCCCGCCATCGGCCGAGATTTCTCAGCAAGTGCCATGCAGCTCGGGTTGGTGGAAACCACCTATGTCCTGTCCGCTTCAATCTTTTTGCTGGCCATGGGGCGCTTGGGGGATATCTACGGACGGCGGCGCATCTTCCAGTATGGCATTGTCATCTTCACCCTGGTGGGAGGACTGCTCTCCCAGGCCTGGTCCATCGAGTCGATGATCGTTATGCGCTTCCTGCAGGGGATGGGCGGCTCCATGGTCATGGCGACCACCTTTGCCATCGTCGTTTCGGTCTTCCCCCCTGAAGAGCGTGGCAAAGCCCTTGGCATCGCCGTTGCCAGCGTTTATGCTGGAATCTCCTGCGGGCCGTTTTTCGGCGGTGCCCTGATCACCGCATTCGGCTGGCGGGCGATCTTTTACATGGCCGTTCCTCTCGGGGTGCTGACCTTCATCGTCAGCTGTCTCAAACTGCGCGGGGAATGGGCAGAAGCCAAGGGTGAACCCTTCGACTGGCGCGGCAGCCTGGTCTATGCCGGTGGTATCATGCTGCTGATCTTCGGCGCGTCCAACCTCGATCAGGGCCTCTGGGCCTGGCTGCTGGCACTGTGCGGAACGGGCGGCCTGATCCACTTCCTGATCCTGGAATCCCGTACCGAGTACCCGGTCCTCAACGTTGCCCTGCTGCTCGGCAACCGGGTGTTTGCCTTCTCCAACCTGGCCGCCCTGCTCAACTACGCCGGAACCTTTGGGGTGACCTTTTTCCTCAGCCTCTACCTGCAATACGTCAAGGGTCTGGACCCGCACGAAGCTGGCATGATCCTGATGATCCAGCCGATCGTCCAGGCGGTCTTCTCGCCACTGTGCGGGCGGCTTGCCGACCGCTTTCCCGCCGCTGGCGTGGCGACAATCGGCATGGGCTTTTGCGCAACCGGCCTCGGCATCGCCGCCACCATCAGTGCGACCACTCAGCTGCACCTGATTATGCTCATGCTGGTGATCCTCGGCCTCGGCTTCGCTCTCTTCTCCTCACCCAACGTGAGCGTCATCATGGGCAGCGTCGCCCCCCGCTATCTCGGCGTGGCCTCGGGACTCAACAGCACCATGCGCACCCTGGGGATGATGGCCAGCATGACCATCATCACCATCATCTTTTCCGTCGTCATGGCGGGCCAGGCCGTTACAGCACAAACCCAGCCGCAGTTCCTCTTCAGCATGCACGCGGCATTGCTGACCTTCTCGGCGCTCTGTGTGATCGGCATCTTCTTTTCCATGGCGCGCATCCGTAAACAACCCGCACAAGAGTAACGGCCAGCCCGCTTCATTCTTTGCCAGCGGTTGCGACAAAAGGGAAAAACCCGTTAGGATGAAAGTTGTCACTGCGTACAGAGTGAAACGATTGGACGGTACATGCAAGACCAGGCACCCGGGATCTCGCCCCTCTTCCTCAGCCAGTTCGAAGTCGATGAGGCCATACCCTTCAAGCGTCATCTGAATCGTCTCGAGGTCGAAATCGGCCGGGAGGATTACAGCCAGTTGAAACGTGTTGAGCTCCTCGACGCCATGCCCGGCGAGGAGCGCTTTGCCGCTATGGTCGAGATTACCGCGCGGCTGCTGCAGAACACCCAGAACAACTATAACCGGGAGCTGTTGAAACGGTTACAGGTGCGTATCTACCTCGATCCCGTCCATTATTCCATCTATTATCGGCTGCCTGATCGCTGCCTGCGTTTTGTCGCCACCTGGCGTCAGGCGGTGCTGCGCCGTTTTTTTGCCGCTGCACCCACCGAGGATTCCGGTTGGCACCCTTGCGGGCAGGCCCTGCCGGAGTTCGAAGGGCGCTATCAGCCGGACTCGGCCGGTGGGGTTTTGCTGCTGCGCCACCTGCGCAACAGCATGCGCGGGCAGCTGCCCATGATCACCGCCAGTCATGGGCCCTACGATCCCCACACCCTCGAAGTGGCCCTGTATTTCCTGCGCACCGGCAAAGGCGGAACGGCGCTGATCAATCTCGGCTTCGCCGGGCGGGAGCCCCTGACCGATGAAAACCTGGCTCAGCTCGAAGCCTTGGGCGTGCCGCTCAACCCGAGCAACATCGATGTCATCTACCCCTACGTCGACGAACACGGGCATCCCTACTGTTACAAGCTTGAAGAAGGGCTGCCACAGTTCGTTGCAGCACTGGAGCTGGACCTTCCGGACCTGTTGATTGATATCCACGGCTGCGTGGGGACCTTCAGCGACGACCGGCGCATCGTGGTCGGCCTCGGCGGGTTGCCGCCCTTTCGAGAGCTGCAGCAGGTCGGTGCGCTTGCCTATGAGGCCGGGGTCCTTCACCTGCAACCGAACGAGGCTGTGCGCAACGGACTGTCCTTGGTCCGTGACCTTTCTGCCGAAATTTACGTTCAGTTTTGTGCCGGCGCCCACCACTGCTACAATTTCGCCCTGCTTGGCGGCATGCAGCTGCTCGGCACCCGCATCGACCCGCGGGTCGAGGTCGGCAGCCTGCTCGATGGTGAAAATCGCGCCTTCCTGCCGAACGAGGACCTGCGCTGGTTGCCTGGCGCGGGAGCCAACGCTCTGCAACGCATCGCCGCGCGCAAGCTCAACCCGCAGGCGCAATGCCTGCATGTCGAGATACCGACGGCGGTGCGGCGCAAAATGGTGCTCAAGCTGCGCTCCCTGGAGATCGAATCTTCCCTCGACGCCAGCGGATTATAGAAAACTAGGCTATAAGGCTGTAAGGTTATAAGGCTTTAGAGTTTTACAGCCCTACAGCCCTCTTCCTCCACACGCCTCCGTAAAATATAAAAGGGCGGCCACATGGCCGCCCCGATAATTGCTTCTCAAGTTGTTTGTCAATCAGTAGATCACGATATAGCCGTGGGCCGTGGCGATCCTGGAGATTTCCAGGACATCCTTGATCTGGTAGCTTTTGCCGTCGAGCACGAAGGTGTAACCGCCTTCCGGGTTCTCCTTGGCGAGGTCAATCAGGTATTCGAAGCTGGCCGTTTTGACTGTTTCCATGCATTTTCTCCTGAATCTAAAGCAGTGACATGACCTGTGCGTGCAGCTCCCGGTTGGCGGCTGCGACCACGAACCCTCCGGCTACGGGCGATTTGCCCCGTGCATCGGTGACCACGCCGCCGGCCGTCTCGATGATCGGGATCAGCGGCACGATGTCGTAGGGCTGCAGGGTGTCCTCGATGACCAGGTCGACCTGGCCGAGGGCCAGCATGCAGTAGGAGTAGCAGTCGCCGCCGAAGCGCTGCAGGCGCGCCTGCGCCGCAACCCTTCTGAAGGCCGCCAGGTTGAGCTCGTTGGCAAACATGCTCTCGTGGGTGCAATAGAGCAGCGCCTCGGCCAGGCGCACGTCCTGGCGGGTCTTGATGGCGGCCGTTTGCCCGTTGTGCTGCAAAAAAGCGCCGGCCGCGCTGCCGTAAAAGAGTTCGCCGGTAGCCGGCTGGTGCATGAGCCCGGCGAGCACCTGCTGTCCCTGCTGCAAGCCGAGCAGAATCCCCCAGGTCGGAAAGCCGCTGATAAACGCCTTGGTCCCGTCGATCGGATCGATCACCCAGTTGATATCCACCGTGCCCGGCGTGCTTCCCGTCTTCTTCGCCGATGATGCCGAACTCGGGGAAACGCCGGCCAAGAGCCTCGCGCAGGCAGGCTTCGACTTCACGGTCAGCACAGGTCACGGGATCGAAGCGGCCGCCGTCCAGCTTGTTGTCCACGGCGAGGGGCTGGCGGAAATAGCGCAGGGCGATTTTGCCCGCAGCCTGAATAGCCTGTTGGGCAAAGGCCAAGGCCTCGGCGACTTCCTGCCGGGGCATCTCGGTCAGGCACTGTTCATTCGGTTGAGGCATGGGTCCGGGTTCCTGGGACAAAGGGGAAAGCCAGGGGCCATTCTATAAGAAAGATCCTCAGCAGACAACCGCTGAAATCCCTACTGCCGTGCCAGGCGCAGGTTGTCCACGTCATACTCGAAGTTGCTGCGGAACGGATTGATATCGAGGCCGCCGCGGCGGGTGTAGCGGGCGTACACGGTCAACTGCTGCGGCTGGCAGAAGCGCATCAGGTCGCAAAAAATGCGCTCGACGCACTGCTCGTGAAACTCGTTGTGCTGGCGGAAGGAGATCAGGTAGCGCAGCAAGGCTTCGCGGTCGATCTTCCCCCCCTGGTAGCGAATCAGTACGCTCCCCCAGTCCGGCTGGCTGGTCACCAGGCAGTTGCTTTTCAGCAGGTGGCTGTGCAGCGTTTCGGCAACCGGGTGCTGCGGATCGGCGGCATCCTTGAGCAGGCTGGCGTGCAAAGCGTAGCGATCAATGCTGATGTCGAGATCATCGAGACACTCGCCCGGCAGGGTGGCGAAGGCCGTCGCGGCGAATTCAGCGGCGCTGATCAGGCGCACGTCCACCGGCGTCCCGGCGGCGCCACCGAGGTCCTGACTGAGCAGGGCGCGCACCGCCTCGAAATCGGCGAAGCGGGTCTGGTTGAAGGAATTGAGGTAGAGCTTGATCGATTTCGACTCGATCAGGTTGGGTGATTCGCAGGGGATGCGAAACTCTCCCATGGCCACCACCGGCTTGCCGTAGGGCGTCAGCCAGGAGAGCTCGTAAGCGTTCCAGATGTCCACGCCATGGAACGGCAGGATCGCCGGCAGGCCGAGCTCGTCACGCTTGAGCTGGCGCGGGATCGGGCAGAGCAGGCCGGGATCGTACTCCGATGTGTAAACCGTGGCCTTGCCCAGGGGAAGATTGTCTGTGTAGTCGTGCATGGTGTTGATACTCTGACAGATCGCTCCATGATTTCAACTGAAAAAGACACCGGGAACAACCCTGCAATCCGCAGCCAGCGTTTGCTTTGCGCGTCCCTCGTCCCGCCTCCTGGATTTTACGTCTTCTCTCCCATGAGCTTGGCAAACAGGTCCGACAGGCTGGCTTTCTCGTCCCCTTCGGCGAGGTGGAATCCGGCCCGGGCTTCGTCCTGGCGCACCTCCTCAGGAATTTCCGCCAGGAAGCGGCTGAGCTCGCGGGGCTCGGCCTTGCCGTACTTCATGCGCGCATCGGCATGCAGGATGGTCAGCTTTTCCCGGGCGCGGGTGATGCCGACGTAGCAGAGGCGGCGCTCCTCGTCGACATCGAAGGTTTCCGAGACCGACTTCTTGTGCGGCAGAAAGCCCTCTTCGAAGCCGGGCAGGAAGACGTGGGGGAATTCCAGCCCCTTGCTCGAATGCAGGCTCATCAGCACCACGGCATCCTGGGCCAGCTTCTTCTCCTTGCTGTCGGTGCCGGGGTCGTCGCGGTCGAGCAGCGCGACCTTTTCGAGGAAGCCGGAGAGGGTCGGCCTGCCCATCGCGCCCCTCGTAGGTGGCGAGGGCGTTGACGATTTCGCGGACGTTCTCGATGCGCCGCTCGATCTTCTCGCGGGCATCGGGCTCGCGGCGCAGCTCGTCTTCAAGCCCGATCGCCGTGAACAGCTCTTTGGCCGTCCCGGCCAGGCGGCCGCCGGCGCGGAACCAGCGCTTGTGCTCTTCGATCAGGGCGACGAAGCCTTCCAGGGCGTCGGCGGCCTTGGCATTGATGCCGTCGATCATGCGCGCCTTGCGGATCACCTTCCAGAGGGGCTCCTTGCCGGCAATCGAGGAGCGGATCAGCAGGTCGGCGGTGGTGCGGCCGATGCCGCGGCGCGGGTAGTTGAGGATGCGCAGCAGGTTGACCTCGTCGTAGGGGTTGACGATGAAGCGCAGGTAGGCGATGGCGTCCTTGACCTCCTTGCGGTCGAAGAACTGCTGGCCGCCGATCAGCACGTAGGGGATCTCGGCAAAGCGCAGCTCCTGCTCGAAGACCAGGGTCTGGGCGTTGGTGCGCATCAGGATGGCGTGGTCCTTGTAGGCCATGCGCTTGGTGCGCACATTGTGATGGATGCGTTCGATCACGGCGCGCGCTTCATCCTCGGCGTCGATGCAGCGCACCACGCCGATCTTCTCCCCTTTGGCGCCGGCGGTCCAGAGCGCCTTCTCCTTGCGTTTCTGGTTGTGCCTGATCACCGTGTTGGCGGCATTGAGGATATGCGCCGTGGAGCGGTAGTTCTGCTCGAGCTTGATCACGTGGGCGCCGGGAAAGTGCCGTTCGAAGTCGAGGATGTTGCCGGGCTCGGCGCCGCGCCAGCCGTAGATCGACTGGTCGTCGTCGCCGACCACGCAGAAGTTGCCCCATTTGCCGGCGAGCCGCCGCATCAGGTTGAACTGGGCGGCGTTGGTGTCCTGGTACTCGTCGACCATGATGTAGCGGAAACGCTCCTGGTAGCGCGCCTCGACCTCGGGGAACTCGGCGAAGAGACGCACGACCAGCATGATCAGGTCGTCGAAGTCGACGGCGTTGTAGCTTTTCAGGCTCTTCTGGTACTCGGGGTAGACGGCCTTGGCCATGGCGCCGATCAGGTCGCCGGTCATGAAGGCGCCGAACTGCTCCGGCGGCAGCAGGCGGTTCTTGGCATCGGAGATCTTCCAGAGGATGACGTCAGGCGAAAGCCCGCTCTCGGCGTCGATGTTGTTCATCAGGTCCCTGATCAGGCGCTGCTGATCGGAGGCGCCGTAAATGCTGAAGTTGCGCTTGTAGCCGAGGTGCTCGATATCAGCGCGCAGGATGCGGCAGCACAGGGAGTGAAAGGTCGAAACCTGGATGCGCTCGGCCTTGTCGCGGCCGACCAGGCCGGCAACCCGCGCCTGCATCTCGCGGGCGGCCTTGTTGGTGAAGGTCACCGCCAGTACCTGCTCGGGATCGACGCCCTTGCGTCCCCACCAGGTGGGCGACCCGGTGAGTGACCACCTTGGTCTTGCCCGAACCGGCACCGGCCAGCAGCAGCAGCGGCCCCTCGGTGTGCAGAACGGCTTCGCGCTGTTGCGGGTTGAGGGAGCCCAGGCTCATGGCGCAAGCCTGTCCCAACTGGCAACTGACAGAAAAATCCCAGCCGCGGAGTGCGGCCGGACGGTATCGCAACATCAGATTGTCTCCTGGAAGTCAGCGGTTGAGCGGGCTGGAAATAGCTCGGCTGATACTATGCAAATTGACCATGAAAGGCAAGCGAATCAAAGCTAAAATCGGTTAGGGAAGACCACGGTTGTCAATCCTCCATGGTGTCTTTCTGCCCACTTAAAGCCGGTTGTACCCGTTCAGCGCGGCAACCCGGTAGGCCTCGGCCATGGTGGGGTAGTTGAAGGTCGTATTCATGAAGTACTTGATGGTGTTGTGCGGCGCCGGCTGGGTCATGATCGCCTGGCCGATGTGCAGGATCTCGGCGGCGTTGTGGCCGAAGCAGTGGATGCCGAGGATCTCCAGCGTCTCGCGGTGGAAGAGCAGCTTGAGCATGCCGGCCTTGTGCCCGGTGATCTGGCCGCGGGCCAGGTTGCGGAAGAAAGAATGACCCACTTCGTAAGGGATACGCTGTTCGGTCAGCTCGCGCTCCGTGCCGCCCAGGCAGCTGATCTCAGGTGTGGTGTAGATACCGGTGGGGATGTCCCTGACCAGGCGCTCGTCACAGGAGCCCTCGACGATGTGGGTCCCCGCGAAACGCCCCTGGTCGTAAGCGGCGCTGGCCAGGTTGGGGAAGCCGACGATGTCGCCGACCGCGTAGATGTGCGGCAGGACCGTCTGGTAAGCTTCGTTGACGGCGATGTTGCCGCGGTGGTCAACGGCGACGCCGAGGGTCTCGAGACCCATCCCCGCCGAATTGCCGGTGCGGCCGTTGGCCCACAGCAGCATGTCCGATTTGATCACCTTGCCGGTGGCCAGGTGCAGGACCACGCTGTCGTCCCTGACCTCGACCCTCTCGTACTCCTCGTTCTGGCGGATCACGATCCCCTGCTCATCGCGCATGTGGTAGCTGAGCGCGTTGCTGATCTCTTCGTCGAGATACTCGAGCAACCGCTCGCGGGTATTGACCAGGTTGACCTTGATGCCGAGGTCCTTGAACGCCGAGGCGTACTCGCAGCCGATTACGCCGGCGCCGTAGACGGTCAGCGTCGCGGGGAGCTCGCGCATCTGCAGGATCGTATCGCTATCGACCACGCGCGGGTTGTCGAAGTTGACATCGTCCGGGCGGTAGGGGTGCGAACCGGTGGCAATGACGAAATAATTCGCCGAAAACTGGCGCTGGTTGCCCGCGTCGTCGGCGACCTCCACGGTGTGCGGGTCGATGAAACGGGCAAACCCCTCGATCACCTCGACGTCGTTGCGGGCGTAGAAGCCTTCGCGGTCGCGGACCTGCTGGAGCACCACGTCGCGCACCACGCCCATGAGGTCCTCGCAGGTGATCTTAGCCTGCTGGTAAACCCGGCTGAAGAGCCGGCTCTTCTTCTGTTCTGAATACTGGTTGACCACGTGGATCAGCGTCTTGCTCGGAATCGTCCCCCAGTGCGTGCAGCCGCCGCCCACTAGGGCGTGGTTTTCGATGATGGCCACCGATTTGCCGGCCTTGGCCAGCTTGATCGAAGCCCCCTCACCTCCCGGGCCGCTGCCGATGACAATCACATCAAAATGGTTTTGCAGAATATCCATAGCGACTCTTTCAGCTTATGGCTTCAAAAAAATGAAGTGCGGCTGCTGATGCAGGAACAGGTTCTAGAATAAAGGAAATCAGCAACTTTGCAAGAGTGTCTTGGCAGGGGGGCCAGGGCTACACCTTTCAGAAAAATGCATATGTGCGCGCAATGCAGACAAAAAAAGCAGGCCCAACCGTTGCCGGTCGGGCCTTTTCTGAATGGCGGAGGGGGGGAGATTCGAACTCCCGGTGGGTTGCCCCACAACAGATTTCGAGTCTGTCACCTTCGGCCTCTCGGACACCCCTCCGTGGGTTTTCCGTTTGGGAGACCCTTTATAATGTCTTTTGCGATTTTTTTCCAGCCCTTAATTCTTTGAAAAAACCACTGAGCATTTCACTGCATTCTGTGCCGAGCACCCCCTCGGTCACCTCGACCTTGTGGTTGAAGCGCTCATCCTGCGAAAAGTCGAAGATCGAACCGACCGCGCCGGCGCGCGGGTCGCGGCAGGCGTAGACCAGGCGTGGGATGCGCGCCAGGATGATGGCGCCCATGCACATGACGCACGGCTCCAGGGTTACGTAGAGGGTGGTGTCGAGTAGGCGCCAGTGGCCGATATGCTCTGCGGCCTGGCGGATCGCCACCATCTCGGCGTGGGTGGTCGGGTCGTTGCTGGTTTCGCGCAGGTTGTGGCCACGGCCGATGATCACTCCATCGAGTACGACGACCGTTCCGATCGGCACTTCACCGAGCGCCTCGGCGAGGGCGGCCTCGGCGAGGGCGGCCTGCATGAAAATGATGTCCTGATCGCTTGCTTGCGCCAATGCGCCACACTCCTTTTTGTCGGCTACTATAACAATCGCAGCCGTTCTACTCAAATTGATATTTCCGGCGGAGCAATGGCAAGGCTAAAATGCGGCTCTTTTCGCGTGTGACGAAACGTTTCATCATGGCGGCATTACAAAGGATTCGAAGGGTTTGGGTTTGACAAGCCTTACGGGGTACGGTAGAAGAGGCAGTAGACCACATGCATGCGGCGACGCCCCTGAACTGACCGTACCGACATGTCAGGGACAACTCAAACAGACTAATCTCCCGCAGAGAATTTTGAAAGGATATGACGATGAAACGATTTGCCTTGCTGGCACTTGCCCTGTTCCTGGTCATGCCCCAGGTTGCCGCGACGGCCGCGGCGAACGAGAAGAACGTCAAGGCCGGCTTTATCTACGTCGGCCCGGTCGGCGACGCCGGCTGGACCTGGTCCCATGACCAGGGGCGCAAGGAGATGGAAACCCTCCCCTTCGTCGAGCCGTCGACCTTCATCGAATCGGTGCCGGAAGGGGCCGAGTCGGCTCGCGTAATCACCGGCCTGGTGCGCAAGGGGCATAACCTGATCTTCACCACCAGTTTCGGCTACATGGATGCTACCCTTGACGTCGCCAGGCGCAACAAGGACGTGGTCTTCATGCACTGCTCAGGCTACAAGACCGCCGAGAACGTCGGCAACTACTTCGGTCGCATGTACGAGCCGCGCTACCTCTCCGGTATCGTCGCCGGCAAGATGACCAAGAAGAACGTCATCGGCTACGTCGCCGCCTTCCCGATTCCGGAAGTCATTCGCGGCATCAACGCCTTCACCCTCGGTGTGCGTAGCGTCAACCCGGAAGCCGAGGTGCGCGTCGTCTGGACCCAGACCTGGTTCGACCCGGGCGTCGAACGCGATGCTGCCGACAGCCTGCTCGACGTTGGCGCCGACATTCTGGCCATGCACCAGGATGCCCCGGCGACTCTGCAGGCGGCCGAGGCCCGCGGCGCCTTTGTGATCGGCTACAACTCGGACATGCGCTCCTTTGCCCCCAACGCCTTCCTGACTGCTCCGGTCTGGAACTGGGGCCCGCTCTACAAGCAGATCGCCGAGCAAGTCCATAACGGCACCTGGAAGTCGCAGTCGATCTGGTGGGGGATGCAGCAGGATCTGGTTCAGCTGGCCCCGCTGAGCGACAAGGTCCCCGCCGCGGTCCAGAAGCTGGTCGCGGAGCAGACCGACGCGATCAAGTCCGGCAAGCTGCATCCCTTTGCCGGACCGGTCAAGGACCAGGACGGCAAGGTCCGCATTGCCGCCGGCAGCGTTCCTTCCGATGGCGACCTGCTCGGCATGAGCTACTTTGTCGAGGGCGTCCAGGGCACCATCCCCAAGTAAAAGCCTTTCGAAAGATTAAAAGGGGCACATGCCAAAAACGCTGGTGTGTGCCCTTTTGTTGTTGGACGCAACCTTTTTAACGCCAAGGCGCAAAGTGAAAAAAGAAAGACGCGTGGTTTTACCGATAATAATTTCAGTTTTCTTTGCGTCTTGATTTACCTCTTTGCGCCTTTGCGTTAATCTTCTTGGCGTTATGGGCAAACTTCTGCAGGTTAAAAATATCCGCAAGACCTTCCCCGGGGTCATCGCCCTGGACGATATCTCCCTGTCCATCGCCCCGGGGGAAATCCATACCCTGCTAGGCGAGAACGGAGCCGGCAAGAGCACCCTGATGAACGTGCTCACCGGGCTCTATCGTCCGGACCGTGGTGAGATCGTCTTTGATGGTGAGCCGATCCACTTCGGCAGCCCTCGCGATTCTCTGGCTGTCGGCATCGGCATGGTCCACCAGCACTTCATGCTGGTGCCGGCCCACACCGTTTTCGAAAATATCCTGCTGGCGCTGGACGGCGTTCCCAACCTCTATTCGCCGCGCAAGTACCGGCAGCAGGTACAGAAGATCCTCGATGAATTCGCTCTCGAACTCGAACTCGACGCGCCGGTCTGGAAGCTCTCCATCGGCGCCCAGCAGTGGATCGAGCTGATCAAGCTGCTGGTTCGGGACTGCCGCCTGCTGATCCTCGATGAGCCGACTGCGGTCTTGACGCCGCAGGAGAGCGCCCGTCTCTTCCAGGTGCTGACCCGGCTGCGCGACCAGGGGAAAAGCATCCTCTTCATCTCCCACAAGATGCGCGAAGTCATGGAGATCTCCGACCGGGTCACGGTGCTCAAGAAGGGGCGCAGCCTGGTCACCCTGGCGCGCGGCGAATATGACGAGAACCGGCTGGCTTCTTTGATGATCGGCGAGGACCAGATCCCCATGTGGATCAAGCCCGCCTGCAACTACGACGAACTGGCTCTGGAGATCAGGAACCTGTCGGTGCGTAACGACCGTGGCCTGGCCGACCTCGACAACTTCAACATGAAGCTCTACCGAGGCCAGATCCTCGGCGTTGCCGGCGTGGCCGGCAACGGCCAGAAAGCGCTGGCCGAGGTCCTTACCGGCCTTCGGGAGGCCAGTGCCGGCCGGATCCTCGCCGGGACCAGGGACATCACCAACAACACGGCGCGGAGCTCCTACATCGCCGGCATCGCCCATATCCCGGAAGACCGCAAGAGTATCGGCATCGCCCCCGACATGACGGTTGACGACAACCTGATCATGAAAAACTTCAACTCCAAAGCTTTCCGGCGCTGGATCTTCCAGGATCGCGCTGCTATCCACAGGAACGCTGCCGTCAAGATCGACCAGTTCGCCATCAAGGCCGGTCCGGTCGGCAACCCGGTGCGCTACCTTTCCGGGGGGAACATCCAGAAGGTGATCATCGCCCGCGAACTGTCGGAACAGCCAGCCGTACTGGTCGCCCTGTACCCGACCCGCGGCCTCGATATCGGCAGTGCCGAATACGTGCACAAGGTGGTCATCGACGGCGCCAACCAGGGGATGAGCACTATCCTGATCTCGGAAGACCTCGACGAGCTGCTCAAGCTCTCCGACCAGATCGTCGTCATGTTCCGTGGTCGCCTGATCGGCAGCGTCGATCCGCAGACTACCACTCGCGAGGAGATCGGCCTGCTGATGAGCGGCGAGGTGCAGAAATGAAGCTGGTCGCTGAAAAACGTGAAATGACCTCGCGGCTGTTCCGCTTTGCGGCGCCGCTGGTGTCGATCCTGGTGGCCCTGTTCGTGGCCGGCTTCCTGCTGCTGGCCGCCGGGGTCAATCCCTTGCAGGCCTATCTGGAGATCTTTCAGGAGTCCCTGGGTTCGCTGTACGGCCTCTCGGAGACGCTGGTCAAGACCACGCCGCTGATCTTCACCAGCCTCGGCGTGTCCCTGGCTTTTCGCATGCAGATCTGGAATATCGGCGCCGAGGGGCAGCTCTACATGGGCGCCTGTGGTGCCACCGCGGTGGCGCTCTTCTCCGGGATCGAGAGCCATGCCCTGATGATCACGGTCATGTTCGTGGCGGCCTTCCTGCTCGGCGGCCTGTGGGGCGGTATCGCCGGAGTGCTGCGCGCCCGCTGGCAGGTCAACGAGGTCATCGTCACCCTGTTGATGAACTACATCGCCATCCTCGGTGTCGACTACCTGATCTACGGCCCCTGGAAAGACCCCAAGGGCTTCAACTTCCCGCTGACCGCCCAGTTCAGCGATGCGGCACGGCTGGCGGAATATTTCGATACCCGCCTGCACAGCGGCTTCTTCCTGGCCCTGTTCTGCGCCCTGATCCTCTACCTGTTCATGGAACGCACCATCTGGGGGTATGAAATCAAGGTGATCGGCAGCAACCCGAAAGCGGCCCGCTACGCCGGCATGCGCACCGGGCTGGCGATTTTTTCCGTGCTCTTCTTGAGCGGTGCCATCGCCGGGATTGCCGGTTTCAGTGAGGTGGCCGGCCTGCAACACCGCCTGCAGCACGGCCTCTCGCCCGGTTACGGCTACACGGCGATTATCATTGCCTGGCTGGCCAAGCGCAGCGCCCTCGGTGTCGTCATCGTCTCTTTCCTGATGGGCGTGCTGCTGGTCGGCGGCGACAGCCTGCAGCTCTCATGGCAGCTGCCGGTGGCCTTTTCCTACGCCTTCCAGGGGCTGATCCTCTTCTTCCTGCTGGCCTCCGACTTTTTCATTCAAAACCGGCTGCGGCTGGTGCGGGGGGAACGTCATGCTTGAGATCCTGCTGGATGCCACGGTGCGGGCCGGCACGCCGATCCTCTTTGCAACCCTCGGGGCGATCATCAACGAGCGCGCCGGGATTATCAACCTTGGCATTGAGGGGCTGATGCTGATCGGCGCCCTGGCCGGTTTTGCCGGTACCCAGGCCAGCGGTTCGCTGCTGGTCGGCGTGCTGGCCGCCTTTTTCGCCGCACTCCTGGCGGGGAGCGTGCACGGCTTCATCACCGTGCAGCTGCGCGGCAACCAGATCGTCAGCGGCTTGGCCCTGACCATGTTCGGCATCGGCACCACCGCCCTGTTCGGGCGCGACATGGTCGGCCTGACCATCGCCGGCTTCGAACGCATCGCCATCCCGGGTTTAAGCCGCCTGCCGGTGATCGGCAAGGCGTTTTTCAACCAGGACCTGCTGATCTACTTCAGCTTTCTGCTGGTGGCGGCGATCGCCTTCTTCTTTTACCGCACCCGCTGGGGGCTGGCGCTGCGTACGGTTGGGGAGAATCCGGCGGCCGCGGATACCTGCGGCGTGCCGGTGCTGCGCACGCGCTTCCTGGCCGTCACCATCGGTTCGGGGATCGTCGGCATCGGCGGCGCCTACCTGAGCCTCGCCACCACGCCGATGTGGATCGAGAACATGACCGCCGGCCGTGGCTGGATCGCCGTGGCCCTGGTGATCTTCGCCTCCTGGTCGAGCTACCGCGCCCTGGCCGGTGCCTACCTGTTCGGCGGCATCACTGCCATGCAGCTGCGTTTTCAGGCCATGGGCACCACGGTCAGCGCCCACATCCTGCAGATGCTCCCCTACTTCTGCACCATCCTGGTGCTGGTGATTTCCACTATCCGGCTGCAGCAGGGGGCGTCCCAGCAGCCCGAAAGCCTCGGTCAACCCTACGACCGCGAGGACCGCAAATGAACCAGGCGGCAAGCGAACTGCTGGAACGGATCAGGCGGGAGGGCTCGATCAACGGCCAGGTCATCAAGGTCGATCGTTTCCTCAACCACATGGTCGACCCCCTGCTGATCGACCGGCTCGCAGTCGAACTGGCCGGCCGCTTTGCCGACCGTCAGATCGACAAGATCATCACCGCGGAAAGCAGCGGCATCATGATCGCCCAGGCGCTGGCCGGACAACTCGGCGTGCCCTTCGTCTATGCCAAGAAAAAGCGCCCGCTGACCATGAGGGAATTCTTCGCCGCCTCGAGTTATTCCTTCACCAAAGAGGAGTCGACAACCCTGTACGTTTCCCGCGAGGTGCTCCTGCCGGGGGAACGTCTGCTCTTTGCCGACGACTTCTTCGCCGTCGGGTCCACCTACAAGGCCATTGCTCAGATCATCGAGCAGGCCGGCGCCGTGCTGGTGGGCGGCGCGGTCATCATCAACAAGTCGGAGCGCCGGGATATCGAGGCGATCCTGACCATGGACGACCTGGCAAACTAGCGGAAGCAGCCATGAAAGGGCCATAAGCGTTTAACGCAAAGACGCAAAGGGGTAGTCCACGGTACGCATAAAAACTGGCGGTTAAAAAAACTTTGTGCCTTGCTTTGTTCTCGGCCTGTTAACTTTAAACGATTCAGAACGGATCACACCATGTCATCGGCAACGCTCTTCATCCTGATGGCCCTACTGGCCGGCATTTCTGTGCCGACCCAGGCCGGCATCAACGCACAACTCGGGCTCTGGACCCGGTCGCCGGTCTTGGCCGCGACCATCTCCTTCGCGGTCGGTACGCTGACCCTGATTGTCTACACCCTGGTGACACGCATTCCCCTGCCCAGCCTGACGACCGCCAGCAACCACCCATGGTGGGTCTGGGTCGGCGGCGCTCTCGGTGCCTTTTTCGTCACTGCCACCATCATGCTCGTGCCCAGGCTTGGTGCGACCACAATGGTCGCCACGGTTCTGGCCGGGCAGATGTTCGCCTCCCTGCTGCTCGACCACTTCGGCGGCCTCGGGTATCCGCTGCACCCCATCAGCCTGGGGCGCATCGCCGGGGTGCTGCTGGTCTGCGGCGGGGTCTGGCTGATAAAAGCTTTTTGAATATAGGGGGCAGGTCTACACATTTCACAAAAAATGCAACGCGTGCAAAAAATGTGAAAAGTGTAGCCCTGACCCCTAAACGGAAATTTGCGGGTAAACTGAAAGCTGCACTTAATGAGCAGCGAGGTTCGGGATGTCTCCTGTCAACTTACCATCGCCCATTTTGATCATCGAGGATGACCGCAACACGGCCGCCCTGATCGCCACCTACCTGGAACGCGAGGGTTTCAGCACGCAAACCGTTCATGACGGCGCCGAGGCGCTGGCCATGGCGCGACACCAGCTACCGGGTTTCATCATCCTCGATGTCATGCTGCCACAGCTCGACGGCTGGGAGATCTGCCGCGAACTGCGCAAGCTCTCCGACGTACCGATTCTGATGCTGACGGCGCGCGAAGAAGAGATCGACCGGGTGCTGGGGTTGTCCCTCGGTGCCGATGACTACGTGGTCAAACCCTTCAGCCCTCGGGAACTGGTGGAGCGTGTCAAGGCGATCCTGCGCCGCACCAGGCGCCAGCTTCAGGAAGATCACCTGCTGGTCCACGGCGCCCTGGCGCTGGATACGGAAAAGCGCCGCGTGACGCTCGCCGGCCAGCCGGTCGAGTTGACCGGCGTCGAATACAAGCTGCTGCAGGCGCTTATGCGTGCTCCGGGCAGGGCCTTCTCCCGGGATGATCTGCTCGGCCACGTCTACGAACACGGCGAGAGCGTGGTCGACCGGGTGGTAGACGTGCATATCGGCCATCTGCGCCAGAAACTCGCCGACGACCCGGCCTCGCCGCGTTTCATCGAAACCGTGCGTGGCTTCGGTTATCGCTTCGCCGATCGGGAGGGCTGATGAAGCTGCGGCTGCACTGGAAACTTGTGCTGGTCACCACCGTGCCGGTGATCGCCGTGATCATCGGCATCATCTGGCTGGCCTTCGACCAGCTGGCCGCAGACTACTTCATGGTCTTGATGGACAAGTACATGGTCTCGCCAACCGACACGCACCGGGCTTTTCTGACCGCGGTGCATCGTTACCTGCTCTGGGCAAGCCTGGTCGCGCTACTCCTGGCCTTCCTGCTCAGCTATCTGTTGACCCGTCACGTGCTGCGCCCGCTCGCACAGATGATCGACGCCAGCCGTCAGATCGCCGCCGGCAACTTTGCCGCTCGCGTCGATGTCGATCCCCAAGATGAGATCGGCGAACTCGGCACGGCCTTCAACCGTATGGGCGACAGCCTTGAGCAGCTCGAGCGGCTGCGCAAAACCATGGTCGCCGACGTCGCCCACGAACTGCGCACACCGCTGACCAACCTGCGCGGCTACCTGGAAGGTCTGAGTGACGGCGTCATCCCGCCGGACAAGCGGACCCTCGACATGCTGCAGCAGGAGAACCTGCGTCTAGTGAGCCTGGTCGAGGACCTCGGCCAACTGGCCCGTGCCGATGCTGCCCGCGCCTATCTCGAACGGCACAATGTTGATGTCCCGGATTGCATCAAAGAGATCCTGACCCTCTATCGGATGAATTTCGAGGAGAAGCAGATCGTTGTAACCTCGCGGTTTTCCCCATGCCCGACTGTACGCGCCGATCGAGACAAGTTGCTGCAGGCAATCCGTAACCTGGTGGAGAACTGCTGGAAGTACACGCCGCCGGGAGGCCGCGTGACGATTGCCTGTACGCCTTCGGAGGTCGGCGTGCGCGCGGATTTCTGCAACAACGGCCCGGGTATCCCGGCCAAGGACATCCCGTTTATTTTCGAACGCTTCTTCCGCTCCGATCCTTCCCGCTCCAGGGATGCCGGCGGTGCAGGCATCGGCCTGGCGATCGTTAAGCAGCTGATTGAGGCCCACGGCGGCCAGGTTGGTGCCGAAAGTGCCACGGGCGATACCCGCATCTGGTTCGAACTCCCCACCTGAGTCATGGCGGACACGTCTCATTCCTGCAATCTTTACCAAATCTTTATCAAGCCTTGCTTGTCCGTTTACCGCCGCCTGTTATGGTGCTTTTATTCTCCCGCTCAAAGCGAAGAAAGGACCTCAGATATGCGATCAACCCTGTTCTTTGCAGTCCTCACCTTGACGGCTCTCCTGTTCGCAACAGGAACCCCCGCGGCAGCGCCACCCGGAATGGCCAATGCAACATTTGCTGTACACTGCTATGATGTAGGGGCGAGAGTCCTCACCGGGAAAGCTGGTGTTGTCTCCGTCGAGCGCGGCTGGAGTGGCGCTCGGGAAGTCGACCGGGTGGTTTACGATCCGCAGCAGGTCACCCTCGGTCAACTCGAGAATTGGCTCAAGGAGGCTGTCACCTACGTCAGCACCCTTGCATCGTCCATGACCGCTAAACCAGCAAAGGAGATGTCAGAATGAAAACCCGCAGCTTCCTGTATAGCATGCTGCTCTTCGGCTTGGTCGCGGGGCTGGCACAACCCGCCACCGCCGCAGAGATCAAGGCATATTCCGTGGAAAAAGGTGCCTACATCATCACCGAGACCGTGCACAAGAGCGACGCCGAATGGCGCAAGCTACTGAGCCCGGAGGAGTATCACATCCTGCGCGAAAAGGGCACTGAACCTGCCTTTACCGGAAAATACGATAAGAACCACGAACATGGTGTCTATCGCTGCGCCGGTTGTGGGCTCGATCTCTACTCGTCCAAGGACAAGTTCGATTCCGGCACCGGCTGGCCGAGCTTTACCGCGCCGGTCGCCGCCGAAAACATCGCTACGGCCGACGATGTCAGCCTCTTTATGACGCGCACCGAACTGCTCTGCGCCCGCTGCGGCGGACACCTTGGGCACGTGTTCGACGACGGCCCGCCGCCGACCGGCCTGCGCCACTGCATCAATTCGGCTGCGCTCAGGTTTGTTGCCAGCAAGTAGTCTTGCGCTATTGTTCTATGAGCAGGCCCCAGACATGAGGAGATAATGAGATGAAGATCCTGATGAGCCTACTCGTGAGTCTGATCGTTGTGCCCGGTCTGGCCAGCACCGCAACTGCAGACAAAAAGGACCCCAAGATGGAGATAAAACAGAGAACGACGGCCAAGGCCATCTTTGCCGGGGGGTGTTTCTGGTGCATGGAGCCGCCCTTCGAAAAGCTCGACGGCGTTCAGTCCGTGGTTTCCGGCTATATCGGCGGAGACAAGAAGAACCCCACCTACAAAGACGTTTCGGGGGGAATGACCGGCCACGCCGAAGCCGTTGAGATCACCTACGATCCAGCAAAAATAAGCTATGAACAGCTGCTCGAGGTCTTCTGGATGAACGTCGATCCGACCGATGCCCGTGGCCAGTTTGTCGATCGCGGCAGCCAGTACCGCACCGGCATCTTCTTCCTCGACGAGGAGCAGAAACAGCTGGCCGAGGACTCGAAAGAGCGGCTCGGCAAATCGGGTCGCTTCGATAGCCCGATCGTCACCGAGATCACTGCCGCAACCACTTTCTATCCGGCGGAGGACTACCACCAGGATTACTACAAGGATAACTCGGTGGACTACAGTTTCTACCGTTACAACTCGGGGCGGGACCAGTACCTTAAAAAGGTCTGGGGTAAAAAAGACCAGTAAAAAACCAACGCTGATTGCAGTGGCTGGAAAGTCGGAGATTGCGCATCGGCTTTGCCGCTGTCTGTGACCGCGTTCCTGGAAGGGAAAGGAGCTTGTGATGAAGAACATCATCCGCGCCGGCGCAACCGTCGCGGCAAACTTGCTGGCCGCGAAGGCCGTCGATTTGAAGGTCGGTGATAAAGCGCCCGCGTTTACTGCGCCCTCGACCGAGGGGGAGATCGAACTCGGGCAGTCGCTACAGAAGGGCTCGGTGGTTTTGGCCCTCTATCCCGCCGACTTCACCCCTGGCTGAACAAACGAAATGCAGGCTTTTCAAAGCGACTTCGTGCGCTTTGCTGAGCACAACGCCCAGGTCCTGGGCGTCAGTTCCGACTCGTTGGAGACCCATCGGGAATTCGCTGCAAAGCTAGGCCTGGGTTTTCCACTGATCGCTGATGATGGCACGGTATGCAAACTATACGGTGGCGGCCGGATCACCTACCTCATCGACCAATCCGGCGTCATCCGCTATATCCATAAGGGGATGCCGGATAATAAAACCCTGATTCACGAGCTCGCAAGCATGAACGCACTTTAGCGGGCATGTCATCGAACAGCATTGACCGACAGACCCCGGCCTTTTCATCTTACCGGGGCCTGTCTCTTTTCTTTGGCGGACATAACTCGACTCGGCGCGATGATTCCTTTCTGCGGAAAGCTTGCCTATTGTAATGGCTAGGAAAGCTTCTATTAATCCAGGTTGTGTAAAATAACTTCCATGCAGGCTTACTCAATTCAAAGCGTCAGAACTAATAGATGTCCCGAACAGACTAGATTAGAGACATAGTGCTTTACGCCGCCTTTTTTCGTGGGGCTGGGCTCCGATTAACCCTGTTCAAGAAATGATCAACGAAGAATGATCGGCGTTACGAATCTAACCCCTCGTTACGGCAAGTTCACCGCGGTCATTCGTATGTCGTTTCAAATTGGATGCGGCGCGAGATTTGGTTTGCTTGGACACATAAGTGTCTGTAAATCAACTACCGAACAGGTGCTCACCGATTATTCCGAACTGGCCAGCGAAGAGAGCCGCATTGTAGTCGAAGCGTTGCAGGTCGACCGCTGAGGAGCCCAGGCACGTTATTCTTCAATGGCAGGAAACGTGCCGGATGTCCGGAGAGGAGGGAATACCGGCAACAGTATGTTAACAATATTCTCTTCACGGTAAAAACGTCAAAGGCCTCAGCACAGAAAGGTGCTGAGGCCTTGTATTAAATGGCGCGCCACGAGAGATTCGAACTCCCGGCCTTCTGATCCGTAGTCAGACGCTCTATCCAGCTGAGCTAGTGGCGCAAGGGGAATCGGTTTATCGCTTAAAGCTAACCGAAAGTCAAGTTTTTTCAAGCCGTGCAGAAAAAACTGGCGGAGAGGGGGGGATTCGAACCCCCGGTACAGTTGCCCGTACAACACCTTAGCAGGGTGCCGCCTTCAGCCACTCGGCCACCTCTCCGCTATACACATTTTTTGCGAACGCACAGTGTAATGCCGTCGTTCACGTTTTTCAATCTAAATTTGGCGGAGGAGGTAGGATTCGAACCCACGGAACTTTCGTTCAACGGTTTTCAAGACCGCCGCCTTAAGCCACTCGGCCACTCCTCCGTGCTCATACTATTTATACGAACCCCGGGTTCGTATCAACCGATTTTTTCCAGCCCTCCCATGTAGGGACGCAAGACTTCCGGCACCAGTACGGTGCCGTCGGCCTGCTGGTAGTTTTCCAGCACCGCCACCAGGGTGCGGCCAACGGCCAGCCCCGAGCCGTTCAGGGTGTGGACGAATTCAGGCTTGCTCCCCGCTTCGCGTCGGAAGCGGATGCCGGCGCGGCGGGCCTGGAAGTCGCGGAAGTTCGAGCAGGACGAGATTTCGCGGTAGGCCTGCTGGCCCGGCAGCCAGACTTCTATATCGAAGGTGCGCGCCGCGGAGAAGCCGATATCGGCGGTGCACAGATCGACCACCCGGTAAGGCAGCTTGAGCGCCTGCAGAATCCCTTCGGCATCGGCAAGCAGCTTGTCGAGTTCGGCGTCCGAATCCTCGGGGCGGGTGAACTTGACCAGCTCGACCTTGTTGAACTGGTGCTGGCGGATCAGGCCGCGCGTGTCGCGGCCATGAGCGCCGGCCTCCTTGCGGAAGCAGGGGGTGTAGGCTGCGTAGCAGATCGGCAGTTGGGCACCGTCGAGGATCTCGTCACGGAAGATGTTGGTCACCGGCACCTCGGCGGTCGGGATCAGGAAGTAATCCGGATCGTCGAGATGAAAAAGGTCGGCTTCGAACTTCGGCAGCTGGCCGGTGCCGGTCATGGTGTCGCGGTTGACCATGAAGGGCGGTAGCACTTCCGTGTACTTGTCGACCCGGGTGTGGGTGTCGAGCATGAGATTGATCAGGGCACGCTCGAGCCGTGCGCCGGCGCCCTTGGAGAGGGCAAAGCGGGCACCGGTGATCTTGGTGGCCCGATCGAAATCGATGATGTCGAGGTCTTCGCCGAGGTCCCAGTGGGCCTTCGGCGCAAAGTCGAGCCGGGGCGGCTCCCCCCAGCTGCGTACTTCCGGGTTGTCCTCCTCAGACTGGCCGAGGGGGCAGGCTGCATCGGGGAGGTTGGGCAGCACCAGCAGCAGCCCCTTGAGGTTGTCTTCAACCTGGCGCAGTTCCTCGTCGAGTTCCTTGATGCGCATCGAGACATCCTTCATGCGGGCGATCTCGCCCTGGACCTGGCTCTTGTCCTTGGTGCGGCCGATCAGTGCCGAGACCTGGTTGCGTTCAGCCTTGAGGTTCTCCGCTTCACTGAGCAGGCTACGCCGGCTGTCATCGAGGGCACGGAAGGCGCCGAGATCGACGGCCCCGCCACGGGTAGCTAGGCGGCGTTCGACTTCGTCGAGGTTATCACGCAGAAATTTGAGGTCGAGCATCAGGGATCCTTCATCGTTCAAACTGTGGAGCTGGCTTTTCTAGCACTTTCAGCAGGGAAGGTCAAGACTCCGCGTCATCCCTGCGCTGGCCGCGCACCCACCAGTCGATATCACCGTCGAACCACCAGCGGGTCGAATCGGTCGCCCAGATCGTTTCCGCCAGGGTTCTGGCCGGCTCGGTCTGCAGGCGTTTGAGCGTCACCGGATACCATTCGTCGGCGTAGCGGTTGCCGAGGTCCTTGTACTCCTTGAGCGCCAAGATCATCTCCAATTGGTCGGCGTCGTGGGCGATGCGCGCCTCGCGCGTCTCTTTGGCCATGAACTCGTTCTGCAGGCTGCGGTAGTCGTCGCCAAAGGGGAGGGTGCATGCTAGGTCCTCGATCGCCCTGCGTTCGTCGACTTTGACATACTTCTTGTTGACATAGTTGAGGTCGCCGGTGCGCGCTTCGGGGATGTCATGAAACAGGCAGAGCAGCACCACGCGGCCGGCATCGGCCTCCTCGTCGAGTTGGGCCAGGGTGTAGCCGATCAGGCTGGTGCGAAAGATGTGCTCCGCCACCGACTCGGCCCCCGAGCCGAGGAACTGGAAGCCGGTGCGCGGCGTGCGCTTGAGCATGCCAGCTTCGAAGAGAAAATTGGCGATGTTTTTCATGGAGAACCTTTTGCCACGGAGACAGACTGATACTGCTAAGTTTTAACGTAAAGAGGCCGGAGACGCAAAGATAATCGGGACGTGGGACGAGGAATGCGAAAGTCAAAAACTTAAGGCAATGAGAATACTTTATGTTGATATTGGGGGTCGCAAATATTCTTAGGATTTCTGAGAACCAGAGGTGGAAGAACTTCTTGGGCAGTTCTCAGTTGATTAAGGTCCTATCTCGGATTGCGTGCGATGTAAGAATTACCCCTCCCACACAGGAAAGGCTATACTGGGTCTGACAGATGGCTGTCCTGTCAAACTACCCGCCAGCAAGGTTCCCACGTTGCAGCGCCTCAATCCTCTCCTCCAGCGATGGATGGGTCATGAACAGTCGGCGCAACCCACTTCCTCTGCTGCCCGAGATGCCAAATGCTGCCATCTGATCCGGCAGGTGCGGCTGGTTGACACTCTGTTGGAGTTTCTTAAGCGCTGCAACCATCCTCTCTCTGCCAGCGAGTCGTGCCCCACCGGCATCGGCCCTGAACTCACGCTGTCGGCTGAACCAGAAAACAATAACACTTGCAATAATGCCGAACACCAACTGGGCGATAATCGTAGTAATAATAAAAGCGGGGCCGTGACCCTTTTCGGTCTTGAAAACTACCCTGTCAACCAAGTGTCCAACCACCCGCGAGGCGACAATGACAAAGGTATTAACTACCCCCTGGATCAGTGCAAGTGTCACCATGTCGCCATTAGCCACGTGGCTGACTTCATGAGCCAGGACTGCTTCGGCTTCGTTGCGATTCATGGCACGCAGCAAACCAGTGCTGACAGCCACCAGGGCATTATTGCGACGCATTCCTGTTGCGAACGCATTAACGTCAGGTGCATCGTATATGGCGACTTCGGGCATGCCGATCCCCGCCACCTCAGCCTGTCTACGAACGGCCTGAACCAACCAAGCTTCCGTTTCGGTTGACGGAGTTGCGATGACGCGGGCTCCGGTAAGCCTTTTGGCCGTCCACTTGGAAATCACCAGTGAGATCAATGAACCACCAAAACCGAAGACAGCAGCAAAAACAATCAGATTGGCCATGTCCAACCCTACGCCTTGTTCATCGAGGATCTGCCCGACTCCAAGCAGATGAAGAACTAAACTGAGAATTGCGACAATTGCCAGGTTGGTAATTATGAACAATCCAATTCTTTTGAACATGTTTTCCTCGCCTCTTGTTTTTCCCATAGTATAAGGGCTTGAATTGCCTTGGGAAAGCACCAATTCCATCTAACTCGGTGTGCTCAATCCCGCCACTCATATATTAACAATATTATATAAGGGCACTTTTTAATTGCATCTCCGGAAATGAAGTTTTTTCCAGATGGGGAAACGGCTAAAACGGACTGACGAAGATATGCCCTATTAACATTGACAAAAAGAACTTTTAATGAGCAGTGGGAATTGGTTGGCAAGATGGTATATAAATTAGTGAATAGTTGAGGATAAGCCATATTAGATTGTCACCTGTCTTGTTGGTTGGGATTCATGGATTCCAGCAATGTCGCCTTGGCTTTCGGTTTAACCCTGTTCGCCGGTTTGGCTACTGGTATCGGAAGTGCTCTGGCTTTTTTTGCCCGCACAACCAACACCCGTTTTCTCTCCCTGTCCTTGGGGTTTTCCGCCGGGGTTATGCTGTATGTATCCTTCGTAGAGATTTTCTTTAAAGCCAAAAAAGAACTGATAGGGAGCCTTGGCGAGGTGCCTGGGACCTGGGTAACAGTCGGTGCTTTCTTCGGAGGGATTGCCCTGATAGGAATAATCGACAAACTTGTACCGAACTATGAGAATCCCCATGAATTTCATTCCATCGAGGAAATGGACACGGGGCTTGAAAACCTGCCGCACAACGAGGCTCATGATTTTAAAAAGCTGCGGAGAATGGGTGTCCTTACGGCATTGGCGATTGGCATCCACAACTTCCCTGAAGGGTTGGCCACCTTTACGGCATCCCTAACTGACCCGAACCTGGGAATAGCCATCGCCGTTGCCGTCGCCATTCACAACATTCCGGAGGGAATCGCGGTGTCAGTCCCGATTTACTATGCCACCGGAAGCCGGATGAAGGCCTTTAAACTTTCCTTCCTCTCCGGGCTGTCCGAACCGGTCGGCGCCCTGGTCGGGTATCTCATCTTTATGCCTTTTTTCTCGCCAATGGTTTTCGGGATTCTGTTTGCAAGTGTTGCAGGGATCATGGTTTTTATCTCCCTCGATGAACTTCTTCCCTCAGCCGAAGAATTTGGGGAGCATCATTTGACCATCATCGGTGTGATTGCCGGTATGGCCGTGATGGCTCTGAGCCTTCTGTTGTTTTTGTAGGAACTATTGACAAAATTTTGCCATATGGAGGATTTTCCCCTATTGCAATTGAAGTCTTCCTAAACGAGTTGAGTTTTAGGAAGGCAGGGACGTGAATGGGAATTGAAACTTGGTATTCCCTTAAAGCTCTCTTCCTGATTTTTGGGCCTCGAATTAGACCAATAAGGATTGCTTCTCAGGAATGCTGAAATTTGAGATCAACGTTGCCGTTAATCTAATTCCATAAACTCTTCATGAAACCATTTGTCGGACTTTCTACCATATTCATCCAAAGAGAAACCTTCCGTAGCCATTTGTCGCTTTTCTAGAGATTTTAAATGACAATCCAGTTCACTGTTATCAGTTAAGGCTGTTAGCATTAGGCCGTCTTCTGGACTTCCTTGCAGACGTACGAAGTCATTTTTTAAATGACGGTCTTTTTTGAGAGTTTCATGTTTTAATAATTGAAGGGTCAAAGCATATGATGTTGTCTTATTTATCATCTCAGATTGCTTGTTAGTTCCCATAATGACGCAAATGCGAAATTCTTACTGCCCCTGCCTGCAATGTAAGAATGGCCTATCCAGAGAGGACGGACCATTTTGCGTCTGGTGGTTGGTAGCGTAGAAGGAAATCCGGCTTGAGGAAAGGCCCAATAACTATAAAAAATTCATTGTGCGGGAATTAATTTATCCCCTGATATAATTTCACCAGCCAGAATTGACTTTATAAAGCTCGGATTCTCGCGGTGATAGCGGTAAGACATGATTCCAAACAAGTTTGGATTCATCACCCAAGATAAGGAATTGATCTGATAAATTGATCTAAAAGTTTTATGCGGCCAAAGTTCAAGGACTTGTAACTTTTCCGGTTCGTCCAATGTCTCTATCTGCACTACATAAGAGACAAATTCGGTCAATGGCCGTTCTACTTCCTTACCCATCGCTTCAAAAATCTGATGATACAAATTGTGGGCAACTTCATGTGCGACAATTGAGCGGTGATATTCATGAGTGTTAGGGATTGAACCGAAGATCATTCTTTGTTCCGCAAGAGCGGTTTCACACGAAGTGATTACACTATGATTAGCAATTCTATTGTAAAAGGCACAAAATATATTTGATTCTTTGTTGCCCTCATTTTCAACGCCCGTCTCCGAGATGACATGATCGAGTATTATGATATGGACATGCTGAAACTCGGAGAACCCGTATGCCGCAAAAAAATTCAGGGCCCTACGAACTCCCTCGCAGGCAATCTCAGCATCCTTTTGCGCAGAAAATTCTACTTTGACATTCTCAAGTCCACAATCAGTCTCTTCAGCGATGGCTTGAGATGGTGATAAGTTGATGGCAACGAAAAATGCAATCACTGACAGAACCAAACATAACTTGATCACTGTGCTCTCCTTATCAGCAGTATGCATTAATGCCCTGTCAATAAGTCAAAAAAATAATCGACCTGCGCCAAGGATTTCCATGCCTCGGCAAGTCGGCCATCTTCGTGTTGTTTTTGTGGAGTGAAGATCCGCCGCTTTCCGTCCCTCTCTCACGAGAAGGTTGGCTTTATCGGGGAAGTTGTTACTAATATTAATACATGTTAATCATAGATAGAGAGCTGTCAAATGATTTTAATTTGAGATATTAAATTGATAATTTTTATATTGATCGGGACGGAAACCTTTCAGAAGATGATCCTTCCTATTTATATTAAATTGTTCTGGGGTAATCAAAATTAGCTGACATGGGAAATTCTTTCAGCTCCTGCAAAATAAGAAAAACCCTCGATCTCCGGACGGGGGTTTTTATGTCTTATAGGTGGTGATTTTTGAGAATTACAACTGAGGTGTCGGGGCGCACTGGCGGAAAGCAACCAAGTTCAAAGCCTGTGAAAATACTATTTCGGCCCTATCTCTTGAGCCAAGCGTTATATAAACCTTCTCTCTCAACCCAGCCTTCTTCTTTCATCCAATCGCAATATAGCACCCTCATCCACAAGGCAGGGTTGTCTGGAACCCAACGGCATTGCCCTGAAGACATGCCGCGCTGCCGAACTCTGATAACTGTATTTACGCGTCCAGTGCTCTGATTGCCAGGTGATTGCCCCATCTTGATTTCAATGATGTCTCCGACCGCGACCTCGACCCCAGGCGGGACATAAACCCACGGGGCACTGCTTTGTTCGATATTTCCTCCACAGCAATAGACCCTTGCTTCCACCATTGAACCATCTCTTAGATCTGCTTCACTGATACCTGAGGCAAGTAAGTTTTGGTAGTGAACTCCTAGTGACAAAATTTCCTGCTTTGTTGCTACCACCATGACCTCACCGAGTCGTGATACACCATAGTCATCGGCAATTGGCGGATACAATTTTGAAGGGGTTGCACAGGAAAACAACATTAACAATGACGCGCTTGCAGAAACAACCATTCCCAAAAATTTATGTGTGCGCATATCCCCTCCGCCTCGTCACCTGTTCATGCTGTGCCTAGAACTGAAAATATCGCAACTTGCTCAATTATATTTGTATCACTCGTCTTAATCTATGCAACTTGGGACTGTTTACTCTGCCGCATGACCCATAATAATTTTTCCTCCCTGCATTGTTTTATTGCCAGAGGAGAAATTCTCACTGCCCCTTATTTATGAGAAAAACCCTCGATTTGCGGATCGGGGGCTTTCGCATTTTAACGGCGATGATGTGCTATTCATAAATAAAACAATTTATACAAAGAATTTAGGGATTCTTCATTACTATTTCATTAAAATTATTGTCAGTGAATATTTTTTTCAAAATCTTATTTAAATTATTATCTAATACATTTTGGATGTCAGATGTTGCTGTGCCAGGTTCATTACGGCTAACATTATTAAAATATACTGACTTGTAATTTCCGATATCGGTAGTTTTTTCTTTATCATTAATTAAGATATCTATTTCTATAGTAGATGTTAATTCTCCAAAACCGCCATATCTCATTTGTTTTTTTTCAAAACCTACACGGAAATCTTTGATTATAAATCGCAACTCACGGCCATCATCTTGGATTACAGAAGACGAGTGCTCAATAGAATCCTGAAGCCCATCTCTAAAATATATTTCAGGTGGTATAAAATTCCGCTTTTTTACATAGAAAAGAGTTTGTTTCGTTGGGCGTTGATCTTTTACGCTAAAAAGCGGCAGATTGCCGCTCATAGGTATTGGGTCGAACTTGCTCGAATCATAAGCTACGATTCCAGTTTCATCTGCCATTACTGTGCAGATAGAGTGATGTATAAATGTTATTCCAATTAGGGTGATCAACGGAGACAAACGGGCAACCCTACGTTTCATCATGATCCACCTCCTGTGGTTCAGTTAAAACAAGGAACCAGGCCACCTTCATGCCGTTTTACTACTCGTGGTTCTCATGACCCATTAAAAATAAGTCAGAATTTGAATTTTATATAATAATATTTTCTCTTATAAAATGATAATACCACTATATTTCGACCTTTTATCACTCTTCTTTTGGTTGTCAACTCGACAACAAAACAATAGGATTAACATTAGAAAATAGGGAATTTGGGACCATCATGCAAGAATGCTCTTGTTGAAGGGAAAGTTGTGCTCTGAAGTTAACCCGTCCTATTTATCCTCTCACATTGTTTTTTGATAAGAAGCGGAGTGTTCGAGGTGTTTACTAGAAACGCTGACTTACAAGAAAAAAAGCCCCACAGTCAAGGAGGGCAACTGTGGGGCAACGGGTTTGTGGGTTTTTCTTAGGAGGTAGAACATGAAGGGTGTTCTGTTGTGAATATCTTACTGTTTTAGTCGGGCATGTCAAGCAAAAAATACACCTAAAAATGGCCGCCCAGAATTGATCCAGGTGGCCATATTGAATGGGTTAAAGAGTGTCCTAAATATGCCTATCAATAACACGCCCGTTTTGTCTCAGAAGTCGTTATTTTTGAGCCACTATGCCAGATGAAGTGAATATAAATTTAGATTGTTGGGTTGATCCCGACATATCTTGCTCTTGGCCTTATCCGTTGGCCTTGAGTGTACTGCTCTATGATATGAGCAACCCATCCGGCAAGCCTGCCCATATAAAATAAATGGACGCCAGCACCACCAGGCAAATTCAATTCTTTTTCGAGTAGCAAAAGAGCTAAGTCAACGGTTGGATAGTTTCCGTTTAAAAGTTCCTCGGATGCCTTCAACGCTTCTTTTATGTAACCATGTTGATCCGGAAGCCGGCTTAACAAAAAACGTGCACGCGGGTCAATATCGTACAATCGATGGCCAAAGCCCGGGACAGACTCCCCTCTCCTGATCCGCGAAGCAATTACTGCATACAGGCGCCCTTGCCCATCAGCCTCTCCAAGCATTCCTTTGATTCTTTCCGTGTTACCGCCGTGACGACGCCCTATAAATGTATAGGTCGCAGCTGCAACGGATGCATAGGGAGAAGATCCGGCTGAAGCCGTACAACGTGCGACAAACGACGACATGTTGAGCTCATGATCTGCGACAAGGGTGAGGGCTGCATCTATCAGATCTCGATAGGTCGCGTCGATCGCCCAATGTTCGACGAGGCCTTCGACGACCAGCCCGGGCCGCCAAAGACCTGTCACTATCCTCAGAAAACCGTCAAGCATAGCAACCCCAGCACGTACGGTTGTTTCCGGGGTGAACCCGAAGGCCTTGACATCCCGCTCATTGAGAACCATCAGAACTGCTAAAAATTTCTCAATTGGCGTCTGACCAACTGCTGTTTGCACAATGCACTTCTCAATGAGATCCCGGAGGAACTCATCGGAACACTCCTGGTTGCTCTCAGGAGTTTCCCAAAGGAGGGAAATTGTCTCCTTGAACGAACCTCGCTCGGCAAGTTCCAGAACAGATTCCCCTCGGTAATAGAAGTCTTCATCTCCGATCAGGGTTATGGCTGAGTCCAGCAAAGGGGCCCCCCAGTCCATGGCCTTCTTTAATGCACTCCGAGGGGCTTTATGCACCTCACTACGATTGGCAAGACGTTCTACATCTTGGGCGTGATAGCGACGCGTCCTGCGCTCACGACTGTCCGGTTCAGAGTGAATAAGGCCTCGACTCACATAAGCGTAAAGGGTGTTGCGCGAAACGCCAAGTCGTTTGACAGCCTCTTCGGCACTGTAATATCGGGCCATAATTTCCTCTTTACATTGATTGTCGAATCAAGATTGACCATATATTTATTGATCAATATGATCGCTGTCAACAACTCTTACGGAGGTGACCAGATGATTGAATCAATCGACCACATTGTCTTTACGGTCAAAGATGTTGAAGCGACCTGCGAGTTTTATCAACGGGTACTCGGGATTGAGATTGCGACCTTCGGAGAAGGACGTAAAGCTCTCAGCTTCGGCCAGCAGAAAATCAACCTGCATCAATATGGCAAGGAGTTTGAACCTAAGGCCGCTAGCCCTGCACCTGGGACCCAGGACATCTGTCTGATCACTCTCATTCCTATAGCCGACGTGTCGAAGCATATTCAAAAATGTGGAGTTGAGATTGAGGATGGTCCCATCAGGAGAACAGGCGCCGCCGGACCGATATTATCCATTTACTTCCGCGACCCGGACTGCAATCTTATTGAAGTTTCCAATTACCTTGATAAATAGCAAATGGCCACCCGGGCAAATCCAGGTGGCCATCATTTTGTAGGGTCGTCCTATTTATATTGTTACATTGCTTAAGTGTTAGAAATCGGAGCGTTGTTTACACTTTTTCGCCATAGAAATGATCGGGCAACTTTTCGTATGGCGTCATATCGTCAATGCCTTTGTGGGGCTTGACCGTGTTGTAATAGTTGATGAAGCGCAGCAGGCTGATCTGGCGACTCTTTCGATCACCGAATGTTTCCTGCTGGTGCCACATCTCCATAAGTGTGCGGATTACGCGTTCGGCCTTGCCATTGGTCTGAGGCCGATTGATCCGGGTAAACTTTTGGCCGATACCGAGTTCAGTGCAGGCCTTTACAAAAGCGTGTTCGCTGACTCCCTTGAACTCTTTGCCGTTGTCTGAGTAGGTGTATTCGATGGTGTAAGGACATTCATCGGCAACTTGGCGCAAAAAGAGTTCAGCACTGTATTGGGTCTTGTCCGGGAAGATCCCAGCATAAAGTTCCCGGGAGAAATCATCGATGGCGACGAACAGATACTCCCTGGAAAGGGACTGATCCTCGCCCTTAATCAACGGGAGACGTTTGCTGTCAAAGTGGACCAACTCTCCCGGATACGACTTGTTGTAGCGCCTGGCTTCCCGTTTGCCCCTCTCTTCGAGCTCGCGTTCAACTTTGGCCAGCCGCTTCAGCCCATACTTGAGGCTGCGAAAACGATCATTGACGCTGCGTCTCGGGACGAACTCCTGCTTCCTGGCCCGGCCCAGTGTCTTGTAGATCGTTGGCCGCGAGACGCGATAAAGTTCTGCCAGGCGACTGACTTTGTATTCGCCTGTCTGCCATAGCTGCCAGATCTTCTGGCGGTCATGGGGTGTTAACCGGATGCGTTTGTGCATGACCATGTTTACAAAATCCTCCATCATCAATTATCGGATTCTGTAAACAACGCGTCAATTTCTTACAGCTTAAGGTTACTCAAATTGGCCAAATTGCGAAATTCTTGTTGCCCCTGCATTATAAGAAAAGGCCACGAAGGTTCGATCCTTAGTGGCCACAACTCTTACGCCTCTTTGTCATAAAGTCTGCAACCCTCATTATTTAGAGACCGGAACAAGTATTTCATTGCGACGCATAAACCAAGGAACAAAAGGTGCGTTGTAACGTGCCCAGATTGTTTCTCCGTTAACCGTTAGACCTTCTTTTTGAATCCAGGAATCCAATTTTATTTTGTTTTTCTGGTAGTTCTTTTCGCTCCAGAACCCAGAGTAGCCAATTGTAGCCATACGTCTGGCAGGAACTTGCCGTAGCGTCACAAGAGGATCGTCAGGAACAGGAAGGATTCCCATGTCGTAGGATGCGGGCATCATAAAGCTCACCAACCATTGATCTCCGGATTTCTGTTGTCCAACCGGAGCAGTCATATCAATCTTCTCGCCTGGCTGCTGGGAAACCGGTGCAGTCATGGCGATTTTTGTTTGCGACCGATTGTCCCCGGAGATGTAACGAAACAAGCGTCGGAATGCGTTACTTCCAGCTTCATCGAAGTCTCCAACGACCAAAGTCTCAGCGAGTATATGGGGAGCATAATCGCGAACCTCAAAAGAACCTTCGACTTTAACGACTTCGTATGAGGCTTCTTCAACAGCCATGGCGTTATGTGCTCCTGAAAAAATTATGACCATGATGAAAATGATTAGTGGGCTTCGTTGCATTATCATGTGACTCCTATAACCTTTTTGACAAATACTTCAGGTCAAACAGGATCATTATCATAAGCTTAACAGTTTTTTTAATGACAGCACGTTTGTGTGTTGGCAGGGGTGTTTCCTGAAGACCTTCAAGGATAACTCCGGGATAGGTTCACTTCTCTGTGACTGCTTCGGGAGCAAGGGGGCGCTGGCTTGAATCCCACTCTCAGAATTTACTATTTATCCTCTCGCATTCTTTCGGAGGCTCCAGATAAGCAAAAACACGGAATTATTACAAACCCTGCAATATAAGTATCTGTCCCCGCCTTTAATCTATCCTAACAGTCGTGACAAATAAGAAACGACCCCCTAGAGCCAATCCCCGGGGGCCGCTTCAGCAGGCTGTTTTCTAAACACAAGTCAATAAACACGAGCCTGTGCAGGCATTTTTTCAAGAGTAATATATGCTGAGTAATAAAACCCTTCGCATCAAACCAAGAGATTCGCGGCCGGACACATCCCTCTGGGGAATCTGGAAGATTTCTATATAAGGTCTTAAAGCTATTTACAGGGGAAGGCTTCAATTAAAGAAAGTCCGACTAACTTCGACGCAGGCAAGTGTAGCGTCTCAGGGTGGACTTGGAGGTATTTCTTTACTATAAGTGCTAACTGAGAACTCTTCACCCCATCAGGAGGGCAAATAAAATCTTTGTCAATTGCGCGACTTTCAATGGAAACTCCATCATGTGAACCGAGGATATAGCCGACACAGTACCCATCATTTGCACTATTGGTCTTTAATGATCCAGTGTAACCCAGACACGCATCCAACAGGTCCGTCCCAGACACGACAAAACCACAATATCCGTAATCGCAGATCAACAAGATAAGCACAACAGCAATAATAGGTTTTTTCATAACCCCTCCATTAAAATAGGTTATGTAATTATGTAGTGATAGACATTAGAGGTCAATGTTACATGGGAAGAAATTGGCTAAAAAGCGAAATTCCTAGATCCCCTGACTTCTGAGATTCAACACTATCTTCCAATTTTGATTACGACTCACAAATCAGTGTTTGACTTGTTTTCAACACTAGATTCCCAAAACGCATTTTAAATCCCGCCTGAATGTAGCCCATATTTAGGCATGGCCATAAAATAAAATGATTCGGCAAGCGGACAGGATCTTCTTAATCGTGGCAAATGGGTTACGCGCAATATTGAGTCTGGCAGTGTCGATGCTCGGGGCTACATAGTGACCGACACGACAAGAAAAAACACCACAGTCTCGAGGGAAATGTGGGGCAACGGGTTTGTGGGTTTTTTTATCGGGAGAAGAACATAAAAAAAGTCTGTTCTATTTGGAATCTCTTCCCGCTGTAGCAATATTTGTCAAAGGGTGAAATTTATCATTTTGGAACCACGGCAAATAAAAAAAGCCCCACGGCAAGCCGTGGGGCTTAATTACAAAGAGAAGAAGACGTTAAATTCTGCGGACGTTGGCGGACTGCGGGCCCTTCTGGCCTTGCGTGACGTCAAAGCTCACACTGTCGCCCTCGGCGAGAGATTTAAACCCGTCGCCCTGGATTTCGGAAAAATGCACGAACACATCAGGTCCGTTTTCCTGCTCGATAAATCCAAAACCTTTTGCGTCATTAAACCACTTCACTGTACCTTGTGCCATTTTTGTAACTCCTGATGACCCTTGTGGATCCTCTGCTTGGTGTGCAAACCGAATTTGCTCATAATAAAAAACCACGCAACCGAAAGAGGTCTGCGTGGCTTATTCGTGACGGATTAACTTTTAATCTTGTCCGACAAACTAACTTTGCACAAACGTTTAAGATAAATCAAGATATCATGGGTGCATACGTCAATGCAAGATTATTATTATATTCGGATTAATTAAGCTGATCGGCCGATACAGACTTAACAAACACACAACGATGCACCGCCAGCAGAGAACATTTAGAGCTCTAGGTCCTCCTGCACGAAGCTTTCCACGCTGTCAATCTGGCTTTGAATATTCATGATGTGGTTTTCGAGGAGGATGATTTATCCTTGCGGCTGATCCTGTCATTGACGGCCTAGCGGCGAAAGCGTAGCTCTCCGCGCGCCCTTTGCAGTGCGTCCCCCTAGGTGTCCTCAAAGGCGTCGGACATCTTCACGCCGAAACAGTTCCAGGACATCATTGAGACGATTACGGATATTCCTGGCCAACTGCAGATCGTGCTCGAACATTTCGATGCGCCGCGAACGGAAGTTCAGATAGGCAAAGGCAATATCAAGCTTGCGCAGGCTAGCGTTTTGTTGCAAATTGACCGCCTATTTGTCAATCTGCTTGGTGAGATTGTCGACGGAAGCGGTCAACGCTATGGTCTTCCTAGCAATAATTTCCTCGCCAGGATCGACCGGTGTGGCCTAGGTGCGCAGCTCATCAACAGGAAAAGCACTCGTGTGCTGCAATAAATTCCTGTCACGGTTGTTCTCCACATACCGTCTCCTCCTCATTGAAACTAAATGCAAAGCGCTTTTCACAATTACTCAGCGATAGCCCTGTGCAAAGTTCTGTAGCCTTTCGTCCGTGAGCACCCAGGCCAGCTTGCTTGCGCAGTGGATATTCACCGTCGGTGTCACTGCGGCCGGGTTGTCAAGGGAGCCAAGGGCCACCATGCAGCGCCCGGGATAACCGCTGTTGCGGTTGAAGATCGGGGTACCGCAGTACCTGCAGAAATGCTTCGCAACCTTATCGCCCAACTGATAGGTTGCCAAGCAGTCGTCGCCGGTTAAAAATACCAGTTTCCTTTCCCTGACTACCGCCAGACTCGAAAACGCACCCCCACTCGCTTTTTTGCACTGGTTGCAATGGCAATTGACAGCTAATGGTATGGCGGTGGTGATGCGGTATCGAACCGCTTTGCAGAAACAGGAACCGGTGATGGTGTTGGTCATAAATAGCCTCCCTTGGCCGCCAGCTGGGCAAACGTTTCCAGGAGGCTGCTGGCCTGCGGCGTCTCCCGCAAGGCCTGCAACAATGCGCTGACCTCCCGGCCGGCCTGGGCCAAGCTGTCGGCCTGCTTCAGAATGTCGTCGCGTGCGATATCGAGGGTGAATTCCGGATGGAACTGTACGCCCCAGGCACATCGGCCAAGGCGAAAGGCCTGGTGCGGCTCAAAGTCACTCTCGGCGAGAAGCACAGCACCCGGCGGCAAGGCAAGGACCGACTGTGCATGGGAGACGTTAGCCGGGAACTCATGCGGCAGCCTGTTGAAAAGAGGGTCGCCAGCAGTCTCCGGGCGCAGCCTGACAGCAACCGTGCCAACTTCTTCACCTTGCGGGTGATAATCGACCCTGCCGCCCATGGCCCGGCCAAGCAGCTGATGCCCGTAGCAGATACCAAGCAAGGGGACCTGCTCTGCCAGGACCGTGGGAATCCACGCTTCGATCGCCAGGCTCCACGGCAAATTGTCGGTGACCATACAATGCGCACCGGTGATGACGATACCGTGGCAGGCCGATGGTGCCGGCAGGTCCTCTCCCAGGAAGGCGTTGATCACCTGAACCTGACCGCGGTCGATGCCGAGACCGCAGGCAATCATCTCGTCGAAGTCACCGAATCTTTCAGCCGTATCGGCGAAGGTTGAACCGGCTTTGACAATACAGAGCTTTTTCATAAACGCAACTCGGGAAAAGTGAAGTTAGCCCCCTGGACGAGGGCTTGTGTGACATTAGGGAAAAATATACTGTTTAGAAGCTTTCAGGAGCATCACGAAAGAGCGCGGTCGAGAAGTACCGCTCCATGCGGTCGGGAAAAACGGTGACAATCCTTGCTGAGGGGTCCGCGTGCTTGGCCATCTCCAGGGCGGCAGCGTAGTTCAACCCACTGCTCGGTCCAACTGCGAAGCCTTTTTTGATCAAAGCACGCGTCGTCGCCAGAGCCTGTCCTTCGTCAACTTCGACCGTAACCAGGTCGACCAGCTCCACCGAGCTCAGGATCTCCGACTGATTGTCCATGACACCCGGGACGCAAGTGCTGAAGCTGCAGCATTCGGCCTGCTGGAAACAACCGCAAGCGTAGTGAGCGTCGCCGCTGACGCACACGGGGCGGGCGAGCACCGGCGTTGTTTTGCAGCCAGCATCGCGGAATCCACTGTACAGGCCAACCAGGGTCCCCCCCGTGCCAACGCCACTCACCACGACGTCCACCGAACGGCCTGGGATTTCAGCGAGAATTTCGGCCGCAGTGCTGCGCCGATGGGCCTCGGCGTTGTCGATATTTTCAAACTGCTTGGGAAGAAAAGCACCCTCGTTGCGGGCCAGTTCCTGGGTCAGCGCAATGCAGCCGGCCATGCCTGCGGCCAACGGGGTCAAACGCACCGTACCGCCATAGGCGCGAATCATTTTGACTCGTTCGTTGCTGACGCCCTCGGGCATTACGGCGATGAATCTCAGCCCCATCTGCGCACAAACCATCGCCATGGCGATACTGGTCGAGCCGCTCGAGGCTTCGCAGACCAGCGAGCCCGGCCCTAGCAAACCCTCGCGCCAGGCCTTGGACAGGATGTATGCGGCGATGCGGTCTTTGGTGGAACCGGAGGGGTTGAGATATTCGAGCTTGCACCAGATAGCGACCAGATCGTCCTGCAAGCGGACTGGCTGCAACGGCGTCGGGGCAACTGACTCAACCAGGCGGCTGAGGATCGGTAGTTCGGCGTGGTTCGACATATGTTTTCTCAAGACAGCCCCGTTATGGGCGGCAGCGAGGCGGCCTCCGGAGGCGCCTGTATCCGGGCCTATTCGATCAGGGCCTGTGAACTGATGTTGAAATGGTAGATTTCGAAATAGCCGCCGCGGTCCAAAAGTTTCATGTTGATCGTAGCATTGCCGTTGGCGTATTTCGCTTCGGTGTTGTATTCGACAATCGTCTGCTTGCCGATGATCGTTCCCTGATCCCGGTAAACATTTTCAAATTTCGGTTCGGCCAGGCTCTGCAGCGCTCCCAGCTTGGAAAAAGTGGCCATCCCCCGGACCAGTTTCTCCTCCGGAATGCTGGCTGAGACTTCCGTCACCATGAGCGCCCTGGCCGCCGCAGGGTCCCACTGCGAAAGCTCTGGGATGACTTTTTTCAGGTATGGCACTGCGACGTCATCATAATCCGCGGATTGAAATTTCGGGTAGACGTAGGAGCCGATGATAATGGCAGTAATTGCCACGAACCAGACGGCCAGCATGATAAAGAATTTTTTCACAAAATGCCTTTCCTGATGTTGTTCCTGTTAAGGAACTTGTTTTTTTGGGGGGGGGTACGCCCCTGTCTGTCAATCTGCCAGCGCCAGTCGTGCGCCGAACCCGAGAAAAACCCCTCCGGTCACCCGACGCAGGGCCTTTTGCATGCGGGCGGATTGCTTGAGGTGACGGGAAATCCCTCCGGCGGACAGGATTAAGGTGGTGTGTACGATCCCGGCGATCAGGGCATGCATTGCGCCCATGGCACCGATTTTCAGCTCCGGATGGCTGGCTGCTGGGCTCACGAACTGCGGCAGCAGCGCCAGCATAAGCAGAGAAATCTTGGGGTTGAAGATGCTGACAAAGGCACCGTTGCGAAAAATCTTCCAGGTGGAGACTGCGCGGGTTTCTGCCCCGGCGGCCAAGTTCGACCCGCCGCGAAAGTTGCGCCAGGCCAGGTGGACCAGGTACCCGGCGCCAAGCATTTTGAGCGCGTGGAAAGTCGCGGAAGAATACTGGAGAAGGGCGGCCAGGCCGAGAGCAACCGCAAGAGCGTGACAGAGGATACCGGTGGAATTGCCGAGATTGCCGATCATGCCGGCTTTGCGGCCACGGCCAAGGGTTGTCGATAGGGTGTAGGCCCAGCTGGGGCCGGGTGACAAGGCAATCAGCAGGCTCACTGAGGCAAAACCCAGGTAGGGTGTAAAATCGTACATCTGAACCTCGATACATGGTTTTGACCGCACACGCGGCAACCGGAGGTTACCATTTTTAGCGGTAACGAGACCACCCCTAATTGTCACTGAATTAAGTCATCCTCCTTGGTCATAAACACGCTGACGCAAAAATAGTTGACAAGTCCAGTCAGATTTAATAAAAATGAAAACCATTTTCAAATAACCAAGGGAGAATCCAAACCTATGGCCAAATTTACCGGCCCCAAAGGCAAGCTCGTACGTCGTTTCGGCGTCAACATATTCGGCAACCCCAAGTATGACCGGCTCCTGGAACGTCGCAGCCATGGCCCAGGCCAGCACGGTCTCAATAATGCTGGTCGGCGTAAGGTGTCCGACTATGCCCAGCAGTTGATCGAGAAACAGAAGCTGCGCAACAGCTACGGGCTGCTGGAAAAACCGTTCCGCCGGGTGTTCCGCAAGGCCCAGCAGATGCGTGGCGTCACCGGTGACAACCTACTCGTACTACTGGAAACCCGCCTTGATACAGTCGCGTTTCGGGCCGGTTTCGGCTGTACGCTGGTGCAGGCGCGGCAATTGGTGAATCACGGCCATCTCATGGTCAACGGCCACCGCGTGGATATTGCGTCATGCCGGGTCAAGCCTGGTGACGTCATCACCGTGCGCGACAGTGAAGCATCCAGGACTTTGGCCACCCGCTACCTCATGGAAAATCCTCGCTTAGCTGCCGCCGACTGGACCACGGTCGACCAGCAGGCGCTGACCGTTACTGTCAACCGCCTGCCGCAACGTGATGAAATTGCGGGCCCCGCCAACGAACAGTTGATCGTCGAACTTTACTCAAAATAAGCGTTGCCCGACCCCCGCTTGCCCGACTTATGCAAAAGGTTTATCGATTTTTAGTCGTGTTCGTGGCGGACAAGAGCGACGAGGCCCATGCAGGCCACCAGCATGCCGCATAACCCGATCAGGTTCGGCAGGCTGGCCTGAAGGATCAGGATTTCCCCGGCCAGGGCAAACAGGACCTCGCTGGCCTGGGTGGCATCAACGGCAGCAAGCTTACTGGCGCTGTCAGCCATATTGCGGGCAGACAAGAACAGCGACGTGGCGATGACACCCGAGAAGAGTGCGACCAGGGCGACATTGATGTATTGACCAGGTGAGGGGGAGGCCGCCGCCGTAAAGAAAAAAAGCACCACCCAGAAGGGCATGCTGCCGACGGACAACAGGAAGACTTTGGCAAACGCATTGTTTAGCAGGTCGGCATCGACCTTGGGCAGCCCGGCTCGACCGTGTTTTGCTTCCCAGACGAGTTGATTGCCGAGGGGATAAAGGACCGCCGCCACCAGGACCGGGATGGCACCAAGAAGCAGCGACAGGATGTCGTCTTTCGTGTCAACCTGGCTGATGTTAACCAGGACCACACCGATGAACACGACGGCGCAATAGAGCCAGATACGCCTGGAGAAGGTCCTCCCGAAGAGTCTCAGCACAAACAACGAAGCGATGATCGTCATCTGCCAGGTCGTGGCCACCACCCACCCCGGCGAGTGACCGGCGGCGAAGCAGATCAGGGCATAAAAGCCACCAAAGCCTACACTGCCGCTCATAATCCAGAATATCCAGTGCCGGGAGAGTTCCGCCAGAACCCGCCTGAAATATGCCAATCCCTTGACAGCACTGATCCCTGCGCCGAGCAAGGCCACCAAGTAGGCATACCTTAGTGCCGCCGACCAGTACCAGTGGCCGCCCTCGAGGCTCATGGCGCGGTTAAGGATAAATGTCGCGCTGAAGAACATGCCCGCAGCCAGACCGAAGATCATTAAGCGAAGCATACCGTCTTTTGTACCGGGAAATGGCGCTGCCGCAATACGGCTGGCCTGATTGCACGAGGGAGAGCGGCATCCCGGGCTTGCCGACACGGCAATGACCCCGGCGGGAGCCTGGCATCAAACGTCTCTGGAGGGTGTGTGCCTATTCCGATCACCCCAGGGCGACATCGAGGATCATCATGACCGCAAAGCCGGTCATGGTTGCCATGGTGACCAGGTCGATATGGGCCATGTTCCTTTGCGATTCCGGGATCAGCTCCTCCACCACCACAAAGATCATGGCGCCGGCAGCGAAACAGAGCGCGTAAGGAAGAATATGCTGCATGTACAGGACAAAAAACGCCCCGAGGACCCCGGCAATCGGTTCGACGATGCCGGACGCCTGACCCATCAAGAAACTTTTCCACTTGGACATCCCTTCCCGGCGCAGGGGCATGGAAACCGCGGTCCCTTCGGGAAAGTTCTGAATGCCGATACCGATGGCCAAGGCAATGGCCCCACCGATTGTCGCTGAAGGCAGGCCCGCGGCAACCGCGCCAAAAGCGACGCCGACTGCCAGCCCTTCTGGGATGTTATGCAGGGTGATGGCAAGCACCAGCAGGGTGCTGCGTTGCCAGGAGGTTTTCACCCCTTCGCTCTTGTTGATGCTCAGGCCGGGATGAAGATGGGGGAGGAAGCGGTCGGTCAGACGCATGAAAATGCCGCCGCCCATGAAGCCGATGACCGCCGTCAGCCAGGGGGTGTGGCCCAACTGCTCTGCCATTTCGATCCCCGGCGCGAGCAGCGACCAGAAGCTTGCCGCAATCATGACGCCCGCGGCAAAGCCAAGCATTGAATCCATGACCTTTTGATTCAACGCCCGGGTAAAGAACACCAGCGAGGCACCGGCGGCCGTGACACCCCAGGTAAAGAGCGTCGCCAATAGGGCCTGAGTGACGGGACTGAATTGTAGAAAGAACTCGCTCATCGTGATGGTCTGCCGTTTCTAACTTGTCTGATGGGTTAGAGTGAATTTGGATGGATGTTCACATAGTTATGTCATTGACGTTATAATCTGTGTTGCCAAGACGTACAGTGCCGATTTTAGCTTAAAATTCTCAGGTTCAGCTATCATTTTGCTTTGCGCGCTTTTGTTAAGGCCGGCAAGAGGCTAGAATTAAAAGCAGACCAGAAGATCAAGGGGAACCATCATGGCAGATACGACAAAGCCGATCAAGGTCGACAAGCTCTCACCTAAAAAACCGCACGGTCTGATCGTGGTGATCACCGGCAACGGCAAGGGGAAAACGAGCAGTGCCATGGGGATGGTCCTTCGGGCCAGCGGCCATGGCCTGAAAAGCTGTATTATCCAGTTCATGAAGGGGGACCTGTATTCCGGCGAATGGGACGGGATCAAACTCCTTGGCGATCTGGCCGAACTGCATGCCACTGGCATGGGTTTCTGTGGCATCCAGGGCAATCCCTATACCCGTGCCGAGCACCGTGCCAGCGCCCAGCGTGCGATCGAGCTGGCCCGGGCCAAGATCGACAGCGGTGCTTTCGACATTGTCATTCTTGATGAAATTAACAATGCCCTGCAACTCAAATTGATCGACCTGGAACAGATTCTCACACTGGTCAAGGGGAAGCCTGAGCTGCTGCACCTAGTGCTGACCGGGCGTAACGCACATCCGGAGGTCATCGAACTGGCGGACACGGTCAGCGAGGTCTGTGAAGTCAAGCACGCCTATCGCAAGGATATCGAACCGCAGCCCGGAATTGATTATTGACGACCGTAGCATTTCACCGCCAGCCGATCGGTTGGTAGCCTTTCTCCCGCAAACATTGATCAACGAAGCGCATGTATATCTGCGTCGGCTCCGAGGCGTCGAAGGCTCCGCCGACCAAAGTTGCCGTGGCGGCACCGGCGCCACCGATTGCCGCTCCCTGCCCCACGCTCGAGCTCGAAGAAATCGCGCCAACGACCGCCCCGGTTGCACCGCCGACGGCACCGGCCTTGGCGGTGCTTTTGGCTAGGTCCTCCCCCTTGCCCGAATTGGCGCCACTGGCTTCGGCGGCGCGCATGCAGGCAGCGATGTCCGCATCGGCCTGCGGCTGGCCGACCCTGGTCAGGTGGGGGTTAGGATAAAGCACCGGCCTTTTCGAGCTGGCACAGCCGAAAAGGGTCAGGGTCACGAAGAGCAGCAGCATTCCTAGCGTTGTTTTCATGATGCTCCCTGTCAAGATTGAACTTCTGTCATCAGATCATATATGGGGTCAGTATAGCGCAGAGTTGCCCGCAGAACAAAAACTTGCTCACCTTCTTGCCGTACTCTCAGCTACTGTAAACTGCTCAAGCCGACGAAACTGCCGTTGTTGTCCTCGGCCAGGCGTCGCATGAGAGCTGCGAAGCGAGCAGCATTCTGAGCCGCCCCGGGCTGGACAAGCAGCACGGGGAAACCGACCGTGTGGATGCGCACGCGGCTGTCCTTGCCTTTGCCCAAAGTATTTTTCTGGCGTATCGTAGCCACCACTTCCTGCATGAGACCCGTTGAGAAGTCGTCGCCGAAGACGTAGAGGCTGATCCGCTTGTCAGCCGCATAGAAGCGTTGGATGGCCTTGGTGACCCCTTCGACTGGGCTGGAGTTGGAAAAAGGCGCCCAGGAGGAAAGTCGGTCGAGGATCGCACGGCGGCGGGCCGCCGAGTCGGGAATCCAGCCTCCGGCATATTGCGAGAACATGTAGTCTCCCATATCGTTAAGCACCTGCACGCCCTTGACTTTGGGGTAGATGTCGAGGATCTCTTTCATCTTCCGACGCACCAGCGGCCAGGCGAAGCGCTGCATGCTCCCCGATGTGTCGATTACGAAAATGATGTATTCGCTGTCCACCGGCACGCCGCCGATGACCGCGTTTTCCTTGGGGCGCTGGTAGTTGCTCTGGAGCTGACGCATCTCGTCGGTCAGCTCCTGCTTGGCACTTTTCAGCTCAGCCTCGATCAGGCTCTGCGCTTCGGCCCCGGTACTGGCAAGACGGTACTGTCCTTTGATATCGCTCAAAGCGCCCTGCTAGCCTGGCCAGCTTCTCCTTGTGCGCGGAGAGCTGCTCCTGCTTGGCAATCAGCTGCCGGTTGAAAATCTGCGTCTCACCGCGGATCTCGTGAAGCTCCCCCTCCAGCCGTACCACCAGGCCGGACAAGTCGAGATTGGATTGCTCGATCACACGGGGCTCGGAGATCTTCGAGATGACCAGCAGCAGGATGATGGCACCGAAACCACAGGAGATCACATCCAGGAAGGAGAGGTTGAAAACCTCGATCTGGCGGCGGCGATTTCTCATGGCCAATCCCTGGTCGGTGTGAGGAAGGACCCACCGGTGTCGATGGCCAGTTGCCAGAAAGAGACGGCGGCCATTGGGTCCCCTTCCATCGGGAAGAGGATGGTGTTCACCGGCACGCCCTTTGGCAGGACGCCCTTCGCCTGGAGAAACAGTTTGAAGCGTTCATCGCCAGAGACGGAATTGCGCGACGATATCTTTTCGCCTTGGGTTGGCAGGCCGTCGGTAAGTAACAGGATATTGTCTGGGCGGGGCTTTAGCTGCGCGGCAGCGGCAAAGGCGTTGTATAGGCTGGTGCCGCCTTGGGGGACGGTTTGCCTGAGCGCCGCAATCAACCGGTTGACGTTCTTGCTGTCAGTGGTGGCAACCCAGCCGCCCTGCAGGTCGGCCACCAGCGGGGTGGCGCGGGTATTGAACGCGTAGATCTGCAGCGCGCTGTCCACCGGCAGGTTGGCAGTCAGCCAGTCGACGGTCTTTATGGTGCGCTGCCACTTGGGTGAAGCCAGCTTGGTCCGGTCGTCGAGATTGCGCCGGATGATGATGTTGACAATGGTCTCCTCGAGCATGCTGGCCGAGGCGTCGACCAGCAGCAGGGTCCTTTTGCCGCCAAGGCGAAGGCCGGTGAGATACTGCCGGTCGCCCTGGCCCTTGAATTCACGGACCTGCCCGCCCCGTGCCAGCTCCGCCTGTTGTTCCGCGCCGACCCGTCGCGTTTCCTCCTCCATGCTGAGCAGGTCCGCTTGTAAGGCGTTGACATGCTGCCGCAAGGCCTGGCTTGTGCCGCTCAGCGTGGCCAGTTCATCCTTGGTCTGGGCGATGCTGGCGATCACCTGGGCAGACAGCCCTTCGGTCCGGACCAGCTCCTGCTCGGTCTGGGTCATACTGTTCTGCAGGCTGACCAGGTGCTCCCTGCCGACCTTGACTTCGCGTTCCAGGCGTACGACCTCGCTGCGCCGATCGGCGACGATTTCCTTGCGGGCGGCGATCATGTTGCCGTTGAGCAGCATCACCAGCAAGACGACGGCGCCGAAGCCACAGCACATGACGTCGAGGAAGGAGAGGTTGAATTGTGATGTGCTGCGCCGGTTCCTGGCCATGTGATCGACCTCTGTCTGACTTGTCGGGGTTACGCAGCGCGGTTGATCCGCAACTTGTTGATCAGGTTTCTTTGGCAGTAGGCTCCGGCATCATGGATCAGCCGCTCCTGGCGGTGCTGGAGCTGATGGATGAAGAACATCATGACGATGCTCAAGACCAGGGCGATGAAAGTAGAGTTGAAGGCTACGCCGAGGTTTTGGGTGACGCCGGTAATATCCCCCTCGACGGCACGGTGAGCCTGGGCGAGCGCGGCACCGATGCCGCGGACCGTCCCGATGAAGCCGACCGAGGGAATCGCCCAGGCGATATAGCGGATCGTGGAGAGTTCCGAATCAAGCCGGTCTCCCTGGGTTTCGCAGGCATCGCGCACGGCCGAGGCGGCATCCTGGATATTGCGGGTCGCTGCGAACCGCTGGATCGCGTTGAGCAGGGCGGACGGCAGCAGGAAATCGCGGCTCGCGTGGGGCAGCTCCTGCAGACGGCTGACCAGCTCCCGGGTGTCTTCCGGGCCGATCGGCATGTTTGCCGGCAGCTGCAACAGGTCCTCGTCGAGCTGGGCCTGCTCTCGCCAGACGGCAACCCCCTTGTAAGCAAGGATGGCCAACGCCCACAGGAAGAGGACCAGGCAGGCCTCCTGCTCGTAGTCACGAATCACGACGTAGAAGTTCTGCTCCTGGACCGCGTCGGGCTGCACGAGCAGCCTGGCCTGCTCTTCGGCCAAGAAGAGCTCTGCCTTGGGCCTGATCAGTGAAACGTAGGCACCATGCACGATGATGAAAACCAGCAGCAGGCTGAAGACCTGGTAGACCATTTCGGTGGGAAAGTTTTTTACGCGCATAAGCGACTCACCTCATTCAAATATCAGCGGGAAACGGGACCACGCTATCGGCACTGATCTCTTCGCTCGGCTTGTAAGGCCGCGGCCATTCCGGCTGCTGCTTGTCTTTGCCAGGCTTCTGGTCGCCACCCTTCTGCACATCGGCAGCTTCCGGTTTTTTCGGAACCTCCTTGCCGGCAGGCGGGTCGGCAGCAAAGCTGCCGGAGCTCACAAGAAGCAGCAAGACGACCATGACGATGATGCTTCTCATTGTGCGTACCTCGCGATGCGGAAACCGATATCGTTGGCCGGTTCCCGGCTGTAACGGCGGTAGCTGAACCGCAGCTCGGTAATGCTCGCATCGCGCCAGCTCGAACCGCGGACCACGTGATGGGTTCCGCTGGCCGGCCCCATGGGATCGACCGCATCTTTGCCGCCGACCGGATTGGCCGCATAGTAATCATGACACCATTCCGCGACATTGCCGCCCAGGTCATAGAGGCCGGCCGTGCTGGCCGGGAAGGATCCCGTCGGTGCGGTTGCCGCGAAGCCGTCGGTATACCCTTCGATCACTACCGGCAGGAGGTGTCGGGCGGATTCGTCAGCGAAGTTCCCCGCCTTGCCTTTCGGCGGAAATTTCCCGGGCCAGGGGTAGCGTTGCCGTTCCTGCTGCCCTGCCATGCGAGCGGCATAGGCCCATTCCGCCTCGGTGGGCAGCCGGTAGCCAGGGCCTTGCTCAGAACCGGGGACCATGGCCCCGTGCTCTTCCCGGTAGAAGGGCGGCAAGCCGTCCTTCTGGCTGAGCCAGTTCATAAAACGCGCGGCATCGTCCCAGGCGACATTGACCACCGGGTGGGAATCTTCCTCGAGGGAGCGGTTGCCCGACATCCCCGAGGAGTGTTGCGCCTGGAAGAGCTTATATTCTGCGTTGGTCACCTCGCGTTCGGAGAGATAGAAGCTGCGTTCCATGGTGACCTGGCGTTCGCCTTCGTTGGCACGCCGACCCGCTTCCTGCCGGGAGGCCCCCATCAGGAAAGGCTTCGGCGTGATCAGGACCAGCTTCTGACCGAGGCCGGTGGTTTTCCCCGGCGCTGGTCCGGGCGGAGCGGCGGCGTTGGTCGCAGCCTGTGGCCGCCGCAGGTCGAGTTCGACCCGCTGGCTGTAGCCGGCCTGGGGCGTTACCGTTTTGGTCATGCTCACATAGCCCTTGGCCTTCAGTTCGAGGGTGTGGCTCCTGGTTGTCAGTCGAAACCGGCCATTGCTGAACTGCTGCGGTTTGCCGTCGATGTAGAGGGTCGCCTCAGCCGGGTTTCCGGCAATAAAGACGGTTCCGTATTCCGCTTCGAGGCTGACATCAAGTGCGCGTTTTTCTTCGGCCTCCAGCTTCAGCCTGCGACTGGCCGGCAGGTATCCGGCCAGGGTCAAGCGCAGCTCATGCTCCTTGCCGGGGCTCAGAGGAATCGACAAGGGCGTCAACCCCCGGTAGACACCGTCGATGGTCACCGTGCTCCCGGCGGGCACAGAGGTGATGTCGACGCGGGCCGCAGCAGGCTCAAGGTGGTACACCGCTGGAGCCATATCCAGCCCCGCTGCAACCGTCAGCTCCACGTCGAGGGGCGCATATTTCTCCTTGGTGAAGACCAGTCTGGCGCTTGCCGGCAAGCAATTCTAGGTCGAGCGGCGTCACGCCCTGCTCTTCGCCGTCGACCATTAGGGTGGCCCCTTGCGGTTCCGTCTGCAAGGAGACCACGGCCCAGGCTGGCGCGAGTTCAACCTGCAGGCTCTGCCGAGCACCGAAGCCCTCGATGTCGATGATCCTGTCGAGCGGCTGGTAGCGTTCCAGCTCGAAGCGCAGCGTGCGGCTGCCGGCGGCGACCGGCACGGCCTGCAGCGGGGTTGCTCCGACCGGCAGGCCGTCTACCAGCACGGTCGCCCCCGCAGGGGTGCTGGTCAGGTCGACCAGGCCGGGCAGCTTCTCCATGGTGAAACTGTAGCTGCTGCCGGCACTGGTGATCTCGACTTTCTCTGCGAGAGACTGATAGCCTTGCTTCTCGGCATGCAGGGTATAGCTGCCGGAAAGGCCCAGGTAACGGTCAGCGAACTTGACCACCGGCGGGAACCCGGAGATGGAGAGGCTGTCCGGAGTCGGCGTGACCAGCACGGCGAGGGGGTTGGCGAGCAGTACGAAGGCTGTCCCACAAAGGAGCAGGGCGAAAAGGACAATGGCCAGGTTGCGGAACCTGCCGCGGCCGGGAGGGGGGGCTTCCATGACCGGCAGGCTCTGCTCATCGGCGCCAGTCTTTACCTTGGTCGGGGACTCCACCGGCGGCCGCAGCAGCATGGTCGTGGCTTTGGCAACATGTACCTCGACGCGCTGCCCGGACAGGTGCCAACGGACCACGTCATCACCGATGCGGGTCGTGTCACCCGATTTCAGCCAGACCGAAGCGAGCACCGGTTCATCGTTGTGGTAGAGCAGACTGGCCGCGTCATCGGCCGGTTGCAAAAAGAGGTGGTTGCGGGACTCTGCGACGTAGGCGACGATCCCTTGGGCGCCGTCCACGCGGATGTGCGCCGTATCGTCCGTGCCGACCAGCAGCGGCAGGCTGGTCTCATCGAGCCGGCGCACTTCTTCCTGGCCGTATATCTCGATCAGGCGGATCAAATCGGTTCCTCGCAACGCAGAGTGATGACCATCTTGCCGGAGGCCGGCCGGACCTTGAGGGTCTGGCGCACATCCCGGAAGCCGTTACGGCTGCCGGTGGCGGTATAATCGCCCGTACGCAGCACCAGGCGTTTCTCCTGAAAAAGGCCCAGGCGCCCGACATGATAGATCGTGACATCGGTCAAGCCATCCGATCGGATTACCACCTCGACCTCGGTCTCGGCCTCGGTAACCAACGCGGCGAGCTGGTCGATCTGTGCTGCCAGCACCGGTCCCCGCGGGGTGATGTCCGACGCCCGCTTCAGGGCCAGGCGAGCCTCCGCTAGGGGCCCATTCTCAAACAGTCGCTCCGGCTTGGCCAGGATGGCCTTGAGGCGAAGGTCCAGGTTGAGCCGCAGGCCCGCCCGCTCTTTGCACATGGCGGCAAAGGCTGCCCGGGCATCCAGGGACAGTGCTTCTTCGCAACTTTTCAGCGCACCGGGCCAGTTCTCCGCTTGTTCCTGGCGTTCTGCCTCTTGCCGCAGGGCGGCCAGCCGGCCGGCAAGCTGCGTGCGTGCCAGCTGCTGTTTGAGATCGGCGACTGCACGATCACCCGGCCTGAGCCCTTCGGCCTTTTTCAGGGCCGTCCCGGCCGCAGCCAACCGGCCATCCGCCAGCGCCTGCAGGGCGTTGCTCATAGCCTGCTGGAACGCCCGATTGGCTATTTCTGCGCGGACCCGGCCTACCGCTTCCTGGGCCGGAGTGAACTCAGGGTCAAGCTCCACGGCTTTGCCAAAGGCCAGCAATGCCCCGTCGGGGTCACCGGCCGACTCCATGGTACGCCCGTCTTGGACAAAGCGGAGCACAGCAGGCAGCTGCTCTGCCCTGTGCATACCGGCGGCGACTCTCTCGTCGTCCGCATCAATGGCAAGCGCCCGTTGGAAATGGCCGGCGGCCGCCTCCGAATCCCCCTGCTCCAGGGCCATCCGGCCGGCAGAGAGCGCCTCTTCTACCCGCTGGCCCTTCGAGGCGACCAGTTCATCCAGGCTGTGCAGTGCCCCTTCGCATGCTTCCCGGGCAGGGAGGTACTGCTGATCTCCCAACCGCCGTTCGCACTCCTTGGCCAGAGCGATCGCTTCGGCATAGTCCTCTCCGCCCCAGGCCGCGATGTTAATCGCCTCGGCTTCCGCCTGCTTCTGCAGCCACGTTCCGATGAGGCGCTCAATCTCCAGGCTCGCCTCGCTATTGGCAGCAGGATTCGGCGGCAGGGGGGCAACGGGTTGGCGGGGGGCCTGTGCCCCGGCTTGCAAAGCCGTGGCCTGGGGGGCTTGGCGCAGCGGCAGGAAGAGCACCAGCAGCGCGGCGATAACCAGCAACAGGCCGCAGGCCAGGATCAGCAACGGACCCTTGTGGGACGACTGCTCCTTGTCTCTGCCGGCCGCATCGGGCGGAACCAGTTTCGGAGGACGTCCCGGCCGTTCGCCTTGCTCTCGTGTGCGCTCAGGATCTTCTGTCATCGGCTGTTCTCACTTAGTTCCGGCAGAACGCTCAGAGGGCTCTTGCGTGCTCCCGTCGTTGGCAAGTGGCAAACCCGTCTCCGACAGGTAGATGTCGCGCAGCATTTGACGCCATTTCTGGTACTGCTCCTCGGCCGACCCGGTCAGCCGGACGGTCTCGCCAACCACCTCCACCACCAGTGGTTCGGCTTCCGAAGTGAAAGACACGCTCAACTCCTCGATGACGTCCTTGTGGATCTTGGTCTCGGCACGTTTTTCAAAGCCGCTGTAGATGGCGGCAGCACCGCCGATGACCATCACTCCGGGCAGGTTCGAATTGGCCAGACTATTGTTTTTTGTGCTGAGCAAGACGCCTCCGACCACCGCGGCTATACCGAGGGCCTGGCGGGTCAGCGCCTGCGCCTCGACTTCGTGCATGGCTGTGATCTCTTCACAGTAGAGTTTCCGCCAGTCGCCGTAGGGCTGCCAGAGATCGTTGTAGTAGATCTCGTAGTAGCTGTTGATGGTGTCGAGCAGCATATCATCTCGCACCTGGACAGCATGCACCCGCTTGAGCATCGGATCGGCTTCGTCCGGTAGCCGGAGCAGCGTATAAACACCCTGCTTGTCCCGGGAAAAATAGCCGGCAAAAGCGTCGGGAGCCATATCCTGGGCGACGCGTAGTTCCGAGATCTGCTGAATCTCGTGAACCTCATCCTTCGACAGTTGCTGGCGATGCTGGGCCAGATCGTTGGCAATGGTATTGTAAAGATCCTGGAACGGGTCTTTCTCACCGGAGGAGAGGTTTTTGTAATCCGACGGCCGAAGCTTCTCAGTATAGGACTTCTCGAACCACGGCACGCCACGGGAATCGAACGCTTCTATTTCGAGCCTCAGCTGTTCACCATCCGAATGGATGATGGTTCCATGGAGCTGGATATGGGCGTCGCTCTCCGTCGGGACCACCCGTACGGCCCCCCAATAACCGGTACGCTGCATGGTGTACTTGAGGTGGATCGGTATGTAGCGCTCTTCTGCCTGGCGAATCTCCTCGGAGAGCCCCAGCTCGCGGATCTCCTTGTCGGTCAAGGGCTCGCTGTCGAATACGACGATCGCCACATCAAGCAATTCCGAGCTATCCAGCTCTTGCGCCGCGACAATCGGCTTGACCCCATCCTGAACCTGTCCCGTCAAGGTTGCACAGCCGGAAAGCAGCAGGAAGCCCGCAAAAAGCACATATAATCGCTTCATCGTCAAGTCACTCCCCCGACTTCTTTTTACCTTTGTATCTCCAGTACTCCTCCCAGAGTTTCTTCTTCAACTCCGGGTCAGGTTCCTTTTCGGCCGCTTCGCGCAACTGCCGGGCGACGATATCGTCGTCTTTGGGCGGCGGCAGGGTGCCCCCGGGGACACCGTATGTCGAGCTGGCCATGTCGCCGGCACCGGGCCCGGCACTGCTCTGGGTGCCGGACACGGCTCCGGAACGGTCGCCCTGCCCGGCGACGCCCCCTTGGGCGGAGTCCTCGCCGGCAGTCCCCGTCTCCCGCCCCCCGGCGCGACCGGTCTCCCCGGCGGCGGTCTCCCCTGTGACACCAGACGCTCCATTCGAGCCGGTCGCACTAGGCTGGCCGGATACGCTGGCCTCACGCTGGCTGGGAACTCGCGCGGCAACCTTGCCTTCCTCCTTCAGGAGCATCTCATCGAAATCGCCGAGGGCGGTGAGTAAATCACCCTCGAGGTCCGCGGTTTTCTCAGCTTGGGTCCTGGTATCGACCACACCTGTGCCGGCAGGCCCTGTCTCGGTGCGACTTGTTTCGGCTGTGGAAAAGACCTCCTCACCGGCGGCACTCGGCGGTGTCACCAGATCTGTCCCCGCCGCTCCGGCGGGACACGGCAACCCCTCCAGGGCTGTCGCGTCGCCCTGTTCCGCGAGTTGCATGCAGTATGCAACGATCCGGGTGTTGAGATAGACGATGAAGTCTCTGTAGTCAGCGGCGTCACCGCTCTCTTGGGGCAAGCTCTCGACATCGCGCAACGCCGTCTGCCGGGCACTGTCTAAGGCTTTGATGCTGCCGCGCAGAGAGGCGGCCACCTCCTGGTCGGCGGCGTGGACATCATGAGGCGCCGACAGAAGAACGCAGGATAGCAAGAGGCCTTGGGCAAGAACGCGCCGCAGCGGTGCAGTTGACTGTCGATAACTGTTGGCGACTGGATGCATGGTCCCCTGATTATGCGGAGAAGCAGACGAAGCACTGATTCAGGAAGCCTTGCCCGCTCACTTAAAACAAGACTCTGGAATCATTTCTTTTGTGAGTATTATAACAGCTGCAATCGGCAAAATGAACAAACCCGCGAAAAAGGGGATGAGCTCAACATGGTTGACGCTGTTTTGCTGCCGCCGTCAAGCGTATCATCAGATGACTCTGTCGCCTGATCTCAGCGACGCGCCAACCCTGCATGTTGCAGCTAAAGGCCATCGGCGGGCTGCCAGTTGGCGATGATGGCTTCGACGGCTTTGCGGTCGCGGGTACGGTAGGGGCCGACGATGGCGCCGCGCAGGTTGGTGGGGGTGAACAGTTCCCTGGTCGTCTGCCGCAAGCCTGCGGCAGTGACCGTATCGATTGCGGCGAGATCGTCGGCGATGGTCCGGGGGTTGCCGGTGAGCTCCCCCCAGGCGTAACGCAGGGCCATCTCGTCAACTTGGTCGCGGGAGTAATCGAGATCGCAGCGGTAGCAGTTGAGAAGATGTGCCAGCTCTGCTCTATCGACTTCGCTGCTGTGCAGCTCGGTGAAGATTTCGAAAACCGCCGTCGTCGCCTTGGCCAGGTTCTCCGTTGAGACGGCCAGGTCGATGGCCAGGGTGCCCGCGTCAGCGTAAAGGGCGAGGGCCGCGTCAACGGCATAAGTCAACCCCAGCTCTTCCCGCAGGCGCAGCATGAGACGGCTCATGCCGCCCCAGCCCAGCAGCCGACGCAACACGCGCAGATTGACGGCGTGTTCGCTGTCGCGGCCGGGGAGGAGGAAAGCCAGCTGCAGGCTGACTTGAGAGCCGGCATCGCGGACCCAGCGCATCGACTTGTCTGTCCCGGAAAAATCGCTCCAGGCCTTCGGCGGCGGCGCCACGTCACCCTGCCATTGGCCAAAGAATTGCTGTGCCGCGGCCAGAACCTGCCGATGATCGACCGGGCCGGCCACCGTCAGCACGGTGTTGCGGGGTGTGTAGTAGGTGGCGTGATGCTGACGCAGTTGCCGCAGGGTGAGGCGTTCGATGGCCGGCCGGTTGCCGACGGTCGGCTGGCCCAGGGGGTGATCGGGGAAGAGCAGGGCGGCAATGATATTGTCAGAATTGATCTGTCGCCCGGACTCGTTGAGATCACCCATCGCCTCTTCGAGGATGACCCGGCGCTCCATGTCCATGTCCTTTAAGAGCGGCCGCTGCATCATGGAACTGAACAGGGCAATGCCCTCGGCAAAATGGTCGGGATGGATGCGGGAATGAAAGCAGGTTGTTTCGCTGTCGGTGGCGGCATTGGCCGATCCGCCGATCGACTCAAAGGCCCGCTCCAGGGCCAGGCTGGAGGGGTAATCCGCCGTCCCCTTGAACAGCATGTGCTCGAGGAAATGCGACACGCCCGCCTTGCGGGCCGTTTCGTGGCGACTGCCAACCCCGATGTAGATCAGCACTTCAGCGCTGTGGTGATGCGGCATCGGTACGCTGACGACGCGCAGGCCGTTGTCGAGGGTTGTACAGGTATATTCAGACATAGACGCTCGGAGGCGCGATGGCTGACGCGGCGCGGAAAAACTTTAGGGACGAAGTGACGGTCTTGCTTTTCCCTTCATCCCTGCAGGTTGAGTGTAATTTCAATCCGCCACGCGCGACTCGCACGTGCCGCAGCCGAGTTATTTCAATAGCCTTGCGGCTTCCTTGGCGTGGTAGGTGATGATCAGATCGGCGCCGGCGCGCTTCATGCCGACCAAAGTCTCCATCATCACCCGCTCGCCGTCGATCCACCCCTTGGCGGCGGCGGCCTTGATCATCGAGTATTCCCCCGAGACGTTGTAGGCGACCAGCGGCAGGTTGTAGCGCTCCTTGAGATCGCGCAGGATGTCGAGGTAGGCCAGTGCCGGTTTGACCATGAGGAAGTCGGCGCATTCCTGGATGTCGAGTTCAGCCTCGCGCAACGCCTCGATGCGGTTGGCGGGGTCCATCTGGTAGCTGCGCCGATCACCGAACTGCGGGGTCGATTCGGCTGCCTCGCGGAAGGGGCCGTAGTAGGCGCTGGCATACTTGACGGCATAGCTCATGACCGGGATGTGCGAGAAGTCATTGGCATCGAGGATCTCGCGGATCGCGGCGACCCGACCGTCCATCATGTCCGAGGGGGCGACGATGTCGGCACCGGCACGGGCATGGGAGAGGGCTTCGGCGGCGAGCAGCTTGAGTGTCTCGTCATTGTCGACGTCGCCGTCCTTGATGACGCCGCAGTGGCCGTGATCGGTGTATTCGCACATGCAGACATCGGTGATCACCAGCAGCTTCGGCACCGCGGCCTTGATGGCGCGGATCGTCTCCTGGATGATGCCGGTCTCGGCGTAGGCATCCTGGCCGAAGGCATCCTTGCTCTCGGGGATGCCGAACAGGATCACTGCCGGGATACCGAGGTCATAGACTTCTCTGGCCTCGGCCACGATATGCTCGATCGACTGCTGGTAGATGCCGGGCATGGAGGAGATCTCGTGCTTGATCCCCTCGCCGAAGGCGGAGAACATCGGGTAGATCAGGTCGTCGGTCCGCAGGAAGGTTTCACGCACCATGCGGCGCAGGGTATCGTTGCGGCGCAGGCGGCGGGCACGGTATTCGGGAAAGAACATAAAAACCTCCGCTTTTCAGAGGCGCGTCGCGCGTGGCGCGTCGCGCATGGACAATCTCAAAACTTACGACTTTGCGTAGTAATCCTTGATGGCTTCGACCATCTCGTCGAGGGTCGCATGCTGCGGTTCGACAACAATGCTGAAGCCGAGGCGTCCTGGCCGTTGCACTGGTCAGGGGACCGATCGAGGCGACCGGAATCTTTTGCGCCATGGCCAGACCCTTGGCGTCGAGCAGCGCGACGAGGTTCTTGACGGTTGACGACGCGGTGAAGGTCAGCAGGTCCAGCCCATCGGCAAGAGCGTTCTGCAGCCTGTCGGCGGCATCGTCCGGCACGGCACTGGCGTAGGCGACCGGGTCAATGACTTCGGCGCCGGCAGCGCTCAGTTCGGCAGGGATCAGGTCGCGGGCCAGGGCGGCCTTCGGGTAGAGCAGACGTTTGCCGTTGACCCGGTTCTTGAGCAGGGCGACCACGCCTTCAGCGCGGTAATCTTCAGGCACCAGATCGGCGGCAACGCCGTGGGCGGCAAGGGCAGCAGCGCTCTTCGGCCCGACCGCCACGGTTTTCAGGTTGCTCAGGCTGCAGGCGTCGCAGCCCAGCACCGCGAGGCGGTCGAAAACGGCCTCGACGGCGTTGACCGAGGTCAGCAGCAAGTAATCGATGCGGTCGAGCCCGGCAAGCGCCCGGTCGAGTTCGGCAAAAGACGGTGGTGGAACGATCGCTATGGTCGGCACCACAACCGGTACGGCACCGCATTTGGCCAGCGCGTCGGCAAGTGCTGACGCCTGCTCGGCGGCCCGCGTCACCAGTACGCGACGGCCCGCAAGAGACATCCGGTCAGACGTCCTCTTTGCCGACATTGAACGTCTCGTGCTGGTAGACCTCGTTGAGGATCTTGCCGGCGCCCTTGATCAGCAGGTCGTCGCCGAGCGAGGTGCCGATCTTCTCCGCCTCGCCAACCGGACCGGTAACGGTCTTTTTCAGACAACGCACGCCGTCACAGTCGGAGACGAAGCCGGTCAGGGTCAGGGTCTCGCCGGCCACAGTGCCGTGACAGGCGATCGGCACCTGGCAGCCGCCTTCCAGGCGCTTGAGGAAGGCCCGCTCGGCGCGGACCGCCCAGTCGGTCTCGGCGTGGTTGAAGAAGTCGATCAGCGCGTTGGTCTCGTCGTCATCGATGCGACTTTCGATGCCCAGAGCCCCCTGGCCGATGGCCGGGATCGAGACGTCGACCGGCAGGTACTCGCCGATCTGGCTGGTGAAGCCGAGGCGGTGCATGCCGGCGGCAGCGAGGATGACCGCATCGAGATGGTCCTCGGTGAGCTTGCGGATGCGAGTCTCGACGTTGCCGCGGATATCGACCATCTGCAGGTCGGGGCGCAGGTGCAGCAGCTGGGCCTTGCGGCGCAGGGCGCTGGTGCCGATGCGGGCACCCTGAGGCAGGTCTCTCCAGGTCGACACTCCCGGGCGCAGGATGACGATATCCCGGCAGTCCTCGCGCTCGGTGATGCAGCGCAGGGCCAGGCTCTCGGGGAAAATGGTCGGCACGTCTTTCATCGAGTGCACGGCGATATCGATCTCGCCACGCAGCATCGCCTCTTCGATCTCTTTGACGAACAGGCCTTTGCCACCGACCATCGCCAGCGGCACATCAAGAATCTTGTCCCCCTGGGTCTTGATCTTGGTCAGGGTGACTTCCATGCCGGGGTAACGTTTTTCCAGTTCGGACTTGACCCAGTTGGCCTGCCAGAGGGCAAGTTGGCTGGCGCGGGTGCCGATACGCAGCAGTTGTCTGGACATCTTGAGTGCTCCTTCTATTCTTGCTCGGAATCGTCGAGGGGTTTGATTTCCTTGTCATCATCAGCCGGGGCCGGGCAGGTCGAAGAGAACCCGCACGGCATCGACATAATCTTCGCCGCTGGTGTCGTTCTGGGTGCGCTTGAGGATCGTGGTCGGCTGGTGCAGAATCTTGTTGATCATTGCTCCGGTCATCGCCTCGATGCTTTTGCGCTGGCTGGCTGGTGAGGTCCTTGAGGTTGCCGAAGGTCTTGTCGAGTTCCTGCTGGCGAATCTCTTCGAGCTTGCGGCGCAGGGCGATGATCGTCGGCTTGACTTCGAGGTTGCCGAGCCACAGGTGAAACTGGCCGATCTCCTGTTCGACGATCGCTTCGGCCTTGCTGGCCTCTTTCTGGCGCTCCTTGAGGTTGGCCTGGACAACCCCCTGGAGATCGTCGACATCGTAGAGATAGGCATTGTCGAGGTCGTTGACCTTCGGGTCAATGTCGCGCGGCACGGCGATGTCGATCAAAAACATCGGCCGGTTCTTGCGGCGCTTGAGGACTTCTTCCATCTGGCGCTGGCCAAGGATGAAGTTCGGTGCGCCGGTCGAGGTCATGACGATATCGACTTCGGCCAGATGGTCAACGAAATATTCGAAGGGCACGGCCTTGCCATTAAATTCGACGGCCAGCTTCTCGGCCCGCTCGAAGGTCCGGTTGGTCACCAGCACCTTGGAGACGCCATTGGTGACAAAGTGACGGGCCGCCAGTTCGCACATTTCGCCGGCGCCGATGATCATGACCCCCTTGTTGTCGAGCCGGTCGAAGATCTTGCGGGCCAGTTCCACCGCCGCAAAGGACACCGAAACGGCATTGCTGGCGATGGCGGTCTCGGTGCGCACCCGCTTGGCCACGGAAAAGGCCTTGTGCAGGAAGCGGTTGAGGATCAGGCCGGCGGTCTTGAACTCGGCGGCGTAGCCGTAGGCGGTTTTGATCTGACCGAGGATCTGCGGCTCGCCAAGCACCATCGAGTCGAGGCTCGAGGCAACCCGGAACAGGTGGCGGATGGCCTCCTCGCCCTGGTAGCTGTACAGGTTGGCGTCGATCTCCTCGGGCTGGACTTCGTGGTATTCCGCCAGGAAAGCGCCGCAGGGCGGCCATGGCGGCATCCGGCTCCTTGGTGGCGGCGCACAGCTCAACCCGGTTGCAGGTCGAGACGATCAGCCCCTCGGCAATCGCCGGCAACTCGAGCATCTGGCGCAGCGGCCGCTCCATGGCGGTCGGGGCAAAGGCGAGTCTTTCACGGATTTCCACCGGCGCTGTTTTGTGGCTCAGGCCGACGATGACGATATGCATGGCGCGTCCCTTTCCTCTCCCCGGTTATTGCCCCGTGAAGTTACGGAAGCTGTGTTCCCCGGAGAGGAACAGGTTGACGCCAAAGAATGTGAAGAGCAGAAAGCCGAAGCCGATGATGGCAAAGATCGCCGCGCGCCGGCCTCGCCAGCCGACCGTGAGCCGGCCGTGCAGCAGGGCGGCATAGAGAAACCAGCTGATCAGGGCCCAGGTCTCCTTGGGATCCCAGCGCCAGTAGCCGCCCCAGGCCGAGTTGGCCCAGATGGCACCGGAGATGATCCCCATGGTCATCAGCGGAAAGCCGAAGGTCAGGCACTTGTAGTTCATACTGTCGAGGGTGTCGAGTGACGGCAGCCGGTAGAAGAGGCCGGAGAACTTCTTGCTTTTGAGCATCCGCTCCTGCAGCAGGTACATGATACCGGCCGCTGCGGCGATGGCGAAGACCGCGTGGCCGAGAAAAGCCAGGGTGACATGCACCGGAAACCACCAGCTGTCGAGCATCGGGTTGAGCGCCGGGGCCTGCTTTGGCGCCGCAGAGCCGATAATCATCAGGACCAGGGCCAGGGGCGTAATGAAGGCGCCGAGCATGATCGTCCGGTAGCGCAGGTAGAAGAGCAGGTAGATGCCGACCAGCGCCCAGGCAAAAAACGACAGGGATTCGAAAAGGCTGGCCACCGGCGTGATGCCGGTAGCGAACCAGCGGGTCGCCAGGGTGATGCAGTGCAGGATAAAGCCACCGCTCAGCAGCCAGATGGCGCCCTGGCGAAAGCGGTCCTTGCGGGAAATGACGCCGATCAGGTAGCAGAGGGTGGCGGCGAAATAGACCAGCAGGGTAATTTTGAACAGCAGGACATTTGCAGTCATGATGAAACGTCTCGCAGGACCAGGGCAGAAGCCGCCAACGTGATTTTGCCGTAGGTGCTGCTGACCAGCAGGTTGTGTTATGCACTTGAGCACCTGGCGATCACAGGTTCGGTCAGGTGCGCAACAAAAAGTTAATCTAAAACCTTGTAAGAATACGTTTTTTCGCCCATGCCTGTCAATTTTCTTGTCTACGGTCTCGCCAAAATTCAACAAACCAATCGATTCAGGAGCGTGCTTGCTGCTGAACCTGCCGAACGCTGCACAGATCGCCCGTGGACCTTCCGCCCGGGTCAGATGCCGAAGAGGTCTCCTTCGACCAGGGCACAGAGCAGGTTGCCGATGAAGAGGGCGTTTTCCAGCAAGCGTGGCAGGGAGTCGCTGGGCAGAGACAGGCTGATATCCGGCAGAGAGTCGGCCAGTTCCGCCTGATCGCTGGCTAGCAGAATCGTGCGGCAACCGAGTTGGCGCGCTGTGCTGAGGGCTTCGCGGTCTGCCGGACTGAGCGCTGGTCCCGGCAAACACCAGCACTGTATCCTGGTCGTTGGCCAGGGCGCGCAACTGGCGGCTGAACAGCTGACTGCCCTGTTCGTCACCGGCCAGGAACGTCGCCAGTCCGGCGTCATTGGTCAGGGCAATAGCCGGCAGCGCCGGGCGCTCCAGCGTCTGTCGGTGCAAGAAGGTCTGACCGATGATACCGGCGATCCCACCGAACGGGCCACTGCCGACCAGGAAGAGGCGTCCGCCCTGATCAAAGGTTGTCACCAGATGTTTGGCCAGGCTGTCCAGCAGCGGCTTCTGGGTGAGCAGATAGGGGTCAAGAAAAGCGGTCTGCTGCGCAACCGCAGCACTTATTTTGTCCTCGATCATACTTGCCTCGTCAGATAATTTGGGCTCATCTTAGGGGGGCAGTGTGCTAACTGTCAAGGGTTGGCGCTTTTCACGGATATTCCCTTGATTTTTTCTCTGGGTGGATTATTATGAAACTCGAATGTTTGCTGGAGATTCAAATCATAAGGAGATTGTTATGGCAAGTGATAAAGTCGTCCAGTTGACGGATGATTCTTTTGAGAGTGAAGTCAATCAGTCCTCGGTACCCGTGCTGGTAGATTTCTGGGCATCCTGGTGTGCACCCTGCAAAGCGATCAGCCCGCTGGTCGATCAGCTGGCCGTCGATTTTGACGGACAGGTCAAGATTTGCAAACTGAATGTTGACGAGAACCCGGCCACTCCCGGCAAATTCGGTGTGCGTGGGATTCCGACCCTGATCCTGTTCAAGGACGGCAAGGTCTTCGACCAGGTGGTTGGCGCGGTACCGAAAAACCAGTTGGAAGGATTGCTGAAGAAAGCCCTTTAAACCCCACTTAGGGTCGCCGTGTATAACCAGGGGCCCGGCAGTTTTGCCGGGCCCCTGGTTCTTCTGTTTTGGGTCAATCGCTAAAGACTCGCGCCCGCCGCATGCCCGCCCATAAAGCCGCTCGGAACATGGTGTCATTAGAGCGGCGAGAATCACTTGATGGCGACCTTGGGACATAAAAGAAGATTTCCTGAGATGCCAGGACGCTAGGTGGCGAAATAAAAAACCCACAGTCAGGAGGGTGACTGTGGGGCAACGGGTTTGTGGGTTTTTCTTAGGAGGTAGAACATGAAGATTGTTCTGTTGTGAATATCTTACCTGTTTGGTCAGATATGTCAAGCCGGAAAATGCAAATAAATTTGGCCACCCGGGCAAGCTATCCGGGGGGCCATACTTATTAACGATTTAGGTAGAAAAACGCCCTGCTATAGCGGGGCGTTTGGGTTTGAAACTATGACTGCCTACGCTTTGGCAGCGGTCACGGTGACACAGTTGCTGCCTGCTGGCATGATCTGCTGAATATTCATGTCGGCAAAGTTGTCTGATGCCGCCATGAGCCCGGCGGGGACCATGGTGTGGACAATGACCTTGCCGCTCGCCGAACCGGCCGGGCCTGTGACCTTGAGTTTGCCGCCATCGGTGACACCGAGCTTGGCGGCATCAGCAGGATTGACGAACAGGATGCCTACCGGAGCCAGTTCGTTGTTGGCTGCCGAGTAGGTGGTTGTCGTGCCGAACTGGAAGGGACACTTGCCAACCAGTAGTTGCAATTCCGCGGTCGCCGGCACGGTCAATTCGGGTTGCGCTGCCAGCAGACTCTTGTCGGCAGGCGCATAGGCCTTCTTCCAGCAGAAGCTGCGTTGCTCGAGATTCTGACAGACATCACCGTAACTGCCGCTCAACTCCATCATCTCCCGGCGCAGAGTAATTTCGCTAGGCTCGGGCTTACCGCTCAGGCGCGCAAAAAGCTCGCACAAAACCGCCAGCTCCGGGCGCGCTTCGCCAGGTGGCTCAACGGCAATACGCAACTTGTTGACCCGCTGATCGAGCGCAGTCACGCTGCCGCGCTTCTCGGCGCTGGCAGCTCCAGGCAACACGACCGTGGCCATGGCGGTCAGATCGCTCGCCAGGATGTCCTGAACTACCAGGCTCTCGAGCTTCTCGAGTGCCTTACGCCAGCGGCCACTTTCCGGAAAGCCGACCAGCGGGTTGACCCCGACGAGGAAGAGCGCACGGATGGAACCCTGCTCGATGCCGACGAGAATGTTTGTGGCGTCAGCACCCCCCTCGGGCAAAGCAACATGCCAGGCGGTGGCGAACTTCTCGCGGCCAGCAGCGTAATCCTGCATGCCGGGGAGCAGTTCCGGGGCAACGCCCGCATCCAAAAGCCCCTGGGTGTTGCCTTTGCTGGCGACCGGGTATAGCCCGCTGCAATCACCGTGCAGGGCACCGCTGACCAGGGCCAGATTCGCCAGAGCGGCCACCGCCGCCTCTGCCGTGGCCGAACCCATCACGTCACGGCCAAAGATGATGGCCACGGAAGAGGCCTGGCCGAGGTGGTCGGCAGCCTCCTCCAGCAGAGTACGGCTGACTCCGGTCGCAGCGCAGGCGGCGTCGACGTCAATACTGCTCAGGTAGGCATCCAGTTCGTCGCGGTTGGCGACGGCACGGCTGAGAAAATCGTTGTCCGCCTGCCCCTTGTCGACCAGCAGCTTGGCCAGGGCACCGGCCAGGTAGGCTTCGCTGCCGGCACGATACTGCAGGAAGCTTTCCGCCTGCCTGACCAGTTTGGTACGGCGCTGGTTGGCAACGATCAGACGGCTGTCGTTTTTGCGGGCGGCGAGCTGTACCTGCCAGTTGAGGGCCGGGGATTCGGAGCGCAGGTCAGCACCGAAGACCAGCACTGCCCCGGCTTTGCCGACGCGATCCAGGCGGTTGCTGGCGCCGCCCAGTTTGAGCTGTGCCTGCAGCACCTTGGCGGCCCGCAGGTTGCCGAAACGGGCTTCGGAATCGATGTTGTTGCTGCCCAGAGCCACACGGAAAAGTTTCTGGAAGAGATAGTTCTCCTCGTTGGTCAAATGCGGTGAAGCCAGCCCGGCTATCACCTGGCCGCCCTGCCCGTCACGCAGACGCGCGAAGTCGGCGACCACTTTGTCGATGGCGTCCGCCCAGGTGCTGGTCTGCTGGTCAATCAACGGTGCCGTCAGGCGCTGGTCGCTGTTCAGGTAGTCGTGGCCGAAAAAGCCGCCGACGCAGAGGTTGCCGTCGTTGACCGTGATGCCGTCTTCAGACGTCACACGCAACACCTTGCCCTGCTTGCTGTGCATATCGACCTGACACTGGGCGGCACAGAGGGTGCAGACCGTAGGCGTCTTGCGCAGCTCCCAGGGACGGGCCTTGAATTTGAACGGTTTCGAAATCATGGTGCCGGTCGGGCAGACCTGAACGCAGTTGCCGCAGAACTCGCACTTGTCGAGATCCTTGTCGATAAAGGCCTTGTCACCCTTTTCGTTGACGAACAGGGCGCTGGAGCCGATCGTTTCATGGCAGGTCTTGACACATTTCTCGCACATGATGCAGCGGTTGGGCACCTGCTGGATCAGCGGCCAGTGGTCGATGGTCGCGGCGTTGACGTCGTCAGCCTCGAACTGCTGCCGCACCACATCCTGGGAATAACAGATATCCTGCAGGTCGCATTCGCCGCCGGCGTCACAGACCGGGCAGTCAAGAGGATGGTTGACCAGCAGCAATTCGACGATCTGGCGCCGAATGACGGTCAGCTTCTCGGACTGGGTCGTCACGACCATGCCATCGACTGCCCGGGTGTTGCAGGCGGTCATCGTCTTGTCTGCTCCCTCGACCTCGACTGCACAGATGCGGCAGGCACCGGTCGGGGAGACCTTTTTCAGGTAACAGAGGGTCGGAATCTTGATGCCCACTTGTTCCGCCGCATCGAGAATGGTGGCTCCCGATGCAATCTGGACATCTTTGCCGTCGATCTTGAGGTTGATCATCGAATCTGCCCTTTAATCAGTTTATCTGTAAGTATTCGGAAACGTCAGTTGACCGCCAGCATGCCGACCCGGTAGCAGCGCAGGCAGCGTTCCGCCTCGCGTACTGCCTGGCTTTCCGGCATGGCCAGTTCGATCTCTTCGTAGTTGCTGGCGCGTTCGGCGCCGTTGATTTTCGGCTGGTGTTCGCGGTGCTGTCCACCGCAGATGCCAACATTCTCGTTCTTGTCGAAGGCGCCGAGGTTGTTGATGATATCCTCCATGGCATCCTCTTCGTCGAGGTAGACCTTGCCTTCCATCAGGTAGCGGTGCATGACGCGGGCAGCGCGCCGGCCGTGACCGACGGCGAGCACTACGGTCATGGCGCCGTACTCGCAGTCGCCACCGGCAAAGACCCCGGCGTTGTCGGTCATCATGGTCCCGCCGTTGGTGACGATGCTGTTCCAGCGGGTCTGTTTGATGCCGTAGTCACCATCCTCCAGGTAGGAGAGGTCCGGGTCCTGGCCGATGGCCGGAATGACCAGGTCGCAGGGCACGATATACTCGCTGCCGGGAACCGGTTCCGGGCGGCGGCGACCGGACTCATCGGGCTCGCCCAGTTCCATCTTCTGCACTTCGACGCCGACGATCTTGTTGTTTTCGGTGATCAGCCTGGTCGGCAGCGCCAGGAAGATGAACTTGACATTCTCCTCCTCGGCATCGTCGACCTCGTAGGGTTCTGCAGGCATCTCCTTGCGGGTCCGGCGGTAGAGCAGGATCGACTCCTCTGCCCCTTCGCGCAGAGCGACACGCACGCAGTCGATGGCGGTGTTGCCGCCGCCGACAACGATGACGCGCTTGGGAGTCTCGATCGGCTCGCCGAGGGCTACGGCACGCAGGTAATGGATGCCGCCCTCGGAAAAACCCTCGTACCCCTGGTCCTCGCCCTCGACGCCCATCGGCTTCGACTTGAAGGCGCCGGTGCCGAGGAAGACCGCGTCATACTGCTCCTTGAGCTCGCGCAGCGAGACATCGCGGCCGAGCTTGACCCCGTACTCGATCTCGACGCCGAGGGCGGCGATGACATCGGCCTCACGCTGCAGCAGGTCGCGCGGCATGCGGTAGTCGGGAATGCCGACGGCGACGGTGCCGCCCGGTTCGGAGAGCATGTCGATGATCTTGACCTGATGCCCTTCAAGCGCCAGGTAGTAGGCACAGGTCAGGCCGGCTGGACCGGCGCCGACAACCATGACCTTCTTGCCGGTCGCAGGCTTCGGCTTCATCGGCGGCTCGTGGTGGTGGATCCATTCGTGATCGGAGGCGACCCGCTTGAGAACCATGATGCTGACCGGTTCATCGACCAGGGCCCGCCGGCAGTTCTTCTCGCAGGGATGCGGACAGACCCGGCCGCAGACCGCCGCGATCGGCATGTACTTGCGGATGGTCGCCAGCGATTCGTCGTGACGGTAGTCCTTGATCTCCTCGACATAGCCGGGGATATCGATATGCGCTGGGCAGCGATCGGTGCAGGGTGCCGTCAGCTTGTCATGATAGGCCTTGGCCTGCTTGGCCTTGCGCTCGCCACGCATGTAGGCCAGGTAGTCGTCACGGAAATACTTGACCGTGTCGAGCACCGGCCTGGCCGCCGTCATGCAGAGCGTACACTTGCAGTTGTCGAGCAGATCGGCCAACCCGGTCAGGGTGTCCAGGTCGCTCTCTTCGCCGTGTCCGGACAGAATGCGAGCCAGAGTATCCATCATGACCCGCGTGCCACGCTTGCCCGGGGTGCATTTGGCGCAACAGTACTTCTCCTGGACACGCTTCATATACTCGGCGGCCATGGTGATGATGTCGACATCCTTGTCGAGGACGATGAGACCGTCCCAACCGATGAAAGCGCCCACGCTGCCTTCATCAAGATAGCTTGCCGGCAGCTTGAAGGCTGCTGCTTGCGGCTCACCACCCTGCCGATTATCGATCACCTTGCCGCCCCAGCTGGAAAAAACCACTTCAGCCAAGTTGAACCTCCCATTCAGGTCAGGTTTTTTGACACACAGAACCGCACTAAAAAAGCGCCTCAGCGCCATTTTATCGCGATATGTGCCTTGATTTCATACTCTTTGTTTTGTATACAGTATGCAGCTAAATACCACAAGGATGCCTCTAAAATCAAGGGAAATTTGAGCCATGAACTCTGCTGCAGAAGGGGTTTTTAAGCCCCGGCCTGAGGATTGGGGGTGCTGCCCAAGAAAGCTTCACGACTGAAGATATGGGGTTACCACCGCCGGTCATAGATGGCGTAGAACCGTGCGCGCGCAGAGCCGCGCCAGGACGACTAAATTGTCCTCTGCGGCCCGAGACTCACGGGAACTCGGGAAAAGGTGTCACGATCAGAAATCCCTGTAGAGCCGGATCTTCTCCATCGAATAAAACCCAGGTCTGTTCGAAGCGGAAGGTCTTGACCGTGATCGAAGGCAGGATGTAGTAGTCCATTTCAATTGTCGTCTCAAACCGCCGACCCTCCATGGACGTTTGCAGGTCGATGAGCCTGACATCGACGATGTCCAGGGTCTTCAGATTATTGAAGGTCGCCAGGAAATCCTTGCGATACTCTGGCTTCATGAGGCTGGCGGCAACCGGGTACTGCTTCCAGCGCATGGCGGACATGAAATCTTTGCGGCTGTCTTCGTCGGCCTTGTCTGGCGGCGCCTGAGCAAATGTGCCACATGCCGCAATAATCAGGACCAGAACGACACCACATAACCCTTTTGAAAAATTAAAATTCACCGCGTTTCCCTTCCAACCGCTTGCATCTCGCCTGTTCTGGGGTATCTTAATCCCTAATAAGATCTCCTCACGGAAAGGCAAGGTATGAGCGTCAAGGTTGAGATCTATACCAAGATTTACTGTGCCTACTGTCAGCGTGCCAAGGAGTTGCTGCGCATCAAGGGTGTTAACTTCGTTGAGTATGATATCACCGATGACCATTTCAAGGCAGCAGAAATGCAGCAGCGCAGTCTACAGCAGACTATTCCGGGGATTTTCATCAACGATGCTCCGGTCGGCGGTTGTAGCGATCTCTTCGAACTCGATGAACGGGGTGTTCTGGACGCCCTGCTCGGACTCAATTTGGCCCTTGGCGAAGTGCTGCAATAAAAACCTCACGGCCAGCCTCACTTTGCCGAAAAGCGGCATCTGGTAGTATCCGCCCAGACCGACCCTCTTCCCTGCTTCAACCAGCGCCAGGGCAATGACCATCCCCTCTTCGACCCCTTACTGTACTATTTTTGCAGCGCATCCTGTTACGCACGCTCTCCGGAAGGTGAATCCCCGGGCCCTCGTTGTGTAAAAAACTCGGCGTTGCGCGCGCTCATCAGCGACATGATCCCCAGTATCACCGGAATCTGCAGCCCGTCCGTGGCGCGTGCTGGCTTGACGGTGTAAAGCACGCGAACGCTGCCGGTGCCCGTGCAGCAGGCTAACGCAAGTCAGCAGTCTCCTCGAGGAACTGGCGCAGGATCGCGGCGGTCAGCCCCCAGATGATGTGCTCCTCGAAGTGGTAGAAGTCGACCAGGTGGGTGCGGCCGCGGTGCTGCCAATCCTCGATGCGGTGCACCTTCGGGTTGCGAAAATGATCAAGGGGAGCTTCGAAGGTGCCGGCGATTTCAAAGGGGTCGTGCCGTAGGTTGTCGGGCCTTGGGATGATGCCGACAAAGGGCACGACATGGTAGCCGTGCACCGAATAGAAATCGTCCAGACGCCCCAGCATCTCGATTTGCCCACGGGCAATGCCCAGCTCCTCCTCGGTTTCGCGCAGGGCCGTTGCCCCCAGGTCGGCGTCACCGGGGTCCTGGCCGCCGCCGGGGAAGGAAATCTCTCCGGCATGATGCTCCAGGTGCGCGGTGCGCTCGGTAAAGAGCAGGTAGTCACTGTTACCGCGCTGGAAGAGCGGAATCAGCACGGCGGCCGGACGCAATGAACCCGTCGGGATGGTTTGTCGTGGGAAGGCCTTTAGCACGCTGGCCAGGCGGCTGCGATCAAGCATCAGACCATAGAGCTGACAGCGTTCTCCCGCAAGGCCAAAATCGTTGCGGCATAGTCGGCCGTGTTGAAAACGGCGCTGCCGGCAACCAGGACATCGGCGCCAGCGGCAACCACCTCATGGATGTTGTCAATCTTGACGCCTCCGTCGACTTCCAGCTCGGTGACGAGGCCACGCGCCGTGATGCGTTGCCGCAGCGCACGGATCTTGTCGAGCGCTGAGGGGATGAAGGTCTGACCACCGAAGCCGGGGTTGACCGACATGACCAGCACCAGGTCGAGTTCGTCGAGGATGATGTCGAGGGTCTCGACCGGCGTTGCCGGGTTGAGCGAGATTCCGGCTTTTTTGCCAAGGCTCTTGATCAGTTGCACGGTGCGATGCAGATGCGGCACCGCTTCCTGGTGGACGGTGATGATGTCGGCACCGGCCTTGGCGAAGTCGGAAATGTAACGGTCCGGGTTCTCGATCATCAGGTGCACGTCGAGGGGTTTGGCGGTGATCTTGCGCAGGGCGGCGACCACCAGCGGACCGATGGTGATGTTGGGGACGAAGTGACCGTCCATGACATCAACGTGGATGTAATCGGCACCGGCCCGGTCAACGGCTTGGACGTCTTCGCCGAGCCGCGAGAAATCGGCGGAAAGGATCGAGGGGGCGATCTTGATCATCTAAGCGCTCCGATCAAAAAACTTGAGCTATACTGGCCACCAATGGCATGTAGAGCAGGCAATGCAGAATCTTTATACCCTATTTGAAAATGTTTTGACCAGTCTTTGCTTTGCCTTGCGGTTAAATCAGGCTTTGACCAGTCGGGCGACGAAAAAAGCATCCATTCCGTCATGCTGGTGCGGCAATGTCCGCACGCTGCCGGATGCGGTAGCCAGGGCGACCCATGCTTCCGGCAACAATGTGCGAAAATCCTCCTGCGCAAAGTCGGCATGAGCGGCGAGAAAATTCTTAATCACAGCATCCGTCTCAGCTGCGGTGAAGGTGCAGACCGAGTAGAGCAGATGACCGCCCGGGCGCAGCAGCGGCGCAACCTGGGCGAGAATCGTCTGCTGCAGTGCGGCGAGCTCGGTGAGGTCGGCCGGTCGCCGGCTCCAACGGCTCTCCGGGTTGCGGCGCAGGACACCCAGACCGCTGCAGGGAGCGTCGACGAGGATACGGTCGAAACTGTTGTGCTCAAGAAAATCGGGCGCGGCAGTGAGGTCCCAGCAGCGCGCTTCGATCCCGTGACAACCGAGGCGCTCGGCGCCCTGGCGAATCAGTTCCACCCGCTGGGGATGCTTGTCGACCGCCAAAATTCGAGCCTGATTGCCGGTCAGGGCGGCAATATGGGTGGTCTTGCCACCAGGGGCAGCGCAGGCGTCGAGGATTTTGTCACCGGGGCGCGAATCGAGCAGGTGGGCGATCAGCATGCTCGCCTCGTCCTGGACCTGGTACCAGCCGTCGCGGTCTCCGGGCAGCGGCTTCGGCGCACGCTTCTCGACAATAATCCCCTCGGGGGCGTAACAACAGGGCCGGGCGCAGTGACCTGCTTCGGCCAGCGCGACGAGCAACGTGTCACGATCGGTTTTCAGCGTGTTGACCCGTAAAGACAGGGGGGCCTGACCGGCTAGAGCCTCCGCCAGCGCGCGGGATTCACTGTTCGGGAACTGGCGCAGCAACTCCTTGGCGAGCCAGCTCGGCAGGCTACACACATGCTGAAGATAAGCCCGCAGGTCCTCCGGGGTTGGCCAGGCAATGGCAGCGCGGTCCCGCTCCAGGGAGCGCAGCGTACCGTTGACCAGGCCGGCAACTCGCCCTAGGCCGACCTGGTGGGCCAGTTCGACAGTGGCATGCACCGCAGCGTGCGCCGGAATGCGATCGAGTTCCAGCAACTGGTAGGCACCGAGCCGCAACAGCAACAGGGCGTCAGGCTCAAGCCGCATCAGGGGCTGTCGAGAGAAAAGACCCAGGGCAAAATCGAGGCGACCGCGCAGGCGCAGCACCCCATAGACCAACTCGGTCAGCAGCCCCCGTTCGCGCGGGTCCATTCCCGGGTTGCGCTCCAGGTAGGCATCCAGCAAGCGGTCAGCATAACCGCCCTGCTCGACCCGTTTCAGTATCTCATAAGCACCAAAACGGGCCTCGGCAACCTGGGACGCGTTACTCTTTGGCATAGATTTTTACACTCAGCTACACGCATTAGGGGTCAGGTCTACACATTTCACATTTTTTGCAAAAAAAGCACTTTTTGTGAAATGTGTAGACCTGGCCCCTAAGAAATAAAAAGGGGCAAACCGTGCCCCCTTTGATGATACGGCTGTTCAGCGCGGCCCGCCGGCCATCGCCTCAAGGCGGCGGATGCGCTCGACCATTGGCGGGTGGGTGGTGAACAAAGCCGCAACGCCGCCGCCACGCAACGGGTTGACAATGAACATGTGTGCCGTCGCCTCGTTGACTCGGTGCATCGGCATGGCCTGGTTGGCGTTTTCCAGTTTGCGCAGCGCGTTGGCGAGGGAGAGCGGGTTGCCACACAACAGAGCACCGCCCTTGTCGGCCTCGTACTCGCGGGAACGCGAGATCGCCATCTGGATCATCATGGCTGCCATCGGCGCGATGATCGCAAGGGCGATCAGGGCCAGCGGGTTGCTGTCCTCGTCGTCGCGGCCGAAGCCACCGAACATTGCCGACCACTGGGCCATGTGCGCCAGATAGGTAATCGCCCCGGCGATCGTTGCAGCGATCGAACCGATGAGGATGTCTCGGTGCATGACGTGGCTCATCTCGTGGGCCATGACCCCCTTCAACTCGTCCCGCGAGAGGATGTTCACGATCCCCTCGGTGGCGGCAACCACGGCATGCTCTGGGTTGCGCCCAGTGGCAAAGGCGTTGGGCGTTGACTGCGGCAAGGTGTAGACCTTGGGCATCGTCAGCTGGTTGGTCCGGCAAATCTCGGCAACCACATCGAAGAGCGGGCCGCTGGTCACCTGGCTGCCGCGATACATCTTGATAACGATCTTGTCAGAAAACCAGTAGGAGCCCAGGTTCATGACGCCGGCCATGACTAGGGCAATCAGCGCTCCCTGCCGGCCACCGATCATGCCGCCGACCAAAACCAGGGCAAGGGTCAATACCGTCAAGAGAATGATGGTCCGTAAAGTGTTCATTGTTTTGCGAGGCCTTTGTCCATAAAAAGTGAGCTAACGTCTGTGTCATTTCCCATGGGACACAGTTTAGTCATGAATTTCTTGAAATCAAGGGATGACCGTCGAGTTGCAGCGCCTATTCCAGTACGGTGCCCGGCTCAAGACGGCAGCCGCGCAGGAATTCGGCGGCGGGCAGGCGTTTGCGTCCGGCGAGCTGCAGCTCTCTCACCAGCAGGATGCCATTGCCGCAGGCAATGCGCACGCCACTTTTATCGGCCGAGACCACGCTGCCAGGGGGCCCGCCTATGCCCGCTTCCGGGGCGGTACCAGCCAGTTTGAGCAGTTCACCGTTGAGACTGGCGTAGGCTCCCGGCCAGGGGTCGAGACCGCGCACCTGGTTGTGGATATCTGCTGCCATTCGGTTCCAGTCGATGCAGCCGTCTTCCTTTTTCATCATCGGTGCATAGGTGCTCAGGGAGTCGTCTTGGGGGGTGTGATGCAGGGAGCCGGCACACAGCTGCTGCAGCGTCTCCTCCATGGTCGCGCGGCCAAGGGCAGCCAACCGGTCGTGCAGCTGTCCGGCGGTCTCGTAGGGGCCGATCGCTAGGGTTTTCTTGACGAGCATGTCGCCGGTATCGAGTCCGACGTCCATGTACATGGTGGTGATGCCGGTCTCGGTTTCGCCGTTGATGATCGCCTGGTTGATCGGCGCCGCGCCACGGTACTTGGGCAGCAACGAGGCGTGGACGTTGATGCAGCCGTAGCGGGGGATGTCGAGTACGCTCTTCGGCAGGATCTGGCCGTAGGCGACCACCACGATCAGGTCCGGGGCTAATGCAACCAGTTCGGCTACCGCCTCGGGCTGGCGCAGCTTGAGCGGCTGGAATAATGGGATGCCGTACTTTTTGGCCAGCTCCTTGACCGGCGGCACCGCCAGCTGTTTACCACGCCCCTTGGGACGGTCAGGCTGGGTGAAGACCCCGACTAGGTTGCAGCCAGCATCAATTAAGCCCTGCAGAGTCTGCAGGGCGAAATCCGGAGTCCCCATGAAAACGGTACGCAAATCCTTTGGCTGCATTACATCTGCTCCGTCATGTGTTCCTCGATCTTCTTCCACTTCTTGCGGAAGATGCTGCGCTTGAGCGGCGAGAGGTGGTCGACGAAGAGGATGCCATCAAGATGGTCGATCTCGTGCTGGCAGGCGATCGCCGTCAGCCCCCCGGCCTCGACGACGTGGGTCTGGGCATCGAGATCCTGGAAGCGGACCTTGACCACGGCGCTACGGTCGACCTTGGCATAGTATTCCGGCACCGAAAGGCAGCCCTCTTCTTCGCAGCTCTCCCCTTCGCGGGCGATGATCTCTGGGTTGACCAAAATCAGCAGATGGGCTTCTTCGTCCCGTGCCGAGCAGTCGATCACGGCTAGGCGCTTGCTGACGCCGACCTGCGGCGCGGCTAAGCCGACGCCCGGTGCGGCATACATGGTTTCCGCCATGTCGTGTGCCAGCTGGCGCAGCGACTCGTCGAACTCGGCGACCGGCACGGCGACCTTTTTAAGGACCGGGTCGGGGTAGTGACGTATCTTCAGTAAAGCCATCGTCTTATCCTTTAAAGCTGTAAGGGTCCGGCTGCTGCAAGGCAGGCAGGCCTTGATGTTCTTGATATTTCAATGATAGATGGGGATTTCGGTGCAAGTCAACCTTCGCTTTCCATTGTTTGGCTTAACTTGAAATAGTAGTATGATCCCTTCGCTTTTCTGCAGGTCTGCTCTTCTCGGAAGAAGGATAATTAGCGAAATACAATTAGACAATACTTGCACTGATTAATACGGTTCATGCGAGACAATACTATGCAATTATTCTTTAGTTTTCTGTTGTTTTTTAGATCAAATCTCCTCTTTAAAATGTGACAATCTGGCAGCCTGCGATGATGTTGTCGATTTTTTAGCACCCCTTTTAGTTATGCATCCCTGCACCCAGATGATAATTGGAAATGAATTTTTATGAATTTGAGAGTTGAAAGTCTTCAGATGATAATCATTCTTTTTAAACATGAAAATCAGTAACACCCTAATGCCTACCAGTGTGCGAGATTTTTGTCGAATAGACTTACATCCCAATACTTCCAACATACTGCCTGAGTGACACCTGCCAACACGCTGGATTTTAGAGTGATTTTTCCAAACTGGGACGATATATTTACAAATTTTTAAGCTGTAGCTTCTTGGACTATTAAATTCAAGAACATGGAAAGAGTTTTAGTCAAAATACTTTACCCCCCACCGAGTCTTTGTCTTAGCATAAATCTCATTTTTATTTTTAGTTGGTTGCAATGACGGCACCGTTATTGCTTCCTATAATTGGTAAGGGACAAAAATCGATTGTTCTGAATAATACTTGTATACAAACATAATTGATCGCGCTTTCTTGCAAGGATTTTAAAAATGAACATCATCAAATTGAGCTTAAATACTTTGTTGATTCTGTCGATTGTCCTCCTCATACTGGTTTACACCAGAGCCGCCGATGCCACTGTAATTATGGGAGACTCAGCCTTGGCCCGTGGCTCCGGTCTCTCCCCACTCGAAATCGGGTTCGGAAAGGGACCTCTTGGCAAAACCCCTAGCAACTCAGAACCTGATTCCCATAGAGTTATTGATAATACAGGAGGGCCCTTCAGCTTAATGGAGATGCTAAGTCTTAATGTTACGGCACCTTTCCCCGAGCTTTCAAGTGTGCTCCTTCTCGGCATTGGACTGGCCGGTTCAGTCTACTTGTATCGCCGGAAGCGGGAGTAGTGGTAGGGATTTTCGACAACATTTCCAGGGCAAAGTCATTTTATGTCCTGCCTTTCAAATCCAGTCGCTATTAATTCTCCATCCCAGAACTCACGACAGTCAGGACGGATTAAAGGTGGGGGCAGATTCTTGGATTGCAGGACTTTCAGGATTGCCAAGAAATTTGTCGAAATATTTACAGAGGCAGAAATTGATATAGAGTATATAGATCTAAATCATATATTTCATGTAGTTAGGCATAATGTTGCGGTATCTGTATATACTAAATATTTAGTTTGAATGTACAAAATGAGGCGAGGATGAGAAAAATTAAGTGAATATTGTACAAAGGGGGGCAAGTTGTGATAGCGGAAACGGTGCGTTTGACGGTGGCAATATTCTCAATCGTCGGCCTTCTCGGGTTTCATTCTACCTCCTACAGCGCTGAGGATATGGTAGCACCCGCTCCGGCGATCGTCACGGACCGCCCGGTCAAGCGCTTCGAGTTCAGCTCTAGATCCCAGCTCGAGCAGCTCATTAACGACCTCAACTACAAACCGGAGGATTGGCAGACCGGCCACCGAGAGGTGCCTAGACTGTACATTACCAACATTCCTCGGCACTGGCGTGACAAAAGCTCCACAGAACTCGATGTAGTGACTAAGAAGCAAGTTTTCTTCCAATTCATTGGCCCCCTGATTCTTCTTTCTAACGAGCTTATTCAGGCTAATCGGGATCGAGTTGCCTCTATTATTGGAGCGTTGCGAGCAGGGACATCGGTTGGCGACGAGGACCAAACCTTTCTGTGCAAGATAGCTGAAGAGTACAATGTGTCCGTATATAAGACCGTCCTTACTGATCTCTCACTTCAGGATAAACTGCTCCGTCGTGTCGATACCGTGCCACCATCCCTCGTGCTGGCACAAGCTGCCGAAGAGAGCGGTTGGGGAACCTCCCGATTTGCTGTCGAGGGCAATGCGCTGTTCGGCATGTGGACTTGGGGTGGCGAGGGCATCACACCGTTGAAGCAGCGCTCCGGGCTAGGCAACTACAAGATAGCTGCCTACAAAACGCCATTGCAATCGGTTATAGCCTATATGCACAATCTTAACACCCATCAAGCATACAAGAAGCTACGAGCACGGCGGGCTGAGCTGCGCAAAGCCGCTGCCAAGGTGACCGGATGGGATCTCGCTAGCACGTTAATAAAGTATTCCGAGCGAGGTCAGGCGTATGTAGACTCGCTACGGACCCTGATAAAGGTAAACATGCTCCAGCCGGCTGACGACGCCTTCCTCGGCGATGGGCCCACAATCCTGCTCATTCCGGTTGGGGAAGGTGCCAACAGAATGGCAAGTAGCTAGAATCTAGCCGTGAGGATGTAGAAAATCCACCGTCCTATCAGACACGACTGATGAGACGAAATCGGGGTATTGTTGATTGAGCAATTAAAACGCTCATTAACAAAAAATTATGGCCACCTAGGATCATCTCCGGGTGGCCATTTTCTCGTAGGTCAGGGGAAATAAGACCGGGCTCTTTAGGTTATGTTTCGGAGCCGTTAAACAGATTCTGTTCCGTTCTACCTGCCAGCTCTTAAAAGTGGCTCCTTGGCTCAGGCCCCCGACTCTAAAGATTCATTCATCATCGTTGCGGCTAAGAGACTTTTCCGCAACGCACCTTTTTGTGGCTGAGATATGGTTTTGAGTTGCTTTAACTCAAGCTCGCTGAGTTTTATTTTTGAACTGAATGATAATGCGCCAAGCTTGTGTAACAAGCCCCCAGAGCTTTCAATCACAAGATAAACGAAGCCGGTATATTTTTCAGGCAAATCGAGTTCATCAAGAAATAGCGGCATTAGTAGTACTGCGTCTTTGTAAATATTCTTGTCAGCGATAACCGGTTTTATTAAAGCACCCGTAAAAAACTGGAGTTCATGCGCAACGCCAAACGGATCAATATTATCCTGAAACATTTGCTGGATAAGAGGAGCTAAACACTCCGCGTTGAACCGTGAAAACTTAGGATTATGTCCTCTCATGGTGGCATTCTAGCTTTACGATTTAAGTATTGTCAATAGACAAAACGCTATATATAGGACAGAAGTAATAAACTTGAACAACATATTGTGTTTATTCTTTCACATTAATGGCATAACCTTGCAACCTGTCTTTAAACTATCAATCCTCAATCTTCGGACTGGGAGCTTTCCTGTTTGTCACCATCGATCAAATACGAAAGCCCTCGATTTTGGACCGGCCGAGAAGCCCCTGAAACAATTCCCATAAATTATCTTGCAACCCATTCCTACAATACCTAGGGATAATTAGAAGTTTTAGGGCCCATTCAGAGTTATTAGATTTGTCTTAGTTGAGGACCCAGGCTAGACTCGAAGAAAACATTTAACCCAAAAATTGATAAATGGATTGATCCCCTAGATTGCTCTTTCGAGGATCGCACACACCTTGAAGCTTGCAACGTAGCGTGCTAAAGTGCATAAGTATCTATATAGCCGGGGTTATCCCGGCTTTTTCTTTCGGACAAACAAACTAATAAAATGTTCAACCACCCCCAACAAAAACCGGAACTCCTCGCCCCCGCCGGCAGCCTCGAAGCCTTCTTTGCCGCCATTGAATTCGGCGCCGATGCAGTCTACGTAGGCCTCAAGGAGTTCTCGGCGCGGGCCAAAGCCAAGAACGTCAACCGCGACGAGCTCGAGCGCATGGTCGGTTATGCCCACGCCCGCCAGCGCAAGGTCTTTCTGACCCTCAACACGCTGGTCAAGGAGAAGGAGCTCTCGCACCTGATTGACGTCATGGCGGCGGCCGAGGCGATCGGTGTCGACGCGGTGATCCTGCAGGACATGGGCGTTTGGCGGCTGGCCCGGCGCCACTTCCCCGGCTTGGAGCTGCACGCTTCGACGCAGCTGACCATCCACAACGCCGCTGGGGTGCGCATGGCCGAGCGCCTCAACTTCACCCGCGCCGTGCTCGCCCGCGAGCTGAGCCTCGCGGAGATCGCCGCGATCAAAGGCGCAACCAATCTTGATCTCGAACACTTCATCCACGGCGCCCACTGCTTCTCCCTCTCCGGTCAGTGTAGCTTCTCCTCCTGGCTCGGCGGCATGAGCGGCAACCGCGGCCGCTGTGCCCAGCCCTGCCGGCGACGCTACCACCACAAAGGGAAGGACGGCTACTATTTCTCCCCCAACGACCTGTCGGCCATCGATCTGCTCCCCGAGCTGGCGGCGGCGGGGGTGATGAGCTTCAAGATCGAGGGTCGCATGAAGAGCGCCGAGTACGTAGCTAACGTCGTCCAGGCCTACCGCATGGTGCTTGACGCCGCGGAGCGCGAGCGCCCGCAGGTCATTGCGACAGCCAAGGAGCTGCTCAAGGAATCCTTCGGCCGCTTGCCGACGCGCGGCTTTCTGCCGGGCAGCACGCCCACCGACATAGTCAACCCCGGCGTGCACGGTGCCACCGGCCGGCTGATCGGCAGCGTCGAGGGTTGCCGGGACGGCCTGCTCACCTTCGTCCCCCGCGACCCGCTACATCTCGGCGACCGCCTGCGCATCCAGCCGGCCACTGACAAACCGGGCACGGCCTTTACCATCCGCGACCTGCGCCTCAAGGGGCAAGCGGTCAACCGTGTTAACGGCGGCGAGCGAGTAGCGGTCGGCTCTCCGCCGGATAAGAGCTTCCGCACTGGCGACCGCATCTACAAGGTCTCCGCCGGGCAGTCCTTCAACCTCAGCCAGTCGGCCTGCCACAAGCGCCTGGAGAACATCACCCCCGGCAAGAGCGTGGTCGATCTGCGCCTTGTCATGTCGACTCCCGAGCGCATCGACTTGCAGGCGGCCGGTCACGGCGTGTCCCTGGCCCGCAGCTACACAGTGGAATCCTTTCCGGCAACGGACCGCCCTCTCTCCCACGAAGTGCTGGCCAAGGTGTTCGGCAAAACCGGCCAGCTCCCGCTGACCCTCGGGCGCCTAGAATGCGGCGTTCTGCCGGCCGTGGTGTTGCCGCTGAGTCGTCTCAATGCCGTGCGCCGCGAATTTTACCAGGAACTGTCCGAACTCATCGAGGTGCGACGTCATCAGTCCCGCACCGACCACCGGCGCGAAGCCATGGCCGACCTGGTACCGGTCGGGACGGCGACACTAGAACCGCCGCGGCTCGCCGTCGTCCTCGGCAATGTCCACGACCTCGCCCTGCTCAAGCAGGACGGCGTCTACGAGCTGATCCTGCCGCTCGCCCCCGGCGTCTCCGTCAAGCTCGAGAGCGGCGCCCGGGCGGCCTTAAAGAGTCCCGAGCGCATACTCTGGGATCTGCCCCTGGCGATTTTCGATGCCGACTGGCCGGCCTTCCAGGCCGAGGTGGACAGGCTCATCGAACTGGGCTTCGCGCGCTTCCGCTTGCAGAACCTCGGCCAGATACCACTCTTCGATAACCGCGACGGGCTGGCGCTGGAGAGCGGCTACCGGCTCTTTACCACCAACAGCCAGGCCGCGGCCGTCTGGTGCGAGTTAGGCCTTAAAGCATCGACCCTCTATGTCGAGGATGATCGCGACAACCTAGCCGCGGTGCTCAGCCGCGACCACGAGCGACCGTTGGCGGTGACCGTCTATGCCAACCTGCCGATGATGACTTCGCGCATCCCGCTGCGTGGCGTCAAACCGGAGCATCCCATGGTCTCGGACCGTGACGAAACTTACCGGGTCGAGGAGCGCGGCGGCTTGACCGTGGTCCGCCCGGAGCAGGACTTTTCCCTGATCGGCCATCTCGGCGAGCTGCGCAAGATGGGCTGCCGCCGTTTCGTGGTCGACCTGGCCCATCTCGGCGCTGTCTCTGCCGAAGGACGCCGCGTGCTGGCAGCCTTTGCCCAGGATGCGCCCCTAGCGGGGACTTCGACCTTCAACTACCTGCAGGAAATGATTTAAATCACGTGGCGCGCAACGCGAGGGGCGTGGCGCGAAAAGACAAAACTTCAATGAAAAAGAAATTCAACGACCATGGAGAAAACTGAAATACTGACAACCGATGCCCAGCTGATCAAGCTGGCTGAGGCGCTGACCACCGAGACGGTGATCGCAGTCGACCTCGAGGCCGACTCGATGCACAATTACCAGGAGAAGGTCTGCCTAATCCAAGTCTCGACGCCGCACCGCACCGTGCTAATCGACCCGCTGGCCGTACCCGACCTCAGCCCGCTGCAGCCGGTTCTGGCCAACCGCGCCATCCGCAAGATCTTTCATGCCGCCGATTATGACCTGCGTAGCCTGAAGCGCGATTTCGGCTTGAACGTCCACGGCCTGTTCGACACCATGATCAGCGCCCAGCTGCTCGGCGAAGAACGCATCGGCCTGGCGGACCTTCTGCGCAAGCACTTTGCCGTGGAGCTCGACAAGAAATACCAGCGCGCCGACTGGTCGCAGCGCCCCCTGCCTGTCGAGATGGTCCGTTATGCCGCCGAAGACACCTGCCACCTGCATCGCCTGGTGGAGCTCTTTGAAGCGCGCCTGCAGGAGCTCGGCCGCATGAGCTGGGCCACGGAAGAATTTGCCCTGATGGAGGATGTGCGCTTTGCCGAAAACGACGGGCCGCTCTGCGTGCGCTTCAAGGGCGCCGGCGTCCTGACCCGCCGCGAGCTCGGGGTGCTCGAAGAGCTCCTGCAGTGGCGCGAGCAGGAAGGGGCCCGGCTGAACCGGCCGGTCTACAAGATCCTCGGCAACGGGCCATTAATGGAACTGGCGCGGCGCATACCGACGGACAAAGAAGCCTTAAACGGTATCGAAGGGCTGCCGTCGCGCATGGTCGACCGCTACGGCAGCGTTCTGCTTGCGGCCGTCGCCACTGGGTTGGCGATCCCCGAAGCGGATCTGCCGAAATTCCCGCGCCTGCCGCGCCGGGACAAGGATGCGCGGTTCGAAGAACGGGTCAAGGCGCTCAAGCAGTGGCGCCAGCAGGTGGCCAGCGAATATGCCCTCGAGCCGGGAGTCCTGATCAACAATGCCGCTCTCGAAGCGTTGGCTCAGTTTCAACCGCAGTCGGCTGCCGATCTCGACGCAGTCGTCGGCTTGAAAAACTGGCAGAAAAAGGAACTGGGGGCCGGCTTACTAAACGTTTTATCCTGAGCAGTCACCTTTGCCCACCAATGAAGAAACTACATACCTTCACCCTCGCCGACCGTGTCGAAGCCGGTCTGCTCAAAGAGTTGCTGGCACGGGAAGGGATCACCTGCCTGATCCGCAACGATCAACTCTTTGCCGCCCTCGGCGAAATCCCTTTCCTCGAATGCTATCCGGAGCTCTGGGTAGTGGACGATGACGTCTGGCCGCGGGCGCGGCTGTTACTGGACCATTGGCTCAAGGGTTCAGTAGATGCTGGTGCGTGGTGCTGTCCAAACTGCGGTGAAATCCTGGAGGGTCAGTTCGGAGCCTGCTGGAACTGCGAACAACAAAGGGACGCGTGACGCGGGAGGCGAGACGAGCACATTCAAAAGCTATGTCTGCCGCTGGCGAACGTATTCGTACATGACCACCGACGCGGCGATGCTGACGTTAAGACTCTGTACGCTGCCGAGACTGGGGAATGGTCAATCGCTGCAAGTCCTGATAATCCTGCTCCATAAAACTGAAGCCGAACTCCTCGTGCCCCAGCACAAATACGCTTTTGTGTGGCAGCTGCGTAGTGTACAGGGCCCTCGCCTCTCCCGGGACGAGCAAGAAGAAGGTATACCCCTCTGAGTCCAGCGTATTGTGACAACCGGCAAAGGTTTCGTGAAACACCGCCGGGACCTTACGGAATGAACCCTTGGCCGGCGCAGGATCGAAGGGCGCGATGTTGACCAGGTGCACCGCGGCGGCACCGAAGGCCTCGGCACTGCGAAAGATCTTGGCAACGTTGAAACCGGCCTTAAGCTGGTCAAGCACCAGCACGAATTCGTTCTTACCCGGCTTGGCCAGGAGATTGCGCTGGAGCTCCTTATTGTAGCGTAGCAGTAGCTGCCGGCGACTCTCTTTTCTGCTCATATTTATGAATACCCGTGGCGCTGGCGAGCGGCGCGTAGCGCGATAAATCTAGCAAAAGCTTGATTGTCACAGTGGCCACTTTCACCGCGTTCTCCCGGGGATGCCCGCTTCAGTCATCGGCCGCGGGTCAAGCAACCGATTCAGCTCCTCCTCCGGCAGGATATGCTCCGCCATGGCAATCTCGCGCACCGTATGGCCGCTTTCATGGGCGTGCTTGGCGATGGCGGCTGCGCGATCGTAACCGATCACCGGGACCAAGGCGGTACACATGGCCAAGCTCTGCTCGATGAGACCCTCGCAGCGTTTGCGGTCGGCAGTAAGCTCCTGTAGGCAGCATTCGTTGAACTGGCCGACGGCATTGCCCAGCAGCTCGATTGACTGCAGCAGGTTGTGCGCCATGACCGGCATCATGACATTTAGCTCGAAGTTGCCGGAGAGCCCGGCGAGGGTGATGGTGGCATCGTTGCCGACCACCTGTGCACAGACCTGCATCAGACTCTCTGCCATGACCGGGTTAACCTTGCCGGGCATGATCGAACTGCCCGGTTGCACGGCAGGGAGCTGCAGCTCGCCGAGGCCGCAGCGTGGCCCGCTGGCAAGAAAGCGGATGTCGTTGGCGATCTTGAACAGGGCGACGGCCGTGGTTTTCAAGGCCCCGCTGGCGGCCACAACCTGCTCCTTGCCGGCCTGGGAGGCGAAATGGTCCTTGGCCTCGCGCAGCGGCAGGCAGGTCACCTCGGCCAGCCCGGCGATCACTTTCTGCGCAAACTCCGGGTGGGTGTTGAGACCGGTGCCAACCGCCGTACCGCCGAGGGGGAGCTCGCACAGCCCGTCTAGGGTCCGCTCGAGCTCACCGGACACCAGCGAGACCTGACGGAAATAGCCGCCAAAGACCTGGCCGAGGCGGATCGGCGTGGCGTCCTGCAGATGGGTGCGGGCAATGGTGACGATGTCGTCGAACTCGCGAGCCTTTTCGCCAAGGCCTTTGCACAGGTCGCCCAAAGCCGGCAGCAGGTGCTCGCGGATTTCCACGGCGGCAGCCAAGTGCATCACGGTGGGGATGACATCGTTGCTCGATTGACCGAAGTTGACATGATCATTGGGGTGCACGGTGCGACTGCCGAGCGGTTCGTTTAGAAGCTGGCAAGCCCGGTTGGCAATCACCTCGTTGGCGTTCATGTTGGTGCTAGTGCCGGAACCGGTCTGGAAGATATCGAGGGGGAAGTGGTCATCCAGGTCACCGACGATCACCTCTTCGGCAGCATCCATGATTGCCAGCGCCACGCGCTCCTCGATCAGGCCGAGCTCCCGGTTGACCTGGGCGGCGTGTTCCTTGACCATGCCGAGAGCGCGCAGGAAGGAGCGTGGGAAACCAAGTCCCGAGATCGGAAAGTTATCGCGGGCCCGTGCGGTCTGGGCGCCATAGAGGGCATCGGCCGGAACACACATGGAGCCCATGGAATCTTTTTCTATGCGGGTTGCAGACATTTTTCACCTCTCCTTAATGGTTTGACAGGTCAGGAGCTGACTGCTTACGCAGCGCGTCAAGACCAGACATCTCGCTGAAATTATTAGTTGTTTCAATGTGATCAGCATATCAACTGGAACACCGCTGTCAATGTGGCCACAGCCCGTTTAGGCTCTTCAAATATATTTTAGTATCGCTAAAGTTTTCTCTCGGCTAGAATGGCAGGCCATGTCGAACTTTGCCTTTATCCTCATTCTCTTTTCTGCCCTGATGCATGCGCTCTGGAACCTTCTGGTCAAACGCAGCAAGGATAAGACTGTCTTCATCTGGTGGATGTTTGCCTCCTCTTGTAGCCTGATGACGCTGGCGCTGACTGTGGTCGGGCCGTTCCCCGCTCCCACATGGCGCGTGATCGGCCTAGCGGCGGTCGGCGCCGTCTGTTTCATGCTCTACCACCTCTTCTCCGGCCGGGCCTATCGCACCGGTGACCTGTCAATAATTTACCCGCTGGCGCAGACTGCTATGTTCTGGGTACCGATCTGGGGCGTGCTGCTACTCGATGAAAAAGTCACCGGCCCCGGCGTGGCCGGAATCGGCCTGATCCTGTTCGGCGCCTATTCGATCCAGCTGCGAGCCCTGGCCTGGAACGAGGTAGTGCGCCCGTTCCGCAACCTGCGCGATCCTGCGGTACTGGCGGCTCTGGCGGCCGGCTTCATCTATTCGATCGGCGCGGTCATCGACAAGACCGGCGTCATGCTCTATCCGCCCTTCCATTTCACCTACCTGCTGGTCCTGTTCATGCTGATCTTTATGACCATGAACATCCTGCGCCCCAAGTACCGCGGGCGAGTTCTGGCGGAATACTGCAACAGCCGGTTTCTGGTGATCCTCTCGGGGCCGGTGATCATGGCATCCTTCCTCTCCTTCCGCTACGGTCTGCAAATGACCCTGATGAGCTACGCCGTGCCGGTCCGCCAGGTCAGCCTGCTGATCGGCGTGCTGATCGGTGTCATCTTCCTCGGTGAGACCTCCGGCCGCATTCGCTTCACCGCTACCCTGCTGATCCTCTGCGGCGCCGTACTGATCCGGCTCGGCTAAAACCGCAACCCGCGAGACCTGCTGAGACAGCTTTCGAAACATTCTAATCTTTGACTTCTTGCCCTATTGCGATAGATTATGAGTGTCTAATATTGCTGGATTGCTGATAATTCAGAGAGATTGGGGCAATGCGCAGAAGCATTGAATATCTAAATGATCTGAATATTGTCTGAATTAGGACGTCGGGGACCTATGAATTGAGGCAGAATTAGACACCGAAAAAGAGCAATGCAAATCTCAAAGGAACACCATTGCAATAGGCTGCTGTTTGATCATAGGGAGACAAACGTCATCGCCAGGGTGATGGGGTCATATGATCGCCCAGTCAAATACCAGGAATTTGGTCTTGACCACTCTGCCCGACTGGCAATCTTGCTGAGAGAAGCCAGTGACGATATGAAATTCTATGAAACTGTCTGCAATAATCGAGGGTGGCAGGCACAGCTGTTCACTGACTATGATGCTGCGATTGCCTGGCTGACAAAGTAGCAGCGTTTTATGGGACATGCCGCTGGTACAGTCTGGGCTAGGGATCAGACCCCGGCCTTTTCTGGAACCACCAGACAATCGTCATATTCCCAGGAACAACGCTATTTTTATTCGAGAATGTCCCAAGACTAAGTGATAAGCGTCTTGTTTGTGGAAGTTTTCCTCAACGCCCCCGTCGCATTGCAGGGTTTGTAACAATTCGCATTTCTGTCAATCTGAGCCCCTCCAATAAATTTTGATCATTTCAAGGGTATCAACCCAACCCACTCAAAAATACACCAAAATATTCTAATTCTAAGACACTTTTATCTAATTCTGTACGGCTATTAGTATATTTTGTCTATTAATAGTCTTATATAAACTTGACAGCACCTCGTCGAGTGTTAGCTTGGGTTATGAAAGGCTTTTAGAAGGGAGCTTGTGTATATGCTTATCCCGGTTGTACTAAGTGATGGTCAAGAAGAGTGCGTCAGTAAAGACGAGTTACAATTTCTGATGGATATCCAACAGGTTCGGCTGTTTAAACGTTCTGATGGATGGGTGATTGTTGGGCAAGACAAAATGCGCAGTGAAGCAGCCCCATACAAAGGTAAAGAATGTCGAGAGCATGAGGAATTTTCAATCGCTCAGGATGAGGTTTTTTCTCTAGACTATTGATGATAAAGGCAATTATGGCGGCTGTGTACTACTGAAGAAAACATCACCGTCCCTTAGATTTTAATCATCGCGGCGAGGGAAGTGACAACCACAAGCCGTCCATAGAGTAGCGGGTGGCTTTTTTAGTGAATCAATGAATGGGCTTTTGTGATTAATCAGACGGGTCAATGGAGGGAGCTCCTCCTGAACTTTTGGGTTCTCATGTTCGGCGGAGCAATCATGCGTTATGGCGTTTACGAGATTTGCCGTTCAACAAGGACAGTATCCTTACGCCCTGCAGACAACGTCTCCCGGATCAATCACCAAAAATTCTTCCTGCCCCAGCATGGCCCAGCGCATGTTCTCATCAAGGGGTTCCGATGAAATAAAGCAGGAGTTTTCCGAGCACGCTTTGTAGAGAGAATAGTAGTCCGGTTCCTTGACGTAATCACGATAAGCAAACAATTTCACGCCATCGCTGAACAGGCAATTCAGCGCCGAATACCTGTGCCCCCGCTTGATGATCGACACCGAATCAAGAAAAGCCCCGCCCAGTTCCTTGGACACGCCACTCATAACGTGAAAAAAGAACACCTCGGTATCCCGGGCATCGGCGCCGAGCCCCGGGATGTTGATGGCGGGGATCAGGCCCTGGTAGTCGTAGACCACGCCGTTATGGAAAAACACTGTGTTGCCGAGGTGGAAAGGATGGGCGTGCCGGGTGTTGGAGGTGTTCGCCCAGGCGGATTTGCGCAAGTGCAGGATCATCACCGGCGAACTCTGTGCTACGCTTAAGATGCCGATGACTTTGTCGGTCTCTTCCAAGAGACTTACGCCGCTTTTATGCACGACCAGTTCCCCTTCCTGGTAGAAGGCCAGCCCCCAACCATCCTCGTGGCCTGGCGGGTCTTCGGCCATGACCACGCCACTGTGCGCGAGCTCACAGAACCGATCGACGATTTTCTGATGCCGGGCATAGTCGAAATTGGTGATCCCAAGAACCCTGCACATCTAGAAAAACCATCTCGTCACGACAACGGCCACAGCAATACCGACAAAATCAGAAACCAGGCAGACCGGCACCAGATAACGGGTTTTCTTAATACTGACGGCGCCAAGGTAAACGGCCAGCACGTAAAAAGTGGTTTCGGCGCTCCCCATGATCACGGCCGACATCTGGGTAGCCATTGAGTCGGCTCCGGTGGTTTTGACGATGTCTGTAAAGAGCGCGGTCGAAGCGCTTCCGGAAAGCGGCTTGATGATCGCCATGGAAACGGCTTCGATCGGGATATCCAGAAAAGCAAACAAGCTGTAAAAGGCGTCCTTCACATAGTCGAAAGCCCCTGATGCCTGGAAACCCTTGATGGCCACGAAGATGGTGACCAGATAAGGAAAAATATTCAGGATGATGGCCGGTCCTTCTTTAGCCCCGGTGACGAATGAGTCATACACCCTGACCTTCTTGAAGGTCCCGTACAGAACCGTAAACAGGATGAACAGCGGGATAATGAGCAGCGAGATATATTCAACGTTCTTTAGCATTTAAATACCTTCCTGAAGATCGCAAGGACCAGCAGCGCCGTCATGGCGGAAATGGCGGTGGCGATCAACACGGGCAGCACGACCGCGGCCGGATTCCGGTGACCGTAATTGGCCAAGATGCCGATCACGGAGAACGGGATCAACTGGATGCTGGCGGTGTTCAGGACAATGAAAGTCATCATCTCCGGCGTAATGGTCCCCTTATCCTCATTGAGCGCATCGAGTTCCTGCATGGCTTTGATCCCCAGTGGCGTGGCCGCGTTGCCGAGTCCGAACAGGTTGGCCAGGACATTCAGGGTGATGGCAGTAATGGACGGATGATCGCCGGGGATATTTTTGAACAACCGGCAGATGATCGGCTTGAACAGGTGCGCGATCCGGTAGATCAGTCCGGAGTCTTCCAGAACCCTGGTGATTCCCATCCAGACCGAGACGATGCCGAGGAGATAAAGTGATATTTCCACAGCCGATTTTGCACCGTCGAAAATGGACTTGGTAAATGCCTCCAGATTGCCTGTAAAAATGGCGAAGACGATACCAACGGAGAGCAGGATCAGCCAGAGAACATTCATAGGTTCCCCCAGGGAAAAGACATGTTGCTTATTAGCAGTTGCTTTCTGTCCGTATGCAGCTCAACCTCCGCACCGATCGGCAGGGTGAGCTTGTTCGCGACATGGCCGATGTAAGGACAATGCACAACCGGGAACTCCAGCTCCATCTGCGAGGCCAGGATGTCATAGACCTTCCGGTTGCCGATGCCACGGAAATCGCCGAGGATGAGCGCCTTGATCGCTTTAAACTTCCCGGCCAGAATCCACTGTGTCAGGAAGCGGTCGACCTCATGCAACTTTTCATCGACATCTTCTAGAAACAGGATCGAACCAGTTATGTCGATCTCCCAGGCCGTATCGATCAGCGCGCTCAGGGTAATGAGGTTACCCCCTTTTAGAATCCCTATGGCGGAGCCGGGATTGTAGACCTTGACCGGGACTCCCTTGAGCAGGTTCTTCTCCGGGTAGCCGTTGACGGCGTTCTCTAGAGACTTGAGCGTGAAGGCCGTCGGCGTGCCTAGGTTGATGACCATGGGCGCGTGAAGGGTCACCAGCCCCGTGCGCTCGAAGATCGGATTAAGTAAAGCGCTCAAATCGCTGAAGCCGGCGATGATCTTGGGGTGTTTTTTGATGTGTTTGAAGTCGATGAACGGCAGCAACTTCATGGCGCTGTATCCCCCGCGTAAGGCGAGTATCATATCGACCCCGGGGTCCTCAAACGCCTGATGGAGTTGATCTGCCTTCTCGCGCGGCGAAGGGAGCGCCTTCGGGAATTCCGGGTTCAGGACGTTGAAACCCAGTGTCGCGAGCTGTTTGATCCCATCGGTGAAGTCACGTTTCTTCTTGATCAGGTAACTCGGCGTGACGATAAAGACGTTCTTCAAGGGTAAAATCTCCGCAATATAGAGGCCAGCCTTGAGGCCTGTGGCGCCACGAGCGAATGTAACGGGAAAACGTGGCCACATGGGCGTTTTACCGCCCAAAGATCTTTAAGAGTTATTTTGCCCCAATTTATATCTAATCCGGCATAAATACAACCAGATCAGAGGGCTGATCTCTGTTACGGGAATCATGCTTTCAGGGGGTGAGGACATTGGATTCGAGCGCATGTAAGGGCCGGCTGTAATTTTAATTATTGACGATCGCCGAGACGAAAATGGCCGGGTTATTGATGAGCCTTAGTGGGCGTGCTTAGATACTAAAATTACGGTCTCCTGGTGACAAAAGGCCTTGTACTAATTGTCAGGAATAGTAAGACGTTCACCAGTCCCGACGCCTGTTCTGTTAATCAAAGTCAAAATGTTGCTATTAACGAGACAATTTTGGGCTCTTTGCTATTTTTGAGCAAATGAAACCGCAGCACATTAAAAATGGCAATAATTTATTCAGCGAAAATATTCCATATCTTATCAATAAGTTATCATTGCCATAACTGATACTTCAGGGAGCTTATGTTGTGGCCTTAAACTTGCAAAGTAGCGTTTTATAGCGTTTCTTCTGGGAGGGGGGGACAATAAACTTGCCTGCTTTATGTGGAGTGATTCATGCGGTCATCAAAAATACTCAAAGCCAAACTTATTGATGATGAGTTATTATTATCTGCCGTAATTAAAAAAGTGCTGCAGCGTTATGGCTGCCACGTGCAAACCTTTTCTGACCCTACAAAAGCTTGTAGAGCTTCCGTTGACCCCTCTTTTAAATGCTCCTTGGAAGCTCCATGTGCGGACGTCATCATAACTGACTTGAGGATGCCAAGCATGAATGGGTTAGAATTTTTAAAACTTCAACGACAGTGCGGATGTAAAGTTCTAGATGCAAACAAGGCATTGATGAGCGCGATAATAACAACTCATCAACAGAAAGAACTCTTTGAGCTTGGGCATTTTTTTTTCCAAAAGCCTTTTAAATTGAATGATGTTGAACATTGGATTTATGAATGCGCGAAGAGAATCCAAAAAGAAGCTAGTTAGACGTTTATTACAATAGTATGGGAGTACTTTTTTTGCCTGCTGACTGTTCTTATTTATAATCATCTATAAGACACAAAAGCCCTCGATCTTAGGTCGGGGGTTTTTTCTTTTATCAAGATCAGTGAGAATTTCGCTTTTTAGTCTGTTGGGTCAATTAAAATATTTTGAGAATATATATGACACATTCCTTGTAATGCCACGCTAGAATTCCAAGCAGGTTCGAGATAAAAATTGTCTGCCTACTAAACAATAATCACTAAGAAACATTTACTGTCGCTCTAAAGAGGCCAATTTTTTTCAAGAAGCAAAAAAAGATTAAAAAAATAATAACTATTTGGGTGTTTATATTATATTTCCTCAAATAAATACCGAGTATTGCTGAGGGTGGTATGGTTATTGCTGAAGATAGTTCATGTGAATTGTTCTCCGACAAGAGGAAACTTGGAGAAATCCAGGGGGCGCAAAGTTACAGTCCCCATGTGGACGGCCAGACTACCGAAGAGAGCCAGCATCCGACCATATGCACTTTATTGATGCACGTCCGTTTTCGGTTTCCGAAAACGGGGTGTTTAATTGGGTTATATGCAGGCGAAAATGTAGGAGCAATCACTAGAAGCCCAAGAAGACATTCGAATTCGAGACACGAATGGATTGTTTGGGAAAATTACGGAGGAATATCCCTCGATAGCGGCATAAACCTTACAAGACTTATTGAGCCAATCATAAAACTCTGACAATAAACTTTTTTCTGTGATTGATTAAGGATTCTAAGTAAATCTGAGTACAGCGGCCATATGTTTGACTCAACAGCTATCGAAGCCTTGTTTCGGGCCGTCAAAAAGGTTGACGCACTCCCTGCAGGCTGGGCAACAACTCTAAACAGTGACGTTATCTGATTACTGTTTGCCTGGATTATCACTCTTTTCTTCTTGTGAGTATTGATTATGTCTCTATCCGTTGTTACAAACAAAACAGCAAAAACAATGAAAAAAATTCTTATTATTGATGAACAAACAGCATCTCGAGTTTTCTTAAAAGACATTCTCAATGAGCAATACGATATATGCGAAGCGGTAGACGACATTGAAGCGGTTGAGCTTGCGCGACGTCATGACATCGACCTGGTTCTCCTTGACATGGAAAGGCCTGACCATTATGGGCCAGAGATTTGCGCCATATTAAAGGGAGAGGAAGCAACGAGATATCTGCCACTATTACTTTTGTCTTCTTATGATCAAAAAGAAGAGATTATAAATGGATTACATGCCGGCGCTGATGACTATCTGTCAAAACCAGTCAGCAAGAATGAATTGATTGCCAGGATAGATACTCACCTTCGGACAAAGGAGTATTACGCAGAACTTGAAAAAGAAGATTTGTTGATGTTACTTGATCTGGCAGACCATATTTCCGTCACAAGAAATCCCAAAAGTATTTTCACAATAATTATCGAAAAATTGGTCACTGCAATTGATGTGTCACGTTGCTCGATAATAAGCCTTAGCTCCGATGGGGGATTGGTCGTTAAGGCAAGCAATGATCTTCCCGACGGTCATGAAATCAAAATTGACTTGAAAAACTACCCGGAAATTAATGAGGCTTTGGTTACCCAGCGCCCGGTTGTATTGCAGGATATCGGTAGCAGTCTTCTTATGGAGCCTGTCAGGGAAAAAGTAAAAGGATTGTCTTACGGTTCTCTCATTGTTGTTCCCATCGTCAAGAAACAGAATGTCATCGGGACTTTTTTCCTGAGGACTGCATCCCCTTTAAAGGGAGGTGTATCAAATAGGGTTTTCAAGTTGTGCCAGTTGATCGCGAGCATTTCAGGGAATGCTCTTGAAAATGCGGTTCTTTTTGAAGCAATGCAGTCAAACAGAAAATTGCTCGAAGATTTGAACTGTCGGGACAGCTTAACGGGGCTTTATAATCACCAACATTTCCATTTGCGTTTAGAAGGAGAATTTTCCAGAGCTAATCGTTACGGTCTACCGCTCTCCTGTATTTTCTTGGACGTCGATAATTTTAAAAATATCAATGATCGTTACGGGCATCTCGTGGGAGATGTCGTATTGAAACAGATGGGCAAATTGATTGAACCGATGCTTCGTAAAAGTGACATGGCCTCTCGATATGGTGGTGAGGAGTTTGCTGTTATCTTGCCAAATACGACGAGCACTGGTGCATATGATTTTGCAAACAGACTTCTGATAATGATCAGAGAGATGTCTATTCCTCAGGTTAATTACGAGAAGGTCACAGCGAGTATCGGTGTATCAACGTATCTGGATGGGAACATGGCGTCATATTATGAACTCGTGAGCTCTGCTGATAAGGCCATGTATGCTGCAAAGCTTTTGCAGAAGGATAGAGTTTGCCAAGCAACGTAGTCTTATTGCTCACCACTGCCAGGACGAAAACTGCCGTGTTATTGATAGAGCAATTCAGGCCGCTCATTAACCACAAAATTGTGGACACCGGGATCGATTCTAAGTGGCCATTTTCTTATAGGTCAAGGTCAGCAAGAATGACATGCTTTTGTCATATTCTTTCCCTCCATTCAATGCAGTAATATAAATAAGACACAGCTCTCTTTGACATCCCCTGGTGACTAGGTATTGTTGACAGGTATCTGGTTTATGTAGGTATACAAGAATCTAGGGGGTACGACGAAAGATGACTACAAGCGATCCGTAGAATAGCGGGTGGCTTTTTGTGTTTAGAATGATCAGTCACAGATTTATCGCTTTCTCGACCATGCCGCCGAACAATTTTGCCGTCTAATTATTGGTTAGGCCCTGGAAGTTCAGAGAGGAGAGCACGATGAGCAACGAACAGGTGGCACCTGAAACGAAAGGTGTTACGGTGAAGTTACTTGAAACGGTTGACCTTGGTCCTGAGATCGAGGGTATGGCAGGGCGCCAACTTCGAATGCGAATGGTGACCATCGAACCTGGAGGCGTTTTTGGCCCGATTCACGACCATAAAGGCAGGCCAGGCACCGTCTTCATACTGCAAGGAACGATCACTGACCATCGGAATGGAGTCGCTACGGACTATGGCCCGGGAGTGGGCTGGCCCGAGGATAGGAACACTACACACTGGCTTGAGAACAGAGGAACGATTCCGGCGGTGGAAATCTCGGTTGATATAGTCAGGCAAGAGTGAACTCAGGACCAAAATCTAACTCTTAAAAGTCACGACTTCTGAGACGAAAACGGGCGTGTTATTGATATAGGCATATTTAGGACGACAAAATGATGGCCACCTAAATCAATTCTGGGTGGCCATTTTTAGCTGTATTTTTTGCTGTATTTTTTGCGTCTGATAGTCTGGAATCATGTTTAAGAACAGTAAGTTAAGCAGCTACAAGGTTGAAAAAATTATCGAGTGCTTCTGTCTCGATATTGACGCCACAAAAACGGCCCAACTTTTGCGTCATAATCGTAAGACGATCAACCGATATTATCGTACTTTTCGGCAACTGATCCACGAGTACCAGACCCGAGAAATGGATCATTTTGTCGGTGTGGTTGAACTCGATGAAAGCTTCTTCGGTCCAACCCGTGTTCGTGGCCGGCCCGGACCTCGCAAACGGGGACGAGGGACAACCAAGCAACCCGTCTTTGGTATCTACGATCGTGACGGGCGTATTTACACGGAACTTGTAAGTAACTGTTCTGCCAGGACCTTACAGAAGATCATCCGTGGCAGAGTCAGTCCTGAAAGCGTTGTCCTGACCGATGGATGGCGTGGCTATGATGGCCTGGTTGATGTCGGTTATGACAAGCACTTACGGATCAATAAAAGCAAACATTTTGTCACTGAAGGCGTCCACATCAATGGGATCGAGGCCTTCTGGAGCTTTACGAAACGACGGCTGACGAAGTTCAATGGGGTGAAGAAAAACTTTGTGCTGCACCTCAAAGAGTGTGAGTGGCGTTACAGCAAGCCACCTCAGCAATTACACCAGGAACTTCGTCAAATGATCCGTCAAAACCCTTGGCTGATGGTCTAGAGCCTTTTAAAAATATCAATGATCGTTACCGGCATCACGTGGGAGATGTAGTATTGAAACAGATGGGCAAATTGATTGAACCGATGCTTCGTAAAAGTGACATGGCCTCTCGATAAGGTGGTGAGAAGTTTGCTGTTATCTTGCCGAATACGACGAGCACTGGTGCATATGATTTTGCACACAGAAGTCGAAAATGATCAGAGAGCTGTCTATTCCTCAAGTTAATTACGAGAAGGTCACAGCGACTATCGGTGTATCAACGTAACTGGATGGGCACATAGGCGTACATGTCATGAATCTCGGGAGCTTTGCGATAAGGCTAAATGTATGACTCGCAAAGCCTTATGCAGAAGAATCAGAGTTTGCCACAGCAATGCGCGAGTCTTATTGAAATCACGACTTTTGGGACGAAAATTGGCTTCTTATTAATAGAGACATTTGAGAGGCTCTTTAATCCAAATTAAATGGCCACCTGGAAACGGGTGGCCATTTCTAATTCTCAGGTATAATAACCATTATGAACAATCTGGAAAGATTTCTTTATGAATAACAGCCTGTCAATTATGAAAACCATTCTCGGTTTAGCAATCCTGACTCTGAGTTCTTGCTGGCTACTTGTTGGCAACGTTTTGGCATCCTCACCCTCTTTTAATTGTCAACGTGTTGAAGTGGGCGGCATAGAAGATCTGGTGTGCAAAAATGATGAATTAGCCGCGCTGGACAGAAAGTTGGCCGATGTTTACGCTTCGGCATGCCAAATATCAGTCAATGAGCATCCACCCATTCTGAAGGCAGAACAGCGTGGCTGGATCAAGGGGCGCAACGATTGCTGGAAAAGTTCTGACAGGCGGAAATGTGTCGAGGAAAGCTATCGTTTGCGCATCGCCGAAATACAAGCACGCTATCGTCTGATACCTGGGACAGACACTGTCAGATATGTCTGTGAAGGCAACCCGGCAAATGAAGTCATTGCCACATTTTTCCAAACAGATCCTCCGACGCTGATTGCCGAAAGGGGAGACAGTGTCTCGATGATGTATCTACAGCCAAGCGGCAGCGGTGCCAAATACAAGGGGCGCAACGAAATATTATGGGAACACCATGGCGAAGCCCGAATAGTCTGGGGTTATGATGCCCCTGAGATGAACTGTCAAAAATTGCCGATGGAACGAAGCAGAATATTACCAGGCTCGCCAGTATGGATACAAGAAGTCGAGAGGTTGGTTGGAACAGGCGATGGTGCTGGTCACGGACCCGACATCGGCTCAGAAGAGTGGATGTACACCGTGAGTCGTAAACTCGGTATCAACGATTCGCAAGGGCATGGTCCCGATCTTGGCTCAGATGAATGGAAAAATGCTGTTCACCGTTTGGTGTTTAAATCCGAACCTGGCAATTGATGCAATAATGCAAGAGAGACTCCCCAGCTTGCAAAAGTCACGACTGGCGATATGGTTTTGCCGTACCTCAATTGCACGACATATCAGATGAAAAATGGCCCGTCCGATCTGGAGGGGCCATTCATGTAATTGTTCAACGCTTCGTTATCTGCGTTACAGTTTCTCTAATGACTATTCACGGACATAAGTGTCTACTTCTGATTCGTGAATGCGCGTTATCTGATATTCATATTCCGACTCGATAATTGCAAAATGCCGGGCGGCATCATCCGCTACCTCCATAAAGAGGTTCCGAACTATAGGATCGACCACTTGTTGCGCGGCGCGGCGAAAACTCATCTCTATAGATTTCTCTTCCTGCATGGCCAGTTCCCGCGCCCTGCGTGCTTGGACTTTTTTGTCTAAAGCCTTGCGCAGTTCCATTAGCATGATCGAGCCTGACTGTGGCGGCGTTGCTAGAAATTCGTCCAGACTACTGAGATCGTAATTCTTATAGTATTTAAAAAACTTACCAATGTTTTCCCCAACTTCATCGCAAAGTCGTCGTAGCACAATTTTCCCTGCAAGATTTTCGGTAACCTCTGCAGCCTCACGGTAGAAATCGTAAAGGTCTTTCTTGGCTTGGATAGCTTGTCGGAGGGCTTGTTGCATAGTGTATTCTTGGGGCATAAGGACCTCCTCTCTCGGTAGGTAGGCGACATGAATAACTCAAGGGCTTAATTTAAATTATTGCCTAAATAACTGACATGTCAAAGTGCCAAAATTGTAATATTTGATGAGCTTCTTGAAAAAATTATCAACCCAGATTTGAATGTCAGGTGACAGTGACAGGTTCTTATCAGTGCCCACTGCCGAGACGAAAACGGGCGTGTTATTGATAGGCATATTTAGGACGTCCTTTAATACCTAAATTCATGGCCTCCAAGGATGCACTCCGGAGGCCATTATTATTTCTATTTATTGCTTGACATGCCTGACTAAATCAGTAAGATATTAGCCAGAACATACTTCTTCATGTTCTACCCTCCTAAGAAAAACCCACAAACCCGTTGCCCCACAGTCACCCTTATGACTGTGGGGCTTTTTTTGTTATAAGTCAGCATTTATAAATCACAAAAACCCTCGATTTAAGAATCGGGGGGGCTTAGATTGCAGGGGAAGGGAGAACTTTTTGTTTCGACCAATCTGGTCACCTTCTGACAATGTGTGAGGATAAATCAGAACACTCAGCACTCTACTGACCGTACAAACCTACACCACAAATCCATTCTTAAATCTCAAGAGTTTCATGCTTATTTGAATCAGGCATCAACCTTTCCACTAGCAATCCGGTAGGAATGGCAAACATCAGAGTAAGGAAAGATCGTGCGAGTGAGAATGGCCAGCCGAGAAAACCGACTTCGAGTGGAATCATTGGTAATTTAACAGCGTAGGCTGCCAGGACAATAGTTACCACTGCCCAGCGAGCGCCTTGCTTCCGCACAGTCATCAGAAGAGGAAAGATCACGTAGGATGGACCGATCAGCAAAGTCCCGCACAGCGCAGCAAGCAGCAAGGCCTTTGGCCCAGCTTCTTTGCCAAGCAGGCGTGCCACAGCATCGCGACTAATCCACACTTGCACTAAGCCCACCAAACCCATTACTGATACGACTAAGATGACTACCGATAATAGCATGTTACTGCCGGATTGCAGGGCACGTAAGGCTCTTTCCGGTGTAGCTAAGCCAGCCCACATGTAAAGCAACAGTCCTAAGCTTACCAGCCATTGCCTAGCAAACCAGCGCAGCACCATCATACCAACCCTCCAATCAGCAGGCCGATCAGTAGCGCGGCAAAGAAAGTGATGATATTGCGCCAAAGGGCGAATCGCCACCCAAAAACGTGCGCCTCAACTGGCAGACTGACCACCCCAACCGAGACCCACGAAACGATAAATGCCGCGGCGGCCGGGGGCCATGCCCCTGTATCGATAAATGAGCTGGCGATCGGAAAGGCTGCAACCGGAGGACCAATCGCGATGGCTCCCACCAACCCGCCGTTCAATAGTGAAAGAAGATGGTTTTCTGAGCCCAGCCAGGTATGGATCATCTCCGGAGGCACGAACTCTTGAAACAGTCCGATCAGAGCGAAGATCGCCAGTAGCAGAGGAATCATTCTCCACAAGGTCTGGCGTGCCGCGAGCAGACTCTGGCGCCCTTTCTCGGGATCCTTGCGAAAGCCAATCAGGTAGAGGACAGTAACCAGTGTTAGATAGATAAGTCCGGTTGTAATCACATTTCATCTCAAATAAACAATTGGTTAGCGAGACCATACAAGTTGCAAACAAAGGTAGTCAAGCAGTTGAAAAATGCAGATAAGTAATTATCTTGCACGTCAAGATCTCTATTCCCTCGGGAGGCTTTTCTTATTTATCAGGATCAGCAAGGATTTTGCTATCTCAGCCATGAAAAAGGTCGTAGGCGCATTTCACCATCAGCAGAGCCAGAACAAAACGGAAGACCGGCACCACCACTCTGTCGGAATTGTTGATGACTAGGCCGCTCCCAAGCCAGTTGCCGGAGATCGACCCTGCTATCGCCACTAGGGCAATCGGCCAGTAGATGCGCCCTTGGACCAGAAAGTAAATGAAGGCTGAAACGTTCGAGGCGTAGTTGACGATACGGGCGTTGGCACTGGCTTCTTTAAGATTCATATGCAAAAACATCATGAAGGCGAACAGTAGGAACGTCCCGGTGCCTGGGCCGAAAATCCCGTCATACCCTCCGATGAAAAAACCGGTCAGAATCGCCCGCAACACGACCTGACGTTTGCTCAACCCCGGTTTGAGCCCTGGGGACTGCATGTGCCGCGACTGCAGATAGAACAGGACCGGAATCACCAGCAGCAGCAGGATAAAGATGATATTGCGCGACAGATACGTAGACAGAGACGCGCCTATAGCTGAGCCGGCCAGTGCTGCTGCAATGGCATAGATTACTGTTCTCCAGAGAATGGTGCGGTTATGGACATATCGGAATACCGCAATAGTCGTTCCCGAAGAGCTGACACATTTATTTGTGCCGAGAATCAAGTCCGCAGGCAACCCAAGGGCCAGATAGGTCGGTACTGAAATCAGCCCGCCACCTCCGGCAATGGAATCGATGAAACCAGCAAAGCCGATTAGCAAAAATACGACCACATATTGCCAGAGGGCAATGTCCATAAAAAGACCCCATCTCGGTTGAAAATAAAGCCGGGCAAGTGATGTTAGGATGGCATGGCTTGCGAGATGAAGCAACAGACACTAGAGCCCTCGATCTCCCGGGGGGGGCTTACGGAACATTATCACTGGAAGAGAGAATGTGGCTTTGCACGGTTTGTTCCTGTGAGGTTATGATTCAAGTTTTGCGAGACACCACATACATTTCTATTTAGTAAACAGTTAATATCAAATACATAAAAGTTTTACCCTTTGCCCCACAGCCTCCCCCCCTCCTGGCTGTGGGGCATTTTTTCTTAGAATGCACGACTTCTGAGACAAAACGGGCATGTTATTGATAGGGGTCAGTAAGAATTTCTCATTTCACCCAAGCTGAATACCTCAGAACAATGTGGGAGTACAAATAGGACGCTCTAACTTTCGTTTCCCTGAATAAAAAACCGCCCTTTTTCAGAGGCGGAGACAACACGGGAACATGTGGGGGTAGCTGATTAACTCTAGAATGCCCGGCAAGCATACGATATTGCTCGCAGCCATCGGCAAAGGGGAAAGATCACTTCCCCAAAGGAAGCATATAGAAGCTCTTGCCCCCCCCAAAACGCCACATCTCTGCCTCTGAAACATAGCCATCGTAGCCGAACGTGATGCTCGCTGTGCCGGGTGGAACCTTGTAAAACTTGGTAAAACCCAAACTTTCATCAACACGGCTGGTCAAACTCCTGACCAGCATGTTTGCCTCCAGGACATGCGCCTTGTCATCGAGGAAGAAGAGAAAAACCCTGAGGTCACGCAGGTTCTCATATAGTATCTCGTAGCGTGGGGTGAGCTCGGCTACACCGGAAATTTCAAATATTTCGCCGTCTCTCTTGTACTGATAATCGATCGTGACATCGAAAGTCTGCCATAAGTCTGTGCTTGCCCCCCCCGATTGCAAGGCAACGACCTGCTGCTGCGGTGCAACTAAGTTACCGACAAACTGATTTGATCTCGCAACACAGCCGGTGTAGAGGATTAGGAGAGAGAGCAGTCCAAGGTGAGTCATGTTCTGTCTGGCATTCATCGTGTCACCTCCTAGTCAGTCAAGATCATTGTATCAAAAGGGCCGCACTTGCAAAGAAAGACTTAGCAAAAGTTATAATAGGGTAAAAACCACCCCTTCAGTTGCGATTGCAGTAAGTTGGTTGATTACTAAGAAGACCTGCCGAGAAAATCAAAAACTGCTCGATTATAAATTGAAATGCCGCACTTAACGTAAAGATGGAACCATTTATTTCAGCATAGCCAAGTCACAATTTATAGAACACGAAAACCCTCGACCTCCGGACCAGGGGCCAGAATTGTTCGCCGTTGTCTTCTTCTCATAAGTCACGACTTCTAAGACGAAAACAGGCTTCTTATTGATAGGGATATTTGAGAGATAGTTCAATCCAAAATTTTGGCCAATGCCACTTCTTGACTTGAAGGTAATGAAATAAGTAATATTTAGTTGAGGCAAGGTAGTGAACTTGCCGCAACGTCAACCGTGCCCCACAGCCTCTCCCCCCTACAGGCTGTGGGGCTTTTTCTTCTATGCCAGAGCTAGCAAAAGTTATGAATTTATGACTTGTTATAGGGACATTTACACGCCGCCGAATCAGTCCTTAACCGTCTATGACAGGAAGTCTCAGGAGGTAGAGGGTCATGCCGCAGGAAATAAGTATGAGCAACCACCGAACTCAGTCTAATTCGACGAGATAAAATGCCGAGAGAGAAATGCTGGCCCAGACCAGTGCGATTGCTTTGACTTTGCTAGCACGTGTCATCCCTTGCCCATGGATATAAGGACGAATGAGTGCTCCTAAATGCGCGTGGCCCAGCAGCCAATTGTAGAACTGTTCAGAACTACGGGCAAAGCAGGCAAGAGCTAGCAAAAGAAAAGGGACGGTTGGCAGTACGGGTAGGAAAATACCAAGGACTCCCAGGGCCGTGTCAAGAAAGCCTGAGAACATCAGCGTCCAACGAAGTGCCGGATTGATTGGCCTACGTTTTGTTTGGGAGGAGGTCACGTTGCGTAGCGGGTGGTATTTTTATTGATAGAATGCCATTATCAAGTATTCATGGTTGGAGTGTTGTTCGCTATTTAAGATATATCAATGGAGGTGTTTATGAAGAAGACTCTTTGCTCCGCAGTAGTGGTTCTCTCGGTTCTGCTGATGTTTGGCAGTATCGCTAGTGCCGGGCCTATTCTTGACGGCATTCTAAAAAGAGGTGAATTAGTAATAGGCATTACAGGAGACCAACCCCCTCTTAACGCCACATCGAAGGATGGCGAGGTAATAGGTTTTGATGCAGACCTTGCCCGTGCTATAGCAAAAGGGATGAACCTGAACATCAGGTTTTCCAAGATGCCATTTTCTGAACTATTGCCAGCTTTACATGAAGGCAAGGTGGACATCGTTGTGTCTGGAGTAACAATGACCCCCGAGAGAAACATGAAAGTGGCATTTGTAGGACCTTACTTCATTTCAGGGAAAGGGATTCTCCTTAAAATTAAATCGATGGAACTGCTGAAAAAGGAAGGTCTGAACAGTGACAAATTCAGGGTTTCCACATTGAAGGGCTCGACTAGTCAAAAAGTTGTCGAGGTTCTGGCCCCTAAGGCTGGCTTGGCCTTGGCCGAGAGCTATGACAAGGCAATCGAGTTGCTTCTCCAAGACAAAACTGATGCCGTGATAGCGGACTACCCGTTCTGCGCATATATGGTAGCTCGCTTTTCCGATAAAGAATTAGCTGTTGGCGAAACAAAGTTGACAGTAGAACCACTCGGAATCGCCATGCAAGAAGATACTCTGCTAATAAATGTTATGGAGAATTCTTTGAAAGCTCTGACATTGCAAGGGGTGATGACAAATTTTCAAGAAAAATGGTTCAAAAGCAGTACATGGTTTGATCAGTTGCCTTAATCACTTTTTTGCGTAATTGCCAGTATTTATGAAACATGAAAGCCCTAGAGCTTCGGATCGGGGGGCTTTGTCAGGAGATTTAATAATCCGTCATGTTCTACTGATGATCTGATGCGATGCTTGTGACAAGGCTTCTAATACAGAGATGGCCGTTCTTTCCCTAATTCACGGCTAGAAATAATTTGTAAGCCCACTAGGGGCATTCCCCGACCCGTTTTCCTTTGTGATTCATGTTAAAGATCATCCCTTGGGTCTGAATCTTAGTTTTCCCTTCGTAGGACGCATCACCCTTGTATGCAATTTCGCCCTCGCCCGTACCTGCCATCTGTCCGGTGCACTTCACTTTCCAGTTGATTTTGTTCGCAGATGACCTGAGGTCGATGATCTTACAGTCTTTGTCTATCGGCAGAGATTTTTCAGGATCTATAGCTTCCTGCGGAGTGACGCAATGTCGCACCGTCTGTTGAGGCAATTGAAATGCCATCCCAGGCATCTCCATGGTGGTAGTGATTTCCCACAGTCCGGGTTTAATCATTTCGGCAGATGGAGCCATCGACGGCAGTAACAACGATGCTCCAGCTAGCAGGCCAATCCATAAGAGTTTGCGCATAATGGAACCCTTCTTCTTCATAGCGTGGAGTAACAAGCATAAATTCTAACAGAGCAGAACAACACCGTTGAAAGAACTATCGACAGAATACTTACCCAGCCATCTGCCGTTATAGAGGTTGGTGCTAAAAAGCATGGCCACCGGGATTCCCCGGTGGCCACGTCTTTTTGAACAATATGAATCTATTTGGTTTCGGTGAGGGGTGCGCAGGACCATCCCCCCTGGCCATTTTCCAGGATCACTAAACGTTCAGAGGATATCCCTTGCTGCAAAAGGTAGTCATATGTACGTGTAGCACCACCAGCACCACGCGGACAGACAACCACCACGGGGTCATCGTTGGTTTTGAGTTGTTCAACTGTAGCTTCTATTTTGGCGCGGTCAGCGTCACTCTTAACGGGGTAAGCATATGTGGGTATGGCCCCCTTGATATGATGTTGAGCGAACTCTTCCTCAACCTGAATGTCGACGATATTGGTTGGCTGGTTGGTGGTCAGGCGTGCTTCAAGATCTGTGGCACTTATGTAATTATATTTGCCGTCGCCGGCCCAGGAAAAACTAGGGTTCAGTAGAATTGCCAATAACAGAAAGAAACAACAACGGTGTAAAGACATAGGACTTCCTCCAGTGGTTTTTTGGTTAAAGAATATTTTGTGCAAAATACACTTCATACATCAAGGAAGCAAGTTGCTAATATCGATATTAACAATCAGATTTATCGAGATTCTCGATAGAACTTTGAAAGGTTGTCGATTGTCATAGTTGACTGTACTTTCTCAAGGATCACCACTGCCGAGACGAAATCGGGCGTGTTATTGATAGGCATATTTAGGACACTCTTTAACCCATTCAATATGGCCACCTGGATCAATTCTCGGCGGCCATTTTCTTAGAGGTTAGGGTGAATTAATTCAAAGGTTACTTGAATAGTCATGTTTTGGTGGTAAGAATCAAAATGACTATGGAAATCCCGACAAAGTCAGCTCCATCTAATCTGTTGCTTTCAAACATAGATTGAGCTCTTGATTGCAGCTCTCGCTACACGGATGTGGCAGTAGAAAAACTGTCAAGTTGGGTCATCTATAAAACTTATTGGAGGTATATGATGCCGCTGATTCAGGTGAAGATTATTGAGGGCGTTTTCTCTCAGGTGCAGAAGCAGGAGATTGTTAAGAGACTCACCGACGCTATGGTTAGCATAGAGGGTGAGAATATGCGTCCTGTGACTTGGTGCATCGTTGAAGAGGTTAAAAGTGGAGATTGGGGAATTGCTGGCAACCCCTTGACCACTGGCGAGGTAAAATCACTTGCGGCTGGCAAGCCAAATAGCTAATTGTAAGTAACGTCTTCAGCGAGGACTCATCTCATAGAGCATGGATAGCATAGTACGAACATGCTCATGCTCAGGAGCTGTCCTTTGAACATAAAACGAGCGTCAGTGCTCCGTCTATATGACATGAAATGGCCTGTCCTTTCTGGATGGGCCATTCTTATATTGCAGGCGGGTGAGATAAAATTAAAACATGTTGTAGGCCATAAACAATATTAGACCTGCCAATAGACCAAGGCACAGATAGCAATCCCTATTTACGTTATGTATCATGCTCTGCTCCTTTCAAAAAACACATCCCGGACATCCTACAAAATACATATTTTAATCATATTATTCACAAGGTTATTGCTGATTCTGCTAAATTTTATCAAACATTAGGTAGCACAACATTGTGCCGAGAGGACTTACATGAAAAGCAACTCTCAAATAATTCACCATCGATGGTTAGAATAGAGTATAAATGAGTAGATAGGTACGTGGAGACACGTGATAAATATGTCTATAAACCGTGAATCGAAACTGTGCTTTGCCACATTATCTTTTTGTCCAATCTTTCTGAGAAAATGCATTATCTGTAAATCGCCATCAATCGGACATAAAAATGACCTGCCCTCATCAGGTGCGCCATTTCTCTTATGTGGTCTCCAGTCAAGACATAAATTGCCTATATTGTATTAGCGGGAGGAATTGAACGTTATCCTTCTCTTCTTCGCGCCATTTTGCGCCTAGTACCAATTCGGTACGTTCAAAGAACCTCGCCATCTTATTTCCGCCACCCGAAGTGGCAAAACGGCCCTCGCGTCTGTTCGGCCTAGACAGGCCGATAGGTCCTTTGCTCGATGCTCAATCTCCATAGAATGATGGCCAATCTTCTCGCCAATGCCGTGATCTCTTTCTGCGGAATGCCGGTTTTACTAAGGAGTTTGTTGTAAATTTCACAGGCCTTGGCATCTTTGGCTCGCCACATCCAGGCGGCCTCGACCAGCAGCGATCGCAACCGTTTCTGGCCGCAAGGGACCAGGTAGCCACGTGGCGTTTTCTCGCCGCTGTGCCGAACGGTAGGTGCAAGCTCAAGATCGCTGGCAACTTCTTCGCCGCGCTGAAACCGTTCCGGCCGGAACAGCTCGCGGTGGAAGCTGGCTGCCACGACTTTGCCGACCCCTGGGACGCTCGTGAGTGATTTGATTGCGGTTCTATGCTTGGGCTACCGGTTGAGTTGCTCAAGTTGGTCGGACACTTCGCTCAGCTCTTGTTGAAGAAATCTCAGCTCTCGCAAATGGCTCTCAATCGTCAAACGACCCTCGGGCAAAAGAGGCAACCCGGCAATCTGTTCTTGACAATCCGAGCGCCAGTTCCTGATGGCGTCGGTTTCTTTGAATCCATGGTAGAGGAGGAACCCTTTGATGCGTTGTTTAGACTGCCGCACACTGTCGACCAGTTGATGGCGCCGTCGCAGCAAGGCACGCTCAGCTTCCTCCTCGGCGGTTGGGATGGCAATCGGCCGGATCATCCCTTTGGCCGTATAGTGGGCCAGCTTGAGACAGTTGAGCCGATCGGTTTTGGAACCAGCTGACGCTGCGAGGAATCTTGCTGGGTGCGGCCACCGTACGGAATCTTCTCCGCCAGAAGTGCACGGGCCAACGAGAACCCTGTCGGCCCAGCTTCATAGGCAACTTCGGCAACCAAGATATTCAACCGTCGTAACTGCTCAACGAAGGCCTCTGGTGAGGCTTGGGATGTAAAAGTGAATGTCTTGCTGTCTGCTCTGAGCAGAGCAATATGGTAGCTACGCTTGTGGACGTCAACACCGATCCAGAACGGATCTGTTGAGTGGACAGAGGTAAAGGTCTGTAAAGCTGATAAACTGTATATTGCCATGTTGGCCCCCTTCCGTGACTTGATGAGGGTCATGCCTCGATAACTAGTCTACCGTAGAGACCAACATGGTATTTTATTTGTCAGTGTTAACAATAATTTCGCATTTCAGCTAAATTCATCCTAAAAACAATATAGGAGCATAAATAAGACCCCCCTTATATCTTCCCTGTAAATGAAGGGTATAATAATCCTAGGGTGCCTTTGTGGAAGGCTCAAGACCTTCTAATTCAGGCATCATCACAACACGTGTTACCAACGTCCGCAAACTGGTGCCGCTGACGAGGGTCGTAGGGTTTATTAAAAATGCCTGCACCTAAGGAAGATAAAGGGCAAATTATGCAGCATGCGACAAGAGTTAATCCATCTGATGAAACGATCATGATTGGTCCGCTACGAATCCATTTTCTTCTGACGAGCAATGATTCCAACGGTAGTGTCTCAGTGTTCGAGTTCTTCGTTCCGGCTGGACAGAAATTGGCTGCGCCAGCCCACAAAAACGACGCTTATGAGGAAGTCCTTTACGGTATCGACGGCATCCTAACTTGGACAGTTAACGGAACGCCTATCGAAGTTGGTCCAGGACAGTCGTTATGCATACCTCGAGGCGCGGTACACCGCTTTGACAACTTCGGGAGTAAGGATGTAAAGCAACTCGTCGTCATCAGCCCAGCTGTCATGGGTCCAGCATACTTCCGCGAGTCTGCAGAAGTAATCAACGCTGCTGTCGATGGTCCACCCGACCGCGAGAAGATGATAGACATCTTTCGGCGTCACGGTATGACGGTGTCCATGCCCCCGCCTGATAAGTAGCATTCGCCTAGCATGGTTGTTCGAATAATCACAAATTTATGGCCACCTGAATCTGCCCGGGTGGCCTTTTGTTCATGCAGAAAGAGTCTGTTTGTTTTCATAATATAGTCGATAAACCGAGGATGTACTGATGCCATACAACTCTGCAATCTCTCTTTTACTTAATCCTGGAGCTTCATAGTCGCGTATCAAGGTCTGAATCTCGTCAACTGACAGCTTTGGCTTCGCGCCAAAGATCACTCCTCGTTCCTTGGCTTTTTGGCGGCCTTCAAGAGAGCGTTCGGTAATCAGGCCCCTTTCAAATTCACCAATCGAGGCAAGAATATTGAACTGAAGTTTGCCGTAGATGGTCGTGGTATCAATCCCCTGGTCCAGAACAACGAGATCGACTTTCTTCTCCTCAAGCAGTTGAATGATGTTGGACAGGTCTACTACTGATCGTGCCAAGCGATCAAGTTTTGTCACGACGAAAAGATCCTCCTCCCTTACGAAGTCGAGTGCATTTTTTAACTCTGGCCGATTTTTTGTTGAACTTGCCGAAGCCTTCTCCCGATAGATTCGGTCGCAGTCCGCAAGATGATCCAACTGAACATCCAGTTTCTGCCCGACTGTACTGACCCTCGTATAGCCTACTCTCATACCCATGATGACCTCCCTTTGATAGCCTTTACTCTTGATCCTCAGCGGTGGGAAAAGTCATTAAAATTTATCGTGAAAAGGGTGTCTTATCTTGGATTGCAGAATTTATTAGAAGAAAATAAAACTTAAGAAGCTTAGGCTAAAACTCCTGCAAAAAACATTTAGACGTCTTGCCCATTTTTTGTTCCTCTCGAGCCAGGAAACGATAGTTGGCAGCGCGAGTAATAGAGAATCTATTGAAAAACACCCAAGCAAATACAATGTTGATACAATGAGCTAAAGCTTAAAAGTTTCTCTGTTCAGATAAGTAGATAAATGGCTTCCATATATATCCTTCTTTATCAGGAGGTTTTCCGATGTTTTTGTTAATCATCTACATCGTCGTTGCTTTGGGCTTTTCTTTCCTATGTTCGATAGCCGAAGCAGTGCTGCTTAGCGTCACGGAACCATATATTGCACTACAGGAGTCACAGCACAAGCCATCTGCAAATCTCCTTCGTCGGCTCAAGGCAGACATCAACAAACCTCTAGCCGCTATTCTAACTCTCAACACCATTGCGCACACTGTGGGTGCAGCGGGCGCTGGCGCACAGGCCACGAAAATCTTTGGTAGCGGGTACCTTGGTATCGCGTCCGCGATCCTGACTTTACTAATCCTCGTATTTTCAGAGATCATTCCCAAGACTCTAGGTGCACATTACTGGCGTCAACTTGCGCCACCGACTGCATACGGTCTCAAACTTCTGGTCTGGACGCTTTATCCCTTCGTCAAGCTAACAGAGCTATTAACCCGCAGCCTGACCGAGGGACCAACCTTGCGGGGAATCAATCGTAAGGAGTTGATGGCCTTCGCCGAACTCAGTGGGCGGGAAGGAACTCTCGCCACCAAAGAATCGGTTATTATGCAGAATCTTCTACGCATGCATGAGACCCCGGCCAAAGCAGCCATGACACCGCGTACTGTTGTCTTTTCCATTCCACATAATCTCACGGTCGGCCGTTATTTTGCGCAATTCGAGAACGAACCATTCTCTCGAATACCTGTCTATATTAATGAGCCTGAGAACCTGAAAGGTTTTGTTTTACGCAGTGATCTGCTGCTCGCCCAGGCACGTGGTGAAAGGGAACGGCCTGTCGCTGATTTCCTAAGAGATATTCCGAAGATCTTTGAACAGGCAGACCTCTCACACGCCTTTGATCGCTTTCTCAAGGAGCGCGTGCACATTATGCTGGTCCTGGATGAATATGGTGGACTATCCGGTGTTCTGACCCTCGAGGATGTTCTGGAAACCCTGCTTGGCCTGGAGATCATTGATGAGTTCGATGATAACGAGGACATGCAGCTCTTTGCACGTAACCTCTGGAAACATCGAGCCCAAAAACTAGGACTGAAAATCGACGATCAATGACATTTGTCAGATCAGGATCTAAGTTCAATGTAGTTTTTTCTTTTTGTCACGACTTATAGAATGAAAAAAGGCTGCTGGTGACGGGTGGCATTTTTTCTGAGAAAGATCCACAAAAAAAACCCCGCTCTTAGGAGGTGAGGAGCGGGGTAAAATCTCTGTGCCTTAGAAGGGGGAGGGGCCAAGGCAACAGAGCGGGGTTCATTTTTTATTGAATCTTACACCTTGAAACATTACCGGACGATGTCCGCAACATTACAAATTGGTATGCTTCCATTGAGTAAACGTAACCCAACCATTGAACAACAAAAGCCCACCCTAACGCTAGGTGAGCTATTTTGATAAGTCACGACTAACAGTAACCCTAGATAGTTCGCCAGAACATTTTCTTATAAATTCTCCTGCAACTAATTCTTAGATGCCCTTAAGGATTAACAGGCCCTTCATTTTCAACATTTACGGCTGAAGAACAGAGTGTTGAGCCAGGGGCAAATTCAACAGTAAAATCCTAATACTCTTAAAATTAATGGTTCTGTGCCCTTGACAGAGGCTTTCCTGGCGATAACGTAGAATAAGTATGGTGTTTTAGATAAGGAGGCTCGATCAATGCTTATCCCGGTGGTCCTTAAAGACGGCAAAGAAGAGTTGTTGAGCAAAGATGAGTTGCAGTTTCTGTTGACGACCCAAAAGATTATGTTTTTTAAGCGTTCGGACGGATGGGCCGTTCTTGGTCGAGACAAAATGCGCAAGCAGTTAGGTTCATACAATGGAGAAGAACGACGGCAACATGAAGTTTATTCGATAGTTTTTTAGGGTAACGTGCGTTGCTGTAGTTCGTTGTTTTGAAGAATACTTAAGGGGCTTCTTCCTGTTTTGCTGGATTAGTAAGACGTCCCTGTACTAGAGCCGTTTATTTCGAAGTAATAGCCGTTGGATGGGTTTGCAGTAAGATCGTCAGGGGTTGTTGGCAAAAGAATAGACTAAGAAACTGCCTAAAATAAGAAGTTACCTGTCTTGTGACAATCTCCTCAGATATCAAACCGGTCGGCCATCATAATATGATTATCAAGGAGGATTATGCTCAGCCTGCAGTTATTGAATCAACTGTTGTGGCCTCTTGTTTTTTGACAGGAACATTCTGACTTCACGGGTGACGAGGATCGTGAGGTATGTACGAATGGTCGCCTGGGTGATCAGTGGGGCCAGAAATTCCCAATAACATTGCTGGACGAAATCTTCCTTGCCTGGAAACTCTTGGCACAAGCGGTTTATTGCCTCCAGATGTTGGGTTTTTTCACGGTCGTCCTGAAAAAGATTCTGTTTCATATGAATCCCCGAAACTCTTTAATGCGCTGGTTCGGATATTATCATCACGTGCCTGTGGTCAAGTTCTGAGCGTCCCGAGGATAACCTAGATGGGGAGCATAAGGTTGTATCGTTGACGGGTGCTCACGGGTCTGACTATACATGTAAATATCTTACGAATATAGTCAGGATTGTCAAGTAAAAAGCTTGGTAGGCAATGGCACCCGGGCATTGCCCTGACGTTGACAACTGCCGAAGTTCCCGCAATGTGAGCACCTCGTGTAAGTGCCCTTGCTGCCTAGCCTGTCCGGCAGGTCAAGCGGGCACCATGACCAGCTGAGCGACCATCCGGAGCCCGGCCTTGTTGTGAAGTTCTGTCAAAGTCAGTTCAGGAGCGTCCTCCGCTGCCGCGTGATGCTTGATCCCCATGCGGTCGACAATCAGCGGCAAAGGTTGCGCCCACAGCTGTTGCTCGGCATTTGCCAGCACATCAACGAGGATCTCAAGGTGCTTTTCGAGATAACGGTCGTCTCCGCCGAGTTCTAAGAACTGGCTGTCAATCTCTTTAAGCTGCCGCTGCAATTCGACCTCCGGAGGCTGGATGTCATGGCCAGGGCTTTCGAAGCCCCAGCCGCCTCGCTGCAGGAAGTCGAGCTTGGCCTGCAACAGGGTGCGGTGTTGTGTCAAGTCCTCTCGCACGTGCTGGGCCGCGGTAATTTCGGCCAGGGCCAGCGTCAACAAGTGATCGAAGGCCCGCCGTTTGAGTAGGCGCCTGGTCTCGGCCAAGTCCGCGGTCGGGTCAAGCAGGCGATGACCACTCATGCTGACCGTGACCTGAGAGACATCGCGCACAATCGTTTCTCCCTGCAGGGCCACGCCAAATGTCTGCCGTTGTTCGCATGCCATGACCAGCAAAGCCCAAATCGGCTCTGCGGCATGGCCGGCCTCGTTGCGGAATGCGCTTAGTCTGGGATCGGATTTGAGGAGAGAGGCCATCTGCGTGGTGGAGATGAAGAACAAACGCAGCTGCGGGTCCTCGCCGTAGCTCTTGCGGGACAACTCGAGCACGTCGCCCAGATTATCAACCAGGGTCACCACATGATCGATGGCGTGCACGACAGCGGGACGCAACTTGCGACGATAAGCCGAAAGGCCGCGCAGCCACGGGTCGGTGCCATCCACGGTCCGCTCGATGGCCATATTGATCAGCGTGTCCGGGTAGCGCTGGTCAGCTTTGTGAGTGCCGAAAATCGAGTGAAACAGGCGCAGCAAAATCTCCTCCTCTGACCTGTCGCGAGGTCTCCTGCTTGCCTAAAGACATATCACTTGCCAGGCTAAAAGCAAGGGTTGTCGCCGCTGCGAATTTTACTCTTTTACTGACGGAATGAAGTGCCTAACTCTCGAACTTCTGGAGGGAGATGGGTTTACTGTTGGCATGGGGATGCATCCACCAGGCAAGTTGCCGGTTGCGTGACGTCGGTAGAGTCAAATGAGCTTGCGAGGGGTGCGTACGTTTGTTGTCTAGATCTGAGAGGAAACCGGCTATCCCGGACTTACCTATGGCTCACAGGGACTGTTCTGGACGCCGGCTTGTTCTTCTGCCGCTTGCCGCAATCTTCTGAAAATTTCTCGGGCGGCGCGTTTGTCACCGTGCTTGTGCACGGAACCGGCCAGGCGGGCGATCTTGCTGTCGTCGATCAGCGGGAAGGCTCCGCAGGCTTCTGCCAGGGCGGTCGCGAAGCTTGCCTCGGCGCAGAGCCGGTCGCGCAGCTCTTCGAGATGGTGAAAGGCCAGGTTCGCCTGGCGCTGGTTGACCGCCTGGCCGTCGAGCGCCTCTTCAAGCTGTTCGCGTTTCTCATCATCGCGGCGCAAGACCGAGGCGAGATGCTTGATCTGGCGCTTGCGCGAGCTGTGGCCGGTGATGCTACGGGTCAGCTCGATCTCTTTTGTCAGTTCAGGGTCTTTCGGCAACTTACTGAATTCAGAATCCGGCAGATCCGCCAGCCGCTGGGCCAAAAGCTCCACCGCCTTGGCTTCGCGCTTTTTGGCGCTGCGGCCGCGCCCTTCGACTTCATCGTTACTTTTCATCAGAATTGCTTTCTGCTGTCGAGCAGCATGGTCACCGGGCCGTCATTGACCATGGTCACCTGCATGTTGGCTCTGAAGATCCCGGTGGCAACGGTGATGCCACGCTTGCGCAGGGCTTCGACAAAAGCCAGGTAAAGGCTGTCCGCCACTTCCGGCGGCGCCGCGGCGGTAAACCCCGGCCGGCGGCCGTTGCGGCAGTCGCCGAGCAAAGTAAACTGGGAGACGACCAGGATGCCGCCGCCGATATCTTCGATCGAGCGGTTCATCTTGCCATCATTGTCCTCGAAAATGCGCAGGCCGGCACTTTTGTCGGCCAGGTAGGCGGCATCCTGTGCGGTGTCTCCCTGGGCCACGCCGAGCAGCACCAGCAGACCCCGCTCGATGGCACCGACGGCCTGCCCGGCGACGACCACCGAGGCCTGGCTGACCCTCTGAATGACCGCTCTCATGCGTTAGACTCCTGCGCTAATTCCCGTAACAGTTCCAGGTTGACACGATCCATGTCACCCCCTTCGCCCTTGGGAGTTTCCAGGACCATGGGGATATCAACAAAGCGCTGGTCCTGCATCAGGCAGGTAAAGCCGGTGCGGCCGATCGTCCCCTGGCCGATGTGGGCATGGCGGTCGATCCTGCTGCCGCACGGTTTCAGACAGTCGTTAAGATGGAAGGCCTTGATCTGCTTAAGGCCGACCAGTCGGTCGAACTCGGCCATGGTCTGTGTATAGCCTTCCGGGGTGGACAGGTCGTAACCGGCCGTATGGGCATGGCAGGTGTCGAAACAGACCGCGATGCGACTGGTGCTAAAGCCTTCGAGCAAGGCCCCCAGGTGGGCAAAATCGCCACCGAGGTAGCTGCCCTGTCCTGCGGTGTTCTCCAGCAGCAGGCGAACCTCTGATGGGGACTCTGCAAGGATGATTTGCAGTGCTTCGCGGATGCGCTCAAGACCTGTTGCTTCGCCTGTCCCCAGGTGAGCTCCCGGATGCATGACCAGGTCGGTGACGCCGAGTTGCGCGCAGCGCAGCAATTCGTCGCGCAGGGCATGACTTCGATTTTTCCCAGACGCCGTTTTTCGGCGACGCCAAGTTGATCAGGTAGGCATCGTGCGCCATGACCGGTCCGATGCCGCTTTCTGCCCAGGCCTGCTGAAAGGCTGCCGCTTCTCCCGGTGAAATCGGCTTGCCCTGCCAGCGGTTGGCATTTTTGGTGAATATCTGCAAGGCCGTACAGCCGCTCTCGAGACCACGGGCAAAGGCATTGTCGAGTCCGCCGGCAACGGAGACGTGTGCCCCGAGCAACCTCTTCACGAGGCCGCTTCCCAGTAACGCAGTCCGGCATGGATCTGGCGGGCACTGTCAAGGTGGACATCGACGAAATCGGGTGTTTGCCCTGCTCCGACCAGGATGGTGCCCATGCCAAGTTTTTTGGCGGTCTGCAGGTTGTCGCGCGAGTCTTCGATCATGATGCAGCGTTCCGGAGTTGCGCCCAGTTCGGCAAGCACGGCATGGTAAGGCTCCGGGAAGGGTTTTGGCTGGTAGGCGGCGATGCGGATATCGTAGATCTTTTCGAACATGTCCTCGATGCCCAGGACCGCGAGCACTCGGTTGGCATGACAGAGCGAACCGTTGGTGAAGACGGCCTTGCGCTGCGGCAGGCTGGCAAGGGTCTCGCGCAGGACCAGGTCGGGGCCAAGCCGCGAGGCGACATCGACGTCGTGCACATAAAGCAGGTAATCCTCTGGGTCGATACCATGGTGGCGGATCAGCCCCTGCAGGGTGACGCCGTACAGGCGCCAGTACTCGCGGCGCAAGCCATCGACCTGCGGTGCCGGAATGCCGACGATTTCGGTCATGTAGCGGTTGATGCGGACGTCGATGAGACCGAACAGGTGCTTCTCTGCCGGGTAAAGGGTATTGTCGAGGTCAAAAATCAGAACGTCCATAGATAACTTTCAGGGTGTCAGCGACATAATGAACAAAGGCCGACCGCAATGGCTGCAAAGAGAGCCTGCCTCTTTTGCTTCTTGAGTGGGAATCCTCCCCGTTGTGACGAAGGCTCTAAGTGTCAGCGCGGGATATACTCCCCGGAAAAAACCTCTGCGGCTGGTCCGGTCATGAACACGTCGTTTTTACCATCCCATTCCATTTCCAGGTCTCCGCCGGTCAGGTGATTGAGCAGCTTGCCCTTGGTGCGGCCGGTGAGGACGCCGGCCACGGTGACGGCCGAGGATCCAGTACCGCAGGCCAGGGTCTCCCCGGCGCCGCGCTCCCAGGTCCGCTGCCGGACTTCGTGCGGCGAGATGACTTCGACGAACTCGACGTTGATGCGCCTGGGGAAAAGCTCATGGTTTTCAATGGCATAGCCGTAGCGTTTGACCGGAAAATTGTCGATGTCATCGACAAAGATGACGCAATGCGGGTTGCCCATGGAGACACAGGTAATCTGGAAGGTACGATCGAGCACCACCAAATCCATATCGATGACCTGCTCATCCGCTGGGCCGACCATCGGCAGGTCGGCTCGCCGCAGCCGTGGCCGCCCCATATTGACCCTGACTTTGTCGATATGCTCTCGTTCATTGGGGTACATGACAAGCGGCAGGACGCCGGCACCGGTTTCGATGGTGATCTCGGTGCGGTCGACCAGGCCGTGATCGAAAGCGTACTTGGCCACGCAGCGCACGCCGTTGCCGCACATCTCGGCTTCGCTGCCGTCGGCATTGAAGATGCGCATCTTCACATCGGCCTGTTTTGAGGGCTCGATCAGGATCATGCCGTCGCCGCCGACCCCGAAGTTCCGGTCGCTGATGACGCGCGCCAGGTTCTCCGGATCTTCGACCGTTTGCCGAAAACAGTCAATGTAGACGTAATCGTTGCCGGCCCCGTGCATTTTGACGAATTTCATAGCAAACCTCACCGATGGTTTTTTGACTTAAGTGTACATTATAGGGGGAAAGGTTTTTTGCCACAACCGTGCATTGCTGATCGGCGCTTCCCTGTTATCCTTATGATTAAAATAACTGACGGAGGAACCGATGCCCCATCTTCAATTCGAACTCAATTTCACACCGGAAAGCAAGGCCAAGGCGGCCTTTGCCGATGCGGTCCGCCAGCATTTTGCCACGATCATGAGCACCGGTACCGATCATATCGGTATTACCTTCCGCTGTTACCAGCCCCATGACCTGGTGTTCGGCCGCGCCGGTGACGACGGGCAGATCGCCTTTCTCAACGCCGATATCCGGCTTGGCCGCACCTCCGAACAGAAACGCCGACTGGCGCTGGCGATCATGAATGAGATCGGCACGCGCTGGGGGCTGCCGAAAGAGCATGTCTACATCGTCTATACCGAGCACGACGGCCCGGATTTCCAGCTGAGCGATCGGGTGCTGCCTTCGTGGCAAGCGGGGGAGGATCCGCTGAACGACTAAGCTGTTTTCGCACAAACGGATTTGTTCTTTAATTTTGACCTTTACGCTTCAATCAAATGCTTGCCGGGCGCACCCGGCGGGCGCCCCACTTTTCTTGCTCGGCCAAGAAAAGTAGGCAAAAGAAGGCCGCCCGAACAAATCCGCCCGCCAACGCTGATGCGTTGACGGGTGCCCTCACTGCAGGGGGGCAATCCGGCGGCGAAAAAAAACTCGCTTCGCTCAGACAGTTTTTGCCGTGTCCCCGGATTAACCTCTTTGCTCGGCGGATTTGCCACGGGAAGGAACTATACTCATGCCGTTGCCAGTAATTAATTCTTCGATCGGTCTTGCCACGCAGTGGAACCTGAGTCGATAATGAAACCGAGTCTTTACTACTTATACAAAGCTTAGGAGAATCAATAGATGGCGTACAACCTGAAAACCCGCATCTGGCAAACCGGCGCCCTAGACTGGTGGGGGATGCTGGACAATGAGGATGTTTATCTCGGCAGCCGTGAGTTCCCTCTGCCGCCAGAGGAAGGCGACGAGTGGCATGTCAGGAAAACCGGTGACCTGTTCAAGATCGTCGACGGCGAGATTCGCAAGCTCGGCAATAAACCGGTCACTGTCGAACCGTGGCTGGAATGAATCCGGAAATCGTCCAGGTGCCGGTCGCCGGCGCCGATAACTTTTCCTACCTGGTCATCTGCCCACAGACCGGCAAGGCCCTCGGTGTCGATCCCGGGCTGTCACCGGAAAGTCTGCTGAGCGTCGTGCGCAGTCGCCAACTGTCACTGGAGGTGCTGGCCAACACCCACGGGCATCGCGACCACATCGCCGGCAATGCCGAGGTCCTCAAGGCAACGGGGGCGAAGCTGGCGGCCAACCGGCTTGATGTCCCGGGGGCGGAGATTCCCCTCGGTGAAGGCAGCCAACTGCAGATTGGTGCCGTCCTGCGTCAAGGTCCTGCATACGCCGGGGCATACCCCCGGCTCCATGGTTTTCAACCCTCCGGGGGCCCTGATTACCGGCGACACTCTGTTTGTGACGCGCTGCGGACGGGCGGATTTCCCCGGCAGCGATCCGGCCGCGCTCTATCACAGCCTGCTGCGTCTGGCAGCGTTCCCGCCGGAGACCAGGGTTTTCCCGGGGCACGACTATGGTCCCAAACCGCATTCCACGATCGCTTTTGAACGGGAGCACAACGAGTATATGAAGTGCCCTGATCTGGAGAGCTTCATTCGACTGCGCATGGGGTGAAATTCGGGACGAGGCGGAAACGCGGGAGAGGAAAATTCTAAAACAAAGCGAGGGCAGGATAACCTGCCCTCGCTTTGCTTTATTTATAGGGTCTGTATTTCGCGTACCTCGTCCCGTTACTGCGTCCGTCATTCGGACAGCCGTGCCGGAATCCTGCCACCCCCCGCCCAACGCCTTGATCAGCGAAACGCTTGCCTGGAAACGCTGTTCCAGCACCTGGGTGGCGAGATATTCGGTGGCCAGGGCGGTCCGTTGGCTGACGACCACCTCGAGGTAACTGACCAGCCCGGCCCGGTAGCGTTTCTCGGACAGGTCGGCGGCCTGCTGGGCGGAGGCCACGGCCCGCTGCTGGGCTTCGGCCTGTTCAGCCAGGATGCGGAGGTCGGCGAGGGCATCTTCGACTTCGCGGAACGCGTTCAGAACCTGCTGGCGATAGAGGGCCACCGATTCCTGCCAGGCGGCTTCGGCCTGCTCCATCTGGGCCCGGTTGCGCCCGGCATCGAACACCGGCAGGGAAATGAATGGCCCCAGCGACCAGGTGCGGTTGTCCCACTGAAACAGGCTTGACAATTGATCGCTGGCATAACCGGCGCTGCCGGTCAGGCTGACCGCCGGGAAGAACGCCGCCTTGGCAATGCCGATGCGCGCGTTGGCGGCGATCATCTGGCGCTCGGCCGCGGCAACATCGGGGCGGCGCTCGAGGAGCGCCGAAGGCAGCCCGGCGGCGATTGCCGGGGGACGGACCTCGAGGTTGGGCGGCGGCAGCGGCAGGACGAAGTTTGCCACCGGCTCACCGACCAGCACGGCCAGGGCGTGCTCTGTGGCTGCGCGCCGGCGTTTCAGAGCGGCCGTTTCGGCCTGGGCGTTGGCCAGCTCGGTTTCGGCCGTGGCGACGTCCAGGCGCCCGACCTGGCCGTTGTTGAACAGGCTGGTCACCAGCTGCAGGTTCCTGCTGCGCAGCTCCACGGTCCGCCGCAACAGGTCGAGTTGGGCATCGAGGCTGCGCAGGTTGAAATAGTTGCGGGCCACATCGGCCTGCAGGGTCAGCAGGACGTTCTGCATCTCGGCGCGGGTCGCCTCGTATTGAGCCGTGCTGGCTTCGACGGAGCGGCGTACGCGCCCCCACAAGTCGACTTCATAGCCGAGGTCGAAGGGCACCCGCAGGGTTGTCGAGGTGTTCGCCTTGCCGCCGTTCAGGTCGGCTGCGCCACGACCACGCTGCGCCGACGGGTTCAGGTCGACCCGGGGATAGAGATCCGTCTCGGTGATGCGTGCCGCGGCACGCGCCTGGTCCACCCGTCGCCACGGCGGCCTTCAGATCCTGGTTTGCGGCCACGGGCCTGTTGCTGCAGGGCATCGAGGACCGGATCGCCGTAAATCCTGCCACCAGTCCCCCTTGTCAAGAGCGTCGGCAGGCTTGGCCTCTTTCCATGGCGCCGCTTCACGGTATTCGGTCGGCACGGTCACTTCAGGCCGCTGGTAGTCGGGGCCTAGGGTGCAGCCGGCCAGTATGGACAAGAGGACCAGCGAAATTCCCAGGGTAGATCATGCGATATTTTGGAATCATGGCAGCAAACCTTCCGTTTGTGGTCAGGCCGAGGGCCCGGAATGCGTGGGTGTCAGCGGTGTTTCGTGAGCATCGCTATGTTCGTGATCAAGCGTGCGCCGTCGCGCGATCAGCAGGTAGGCTGTCGGGACCACGAACAGCGTCAGGATGGTGCCGAAGGACATGCCGCCGACGATGACCCAGCCAATGGCCTGGCGGCTTTCTGCGCCGGCACCATGAGCCCAGGCCAGCGGCAAGGCCCCAAGGACCATGGCACCGGTGGTCATGAGGATCGGACGCAGTCGCAGTGAGGCCGATTCGACGACGGCCTCGAGTTTGTCGCGACCCTGCTCACGCAGCTGGTTGGCAAATTCAACGATCAGGATACCGTGCTTGGTGATCAGGCCGATCAGGGTGACCAGGCCGATCTGGCTGTAGACGTTCAGGGTGTTGCCGGTGAGTTTCAGCGCCAGCAGGGCACCGGTGATGCTCAAGGGCACCGAGAGCATGATGATGAAGGGATCGATGAAGCTCTCGAACTGTGCGGCGAGGACCAGGTAAATGAAACCGAGCGCCAGCAGGAAGGTGATCAGGAGGCTGGCACTGCTCTCCCTGAATTCCCGCGAGGGGCCATCGTAGTCGATGACCGCGTTGCCCGGGAGCACCTGTTTGGCAATCTCGTCGAGCTTGCTCAGGCCATCGGAGAGCGCATAGCCGGGCGCCAGGCTGGCGGTGATCTTGGCCGCGCGCAGCTGGTTGAAGTGATTGAGTTCCTTGGGGGCAACCGTTTCCCGAACGGTGACCAGGTTGGCCAGCTGGACCATCTGGCCGCTGTTGCCGCGGACGTAGATCGAGGCCAGGTCCGAAGGCGTGGCGCGGTCGGCATCCGCCACCTGGACGATGACGTCGTACTGCTTCCCCTCGCGCTTGAAGCGGGTGACTTGACGGCCGCCCAGCATGGTTTCCATAGTCCTGCCGATGGTGGCCACGTCGGCCCCGACATCGACCGCCTTGTCGCGATCGACATCGACGGACAACTGCGGCTTGTTCAGCTTGAGATCGCTGTCGAGGTTCTGAAACCCAGGCCACTCACGGGCCGCCGCCATGACTGCCTCGGCCATCTCCTGTAATTCTTCGTAAGGGGCTGTGGTCTGGATGACGAACTGTACTGGTTTGGACAGAGCGCTCTGGCCCAGGGGGGGGCGGTTGAGCGGGAAGGCCATGATGCCGGGGATGCCGCCATAAAGCTTGGGTTGCAGTTCCTTGACGATCTCCTGCTGCTTGCGATCCCGGTCCTGCCAGTCCACCAGGCCGCAGAAGGAGAGAATCTGCGAAACCACCGGCCGGCCGGTGACCACGAAGTAGCGTTCGATCTCCGGTGTCGCGGCATAGACCTTTTCCATCATGCGGGCGTACTTGTCGGTATAGGCGACCGTCGCACCTTCCGGTGCGATGCCGATGCCGATGATGGTGCCGGTGTCTTCGGTGGGGGCCAGTTCGGACTTCAACGAGCTGATCAGGCCCCCGGCGGCGCCGGCCACGATCAGAACCGTGAGGATCATGACGATGCGCAGCCTGAGGACCCGGCGCAGCAGTCGCTGGTAGCCGTTGGTCAGGGCGATAAAGCCGGCTTCGATAATGTTGTAGATGGCCATGTGCTGGGTACGATGGCGCAGCAGCTTCGAGCACATCATCGGCGACAGGGTCAGGGCCACGAACCCGGAGACCAGTACGGCTCCGGCCAGAGTCAGGGCGAACTCGGTGAACAGGCGCCCGGTGCGCCCCTGCATGAAGCCGATCGGTGCGTAGACTGCCGCCAGAGTCAGAGTCATGGCGACGACCGCAAAAGCGATTTCGCGGCTCCCTTGGAACGCCGCCTGCCGCACAGGCATGCCGTTCTCGACGTGGCGGAAGATGTTTTCCAGTACGACGATGGCGTCGTCGACCACCAGGCCGATGGCCAGGACCATTGCCAGCAAGCGTCAGGGTGTTGATGGAGAAACCGAACAGGTACATCAGGCCGAAGGCGCCGATCAGAGAGACCGGGATGGTGACCAGAGGGATCAGGGTCGAGCGAAAGCTGCGCAGAAAGACGAAGATTACCAGGATGACCAGGATGACCGCTTCGCCGATGGTCTGAAAGACATTGGCGATCGACCGGTCGATAAAGATGGCACGGTCATAAGCGACCGCGACCTTCATCCCTTCGGGGAGGCTGGCTTCGATCTCGGGGATGATGGCCCTGACCTCCCTGGAGATATCGAGGGGGTTGGCGGTCCCCTGGCGAACGACGCCGAGGGCGACGGCCGACTGTCCCTTGAAACGGACCACCGTCCGCTCGTTCTGGGCCCCGAGTTCGGTGCGGCCGACATCCTTGAGCCGGACCATGTAGCCGCCGGCATCCTTGAGGATCATATTGTCGAACTGAAGCGGTGTGCGCAGGTCGGTTTCGGCCAAGACAGTGAATTCGCGTTCGGCCGACTCGATGCGTCCTGAAGGGATCTCGACATTCTGCTGGCGCAGCGCACTTTCCACATCCTGCGGGGTCAGACTGAAAGCGGCCAGGCGCACGCGGTCGAGCCAGATGCGCATGGCGTAGCGCCGCTCGCCGAAGATCAGCACGTTGGCGACCCCTTGGATGTTCTGCAGCCGGTCCTTGACGTAGCGGTCGGCGTAGTCGGTCACTTCGAGCGGCGTATGCTGGTTCGAGGAAAAGGCGAGGTAGATGGTCGGCTGGGCATCGGCCTCGACCTTACTGACCACCGGGTCGTCGATCTCACTGGGGAGTTTTCCGCGAACCCTCGCCACGCGGTCACGCACGTCGTTAGCCGCCTCGTCGGGGTCACGGGTCAGGCGGAATTTGATGGTGATCTGGCTGTTCTCCGGGCGCGAGATCGAGGTCATCACGTCGATGCTCTCGATCCCTGCCAGGCTCTCCTCTAGCGGTTGGGTGATCTGGGACTCGATAATGTCGGCGGTCGCGCCGCGGTAGGTTGTTTCAACGTTGACCACTGGCTCGTCGATATTCGGATATTCCCTGACCGACAGGCGGTCGTAGCTGATTATGCCGACCAGGAGCACGACCAGGCTCATGACGGTGGCAAGCACCGGACGTTTAATGGAGATGTCGCAGATGATCATGATGTCAGTTCCCGTCCGGCGCTGTTTCGGCCGTACTCGGCAGTGGTGTTACCGGCATCCCCGGGCGCACCTTGATCTGACCCGCGGTGATCACGGTTTCGCCGGCGACAAGACCCTGCACGATTTCGATCTGCCCCTTGTTGCGCAGGCCGGTTGTCACCGTGGTGGCAACTACCTTGCCATCGACAACTTTGAAGACCATCTGCTGGTTGCCTTTGGGGATCAGGGCTTCTTCGGGGATCATCAAGGCGTTCGGGCGCTCTTCAAGAACCAGGGTAATGCGGGCGAACATCCCGGGACGCAGCGGGCCGTCATGTTGCGCGACTTTGGCCCTTAGCAGGACGCTGCGGCCGTTGACGTCGATCTGTGGGTCGATAGCATAGACCTGTCCGGTAAAGGACTCCCCCGGGACGGCGTCGACGCTCATCTTTATTTTCTGACCGACTTGCAGCTGGTAGGCATACACTTCGGGAACCCGGAAATCGACCTTGATCGGGTCGATGTCGTCCAGGTTGACGATCGCTTTGCCCGGTTGCAGGTATTCACCGATGCTGACCCAGCGCAAGCCGAGGATGCCCGAGAAGGGCGCCCGGATCTCGGTCTTTGCCAGTTGCGCCTCGGCCAGGCGCAGGTTGGCCTCGTCGAGTCGCCACTGGGCATAGGCTTCGTCCCGCTCTCGCTCCGAGATCGCCTGCTCCTGAAGCAGAAGTTCTGCCCGCTTTATATTGGCCTCGCTCAGAATGAAACTGGCCTGGGCACGGTCGCGCTCGGCGCTCAGAATGGACTGATCGAGCAGTAGCAGAGTCTGGTCTGCCGATATTTTCTGCCCTTCGTCGAACGAAATTTGCGTCACCTTGCCGGCAATTTCTGTAGCGATGACGACTGATTCGTTGGAGTAAAGGGTCCCCGTGGCGGAGATCTCGTACCGCAGAGGGGCCACTGCGACCTGTACCGTCTCAACCGGCAGTCCAGGCTTGACTTGTTCAGGAGCTGCCTTTTTCTCTTCGGCCACGGCCAGGGCCACAGCAAAGGTCAGACAGAGAGTGATCAAGAGTGATGCGGTCAACTTAGACATGTTGAGTGCTCCCGATTCCCCGCAGGGAAAAGTGCGTAATGTGGATAATGGCTTCTTCAATGAAAGGCTGATTCTGGCCGGTGGTGCGTAGACTTTTCAATACATCGCGACTGCGGATGAAATGCAGAATTTGGCCCATGATGCTGCTGACGCAGTAGGAAACGAAATTTTCATTAAGCTGCGGGCAGGTTTTCATGATGATTTTCTGGAAAGCTTTATGGACCGGTGTGACCAGCCGGGTTGCAACCAGGTCGCTCGCGACGGCATCAGGACCCATCTCGCGGTAGATAATCTGCAGCAGGCGATCGCTGTCCGGTGAGGTGAGTTGTGAGTCGAAATAGCTTCGTACGTAGCTGTCCATAAGCTGTTCGAGGCTTACCGCCGGGGTCCGGGCGTCGAGCTCTGCCAACAGGGCCAGCTTTTCCCTGGCGATCTTGTCCAGGCGTTGGGCGAGGACTTCGCGGTAAAGGTTCATCTTGCCGTTGAAGTGGTAGTTGATGGCGGCCACGTTGGCACCGGCAGCATCGGTGATCTGACGAATGCTGACGCCCTCGTAACCGTGTACGAGAAAAAGCTTCTCCGCACACTCGAGCAGGACGGTGCGGGTGTCTTTCAAATGTGCTTTTGGATTTTTCATTCAAGCAAAGTTTTAAATACTGTTTGAATGGCTGTCAAGGGGATAATTCTTGCCACTGGGATTCACCTTCGCTGTTGATTTGTTAAAGCGAGAGCACCAAAACGACATAGGGCTGTCTCTGCCCAATGGCGGTATCTTGTTGTTGTGGTTTTGCAATCAAGGCGTCTTACTTCGCTAGTGGCTACTCTGCCATCGGTTGCGCCTGCCCCCGATATTCTTTGGGGACTTCCTCCAGCGAGTCGGCAAACTGGAGCTCCCCCTTGCTGTCTGAATAGATGTAGCGCTGCGGGGCCTTGCTCTTGGACGGGGGCGCAGAGCTGGGCATATTTGTGGCCGTTTTGCCAGCTGCCTGCACTTTGTTTGTCGGTTTTTTCTGCTGCGTTTCAATCACGGCTTCGATCGATTGTGGCTCGCTGGTGCGGTCGCCGAAAACCAGGTCGATCATGCGGTTGCGGAAATCCCGGTAGAAAGTGCTGACGGTAGCGTGTGCAGAGTGAACCGGAGGAACCTGTACGAGGAACTGGTCGATGACCAGCATCATGACCAGGAAGAGGAAGATCCAGAAAATTGGTTTGATCAGGCGATGCATAAAGCCTCAGTCTGCATGATGGTCGTGGTTGTGGCCGTTGACTGCCTTGCGGGGGCGGTGCCTGAGTTGCTGGATGACCGGTCCGGTCACGCAGGCCGAGCACTCCCCTTGCAGTGTTGTATGGGAGATATGGTAGTCGTCGTCGAGCAACTGTTCGAGGGTACCGATAATTTCGCCCTGGCGCAACCGGTAGTCCGGTGCGACGTCGATATGCGCCGAGAGGGCTGTGATATGCGAGCATATTGACCAGACATGCAGGTGGTGGACGTTGTTGACACCTTTGACAGAACGCATCTTGTCGACCAGTTCACTGACGTTGATGTGCTTCGGTACACCCTCGAGCAGGATATGCCCGGCCTCGCGCAGGATGCGGAACGCACCCCAGCCGATGATCAGGACTATCGCCATGGAAATCAGGGCGTCCAGGATGAACCATCCGGTGTAGAGCATGATGATACCGCCAATAATGACACCGATCGAGGCAATTGCGTCTCCGAGGACGTGCAGGAAGGCGCTGCGGACATTGAGGTCATCGTGGGAATGCCCGTACAAGCGGCTGGCGGCAACCAGGTTCATGACCAGGCCGATGATGGCGATAATAAACATCTCCTTGCTTTTGACCGCTTCCGGGTTGAGCATACGGTCCCAGGCCTCGTTAAGGATGCCGCAGGCGATCAGCAGGAGGGTGACACCATTGATGAGCGAAGCAAAGATTTCGGCGCGATGCCAGCCGTAGGTGCGCGTGTCGCTGGCCGGGAACCTGGCCAGATATATTGCCGCCAGCGACAGGACCAGGGCAAACAGGTCCATGAACACATGCGCGGCGTCGGAGAGCAGGGCCAGGGAATTGGTCCAGAAACCGCCGACCAGTTCTGCGATCAGGGTGACCGCGGTCAGGCCGATGGCGACCAGGAAGCCGCGGGCAATAGCGCGGTCAAGGAGGGCGTGATTGTGTAAATCATGGCAATGGGCATCATCGCCGTGATGGCTGGGGCGCTGTGGTTCAGGCATTGGCATCTCTCTTCTCCACAGTCATTCTAGGCTTACGAAGACTGGTAAATCAACCCTTCATGGCTTTGCCGCAGGCATTCCCTTTTGCTACCGGCTATGCTAAGGTATCCCGCAATTTTACACAGCTCTTGCTAGCGAACGAAACGGGATGTTTTTTATGACTGAAAACTTCTATGACGTACTGATTATCGGTGGCGGCCCGGCTGGCTTGACGGCTGGCCTCTATACCTCCCGCGCCAAATTAAAGACCCTCCTCGTGGAGAGGATGATTCTCGGCGGCCAGGTGATGACCACGACCAAGGTGGAGAACTACCCTGGGTTCCCCGGCGGGATCGACGGTCCCGATCTGATGGCGCGTTTTCAAGAGCACTGTCAGGAGTTCGGCCTGGAAACGCTCACCGGCGAAGTCTCCGGCCTGACCGATCAGGGCCGGGAGAAAATTGTGACGGTCGATGACCAACAGATACGCGCCAGGGCGGTCATTATCACCACCGGGGCAGAGCCGAGCAAGCTGGGCATCCCCGGTGAAATTGAATTTACCGGGCGGGGTGTTTCCTACTGCGCAACCTGCGACGGCGCCTTTTTCCGCAATGTTCCGGTGGCGATCGTTGGCGGCGGTGACACGGCCGCTGAAGAAGCACTGTTTCTGTCGCGCTTTGCCAGCAAGGTCTACCTGGTACACCGGCGTGACGAACTGCGTGCCACCAAGCTTCTGCAGGAACGCATTTTTGCCAACGAGAAGATCGTTCCGGTGTGGAACAGCATTGTCGAGCAGGTCGTTGGCGACAATACCGGGATCACCGGCCTGGAGATGCGCAGCACCCTGGATGATACGACACGTACGCTCGAAGTCGATGGCCTGTTCGTCGCCATCGGCGTTACGCCGAAGGCGCATTTCCTTGCCAACATCCTGGAACTCGATCGCGACGGTTACATCCTCACCGATGCCGACTGCCGCACCTCGATGCCGGGTGTCTTTGCCGCCGGTGATGTCCGCAAGAAGATTCTCAAGCAGATCGCCACCGCTGTCGGTGACGGTGCGATTGCCGCGATCGTTACCGAGAAGTACCTGGACGCCCTGGAATGATATTGACGACAGGAGACAGAATATCGGAGGTTTTCAACTGTCTCCTGTGTTCTCAAATGTGATGACCCCCCAGGGCCTTGTTATTGAAAAAAGGGGCGATGCATGCTCGCCAAGGGTCTGTCCGGGGTCTGCTTGGTCTCGATGCCTACCCGGTCGAGGTGGAGGTCGATATAACTCAGGGTCTGCTGCAGTTCGCTACGGTTGGTCTGCCCGAGGGCGCGGTCAAAGAAAGCAAGGACCGAGTCAAGTCCGTCATCAAGAATTCCTTTACGAATTTCCCAACCGTCGTATCACCATTAATATTGCTCCGGCCGATATCCGCAAGGAGGGAGGCGCTTTCGGTCTGCCGATGACGATCTGACGGCTGTCGGCGACCGGCCTGGTGCTGAAAGAACGTGCAGCGCGCTTTCTCCTGATGGGCGAGCTGTCTCTGGACAGCGGTATCAAGCCGGATCAAGGTGTTCTGCCCCTGGCTGCGGCCGCCCGATCCTGGGATCTGGACGGGCTCTCCTCGCCGTCAACGCCGAAGAGAGGGCGCTGCTGGAACACCTTGATTTGAAGGTCGAAGTGCCGCGCATTGCTCACCACGACCTGGCCGATACGCGCCCTGTAGAGACCAGCGAATCGATCCGCTGCAGGGTGGAACAGGCAAGGCGTATTCAGCAGGAACGGTTTCCCCTGCGGCGTATTCACTCCCATGCTTGCATGGGACCTTTGCAGCTACAGGCGTTTTGCCGCACCGATGCAAGTGGGCAGAACCTGCTGCAGCATATCACCGACCGGCTTGGCCAGTCGGCGCGGGCCTATACACGTCTGTTCAAGGTCGCCCGGATTATTGCCGATCTTGCCAACAGCGAGGAGATCGCAGCCAACCCTCTTGCTGAGGCGATCCAGTCCCGATCCCCGGGCCGGCAAACGGTGTGAGCGGGAGCATGCCTGCTGGTATAAGGTTGCACCTGTTCCACTTGGTGATGCCCGATGGTTGTGATATTTTGCCTCTATGGGTGAATCTTTTCTGCCATTGCTGGTTGCGTTGTCTTTCGTCTTTCTCGGCGCCCTGATCGGCGGTCGCCTCGCCTCGGTCTGCCATATCCCGCGGGTGACCGGGTACCTGCTGACCGGTCTGCTGATCGGGCCATCCTTTGCACATCTGACCCACCTGCCGGTCCTGTTGCCACCCGAGGTGCTCCTTGAACTGCGGCCCCTCTCGGAGATGGCCCTGGCCCTGATCCTGATGCATATCGGCGGTCTTTTCGAGATTCGCCATCTCGATCGCTGGCGTCACCGCATCCTGCTCTTCTCCGGGAGTGAAATCATCCTGACCTTCCTCCTGGTCTCTGGCGCTGTGCTTGTTGTTAATCTTGCTTTCCTGCAAATGATCGTGCCGGGACAAACCCTTTGGCAAACCTCCCTGGAATTCTCTCTCTTCCTGGGCATCATCGGTGTGGCGACGGCACCGGCTGCGACCCTGATGGTGATTCGCGAGTACGAAGCTGAAGGGCCGGTGACGAGCCTGGTCCTGACGCTGGTCGGCTTTAACAACCTGGTTTCGGTGCTTGGCTTCGCCATCCTTGCCCACATCTTTATCTTCCCTGGTGAGACTCTCGGTGTTCTCGTCATGCGTATGGGTGGTCCGGTCATGGTTGGAGCTCTCATGGGATTTGCCCTGTCCGTATGGGCACAGCGCCTTGAATTGCCAAGTGAGAACAAGATCCTGATGCTTGGCGGAATAGCTGTCAACGTTGCTCTCTGTCGCGGCCTGCAGATTGATCCTTTGCTGGCCAGCCTGATCCTGGGCATGACCTTGGCCAACAGCTGCCCGCGCTGGCCTCGGCTGCAAAATGACATCCGCGAGGTTGACTATCTGCTTTACGTAGCCTTTTTCGTGCTGGCCGGTGCCAACCTGCACATCGAGACGTTGACCCATATTGGCCTGCTCGGTGTCGCCTATGTGGTCGCCCGGACTCTTGGCAAATGGCTAGGGGCCGCTATTGGCGCCCGTCTCGGCGGCTTCGGTGCAAATGAAAGGGTGTATGTGGGCTTGACCCTGATGGCTCAGGCCGGCGTCGCGATCGGTCTGGCAACGCAATTGGCCCACCATTGGCCGGTTGGCGGCAAGCTTCTTGAAACCATTGTATTGGGCTCGGTGGTGGTGTTCGAACTGATGGGGCCGCTTGCTGTGCGGCATGGCCTGGTGCGTTCCGGCGAGGTGCCGATTCTGGCGCTGCTGCAGAAACGTGCGCCGGTGGGAGCCCTGGAGGGACTGCACAATGTCGTGCACCATTTTCGCAGCTCCCTGGGGGTGCCGATTGGCCATCGCCTCGAGGACCCCGGCGATATCCTGGTGCGGCATATCATGCGGCAGAATGTCGAGACCGTGCTGCACAGCACGCCCTACTACGCCCTGCTCAAGCATATTGCGCACAGTCGCTATGACCAGTTCCCCGTGGTCGATGACAGCAACCACTTTGTCGGCGTCATCGACTACACGGAAATCCGCAATCTGCTCTTTGAGCCGGCGTTGGTACCTCTGGTGGTTGCCGGGGACCTGACAGTGGCGGCACAATATTGCCTGAAGCCGGATCAGTCGCTGCGTGAAGCCCTCAATGTCCTGCAACTGCACCGCAATATAAGCTATTTCCCCGTGGTCGACACGGATGATGAACAAAAGCTGGTCGGCATTCTCAGCCAGAACGATGTGCTGGCGGCCTTTCGGCGCGTGGGCCAGGATGCGTAACAGCAGTGGGGACGGTTGCCTCACACCAGCAAAATGTTGCCCGTAATTCAACGTGAAATGTGTAGACCTGTCGCCCTTTTCATAGTAAACATCTGTTTGCAAATCAGAAATGCAGGAGGTTCCTTTGTTTCCGAAACAATTTCGTATTCATGCTGTCCTCATCCTGGCCTGTATATTCATTATTATCTTCCCGATGCTCAGTGAAAAACCGGACACGGATAAGACCAAAAAAGCCATGGCCACGGCCATGGAGTTTCTCCACATGATCGATGCCGAGAAATATGCAGAGAGTTGGCAGAGTGCGGCGACACTGATGCAGGACAGCGTGACCCAGCAGGAATGGGTCGAGACCTTGACCAAGACCCGGGCTCGCTCCGGGGCACTGATCGAGCGCACGGAGGAGAATGCCAGCTACTCCACCACGGCCAAGGACAGCCCGGACGGCGAGTATATTCTGCTCACATTCGATTCGAAGTATCAGAACACCAAGAGCGTTTCCGAATACGTGACGGTTATGTTGGAAGGTGATCGCTGGCGGGTTGCCGGTTATTTTATCAAGTAATCACCCAGAGCGGCTTTAGAACTAAAAAACGGACCACGCTGTGGTCCGTTTTTTTTTGTGCTGTTAATGGGGAGCAATCAGGCAAAGGGGTTGCTGACCTGGATCGTCTGGTCACGACGCGGCCCGACGGAAACCAGTACTGCCGGACACCCAGCGAGTTCTTCGAGTTTGGCCAGATAGGCCTTGGCTGCAGCCGGCAGGTCGGCCATGGTGCGTGCTTCGCAGATATCGCTGCACCACCCTTCAAACTCCTCGTAAACTGGCGTGCATTCTAGGAGGATGTCGGCTTCGTGGGGAAACTCCTCGAGCAACTGCCCTTTATAGGAATATGCGGTGCAAACCTTGATGCTCTCCAGGTCATTGAGAACGTCGAGCTTGGTGATCGCGAGGCCGGTCAGACCGTTGAGCCGGACGGCTTCACGTATGGCGACGGCGTCAAACCAGCCGCAGCGGCGCGGCCGACCAGTGGTCGAACCGAACTCATGGCCGGCCTTGCGCAGACGGTCGCCCATTGCATCATGCAGTTCCGAAGGGAAAGGCCCTTCGCCGACCCTGGTGCAGTAGGCCTTGGTGATGCCGATGACGCCGGTTATGTGACACGGAGCCATGCCCGTCCCTGTGCTAACTCCGCCAATACAGGTAGAAGAGGAGGTCACGTAAGGGTAGGTGCCGTGATCGATGTCGAGCAAGGTACCTTGGGCCCCTTCAAAGAGCAGGTTGTCGCCGGCCTTGAGGGCAGTATTCAGTGTGCTCGAGCAGCAGCCGATATATTTTTCTATCTGTTTGGCATAGCCAGAATACTCGGCGAAAATCTGCTCTTCGTCGAGAGGCGCTTCACCGAAAAACTTTTCCAGCAAGAAGTTCTTCTCCGGCAAAACTTCTCTGAGCTTGCGCCGGAACACCTGAGGTTTGATCAGGTCGCTCATACGGATGCCGCGGCGGCCGATCTTGTCCTCGTAGGCAGGGCCGATGCCACGCCCGGTGGTGCCGATTTTGCGGGCAGAATCCTTTTCGCGGGCCAGGTCGATGGCCTTGTGCCAAGGCATGATCACGTGCAGGTTGCTGTCCACGAGCAGCTGGTGATCATCCTTGAGATACCCCTTCTTCTTGAGGTTCTCGATTTCACCGAGGAAGATTTTCGGGTCGAGAACGACACCATTGCCGATGATGCAGCGCTTGCCGGGATGCAGGATGCCGGAAGGGATCAGGTGCAGAACAATGGTCTGGTCGCCGACGACAAGCGTATGCCCGGCATTGTTGCCGCCCTGATAGCGGACCACCTGCTGGGCGTGTTCGGTATAGATGTCAACAACTTTCCCTTTGCCTTCGTCACCCCACTGGGCGCCGATAATGACGACGTTTGCCATGTTTTTCTCCAAGTTGTATTAAAGCCGGAATTGTCCTGATTCGATCGCTGTATAAGTCAGGTCGGTTTCCTGCCCATCCGCGATGCGGATCAGGGTCAGCTGTTCTTGTGATGTGTCGAGTACCAGCAAATAACGATAATGCATGCGCCGGGCATAGTCGAGACTGTCCGCTTGGTCGCGCTCAATAATGTCTCGGGCCAGCGAGAAGCCCTGGTCGCGCAGGATGACTGCCAGACGCTGGGCCGGCGCCTTGTCTTGCCCGGAAGAGAAGAGCAAGATGTCTGTCCCTTCCCCGGCGCACTCGTCAAGGGTTCCATCGAGAGCAAAGAGCAGGTTGTACAGGTTGAAAGCGAAGCCTGTGGCTGGTGCCGGGAAGCCGTAACGGGCCATCAAACCATCGTAACGGCCGCCGGCGCAAACCGCCTGGCCGAAACCTGACAGGAACCCTTGGAAGATCAGCCCGCTATGGTAATCGAAACCGCGCATTTCACCAAGGTCTAAAGTGATGTGCTCTCCGACCCCGTAGACGTCAAGGACGTCAAGGACCTTTTCCAGGTTATCCAGCGCCGCTTGCGAAGCAGGGTTGGCAATCGACTTGCGGGCCTGGGCAAGAACTTCATGGCCACCGTAAAGTCTGGGCAGGGCCAACAGCTCTGTGCGTTGCTGCTCCGTCAATGGCAGGACCTTGAGCAGTTGTTGCAGCCCGGAGCTGTCCTTCGCCGCGATGGCAGTGCGCACCGCGCGGGATTGTGTCGGGTCAAGGGGCAGATCGTTGAGCACGCCACGAAGAAATTCGACCTGGCCGATGTCGATGGTAAATTCGCTAGCACCGACCGCCTGCAGGCACTTGACCGCCATGGCAATCATCTCCGCGTCCGCTTCTGGACTTTTCAGGCCGATCAGCTCTACCCCTGACTGGAAAACCTCTCGGTCCTTGCCCAGTCGCTGTTCGGTGTGGCGCAGCACGCGGCCATTGTAGCAGAGACGGAAAGGCAAAGGCATGTCACGCATGCGGGTCGCAGCGATCCGGGCGACCTGGGGGGTGATGTCCGGCGGGAAGGCGACCAGGCGGCCGGTCTGGCGGTCATCAAAACGAAAGGTCTTTTCGCGCAGGTCTGTGCCGAGGCCGAGTTCGAGTACGGCCAGATCCTCGAGGACGGCAGGTGCAACGGGGCGGAAGCCCCATGACCGGTAGATGTTACGCAGGGTGTTCTGCAGGTAATCGAGCTTGGCCGCCTTGATCGGCAGAAAATCTTTTACGCCGGTCGGTAACCGCGTTTCGATGGTGTTCGGCACGTTCAGGCCCTTCATTTACAAAACGATCTGGTGTGCGCCCACGATGTGCGGGTGGGCGCGGAGTTTTTCCAGGGTCTCATCTGAAATGCAGCTGTCAACGTTGATCAGCGAAACAGCCTGGCCGTCGGTAGATTGACGGGTCAGGTTCATGCCGGCAATGTTGATCTGTGCTTCGCCGAGTACCTGGCCGATGAAGCCGATAATGCCGGGGCGGTCTTCGTTAAACAACACCAGGATATGGCCGTGGGGGGACGCTTCAACGTTGCAGCCGTTGACGCGCACGATGCGGTACTCGTCTTCGCCGAACATGGCGCCACAGACCGCATGCTCGCCGGCCGCGCCGACGACTGTCAGGCGGATCATGCTGGCAAAGCCGCGGTTCGTCTGGCTGCGGGTTTCGGTGATGCGAATACGACGTTCCCGGGCCAGATGCGTGGCGTTGATGTAATTTACTTCAGGGCCGATCATGGGGGTCAGGATGCCCTTGAGCGCGGCCATGGTCAATGGCTCGGTCGGGTGGTTGGTGACCGTGCCGGCGTATTCAAGGTGCACTTCCTCGAGCCCCTTGCCGTACAGCTGCGCCTGGAATGAACCGAGGCGCTCGGCAAGGTCGATGTGCGGGCGCAGGGTTGCCAAGAGGTCGGCGCTGATCGACGGCACGTTGACGGCATTGACAATGGTGCCTTTTTTCAGGAAGTCGACCACCTGGGTAGCGACCTGTACGGTGACATTTACTTGGGCATCGCGGGTAGCGGTGCGTAGGTGCGGGGTGCAGATGACCTGCTCGAGACTCAGCAATGGGTTGTCTGTACCGGGAGGCTCTTTCGCAAAGACATCGATGGCTGCTCCAGCAACACGTCCGGCCTTGATCGCCTCGGCCAGCGCAATTTCATCGATCAGGCCGCCCGTGGCGCAATTGATGATATGACAGCCGGGCTTGACCTTTGCCAGGGTCTCGCGATTCAGGATGTGATCCGTGTCGGCGTTGAGGGGGATGTGCAGCGTCAGAAAATCAGAGCGGGCCAGAAGCTCTTCGAACTCAACCTGCTCGGCACCGAGCAGGCGAATGGTCTCTTCGGCCAGGTAGGCGTCAAAAACAATCGGTTTCATTTTCAGGGCGAGGGCCCGTTCAATGACCAGTCGGCCGATTTTGCCGGCGCCCAAAACGCCGAGGGTCTTACCGGCTATTTCGATCCCCAGGAAGCGTTCCGATTCCCATAGGCCGCTTTTGGTCGATTGGCTGGCCGCCGGAATCTGCCTGGCCAGGGCGAAGACCATGGCGATGGTATGTTCGGCAGTGGTGGTCGTGCTACCGAAGGGCGTGTGCATGATGACAACCCCCTTGCGGTTGGCTGCATCAAGATCGAGGTTCTCTGTGCCAACGCCGGCCCGACCAATGACCTTGAGCTTGTTTGCCGCATGAAAGACCTCTTCCGTGACCTGGGTGCCGCTGCGCACAATCAGGGCATCGGCCTCGGCAACAGACTGCAGTAGCTGTTCATCCGTCAGCCCGGGCTGATAGTCAAGCTCGATGCCTTCAGCACGCTCCAGGATCTGGAGCCCTTCACTGGGGAATTTGTCGGAAACCAGTACTCTCATGACATGATCCGTCGTCGTGGGAAAGGGCGTTCACGCAATGTTGTCGCTCAACGTTTTAACGTAGCAACCGGCATCTTCCCTGTCAAGGTTAAAGGCGGGTGTCGCTGACAGGTGACTCGCCAGCAAAAACATCCCTCGCCCTGACAGAACGGCCTTCTTTGCGAACCATACTTCAACCGCTCTGGCCGGCCAGGTTTTTCAGGAAAGAGATCAGCAGTCGCACGCCAACCCCTGTGCCTCCCTTGGCAGTGTAGGGTTGCGCCGAGTCGCCCCAGGCGGTGCCGGCGATGTCCAGGTGGGCCCAGCGAAAATCACCGGCAAATTTTTTCAGAAAGGCTGCCGCCGTGATCGTCCCTGCTGGTCGGCCGCCGGTATTCTTGACGTCGGCAACGTCACTCTTGATCTGCTGGTCATAGTCGTCCCAGAGCGGCAATTGCCAGAGGCGTTCACCGCACTCTTCCCCTGCATGCAGCAGCGCATCCACAAGCTTTTGGTCGTTGCCGAGGACTGCTGTGGCATGGTGCCCCAAGGCGATAATGCAGGCACCGGTCAAGGTTGCCAGATCGATGACCAGCTCCGGCTGATAGCGTTTTGCATAAGTAAGGGCGTCGGCGAGAATCAGCCGCCCCTCGGCATCTGTGTTGAGGACCTCGATCGTCTGCCCGGACAGGCTGGTCAGGATGTCGCCTGGCCGGTAGGCCGTTCCCGATGGCATGTTCTCCACTGCCGGGACGATGCCGACCAGGTTGAGCGGCAACTTGAGCAGCGCCGCCGCGAGCATTGTGCCGATGACTGCCGCCCCGCCCGCCATATCCATTTTCATCTCGTCCATCTTCTCTGCGGGCTTCAATGAAATTCCGCCGGCATCAAAGACCACCCCCTTGCCGACCAGGACCACCGGCGACTGTTTTTTGCCGCCGCCTTGATGCTCGAGAATAATCATCTGCGGCTCACGGAGGCTCCCTTGGGCGACACCGAGCAGGGCGCCGCAGCCGGCTTCGGTCAGTTGCTTCTTCCCGAGGACCTTGATCTGCAGAGTACTTTCGGTGGCTGCCGCCCGTGCCTGTTCGGCAAGGTAGACAGGAGATTTGACGTTGCCCGGTGCATTGACCAGATCACGGGCGAGGATCACCGCCCGGCAGAGGTGCTGCGTTTCTGCCAGGGCGGATTCGCAAGCTGGTTTTTCGCCGGTATTATCAATCAGCAGGGTCACAGACTGTGGAAGCTTGCGCCCCTCTTTACTCTTCTCGCTGAGAAACCGGTCATAACGGTAGCTGGCCAACAGAACCCCCTCGGCTACAGTCTGGATGCGGCTGGCGCAGTCGCTCTTTTGTATCGCGCAGAGGGGCAAGGCAAAGACGGCCTGCCCAAGTTTGTTTTCTATGACTTGTTGCATGGCACGCCCAGCCGCCTGGCGAAGTTTTTCCATGGACGCTTGCGCTTTTGTGCCGAGGCCGATCAGCAGAACGCGTTGTGCCGGCAGCTGACCGGCAGGTTGGAAGAGGATCTTTTCGCCACTTTTACCGGAGAACTCTCCACTCTGCCGGGCCTTGCGTAGCAATCCTCCCAACTGTTGATCGAGTTCTTTTTGCACGGGGTCCGAAAAGCTGTTTTCGAAGATGCCTATGACCAGGCAGGCCGTTTTTGTGAGTAGCGGGGATGCTTTGCGGATCTTTATATCCATCATGAACTCTCCTTTAAAGCCACACGGGTTCATTGGAATTATGTAACTTCCCTATGATAGGCCGGTTTGTCCCTTTTGACTAGTGGCAAGCGATTATTATGGATTGTCTTTAGCATTTAATTGAGGAGGATGTCAGGTTAGATAAACAGTTGGCAGCGGTGACTCCGATTATTCAAGAAGCCAACAGATATAGCCAAAATTTGGGTAAGGGCGTCTGGCTGGACATTGCTCGTTTAGTATTTAATTCTCATCCCCGCACGTTCGCATGCCAAGCTTGGAGAGAGGTGTGGCGGAAAGTCGTGAGTTATGCATGATGTGAATGAATTCCAGCTGCCTGATCGAAGTTCAAGTCATTCTTTAGGCACTTCTATGCAGGCGTCTCAGAAAAGTTCTCCTCGGATGATATCCTCGGTGCTGGAAGGGATGCCGAAAAATTTATTATTTACGATATCTCCCGTGACCCATTTGACGTTCGAGACCGGTCCCTGTCAACGGATTGATGATCAGGAGGTCGGCAACGCTGTACGGAAGGGCATAGAATATATCCTTCGGCGCCAGAATTGTTTCTGACCAGCCGGAGTCATCAAATTCGCTCCCATCGAACTTAGAGACGCTGAATTGGTTGCGAGGTCAATGATGAGGATATCATCCGCGACGAAAGGAATCCCGTAAATATTGCCGTTCGGGAGGGGTTTGCCATGGCCTACGCAGAGCAGGAGATGAAGCGTTTGCCTGATTTTATTTCCACGCTCTCAGACGAGCAGGGACGATATCCTCTTTATCTCCAGCGGGTGGCACCTACTTTCAGGGCGCCCGCATCCAGGCATGGGACATGCAGATTCATGGTGAACCGAATAGGATTTACGGCGGCGAGACCCCTGAGCCGGTTACGGTCGAAACCAACAGCTTTGTCGAAGACCTGCGTGTCGAGCTGAAACCTTTTCAAGGCACCTATCAACCTGGCAAAAGTCGCAGGCCGTTTTAGTGAGTAATCCTCAAAAGCAGCAAGGTCCGGAGCCTTTGCACCGGCCCTTGCTGCTTGATTGCTAAAAAAACCCGGTTAAAGGTTTTTGAATGCCTTGCTCGCCGCCTCGATGGTTTTATCAAGATCCTCCTTTGAGTGGGCGATGCTCATAAAGCCAGCTTCGTATTGCGACGGCGCAAGGTTGATCCCCTGGTCGAGCATGCTGCGGAAGAACTTGGCGAAAATCTGAGGAGTTTCAGGCTTGACGTCACTGAAGTTGAAGACTTTCTGATCTTGGAAGTAGGTACAGAACATGCCGCCGACGCGCTGCAGCGAGGTCGGGATCTGGGCCTTAGCGGCCGCTTCCTCGAGTCCCTTGCAGAGGTAGGCGCTCTTCTCCTCGATGGCTTCGTAAAAGCCGTCCTCCTGGAGCAGTTCCAAGGTGGCGATGCCCGCGGCCATGGCGAGCGGGTTCCCGGAGAGGGTGCCGGCCTGGTAGACGCCGCCGAGGGGGGAGAGCTTTTCCATGATGTCCCGCTTGCCGCCGAAGGCGCCGACGGGCAGGCCGCCGCCGATGATTTTGCCGAGGCAGACCAGGTCGCCACGAACACCGAAACGTTCCTGCGCGCCGCCGTAGGCCACGCGGAAGCCGGTCATGACTTCATCGATGATCAGCAGAATTCCTTCGGCGTCGCACAGCTGACGCAAACCCTCAAGGAAGCCAGGCTTGGGGGCAACACAGCCCATGTTGCCGGCAACTGGCTCGAGGATGATGCAGGCGATTTCGCCGCTGTTGGCTGCGGCTATTGCCTTGACCTCCTCGAGGTCGTTGTAAGTCGCCGTCAGGGTGTGCTTGGCGAAATCGGCGGGCACCCCCGGAGAGGTCGGTACGCCGAAGGTTGCCAGGCCGCTGCCGGCTTTGACCAGCAGTGAGTCGGCATGGCCGTGGTAGCAGCCGTCGAACTTCAGAATCTTGTCGCGTCCGGTGTAGCCGCGCGCCAGGCGGATGGCGCTCATGGTCGCTTCCGTGCCGGAGGAGACCATGCGGACTTTTTCAATGTTCGGGTAAGCCGCGCAGACCATTTCGGCGAGTTGCGTTTCGCGGGCCGTGGGCGCGCCGAATGAGGCGCCGGTTGCTGCCGTGTGTTGGATGGCCTCGACGACTTTCGGATGACAATGACCGAGGATCATCGGCCCCCAGGAACCGACATAGTCAATGTAGGCATTATCATCGGCGTCGAAAATTTTCGAGCCGGCGGCTCGGGCAATAAAGATCGGGTCACAGCCCACGGATTTGAAGGCACGTACCGGGCTGTTGACCCCGCCAGGGATAACTTGTTTGGCTTTGGCAAAGAGGGCGGAAGATTGCAGGTGGTTCATGGTCGCTCCTTAAGCGCGGATTGAGTCAATTTTGTCTGAATGATCAAAGTGGGAAAAGATCTTGGTATTGATGCTCTGGGTCAATCAAGTATCGCAGTCAGTCTGTTAACATAGCCATTGTAGCCTGTCAAGTTGCTGTCTGGCGAGGTCGCTGGCTTGTTTGGGTGGGCAGGTGACGTGGTGTGTTTTAGTTTGGCTAAAATTATTTTGGTAATTTTATAGCGGATTTGATAAAAATTAGTCTTGCCAAATTTGGCCTTGCGCAATATTCAAGAGGGCATTGCGCGCTTAGCGCTTTTGAAGTAAAACTAAAAGATTCTCATTGTATTGCGTTTGACTTTGCCAGATAAGTGATTTATAACCGCTGGTCTGACCAATTTACAGGGTAGGGTGCATGACTGATCTGCTTGTCATTCTGGTAAGCGCCATCTTCGTCAATAACTTTGTCTTGGCGCGTTTCCTCGGCATCTGTCCGTTCCTGGGAGTTTCCAAAAAAGTGGAAACGGCACTGGGGATGGGGATGGCGGTGACTTTTGTCATGACCGTGGCCACGGTTGTAACCTGGTTTGTCCAGTACTTTATCCTTATCCCTTTCGGCATCGAATATCTGCAGACCATAGCGTTTATCCTGGTGATTGCCTCGCTGGTGCAACTGGTGGAGATGGTGATCCAGAAGGTCAGCCCGGTGCTTTACCAGTCCCTGGGGATTTTTCTGCCGCTGATCACCACCAACTGCGCGGTCCTGGGCCTGGCGGTTCTCAATATCCAGAAGGATTACAGTTTTCTCGAGGGGGTTGTTTTCGCTATCGGGGCCGCGCTCGGTTTCACTCTGGCCCTGGTTCTTTTTGCCGGCCTGCGTGAACGCTTGGAACTCTGTGCGGTGCCGCAGAGCTTCCGCGGCACGGCCATCGCCCTGGTGACGGCTGGTCTGCTGTCGTTGGCCTTTATGGGCTTTGCGGGATTGGTCAAAGGGTAGGTCGCGAACCCGGTTCAGGGCTTTGCGCCTGTCCCACTAGATATGGATCAAGGTTGATTTATGCTCGCAGCTATATTGAGCCTCGGATGTATCGGCCTGTTTGCCGCCGTTGCCTTGGGGGTCGCCGCTAAAAAATTCGCCGTCGAGGTCGATCCGCGCGAACTTGCCATCCTCGAGGCCCTCCCTGGGGCCAATTGCGGGGCCTGTGGATTTCCAGGCTGCGCCGGTTATGCCAAGGCTCTGGTTGCGGGAACAATCGATTTGAACCAGTGCCCTCCGGGGGGCGCGGACGTCGTGGTGAAACTGGCCCGTATCCTGGGGGTCGAGGCGTCGGCAACGGCCCGGCAAATTGCCGTGGTCCTCTGTCAGGGTGACAACCGCAAAGCACAGCTCAAGTACCATTATCTCGGGTTTGAAGACTGCACGGCGGCGCAACGGATTGCCGGTGGGCCGAAGACCTGCCCCGGCGGGTGTCTGGGGCTCGGCTCCTGCCAGCGCGCCTGTCCGTTTGATGCCATCGAAATGACTGCCGATGGTTTGGCGGTCATCAGTCGGGAAAAATGTACCGGCTGCCGCAAATGTATTGCCGTGTGCCCGCGCAATGTCATCCGCATGACGCCCTACGCTTCGACGATTCACGTGTTGTGTAACAGTCATGATAAGGGCGCTGCCGTCCGCAAGTACTGCCAGGTTGGCTGCATCGGCTGCCAGATCTGCCATAAAACCGTGCCTGACGCCTATAAAATCGAGAATTTCCTCGCGGCGGTTGTTTACGAACATGATGGCGAGGCGGGTGAGGCGATTACCAAATGCCCGACCAAGTGCATTCGCGACTTTGCCGCGGGTTATCCCGATGGCAGTTGCCAGTTGCCAGCTGTTGCAGACAATTCACACGCGGCCTGATGTTCACGGCGCAGGATTGATGGACAGGGATGAAACTGAAAACCTTTGCAGGCGGCATACACCCGCCGGATAACAAGCAGTGGACATCGCACAAGGCGATCGAAGTCTGCTCGCTGCCCGCGGAATTCGTCGTGCCCTTGGCTCAGCACATCGGCGCCCCTTCTGTGCCGTGCGTGGAGGTTGGCCAGCAAGTCGCCAGAGGACAGGAAATCGGCTCCGCCAAGGGTTTCGTTTCCGTGCCGGTCCACGCCCCGACTTCGGGCGAGGTCGTTGCCATTGAGGATCGTCCTCACCCCTGGGGGACGGCGCTGCCGGCGGTTATCATCAGGCCGGATGGTGAAGATCGCTGGTCATCGGCTCTGCAGCCTGCCGACCCGGGGACGCTTTCTCCTGAGGATATGGTCGAGCGAGTCCGTCGGGCCGGAGTGGTCGGCATGGGCGGCGCGGCTTTTCCTGCTCATGTCAAGCTGTCACCGCCGCCGGAAAAGAAGATCAATACCCTGATTTTTAACGGCGTCGAGTGTGAGCCGTACCTGACGGCTGATCATCGCATGATGCTCGAGGAGCCTGAGCGAATTTTGCAAGGCGTTGCTCTGCTGCAATTTATTTTCGGTGCCGAACGTGTGGTGATCGGTGTTGAAGCGAACAAGCCTGACGCGATCGCCTTGCTTACGCAGCTATGTGCCGGAGCTCCGGTTGAGGTGGTGCCTCTGGAGGTCAAGTATCCGCAAGGGGCCGAAAAACAGCTGATTGCCGCTGTGACCGGCAGGGAAGTGCCCTCCGGGGGGCTGCCGATGGATATCGGCGTGGCTGTGCACAACGTGTCGACAGCTGCAGCGGTTACCGATGCGGTGATTCATGGCCGGCCGCTGATCGAGCGCGTCTGTACGGTAACCGGCCCGGCGATTCGTGAGCCGAAGAACCTGCGCATCCGCATAGGTACACCGCTCTCACACCTGGTGGAAGCCTGTGGCGGGTTGCTTGAAGAACCGGGGAAGATTATCCTCGGCGGCCCGATGATGGGCTTTACCCAGCTTGGTTTGAATGTGCCGGCGACCCGTGGCACGTCCGGTCTGCTGCTGCTGCGCGCCGCCGATGTCGCCCTCCAGCCGGAGGGGCCCTGTATCCGTTGCGCGCGATGCGTGCAGGCTTGCCCGATGCATCTGCTGCCGACCACGATTGCGGCCTATTCCCGGCGCAATCTGATCGCCGTAGCAACTGAGTATTGTGCGATGGACTGCATCGAGTGCGGCAGCTGTAGCTATGTCTGTCCGGCGGCGATTCCTCTGGTGCAGGCGATCCGTTACGGCAAGGCCGCCATACTCGCTAAAAAGAGGAGCTCCTGAGCCCCGTGCGTCAGCAAATCTATCTGTCCTCATCACCTCATGTGCACTCTGGAGAGACCACTTTTCAGGTGATGCGTGCCGTGCTTTACAGCTTGGTGCCGGCCTGCGGGGTGGCGGTCTATTTCTTCGGCTTGCGGGCGCTTGTGGTCTTGCTGATTGCGACTTTCGGCTGTCTTGCGACCGAGGCCGTCTGTCAGCGGCTGATGGGACAGACGGTCACGGTAACCGATGGCAGTGCCGCCATTACCGGTGTCCTGCTGGCCCTCAATCTCCCGCCTACCAGCCCTTGGTGGCTGACGCTACTTGGGGCCGTGATCGCCATTGTCGTTGGCAAACAGGTGTATGGAGGACTGGGGGCAAACCCCTTCAATCCCGCCCTGGTTGCCAGGGTTGTGTTGCTGATTTCATTCCCGGTGCAGATGACCACATGGTCAGTACCGGCACCGCTTGGCTCCGGCCTTGACCTGGTGACGACAGCGACTCCGCTGGGGGCGTGGAAGAACGCGGTCATGCTGACCGGCCAGTTGCCTGCCAGCATGCAAGGGAGTACGACAGACTTCTTCCTTGGCAACATGCCCGGTTGTATCGGCGAAGTGTCCGCTCTGGCGCTGTTACTGGGTGCTTCCTATCTCTTTTATAAGCGCATTCTGACCTGGCATATCCCTGCCGCTTACGTTGGAAGCGTGGTCCTGTTGTCCGGATTGTTCTGGTTGATCAACCCGGCAAAGTACCCCAATCCGGTCTTTCATCTTGTCACCGGTGGCTTGGTTCTCGGTGCTTTCTACATGGCAACGGACATGGTGACCACACCGGTTTCCATGCGCGGTATGCTGGTGTTCGGAGCGGGCTGCGGTTTGCTGACGGTGCTGATCCGGCTGTTTGGCGGGTATCCAGAAGGGGTCTCTTTCGCTATCCTACTGATGAACGCAGCGACACCGCTGATTGATCGTTACCTGCGGCCGCGGACTTTCGGTGTTCAGTCGGGGAAGGTTTGACATGAACGGACTGCCGCGCCTGGTTATCGCTTTAACTTTGATTTCCTTGGGAGCCGGTCTGCTGCTCTCGCTGGTGGAGTCGCAGACCCGTGCGCCGATTGCCGAACAACGCCGTCTTGAGACCCTGCGGGCGTTGCAAACCGTTTTGCCGGCTTTTGACAACAGCCCTGATGCGGATACGGTTGACCTGGTTTTTGGCCAGGACAAGAAGGGCCGTGAGCTGACGCGGACCTTCTTCCGGGGACGGCAGGGCGGCGTCCTCTCCGGCGTTGCATTCACGGTAGTCGCCCCCGATGGTTACAGCGGTAATATTGCCATGATGGTCGGGGTTGACCCGGAGGGTACTGTTGTCGGTCTGGAGATCCTGAGCCATGCCGAAACGCCCGGGTTGGGTGACAAAATCAACCGTGATGATTTTAAAGGTCAGTTCAAGGGGAAGACCCTGGAGGGTGTAGACTGGCGTGTCAAGAAGGACGGCGGTGACTTCGATCAGATTACCGGGGCCACCATATCACCACGAGCCGTGGTCAAGGCGGTGCACCAGGGGATGCAGTTTTTACAGAGTCATCGCACGGAGGTCCTTGCTGCGCAAGGAAACAGTCAATGAGCCTGCTTAAGGAATTCAGAAAGGGTCTGTGGCGGGAAAATGCCGTGTTTCGGTTGCTGCTTGGTCTGTGTCCGACTCTGGCGGTGACGACCAGCGCAGAAAACGGCCTCGGCATGGGGTTAGCGACGACCTTTGTTCTGGTCGGTTCGAACGTTGTTGTCTCTCTGATGCGCCAAGTGATCCCGTCCAAGGTGCGCATTCCGGCCTTTATCGTCATCATTGCGACTTTTGTAACGGTTGTGCAACTCTGCATGGAGGCCTACTTTTATGACCTTTACAAGGCGCTTGGCATCTTTATCCCGCTCATAGTCGTCAACTGCGTCATTCTGGGGCGTGCAGAGGCTTTTGCCTCCAAGAACCGTCTCTTGCCGGCCTTGGTCGATGGTCTTGGTATGGGAGTCGGCTTTACGCTGGCGCTCTTTGTATTGGGGGCCGTGCGCGAACTGTTCGGTTCCGGCACCCTTCTGGGTTATGCGGTCTTTGGCTCGAGCTATCAGCCCCTCCTGTTACTGATCCTTCCCCCCGGTGCATTTATTGCGATGGGTCTTTTACTGGCCGGAATGAACTCGTTTGATGCCCGCCGCCGCTAAACTATTCTCATCATTTAATTCTCTTTTCGGAAGGCTTGATTAGAGGATTAATCGCCTTTAAGACTGCTGATTCCAGCGGCTTTTTCATTCTTTTCAAGTACCTGACCAAAATACTCCCAAAGCCCCAGAAGTCGGGCGTTTATGACCTCCTGGATTGCATACAGTATACTGTATTTTTCCCTTGACAAAGAGCTGGTTTTGTCCTAACTTGCAGTCGGCCAAAAGGCCTTAAAGCCATAGTTGCGGCCTCTGAATTTAGTCACCTCACCTGGCAGGAGGACCATATCAATGCTGGATAGTTATCTTCCGATTATCACCCTGATCATTATCGCTGTTTGCTTTTCCATCGGGTCGGTTGTTTTCTCGCGACTGATCGGAGAGAAGAAGCCGTCGGCTGTGAAGTTGGCGCCGTACGAGTGCGGTATGCCTCCTGTCGGTTCGGCCCGCGAGCGGTTTTCGATCAAGTTCTACATTATCGCCATGCTCTTTATCGTTTTCGATATCGAGGTTGTCTTCATGTATCCCTGGGCCGTCATGTTCAAGCGCCTGGGGATGTTTGGTTTTATGGAGATGGGCGTGTTCATTCTGATTCTTCTCGTTGGTTACGCATACGTTTGGAAAAAAGGAGCTCTGGAATGGGAGTAGAGGAAACTCTGGGTAATAACATTATTACCACGTCTCTGGACAAAATCGTCAACTGGTCACGCGCCAGTTCTCTCTGGCCGCTGACCTTTGGTCTGGCCTGTTGCGCTATCGAGATGATGGCAACCGGGGCCGCCCGTTTTGACCTGGACCGTTTCGGTGTGCTGTTCCGCGCGTCACCTCGCCAGGCAGACGTTATCGTTATTGCCGGAACCGTAACCAAGAAGATGCTGCCGGTCATTCAGACCGTTTATGAGCAGATGCCGGAGCCGCGCTACGTTATCGCGATGGGTGCCTGTGCCTGTTCGGGTGGGATTTTCGATACGTACAGTACGGTTCAGGGGATCGATGAGTACCTGCCGGTTGATGTTTATGTGCCGGGTTGTCCTCCGCGTCCGGAAGGTCTGCTCTACGGCATCATGAAGCTTCAGGAAAAAATCATGAAGGAGCGCAACTCCTTCGGTGCTGCCATCGGTGTGGGTGAGCGGATTAACGGCTAAGGTGGCTTCTCCCCAGTTGGCAATTTTAACCCAGATAGACAGGATGCAACCGTTATGAGTGTACAGGCTGCTGTTGACAAGCTGAAAGCCCGATTTGGCGATACGGTCCTCGCGACCAGCGAGTTTCGGGGCGAAACCACCGTTGTTGTCAAGAAAGAGGAAATCGTCGCCGTCTGTTCCTTCCTCAAGGACGATCTCGGCTACAATTTTCTGACCGATCTCTGTGGCGTCGACTACATGGGCCAGACCCCACGTTTCATGGTGGTCTATCAGCTCTACAATATCGGTACCCATGTGCGTCTGCGTATCAAGACTCCGGTTGAGGAAAATGATGCCCGGATCGACACCGTCAGCGGGGTCTGGGCAACGGCCAACTGGCTGGAGCGCGAGTGCTGGGACCTGATGGGGATCACCTTCAACAACCATCCCGATCCGCGCCGCATCTTGTTGCCGGCAGACTGGGAAGGGCATCCGTTGCGCAAGGATTACCCGGTACAGGGCCCGGACCGCGAGCCTTACCAGGGGCGGTTGCAGTAGGTCGGGCCATTTCGCATAAACCCAAGCATATTCTGAATATAGACGAGGCAGAAATATGGCGAATTTTGAAACCATGACCATCAATATGGGCCCGCAGCATCCTTCAACTCACGGGGTGTTGCAGCTGGTTCTTGAGCTGGATGGCGAGATCGTCCGCAAGGCTACACCGCATATCGGTTTTTTGCATCGCGGTGTGGAAAAGCTCGCTGAGCATCGCACCTATCACCAGGTGCTGCCCCTGACCGACCGACTCGATTACCTGGCTCCCATGCACAACAACCTCGGTTACGTGCTGGCCGTGGAAAAGCTGCTCGGTATCACCGATGCGATCCCTGAGCGTGCCCAGGTGGTGCGTGTGCTCCTCGCTGAATTGACACGCCTCAAAAGTCACCTGGTCTGGCTGGCCTGCCATGCCCTCGACATCGGCGCCATGACGGTGTTCATCTATTGTTTCCGCGAGCGTGAGCACATCATGAACTTCTACGAGAAGATCTCCGGTGCGCGCATGACCTCCAACTACTTCCGCGTCGGTGGCCTGTCGGCCGATCTTCCGGCCGGCCTTGAGCAGGAGATTCGCGATTTTGTCAATACCATGCCCGGTCATATCAACACTTACGAAGGGCTTCTGACCGGTAACAAGATCTGGCAGAAGCGTATTCAGGGTGTCGGCGTGATCAGCGCAGAGGACGCCATTGACCTGGGTGTCACCGGGCCTTCGCTGCGCGGTTCCGGCGTCGATTGGGACCTGCGTCGTGACCAGCCGTACTCCGGCTACGAAAATTATGATTTCGAAGTCGTCGTGGGTAAGGAATGTGATACCTGGGCGCGTTATCATTTGCCGTCTCAAGGAGATGCGCGAGTCATGCAAGATCATCCATCAGGCGCTTGACAAGCTCAAGCCCGGCCCGATTCTGGCCGATGCGCCGAAAATCGTCCTGCCGCCCAAGCAGGCGACAGTCAATACGATCGAAGGCCTGATTCATCACTTCAAGATCATCAGCGAAGGCTTCAAGCCTGACGTTGGTGAAGTCTACGTGGGGGTCGAAAATCCCAAGGGTGAAGTCGGCTTCTATCTGGTTTCCGACGGCTCCCCCCGGCCGCAACGGATGAAGATCCGCCCGGCTTCATTCATCAACCTCCAGGCCTTGCCCAAGATGGTCGAGGGTTCGATGATTGCCGACGTTGTCGCGGTGATCGGTACCCTGGACATCGTCCTGGGTGAGATCGACCGCTAATCTGCTGCGAGGATAAGGAACCAGCCATGAGTCAAGCAGTCGAAACCAAGGTAGAAGAGCAGGACATCGATCTGACCGGAGCGAATCAGATCCTGGACAAATACACGGATTTTCCCGGTGCGCTGATGCCTGTACTGCAGGAGATTCAGGAGTTTTACGGCTATATCCCCGAGCCGACGGTGCACCTTGCGGCAGAGCGCCTGAATATCTACACCAGCCAGATTTACGGCGTGCTGACATTCTACGCGCAGTTTCATCTCGAACCGCGTGGCAAGTACATCATCCGCGTCTGCATGGGTACGGCATGTCACGTCAAGGGTGCCGGTCGCATCGCCGATACCATCAAGGACCGCCTGGGTGTCGGCCATGCCGAGACTACCGAAGATCTTAAATTTACAGCGGAATACGTGGCCTGCATCGGTGCTTGCGGCATGGCTCCGGTGATCATGGTCAACGATGGCACCTATGGTTCTTTGACGGTTCAGAAGACAGACGAAGTCATCCAAAAATACCAGAAGATGGATTGATAACCGACTGAGGGTTTTATGGCCGAAACAGCTGAAAATATTCAAGTACTTATCTGTACCGGGACCGGTGGCTTCGCCTCCGGCGCCCAGGGCGTCATCGATGCTTTCGAAGCCGAGTTCGCGAAACAGGGCGTCGAGGCCAAAGTCGGCAAGCGCTGCGACATCAAGAAGACCGGTTGCCGCGGTCTCTGCGCCAACGATGTTCTGGTCGACGTCATCATGCCGGGCCAGGAATCTGTGACCTACGACTTCGTAACGCCGGATCTCGTACCGCAGATTGTCGAAGAACATATGCTCAAGAGCGAGCCGGTCGAGAAGAAAATTGCCGGCGCCTACTATAACAAGTTCCTGGAGAAGCAGCAGCGCATCATCTTCTCGCGTTGCGGCACCATCGATGCCGAGAGCCTCGATGACTTCATCGCCCACAAGGGGTTCACCGGCATCAAGAAGGCCGTGACCATGAAACCCGAAGAGGTGATCGAAGAGGTTAAGAAATCCGGCCTGCGCGGTCGTGGGGGCGGTGGCTTCCCGACTGGTGTCAAATGGTCGTTCTGCAAGGCCTCGCCCGGGGATCACAAGTACCTGATCTGCAACGCCGACGAAGGTGACCCAGGGGCGTTCATGGACCGCTCGGTTCTCGAAGGCGACCCCTATGGCCTGATCGAGGGGATGATGATCGCCGCCTACGCGATCGGATGCAAGTTCGGTTATGTCTACTGTCGCGCCGAGTACCCACTGGCTATCAAGCGCCTGCAGAAAGCCATCGATACCTGCATCGAGAAGGGGATCCTCGGCAAGGACTGCATGGGCTTAGGCTTCGAATTCAACATGCGCATCAAGGCCGGCGCCGGTGCCTTCGTCTGCGGCGAAGAGACTGCGCTGATGGCTTCGATCGAAGGTGAGCGCGGCATGTCGCGCCCTCGCCCGCCCTTCCCGGCGGTGCGCGGTTTGTGGGGCAAGCCGACTAACATCAACAACGTCGAGACCTTTGCCAACGTTTCCTACATCTTCTACAACAGCGCCGAATGGTATGCTTCGATCGGCACTGAAGGGACCAAGGGCACCAAGATCTTTGCTCTGACCGGCAAGGTCAAGCATACCGGTCTGGTCGAGGTTCCTGCCGGCACAACCATGAAGGAAGTCATTTACGATGTCTGCGGCGGCATCCTCAATAACCGCAAGTTCAAGGCGGTACAGGCCGGGGGCCCTTCCGGTGGCTGTCTGCCGGCGGAGGCGCTTGATGCCGAAGTCGATTACGACTCACTGATCAAAGCTGGTGCCATGATGGGCTCCGGCGGTCTGGTGGTCATGGACGAGACCACCTGCATGGTTGATATTGCACGTTTCTTCCTCAACTTCACCCGCGTAGAATCGTGCGGCAAGTGTATCCCCTGTCGCATCGGTCTGAAGATCATGCTCGAAATTCTCGAGCGAATCACCCATGGTCAAGGGCGCGAAGGCGATATCGAACTGCTGGAAAGTATGGCATACGACATCAAGAAGAGCTCGCTCTGCGGCCTTGGCCAGACGGCGCCAAACCCGGTTCTCTCGACGATCCGTTACTTCCGTCATGAGTATGAAGCGCACATCAAGGAAAAAGAGTGCCCGTCGCATAGCTGTAAGCCACTTTTGCACTTCAAGGTCATTGAAGAAAAATGCAAGAAGTGCGGGGTTTGTCCGAGGGTCTGCCCGGTAGATTGCATCGCTTGGGAAAAAGGCCAGGTTGCGGTGATTGACCGCGAAAAGTGCACCGAGTGCACCTCCTGTTATGATGCCTGCCGTTTCATGGCAATCGAATAGCGATTATTTAAGATATCCACTGACGATAAGAGGACACGATGGTTAACCTGACAATCGACGGTAAGCAGGTCACAGTCAGCAAGACGGCCACGATTTACGAAGCCGCCAAAGAGATCGGCATCAAAATCCCGGTGCTTTGCTACGCCAAGAAGCTCTTGCCCTATGGCGCATGTCGCTTCTGCCTGGTGGAGATCGAGCAGATGAAGGGCCGCCTGATCCCGGCTTGTACCACACCGGTCAGCGAAGGGATGGTGGTGACGACCACCTCTGCCGAGATCAAGAAGGTTCGCAAGACCGTTATGGAATTCCTGCTGGTCAATCACGTCTTGGACTGCCCGGTCTGTGACAAGGGCGGTGAGTGCGACCTGCAGGATTTGGCCTACGAATTTGAATCGACCAGCAACCGCTTCGAAGGCGAGAAGTTTGATCTACCGACCGACGAGGTTAATCCCCTGATCGAGCGCAACATGAATCGTTGCGTCCTGTGCGGGCGTTGTTCGCGGGTCTGTGACGAGGTTGTTGGCTATGGTTCCTATTCTTTCATTAATCGTGGATTCGAAACCAAGATTGCAACCGCCTATGACCGTGGCCTGAACTGCGAATTCTGTGGCCAGTGCGTTTCCATGTGTCCGGTCGGTGCGATCCTCCCCCGGCCGTTCAAGTTTAAAGCGCGTCCCTGGCAGCTCAAGGAAGTGGACTCGGTCTGTGGCTACTGCGGGAACGGCTGCACCGTGACGCTCGGCGTGCTCGGCAACAAGGTTGAAACCATTCGCTTCAACGACAAGATCGGCGTCAACGACGGCAATCTCTGCGTTCGTGGCCGTTTCGGTTATTCCTACGTCAATCATGAAGAGCGTCTGACCAAGCCTCTGGTTCGTAAAGACGGTGAGTTGGTCGAGACTGACTGGGACGAGGCTTTGCAGCTTGTTGCTGACGGCCTGACAAAGGCACAAAAGGGGCAGGGTGTTGGCATCTTGTCCGGAGCCCGCCTGACCAACGAAGAGCTTTTCGTACTCAAGCAGCTGGCCAAAACCCTTGGCACGGAAAACCTCGATCATTCCGGAGGCGAGTGCTACAAGGGCGTTACTGAAGGACTCATGGAAACCCTCGGCTATAGCGCCTCGACAGGAACCTTCCCGCAAATTGAAAAAGCTGATGTCATCCTCGCGATCCGCTCTGATTTCTACGAGACCCACCCAGTGGTCGGCATGGTGGTCAACCAGGCGATTCGCCGCAACGAGGCAAAGCTTCTGGTCATTGCCGACAAGCGCGGCAAACTGAGCAAGCTGCCCAAAGCCAAAACCCTGCTGAGCAAGCCCGGTTTGGAGCTGGATGTCCTTAACGCCATGGCCAAGGTGCTGCTCGATGAGGGTCTGGCCAAGACAGAGGGCGTCGAAGGTGTCGAGGAACTCAAGGCCGCACTGGCAGATTTCAGCCCGGAAAAGGTCGCTGAACGTAGCGGTGTCGATGGCGAACTGCTGCAGGCTGCGGCACGGCAGCTGGCCGGTGCCAAAAACAGCGCCATTCTGATGGCCTATGGCTTGCCTTACCAGGGTCTTAACAAGGAGCTGGCGACAGCTGCTGCCAATCTGGCGCTGCTGGCCGGCATCCCCGGCCGTGCCGGGAGTGGCCTGTATCTCTGCGGTGAAAAAGCAAACAGTCAGGGGGCTATTGACCTGGGAATCCTGCCGCAGGGCAAAGGTTTGGGTGCACAGGCCATGCTGGGCGCAGCTGCTGCAGGCAAGCTCGATGCCATGTACGTGGTCGCCGAAGATCCCTTGAGCAGTTATCCGGATCGCGACCAGATCGCCAAGGCCTTTGAAAAAGTGCCTTTCCTCGTGGTGCAGGACCTGTTCCTGTCGCCGACAGCACAGCAGGCTGACGTCGTTCTTCCGGCGGCCTCCTTTGCGGAGAAAGACGGGACCTTTACCAATGCCGAGCGGCGTATCCAGCGTGTGCGGCGCGGCATCGCGAGTCCCGGCGAGGCACGTGCCGACGGCGCCATTATTGCTGCCCTGGCCAGTAAACTGGGCAGCACCGTATCCTTTACCGGGCCGGCAGCCATTTTTGCCGAAATCGCTAAAGTGGTGCCGTCTTACGGAGAGTTCACTTTCAATGAGATTGGCCCGCAAGGGGTCGTCTGGGGCGGAGAGACGCTGCAACCTACCAAGCGTAATCTGGTTCAGGTTAATGGCGGTGCGACTGTTGCTGGCGACTTCCGCCTGGTGACAGGCAGTGCCCTTTATCACAGCGGTACGGTCTCCACCAAGGCCAAGGGGCCGATGGCTGTTCTGCCGGAGCCCTATGTTGAATTGAGCCGCGAAGATGCCAAGGGTCTCAAAGTCGTCGACGGCGACCTGATCAAGCTGGCTGGCAACGGTACCGAATTGACGCTGAAAGTCAAAGTTGGCAACCGGCTGCCCAAAGGGGTCCTGTTTGCCCCCTATCACTTTGCCGAAGCGCAGGTTAATCGTCTGTACAAAGGCGAGGCGGTCATTTCCGTCAAGGTCAGCAAATAGCTAAAGGTTCCTTCCGCAGGTTGCCGATCGGGCATGCCGCGATGTGAATAAAATTGAACACTAAGATCAATCTGATACGAGGAAGAGGAAAATCATGACGCCTGAAATGCTGAGCCTCTCTAACAGCCCTGGATTGTTTGTCGGGATAATGCTGCTGAAACTCCTGGTTGTCTTTGGCGTGACAATGCTGATCGTTGCCTATGCAACCTGGTGCGAGCGCAAGGTTATCGGTCATATGCAGACCCGCCTTGGACCGATGCGCACCGGCTGGCACGGCCTGCTGCAGCCGATTGCAGATGGTCTCAAGTTGTTCTTCAAGGAGGACATCATTCCGACCGAGGCGACCAAGGTGCCGTTCCTGCTGGCTCCGATGATGATTCTGGTGCCGGCACTGATCACTGTTGCAGTTATTCCGTTCGGTCCCGATCTCAAAATGGGCAACTTCATCGTCCCCCAGCAGATTACCGACCTGAACATCGGCGTTCTGTACATCCTCGCCTTTGCCGGACTCGGCATCTACGGGATTGTCCTGGCCGGCTGGGCATCCAACAGCAAATACGCCCTGCTCGGCGGTGTACGTGCCTCAGCCCAGATGATCTCCTACGAACTTGCCGCCGGTTTGACGATCATTGCTGTTTTCATGCTCTCGGAAACCCTAAGCCTGCGGGAGATCGTGGCCCTGCAGCAACAGGATCTATGGGGCGTCTGTTCGTTCGTGCCAAACTGGTATGTCTTCACCCAGCCACTGGCCTTCGGCCTCTTCATCGTGACTGGCCTGGCCGAAATCAACCGGACGCCGTTCGATATGCCCGAGGCAGAGAGCGAACTGGTCTCCGGTTTCTGCACCGAGTATTCCTCCATGAAATACGCACTTTTCTTCATGGCTGAATATGCCAACATGATCGTCCTTTCAGGCATTGCCGCTACCCTCTTCCTCGGCGGCTGGAGCGCGCCGTTCAATATCGCCATATTGAAGATGGTCCCTGGTTTTGTCTGGCTGCTGGCGAAAATTTTTGCGTTGATGTTCTTCTTCATGTGGTTGCGGGCCACTTTCCCCCGCGTTCGCTATGACCAGCTGATGCGCATGGGCTGGAAAGTTCTGTTGCCGTTGGCGCTGGCCAACGTGGTGATTACCGGCCTCGTGGTCGTGATTCTGCAATAAACCGTCACCTTTGAGTCTTTAAGAGGTCAAGATCATGTTCAAAGAATTTGCCAGAGGTCTGAGCATCACTTTCAAACACCTGCTGCCGGGACATTCAACGACCGTGCAGTATCCGACTGTCAAGCTGAAGCCGTCCGACCGGTTTCGTGGCCTGCATCGCTTGGTCCCGTCTCAGGACCGTGAAAAGTGCGTTGCCTGCTATCTGTGTCCGACGGTCTGCCCGGCCAAGTGTATTACGGTGGAAGCGGCAGAAAATGACAAAGGCGAAAAATACCCGAAAGTTTACACGATCGATCTGCTGCGCTGCATCTTCTGTGGCTATTGCGTGGAAGCCTGCCCGGTAGAAGCGATCGAGATGACCGGGGCATACGAACTGGCCAATTACGAGCGCGAAGATTTTCAGTTCACCAAGCAGCGGCTGCTGAAGTAAGCCAAGAGGAGCATACAACTCATGGAGACTATCTTTTTCTATCTGGTTGCGCTGGTTGCCGTGTTCTCCGGATTCCTGGTGATCCGCTGCCAAAGCCCGGTCAATAGCGCACTTGGCCTGGTCAACACCTTTTTCTGCCTGGCGATCTTCTATGTCATGCTGCACGCCCCCTTCATGGCAGCGATCCAGATCATGGTGTATGCCGGTGCGATCATGGTGCTGATCCTGTTCGTCATCATGCTGCTCAACCTCGGCACCGAGGCGCGTAAGAGCTACACGCACGGGATCGTCTGGTCGAGTATCGCCAGCCTGGCGATGATGTTCGTCGCGCTGCGCTTCGTCAAACTGGGTCGGGTCACCGGCGCGGAGGGGGACATCACGGCATTTGCCGTAGAGAGTGTCGGCCACGTTGAATTGATCGGCAAAACGATGTTCACCGAGTTCCTGCTGCCCTTTGAAATAGCCTCCATCCTGTTGCTGGTGGCCATTGTCGGTGCGGTGGTACTCGCCAAAAAAGAAGTTTAAAGCGTAGCGGACTACGGGAGACATTCAAATGATTAGCGTTTACCACTACATGAGCCTTTCTGCGATCCTCTTTGCCATGGGCACCTACGGTGTCCTGACCCGGCGGAATGCGATTGTCATCTTCATGTGCATCGAATTGATGCTGAACTCGGTCAACCTGACCTTCATTTCACTGTCGAGTCACCTGCAAAGCATGGACGGCCAGATATTCGTCTTCTTTGTCATGACAGTGGCAGCCGCCGAAGCCGCAGTCGGCCTGGCCCTGATGATTGCCTTTTACCGGAACCGCGACTCGATCGATGTCGATGATATTAACTTGATGAAATTGTGAGCGGCACAAACCGCCCACTTTCCCTAAGAAGCTTACTTCGTTCGGAGGAGAGATAGATGTACGACAAACTGTGGCTTATACCCTTCTTCCCGTTGCTCGGTTCCATCATCAACGGGTTGCTTGGCAAGCGTTTCATCAAGAACGAAAAGTTAATCGGCGCCATAGGCACCGGTGCTGTTTTCCTTTCGTTTCTGGTCTCCTGCAAGTACTTTATCCAACTGCTCGGCGACTCGGTCAAGTCACATGAGAATGTCGTTGCCTCCTGGATGTCGGTTGGCAACCTGCAAGTGGACTGGGGTTTCCTGCTCGATCCTCTGTCAGCCGTGATGCTCATGGTTGTCTGCGGCGTCGGTTCGCTGATCCATCTCTACTCCATCGGTTACATGCATGGCGAAGAGGGCTTCTACCGTTACTTCAGCTATCTGAACCTGTTCGTCTTTTCCATGCTGATGCTGGTGCTCGGCAACAACGCCCTGGTCATGTTCGTCGGCTGGGAAGGTGTTGGTCTCTGCTCCTACCTGTTGATCGGCTACTACTTCGAGAAGCAGAGCGCTGGCGATGCTGCCAAAAAGGCCTTTGTCATGAACCGCGTCGGCGACTTCGGTTTTCTGCTTGGCCTCTTTACCATCTTCTGGACCCTCGGCAGCAGGCATGGCGTCTGGACGATCAACTTCATGGAAATGAGTGAGAATGCCCATCTGCTTTCAGGAGACATGATGTTGGGCCTGGGTGTAACGACCGTGGCAACCCTCTGCTTCTTCCTCGGCGCGACCGGCAAATCTGCCCAGCTGCCTCTCTACACCTGGCTGCCAGACGCCATGGAAGGTCCGACTCCGGTTTCCGCACTGATCCATGCTGCGACCATGGTCACCGCAGGCGTCTACATGATCGGTCGCATGAATGTGCTCTTTGCCATGAGCCCGACGACCATGGCCGTGGTTGCCCTGGTTGGTGCCCTGACCGCAATTTTCGCCGCCACCATCGGCTTTGCACAGAATGACATCAAACGCGTCCTTGCTTACTCAACCGTCTCCCAGCTCGGCTTCATGTTTGTCGCCATGGGTGTCGGCGCTTTTACCGCTGGTATCTTCCACTTGATGACCCACGCTTTTTTCAAGGCGTGCCTCTTCCTCGGGTCCGGATCGGTCATTCACGCAATGCATCACGCCCTGCATCACGCGCATCTGCACGACGATCCGCAAGACATGCGCAACATGGGTGGTCTGCGCAAGAAGATGCCCATCACCTGGGCGACCTTCGGCATCTCTTGCCTGGCAATCTCCGGTCTGCCCTTCTTCTCCGGCTTCTTCTCCAAGGACGAGATCCTCTGGTGGGCCTTTGCTTCAACCCGCGGCAGTAAGCTCGTGTGGGGTATTGCTGTGGTCGCCGCGTTCATGACAGCGTTCTACATGTTCCGCGCCCTGTACATGACTTTCCACGGGGAACAGAAGACCAACGCCAAGGCCAAGGATCATATCCACGAGTCTCCCTGGGTGATCACCCTGCCGCTGGTCGTGCTTGCGTTTTTGGCAACGGTCGGCGGTCTCGTCGGCATCCCCCATGTGCTCGGCAACGTGCTTGGCCATATTCCCAACAAACTGGAGCATTTCCTGGCGCCGGTCTTCGAGCATTCCCAACATCTCTACGAGATCGAAGCCCATGGTACAGCGTCAACGGAAGTCAGCCTGATGGTTATGTCTGTCCTCATCGCTCTCGCCGGGATTGCTGCTGCAACCGTCATGTACATGAAGAATCCGGAACTGCCGAAAAAATTTACCAGCAGTTTCCCGAAACTGCATCGCTGGGTGTTCAACAAGTGGTTTGTCGATGAGGCCTACGATGTCCTCTTTGTCAACAGCACGAAAAAATTCGGTACATTCTGCTGGAGGGGTTTTGACGTTAAAGTGATTGACGGGATCGTGAATGGCCTTGCCAAACTGGTCGGTGTCCTTTCAACAACGTTGCGCCATACGCAAACCGGATTTTTCCAGAATTATGCCCTGACAATGGTGCTCGGCACGGTGGTCATGGTGGCCATTTTTATCCTCAACTAAGGGTAGAACGTTCAAGCGTTGATATAAGGAGCAAGTACCCATGAATGACCATCTTCTTAGCCTGATGACCTTTTTCCCGCTGGTGGGGATGATGATTGTCCTCTTCCTGCCTCGGGAGGCCGACCGCCTGATCAAGACAGTGACGTTGATCGTCACGCTCATTGTCTTCCTGATCAGTCTGCCATTGGCTTTCGATGACGTTTTCGTCAACTCGTCGGCGATGCACTATACCGAGTTTGCCAACTGGATCAGTATCGGTCAGTACTTCCAGATGAACTACAATATCGGCATCGATGGTATCAGCCTCTGGCTGGTCATGCTGACCACGTTCATCATGCCGATCGCCATCCTCTCGACCTGGCATGCGATTGACAAAAACACCAAGGGGTTCATGGCCCTGGCGCTGCTTCTCGAAACAGGGATGCTCGGTGCCTTTATCTCTCTCGACCTGTTCCTCTTCTACGTATTCTGGGAACTGATGCTGGTGCCGATGTATTTCATGATCGGTATCTGGGGTGGCAAGAACCGCATCTACGCAGCGGTCAAGTTCTTCATCTTTACCGCGGTCGGTTCCTTGCTCATGCTGGTCGCCATCATCTACGTTTACTACTTCTCGATCAAGGCGGGCATCCCCTTCGAGAATGGCTTTAACATCGCTCATTTCTATCAGCTCGATATCCCGGCCAATCTGCAGATGTGGCTCTTTGCCGCATTCGCCTTCAGCTTTGCCATCAAGGTGCCGATGTTCCCGGTGCACACCTGGTTGCCCGACGCACATACCGAGGCGCCGACGGCCGGTTCCGTTATTCTGGCCGCGATCCTTTTGAAGATGGGTACCTACGGTTACGTGCGTTTCGCCATCCCGCTCTTCCCGGTGGCGACCATGAAGTTCACGCCGTTCCTGGCCTTCCTCGCGGTTGTCGGCATCATCTACGGTGCTCTTGTCGCGATGATGCAGGACGACGTCAAGAAGCTGGTTGCCTACTCATCAGTTTCCCATCTCGGCTTCGTCATGCTCGGGATCTTTGCCATGAACCTGCAGGGACTTTCCGGTGGCATGCTGCAGATGATCAACCACGGTATTTCTACCGGCGCACTCTTCCTTATCGTCGGTTTCATCTACGAACGGCGTCACACCCGCCTGATCGTTGACTTCGGCGGTTTAAGCAAGGTGATGCCTGTGTTCGCGACCATCTTCATGATTGTGACCTTTTCCTCCGTTGGTCTGCCTGGCACCAACGGCTTCGTCGGTGAATTCCTGATCCTGGTCGGGGCCTTTGAGAGTAACCTGCGCGTCTTCACGGTCTTCGCCACAACCGGCGTGATCCTGGCTGCTGTCTACATGCTCTGGATGTTCCAACGTGTCATGATGGGCAAGGTCACCAACCCGAAGAACGAAAAGCTGAAAGACCTGTCTGCCCGCGAAGTTGTAATCATGCTGCCGTTGCTGCTGTTCATCTTCTGGATCGGCTTCTATCCCAACACATTCTTCGAAAAGATGAATCCTTCTCTTGAGAACCTGATTCAACAGGTCAAAGGGAAGCAACATATTGCAATGATGGCCGAGGAAATGGATCAAACCGTTTCGCAACTTTCGGTTCACGAATAAAGCTAGATTTCAATAGAGTCTGAGGAGCCATTCAATGGAAAACCTGGTGCAAATCGCCCTGCAGAACGTCAATATTGCGGCTATCTTGCCGTCACTGATACTGACCTGCTTCGGCATGGGATTACTGCTGATCAATGTCTTCCTGCCTCGTGGCACCACGCGGCATGCTGTCTGGATCAGCATGATCGGTCTTGTGGTGACCGGTTTCTTCGTCTTTACCGGTTGGGGAAACCCGCAATATGGGTTCAATGATGCTGTGGCGATGGATAATTATGCCGCGTTCTTCAGCATCATCTTCCTCTTTGCCGCCGGCCTGACGATCCTGATGTCGGATGATTACCTGACGCGCGAAGGTTATCCGGTCAGTGAGTATTACCCGCTGATCCTCTTTGCGACAGCGGGCGCAATGTGGATGGCTTCAGGCACGGACATGATGACAATTTTCCTTGGCCTGGAAGTCATGTCGATCTGTCTCTATGTTTTGGCCGGTTTCTTCCGCGGTCAGGTCCGTTCCAATGAAGCAGGCCTGAAGTATTTCTTGCTGGGCGCCTTCTCTACCGGTTTCCTCCTTTACGGTATCGCCCTGATTTACGGTGTGACCGGATCGACCAAACTGGCCGAAATCGGCATCTATCTGAACGCCCACGGTTCTTTGCTGGCCAACCCGATGACCTTGGCCGGCCTGGTTCTGCTTTCCATCGGGTTTCTCTTCAAAATTGCCGCAGCGCCTTTCCACATGTGGACACCCGATGTCTATGAGGGGGCGCCAACACCGATCACTGCTTTCATGAGCGCCGGCCCGAAGGCCGCTGCATTTGCTGCTTTCCTGCGGATTATGGAGTACTGCTTCTTCAGCCTCAAGCCGGAGTGGACGGCCATGTTGTGGGTTCTGGCCGTTTTGACCATGATCGTTGGCAACGTGATTGCCATCAGTCAGACCAATGTCAAGCGCATGCTGGCGTACTCCTCGATCGCTCATGCAGGCTATGCCATGGTCGGTATGGTTGCCGCCAACGAGATTGGCTATTCCGGCATCCTCTTTTACATGCTGGCGTACACCTTCATGAACATCGGTGCTTTTGCGGTTCTGGTCCTGGCCGGCAAGAAGGGTGAAGAAAATCTGACTCTCGAGGGGCTGTCGGGCTTCGGTTTCAAGCGGCCCTTCCTCGGCGTGGCCATGACGATTTTTCTCTTTTCACTGATGGGTTTGCCGCCGACAGCCGGTTTTGCCGGCAAGTTTTACATCTTTGCCGGAGCCATCAAGGCGGGCTACATCTGGCTGGCCGTGATCGGTGTGTTGAATTCGGCAGTGTCTCTTTATTACTACCTGCGGATCATGGTTTACATGTACTTCCGTGATCCGGAAGAGGACTATGCCTGGGTGACTATGCCGGTCACCGTCATGATCTCCATCGTGATTGCTATTATCGGGGTCTTCTATCTGGGGATCGTTCCCGGTGATGTGATGGAGTTGGCTAAGCTGGCGATATTCTAAAGACTCTGATGCATTGATCAATAAACAAAGCCCCGGCTAATGTCGGGGCTTTGTTTGTTTCAAAGTACAAATAATTCCAGGAGTTGCATTTTGTAGTATGATCAGAAGATTATCTATGCTGGGGGCGCATTTTGCAAACAGACGATCTGCAAAAATTTATAATGTCGCTTGATCAGGCCGGGGAGCTGTCCCGCGTTGTGTGCCCCGTAGACACACACCTGGAAATAGCGGCAATTTGCGATGCTGTCAGCCAAGGGCGCGGTCGTGGACAGGCGCTGTTGTTCGAAAATGTACAGGGCTATACGCTCCCGGTGGCAACAAACCTGTTTGCCTCCCGCAAGCGCATCGAGTTGGCCCTTGGTGACAATGTGTTTACCGCCTTACCCGCCAAGCTCCGCACAGATTTGGTTGCCAGTGGCGCGAAGGAATCGAGCCTCGCGTTGCGTCGCGTTGTATCCTGCAGGGAGAATCAGCCGGTCTATATTGAAGAGGCTCCCTGTTTCAGCAGAGATGTCAGCGATCTTGCCCTCACTTGCCTTCCGGCGCTCATGGCGTGGCCCGAAGATGGAGGGAAATATCTGACACTTGCGCAGGTTTTCACCTATCATCCCGAGACGAATTTTACAAACTGCGGCATGTACCGGGTGCAAGTGGTCGACAGAAACAGGGCCATGCTACGCTGTCATCCCGGCTCAGGTGGTGCGGAGCATTTGGCCGCCTGGCATGAGCGGGGCAAAGCCATGCCGGTCGCGATAGCTCTCGGTGGCCCGCCGGTCATGACGTGGCTAGCCGGTGTTTCTTTGCCTGGTGACGTGTCGGAAATTGATTTTGCCGGCTATGTGGCAGGACATCCGCTTGCAATGGCTCGCTGTCGGGATAAGCATCTTGCTGTGCCGGCTACGGCGGAGATTGTGCTTGAAGGGCACGTATGGCCTGATGAAAAACTAACTGAAGGTCCTTTTGCAAACCATACTGGGCGCTATGAACCTGCCGCGCCTGCACCTGTCCTCAGGATCGAACGCGTCAGCTTGCGTCAAGGGGCCATTTATCCCTGTACCGTGGTTGGCCCGCCGCCAAGAGAGAATAGCTGCCTTGCCGAGTTGACTGTGCGAACCTTGCTGGTCTTGCTGCAATTCGACCACCCTTGGGTGATTGACCTGCATCTGCCGGCTGAAGGTGTTTTCCATCGTGCGGCGATGGTTGCCGTGGCCCCGGATTGCTCCCTGTCGTTGCAAGAAATCAGCAACGCGCTGTGGACGTCTGTACTCTTGAAGAATTCAAGGCTGTTGATTCTGCTCGATAATGACACGCCCTTGAGCGATTTCAGTGCAGTCTACTGGCGCATTGTCAATGCAAACAGATTGACAGAAGCATATTATGCAGACACACATAGGGTTGTGATAGATGCGCGTTCACTTGCGGGGGCCCGTCGAGTTGAACCCGACGAGGACATTGTGCAAAAAATTACGGCAAGATGGCAAGAATACGGATTGAGCAAGACCAATTAGGGCTGCTATAAAGAGACCAATAAACGGCGAGCCTTGAGGCCTCAATAGCAATCTAATCCTATCGGCAGGGAAACGATGAAAATTGTCTCTTTTAACGTCAACAGTATTCGCACACGGCTCCATCAGATGGCCGAGGTTATCGATAAGCACCAGCCAGAAATCATCGCCCTCCAGGAAACCAAGGTGCAGGACTCAGACTTCCCCCAGGCGGAGATCAGGGCTTTGGGATACCACTCACTCTGGTTTGGCCAGAAAACCCACTACGGGGTTGCCTTGCTGAGTCTCATCGAGCCGGTTGATATACAATTCGGTTTTGTCGGCGATGGCAAAGATGCCCAAAGACGCCTCTTGGCTGCAAGCTACCCGGTCAAGGGGCAAATGCTGCGGGTGATCAATGGCTATTTCCCGCAGGGTGAAAGTCGCGATCACCCGGTTAAGTATGCCAACAAATGCTCTTTTTACGACGGGGTCTATACTCACCTGACACAGCGGGAGAATCCCCAGGGCTGGCTGCTGCTGGTCGGGGATATGAATGTTGCTCCTGCGGAGCAGGACGTCGGTATCGGTGCTGACAACGCCAAGCGCTGGTTGCGTACCGGGAAATGCAGCTTCTTACCTGAAGAACGTCAATGGCTAAGCCGATTGTTTGACTGGGGGCTGGTGGACACTTATCGTCAAAGCCACCCGCAGCGAGATGACCAGTTCAGCTGGTTTGACTATCGTAGCCGTGGTTTTGAAGCTACGCCTCCACGCGGATTGCGCATTGACCTGATTCTGGCCAGCGCCGCTCTTGCCACACATTGCACAGGCGCAGGGATTGATTATGATATCCGCGCCATGGAGAGGCCCTCAGACCATGCTCCGGTCTGGGCTGAGTTTCTTGTCGAGCCCTGACGTTTCCTTTCAACAAATCTTAGCGCTCATGCTTTCAGCTGTCCACTGTGCTTGAACCTGCGGCGCGGGCAATGTAAACTGGCAATCTTATATGCAAACGGACATGCCAATGACAAATAGCCCCCTGGGCAAGTTGACCGCGCTCATGGAGATGATCAAGTTCTCCCACACGGTCTTTGCTTTCCCATTTGCTCTCATGGGAGTGGTGCTGGCCTCCTTGGCCAGCGGCACATCCCCTACGTTTGGCCAGGTCGTCTGGATCTGTGTGGCCATGATTGGCGCCCGCACAGGCGCAATGGGCTTGAACCGCATCATTGATGCGCGCATTGACGCCGACAATCCTCGCACGGCCGATCGCCACCTGCCCGCAGGGAAAGTCTCCCTGAGTGAGGCGTGGCTGTTGGTGCTGGGGGCTTTTGCCCTGCTTTTACTGGCCGCTGCGATGCTTAACCCCCTTTGCCTGAAATTGGCTCCGGTCGCAATATTTTTCCTGGTGCTTTATAGCTATTGCAAGCGCTTTTACCGCCATGGCTCATCTTGTCCTGGGGCTCTGCCTCGCAGCCGCCCCGATAGGTGCTTGGATAGCGCTGCGCGGTGATATCGGCTGGCCGGTCGTCGTGCTCGGTCTGGCAGTGCTCCTCTGGGTTGCTGGCTTCGATATTTTCTATGCTTTGCAGGACTACGAGTTTGACCGGGAGAAGGGGCTTTACTCGATCCCGGCCCGTTTCGGTGTCGAGCGCTCGTTTTTGATTGCCCGCCTGTTTCATGTGGCGATGGTGATCCTTTTGTTCTCGCTCTTTTTCAGTGTGGGGCTGGGATATCTTTACCTGTTTGGTGTGCTGGTTGTCACCGGCCTGCTGATTTATGAACATTTGCTGGTGCGGCCCAATGACCTATCGCGGCTGGATGCCGCGTTTTTCAATATGAACGGCTACATAAGCGTGACGATTTTTTGTTTTACCCTCGCAGATGCTCTGCTTTAAATGAAAGAACATGCCATTGCAAAGCCATGAAACCAGACATATTCTGGTCGCCATTACGGGGGCTTCGGGCGCCGTCTACGGTTTGCGGCTGGTCAACGAACTGTTGCAGGCCGGGGAACGCATCAGCCTGATCCTGTCCTCGGCCGGGCGGCAGGTTTTGAATCATGAAACCGGGCTCGACTGGTCAGCAGTCATCAAGGAACAGCGTCGCCAGGTCCAGGATTATTTCGCCAGTATTGCCATTGACTGTTTAGCCGTCGATGACTTCTGGGCCGGCGCCGCGAGCGGCTCAGCGGCTGTTGATGCCATGGTCGTCATCCCCTGTTCCATGGGGACTGCCGGCAGAATTGCGGCCGGCCTGAGCGGCAACCTGCTGGAACGGGCTGCGGATGTCATGCTCAAGGAGCGCCGCCCGTTGGTGCTCGTGCCGCGCGAGACGCCATTCAACACCATCCACCTGGAAAACCTGCTGCGCCTTTCCCGGGCGGGAGCGGTTGTCCTGCCGGCCATGCCTGGGTTTTATCACGGTCCGGAAACAATGGCGGACCTGGTTGATTTTGTGGTCGGCAAGGTCCTTGACCAGCTGGGTGTTGAGCACGCATTGTTTGAAAGATGGGGAGGGGAGCGAAGCTGAGCTCAGACTTGCGTGCAAGTGAGCTTTTTCTCTTAGCCTTTAGTGTGCGGAGTGGTGCATAATTTATCATGATGAAACAGTTTGACAATATCCGGGCAAAAATCGAAGCAGGGGTCCGCATCTCCAATGACGAGGCGTTGACCCTTTTTGAAAGCGACAACTTGCTGGCTGTGGGGGATCTGGCGGCGCTGGCAAATGCCCGATGCAATGGCAAACAAAGTTTATTTCAACGTCAATCGCCATATCAATTACACCAATGTTTGCATTAATCGCTGTACCTTCTGCGCCTTCAGCCGAGAAAATGAGCATGAAAACGGTGGCTTATACCCTGGCTCTTAACGACATCCTCAGGCGTGCAGCTGAGGCAAGTGCAGCCGGTGCCACGGAAATCCACATGGTTGGCGGGCTACACCCGGACTTGCCCTTCGATTTTTACCTGGAGGTCCTGGCGGCCATCAAGGCCGACAACCCCGCTTTGCATATCAAGGCATTCACTGCCGTTGAAATCGACTATTTTGCCAAGCTCACCGGACAAGCTCCCGGTGAGGTCATTGCCGAGTTGAAATTGGCAGGCCTCGATTCCATGCCGGGCGGCGGCGCGGAGATCTTTGCCCGCGAAGTGCGGCAGCAGATTTGTCCGGAGAAAATCTCCGGGGAGCGTTGGCTGGAGGTGACCGAGCAGGTCCACCGGACCGGCCTGAAGACCAACGCCACCATGCTGTTCGGTCATGTTGAGAGCTATGCCGACCGGGTTGATCATCTCGCCAGGCTGCGCCAGCTGCAGGACCGCACCGGTGGGTTCCAGGCCTTTATCCCGCTGGCGTTCCAACCGGATAATACCCGGGTCCCCGGCGCCAAAGGGGTTGGCGGCGTCGATGCCCTCAAGACCTTGGCCGTCAGCCGCATCTATCTCAACAACTTTCGCCACATCAAGGCCTACTGGGTCATGCTTGGCCTGAAAGTCGCGCAGGTTGCACTGTCATTCGGTGTCAACGATATCGATGGCACGGTTGTGGAGGAACAGATCGGCCATGACGCCGGAGCCGATTCCCCCCAGCAGTTGAATAAGGAACAGCTGGTCGGCTTGATACGCAAGGCGGGGAAATTGCCGATCGAGAGGGATACCCTGTATAACGAGTTGAAGGTATATTGAGATTCTGACCGCGAAGGACATGAAACCGTCAGAAAAAAGCGCTTTTCGTGACTGATTTGTACTCGTTTCGCAGTGTTTGGTTGATGATGATCGTTGCTGTTGAAAATAAGCTCAATGCGGCTCGTCCGCTAACGCGCGATGATGCTCTCTGGCTCTTGACCACGGCCGATGTGCTCACCTTGGGGAAGCTTGCCGACGGTGTGCGCCGTCGCATGCATCCTGACCGTCGGGTCTCTTTCGTCGTCGATCGCAATGTCAACTACACCAATGTCTGCACCACCCAGTGCAAGTTCTGCGCATTTTACCGGGATGAAACCCATCCTGACGCCTATGTGCTCAGTTATACCGAGATCTTCAGCAAGGTTCGAGAGCTGGTCGAACATGGCGGCACGCAGCTGCTGATGCAGGGGGGGCTGCATCCCGATCTGAAAATCGACTGGTTTGAAGATCTCTTCCGCCAGCTCAGGCGCCGCTTCCCGACGGTGCAGATCCATTCACTGTCACCCGCCGAGATCGTGCATATCGCCAAGCTTTCCGGGCTGTCGATGACCGACTGTCTCAAACGCTTGCACAGTGCAGGGCTGCAATCACTGCCCGGCGGCGGAGCAGAAATCCTGGTCGACGAGGTTCGCCAGGAGATCTCGCCAAACAAGATTGGTTGGCGTGATTGGGCGTCCGTCATGCGCGAGGCCCATTCCCTTGGCATGCCGACCACCGCGACCATGATGTTCGGAGTGCGAGAAACAGCGGCAGATATTGTTGAACACCTGTTCCGCGTGCGCGAATTGCAACAGGAGCAGTGCGGCTTTACTGCCTTCATCCCCTGGAGCTACCAGCCTGGCAATACTGCATTGGGCGGCGAGCAGGCGAGCGGGGTGGAATACCTGAAGGTCTTGGCCCTCTCTCGGGTGATTCTCGACAATGTTCCGAACATCCAGGCCAGTTGGGTCACTCAGGGTGCGCGAATGGCTCAGATCGCGCTCTTCTTTGGTGCGAACGATCTGGGCGGTACAATGCTCGAGGAAAACGTCGTCGCTGCCGCCGGAGTCGATTTTCGCTTGAGCCAGGCGGAGATTGTCGACCTGGCGAAAAGTGCCGGGTTCACGCCGGCGCGACGGACCACAACCTACCACATTCTCCAAGAGTACTGATCAAGAGGTAAGGAGATGAGAGCTCTACGCGATATTTTCATATCGATGGCATTGTTCCTGCTGGTGTTCTGGGGCTTCCCGGTTTATGCCGATTTTAACCTGACGACCAGCTGGGAAAGACCGGTTCAATTCAAGGTTATTGATATTGAGAGTGAAGAGCCTTTGGCACAACCGCTTTTGATCATCAAGAGTGAAAAGCACACCGAGAGCAGTGCCGCGCCGATTGCCTTTTACGATGTCATCAAAGGTTCGGTCACCGGGCAGGCCGAATATAAAGTCGATGAAAAAAGCACCGTTGCCGAAGTGTGGGCCATCGTGTCCGGCTATAAGCTGACGACTCACAGAATTTTGTGGAAAGAATTACCCGCCCGGCAGATGGACAGCTCGGGGATGGAAGTGAATATTCCGACGATCACACTGACGTTGAAGCCTGTTGGCAAAGCCAGTGACTGGCAGCGTGAGTTCCGCCTGGTTATTGCCCCTGAACTGGAAGACCTCCTGCAGTTGAAGCCGCCCTACCTGTCAGGGGATGAACATAGGGCCATCAGCGAATTCCTCAACCGGGAACGCGATCGCATGCTCGGTTTATGAACGGCCAATCGTAGATTTGTTGGGAGACACTATGGGTTACTTGCGACCGAATATAGCCGGCATGGCCGGATACGTGCCTGGGTTTCAGCCACCGGATGAAGCGAGCTGGATCAAGCTCAACACCAACGAGAACCCTTACCCCCCTTCACCGCAAACGATCAAGGCCATTCAGTCAGCGACCGGAGAGGGGTTGCGTAAGTATCCCGGATGCCGCCAGCCGCGCCGGCCGGGCGGCGGCAGCCGAAGTCTACGGTTACCCGGTTGACTGGGTGATCATGGCCAACGGTTCCGATGAATTGCTCAACAACCTGATTCGTGCCTGTGCGGGTGAAGGGGAGGAGATTGCCTACCTGCATCCGTCGTATTCCTATTATGCGACCCTGGCCGAAGTTCAGGGGGCTCGGGTGAAAACCTTCGCGCTCATGGAGAGCGGCGAGATCAAGGATTTTCCGGAACGCTACGCCGGCCGGCTGTTTTTCCTGACCAACCCCAATGCTCCGCTTGGCCTGCGCTGGGGTGTCGATGAGGTGGCCGCTCTGGCCGACCGGTGTGACGGTTTGCTGGTCGTCGATGAGGCTTATGCCGATTTTGCTCCGGGCAACTGCCTGGAGCTGGTGCGGCAAAAACCGAACGTGGTGGTGACCCGCACCCTGTCAAAAAGCTATTCCCTGGCGGGAATGCGTCTGGGGCTGGCGATTGCCCGACCCGAAATCATCGTGGCACTGGACAAGATACGCGACCATTATAACCTGGACCGCCTGGCCCAGGCGGCCGTCGCTGCCGCCCTCCTCGACCAGGAGTATTTCAAACGCTGCGTTGCGCAAGTCTGTGCAACCCGAGACTGGTTCAGCATGGAACTGGGCGCCCTTGGCTACCAGGTTCTCCCGTCGAGTGGCAACTACCTGTTCACTGTCCCACCTGATCGGGATGGCAAACGGGTTTATGACGGCCTTTATGCGCGCAAAATCCTGGTTCGCTATTTCAGCGACCCGGTCCTTGCCCATGGCCTGCGCATCTCCATCGGCACCCGCGAAGAGATGGAGAAGACGCTTGCGGCCCTTGTGGAGATAGGGTGATGACCGGGACGCGGGACAGGGAGCGCGTGACGAGGCCCCATGGCTCTTGTCGCGTCGCACGTCCCGTCTTCTCCGTCGCGAAAGGTCGGCGATGAGCCTGCCTTTCGCCTCGACCGAAGTCTCCCGCCCGCTGCTGGCCTGGTATGGACAGGAAGGACGGGACCTCCCCTGGCGAAACACCCGCGATCCCTACCGGATCTGGCTCTCCGAAGTCATGCTGCAGCAGACCACGGTGGCGGCGGTTATCCCCTACTACACGCGCTTCTTGCAACGTTTCCCGACGGTTGATGCGCTGGCTTCCGCCTCCCTAGACGATGTCATTACCCTATGGGCCGGACTCGGTTACTATTCACGTGCTCGCAACCTGCACCGTGCTGCCCGGCAAGTAGTGGACAGAGCACGGCGGCGTTTTCCCAGACACCCTTGACGCCCTGGCCAGCTTGCCCGGTATCGGCCGCTCCACTGCCGGCGCCATCCTCTCCATCGCTTTCGACAAACCGACCGCAATTCTCGATGGCAATGTCCGCCGTGTCCTGGTGCGCTTGTTCGCCTGGACCGAGGACCCCCGTAGTGGCCGGGCGGAGAAGCAGCTCTGGGCATGGGCTGACGCCCTGACGCCCGCAAGCCACTCGAACGACTATGCGCAGGCGATCATGGACCTGGGTGCGACGATCTGTACGCCGCGCGAGCCGTCTTGCAATCGTTGTCCCTTGCATGGTATTTGCCAGGCCCGCCAGATGGGGCTGGCCAAAGAGTTGCCCGCTGTCCGCAGAAGACAGAAGCTCCCGGTCCGTCGTCAGGTTGCCCTGCTCGTCGGCGGTGTGGAGGGATGCCTGCTCCGGCAGCGTCCTCCCGAAGGGTTCCTCGGGGGGTTGTGGGAACTTCCTGTCCTCGACCTGGCTGATGGGCAGACACCTGAGCAGGCTGCCCTCTCTCTGCGCAGTGAACTTGGCTTGCTGGGTGAGCTTTCGGCGCTTGGCGAGGTCAAACACGCATACAGCCATTTCAAGCTGGAATTGCTTGTGTTCAACGTTGCTGACGGTCCTGCTGACATGGTCGCTGAAAGTCGCTCGTGGCGCTGGTTCGATGCCAGGGGTTTGGCCGGGCTGCCGCTGCATGGTGCGCACCGCAAGGTTTTCATGATGCTTGAAAAAATTGCTGAAGGTCGTTTGTCAGAGCAATGATCAACAACCCGGGCCCAGCCCGTAATGGCTCGTGCCACACACCAAGCGCTTTGCGCCGTATTGCTTGCTATGTCTGAGGAAACGAACAACTATCAACTGATCGTGCGCCAATGCCCGGCGTCTATCCCGGAGATAGACCTTCTGTTGCAGACACTGCAGGGCGATTATGGTCTCGATCCCTACACGGCGCGTCAGCGGCTGATCGGTCCCGGGCTGTCGATGCTTGGCAAGGGCAGTCGTGAGAAGACCAGGAAAATAGCGGTCCTGCTGCAACAGCATGGGTTTCCCTGCTGGGTGATTCAACCACAGAAGCCTGCCTTCTCAGCCGACCTGCTGCGCAGCCTGGAGATCCACAACGATCATATCCTTTTTGCCTGCCAGAAGAGGGCGGTTCGCTTTGTGCGTGGTACGGCGGTCGTCGGAGTCCTTGCCGACGTCTCGGGGGGACTGGCTGATAAACATGTCAAGCGGCTGCTGGCCCAGAATGCCTATCGTGGCAGCAGTGCCTTGGAAGTGCTCAGCCGTGACGAAATGATTCGCAGCACGCTTCAGGGCCAGCCTGTGTTTGATTTTTACCTGCTCGATCCTGCTGGCAAAGTTCAGCATGCCGTGCAGGTGATGCCGGGGCGTTTCAATATCGATGGCCTTGGTGCACGGGCCTCTGTGAGCTCCAGGCAAAACCTGCAGGCGCTTATCAGGCTGGTCGAGGAATATGCAGGCTCGTTTCGGTTGCATTGCGACTTCGGTTTGAGCCAATTGCCGAGATGTGATGTCAAGACGGGCGGCCGAAAGCCCCTCGGCCGCCATGGAAAACCTCTCCAGTCTGAGCCACTACGGCTGGCTGGTGACCCAATTGCAAGGCGATGGCCATCCTGTCAATCAAGCGGCCGGAAGGGGTGTTTTGGCTACAGGTCTTGCGTCCGATGCTGTCGGCCAGCCTGTGCTCGGGTCGCTTTTGACGCTAGGCGATGACGGCAATGCCATCCCAGGGCTTGAAGAAGTGGCCAAGGCGATGCCGGGTGCTCTCAATCGTTCCGGCGACCTTGGGGGGGAACCAAGAAATCCCGAAGACCCGGCGCGGCCCAGGGATTTGCCCCCTCCGCCGGACAGGCCGGCACCCAGGCTGATCTGGCTCAGGCTGTTGAAACCCCTCGGTATGATTATTCTTGGGCTGATAGTGGCCGCCGGCGTTGGCGATGACTTGCTTGCGGTGCTCTCCAGCTACAGCATGGCGGCTGGGGTCGTCCCGGCGATTGCCGCCTTGGGGCTGTTGTGGAGCGGTTTTTATTTTGTACGTCTGAAACGTCGCGTAGAAAATACTCCGACCAGCAAGATCCGTTCGATCGCCATGGGACTGGTCGAGGTCCATGGCCGCGCCCAACGGCTCTACGCGCTGGTTTCACCGATGACCCAGGCCGCTTGCGTCTGGTACCGGCTGCGCAAGTACTGCCAGGATAGCAACAAGAACTGGAAGCTAGTCAAGGAGATTGACAGCAGTCACGTACCGTTTCAGATCGATGACGGCACGGGGAGGGTCGTGGTCGATCCCGCGGGTGCCTCTGTGAAAGGCAAGGTGCAGCAGACCGGTTATCCCGGGCAGTCGCCGTTGACCTTTACTGCCTTCGGCAGCGGCTACGCTGAGGATGAGAGGTGGGTCGAAGACCTCATCTATGAAGGGACTTCCCTCTACGTGCTTGGCTTTGCGCAGCCGCTACATAAAGAACGCATGACCCTGCGCGATCGGACCCTGGTCAAGTTGCGTCAACTCAAGCTTGACCCCGTGGCGATGCATCGCTACGATGCAGATGGTGACGGCCAGATCGACGAGGTGGAATGGGAGACCGCTCGCAGCGAAGCCGAACAGGAAGCGCTACGCGAACATTTGGCCGTGGGTCACAACGGTAAACGCCAGGAAGAACATGTGGTGATCGGCCAGGGGCCCTCGCTGTTTGCCCTTTATTGTCACCGAGACCGTGTCCGAAGACCACCTGAGGCGAAAGTACGGACTGCTCAGCATCCCTCTGCTGATCGCCGGTGTTGCGGCGACCGTTCTGGCAATATACAAGTTTCTGCAGTATCTAAGGCTATAATCTGTCATTGAAGGAGGCTTGATCATGAGTGTCGGCTGGTTAGTCCTCGGAGTTCTGGTCTTCGTTGTGGTGGTCGTTGTGCTCTATGTAATCATCATCTACAACGGGTTTGTGGCTCTCAAGAACAACATCGAGCGGAACTGGAGCAACATCGATGTCCTGCTCAAACAGCGCTTCGATGAACTGCCGAAGCTGATCAAGGTTTGCGAGGGGTACATGCAGCATGAGCAGAAGACCCTCGAGGCGGTGATCAAGGCCCGTTCGATGGTCAACCAGGCGCGCACCGACGAGCAGAAGGTGCAGGCGCAGAACATGCTGACCGACACCTTGAAGTCGTTGTTCATGGTGGTGGAAAAATATCCGGACCTCAAGGCTGACAAGTCCTTCCAGCAGCTCGGTTACCGTATCACCGAACTCGAGGACCAGATCGCCGACCGCCGCGAGTTCCTCAACGAATCGGTCAATATCTACAACATTCGCATCGAGCAGTTCCCCGATGTCCTTGTTGCCCGTATCTTCAACTTTGTCAAGCGCACCTTGTGGCAGATCGACCCTGAGCACCGCCAGGATGTCAAGGTCGAGTTTCAGCATACTTGAGTCCTCTCGCAAGGTTATCCCGCAGCCCTTGGTTGCATGAATAGCAAATGCGGGCTCTGCCTGATTGGATGTCGGAGCCCGCTTGCATTGGCTGGTTTGATTGAGGACGTCCAGGCTGGCTTTGAATGCTATGCCAGGGACCGATTGATATACTCCCTGCTTGCCTAGCTTAAGCGATATGAAACTGTAGAGAAATTATTTTTTAATCTTTAGTTTGTTAAGGATGAAACGCTGGTAGGGCTTATAAAGGTAAAGTCCTTAGCATGATTCATGTGCACAATTAAACATCAGAATCAAAGATGGTCTCTGACCTGGGAAAAGCGCTTGCGCGGGAAATCTTGGTGGAAAGATGTGCGGCTAACTGTCAGCGTTCAGGCCGAGCAGGAGAAGCGCTATGCTGACCACTCCCACGATCCCCAGGCCAATGGCCATAACAGTATGGCCCATCATGTTGCATACCGTGGCCGCCACCAGGCCGCCGACAAAAGCTGCGCCGAAAAGGAACAGGCGGTTATTCTTAGTCCTGTCGTTCTGCTGATTTGCTGCGAGCGGTACGTTGCAAAGCGGGCAGCTGACCAGTTGATCCAGGGTCTCCTCGCCACATTCCGGACATAGTACCAATGCCATTGTTGCCTCCTCCCGTTGAAAGCCCTGACAGAATTTTTGGGTGTGTCGATGAGGCTTGACTGCCAGAGGCTGTTTGCAGCCATGCATGCGTTGATATTGCACCATCAACCGCACGATTTTTCATGGGTGGTGCTATCTTTTGCATCGCCTTGCCGGGGATAAGCCCGGAGGCTCAAAAGAGATCGCCAGGCGACAAGTGTGGGCGGAGTTACTCGGAAATTTTAAGACCCACATTAGCATTAAGATAGCATTGCATAGAATCAGATATTATGAATATATAGCACAATTATTCTGGACAACAACATAAAAGTCTTTAATAATCGGCATGTTACGAATAAATTACCAGTTATGTAATGCGGTGGGCTTGTCTTCAGAGGATTGTAGAATGAAAGGCGAATGCAAAAGGTCTCGTGAACGAAGATTTGTGAAATCGATTTTTCCGGTTGTGCCGATCTGGGGCTTAAAGGCAAACAAGGCCGTTGCTTGCCAAATAGATCTTCACCGGCCAAAAGCGCTGGTCATCAGGAAGGTCACATAGCCGACGTAGCAGAGGAGCAGGAATAACCCCTCGAACCGGTTGATGCGTCCTGGCCCACGAAACCCGTAACCGATCACGAAAAGCGAGAGGGTGAGAGCCACCATCACCATGATATCTCTTTTGAAGACATCTGGTCCCACCGTCATCGGGTGAATTGTCCCGGCGATACCCACGACGGCCAGTGTGTTGAAAAGATTGGAGCCTAAAATGTTGCCCAGGGCAATGTCATGCTCACCTTTGTGCGCGGCGATGATTGAAGATGCCAGCTCTGGCAGCGAGGTTCCGACGGCGACGATGGTCAAGCCGATTATCAGATCGCTCACGCCAAAGCCTTGTGCAATCTCAATGGCACCCCAAACCAGGATACGCGAACTGGCAATCAGCAGGAGCAGCCCGGCTACCAGCCAGAAGACTGCTCTGCCGATTGGCATGATGCGACCAGCGAGTTCCTGCTCCACCTCTTTGCCAAGCGAGTCCGCTTTTTTTCGCAACCCTTGCCATATTGTCCATGCCATCAGGCTGGCAAAGACAAACAAGAGGACCAGGGCGTCCATACGGCTGAGCTCTCCATCCCAAAGTTGGCCGGCGGCCAGGGCGGTAACAGCTGTGAGAATGGGCAATTCCTTGCGGAGTACATTTGAATGGAATGCGACAGGACTGATGAGCGCCGTGATTCCGAGGATCAGTGCGATATTGGTGATGTTGGAGCCATAAGCGTTGCCCAGGGCGATGCCGGTTTTCCCCTGGGCTGCGGAGAGCGCCGAGACGATCATTTCCGGTGCAGACGTGCCGAAGCCGACGATCACCATGCCAATCAGCAGGGGGGGCATGCCGAAATGGCGGGCGGTTGCAACGGAGCCTTCAACAAAACGATCAGCGCTCCAGACCAGGAGCGCCAGGCCAAAGGCAACGGCCAGAAAAGCGAGAGCCATCATGTCTCCCTATCTGCAGTTTTTTGACGAGCGGCTTGAACTCTGTGATGAGCTAAACGCTTCTATACTATCAGAATAAGAGATTCAAGCCATTTGTCGGTGAAAAGTTTTTCCGTGACAGCAAATCGCGTACACGTGAGAACAATGAGAAACCCTCCGCTCTGCGTTTGTCCGTGCAGAAAAAGAAAAAGGCCCCGCGGTCGGTAGAACGCGAGGCCTTACATCTAGTGGTGCCCAGGGACGGAATCGAACCGCCGACACGAGGATTTTCAGTCCTCTGCTCTACCGACTGAGCTACCTGGGCGGGAAGAACGTTTTGTAACGAAAAGGACCGGTGATGTCAAGAAAAAAGCTGCAACGGATTCTTTGCTTGCTTTCCGCGGTGCTTTTTGATACCTAGAAACACTAAAATATCAGCAGGGTGGCATCGGAATGAAATATCAGGGTTGGTCGTTTGCGGATTTTTACTTTTGGTTTGGCAGCTTTTTTGGCTTGCCTGACCGGGGTGAAGTCTGTTGACCGGCAACTGTCGATAGAACCATTAAACCACGGGCGGGCTCAACGAGGGCGCCTGTGGTTTTTTCGTTTCGGGAAAGAAAACGAAGAAGGCCGCCGGGAAAGCCCTGCCGGCCTTGATTTTTAACCGTAACTTTCCCCGAAGGAGACGAACCAATGATTATCGTCATGAAAAAAGGCGCCAGCAAAGATGAACTGGCCGAAGTCAAAAAACGCATCAAGGATCTGGGCTACAAGCCTCACGTGATCCACGGCGAAACCCGCAATGTCGTCGGAGCTGTCGGTGATGAGCGTGGCAAGGCCGTCCTGCAGTCGATCGAGTCGATGCCGGGTGTGGAAAACGTGGTGCCGATTCTCAAGCCCTACAAGCTGGCGAGCAAAGAGGTCAAGCCGGAGCCGACCGCGGTTGAAATTGTCCCGGGGCTTTCGGTTGGCGGTGACAGGCTGGTGGTGATGGCCGGGCCCTGCTCGGTGGAGAGCGAAGAGCAGATTCTTGAGACCGCCCATGCCGTCAAGGCTGCCGGAGCGACGGTACTGCGCGGCGGGGCATTCAAGCCGCGTACCAGCCCTTATTCTTTCCAGGGGATGGAAGAGGACGGGCTCAAGCTGCTGGCCCTGGCCCGTGAGGCAACCGGCCTGCCGGTCGTCACCGAGGTCGTCAACCCCCGTGACGTTGAACTGGTGGCCAGGTACGCCGATGTCATGCAGGTGGGCGCGCGTAATGTGCAGAACTTTGCCCTGCTCAAAATGCTCGGGCAGATCGACAAGCCGATCCTGCTCAAGCGGGGGATGGCGACCACCATTCAGGAATACCTGATGAGTGCCGAGTATATCCTGTCCGAGGGCAACCGCCGGGTCATCCTCTGCGAGCGCGGCATCCGCACCTTCGAAACAGCGACTCGCAATACCCTGGATATCTCGGCGGTTCCGGTGCTACGCGAGCAGACCCACCTGCCAATCATCGTTGACCCGTCCCATGCCACCGGTCACGCTTCGCTGGTGCCGAGCATGTGTTATGCTGCGGTGGCGGCCGGCTGCGACGGCCTGATCGTCGAGGTGCACCCGCACCCGGAAGTTGCGGCGAGTGATGGCCCGCAATCCCTGCGCCCGGCCGAGTTCCAGGCGATGATGGCCAAACTGGCGGAGTTCGCCAAGGTCGTAGGGAAGAAGTTCTAGAGCCCGGAATGCGGGGTGAGGTTTGTGGCACGGGGAAAATCTGCAAAGGGAGCAGTTGATGTTTTTGATACCATTGAATCAAATTGAAAGTGTTGATCTTGTCATTCATGCCCTGCGTGCGGCCGCCGGTGAGGCGGACTGCAGCATGTGTCCGGTGCGCAGGGTCTGTACCAAGCAGTGCCTGGCCGTGGCGGACGGCATTCAGCAGATGGTCGCAACCAACAGCCTGCCCAACATGAACCGCATCCGGGAGTCTTTGGATCAAGATCCGCCGGACAAGCCAGGCAGCGGCGGCCCCGGTGGGCACCTGCGGATTGTCAAATGAGCTGTCACGTCGACCCGAAATAATCCAGTTAGAGGACGAATCGATTATGAATCTCGCAAAACTTGCCATGCAAGTTCCAACCATTTTGTTACCTAAGCCAGGGAGCGACCTGCACCGCTGGGCGGTGATCGCCTGCGATCAATATACCTCGGAACCGGAATACTGGCAGGCCGTTGACCGCCTGGTTGACAACTACCCTTCAACCCTGCGCCTGATCTTTCCGGAGGTCTACCTGGAAGACGCTGACGGCGATGCGCGCATCGCCGATATCAATGCAAGCATGGATCAATACCTGGCCGATGGCGTTCTGGCCGCCCAGGAGCAGGGCTTTGTCCTGCTGGACCGGCAGACCAGCCACGCGCCGTCGCGCAAGGGGTTGATGGTGGCTCTGGACCTCGAGGCGTACGACTATCGTCCTGGCACCAAAACGCTGATCAGGGCCACCGAGGGGACCATTGTCGACCGTCTGCCGCCGCGCATCCGGGTCAGAAAAAACGCTGCGGTCGAGTTGCCGCACATCATGGTACTGATCGACGACCCGGAACGGACGGTTATCGAGCCGCTCTTCGCTGCGCAACTCGAGCAGGTTTACGATTTTGAACTCATGCAGAACAGTGGCCATCTGCGTGGCTGGAAGGTGACCCAGAAAAAGCTGATCGAGCAGGTCGGCGGCGCCCTCGCACGCCTGGCCGATAAGGAGCGCTTCCAGAAGCGCTACGAAGTTGCTGATGACCAGGTCATGCTTTACGCCATGGGCGACGGTAACCACAGCTTCGCTACGGCCAAGGCGATCTGGGAGCAGCTCAAGGCGGACGCAGCAGACCCTGCAGAGGTCATGGATCACCCGGCCCGCTATGCGCTGGTCGAACTGGTCAACGTTCACGACCCGGGCCTGGAGTTCGAAGCCATTCACCGCGTGTTGTTTGCGGTCGACGCTGACGATCTGCTCAGCCGGGCTGGCGACTACTACCGGCAGGCGGGCACCCCCTGTCATGTCAAGTGGTACGATGACCTTGCTGCAGCACATGCCGCCGCGCGGCGGCCGGCAAAGCCCATGCTCTTCCCTTCGTCGCGGCCGGCCGTTGCGGCCTGCTGCAGATTGATCAGCCGTCACTGACGCTGGAAGTCGCCACCCTGCAGAATTTCCTCGACGAGTATCTGAAAAGTCGCCCGCAAGCGCGCATTGACTACATCCATGGTGAAGAGGCTGTGACCCGCCTCGGGCGTCAGCCTGGAAATATCGGCTTTTATCTGCCGTCGATATCGAAGCACGATCTTTTCCGGACGATCGTGCGCGATGGCGCCCTGCCGCGCAAGACCTTCTCCATGGGGGAGGCCGACGAAAAGCGCTTCTATCTGGAGGCGCGCCGGATTACCCGTTGAGCCCATTGACAACCTACCGGAAAAGTTGTAAAAACGGCCTTCCGGTAGGTTTTGCACAAACCTGCTGAGAACAGAAATCGCCGACCATGCATGCCCTGTTGGGCGGTACGGCTTTTTTTGTTTGCAACCCCGTCATTCTGTACGATCAGGAGTCCATGATGAACAAAGTCCGCACCTACAATAAGATCTCGGTCAAAGGCCTCTCCAAGTTCTCTCTCGACAAGTACGAAATCGCCAGTGAAATCGGCAACCCCGACGCCATCATGCTGCGCAGTCACGTGCTGCAGGTCGAGGACATCGAGCCCTCGGTCAAGGCGATTGGCCGCGCCGGTGCCGGGGTCAACAATATCCCGGTGGACAAGTGCACGGAACGCGGCATCGTCGTCTTCAATGCTCCGGGCGCCAATGCCAACGCGGTCAAGGAACTGGCCGTTGCGGCGATGCTGCTGTCGACCCGCGACATCATCGGCGCCATCGATTTTGTCCGCAAGGAGGGCGTTGGCAAACCGGCCGAGGAGCTGCACAAGCTGGTTGAAGACGGCAAAAAGACCTACGGCGGCACGGAACTGAAGGGGAAGACCCTCGGCGTCGTCGGACTCGGCGCGATCGGCTCGCTGGTTGCCGAGACCGGCCTCATGCTCGGCATGAAAGTCCTCGGTTACGACCCGGCCCTCTCCGTCGAAGCTGCCTGGCGTCTCTCCCGTGACGTCGAGCGCATGGAAAACATGCAGTCGCTGCTCTCCAAGTCGGACATCGTCACCCTGCACCTGCCGGTCCTCGAAGCCACCCGCAACCTGATCAACAAGGAACTGGTCGACAGCTTCAAAAAGGGTGCGACCCTGATCAACCTGTCGCGGGAGAAGGTGGTCGACAACGATGCCATCCTGCTGGGCCTCGAGAAAGGCCGGATCGGCAAGTACATCACTGATTTCCCCATGCCGGGCCAGATCGGGAATGACAAGATCGTGTCGATTCCGCACCTCGGTGCCAGCACCGAAGAGGCTGAAGAGAACTGTGCCATCATGGTGGCCGACCAGTTGATCGACTTCCTCGAAAACGGCAATATCAAGAACTCGGTCAATTTCCCGAATATCGCTCTCGACCGCAATGGCGGCTACCGCATCGCTTTTTCCAATCGCAATGTGCCGAAAATGCTCAACCAGGTCCTCTCGGTCCTGGCCGACCGGGAAATCAACGTCATCGATATGATCAACAAGAGCCGTGACGGAGTGGCCTACAATATTATCGATATCGAAAGCGAACCGTCCGCCGAACTCGTCCAGGCCCTGGAAGATATCGACGGCGTTATCAAGGTACGTACCCTTTAAACATATCCACGTTTCTCGACAGGAGGATCTCATGTCCCAGCAGGTTTATAATTTCGGTGCCGGTCCGGCCATGTTGCCGGTCCCGGTGATGGAGAAGATTCGCGACGAATTTCTCGATTTTCAGGGGATGGGCATTTCCATCATCGAGATCAGTCACCGTGCCAAGCAGTTTGAAAAGGTTCTGGTCGAGACCCAGGAGCGCTTCCGTCAGCTGACCAACCTGCCGGACAACTACAAGATCCTCTTTATTCACGGGGGCGCCCGCATGCAGTTCGCTGCCCTGCCACTCAACCTGGCCGGCCGTTCGCCTGGCAAGAAGTGCCTGTACGTCGAGAGCGGTAACTTTGCCAAGCTTGCCCATAAAGATGCCAAGCCGTTTGGCGACATCAAGGTGATTGCCAGCAGCGCTGCGACCAACTACGACCGCATCCCCGTGCTTACACCCGACATGATTGACCAGGATGCCGCCTATCTGCACATCACCGGCAACAACACCCTGTACGGTTCACGCTGGCAGAATTTTCCGGAGACCGGCGCGGTGCCGCTGATCGTCGACCAGACCTCGGAGATGCTCTCGCGGGTGATCGACTACCGCAAGTTCGGCTGCGTCTATGCCGGACTGCAGAAAAATCTCGGCCCGGCCGGAACCGCCATCGTGGTGATCCGCGAAGACCTGCTCGAGTACGCCTCGCCGCAGACTCCGACCCTGCTCAACTACAAGGTCTGTGCCGCCGACAACTCGCTGACCAACACCGCCAACACCTTCGCCATCTACGTGACCGGCCTGGTTCTGGAGTGGCTGCAGCAGCAGGGCGGTGTGGCGGCCATCGAGAAGGTCAACGAGCAGAAGGCCAAAATCCTCTACGATCTGATCGATGCCAGCGACTACTACCGTGGCGTGGTCCTCCCCGAGTTCCGTGGCACCATGAACGTCAGCTTCAACCTGGCGACGCCGGAACTGGAGGAGAAGTTCCTCAAGGAAGCCGGAGCACAGGGCCTTTACGCGCTCAAGGGGCACCGCAACGTCGGTGGTATCCGGGCCTCGATTTACAATGCCATGCCTCTGGCCGGGGTCGAGACCCTGGCTGCGTTCATGCAGGAATTTGCAAAGAAGAACGGTTGATCGATAGGGGCCCTTCCCGCAAGGAAGCGCCCCTTTCTCTTTGTAGGGGCACTTTCGTAACGGGAGGTGTCCCTTTATATTTCAAACTTTTTTCAAGGCAGGCGGATGCACGCACAAGACGATTCTCTCATGCAGCTCGGCGGTGAGCCAGGCTGGGAAGCTTTCGATGCCCCCGGGCTGGTCGGTGAAACCTTGCGCTTCGTCTCGGGAGACCAGACCGGCAATCGTTTCCGGATGCACTACTTCCGCGATCAGGAACAGAACCTGGTCGCGCGGGTCTGGTTCGGTCCGGTCACGGAGGGTCCCCCAGACCATGCCCATGGCGGCAGTATCGCCGCGGTGCTCGACGAGGTCCTGGGCCTGGCCGCCTGGGCTGCGGGACACCAGGTCGTGGTTGGCAACCTGAATGTCAGCTTTCGGCAACTCCTGCCCATCAAGACCGTTGTGCAGGTCAATACGCGGCTTATCTCGGTTGAGGGGCGCAAAGTGCTGGTGCATGGCGAAGTCTGCAGCCTCGATGGTTCAACCTACGCTACGGGCGAATGCCTGTGCATCAAGATAACGCCGAAACATCTCGGTGCGGAAAAAACCCAGCAGGATTAGCGCTCGGGCGAGTCGTTGAAGAACGACTTACGGCGGCTTTTTTTCTTTTTATCAGCGTTCTTTGCGATAAAATGGCTCCTGGTTCAGATCTGTAACTGTATACGTTTAGAGGGATAAATTATGAAAGTCATCGTTACCGACGAAATCTCCGAAAAGGGCCTTGAACTGCTGCAGAAGGACCCGCGCATCCAGCTGGATGTGCGTCCCGGTCTGGAGAGGAATGAACTCTACACGCTGATTGGCGACTATGACGCTATTATCACCCGCTCCGGGACGCAGGTCGATGCTGAGCTTTTGGGCCATGCCAAAAAGTTGAAAATGGTCGCCCGGGCCGGAGTCGGTATCGACAATGTCGATGTACCGGCGGCCAGCGAGCGGGGGATCATCGTTGTTAATGCGCCCTTCGGCAACACCAACTCGGCGGCAGAACATTCCATGGCACTTCTGCTCTCCATGTGCCGTAACGTACCGGACGCCAATAGCAGCCTGAAAAGCGGCCAGTGGCAGCGTGCCCCGTTTACCGGTCATGAACTCAAGCACAAGACCATGGGCATTGTCGGCCTGGGCAAAGTCGGTGGCCGGGTTGCGCTCCGTTCGCGGGCGTTCGAGATGGACGTGGTGGTCTATGACCCGTATATCAGCGAAAAGCGGGCGGCCGACTTTGGTACCCGTCTGGTCTCCCTCGATGAACTGGTCAGCAGTGCTGACGTCATTTCGGTGCATACCCCACTGAATGATGAGACCCATGACCTGATCACGGCCGAGCATTTTGCCAAGATGAAAGCCGGGGTGTTGATTGTCAACTGCGCCCGCGGCGGTATTATCAACGAGGAGGCCATGCTGCGTGCGTTGGAGAGCGGCAAGGTTGCCGGCGCCGCTTTCGATGTCTGGAGTGAGGAGCCGCCCAGCAGTGCCACGCTCAAAAAGCTTATTGCCCATCCGCACATGGTGGTTACCCCGCATCTCGGCGCCAATACCTTCGAAGCCCAGACCAACGTGGCGGTCGATGTCAGCCGGGAGATCCTCAACCTGCTCGATGGCAAGCCGCTGGAGAATGCCGTGAATATCGCCCGCTTCGATCCTGATCTGATGACCCAGATGCGCCCTTTTATGGCGCTGGCCGCTGTCCTTGGCGATTTCATATCACAGCTGGCGCCGGAGAACCCGGGCAAGGTCTCCTTCAGCTATACTGGCAAGCTGGCCGCTCATGACTGCATGCCGATCACGGTGGCCGGACTGGCCGCGCTGCTCAATCGCTGCACTGACCAAGAGGTCAACATGGTCAATGCCAACCTGGTGGCGGAGCGCCGTGGCCTGGTTGTAGAACAGAGCCGCTCAACCGAATCGCAGTTTTTTTCCAACCTGATCACCCTGAGCCTCGAGACGCCGCAAGGCAAACGCACCATTGCCGGTACCCTGTTCGAAGGGCTGCCGAAGATCGTCAAGATGCGTGACTTTGATACTGATTTCACCCCCGAGGAGCACATGCTGGTCCTGACCTACGAAGACCGCCCGGGGTTGATCGGCAGAATCGGCACTCTCCTCGGCGAAGCCGAGGTCAACATCGGCGCCATGAACCTTGGTCGTCGCGGCAAAGGCGGAGAGGCCATGGTCGTCCTCTCGATCGACTCACCGGTCGATGAAATGACTTTAAACCGACTGACCGATGCGGTAGGCGCCCGCTTTGTCAAAGCGGTGCATATGAAGCAACCGTGATTTGGCGCAGGGCATAACCCACGCCGGGAACGATATTAAGCGCAGCAAAAGAGGGTGCGACTGGGGGTCGCATCCTTCTCCATTGATTGACAAAAGACAGGCTCTTGAAGCATCCTAGCGTCCTTGAACTGATGATGCCATTTCCCTCAGGAGAACAACAAACAGATGCCTGAACACGCTGTCACGCTTTCCGTTGTCATCCCTTGTTACAACGAAGAAGCAACCCTGCGCGCTTGTGTCGAAAAGGTTCTTCAGCTCCGCGACCGTGGACTGTCTCTGGAAATTGTGATCGTGGACGATGCCTCGACAGACGGGAGCAGGCAGGTCGCAGCCGAGTTGGCCGAGGGTGCCCCTGAGATCCGGGTGTTCCATCATGCTCAGAACCAGGGGAAGGGTGCGGCGCTGAGAACGGGATTTAGCCAGGTAGTCGGCGACTTTGTTGTCGTCCAGGACGCTGATCTCGAGTACGACCCGCTGGAGATCATGGATCTCCTTGCCCCTCTGCTAGACGGTCGCGCCGATGTGGTCTACGGCTCCCGCTTCCTTGGTGGTCGTCCCCACCGCGTCCTGTATTTCTGGCACTCCATGGGGAACAGGTTTCTGACCTTTCTTTCCAACATGTTCACCGACCTCAACCTGACCGACATGGAAACCTGCTACAAGGTGTTTCGCCGCGACATCATCCAGAGCATCACGATCGAAGAAAACCGCTTTGGATTCGAGCCGGAGATTACCGCCAAGCTGGCGCAAAAGAAACTGTCCATCTACGAGATGGGGATCTCGTATAGCGGGAGGACTTACCAGGAGGGGAAGAAAATCGGTTGGCGCGACGGGTTCCGCGCGCTCTATTGTGTCGTACGCTATAATGCACCGGCCCTGCCGTTGCCGATCCAGTTCCTCGTTTATCTCTTTATCGGCGGCACGGCGGCACTCGTGAACCTGCTCTTGTTCCTGTTGCTGCTCGGCTCAGGAGCGGGCATGGCGGTTGCGGCGATTATTGCGTTTTTCGCCGCGGCCGGCGTCAATTACCTGCTCTGCATCTGCCTACTGTTCAAGCGACGATCACGCTGGAACAGTTCTACTGAAATTGCCATTTATGTGCTTCTCGTTGCGGTCCTCGCCCTGGTTGACATGCAAACCACCAAGGTCCTTTATGCGGGCGGTTCTCCGGCCTGGTTTGCCAAAGTCCTTGCTTCAGCGGTTGCCCTGGTGCTGAATTTTCTAGGGCGCAGGCACCTGGTCTTTTCGCAAAAGCGGGTTGAATGAAGGCCGCTCCAGGCTTCTGTCGCCTGCTTGAATGACTTCCGGTTACCGTTTTTGAAGAATCTCTAAAAACTCCGGTCGATGGCGCAGGTTATCCAGGTCCGGGTCCGCATGGAGCAAATCCCATTTGTCGTAACCATGTTCGATGGCTTTACGGAGCCAGAATAACCCCTTTTCGGTCCGCCCTCCCAGGGAGTGAAAGCAGGCGATATTGTAATACAGGGAAGGATTGTAATCCGGGACTGCCCTGAGAACCTGCTCATATTGCACAACAGCTTCGTCCTTTCGTCCCATGCTCCACAAGACGATCCCCAGGTTGATCCTGGCGTCCCAGTTGTCAGGCTTTGCCTCCACTGCGGCGGTAAAGTGCCTGATGGCATCGGTCGGGCGGTCCTGTTTCATGGCCACCATCCCCAGGTTGTTGTGGACCAGGGGATTGGAGTCATCCATGGACAGCGAAGTCAGATAGAAGTCTTTGGCTTGCTCCAGGTCTCCGCGTTGTTCAAGCTCATAGCCGATGTTGAAATAGGTGGGAGCCTCCATGCTGGCCTTGGACACCATTGGCCAATTGACCATAACGGCAAACGGTAGGGCGAACATGGCCCCGGTTGCCAACGCCTGAAAGCGTCTTTCCTTGAGGTATTGTAGACCCTTTACTGAGGCCGACGGCTGCAAAGAGCAGCATGACTGCTGCCATCGGATGCCGGTAACGGTCAAAAACGAAAAACAGTGCGACGCTGGCGGCGAAACAGAACCACACCGCGTAGAGCCCCCAAAGGCGTTGCCGGTTCTGCCAGCTGAAGACAATGCCGACGACTGCCAGAGGGCAGAGGACGCCGAAATTGAACACCGTGCCCAGCGGCGCGTAGCAGGCTGGAGTAGCGATAATGGGCATAGATGCTTTCTGAATCGCTGATTTCTACAGCATTCCAGGTCATCAGCCATTTTTTCCCCATCAGGCGTAACCAGCGCAAGGGGTCTTGCCGGATTTGGCCAAGGGTCTCGCTTAGCCAATAGTCAGAGACTTCATTGGGGGTCAGCTTTCTCCCCAGAGCCTTTTCCGCGAGATTTTGCGCATCAACACGTTCAAATTTCCAGTCACTGCGATCCCAGATGAGAGGACGATAAAAACCGGTGGCCTCTTTGCTGTTGCCAATGAAAAAGTTGGGCCCCATCTGCGAAGTGGTCAGGATGAATTCTCCGCCGACAACGTAGTTGCGCAGGGTTACTGGGAAAAAGACAATGGTCAAACCCAGAACAACGCAAGCCCCTTTGATCAAAATCTGTTTCCAGCCACTTTTCCAGTTATAAAAAATCAGCCAGGCTCCAACGGCTGGTATCAGGATGAGTGCGTTTTCCCGGACCAGAGCGAAGCACGCCAGGACGACCCCGATGAGAATCCACACGCCAGGTTGACGCCTGCTGTTGTCATGGCTCGTTGCTTTGCTTAAAAGAAAGAGCAGCAGGCACATAAAAAATATGCCCAAGACTGCTTTTTGCAGCAGCAGGTCAAAAAAGAGTAGCAGGGGCATACAGGGAGAGCAGAATGCCGGCAAGCCAGCCAACTTCTCTTGTCGAAATAGCGCGCACCAGCGCCGGCCAGAAGCACGCATGAGGCGGATCCGATTAAGGCTTGCACAACCCGTACGAGAATGAAGTCCCTTGTGCCAATGGTGTAGATCAGCGCAAGAAAATAGGGGTAAAAGGGTGCTTGATAGAAAGTCCGGTCGCCAATCCAGCCTTTGTTGACGATTTCCTGAGCCCAGGCATCATAGCTCTCTGCGTCACCAAGCAGGATGGAGATCAACGGCTGGTCAATGATTTCATAGAGGTAGATGAGGCGAATTGTCAAGGCAAAGATAAAGATGGCCACGTATGGCCATGCGCTGTGTAAGCAGCATGCTGAATTGTGCGCGGGTGTTGAGAAGAGAGGCTTTGTTTGCCATAACGATCACATGAATTGAAAAGCCATCTGAAAATAAATTTACTTCAGTATTAGACTGGCACTATACATGAAATCATCGTTGGGGACTAATTTCAATCTCTTGTTCCAGAGGTCAAGTTTTATGTAAAAATAAAGACGAGGACTCCCAAAGTCTAGAGCTACTTTTGTTGATGAAAACTCCTAGCATGGTGTCGCAAATATCACAAGCGGAGCCCTGAACGTTCAGCGACAGCACAAGGTCGCTGCCTATTTTTATACAAAACTGGATATGCATGAAGGCGTTTATGTGCAATCTCTAACTTCAGAGAGACTCTCTCCTCCGCCACAGCATTAAATATTCTCAAATGGTTATACTTCTGATATAAATGACCTTCCAACAATCCACCCGGTGACATCAGATATGTTCTTTTTGGCCAATAAAATTTCAGTATCACAATGTAAGGATTCTGGGCTCGCCCTGGTCCTGATTAGCCTCCTTTTGGCTTTAGCGTCCTCACCAAAATACTTTCTGCCGATCGGCATCGGAGTTTTGGTTGTGACTATGACGGCGCCAGCTCTTTTTAAGCCGTTTGCAAGAGTTTGGTTTGGTCTCTCTCACGTCCTGGGCACTGTTGTTTCGCGAATACTTTTGACTCTTCTCTTCTATATCTTGGTCACGCCCGTTGGGTTTGTGCGCCGCTTGTTAGGCAAAGATGCCATGCAGTTGAAATCATGGAAAAAGGGCAAGACATCTGTGTTCCACAATCGAGGGCACCTGTTCAAACGGCAAGATCTCGATCATCCATATTGAGAGGACTTTTTGCAAGATGGATCTGCTTAAAGATCTCTGGGGCTTTCTCAAGGTCAGGAAAAAGTTTTGGCTGCTTCCGATTATCTTGACCTTGTTGCTTTTCGGCGTTTTGATCGTGATGACAAGCGGATCAGCAATTGCACCGTTTATCTACACGCTTTTCTAAAGATGGGTTATGACTGAAGCCATTCTGGGGATTTCAGCCTATTATCATGACAGCGCTGCGGCACTGATCGTCGATGGTGAAATTGTCGCGGCTGCCCATGAAGAGCGGTTCACCCGCAACAAGCAGGATTCTGGCTTCCCGGTTCATGCCGTCAGGTATGTGCTCGATGAAGCCGGCCTGCAACTTGCTGATGTGACCGCGGTTGCTTTCTACGACAAGCCCTATATCAAATTCGAACGGCTACTTGAGACCTACCACAGCTTCGCGCCAAAGGGATTGAAAAGTTTCCTGACCGGCATTCCGGTATGGATCAAAGAAAAGCTGCTCATGAGGCACAATCTCAAAAATGAGTTTGATGCCCTGGGTGGCCATTGCCCTCCACTGATATTTCCCGAACACCATCTGTCGCACGCCAGCAGCGCCTTTTTCCCCTCGCCCTTTGCAGAAGCCGCCATCCTGACGTTGGACGGTGTTGGTGAATGGGCGACGACAACCGTTGGGATTGGACAGCACAATCAAATAAAAATCTTGAAACAGATAGATTTTCCTCATTCTATCGGGCTTCTCTACTCAGCGTTTACCTACTACTGCGGATTCAAGGTCAATAGCGGCGAATACAAATTGATGGGGCTCGCTCCTTACGGGACAGCCGGCGGCGAAAAAGTTTCTACATGGAAAACCAAAATTTACGACAACCTGATTGATGTTCGAGAAGACGGTTCGTTTCTGCTGAATATGGACTACTTTGATTACGCAACCGGCTTGACGATGTGTAACAACAGTGCCTGGGAAAAACTCTTCGGGATTCCACCCCGCAAATCAGAAACCGAGCTTGACCAGGATTATATGGACATGGCCCTGGCGATCCAGGAAGTCACTGAAGAGATTGTCCTCAAGCTGGCCACGACCACGAAAGAGTTGACTGGCTGTAAAAATCTGGTCATGGCCGGCGGGGTGGCTTTAAACTGCGTTGTTAACGGCAAGCTTTTGCGCAGCGGCTTGTTCGAGGACTTATGGATCCAGCCCGCATCCGGCGATGCTGGCGGTGCGCTGGGTGCGGCCTTGGCCGGTTGGCATATCTGGCTGGATAAACAACGGACGCCGTCTGTCCCGGACCAGATGAAGGGCGCTCTGCTCGGTCCCGAGTTCAGCGGGCAGGACATCCGGCGTGCGGCCCGAAGATACAAGGCCCCTTGCCAGGAGTATGACGACTTCAACCAGCTTTGTTCTGACGTGGCGAAACTGCTTGCGGCAGGCAGTGTTGTCGGCTGGTTCCAGGGGCGCATGGAGTATGGCCCGAGAGCCTTAGGCAATCGCAGCATCCTCGGTGACCCGCGACAACCGGATATGCAGAAAAAATTGAACCTCAAGATCAAGTACCGCGAAGGGTTTCGCCCTTTTGCGCCTTCGGTCCTGGAAGAATGTAACAGTGAGTTTTTCGAATTGGACCGGCCCTCGCCCTATATGTTGCTGGTTGCCCCTGTGCAGTCGCAAAGGCGATGCCCCTTGCCGGACAACTACAACGAGCTGCCCCTGTACGACAGGCTCTATCATTTGCGCTCGGATGTCCCCTCGATAACCCACATTGATTATTCTGCGCGCATCCAGAGCGTCAACAAAGACACCAATCCACGCTACTGGGCGCTGATCGATAAGTTCAGGGCCCTTACCGGCTATGGCGTTGTCGTCAATACGAGTTTCAACGTGCGCGGTGAGCCCATTGTTTGCACCCCTGACGATGCTTACCGTTGCTTTATGGGAACGGAAATGGATTATCTGGTGATGGGCGACTTTTTGTTTGCGAAGGCTAGACCAGCCCCATCCAAAGGACAAAGATTATTGGCAGAATGTCTATGAACTTGATTGAATCAGGGAATTGCTCTGCTCAGATTTTAATTACGTCGAGTGGGCGTTATACCATGAACAATAAAAAAATCCTATTCAATATCATGACCGTTGTTGTGCAGTGTTTTGATCGGCGTGGTCGCTTGCGAGTTGATGCTTGTCGCGATCGGCTGGTCGCCGCAGAAAACAACCAGTGAGTATCTGCAATTTGGATATTCCACGGGTGTTCCGGTTTGGGATGAAGACGGGGTTCTGGAGGAAGCACGTCCGGTCAAGGTAAAACTGTTTCAATATGACGAAGAGCTTTTTTGGCGAACCATCCCTAACACCGAGTTTACCGAATGCCCAGGGCTTCCGGGGAAAGCAGGATGTCTGCCGTGGCCAATCGTGACGGTGCGGTGCGCATTTTGATCCTGGGGGATTCGTGTTCGTTCCTGGGCCGGAAACTCTATGCAGACTTTTTGCATGAGCAACTCACCCGCGACTACCCGGAGACCAAGTTTGAAATCATCAACGCATCGGTGCCGGGCTATACCAGCTTTCAGGGGAAAACCACATTAAAGGCGCTTGATGCAGTATAAGCCCCATTATGCTTGTATTTACTTCGGGTGGAACGACCACTGGATTCTGCCTTCGGGGTACAGCGACCAATTTCACTTTGAGCTGATTCAAAGTTTTAAAGTTGTTCAGCTTGCCAAGATCATGCTCGCGCGGGTCATGAACATGCGTGATTATCGTGTGCCGCTGGAGGATTACCAGGCCAACTTGACCAGCGATGCTCAATGAGCTCAAAGCGAACGAGGTGATCCCCGTTTTGATCGCGGCCCCTGCCGGTTACGAGGGCAAAGGGATGCCGTCATGGGCGTTTGATTTTTACCGGGAATACTATCGCATGTCGGCTGATGAGATAAAAAACATTCCGGCCACTCACAAGGCCTATGCCGATGTCGTGGCCGAGGTCGCTAAAGATTCCAAGGCGATTTACGTGGATGCGCAGGAACGCTTCAGCGCGCTTAGCCCCTGCCATGAGGCCCTTTTTCCGCAACGACCTCATCCACCTGACGGAAAAGGGCCATCAAGCGCTGGCTGAAGAAATCTACACCCGGATGAGCGCTTACAACGCAGCCAGCAACATAACCTGGCAGACCTTGTCGAAAACAACCGCCGGGGAATAGCCCTGTCCCGCCAAAGAGGGTGTTGCAGACGTGCCCCACTGCTGAACCAGACAGAGTCAAACAATCGCGGGAGAGCTGAGGGAAGAGCCGTTCTCAAGAGAGGTCGTTGTGTGACGGCCTCTTGACATCATGCGGCCGCGTGAGGCCACGCTGGCTGAGGATTTGCCGGTTGGTTCAACGCGGAAGTCTCTCCCGCTAGAGGAAGAGAGGCTCCCTGCTTTTCGGAATCAACGCTCGCTTCTCCGCACGATCCAGAAGAGTTTCCACGGCTTTCAGCCCTTCAGCACCAAGATCCAGAGAAAAATCGTTCACATACAGTTCGATGTGGGCGTCAATCACCTTGTCGTCAAGCTCCTGTGCGTGCTCTTTGATGTACGAACGCGTTTCTGGAGAATGCTCCCGAGCGAATTCGAGGCTGGCTTGTATGGCCTGTTCGACAACATGAATCATTTCAACTCCCAGATCACGCCGTGCCAGAATGCCCCCGAGTGGAATTGGCAGGCCGGTGTCTCCTTCCCACCAGGCCCCCAGATCAAGCACCTCATGAAAGCCCGCCGCCTGGTAAGTGAAACGTGATTCATGGATGATGACTCCGGCGGCAGCGTCGCCACGTCTGCAGTGCCGGCATGATCTGATCGAAGGGAACGATCAGCAGATTATCGTAGCCTGCGCCATATAGCTGCAATAACAGGTTGGCTGTTGTCAGTCTGGCCGGGAACGCAATCCGCTTGCCGCGCAGGCTGTGCATGTCGGTTTTGACCGGAGCAATCACCAGAGGGCCGCAACCGCGACCAAGGGCCCCGCCACTGCGCAGGAGTGCGTACCTGTCCCGCAGATGGCCAAGGGCATGGTAGGAAATTTTAGTCAGGTCGAGCTTGCCGACCAATGCCAGCTGATTGAGGGTCTCAACGTCTTCGAGGCGTTCTGCAATGGAAAAATCGGGCAATGCAATTTTGCCGTGCGTCAGCGCATAGAAGATATAGGTGTCGTTCGGGCAGGGGGAATAGCCCAGGCTCAGTGTCTGTGACATGGTCATCGTCCGCGCCAGACTCTGAGCAGGGCCAAGATGGCGTTCTGTGCTGCAGCCATGCCGGTGGGGAGATCCCAGCTGGCGGTATCGCGATCTTCAACCAGGTTGGATATGCCGCGCACTTCAAGAAAAGGCAAAGCCACTTGTTGACAGGCCAGGGCGACTGCGGCCCCTTCCATGTTTTCACATATGCCGTTGGTGCGGCTGACAATTTTTACGGCGTTTACGGTCGTGCCGGTGCAAGTGGAAACCGTCACAAAAGGCCCGCTACACAAGCTTGTCATCGTCAATGCTGCATGTCCTGCCAGATGTGCCCTCGCCCAATCGTAAAGCTCCCGGTCGACCGGCCAACTATTGAAGAGTGCCCCGGGCGTCTCGCGCATGGCGAGCCCCATCGTGGCCAGGTCATGAAAACCCTCTGCAGTAGCAAGGCCTTCGTCGCCGAATATCTCCCGGTCGGCAAGCGCCAGGTCACCAACCTTTAAGCCGCTCCCCGGATAAGCGCCGCCGCAGCCGAACAGCCAGAGTGCCTCCGGACGGTAGTTGATCAACAGGGTGATGGCGGTTGCCGCCGCCGCTGCCTTGCCGATGCCGCTATGCGCCAGCCGGACCTCGTGACCAAAGAGTCTGCCGGCGGTCACCGGGATGCCATTGACGGACTGTTGCGCACAATCCTCCATGGAGGTTCTTATCAGGGCGGTTTCGCCGGGGACGGCAGCTTGCAAGCAGATCATGAGAAGGCGGCGCGTGGCGCGTGGCGTACGGCGCGGTTCTGGTCTGCGCGCCTCTCGCTCCTCGCCACGTCGATGTTAAGGTTTATACCAACCATGGCGGATCAGGTCGCGACGTAGTTCGTGCCCGGCATTGCGGATCACGCCGTTGTACCAGAAGTGTTCATCCGAGCTGACGATTCCCGGGTTGTCGAGGCGCTTGCGGTGGTCGATCAGGGACTGGCGGAATTTGTCGTCAGGGTCCTTGAGGACTTCGAGGATGCGGCTTTTGAGAGGTTCTTCGCAGGCAGAGAGGACGTGGTGCAGCATGTCTCGCAACTGCAGGCCCATTCGGTATTCCCACAGATCCCCTTCAAAGTTGGTGCAGCATTCATGCACAAAATCATTCCAGTCGAGGAGCAGGGCACCAAAATCGTCGTCGGCAAATTCCTCGAAGCCCTGATGGCGGCAAAGGATCTCCTCGATCTGCTTCTGTTCCTTGCGGGAGAAGAAAAATGACAGGCTCTCTTCCACCGGGTACATGCCGAGAGTATCGACCAGCTCGCGGCAGAAACAGGCATAGTCGAGTTCCCGGTCGCTGTAGCCCTGCAGGCACGACGGCAAATTCTCGCGTTCCAGACAGAGCAGAGACAGATGGTCATGGCCAAGCTCGGTGTGCAGCAGCAGTTCGGCGCGGTGTGGGATGCCGATCTTGGAGAGCTGGTTGGTGAGGCGCAGGTGGTTGTCGGTGAAGAAGGTCAGGACCTTTTCCTCCGAGTAGAACATCTCCTGGCTGGAGCGGTTGTTGGCCAGGCCGAAACCGACGAAGCCGTCATGCATCAGGCGGTTCCAGTAAGGTTCGATGGCGGCCATGATCTCGGGGACTGGCATGTAAGGGGAGTAGTGGATGGTCGGCGTGGGCGGCTCCTGATCGTTGGCGTTCGGCTCCGTGGTGTAGTATTCAAGAATGAAGAACGCTTCTTCCGGCATGCTGGCGGCAAACTCGGTGAAGGCTGAGCGTATGCGTGAGGCATCGGCGAGGATGGAAAAGTGGAAGGTGTCGCTGGAGTTTTCCAGCAGGGAGAAATTGTAGCCTTCCTTCAGGTTGCGGGCCCGGCGCCGGGCCTGGGGCCAAAGTTGCAATCCGACCGGGAAATTTGAAAAAATTTTAGGCAAGGACAACCTCGTGTGCCGGTTTGCGGCCAGCGCTGTTTGAATTACATTGTCTATGATGCGGCAATCATCTTTGTGAAGTCAACTGTAACTCTGTGTAAAGCCTTTTGTCGCTGGAATTACAGCATATTTTTACACCGGTATTGGTTGTGGTTGCACTGCAGAAAGGAGTTATGGAAAACTGGAATGACCCGCTAAATCGGTGTTTAATATAAGTAAACAGGTTTTATCTATAATAAATTATCCGTTGACATCAAGAAGCACATAAGCTATATCCATGCGGTGGATAAAACCCTATTTTACTCTAGCACATGGCAAGACATTTCCACCTCTGCGTTAACGACAAAGATTTGCAGATAATTTTTGACAACTATCAGCCGGCAGAGAAGCTGCTCTGCCGGTTGGCAACTCCAGCCAACAGAGGAATCCAAAGATGGCCAAAAAAGCGATTATACCGTCACTTAAGAATCCGTTCGATCCACCGGAAAAAGTTGAGTTTACCATTCCTGGCGAAGTCGCCGGCGTGCGTGGCGGCTACGAGGAGGTCATGCAGGAAGGTTATGACCTGATCCAGCGGCCGATCAAATCCGTTGCGGTCGGGCAGATCGAGAAGCAGCACTTCAAGAAACGGATGACCGTCTGGGAGCGGATCAACGTCCTGACCCAGAATGAGCCGAACATTCTGTTCCAGAACTGGGGCAAGAATCTCGACGGCGCCTCGCTGGTCACCGGCATCCTCAATATCAATGGCCGTGACGTCGGTGTCTATGGCCACGATTTCACAGTGCGTGCCGGATCAATTGATGCCACCAACGGCAATAAGCTGGCCCGCATGTTCAATATGTGTGGTGACAAGGGGCTGCCCCTGATCGGTATGAACGACTCGGCCGGCGCTTTCGTCCCGGCTGGTGTCGGTGGTCTCGACGGCTATGCCGAGGCCTTTACTGCGCTGCGCAAGATCAGTGGCGTGGTGCCGACCATCATGTGCATGTTCGGTTACAACGCCGGCGGCGGCTCCTACTTGCCGCGCCAGGGCAGCTTCGTCATTCAGCCCAACGACACCTTCTTCGGCCTGACCGGTCCGGGCGTCGTCAAGTCGGTGCTCGGTGAAGACATCACCCCCGAAGAACTCGGCGGCCCCAAGGTCCATGGTGCGTCCGGTGTCGCTGACCTGACCGTGGCTGATGAGACCGCGGCACTGCGTACCGCCGTGCGCTTGGTCAGCTACCTTCCCGACAATAACTTCAGCACGGCGCCTTTCCAGGAGACCAGCGATCCCCTCGATCGCAAGACCTGGGAGATCAACACTCTGCTGAAAAAGGCTTTCAATTCTCCGACAGGCTTCAATACCCCGTTCGACGTCTCGATCATCATCCAGCAGATCTGCGACCACGGCGACTACTTCGAAATCCAGCCCGAGCGTTCCCGCGAGGCGATCACCGCCTTCGGCCGTCTCGGCGGCAACGTGGTCGGTTTCGTCGCCAACAACAGCGCCGTGTCGTCTGGCCAGATCGACTGCGACTCGGCGGTCAAGATCGCCCGCTTCGTGCGCTTCTGCAACATCTACAACATTCCGCTGATCTTCATGGAGGACACCACCGGTTTCCTCCCGGGACGTGAGCAGGAAGCCCGCGGCATCGTCCAGGCCGGCCGATCCATGCTCGACTCGATCATCGATGTGCGCACCCCGCGCATCCTGCTGATCCTGCGCAATGCCTATGGCGGTGCCTACGCATCCTACAACAACTACCCGACCGGCGCCGACCTGGTTCTGGCCCTGCCGACCACCCGCCTAGCGGTCATGGGTCCGGCCGGCAAGGAGTTTGTCTACAAGAGCGAACTGCGCAAGATTCGCGGTGCCATCAAACAGATGATTGTCGAAGGGACCCTGGCCCGCACCAAGGCTGGCATGGACGGAGGCGAAGCCAAGAAGGATGCCGAGGCCGAAGCCGCCGAGTGGCTCAAGGCTCAGGAAGCAGCGCTCAACCTGCGCTACGAAAAAGAGCTGATGAACCCGAAAGAGGGTCTGGCCCTTGGTTCCATCTCATCGCTGGTCATGCCGACCGACCTGCGTAAGGTCCTCGGCGAGAACCTGAACTTCCTGTTGCGGCACTACAAGCCGACGACATGGCAGGATGTCCAGCGTGAGTTCCATTAAAAACTGCGGATTTCCTTTGATATAAGCGAATCAAGGTTTCGATTTGGAGATAAAACCAATGGCACAGAATGATTTCTACACCAACAATCCACTCATCCACAGTGATCGCCGTTTGAGCAAGTCAGACTCCGCATGGGTCCGCTCCTTCTCCTGCGAAGATCTTAAGCCGCTGATCGTCTGCCGTGGCCCGATCCGCCTGGAGGCGATGACCGTCTACGAGGAAATGGGGATCAGCCACTACGGCATCCTGCTCTCCGAGAAGGATTCGATCGTCTATCCCAACGCCCTCTCCCCCGAGCTGCGCCTGCTGACCGACAACAGCCGCGTCCACCGGGTGCCTGACTACACCGGCGCTTCCAAGGAAGAGCGTGTCGAGCGGATCGGCCAGATCATCCAGATTGCCAAGGACAACGGCTACGATTCGATCTTCGCCGGCTACGGCTTCATGGCTGAAGACGATGAGTTCGTTGCCGCCATCGAGGACGCCGGGCTGAAGTTCATCGGCCCCTGTGCCGCGACCCAGCGTGGTGCTGGCAAGAAGGACGAAGCAAAGCGGACCGCCCTGAGCGTCAACGTCTCGGTTACTCCGGGGATCGACAATGTCACGGCCCGCACCCTGATTGCCAAGTACCCGAACCGCGAAGCCATCCTGGCGATGGTCAAGGCCAAAGGATTGAAATGCGACAAGAAGTTTCTTGATAACAGTAAGATCGAGTTGACGACTCTTGCCGATCATGTGCTGATGGCTTCCTACGAGAAGGGGATTGATCTCTTCACCATGGATGAACTCGGTGCCCAGGTCGAACTCCAGTGCATCGAGATGTTCAAGGGCTACCCCGGCGCCCGTATCCGCCTCAAGGCGATCGGCGGCGGCGGTGGCAAGGGCCAGCGGATCCTCGGCGCTTCGCTGCTGACCAAGAAGAACCCGAGCGATGCCGATATCAAGAAGGCAGCAGCGGTGGCGCCGGAACTGGTGCGCGAGGTGCTGCTCGAGGTCAAGGCCAACGGCGTCGGCGACAACAAGAACGTGCTCGTCGAGCTGAACATCGAGCAGACGCGCCACAACGAGATCCAGCTGCTCGGCAACGGTGAGTGGTGTATCGCCCTCGGTGGCCGTGACTGTTCGCTGCAGATGCACGAGCAGAAACTGCTCGAGATCTCGGTGACTCAGGAAGCGCTGGCGGCAGAGATCAAAAAAGCCAGGAAGGCCGGGCTGAAAGCCCAGACGGCTGCTCTGGAAAGCGATCTCAAGGTGCTGCAGCGGATGGAGGAGGAGTCGGAGCGGTTCGGTATCGCCGTCGGGCTCGATTCGGCCTCGACCTTCGAATGCATCGTCGATGGTGGTCGCCATTATTTCATGGAGGTCAATACCCGCATCCAGGTCGAACACCGTGTCACCGAGCTGGTTTACAATCTCAAGTTCACCAATCCGAAGAACAAGAAAGAGTTCTTTGTGGTCGAATCGCTGGTCGAGGCCATGGCCCTGCTGGCCATGCACAAGCAGCGCCTGCCGCGCCCGGAACGCCAGCAGCGTTTCGGCGCCGGGGCTGAAGCCCGTCTCAATGCGACCGACTGCTCGCTGTCTCCGAGTGCCGGTGGCGTGATCCGCTACTGGTCGAAGCCGATCGAAGGTGAAATCCGCGACGACCAGGGGATCTGCATGGTCAACCCGGATACCGGCCTGTTCATGCGCTATACGGTGGCCGGTGCTTACGATTCCAATATCGCCCTGCTGCTGACCAAGGGGGAGGACCGCCTCGACAGCTACAATCACCTCTCCAAGGTGTTGCGCAGCACCGTCTTGCGCGGGACCGACCTGGCCACCAACCTCGAGTTCCACTATGGCCTGGTCAACTGGTTCCTCGGTCAGAATGTCATGGCCAAACCGACCACCCGCTTCGTCGTGCCTTACCTGACGCTGGTCGGCAAGCTCAAGGAAGAAGCCAACAAGCTGGATGTCGTGGTCGCCTTCCTGGCCATGAAGAAGCATTTTGCCAAGGTTTACAGCGACAGCCCGGAAATCATGAAGGCGGTCTCCGAGACCCTCGACCGCAAAGGCACACTGCTGACCCGGCCGATGGAAAAACTGCTGGCCGATCCGCACCTGCTCTCCGGCTGGTTGAGCCTCAACCGCAAAAACTTTACGCACAAGGGTGGCAAGCTGGTCTGGCTGCGCAACCCGTTGGTGATCCTCGAAGATACCTACGAGTATCTGAACATGACCTGGCGGGAAGCTGCGCCGGCCGCCGAGGTGATCTGGACCCACGACCGCGACCTGCTGCAGAATGCCCTGGCCTTCTACGCGCAGCTGCGTGAGACCTTCGGCCTGGAAAAGGATGATTTCATCAAGTTGAACGACATCCTCGGCAAGGAGAAGCCCCAGGGCGGGTTTGACAAGGAGACCTGGGAAAAGATCCAGGCGGCTCATCTCGGCTTCGAAGTCGGTAACGAGCTGTTCGGCATGCTCTTCCTGATTGCCGACAAGACCGGCTTCTTCGATTTCAAGGTGGAAGACAACCTCGAAGTGACTATCCCGGATTATCTCAATGATCCGGACCTGCAGGCTGCCATGAAGAAAGTCCTGGTGCCACCGCCGACGACCAAGGCCGACGAGATTGTCACCCCGGGCGGCGGCATGTACTATGCCCAGGAAGCTCCGGGTATGCCCGCTTTCGCTAAAGAGGGAGACCACTTTGAAAAAGGTCAGCCGCTCTTTATCCTCGAAGTCATGAAGATGTTCAACAAGATCCCGGCACCGTTCTCCGGGACCGTTGACAAGATCCTGATCGAAGGCGGCGACGGCGTGATTGTCCAGAAGGGCCAACCGATCTTCAAGGTGACGCCGGATGAGAAGTTCGTTGAAGTCGACCCGAAGGTCATCGAGCGCGAGAAGCGCGAAACGACCATGGCTTATCTTGAACTCGTCCTTTGACCCTCGCCCTCCTGTTTGACGGCCTGTCAGCACACACGAGCCCCGCCTGAAGTCAGGCGGGGCTCGCTGTTTGCGGAGGGAACGGGTTGGCTTTGTGGCCAGTCTAAAGGCTCGCGGCGCTTAGCGTGTTGTCACTTTTTATGCTGCGCAGGTGGTGTAAAAAGGACTCAAGCGTCAGCCGTTGTCATTGCCTTCCACCAATTCAGAGTTGGCCTGCAAAAAAGAGCGCCGTTGCGTGTCTTTGACGATATCCACCAGGCCGTGGTTCACAGACCAGCTCGAACCGCAGATGTCACACTGGAAAAGGTCTTCGTCGAAGCCATTCATATGGACCTCGATTTGTGTCCGCGCCTGATGGCTTTTGCAAACGGGACATTTCATGGCTCTCCTCCTTTGCTGGCGTTATTAGAAGTTTGTAAATATTTAAAAGAGTATCGCGCAAAGCAAAAAAATCAAGAGAAAACATCAAGAAAATCAGTAGCTTGTCTCTGTGCCGTTCTATTGTGCAGACCACCAGTTTAAAGCTGGACCGGACGGCGCTGAAGCCAACCTCATAACCCGGGCAACAGGCAGGTCGATTGCGTTGGCGCGGCATGGCTCCAGGTCGTGGCGTCGTTGACACCATGGCCTGGCCTGATTGACAATAGATTCAGGCCGCAATCAGAGGGCTCGGCGCCAAGGTATTTGATTGGCCGTGGTTTTTTAACGGTGCTGGCGGTTGGGCTGGACTTGGCTGCTTGCTTCCTCTGCAGGGATGGTCTATCCCGGTGTTTAATATAGGTAAATGCTTTTTATCATGATTAAATATTAGTTGACTTTTGTGCCCTGCATCGGTTATATCCTACAGGCTCTAAAACCTCATTTTATTTTCGTCGGAAAGGCTTGTCGTGGAATACAATATTGGCTCAAAAATCAAGGAACTGCGCAAGGCCCGCAAGCTGACCTTGCAGGATGTGGCCCGTGAAACAGGTTTCTCGCCCGCATTGATCTCCCAGATTGAGAACAATAACGTGTCCCCGCCGATTGCAACCCTGTCGAAGATTGCCCGTTTCTTCGACGTCAAAATTGGCTTGTTTTTCGAAGAAGAGGAAGTCGATTGCAAATACGAAGTGGTCAGAAAGGCCGATCGCCGCGAAGTCAGCCGGGTGATTTCGGTGGCCGGCACCGGCCATGGCTATACCTATGAAGCCCTGTCATTTCGCAAGCGCAACAAAAAGATGGAGCCTTTCGTGGTGACGGTGGCGCGGCGCCCCGAAGAAGAGACGCTGTACAACCACGACGGCGAGGAGTTCCTGCTGATTCTCAAAGGGAAGGCCGAGATCCTCCTCGAAGAGGAGCGCATCCTTCTGGAAGAAGGGGACGCCGTTTATTTTGATGCGACCCTCAAGCATCGCCTGCTCTCCTGCGGCGAAGGGGAAACCCAGGTGCTGGCGATTGTCACGAGATAGAGTTAAGAAGACAGAATATAGAAGACAGAATGTAGAAGACAGAATGGCGTGCTGATGCGACGCGCCCCCCAAAGAGTCTCTGCTGTATTCTGTCTTCCTGGAAACGCAAAGTTTTCGAAAGGATCGAGCAATATGAGCTGTTTCGAAAAGAAGAGTCTCGCCGATTGGGAAGCCCTGGCGAAGAAAGAGAAAAAAGCCGAGGACCTTGCCAGTTTCAAGTGGGAGACTCCTGAAGGTATTACGGTCAAACCGCTGTATACCGCCGCAGACGTCGAAAAGCTGACCACCGTGGATTCCCTCCCCGGTCTGGCACCCTTCACCCGTGGGCCGATGGCGACCATGTACACCGGCCGTCCCTGGACGGTTCGCCAGTACGCCGGTTTCTCCACGGCCGAGGAATCGAACGCCTTCTACAAGCGCAACCTGGCGGCCGGCCAGCAGGGGCTTTCGGTGGCCTTCGACCTGGCCACCCACCGCGGTTACGACTCCGACCACCCGCGCGTGGTCGGTGACGTCGGCAAGGCTGGCGTGGCCATCGACTCGGTCGAGGACATGAAGATCCTGTTCGGCGACATCCCCCTCGACAAGGTGTCGGTGTCGATGACCATGAACGGTGCGGTCCTGCCGATCATGGCCAACTACATCGTCGCCGCCGAAGAGCAGGGCGTGTCCCAGGAGCAGCTGGCCGGGACGATCCAGAACGACATTCTCAAGGAGTTCATGGTCCGCAACACTTACATCTATCCGCCGGCGCCGTCGATGCGCATCATCGCCGATATCATCGAGTACACCAGCAAGTACATGCCGCGCTTCAACTCGATCTCGATCTCCGGCTACCACATCCAGGAGGCAGGCGCCAACAACGCCCTGGAGCTGGCCTTCACCCTGGCCGACGGCATCGAATACGTCAAGACCGCCATCGACAAGGGGCTCGATGTCGATTCCTTCGCGCCGCGCCTGTCGTTCTTCTTCGCCATCGGCATGAACTTCTTCATGGAGGCCGCCAAGCTCCGTGCCGCACGCTACCTGTGGTCGCACCTGATGAAGCGCTTCAAGCCGAAGAACCCCAAGTCGCTGATGCTGCGCACCCACTGCCAGACCTCCGGCTGGAGCCTGACCGAGCAGGACCCTTACAACAACGTCGTGCGCACCACCCTGGAAGCGCTGGCTGCCGTGCTCGGCGGCACCCAGTCGCTGCACACCAATGCCCTCGACGAGGCGATCGCCCTGCCGACCGATCATTCGGCGCGTATCGCCCGCAACACCCAGCTGATCATCCAGGAAGAATCCGGTGTCACCAACGTGGTCGATCCGCTGGCCGGTTCCTACTATGTCGAGTCGCTGACCGCCTCGCTGATCGAAGAGGCGCAGAAGATCCTCGATGAAATCGAGGGGCTGGGCGGCATGACCAAGGCGATCGAGTCCGGCATGCCGAAGCTGCGCATCGAGGAGTCGGCGGCCAAGAAGCAGGCGGCGATCGACAGCGGCCGCGATGTCATCGTCGGCGTCAACAAGTACCAGCTCGCCGAGGAAGACCAGATCGAGGTGCTCGACGTCGACAACACGGCGGTGCGCAAATCGCAGATCGCCCGCCTCGAAAAGATGCGTGCCGGGCGCGACGAGCAGGCCTGCCAGAAGGCCCTTGCCGCGATTACCGCCGCGTGCGAAGATGACCAGCAGAACCTGCTCGGACTCTGTGTCGAGGCCGCCCGCCTGCGGGCCAGCGTCGGCGAGATTTCCGATGCCATGGAGAAGGTCTTCGGCCGCCACAAGGCGGAGATCAAACTGGTTTCAGGAGCCTACGGATCCGTGGTCGACAACGATGCCAATTTTGCCGCGCTCAAAAAGCGCATTGATGCCTTTGCCGCCAAAGAGGGGCGCCGGCCGCGCATCCTGATCGCCAAGATGGGCCAGGACGGTCACGACCGCGGCGCCAAGGTGGTGGCGACGGCCTACGCTGACGCCGGCTTCGATGTCGATGTCGGCCCGCTCTTCCAGACCCCCGAGGAGGCCGCCAAGATGGCGGTTGAGAATGATGTGCACGTGGTCGGCGTCTCCAGCCTGGCCGCCGGGCACAAGACGCTGGTGCCGCAGCTGGCCGCCGAGCTGCACAAGCTCGGCGCCGAGGATATCGCCATCGTCTGCGGCGGCGTCATCCCGCGCCAGGATTACGGCGAGCTGTATGCCGCCGGCGCGGCCAGGATCTTCGGCCCCGGAACGCCGATCGTCACCTCGGCCACCCAGACTCTGGATGCGATCGAAGAGAAACAGAAGTAATCTTTACTTAGAGCAGTGTGGAGGGCAGGCGTGAGTCTGCCCTCTTTGCTTTTTACGCAAAGGCGCAAAGGCGCTGAGATAAGCTCAACATTCTTCTGTTGTTAAACAGTTATTTTTTGTTATGTGTTTGTATTGCGCTTCTGCGTCTTACGTGAGCGTAGCGAACGGGCGTTAAATTCAAGGCTTGTCAATGATCAAACTCCAAAACATCGCTGACGGCGTGCGCGCCGGCAATGTCCGCGCCCTGGCCAAGGCCATCACCCTGATCGAGAGCCGCAACCTCGACCATTCCCTGGCGGCGACCACCCTGCTCGACGAACTTCTCCCTTCCACCGGGCACTCGATTCGCATCGGCATTTCCGGTGTTCCGGGGGCCGGCAAGAGCACCTTCATCGAGGCCTTCGGCATGCACCTGCTCGGCCAGGGGCACAAGGTGGCCGTGCTGGCGGTCGATCCGTCTTCGCAGATCTCGGGTGGCAGCATCCTGGGCGACAAGACGCGCATGGAGGAGCTGGCGCGGCAGGACAACGCCTTCATCCGGCCGTCGCCGGCGGGACAAACCCTCGGCGGCGTTGCCCGCAAGACCCGCGAAACCATGCTGGTCTGCGAAGCCGCCGGTTTCGACGTGATGATCGTCGAGACGGTGGGTGTCGGCCAGTCGGAGATCACCGTCGCCTCGATGGTCGACTTCTTCCTGCTGCTGCAGCTGCCCAATGCCGGCGACGAACTGCAGGGGATCAAGCGCGGCGTCATGGAGATCGCCGACGCTATCGTCATCAACAAGTCGGAAGGGGACAACCGTCCCCGCGCCGAACTCGCCCGCCAGCAGTATGCCAACGCCCTGCACATGCTCAAGCCGAAAAGCCTCAACTGGCAAGTTCCGGCCCTGCTCTGCAGCGCCCTGCAGAGTGATGGGATCGTCGAGGTCTGGACCATGATTGAGGACTTCCGTTCCAAGATGCAGCAGAGCGGTGAACTGGAAGGCAAACGCAGGCTGCAGGCCAGCGACTGGATGTGGACGCTGCTGATGGACGACCTCAAGGAGATGTTCCTGCGCGACCCCAGCGTCGAGGCGCTGCTGGGCCAGGTGCAGGATGCCGTGGCGAGCGGTGTGACCACGCCGAGCGCGGCGGCGCGCCGGCTGCTCGAAGTATTCAAGAGAAATTGATTTTTAACGCAAAGATGCTTTGCGTTAAGCTCTAGCCTTAATCGTATTCAAGTCGTATAATCACAAATTACTAACATGCGAGGTCAATAATCATGCCACAAAAAATCAGCCACATCGGCATCGCCGTCGCCAGCATCGAGGAGGCAGCGCCTTTCTATCGGGATGTCCTCGGCATGGAGTTCGAAGGTACGGAAGTCGTTGCCGAGCAGAAGGTCAAGGTGGCCTTCTTCGCGGTCGGTGAAAGCCGGATCGAGTTGCTCGAAGCGACTACTGCCGATTCGCCCGTGGCAAAATTCCTCGAGAAAAACGGCCCCGGGGTTCACCATGTCGCCTACGAAGTCGCCGATCTCGAGCAGCGCCTGGCGCAGCTCAAGGCCGAAGGCGTGCGCCTGATCGACGAGAGCCCGCGCACGGGCGCCCATCACACCCGGATCGCCTTTATGCATCCCAAGGCCAGTGGTGGCGTGCTGACCGAACTTTGCCAACCGGGGAAGCCGTGAGCGCCTTGCCTGTGATGTCGCCGGGTTATCGGTATCGAGGTTATTTTTAATTAAGGGAAAATGGACCGTTTATAACAATGTTTTAATGTCGTCGATAGTGAGTTTTTTCTAACAAAAACGGCGAATGATTGCCCGAATAACTTTTGTCCTTGACAAATAAAAAACAGCGTTTCTATACTACGGGCAATTGTTTTACCGGAGACGGAGTAAAGACGTTGGGTGCCGTCGAAGTTGTGGCCACATATGCTTTTGGCCGCAACTTTAGCCCGGACGTCAGAGAGATATATGAAATTTTACAAACACCTGTTCACTTTGTTGCTCTTTCTCATCTTCTTCCTGGCCCCGCTGATGGCCACCGCCATCGAGACGGGAGCGCCTGCCCCCGGGTTTACCTTGAAGGACATGCAGGGGCGCGATGTCAGCCTCGGCGATTTCAAGGGCCGCCTGGTCCTGCTCAAGCTGGCCACGACCTGGTGCCCGACCTGCAAGCAGCTGAGCGCCGAAATCGAGAAGATCGGTGCGTTTCTCAAGGAACGCGATGTCGTGGTCCTCGAGGTTTTCCTGCAGGATTCCGAGGCGATGGTCGAAAAGTACTTGGGAGGGACGGAGCCGCCGATGACCTTTCACGCCCTGCTCGATGACGGTCAGGTCTACAAGGACTACAGCGTTTACGTGATTCCCCGCCTGCTGGTGGTCGACGCCGAGCCAGGTCGTGCGCTTCGACAGCGCCGGCAGCAACGTGCTGGCCGATGATATCACTGCGATGGTCAAGGAGTTCGGCCCTCAGCCAGAGGCCGCCGGTTCTTCCTGACGGGCCGACAAAAAGTGAACGGCCGTTTGGTGATGCACTGGAAAACGTGGAAAAAATGCGACAGTGTGGCACTCAAACTACAACCGGAAGGTGCAAGTCCGGCGAGAAAAACGGCAATATTTAGTTGCAATGCATAAAAAGTGCTTGGAAAATTGGGCGTCTTTGGTTATCTTATGGCATGTCTGATAACTTGGCACTATTGTTGAACATAAAGTAACGACGGGCTTATGCCCCTAAAGTTGACTCTGGCAGTGAAAAGCTTCAAACTCTGTCGAGCCTGGTGCGATCAAACAAAATCTACGAAAGGAGGTCAATGAATGAAGAAGGTTTTCACCGGTGCACTAGCAGTCATGATGATCCTCTCTCTGGTAGCGTGCGCCGGCACGAAAGGAGACCACAAGGTGCGGGTCAAGTGTCCTGCCTGTGGGTATGAGTTTGATGCACCAATTGAGTAAACATTCATAGTTTGGCGGGCCTGGCTCACTGTGGTAGTGGGTGCGGGCTGTAAACTAAATTTACATTCAGGAGGCAAAAAATGAAATTGTTTAAAGTTGTAGTGGCAGCTCTGGTGATGGTAGGCATGGCCCTGCCGGTCATCGCAGAAGATCGCCTGAGCCTGTCCGGCGAAATGCGCGTTCGTGGGTGGTACCGTGATATCGACAAAAGTACGTCCACAACTAATCAAACAGCTACCTGGGGTGACCAGCGTCTGCGCGTCGGCGGCAAGATCGCCGTGGCCGAAGGCGTCAGCATCACCTTCCGTACCGACATCACCGAGTCCGAGTGGGGCACTACCGGTAGCGGCAATGGGTTCGGCTCGGGCCGTTCGGGTGCCAACCAGCAGTGGGACCGCGCTCACATCGACCTGAACAAGGGTAACTTCCACCTGCGTGCCGGCCAGTACTATGTCGGTTACGGCCTCAGCTACACCGTGGACACCCAGGACAACGGTGTATCCATGGATTACAAGTTCGGCGACGTGCCGGTTAACGCCTTCTACATCCTCGATAACAACAACGAGGGTACTGCCGCCTCGGAAACTGGCAACAATGCTGATGCATGGCTCGCCGGCGCGAAAGTCTCCCCGAAGTTCGACAAAGTTGCCCTCGACGTCTTTGTTGCTAATTACAAAGGTGGCAACAACAAAGCTCCCAACGTCCAGCTAATTGGCGCTGACGTGACCGCCAATTTCGACGCCATCAAGGTCATGGCTGAAATCGACTTCTTCACGGGCGACGCAGCAGATAACGCCCAAGGTAGCGTTGACGCCATCGGTACCCAGGGTTTCGTCGATGTTGGTTTTGCTGCCTCTGACGCCCTCACCATCGGTGGTCAGGTCTACTATGCCCTCGGCACCGACAAAGATGACGAGGAGCAGTACGTCATCCTCGGCAACGGCTTCGGTGGCTGGGATCCGATCTTCGATGTCGGTACTAGCCTGAGCAACGAAGAAACTGCTGACTGGACCAACCCTTACGGCGCATTCGGCAGCAACACCGGTGTCCAGGCTGGTCGCCTCTACGGCAGCTTCAAGCTGGGTGCTGACACCAAGATCGGCGCCTCGGTTGCTTACCTCGAGCCGCAAGAGGACAATGGCCCCAATAATACTAAGCTCACCACCATTGATCATGCTGTTGCATCGACTATTGGCGTTGTCTATTCCCTGATGGAGAACACCACTCTCGAGGCTCAGTACGCCTACCTCAGCATCGACGATGACGATAACAGTAAAGCCGATTACAAAGCAATCGGCGGCATCGGTCTGTTCGTGAGGTTCTAATTCACTCAGGCAGATTCAACTGCAACACCAAAGCCCGCTGCGCAAGCAGCGGGCTTTTTCTTTGTCAACAGCATTAACCCTTCCCCTTTCGGCGGGAATTCGCTAAAATCGCAAGCCGTGTAACTCTTGTAACCCTCATTTTACCGTCACAGGACACATTATGAAACTGCGTGCAAAGCTGGTTTTTTTCTTTCTTCTCTGTTGCCCGCTGGGCGCCTATGCCGAGCTGCCCGCCCGGGTTGACGCTGATTTTAAAGTGATCAATGGCGTCATCGTCATGCCTCTCGGCGACGAATACGTGGTCGACCTCGATGCCTCCGACGGCCTTGGCGTCGGCGATATCCTCACGCTGGTGACCCCCGGCAAGAAGATCATCCACCCGGACACCCACGAGGTGATGGGCTCCGTCAATATTCCGACCGGCTACCTGCAGGTGACCCGCATCCTCTCCGGCTACTCCTATGCCAAATTACTCTCCTCCGTCTCGGAGCCGAAGGCAGGTGCCCAGGTGAGTCGTTTCGAGCAGGTGCCGGCCCGCTTTAACGACAATGCGGGGGACCAAGGGGTGCTTGCCCGCCAGCTGCAGATGGACCTCCCCCAGTTCCAGTGGCTGTCGCCGGACGCTGCCGAGCAGGCCCTGCTGGTCTTTACCCTTGAAGCCGATACCCTGGTTGTCAAGACTGCCGTGGGGAACCTGCTGCACAAGTACGCGGTGACGTCCGACCAGCAGTTGGAGCCGCCGCCGGCAGCCGCTCAGCCGGCTTTTGTCAGCAGCTTCGGAACCCAAGCCCAAGCCGCTGCAGAGATTGGCGAACAGCGTGATGAGTGCACTCAACCTGGACAGCAATGACCCTTTTAATGCATCGAATGTCGGTATTTTGAGCGCGGGCAACGCTGCGCAGCGCGGTGTCTGGATGGGCCCGAACATTGGCGGCAACCCGGTTGGTATTGCGGTCGCCGATTTGGATGGCGATGGCCTCCAGGAGACCGCCATCGCCCAGGACCACAAGCTGCTGATCGCCCAGATCAGCCAGGGGCAGTACAGCGAGAAGGCTGAAGTACCGATCAAGCTGCAGATCCTCAGCCTCGACGTGATCGATCTTGACAACAACGGCCGCCCCGAACTCTACCTGACCGCGCTCGATGGTTTTCAGCTCTCATCGCTGGTGGTCCAGTTTCGCGACGGTGAGTACCAGATCACCAATGCCAACATCAACTGGTTCCTGCGTGTCGTCGAACTGCCGGGGGAGGGCGCTGTCCTGATTGGTCAGCAGATGGATTCTGGTGAAGAAACCTTCTTTGGCACGCCTTTTCGGGTTCAACCCGAAGGCGATAAACTGGTGCGGGGTGCCGCTATTGACCTGCCGCGCAAGATCAACATCTACAGCTTTGTCCCTTTTACCGATCAGGAGAACCGTGCCTACTATGCTTATCTGACCAAAGATGATTATCTCAAGGTGGTTGCTGCAGATGGCACAGAAATGTGGGAGTCCACGGAATATTTCGGTGGCACGGAATCGTGTTTCGAGTCCTCGGAAAGCGCCCAGCTACAGTTCATAGGGCCGACCTGTATCGGCTCCAGGCTGATCAAGACCCCGAACAACGAGATCCTGGCGGCGCAGAATGTTGGCGTGCGCATTTTCGACCGATATCGCAAGTTTACCGAAAGCCGGCTGGTCTCGCTGAGCTGGAACGGCTTTCAGATGGTGGAAAACTGGCGGACGGCGGGGCTGAAAGGCTATCTTGGCGATTATGCTCTTGCCGACGCCGACAATGACGGCAAACAGCAGCTGGTCATGGCGGTCAAGTTCAAGCACAAGGGGCTGGTTGATCCGGCCCGCTCCGCCGTGGTCACTTATAACCTGGATTGATGGTTCCGCCTGCGCTGTCTATAACAGCGCGCACGGAAAACCATGAACAACGAGCAAGGGCCGGAAGCAATTTCGGCCCTTGGTGTTTTTTACTCGCCAGGGAAATAGCGTTGGTAGATCTCCTTGCGTTTTTGCTCCTGCTCTGCCGGCGGCATCTCGTGCAGCTGGTAGAGCTCTTCCTTGACCTTCCGGCGCTGGTCCTCGGGCAAATCCTTGAACTTGCGATACATGCCGCGAAGGCGGTCACGTTCGTCGGGATCCATCTCCTGCCAGCGCCGGAATTTCTGCTGCATCTGCTGACGCTCTTCCGGAGGCATCTCCCGGTAATGCTGCCAGCGCTGCCGCAAGCGCTCCTGCTGCTCTTGCGGCAGGCTCTGGAAGAGTTCCTGGCGATCATGCAGCATCTGGCGTTCGCTTTGCGGAAGCTCGCGCCACCATTGATCGAGATTCCCGTTTCCAGAAGAGGCACTGCTGCCGTTCCCGGCCGGGGAGTGCATGCCATGACCGGAAGAGTCATTTTGGCCGTTCCCTGAAGAGGACCCATTGCCTTTGCCGGCAAGGCTTGGGGAGGCGATCAGGCAGGGCAGCACAAGCAACCATGACGTTATCAGCAAGATTCTTTTGACAGGCATGTCAGACTCCTTCCAGCTGGCGCAGCAATTCCAGATCTCTTAATACATCCAGATCTTCGAGAAAATCGATGTCCGGCATATCTTCATCAAGGCTCGTGAGCGCAGGGGAAGACGTGTCGAGCTGGGCGGTCTGGACCTGCGGCGATTGTGGCGTCCAGAGGGCCAGCGTGACGACCAGGGCAATGGCCGCCACGGCCGAAGCCCCGAGGGCCGGCAGCCAGTTGCTACGGCGGTCGTGCAAGCGTTCTCGAACCCTGGCCGCCATGCGCGTGCCGGCAGCATGGTCAGGCTCATGTGTCATCTGCGGCAATTTTGCCAGATCGCGCGACAGCGTCGCAAAACGTTCAGCGCACAGCGTGCAGCCGGACAGGTGCCGGACCTGTCCTCCGGAGTCCGGCAGCTCGCGGTAATAGTGCAGGACCAGGTCCTGCTCGCTCAGACAGTTTCGATTGTTCATAATGATTCCTCACGATACTCTGCCATATCCAGGCGCAGTTGCGTTACAGCGCGATGCAGGTGGGCCTTCACGGTGCCCGTTTCCAGGCCGAGCGACTCGGCAATCTCTTTGAGCGGCAGCCCGTCGTAGTGACGCAGGGTGAAGATCACCTGCTGCCGCGCCGAAAGCTTGTTCAGCCCCTGGCGCAAGGTGCGCATCGCTTCCTGGGCCAGCAGTTCGCGCCCCTGGTCCCTGCGGGAGTCGCTGGCCAGCTCCACCGGGTCCGGTGCCTCGTTATCCTGGCGAAAGAAAAACAGCTTGCGCTTGAGGCGCTCCCGACGCAGATGATCGATCGCCAGGCGTGTCGTGGTGCGGTACAGCCAGGTGCTTATGCTGCTGTCGCCACGAAACGTCGGCAGGGAACGGTGCAGCCGCAGGAACGCCTCCTGAGCCAGATCCTCGGCCTCTTCGCGGTTGCCGACCAGCCGCCAGGCCAGCCCGATGATTTTACCGGTATGCTCCTTGACCAACTGCTCGAAACCGGAATCGTCACCGTTGCGGATGCGCTCCAGTAGCGCCTTTTCCTCCGTGTCGACCATGTTCTGAGGGTAGCCGCTCACCGGTAAGCTGTCAACGATTGCCATGGTGGATAGAGGCACGAATTTCTCCTGATGATGTTTTTACCTGCTTCTTGCTCATTTAGACGGTCAGGACGGGTAAAGGTTTAGGGGTCAGGTCTAAACTTTTCACTTTTTTTGCACAAAGTACATTTGTTGTGAAATGTGTAGACCTGACCCCTAAACAGCAAGGGGGCCGGTTATCAATTCCGGCCCCCTGATGTTTCTTTACGGTTGTTGTGCGACATTCATTATGGTTAGAGGAGTTCTTTCACCTTGGCGATGACATTCTCGGCCGAAAAGCCGAACTTTTTCATCAGCTGATCGGCGGGTCCGCTGGCGCCGTAGCTCTGCATACCAATGATCTTGCCTTTGAAGCCGACGTAGCGTTCCCAGCCGAAGGTTGCAGCGGCTTCGACGGCGACGCGATTCAGACATGCCGGAGGCAGGACCTGGTCGCGGTAGTCCTGGGACTGCTTCTCGAACAACTCCCAGCTGGGCAGCGAGACCACCCGGACGCCGACATCTTCCTGCTGCAGCTGCTTTTGCGCGGCGAGGGCCAGGAGGACTTCCGAGCCGCTGGCGAGGATGATCGCCTGCAGGGGCCCCCGTTCTTTGGAGAGTACGTAGCCTCCCTTATGAAGGCCTGCGGCTGGTGCGAACTCGCTGCGATCGAGGGTCGGCAGCCCCTGCCGGGTGAGGATCAGTGCCGTCGGCCCATGGCTGTTGGCGATTGCCGCTTTCCAGGCTTCCACGGTTTCGTTGGCATCGCCAGGGCGGATGACGGTCAGGTTGGGTACCGCCCTCAAGTTGGGCAGCTGCTCGACCGGCTGATGGGTCGGGCCGTCTTCACCGAGACCGATTGAGTCGTGGGTGAGGACGTAAATGGTCCTGAGGCCCATCATGGCCGCCAGGCGCATCGGAGGGCGCATGTAGTCGGCGAAGATCATGAAGGTGCCACCGAAGGGGATCAGCCCGGGGGTGTGCGCCAAACCGTTGAGGATCGCGCCCATGGCATGTTCGCGCACACCAAAGTGGATGTTGCGGCCGACGGTGCAGGGGGTGAAAGACTGCTCGCCGTTGAGATTGGTATTGTTGGAAGGGCCGAGATCCGCTGAGCCGCCGAGCAGGAAGGGGAGCTTGCCGGCCAGGGCGTTGAGCGCTTTGCCGCTGGCCTGGCGGGTGGCCAGTTTCTCGCCGGCGGCAAAGGTCGGCAGCTCATCCCAGCCTTGCGGAAGTTCACCAGCGGCGGCTTTCTGCCATGCGGCCAGGGTGGCATTCTGCTTTAATTCACTGGCGAACGCCTGCTGCCACGCCGCCTCGAGTTCTGCGCCGCGCGTGACGGCCTCGCCCATGTGCGTGGCGACTTCCTCCGGCACGGCGAAGCTGGCTTCGGGGTCGCGACCGAAGAACTGTTTGGTCAGCTTGAGCTCTTCTGCGCCCAGCGGCGCGCCATGGGCGTCGTGGCTGTCCTGCTTGTTCGGGGCACCGAAGCCGATATGCGAGCGGGCAATGATCAGCGACGGGCGTGGGGAGTGCCTGGCCTTGGCGATGGCCCGGTCGATATCCGGGACATTCTCACCCTCGACGTGCTGGACCTGCCAGCCATAGCTGAGGAAGCGGGTGGCGACCTCTTCGGTGAAGGCCAGGTCGGTGTCCCCTTCGATGGTAATCTTGTTGTCAAGGTAGAGGTAAACCAGGTTGCCCAAACGGAGATGCCCGGCCAGCGAGGCGGCCTCGGCCGCGACTCCTTCCATCAGATCGCCATCTGAACAGAGCCCGTAGATCGTGTAATCGAACAGCTTTTCGCTGACGCGCTGCTGCAGAAAGCGGGCGCCCATGGCCATACCGACACCGACCGAGATTCCCTGGCCGAGCGGACCGGTGGTGGTCTCAATGCCGGGAGCGTGGCCGAATTCCGGATGACCGGCTGTCGGGCTGCCGATCTGGCGAAATTTTTTCAGGTCATCGAGGGAGAGACCGTAGCCAGTGAGGTGCAGCATACTGTAGAGGAGCGCCGAGGCATGGCCGCAGGAAAGGATGAAACGATCACGTCCGGCCCAAAGCGGGTTTTTCGGGTTGTAACGCATGTGCCGGTTGTAGAGCAGGTAAGCAATCGGCGCCGCTTCCATGGGCGTTCCGGGATGTCCCGACTGCGCCTGCTCAACCATGTCGGCGGAAAGCAGGCGGATCGTATCGATCGCTTTCTGGGCGTGTTGCATGTCAAACGTTTGCTTCATTGTCAAGCTCCTCTGGATCCAGTTTGTCCGTTGAGTGGCCACTATACTGACCGGATGCAGGCAAGACAAGAGCAAATTCTGCGATACAATGCATAACAAAACCCTGGTGTAACTCTGCCAGGAGTCTCTCTCACCAGACAGCAGGCCACCATGATGTTTCGCAACATCGTCAAACAAGCCCGTTCAACCAGGAGGTCAGTATGCATTATTTCGCTTACGGTGCGAACATGGATGTAGAGACTCTCAAGGAACGCAAGGTTGATTTCAAACCCGTCATCATCGGCAAGGTCCGTGATGTGCGTCTGGTCTTTCATGTCCCCGGGGGGGATGATACCGGTCGGGCCGATCTGATGGATGACCGGCGCAGCCATGTTCATGGCGTGATCTATGATGTCCCGGAAGCAAGCCTGGCCGGGCTGGATGTTTATGAAGGTGTGGAGCGGGGGCGTTATCGGCGTCAGCAGGTTGTCGTCCAGACCGAACGTGGCGAGTTGCCCTGTGCCGTCTACCGCGGCGCCAAGTTCCGTGCCGGGCTCAAGCCGAGTGCCGATTACCTGGCACGCCTGATCCGAGGCGCCCAGCACCATGGCCTGCCCCAGCATTACCTGACGTTTCTGCAGTCCCATGGAACGATGGATCTCCCCCGCTGAACGGCCTGCGCCAACCAGACCGCGCCAGGTCGTGCCCGAGGAAAACAGACCAGAGGAAAAAGCTAAAGCCGACCCGGAATATCCGGGTCGGCCTTGTTATACGTGGAGCTGAATAGGGCCTTAATTTTATGAGAAGGGCTGAGCTGCTCCCCAGCAAAAAATATGGTTTCCCGTAAAATGTGAAAAGCTAAGCCACAGGTGCGACCTGTGTATTTGCACAGTCTTTGTCGAGAAGCACGGACGAGATATCGAAAAATCCGCAGTGCTCGACCACGGCCTTGAGCTTGTCCTCACGGCTGCCGTGCCACTTCTGCAAAAGCAACTCGGCGAGGGTGATGCCGCCGGCAACCAGGTCATCGAGGCCGTTCAGGAAGCAGCTCTCGCTGCGCTCCCGGCCCTGCCGAGCGCGTTGACGGTCAAGGCCTCTGCGGGCCAGGGAAACGCAGCTTCGTGCCAGGTCCTGCAGGGTCCCGTCTTTCCAGGGGGCCTGCAGCCCCAGACGCCATGCCTGACGACAGGCTTGTGCAGTTTCCGCCCCGGACTCAGGCCGGCACAGCTCCCAGGCGGATTGGAAAGACTCTTCGTCATACATTAGTCCCTTGAGCAGGGCGGCCACGGTCAGGACCATGTGTGGAGGCAGGCTGTCTGCGCAGCGCACTTCGATCTGCGGGCGCAGGCGCACTTCGGGAAACAAGGTTGACAGGTGCATGTCCCAGTCGGCCATGATGGCCCGATGCCCACAGTGGCCGGAGTCCAGAAACGTACGGAACGGCAAGGGCTGACGGGTCAGATCGAGATACTGCCCCTCGCGGACGATAAAGTACATCGGTACGTCCAGGGCGTAGTCGACATAATCGGCAAAGCCGGCCTCCGGGTTGTCGAGGAAGGGGAGCAGGCCGGTGCGGTCCGGGTCGGTGCGCGACCAGATCTCGCCGCGGGTGGTCAGAAAACCGCTTGGCTTTCCATCCATCAGCGGCGAGTTGGCGAACAGCCCGTAGAGCAACGGGGCGAGGGCCTGGCCGAGGCGCAGTTTCCGCATGCAGTCGGCTTCGTCGCTGAAATCCAGGTTGACCTGCAGCCCGGCGCTCTGCTTCATCATGCGCTGCCCCATGTCGCCGGTCTGCAACATGTAGGGGCCCATGATGTCGTAGCGGGCCTTGGGGGTCCACTCGATGTCCTGCAGGCGGCTGAAGGGCTGGGTGCCAAGGCCAACCAGGATCAGCCCCAGCCTGGTGCAGACCTCGACGCTATGGGCAATGTGCCGGGAGAAATCGCTGCAGTTGCAGAACAGGTCGGCGCAGAGCTGCCCGGAGAGCTCGAGCTGCCCCCCGGGTTCAAGGGTGACCGAAGAATCCGGCCCTTTCAGGCCGATCAGCCGAGATCCTTCCCGGAGTTCCTGCCAGGCGCCGGTCTTGGCCAGCGCCGCCAGCAGCGCTTCGATTTTGGCGAAGCTGGCGGCTTCGCCGGTCCGGGCGTCGAGCACCAGCTTTTCCATCTCGGCACCGATCCCCCACTCCCCTTGTGGGCGGGCCCCAACGGCAAGATAGGCGACCAGCTGGTCCTTCGAGGTTATCGGCGCCTCGCGATTGAATCTGTTCGATGTTAGCATGCAGGTTGCGCAAGCTCCAGAGTGAGAGGGTGACGGGCTCAGGCCTCGCCTGAACCCCTGGGTAGAGGTCGTCGGGTTAAAGCAACACGACACAGTCAGTATAGCAAAAAGGCCGGCACAAGATGCCGGCCTTTTTGCTGCGAGTCGTTATGCGCTGTGCGATGCGAGATATTGCTTGATGTTGGCCGCAATGTTCTCGAATATGCGGCTGAAGGTCGCCTCGTCACGCTCCAGCAGAGTGATGCGGAAACCCTGCTCCGGGGTGAAGAAAGAAGACAAGGGCACGACGCAGATGCCGGTGGCGGCGAGCAGGTAGTAGACAAATCGCTTGTCCGGCGAGACGCCCGGCTGGTTGACCAGGTTCTCCACCAGTTCGCGGACTTCCGGAAGTTCTATCGGCAGGGTCTGCTTGTCGTTGAGCATTCCGTCCTTGAAGGCGACGCTCATGTAGAATGCGCCGTTAGTCCGGTTGACCTTGATCTCCGGTACTTTTTTCAGGATATCGTAGGCAATGTTGGAATATTTCTCGTAACGGGTGATGCGTTCCTTAAGCCAGCCCGGGTACTCGGGATGGCTGAGGATCGGCGGGATCGCCTTCTGTGGCAGCGTGGTCGAACAGACTTCGACCATTTTCGAATCGACAATGCTCTGGATGTAGCGCTTGAACATCGGGTCCCTGTTGCCGTTGTACACCTCGATCCAGCCGCAGCGTGAGCCGGGCCAGGGGACCTCCTTGCTGATGCCCTTCATGGAGATGGCCGGCACATCACCAACCAGGTCGGAGATCGGCTTGGTCGACTCTCCGTTGTAAACCAGGTTCTGGTAGATCTCGTCGGCAATGATAAACAGGTCGAACTCCTTGGCGATGGCCACCATCTCCTTGAGAATCCGCTCCGGCCAGACGGCTCCGGTGGGATTGTCCGGGTTGATGATCAGGATGCCGCAGATGGTCGGGTTGTACTTGATCGACAGGCGCAGGTCGTCGAGGTCGGGATACCAGTTGTTGGCCGGATCGAGGCGATAACAGACCGGCCGCTGCCCGGCGTGGGCGGCTTCACCGGACGAATGGGTGGAGTAGGTCGGCGAGGGCCCGATGACGCGGGCTTCGCGGCGCAGCAGACCGTACACCTTCTGGATGGCATCCCCGAGGCCGTTGAAGAAGATGATGTCGTTCGGCGTGATCTGCGCCTTGCCACGGCAGTTGGTCATCTCGGCGAGGAACTGGCGGGTTTCGAGGACTCCCTTGGTGGCGCAGTAGCCGTAGCTGCAGTCCTTCATGGCGAGGTCGGCGACGATCTGCTTCATCCACTGGGGGATGACTTCGCCTTTGGCAATCGGGTCGCCGATGTTCTCCATGTTGGTTTTGATGCCGAGGGACTTGAGCTTGTCGGCGATCTCGACGATCGCCCGGATCTCGTAGGTCAATTCTCCGGCGCCGATATGAACGATGTTGTTGCGCATGTTCTGGTATCCTTCCCGTCAAAGTAAAAAGGCCATGGGCGTTTGCCCATGGCCTTGATCAAGTTAAAGAATCAATCAGTCTGCAAGGCAATGGACAAGTCCCCGGCAAGCGGCGGCCGCGGCTGCCGCGCTGTTAGCTCGGGCGCTCTGGGCTGCGATGATCTTCGCTGTTGCCTGGTTCATGAACTGCTCCACTGCACTGATTAATAAGTTTCCGTCTGTTATCACGGCTGGTAGGGAATGTCAACGATTTGTTGCGCCGACCCGGTGCCGGCTAGTTTTCTCCGCCCGGTCCAGCTGCCGCAAAGAACGCCTTGATGGCCTGGAGCAGCTCCGCCTGGGGGAGGGTTGCCACCGGCACATCGGGCAGGGAGCGCAGGAACAGGCGGCCGTAGCCGCGCCTGACCACCCGGCTGTCGAGAATCAGGACGACGCCACGATCCGTGCGCTGCCGGATCAGACGACCGAACCCCTGCCGGAAGCGGATCACCGCCTGGGGAACCGTGTAGTCCATGAACGGATCGCCGCCGGCCTGGGTGATCGCCTCGGCGCGCGCCTCGAGCACCGGTTCGGTGGGAACCTTGAACGGCAGCCGGGCAATGATGACCTGTTCCAGTGAGCGCCCGGGTACGTCGACCCCTTCCCAGAATGAATCCGTGGCAAAGAGGATGCTGGTCGGGTCCTGCTTGAATTTCTGCAGCAGGCTGTGACGGGTCGTCTCCCCCTGGCACAGCACCTGGTAACCACGCGCCGACAGGATCGGCGAGAGCTCGCTGTGAATGCGCCGCAACAGGCTGTAGGCGGTAAACAGCACAAAGCTGCGACCGTCTGCGGCGAGCAGGGCCTGCTCGGTCAGGTCGCGGACGGCGTCTGTGTAGCCTGGCCGTCCCGGTTCGGGGATGTCGGTCGGTACGGCCAGCAGGGCCTGCCGGGCGAAGTCGAAGGGTGAAGCCAGCAGCAGCTCCGCAACGCGCCCCGCTTCGACAACATCGAGGCCGATCCGCTGGCGCAGGTAGTCAAAGCTTCCGCCCACGGTCATGGTCGCGCTGGTCAGGATGACGGTTTGCATGCGCTCCATCAGTGTTTGCCGCAAGAGCGGGGCCACCACCAGCGGTGCGGTGCAGAGGCGGGTGATGACACCTTCACCGCGGCCGATACGTTCTCTGGCGATTTCAAACCAGGCACAGGATCCCGGGTCATTGGTGACGAAGGCCTGCAGTTGATCGGCGATCGATTGCAGGCGCAGGCTGATGCCGGCCAGGTCGGTGGCGAGGGAGCGGGTCGCCTCGGCAGCTTCGTCCGGCAGTTTGCGCATCGCTTTCAGAAGTTCGCGTAGCCCTTCGCCGAGTTCACCGGTGGCCCTGGCCAGGCTGCGCAGTACGGCGACAGTTTTCTCCCAGGCCGGAGTCTCAAGAAAGATGGGAACCAGCCGCTGGCGAATATCCTGGCCGGCGCGAATTTCTGTCCCCAGGGCACTGGCCAGGTCGAGGCCGGCCTGCTCGAGTTCGGCCACGGCTCGGTCGTACAACTCCTGGCGCTGGCGCAGCAGCGGTTCGATACGTTCGTGCAATTCCCGGTACAGAGCGTCCTGGCTTTCGTCAAGGGAGCGCTCCAGCTGAAGGAGCAGGCGCGGCAGCAGCCCGCGTTGCGGCTTGCGGGGGTGGCGTAGCCGGTTGAGGACACGGGCAAAGGCAAAGCGGGTGACCTGGGTGCTGAAATAGCGCGTCGCGACTTCCTCGAGGTGATGGGCCTCGTCGACGATCAGCCGCGAAAATGGCGGCAGCACCGCCAGGGCCGAGTAGTTGTCGGTTTGCTTGCGCAGGGACAGGTCTGCCAGCATCAGGGCGTGGTTGACCACCAGGATGTCGGCCCGGGCGGCGCGCCGCCGGGCCTGGTGAAAAAAGCAGCTGTTGAAGTGCGGGCACTGGCTGCGGCTGCACTGGTCCGCTTCACAGCAGACTTCTTCCCAAAGCGAGCTGTGGGGGAGAAAAGAGAGGTCTTCGCGGGAGCCGTCCTGGGTCTGTCCGGCCCATGCGCGTAAGGCGTTTAGCTCGCCGTGGTGTTCGGCGTCGAACAGTCCCGGTTCGGAGGTGGCACTTTCGAGGCGGCGCATGCAGAGATAATTCGAACGCCCCTTGACCAGCTCCACCCGAAAATCGAGCCCGGTGGCCCGTTGCAGGAAGGGCAGATCCTTGCGGATCAGCTGTTCCTGCAGATTGATGGTGTTGGTCGAAACCACCAGCCGTTCCCGGCTGGCCAGGGTCCAGAGGATGGCAGGCACCAGGTAGGCGAGGCTCTTCCCGGTGCCTGTGCCGGCCTCGATCAACGCGATGCGATGCTGATTGAGAGCATCAGTCGCGGCAAAAGCCATGCGCAACTGTTCGGGGCGATCTTCAAATCCCGGCAGCTGTGCGCAAACCTGCCCGTTTGGTCCGAGAATCTCGCTGACCTGCTGGTGCTCGATCGTGGTGTTTGGTGGCGGTTTGAAGGCTTCGACGACGCGGTAGACTTTTTTGACCGGGTTGTCGACGATATAGAAACCAACACCCAGGGAGCCGAGATTGCCGGCGATGTCAAGGTCCGCCCGGGAAGGTTCGAGATGACCGCTGGGATGGTTGTGGATGATGACGTCGCCGGGACGGCAGGCTTGAAGGATGGCCGGGACCGCTTCACGGTTGCCGCGGGCGAGGATTTCCAGGTCGACGACAATCTGCTGAACGTCGGTATGCCCGATGCAGAAGACTTCGTTGCCGCCGCAGGCGAGGATTTCCTGGCGCAGTTTTTCTTGAGATTTCGGGGAGAGAAATTCATCCATGATCGCCGGGCATTATAACGAGGCCTGGCCGTTGTGGAAAGCCTTTCCGGCAGGAGACACCCGGGATCGTTATTTATTTGAGATCGAACTCTTCCTGCATGCGTTTGACAAAGTTTTTGGCCCGCCCGGAGGGAGCGATAATCCCGTAAGCCATGGCTTCACGTAATTCGTCTTCGGTAGCGCCGGCGTCCTTCGCGACCGCGAAGTGCTTGGTCAGTCAGTCGGGGCAGTTGACGGCCACGGCACAAGCCACGCGGATCAGCTCGCGGGTTTTCAGGTCAAGCACTTCGGAATACTCATAATCCAGGATTTTTTTACGGATCTGCATGGTGGCCCTCACACAAAGTCAACAGGAATAGGTTATATTTATAGCAGGTTGCGTCGATTATGCACGTTGTCCGGAGGCTTGCCCCAAGTTTTTACAAGTGATTTGTGCTGGTTTGTCGCGGAAGGCGCGGTTGCCGTCGGGTTGTCTCCTGCCGGTTCGTCATCCGTCGGCGCTTATGCAAGGACAGTCCTTGAAATGATGCAGCGGAGTGGCTAAATTAGAGGTCATTATACCGAAAGCCGAACCAAGCCATGACCGAACCTGAACTGATTATAGAGCGGCAAGTCCCGACCCGCGTCCCCGACCTGGTGGTTGCTGCACGGCCGGATGGTTCCTGGCCGGTCCGGCAAATCTCGGCGCGGTTGGCAAAGTGGATGGGCCTGGGCGACCTTGAGGTGCAGGGCCAGGACCTGCGTGAATTGTTCGCAGACGTTTCACCTGGGTTGGACTATCTTGCCGAAGAGGTGTCTCGCAACACGGAGCCTTTGCGCGGGGTCGCAGTGCATTTCCTCGGCGAAGATCAGCGCCGCCTGCTGGCAGATATCCATGTCGGCGATGCCAGCGTCGAGGGGCGGCAGCAGGTCTTCTTTCACTTCCGTCTGCCTCCGGCCGGCCGTGCGAAACAGCACGAACCGACCCGCCGCTATGGCCTGGTCGGCGGCAGCCCGGGCATGCAGGAGGTGTTCCGTAAAATCGCCCTTTATGCTTCGACCGATGCCTCGGTGGTCGTGACCGGTGAAACCGGCAGCGGCAAGGAGCTGGTCGCCCGGGCCCTGCATGAGCAAAGTGCCCGTCGCGCTCATCCCTTTGTCGCCGTGAACTGTTCGGCGATTTCCGCCGAACTGCTGGAGTCGGAATTGTTCGGCCACGAAAAGGGCTCGTTTACCGGCGCGTTCCGTGCGCACAAGGGGCGTTTTGAAAGAGCCCACCTCGGTACCATCTTCCTCGATGAAGTCGGTGATATGCCGGAACCTGCGCAGGTCAAGCTGTTGCGCGTGCTCGAAGAGGGGCGGCTCGAGCGGGTCGGCAGCGAACGTCCTCTGCACGTGGATGTGCGGGTCGTGGCTGCCACCAACGTACCGCTGGAGCGGGCAGTCCAGCAGGGACGCTTCCGGGCCGATCTTTACCACCGCATGGCGGTCCTGCGCATCCACCTGCCGGCGCTGCGCCAGCGGGTGGACGACATCCCCCTGCTGGTGGAGCATTTTCTCGCCCTGTTCCGGCGCAAATACGGCCGCAGCGTGGCCCGTCTGACCAACGAGGCCATGGCTTTGCTGCAGGCTTACCTCTGGCCGGGCAACGTGCGCGAGCTGCGCAACGTGCTCGAACGGGTCTTTATCGAAAGCCAGTCGGATGTCATCGGCGCGCGCGCCTTCCGCGAATGGGTCCATGAACGGCAGGACTTTTCGCCTGGCGACTGGGGCCCGGATCGGCTGGGCTCGGGATCCTCTTCGCTGGCACTGCCTTACCCGTTAAGCAACGATCGCGTCCTGCTGTCTCGCCCGGAGCGGTTGGCGCTGGCCGGTCCCGAGGCCGACCTGATGACGTCTTCCCGTCGCAATACGCAGCCGGTCAACCTCGCTGAGGAGGGGATCCGTCAGGCCTGGCAGGCGGCTGACGGGAACTTGGCCGCCGCCGCCCGTCTGCTCGGGGTGCATCGGGCCACGCTCTATCGCTACCTGCAGAAACTCGGACTTTCCCGCAGCGATCTCTCCGGGTGATTCCAGCCACTGAATAGCTCCGCTTCTCTTTTTTGGTCCAAACGCGTCGGTTTAAGCCAGGGACGTGGAACGAACTTCTTTCACCCGGGCCTTCAGTCGTGGTTTCTCTCGCCACTTTCGCATCATTCAAATGAAATATGTTTTTCTCCTCCCTCCTCTGTTCGGCTCTATATCTTTCCCAACAGTAACAACCGGACTCTTTTGCGACGTCGCAAGACATTGCCTGCGACAGTCGTTGTTACAGCTCTTGCGACGTTGCAAGAGCTGAAGAGCTCCTGTTTTGAACCATAAGTACTTGTAAATATTATAATTTAAAAAATACTTCCGTTGGCACACCTCGTGAAATATAGAATGCCAAGCACAACAAAAACCAGATTTTCTGGTACACCAACACTCGGAGGTAAAGCATCATGAGAACTTGGGACCTATTCAAAGAGATGGATCAATTGCATCAGGAGATTGACGGCCTCTTCCACGGCTTCAATCGCGGCCGTTTATTCGGTCCGGCGTTCGAACCCGGACTGGGGCTTCGCCACTATCCGAAGATCAACCTGCGTGATGATGCCGACCACCTCTACGTCGAGGCGTTGCTGCCCGGGGTCGACCCCGACAAGGTCGAGATGAATATCCTCGGCGACACGTTGACCCTGGCCGGAGAGCGGCCTGATGCCTCGGCAGACGGCGGCAATGGCCGCACCTGGCATCGCCGCGAACGTGGCGCCGGCAAGTTCCTGCGCTCCGTTGAGCTGCCCGTCACGATCATCGCCGAGCAGGCCAAGGCAGAATACAGCAACGGTTTGCTGCGCGTGACCCTGCCCAAGGCCGCCGAAGCCAAGCCGAAAAAAATCAACGTCGAGATTCGCTGAATACAAACGACCGAATTCTAATAATGAGGAGATAGTCAGCCATGAGCGATAAGCAACTTGCCAACAGCCAAACATCACCTGCACTGTCGCGCGAAGCGACCCGCACGGGGGAGCGCTACATCAGCCCCGCGGTAGATATCTTTGAAACGGAAGAAGGGCTGACCCTGGTGGCCGATGTGCCGGGGCTGAGTGAGAAGAGCCTGAACATCAGCATCGACCAGGGGATTTTGACCATCGAAGGCCAAGCCACGGCCGGTATGGGCGATTTTCTCTACCGTGAATTTGCCATGACCGGCTACTGGCGGCAGTTCCAGTTGCCGGAATCCCTCGATGCCGAGAAAGCCAGGGCCGAGGTCAAACATGGTGTGCTGACCCTGCACCTGCCGAAGGCCGAAGCGGCCAAGCCGAAGCGTATCGCGATCACGGTGCATTGATGGTCGGTTTTTGCTAGACGTAGAGAGGCCGGGTTGATCCCCGGCCTCTTTTTTGAGCGTTCCCGGAAAAGAGAGCCGCTTTTTTGTGGGATCGAAACTCTCTGCTAAAATATAGAAAATTAAACAACATTTAGAAAAGGGCAAGCCATGGACATCAATCGTATGACCCAGAAAACCCAGGAGGCCCTCCAGTCGGCACAGAGCCTGGCAGTTCGCTTCGGCCATGTGGAGGTTGACAGCGAACACCTGCTGCTGGCTTTGCTGGAGCAGGAAGGTGGCCTGATCGGGCGCTTGGTGCAACGGCTCGACATCGACCCCAAGGTGATGGCCCAGGCGGCGCTGACGGAGTTGCAGCGTCTGCCGGCGGTTTCAGGCCCCGGGGTCGAAGCCGGCAAGATCTATGTCACCCAGCGCTTCAACCAGCTCCTGTCCAAGGCCGAGGCGGAAGCAAAACGTCTCAAAGACGACTTCATCAGTGTCGAGCACGTGCTGCTGGCGATGACCGACGAGGGGAGCAAGACTGGGGTGGGTCGGGTTCTGAAGCAATTCAACCTGAGTCGCGATCGACTGCTCCAGGTGCTGAGCGCGGTGCGTGGTCATCAAAGGGTGACCAGTGCCGATCCCGAGGGAACCTACGAGGCGCTTGAGAAGTATGGGCGCGACCTGGTCAAGGAAGTGCACAAGGGCAAGCTGGACCCGGTGATCGGCCGGGATGGTGAAATACGGCGGGTGATCCGCATCCTGTCCCGCAAGACCAAGAACAACCCGGTGTTGATCGGTGAGCCTGGGGTTGGCAAGACAGCAATCGTCGAAGGGCTGGCGCAGCGCATCGTCCGTGGTGATGTCCCGGAGGGGCTCAAGGACAAGACCATCTTTGCCCTCGATATGGGGTCGCTGCTGGCTGGGGCCAAATACCGTGGCGAATTCGAGGAACGACTCAAGGCCGTACTCAACGAGATTCGCGAAAGTGACGGCCGAATCTTGCTCTTTATCGACGAGCTGCACACTATCGTCGGAACCGGCAAGGCGGAAGGAGCCCTCGATGCCGGCAACATGCTCAAGCCGATGCTGGCGCGCGGCGAGCTGCACTGCATCGGGGCCACGACCCTCGATGAATATCGGCAGCATATCGAGAAGGACGCCGCCCTTGAGAGACGCTTTCAACCGGTCCTGGTGGAACAGCCGACGGTTGAAGACACCATCAGCATCCTGCGCGGACTCAAGGAGCGTTTCGAAGTGCACCACGGCGTTCGCATCCAGGATAATTCGCTGGTAGCGGCGGCAACCCTGAGCCATCGTTATATTACCGATCGCTTCCTGCCGGACAAGGCCATCGACCTGGTCGACGAGGCCTGCGCCATGATTCGCACCGAGATCGATTCCTTGCCTGCCGAACTCGACGAGGTGACCCGGCGGGTGATGCAGCTGGAGATCGAGGAAGCGGCGCTGAAGAGAGAGAAGGACAAGCTCAGCCAGGCGCGTCTTGAACAACTGCGCAAGGAACTGGCCGACCTGCGCCACCAGTCGAGCACCCTCAGGGCGCAGTGGGACACGGAAAAGGAAGGGATCAAAAAAGTCCAGGTGCTGCGCGAGGAAATCGAAAAGGTCCGCCAGCAGGTCGAAGTGGCCGAACGGGAATATGACCTCAACCGGGCCGCGGAACTCAAGCACGGTCGGTTGCCTGAACTTGATCGGCAACTGCACGCTGCCGAAGTAAAGTTGAACGATTCTGTGGAAGGCCCCCGCCTGTTGCGGGAGGAAGTGACCGAAGACGAGATTGCCGGCATCGTTGCGCGGTGGACCGGGATCCCCGTGACCCGCCTGGTCGAAGGGGAGAAGGAGAAGTTGCTCAAACTCGACCAGATCCTCCATGAGCGGGTCATCGGCCAGGACGAGGCCGTGCAGCTGGTGGCCGATGCCGTGATTCGAGCCCGTGCCGGGATCAAGGACCCGCGGCGGCCGATCGGCTCCTTCATCTTCCTAGGCCCGACCGGCGTCGGCAAAACCGAGCTGGCCAAAACCCTAGCCGAAGCCTTGTTCGACAGTGAGGCGAACATGGTGCGCATCGACATGTCGGAATACATGGAGAAGCACGCGGTCAGCCGCCTGATCGGCGCCCCGCCCGGCTATGTCGGTTTCGAGGAGGGCGGCCAGCTCTCCGAGGCTGTCCGGCGACATCCCTACAGCGTGGTGCTGTTCGACGAGATCGAAAAAGCCCATCCGGACGTCTTCAACGTTTTGCTGCAGGTCCTCGACGACGGCCGCATTACCGACAGTCACGGGCGCACGGTCGACTTCAAGAATACCGTGGTGATCATGACTTCCAACGTCGGCTCACAGCACCTCCTTGAAGGCGTGACACCGGACGGGATGATCAGGGAGGGGGCACGCGAGATGGTCATGCGTGAATTGCGCAGCGGCTTCCGCCCGGAGTTCCTCAACCGGGTTGATGACATTGTCCTGTTCAAACCGCTGACTCTTGAGGAAACCGAGCAAATCGTAGATTTGCAGGTCGCCGAATTGCAGAAACGTCTCGCCGAGCGCGGTTTCGCGCTGGAATTGACCCCGCAGGCACGCAGCTTTGTTGCTGCGGCCGCCTACGATCCTGTCTATGGTGCCAGGCCGCTCAAGCGCTACTTGCAGCACCATCTCGAGACCCGCATCGGCAGGGCGATGATCGCTGCCGAAATCCTGGAAGGCAGCTGTATAAGGGTTGGCGTGGAGAATGGCGCCCTGACGGTCAGCTTTGCAACGCCCTGAACTTGATGATGCTGCATAAGGCGTGTTTCGCAATTGCCATGTTGCTACAATTTACTGAAATGCTTGGTTTCTCAAACGAAAGTTGATAGTATCAAAGACTCGTCGGGGAGGGGCGATACTCTAGCAGGTGAGGTTGCATGGCCAAGCGCAAGCGTTTCGGTGAAATCCTGGTCGAGGCCAAGGTTGTTGATGGGCAACAGTTGGAGCGTGCCCTGGAAAAGCAGAAGGGCACCGGACGTCGGCTTGGCCAGGTCCTCGAGGAAATGGGCATTGTCACCGAACGCGAAATTGCCGGCGCCCTGGCCCGCCAGTTCGGCTTCAAGACCGTCGCCAATATAGACCGGGGCACCTTTAGTAAAGAACTGCTCGCTCTGTTCGATGGCGATACAGCCATGAACAAGCTGCTTTTTCCGCTGAAGATAGAGGAGAAGACCCTGTTCCTGGCGATGGTCAACCCCCTCGATATAGAAATGCTCGACAAGATCTCGTTCAAAAGAGGTTTGCGGGTCCTCCCTTGCGTCACCACCCCTACGGAAATCCAGTCCGCAGTCAATCGCCACTATTTCAAGATCGTCGAAAAGACCAATGAACCGGAGGCCTGGTGGACGGTGCTGGTGGTGGACGACCATGACCTGGTCCGTTCGGCGGCAATCTCCGCGCTGAAAAGTGAAGGATACAACTTGCTCGAAGCGGCCAACGGTGCTGACGGTCTCAAAGTTGCACTACAGGAAAAACCGCACCTGGTGATTGTCGATACAGTCATGCCGCGCATGAGTGGTTACGCGATGTTCCAAGCGATGCAGGGGGAACTGAGCATTAAGCATATTCCCGTGGTCGCCCTTTCGTCAAAATCCACGGCCGAGGAAGAAGCGAAACTGCTCGAGATGGGCTACTTCGACTTTATCGCCAAGCCGATCAACCCGGTTCGCCTGGTTGCGCGCACCAAGCATGCCTTGCGGATTATCTACGGCAACAGTCCGCCGCCCCGTTAACTCCATCCGCTGGAATAGCAAAGATTTGAGACCGGCAGAAAATACTTGCCTTTTTTATTTAGCCGCTTATAATTGACTAAAAAAGTCATATTTGACGGAAAGGATTTGCCCATGCGTATCGACATACTCTGCAAACCTGAAGCCGGTCAGCGCGGTGAACGAGTCCTTGCCAATGTTCGCCAGGCTTTGAGCGAGCTGGATGTGCGTGCCGAAGTTCACCTCTTCTGTGATCGGCGCAAGTTAGTGGATAACCGCGTCTATGTCGCACCGGCACTGCTGGTCGACGATGTTGTCCGCATTGCCGGGAGAGTTCCCGAGGTCCGTGAAATCAAGTCATTCATAGTGGAACGTCCGCGTTACGTCGAGCGGATGCGGGATGTCGCCTGAGCTGTTTATTAACCCTCAAACGTAATGAAAGGGCCCTGCACCAGCAGGGCCCTTTTCGTTCCATGGCGATGTGCCGCGGAGCCGTTGGCTCACCTGCACGCGCTGCGCTCCTTAGGCAGGGTTCCCTGAGGCCTCCTGCAGCAACCCTTCCAAAACCGCAAACTGGACCAACTCTTCGCCGGTCGCCTGCGACAGGCTGCCGGCGAAAATATCTTTGGGGCTCATGTTGCCATTGCTGTGCTTGAGCAGGCGCAGCATCTCCTCGCTCAACGATTCGCAGAAGACCTCGTTGTCACGCCGCATGAAGAGCGCCACCGAGCCTACCGGGCGGAACAGAGTGGCAATCTCTTCCAGCTGCATTTCCTCCATTTCCAGCAGGTCGAGAATCTCGTAGGCAAAGGGCACTAGGCGGCACTTGTCCGAGCGTTGCCACGGTGTTTCCCAAAGATTTGCGCGGAGAGTCTTGGCACTGGCAGGCGGTAGGAGCTCTTCGCCAAGCAGCGTTTCCGCATAGTGAAAATGGTAGCAGAGCAGGTCAAGGAACACGCTCACCAGGTGCCCCTGTCCCGTCCTGCGCAGCTGGTCGCAGATGTAGCCCTGCAGCATGCGGTAGGCATCCGTGGCTGACCAGTTGGCGGCAAGCATCAGGCTGTCGTAGTCGATCCCGGGTTGTTGCTGGGCCCATTGGAAGAAGGCCTCGAAGAGCTCGCTCGGTCGGGTCTGCAGGGCCTGCAAAATCGCGGGGAAGCAGGCCACCGAGCGGCCGGTGTTGTAAATCAGATCGACCGTGGTGGCCAGGCGGCGGCAAAGCTCAAGCTCCTCGACAGTCCAGTTGGTTGAGGAAAGTAACTCGTAGGGTGGTTCAGCCTGCGCCTTGATGCCATAGCGGTCACGCTGCTGGGCGAGCCTGGTCCCAGGGAGCAGGGCCAGGGGAAAGATGTGTACGTGGTTCGGCGCAAAACTCAAGACCGTATCGAGGCTGTCCCGGAAACCGGCATAGTTGTCCTGCGGCAGCCCGTAAATCAAGTCAAAGCCGTAAACGACCTCTTCTGCGGCCAGCAGGTGGATCTTTTCGGCGAGAATGTCGAGGTCGAGGGGGCGATGGATGGTTTTGAGGACCTCCTCGTGGATCGATTGCAGTCCCAGTTGAACGGAACAGTTCAGCTCACCCAGCAGTCGGGCGGTATGACGGTCGATGAAGTCGGCCTTGGCTTCCAGGTGGTAGTGCAGCTCGGGGGCTTTCTCCAGCAGCAACTCGAGCAGGGCAATGCCGCGCTCCGGCGGATAGTTGAAGGTCGAATCAAGGACCCACACCTGGCTGACACCCGCCCTGGAAAAGAGCTCAAGTTCTTCTTCCAGGCGCTGCCGGCCGATGCAGCGGACCCCGCCATGACCACGGGCTTCGAAACAGTAATCGCAGGAAAATGCACAGCCGCGGGCGACCTCCCAGAGAACACCGCCTGACGGTTGCGGTCTGAGCGTGCCGATGAGCCATGGCGAGAGGGCAGTGTCGAGGTCGTGGGGGCAATAGCTTTCGCCCGCCAGGGGGCCGCTCGCCAGCATGAGGGTCACTCCCGGCAGCGCCTCTTGCGGCACGCCCCCGGCCAGCGTTTCGACCAGTCCGGCAAAGGCCGCTTCCCCCTCGCCGTGAACCAGGGCCGTCCAGGGAGCTGCGGCAGCGAGGCCGGCCGGATCGCCGGTCGCTTCCGGGCCGCCGGCAACCAGGTAGAGTTGCGGCTGCTGTTCATGCAGTTGCCTGACGAGGCGAATGACCCGCTGGCGGTTCCAGACGTAAACCGGGAAGGCGACCAGCTGCGGTTTGGCGGCGAGGATTGCGGCAAGGATCTCGCGGTCTGCTTGTTCCGGTAAGCCGTCGACCAGGAGGCTGGTTTTACGTAACTCGGGTGACAGGGCCGCGGCCAGGCAGCCGGCGGCTAGGGACACCGCCTGGGAGGAGCGGCGAACATGGAGTGTGCAGAAGACGATTTTCATAAGTGCCCCGCGCTGGATTAACTTTAACGGCTGGGCGGACCTTCGTCAACCAGCCGGAAGCGCTATAGATATTTGCAGGACCGCCGGTCTTCCTCACTAGCTTTGTGCAGGAAGGGATATCCTCTCCCCCCGATCAGCTATTCCGGTGGAGCCTTGTCGAGATTCGCCGATGTCGTGCGGATGCCGTGCCGGGTAAAGATGTCAGCCAGGCTCTGGTAGTTGCGTTGCATGTCCAAAAGGGTCAGCTGATAGCCGTAGAGCATGACCTGGTTGCGTGCTGTAATCGACATGGGTCCCTGGAAAAAGAGCAGGGCCTCGTCTGCGCCCGGTTCAAAGAGCACGATGTCGACTTCAGGGTTCCTCTGCCGATAGTAGTCGAGCGCCATGAGAAGCTTTTCGCGGCTTTCGATCCGTTTTGCCTGCTCCCAGGTGAAGAGGACGCCAAGCTCGTCAATCTGCGAGCAGGCGCCGTAGGAGAGCGATGGCAGGCAGGTGATCTCGGGATCGTTGCGGAAGGGGACCCGGGGATTGATCAGGACGATCAGCCGGGCGCCGCGTTCAATGGCGATATCGATGTGGGAGACCCGTCCGGACGAACCATCAATATAGGCGTGCCGGCCGATGCGATGCGGCTGGAAGAAGAAGGGGATGGCACATGAGGCGGTAATCGCCTGGCAGATGTGTATGTCGCGATGTTCCGCTGTGCCGAAGATGATTCTTTCGCCGGAGTCAAGATCGTATGCCGGGATGTAGAGATCGCAGTTAAGCTGGTTGAAATCGTCGGCGAGCCCTTCGTTGCAAAAGGAGCTGCACAGGTAGCTCTGCAGAGGTTGTAGAGAGAAAAGCCCGGCCGGGAATTGCTCGTGGAGCAGGTGTGGCAGATCGCTCAGGCGGAACTCCCAGTGGTTCTTCCGGTAGTGCCGGTGAACATGCAACAGGTTGAGGGGCAGTCTGCCTGCCGAGCGCAGCGTCGCCCACCAGTCAAAGCGGTAAACGTCGCGGCGGCGCCAGTTGAAAACAGTCAATTCGTTGCGCGCGATGGTTTTGTACAGACCGCCGGGGTCAATGCGGTTGGCTACCAGTGCTGCGATCACCGACCCGGCGCTGATGCCGATGTAGGTGTCGAAGCGGCGAGTCGAGAAGCCTGGGCCGAAAAGTCGGTCGAGGGCCGCAAGGCATCCGATCTCGTAAGCAGCGCCCATGATGCCGCCGCCGGCGAGAATCATTGCTGTTTTGCTGCGTTGATCGGTCATGAGCGGGCTCACTTCCTGGCGCGAACCTTGACCTTCGGCTTGCCGTCTTCGGTGATGACTACGAAGTCGATCTGCTTTTCACCGAAGCGCTGCTTGATGGCTTCTTGCTGCCTGATCAGGAAGCTGGCAACCTGCTGACGGTTGGGGGGGCGCAAATGACAAATCTGGTGGGCGGCGACAAGTTTCTCGTACAGTGTGTCCAAAGAATCGATGGCGAGGGAGGTTTCAGCGTCTTCCGCAGCGGGTCTCTTATCGTTGGCATAACGCTGGATGCGAGCGTTGTGGCGCTCGTATTTGCCTTCGTCGATCAGGCGCTGGGTGCGATCCCAGTAGCTGCTGTAGCTGTTGAAGCGACTGGTGATGCTCTGCAGGCGAAAACGCAGGTCGGTCTGGGGGATGTAGAGGGTCACCATCTTGCGGATGCGCAGGGTGAACTTGCTACGCTCCGTCTCGGGGGCGCGCTTCTCCATGCCGAGAAAATACTGCTCGTAAGCGAACTCAAGCTCTTTGAGGACTTTTTCCAGTTGGTTCAGTATTTCAGTGACTTGTTCGCGACTACCCATCTGTCCTGATTCCCCCCAAGAGAAATTCCCTCTTAATATACTGAAGCAATCTCCTTATGGCAAAGAGAAAGCTGATCCGGCAAAGAATCTGTGATCGGTGGGCTGATCCTGCCTGGTTGTGCCTGTCTTGGCTTGACCTTTCGCAGGCATTTCGAAATAATGACTTGTTTAAATCGAAAGGGTTGAGAATGGCGCAAAATTTAACGGCGGTCATCCTTGCTGCAGGCCAGGGCACCCGCATGAAATCAGATCTGCCGAAAGTGCTGCATGCCGTCGGCGGCAAGCCGATGCTGAGCCAGGTGGTGCACACAGCCCGGGCCGTCGGCGCCGCTCCGATCGTCGCGGTGATCGGCCATAGCGCCGAGCTGGTGCGCACTGTATTGTCCAGCGAAGAGATGCACTTTACCCTGCAGGAGCAGCAGTTGGGGACGGGGCATGCCCTGCTCTGCGCTGAAGATGTCCTGCAAGGCTTTGTCGGGGAGCTCCTGCTGCTCTGCGGCGATGTCCCCCTGTTGCGCGTGGCTACGCTGCAAGCTCTCCTGGCCCACCATCAAAACACGTCCGCTGCCGTGACCGTCTTGACCGCGGAGATGCCCGACCCTACCGGTTACGGACGCATCATCCGTGGTGCCAACGGTGTTGAGCGGATTGTCGAGGAAAAAGACGCTTCGCCCAAGGAACGCCAGGTCAAAGAGATCAACACTGGCATCTACCTTTTTCAGGCGCCGCAGGTTTTCAGCTGGCTGCACCAGCTGGATAATTGCAATGCCCAGGGGGAGTATTATCTCACCGATGTCGTGGCCGCCGCCCGCCAGGCGGGAGAACGGGTCGAGGCATTGCGAGCAGAAGACGCGGAGGAGACCATGGGGATCAATGATCGTGTGCAGCTGGCCCATGCCGGTGCCATCATGCGCCAGAGAATCAATCTTGCTCACCAGCGCGCCGGCGTGACGCTGGTCGATCCAGCAGCCACTTACATCGACCCGGAGGTGGTTATCGGGCCCGACACCCTGGTGCATCCAGGCGCGCACCTGCGCGGCAAAACAACCATTGGCTGCGGCTGCGAAATCGAGCCGGGGGTGATCGTCACGGACTGCACTATCGGCGACCGCGTGCACCTGAAACCCGGCTCCGTCATGGTGGAATCATCAATAGGTGACGATTGTGCCGTCGGACCGATGGCGCACCTGCGGCCGGGGACCGTGCTGGCCGGCCACAACAAGGTCGGCAATTTCGTCGAGACCAAGAAGGCCGTGATCGGTGAGAAATCCCAGGCAAGCCACCTGACCTACATCGGCGATGCGACCATCGGCAAGAACGTCAATATCGGTTGCGGTACCATCACCTGCAACTACGACGGCGTCAACAAGTACCAGACCACCATTGGCGACGATGTGTTCGTCGGCAGTGACACCCAGTTCATCGCCCCAGTTACCATCGGCCGCGGCAGCCTGATCGCCGCCGGCTCGACCATCACCAAAGACGTGCCGCCAGACGCCCTGGCCATCGCCCGATCCGAGCAAAACAACGTCGAAGGCTGGGCCGAACGCAACAGGCAGAAGCGCAAGAAAAAAAAGCCAAAAGAATAGTCCAAGACAAAGACTTAGGTGATAGACAGTCAACGCAAAGATATCAAGGGCAGCCAAGTTGCTAAAGTATTTTAGCCAAGCACATCTTTTCTCGGCGGCATTTCTTGAATCTTTGCGTCTTTGCGTTAGCTTTTTAGTTATTCAAAATAACTTTTCTTCTTTTAATTACTGAGGTTCCTATGTGCGGTATCGTTGGATATATCGGCCCCCAGGAGGCGACCCCTATCGTTTTGGAAGGGCTGAAGCGGCTCGAGTACCGTGGCTACGACTCGGCCGGCATCGCCACAATCAGCCAGGGCAAGGTCAGCATCCGCCGGGCCCAAGGCAAGCTGGTCAACCTGGAAAAAATACTGCTCGAGCGCCCTCTGGCCGGTCAGCCCGGCATCGGCCATACCCGTTGGGCGACCCACGGTCGCCCTTCGGAGATCAACGCCCACCCGCACAACGCCGACGGCTTCGTGGTCGTGCACAACGGCATCATCGAGAACTACCTGGCCCTGAAGAACCGCTTACGCGACCAGGGGCACAGCTTCAATTCTGAGACTGACACGGAGATCATCGCCCACCTGGTCGAAGAGCATTACAAGGCGTGCGGCGACTTCGAAGCAGCGGTGCGTAAAACCCTCGGAGAGGTGCGAGGGGCCTACGCCGTGGCGATCATTTGCGATCGCGAGCCGGACAAGCTGATCGCCGCCAAGCAGGGCTCGCCTCTGGTGGTCGGCAAGGGGGAGGGGGAGTATTTCGTCGCCTCCGACATCCCGGCCATGCTCTCCCATACCCGCGAGATGATTTTCCTCGATGACGGCGAGGTGGTGGTTTTCACCGCGGCCGCTATGGCGATCAGCACCCTGGCCGGCACCCCTGTGGAAAAAACCCCGAAGATCATCACCTGGAGCCCGGTCATGGCCGAGAAGGATGGCTACCGGCACTTCATGCTCAAAGAGATCTACGAGCAGCCCCGGGCGATCGCCGACACCATTGCCGGGCGCATCAACGAGGATCATTCCGGGGTTTTCCTGGCTGACCTCGGCCTCGACGACGCCTTCCTCGTCAACCTGGAGCGCGTCTACATCGTCGCCTGCGGTACCTCTTGGCACGCCGCCCTGGTCGGCAAGTTCCTCATCGAGAAGCATGCCCGCATCCCGGTCGAGGTTGATATCGCCAGCGAGTTCCGCTACCGTGACCCGCTGGTCACCGCAAGGACCCTGACGCTGGTGATCAGCCAGAGCGGCGAGACCGCCGACACCCTGGCGGCCCTGCAGGAGACCCACGACAAGGGCGGCAAGGTGCTAGCCATCTGCAACGTGGTCGAATCCTCCATCGCCCGAAAGAGCGATGGTGTCATCTACACCCACGCCGGGCCGGAGATCGGCGTGGCCTCGACCAAGGCGTTCACCACCCAGATGGTGGCCCTCTACCTGTTCACCGTCTATCTCGGTCGCCTGCGCGGCAACCTCGACCCGGCGGCTGGCCGTAGCATGCTGCAGGCGCTGGTTAGCCTGCCACGCAAGGTCGAAGAGTGTCTGGCTCTGGACAGCGCCATCGAGCAGGCATCCCAAAGGTTGGTGCAGGTTCAGGATTTCCTCTATCTCGGCCGCGGCAACCAGTACCCGATTGCCTTGGAAGGGGCGCTCAAGCTCAAGGAGATCTCCTACATCCATGCCGAGGGCTACCCTGCCGGTGAAATGAAGCACGGCCCGATTGCCCTGATCGATGAGCAGCTTCCGGTGGTGGTGATCGCCACGCACAACGACACCATGGACAAGGTCGCAGCCAACATGGAAGAGGTGCAGGCGCGCGGAGGCCGGGTGGTGGTGGTGACTGACCAGGCGGGGCCCGGGGTCGCCGACAAGGCGGAAATCGCCCTGGTGGTACCGTCGACGGTCGATGACCTGATGCCGGTTCTGACCTCGATCCCGTTGCAGCTTCTGGCCTACCACATCGCCGTGCTCAAGGGCACCGATGTCGATCAGCCGCGCAACCTCGCCAAGAGCGTCACGGTCGAGTAACCTTGCTGATCGTTAACAGGTTGTTGTTCGTTAGAAAATTAAGTTGGGAAATTCAAAATAAAGTTGGAAAATTGAAAATTAAGTTGGGAAATGAATTATTAGAATTTCAGTTGAAATTTGATAGGAAAAAAATGCCGACGGTCAGATTACGGATCAGAAGGGTGGAAGTTCAAATCCTCCGTGACGCGCCATTTACAATTAAGGGCTTAGAGATATCGTGTCTTTAAGCCCTTTTCCTGTTTGTTCTCTTTTGTTCCCACGCTGTCCCCACTTTTCTTACATTGCACCATTTGTAGTAACGCATTGATGAAGACCCGTCAGTATTCTTATATCTATTGTTGCAACTCATTCTCTTATATCACCTAAGGATATTTAGTATTAAATTCACCGGCCTAGTTCAGGGCCTGCCTACTAGATAAAATCCCAATTACTACCGTTTTGAGTCGAAAATGAAAATTGTAAGCGTTTTTTTGAATGAACATCAAAATTTAGAGGGGTAGAAGGGTATGGAGCTAGTGGTATTTGACAGAATTTTCATATAATCCTCGGCCCAAGAAACTTCTCTATGGGTATCCTAGTTGCACCTGAAATCTTTAGAAATTACATTTTTTATTGACAAAATGTAATCGTAACATATTGATATAATTAAATAATATCGTTGACAAGTTTTTTGTCCTGCTGTATTTTATTTGTAATTGAGCGTCGGGAGTCTAAGCATGAGGATAATTCCAGACCTAATAAAATTATGGAATGAGTCATTACTAAAGACTCGTGCCATTTTGAACCGATCTTTTATGAGGCCAGCTATTCAGCTGGCCTTTTCATTTTGTGCCGAGAATCGAACTGTTGTCCTTTCCAATGATTTTATCAAATGAAAGGAGATAACAAAATGCACTACTCATTAAACAAATACTGGCCACTCTTCATGCCCCGACCTACTCAAAGGTACTTGAGAAAAGGACGTAAAGGGAATGGTCCTTACCCGGATTTCTCAAGACCCAAGGTGCAAAAGAGGTTTTTCAAGGAAGGCCGTGGCCAAGGTCGCCTGAACAATTATATCCCCTTTCTTAAGGTCTATGATTTCCCGTCCTGGAGTTTTGTACACCGGATCAAAGGATGGAAAACGGCGAGAATCCATCATCTCCTCAGCAACATCGAATTAAGGTATTTTCTGATTCTCGAATACTCCAAATATGTCATCGACGTTCGCGAACAATTCCCTTTGCCTTTAAATGAAACCCTCGATATCGCAAAGCGACTGGGGATTAAGCCTCCGCTAGGTTGGAAATCTAAAATGCCGCTGATCATGACCTCGGATTTTGTTATCGAGGTAAGAACACAAAGCGGTCTCACAGTCATTGTTGTTCGTTCAGTTAAAAGTTCCGCAGCGCTAGACAATCCCAGGGCCAGGGAATTGCTCGAAATCGAACGGACGTATTGGTCGGAACGTGGGATTGACTGGGGTCTTGTAACAGAAAAGCAGATCAGTAAGCTCTTGGCACGGAACATCTCATTTTTCCATGGATATTATTGGACCGATATTCTGCCTGCTGAAACCATTCAAGCTTTGCCTGAGATCGAAGAACTCATTTTTCAATTCGTTCTTGATGAACCATTGTCTCCTTTTGCCAAGGTGATGCAAAGGGTCGATAAAAAGCTTGGCCTCGATATAGGAAGTTCTCTGGCTGCTGCCAATCATTTGATTGCAAGGTCAAGGCTTCCCATAGATATGTCCTCCAAGCTGAATTTCGATTACCCTATCATTTTCATTAAAAACACATGAGGTTGAGAAATGCGTGACTGGATCCTGCCGAACTCTGTTATTCAGTATCCTGGGAAAGAAGAAGGTACGTCTGAATTTTTCCGTGTGTTGTATGTAGATCATACACAGACAGAGGCTGCTCTTTTTGCCTTACATTTAGAAACAACATGGCCCTGCCCCAGAACGATTGACAACATTGTTGCAGACCTAAATACCAAGAAAGCGTTGGTCTGTCCTGTAGACCCTTTTCCGGCCATTGCAGATGATTCAAAAATCAAGCCGGAACATCTGAAAATGCGCAACGAGAACTGGGGGTTGATAATAGATTTAGTACAAGTGGAACCTGATATTTACCTTGAAAAAGAGCGTGCACGTCTAATCAAGCAGGTGTCCTTTGATAAGAATGTTGGTAGAAAGCGCCTTTACGAAGCTTTACGTCGATTTTGGCGTTATGGGATGGTTCCAAATTCACAGATTCCCAACTATAGGAACTGCGGTAAAACTGGTAAAAGGAAAAAGCCTGGTGACGCAAAGTGGGGGAGACCAAGCCAGACTGCTATAACAACAGGAGACCACAAAGGATTAAACATCACGCCCCTAACCATTGAAACTATAAAATTTGTTCTCGAGAACTACTTTAAAAAAGGGCCCGGGGCTTATAAAAAATGCTATATAAAAATGCTGGAAGAGCATTTCTGTGTGAAATTTGAAGACAAAGATATACCCCCTCGCTTGATCCCACCCGGAAATTATCCTTCGTACAGGCAGTTCATGTATTGGAAAAACAAACTACTTAATCCAGATGAACAAGCAAAAAAAGAACTGGGAATGCATAAATATAATCTCATCACAAGACCCCTTCATGAGAGGACTACTTTTTATGCCTTTGGGCCGGGGCATATCTACCAGATTGACAGCACTATTGCTGATATCTGGTTGGTCTTGTCTTTGTTTGAAATGAGGCAATGGCTAATTGGCCGTCCTGTTATTTATATCGTCGTTGATGTCTTCAGCAAGATGGTTGTCGGTTTTTATGTCGGACTGCAAGGACCCGATTACATCGGGGCAGTGCTGGCTTTGGCCAACGCTGCATCGGATAAGCTGATCTTTGCCAGAGATCTTGGTATCACTTTCACAAGTCACTTGCCAGAGGGTTGTCGTTTGCCAAGGCAATTAGTCCCAGACCGAGCAGAACTTTTCGGGCCAATGTCCGATTCGCTAACTAATACGCTCAATATTCTTGTGACTAATACTCCTGTTGGTAGAGCCGATTTCAAAGGGATAGTCGAGCGGACGTTTGGTCGATGGAATGAGGATTTTATCCTTTGGCAACCAGGAGCAGTTAAGCAACGCATCGAAGAATACGACACGCGAGAGAGTCATTATCGATACAGAGCTGTTTTTTCACTTCGTAAGTTTACCGAATTATTATTCTTAATGATCAATAAATATAATAATTATAATTATATGAAGGATTATCCTCTCACGCCTGAAATGATTGCCGCGGGAGTCAATCCTGTGCCTTCTGAATTATGGAGGTATGGAATTGAAAACCGCAGTGGCCGTCTCACAAAACGAAGCGAAGAAGAAGTTGTCCTGAAATTATTGCCTCGCAAAACCGGTTCTTTTTCCAGGGAAGGCCTACGTGTTTTGGGGCGTGACTACGAGAGCCCTGAGGCACAACGTCTGGGATGGCATGCCAAAGCCAAGCGCAGCGGAAATTTCCCATTAGAAGTTGCGTACAGTCCAAGACGTGATGATACCGTATTGGCTCTACCACAAAACGGGCCTCCTATAACGTTCAAAAAAAAGGAGGATAATGCCTACCATTGCAATACTTTCGAAGAAGAATATTTGGAATATGAAGCCTGCAAAAGTGTTCGTGAAGATAGTCACAAACATCCTTCACTTCAGGCAGAGATAGACTACAATTTTGAAATAGAGAAAATCCGCAAGGAGGAGGAGAAAAAAACCGCAATAGCTCGAGAGCAATACGGGCCTGTCAGCGAATCTTTGCTGAGCAATATGGTCAGACCCGCCCGCAATTTTGAAATTGAAGCCCAAGGCCAATTATCCGTCATTGATCCGCAGGGAACACCTCTTATTCTGCCATCATCAATCCAACATGAGATATCCAACAGTTCTTTGGTTGCGTTGAGAGATGTAACTGGACTCAGCAACCAGAAAAGATTACTGGAACTTTTGAAACCAGGAGGCAGAAATGAAAGTTAAGGATTTGGGTTTTAGGCTCTCGTCAGTAATTCAGGGGAATTCGGTTGATGCTGTTTACACGGAGGCAGAACTGCCTTCACATGCCGGTAGTCCACTCAATGAGAGTTTGCATCCGATACTCGATGAAAAAAAGGCAGTAGCTCTTTTGCGGCGACCCTTGTTGATTGACCCAGTGCAACGATCCTTGCCACCCCGTTTGCGATGTTATTTGGTAATGAAGCTTTTCGAATTTGTCGAAGTTCTCCCGCATATGATTGAACTCGAACAGAAAATATCCATTCTCATCAGAGAAGGTTATGCCCAAAGAAACTTCGCTGGGAAAAAACGGGTGGAATATCTCAATAAGGTGCACAAACAACTTGAACTCCTTCGCGGAGGAGCCCCCTATGTCCCCTGCTCAAGGAATAACAATATCAATGGCTTTAATGTATTTGGTTCGAGTGGGTCCGGGAAAAGCTTTGCAGTAGAAAATATCCTCTTCCTGACGGACCAGGTGATTAACCACACTCAGTATCAAGGCCGGCCTTTTGATTTGAAACAACTTGTTTGGATGAAATTGGAATATCCTTCTAAAGGCACATTCAAGGCACTCGCCCACAGCTTCTTCTCGACCGTAGATAAACTCCTCGGCACAGATTATATGGATGATTACAAAATCCAACGCAAATCAGACGATCAGATGTTTATTCCGATGGCGGAGGTTGCTGCAAGCCATTGCTTAGGGCTACTGGCCATCGATGAGTTGCGGCTAGCCAATAACACTGCGATTACAGAACAACTCGTCCAGCTGAACAATATTGTTGGGTGTCCGATTATCCGTATCGGAACGTTCAAGGCGATGGAATTCATACAGCAGTCCTTTCCACATGCACGCCGAGGTGTTGGTTTAGGAGACCAGATCATCGCCAATATGCATCAGGATGAAGAGTGGGATTATTTCCTCGACAGCATTTGGGAATACCAGTGGACGAAAATCTTTACCCCAGTAAACGATAAGATTTCAAAGGTGATGTATGAAGAAACGCAAGGTCTTGTCGATATGGTTGTGAAGTTGTTCGTCACTGTACAGCTTGAACTTATCGGCAATGAAGACGAAACCATCACGCCGCAAATCATCCATCAGGTTGCACGTGAAAAATTTTCAAGTGTCAGGCCATTTCTCAATGCCCTAAAAAATAAAGACATCGATAGACTTAAAGAATTGGAAGATCTTATCCCAGCGAATGATGTCTTCGAGGATTACCTGCGATCAGCAGAGGTTAAGTGTGATCTTCCTGACATAATGAATACTATTAGAAACGCCAGATTGAATGTCGGTCAAAACCGTGACCAGGTGGACCCCGTCCTGCTCAATATTATGTTGCCTTTGACCAATGTAGGTTATGACCAGAAACTGGCCTATGAGTCAGCCATGAAGGCCATTAACCGCCATGCTCACGAAACCGACATGAAAGCGGTTTTAAGTGATGCGTTACAATTTGCCGAAGATGAAGAAACCAAAAGGAGTGGAGCTGATGCCAAAGAGATCAAAGGTGTTGATAAGACCTCAAAATACAGGAAAAGGAAAAAAAAGTCATCGAATGATCTCCGTGAAGAGATCTCGCCAGAGATAGAAGTTAAGGATACTTATGAATCCTTGGTCGAGGCAGGCGTCGTGAAAAATTCAAGTGAGTTTTTGGAAGGGCAAGCTTAGCATATGAGTGCACTTGGGTTTTTCCCTACTCCTTATCCTGATGAACTTTTCTATAGTTTATGGTGTCGATATTTTAACTGGTTAGGGATTGAATCCGGTACGAGAAAAAGGAAAATCATCAACAATATCTTCAGATGCAAAATCTATTATGACCTTCCCAAAAATATTAAAGGATTCAACGAAAAACTTTCAGAGAAAACACTGTTAACGCCAAAATACATTATACAAAACCATACGCTATTTCCATTATTCGAACCCTTCATTCCTAAGCAAAAAAAGGCAGAAGTACTATGTGCCATGCTGAATAAAACAAGCAAATCAGCTCAAGGAATCCTTGGCATGACGAACCTTGTTGCTGTTCATCCTTGGGCATTGCGGTTTTGTGAGAATTGTGTCGAGGAAGCAGAGCAAAACTTTGGGGAATCTTATTGGCATCGTGCCCACCAGGCCATTGGCGTATACCTCTGCCATAAACACAATTCACCTTTGAGGGAGGGAGTGGATTACATTCATGGGGAATTTCAGGATTTTTTTCTTCCTGACAAAAACCAGGCCTCAAGATCTTATCCCTTAGTTAAAAAAGACCTGATGAAACACAAGATGATTGCGGATGGAGTCTATGAACTCTTATCGAACAGTTATAATAAAGAATCCTTAGATGTTTTATATAAGAAATATTACCTGCTGTATGAGTATTCCTACCAAAGATCACCAAAATCCAAATCCAATCTTATGTTTGACTTCATGGATGTCATTGAAGATTTCTATGGAGATGATTTTATGAATTTTATGCGCGGATTGTTCTCTCTCCCTTTCTCTTTCAAGGACCTTGTTTACGATCCAAAAAGTTCAAGAAACGCGCTTGTCAGAATGACAACACCTCCTCCTTTGTGGCATATCGTCTTGATCAAATTTTTCGGTTTGACAATCAGGGAATTTCTCGAAGAAGACTTCTCTTGGATTGAGACAGAACTCTCTCGGGATGATGTGGCTGCCTGACTTGTCGAGGGTTTAGATGTGCTCGGGTTTTTCCCCACACCATACGACGACGAACTTTTTTACAGCGTTTCCGCCCGATATCAACATTATCTGGGTCACCTGGGGGCTAAGGCTATTGTCAGGCACTTTTTTGGCTCCACTTCCGCTTCCGCCGTTTTCGATTTCCCTTCCAGACTCCAAGCCTTTTATGAACACCTCTCAGAAGGCACTTTGCTGACGCCCGAAAGGATGATCGCAAAGCATACGTTGTTTCCCTTGTTCAAACCATTTTTGGCTCAAACTCAGGTCGAATCTGTCGAACGGCAAATGCGAGCTCATCAAAAAGGTGGTGCAACTCACATGACGCTGGGTGTGATGGCCAGCGCAATTCCGATGATGACGCACTTGAGCTATTGCCCAGATTGTGTCGAAGCCGACCGACAGGAATGGGGAGAGCCTTACTGGCACCGCAGCCACCAGTGTCCGGGTGTTATGTTGTGTCACAAGCATCTCGTCCCATTGTACGAAAGCCGGATCGACGTCTCCTGCAAGGATAACAAGCATCTGTTCCATTGCCTTGCTGCAAACTGTCACACAGGATCAGAATTCTCTGTGCTGGAAAACCATTACGACCACTACATCTGGTTGGCTCAACAAGTCCATAGGCTGCTCTGCAAAAATGCCGACCCGCCGGGCCTTGAGGCGCTACAGCAGCAATATCTGAACCTGCTGGACGCCAAGGGATTGATCAGTGTCTCGGGCAGGGTTCGGCAGGCTTATTTGGCCACCAGGTTTCAGGCCTTCTATGGTCGAGAGTTTTTAGTAAAAATGGATTCCGATCTTGATTGTTGTAGTGACAGTAACTGGCTTGCGACTTTGGTCAGAAAGCCGAGAAAAGCCATGCATCCGTTGCGGCATTTGCTGCTGCTGCGTTTTTTGGAAACGTCACCCAGCATGTTGCTTGAAACATGTATTCCTGCCCAAAAGCCATTCGGTGAACCGCCTTACCCATGTTTGAACCTTGCCGCCAGACACTATAGCAAACTCGTCATCCCCAAGGTGGTGGTCACACGACACACGAGCACAGGACGGCCGGTTGGAAATTTTTACTGCCGATGCGGCTTTGCTTATGCCCGCACCGGTCCTGAACGTTGTGATGCCGATCGTATGAAACGAACCCGGATTCTCAGCTTCGGACCGGTCTGGGACAATGAACTTTTACGACTCGATGGAGATCCGACTGTCAGTTTAAGACAGAAAGCCCGCTGGCTAGGTGTCGATGCCAACACAATCAAAAAGCACCTCGCACGACTGTGTTCCACTCCCTCCGCTGCAACGGACCATGACGAACAAAACACGCAACGTAACATCCATCGCAACAAACTGGTCCAAGCTATCCAGGATTACCCGAAAAAAAGTCGTACGCAGATCCGACAACAGGCCAATGCAACCTATACCTGGCTCTACCGTCATGACCGCGCCTGGTTGATGAAAAACCTGCCCAAAAGGCGCAGACGTAAAAAGTCTGTTGCTATGCGTGTGGACTGGAAAGAGCGAGATCGCATCATTCAGCTATCTACCCAAGCGGCAATCAAAGAAATCCTCGGAAATACTGAAAGGCCCCAAAGGATCACCTTGTCGAGAATTGGCAAAATGACAGGATCTTTGCCTCTCCTGGAAAAACATCTCGACAAGCTGCCCAGGACCAGACGGATGATCAACAAGCATCGGGAAAGCGTGGAGGATTTTCAGCTGAGGAGAGTGAGGATTGTTATACAAAAAATGAAGGAAGAGTATGAGCCTTTGGATGAATGGCGGATTGTACGACGGGCTGGCCTTAGACCTGGTTTTTCGGACAAAGTCGCTGCGGAGATCGAGTCCAAACCGATGCCGGTGGAATACTGAGGCACTGATAATATCTTCAGTCATTACACCGAGGAAACCAATGTGGATCACGTCATAACATCGAGGGCTCCGGAGATATCATTGAGCCAGTTATCGTTTCTTAAATGTTATTTAGTTAAAAAATAGTTGGAAAATTTAAAATAAAGTACGAAAATTTAAAACGGGTATTTGGAATCTACTGTTGAAATGATTAGATTTTGCCCCTACTTGAAATTTCGGCTCGGTGTTGACAAATGTGACCTAAAAGTCCCTAGGTAATTCGAGAATGAGTTGCAGTAATACTTATAATAAAGCCCCAACCCAGACAATCGGGAAGGGGCTAATTTTTACTAGAAATTGTCAAATTTGAGAAGTCTTGAAAGTTGTGTCAGCGGCTAATAAGAGCCGAAATCGGCGGGTGTCAAGATAGTTGTCGCCTCTTCTCATTATGCTGCTTCTTTACAAAGGTCCTCTTCGGAGGGCCTTTTCTTCTCTGGATTGAGTCGTACAATTGCAACGGGTTTCCAGTTGCGGATTGATCTGGTCCATCGATTCGGGTTGCTTAGTCGTGCTTGCGTATAGACCCGTTCTCGCCTTTCCAAGATGTCAGTCTCCCGACCATAATGCCGATCATCAGGTGTCACGAACCGGATCTCGCTGTGGAGGTGCTCGGTGTTGTACCAGCGAACGAATCCATCGACCCAACGTTGAGCATCTTGCTCACTTGTGAACGGTTGGGATGGATAACCAGGCCGATACTTCATGGTTCTGAACAGAGATTCAGAGAACGGGTTGTCGTTGCTCACACCCGGTCGGCTAAACGATGGGACCACACCCAGACGCTGTAATGTTGCAAGCATGGTCGATCCTTTCATCGGACCACCATTGTCAGAGTGCAGGACCAGCCCGTCCGGATCGACGCCATGATGATGGTAAGCTTCGACCAGCATCAACGCACTGTTCTGTCCGCATTCTTTGCTGAACACGGTCGCTGCGATGATCTTGCGGCTCCAGACGTCCATGACCATGTACAGATAGAAGAATCGTCCGGCAACAGTGCTCTTCAAATAAGTGATATCCCAAGACCAGACCTGGCAGGGGCCGGTTGCCTCCTTCTCCAGAGGCCGTCTATGTGTGGCAGGACGGCAACGTTCCCGGTGAGCGAGTTGGTGCTCTTCGCGTAGAATGCGGTAGAAGGTCGATTCGGAGGCGACATAGATCCCCTCATCAGCCAGGCGTGGCACGATCTGTTTGGGCGGCAAATCTCTATACTTTGGCGCGTTTGCAATCGCCAGAACTTGTTTCCGTTCCTTCGCCGTCAACTTGTTGGCAGGTCTGGTCAATGGGCCACTACGCCGGTCGACACTCACCTCCTGACCACGCCACCGTTGGACGGTACGAGACGTCAATGCCAGGACCTGTGCAGCCGGTTGCAATCTGGCACCTGAGGCCGTGGCTTCGTCAATCAGGGCGATCACCTGCTGCCGTTCTAACTGTCCGTGTCGTCGTCCTCGTCCCCCCAGATCGCCTGGGCTTTTTTTTTGAGAACCAGCAACGCGGCCGTTTCGGCCAGAGCTTTGTCTTTGCGTCTGAGTTCCTTTTCCAACTCTCGGACACGCTTGCCCTCCGGCGCTTGCTTGCCCCGTTGCACGGTCGCTGGCTCAAGACCAGCAAGCATCAGATCGCGCCACTGTTGAAGTTGTGCTTCATGGAGACCTCGGCTGCGCAAGAAGGCACCCAGTTCTTCATCAGACAAGGACGCGGCTTCCATCACCGCAGCGAGTTTCTCCTGGGCACTCCAGTCTTGTGGTCGTTTCATGCTGATCGGCCTCGGTGTGGGGTTGATGGTCAAAGCAGCTTCGAACGCGGTGCGTTGCGTCAGTTTACCAACATCACTAACCCAGCGGTAGAGGGTGGAACGGGGCACTCCAACCTCGGCAGCTAAACTTTCAACATCAGGACGATCTGGGGATGTCATCTTTTGAACCATCAAGGTTCGGAAGGCTTTTGAATACATGTTCGCTGTCTCCTCTGTTGTTTCAGTTTGAGGCGACAACTATCCTGACACAGGGGGAAATCGTCTGATCTAGCCGATTCCTACATACCCTGGAGAAAAGATCGACTTGCTCTATCAACTCATTCATGGGGGGACCACCTGAGAATGCGTTGTTCTTGTAAATATTGTCGCAGGGAGACAGGTCGGGATCGTCTTCTGAAACGGCAAAAACGTTTGGCGCAATACAGGATACAAACAGTGTGGCTAGGAGATAGAGCTTTATAAACCTCACGGTGGGGCCTCCTAAATAGATCAATTCAAATCATTATTAAAGCTAATTCATAACAAGTATTGTTTTAATTGTATTGTATCTATTAATTTTTATCTTTAAAAAAAGGATATATGAGAATAAAAACACCAAATATTATAAATAACGATCCAACATTTTTACTAATATATATTTCTGGACTAGTTAAATATTCTTGCTTGTAAATAAAGAAACCAAGTGTAATAAATGTAAATGAGAAAATTAGATTAAATAACTTCATTTACAAAACCATATATCCTACTTTTCATCGTAAACATCAAGCCCTTTTATCGTATTATTAATCGATAAATGAGTAGCCTTAGAAAGAGCTGACCCAATTGCTTCATACGGTTTCTGTGGTGTGAAACCTAAATCTAAAGGTATTTCGCCACTTATCACACCCTCAGCAAAATCAAGGACTCTATGGTCATTTGATAGACTAGCTGCAGTAACATATGTAGATGGTGAGCTTAAAACTCCTTCAACCAGAGGGAATAATGCATAAGCACCTGCTGTTATCCCAGCGATTGCGCTTGCCTCAATGACTGTGGTCGTTAGTGCGGTACCAGTCCCAAAATCTATTGCGCCTCTTGGGTTCTACCCCACTCTGTCTTTATGTTAATTGTATAGCCAACCACAGATGCGGTAATGACCAGCGATATACCAACGGCAAAAACAAGAACACGTTTTAGAGATATTTTTGAAGGCGATTTGCTTGTGTTTATATCGCCCTTGGATGACATGCCATTCATCTACTTCTCCAAATTAATGGGATTCATTTCTTTTTCGTAAATGAAAATAAAAACAGAAAAATGCCAAACCCGTAAAATATAAATGCTATTTTTCTCGGTATATACAATCCTGGGTCCATTACAGCTTCATACTCATAAATTATGTTACCAAAAATAATAAAACTAAACGCATACAATAAGTTTTCAAGTCTCATAAGTCCTGGTCCTGACACGCCCCGATCCGTGATCCAGGGCCGTTACTTCTGGGAGACTTGTTCTCGTCAGAAATAGAGTTACATCTTGATACTATTGAGCAGGCGGATCATGATGAATCACCGAAGGCCTCTCGTTTTTTGACCTTAATGACAATTGAATAGCTCCTTCATAATGAACTTCATCTTTTAATACCAATTGATCTCCTTCGACTTTGAACAGAGCCAGTACCGAAGAAATACTTTCATTCCCTGTAGCGAGGTTTTTTACTAATACAAATGTTTTTTCATCGAGCTTTACTATGCTGTTGTCAGTGAGGCTACCTGCAAAAGTTGCGCTGGACAGTAGAAAGCAGAAACAAACTAACCCTAAAAATGTTTTTTTAAACACAGTGGTTCCTCCTTAAAATTAAAGTTCATATTTGTAAAAACAAAAACCCACCCTTTTACCAAGGTGGGTTCGATCATTTGTCAATCCCCCTCAGTCAACAAATTCCTAAAAACCTTGCAATTCAATACAGATGACAATGTAGCGGAATTATTGCAGACGGTCAATTATGGGTTGTCTCGGAGGTTGTGTCATCAGGTTTTGGCGTTTTGAAAACAGCCAACGTGGACAATCCCTACATACCCTGCCGCTGAAACACTTGCAGTCTACAATAACAGAACAGAAACCACTATCCAAATGAAAGGAGGCAGCTATGGGTATGCGTGTAGGCTATGCAAGGGTTAGTACCGCAGGACAGAAGTTAGATGTTCAATTGGACCGCTTGGCCGATTGCGACAGAATATTCAAAGAGAAGGCCTCTGGAGGAACGACAGAGAAACGGCCTGAGTTAAAGAAGGCTTTGGACTTCGTTCGAGAAGGTGACGTCTTCCTTGTTACAAAACTTGATCGATTAGCCAGGTCAGTCGTCGACCTCTCAAAGATTGTCCAACTGCTCGAAGAAAAGGATGTTGACCTTGTTGTTCTTGACCAAGGTATCGACACGACAACAATTTATGGGCGATTACAATTCAATATTCTTGCTGCAATCGGTGAGTTTGAACGAGGTATTATCCGTGAGCGATCTAAAGAAGGTCGAGAAAAAGCGATTGCACGAGGTGTGAAATTTGGAATCAAGGCCAAACTGGGCGATGACGAAATCGCTGAAATGGTCAGGCTTTTTGAAACGGATGAGCTAAGCAAGGCAGACATCGGCGAGATATTCGAAATCAGCAGATCATCTGTTTATCGACTATATGCAGAATATAAGGAAAGCCAAATAGGTATTGTGCTGTAATTAATATTGCCAAGGCCACCCGAAAATGATGGCCATTTATTCACTTGGTGCATGTCTCAATATCTCGACCCAGACACACTCAAATTTTCGTTCTACGGGCAATAATTTATTAAACACAACGGCCCTCCTGCAAAAAACCATCATCAATCATCAAGAAAAGAAAAGTTAACGGTTCGTCAATTTTATGGTTGACGAACCGTTAACCATATTGCTATAAGTTTACCAGAGGTTAACTTGGTAACCATGGAGGCGCGAAATGAAGCTAGAGATACCTTATGTTGAAGTTTATGACGATCTGAGAGAGATCGTTGGCGATCCTGATCCAGGCACGAGATTTTATAAAGTCCAAGGCCATGAAGATGACTATAGGAAGTGGCAAGAAGCTTTACAGGAAATTAGCCGGCTACATGGTGTTTATTCCCCTGTGTCTGTAGCAAGCTTTGTACAGGTATCACGCGCAGCAGTGCATAAGCGTCTAAAAGAGGGTCGCTTGACTGGATTCCAGTTTCAAAAAGTTAAAGATGAAAATGCTGCTGCCCCTGATAAACCACTTCTTTTAGATGGGTCTGCGGCCTGCTTTATACCGGTCATTGAATGTATGGCATGGAGAGATATCAAAGAAGGCTGCGGTCCAGAGAAGCTTGAAGAGTACAAACGCAAAACGAGACTCAGCCGAGAGATTGTGGATTATTTTTTAGGTCGAGGCCCAGTAAATGACAAACTGAGCCAATTACTTGACGGAAAAGGAGGTGAAGACAATGAGTGAGTCAATTATGATTGACATTAAGGACCTGCCGAAAGAGATCGTGGCATGTGGCGAAGACGGACAAAAGAAGACCTACATTCTAGTCCCAGCCGGGCGCAAGTTTGGTGTGAGTTTGCAGGCGCCGCAAATAAATAAATAAAAGGGAATAAAAAGGAGCAATATGTGCGTGTTTTTGCAACTATTCGGTGGCACTGAACACATTATGTTCAGCCATAACCACCTCCAGGTAAAAACACGAAAAACACAGGCCAGTGCTGCTTCGATCGTAGCAACCACTCGTTATGGACATAACCTGAACATGGTTTAAAAAATACCATAAAATTGGTCTAAAAATGGTCACTGTAATTGCTGCAAAGTTAACCGGAAAAAGGTTGTTAAAAATCACGCCCTGACAACTTGTCAGGGGCAACAAAAACTAAACGCCCCGTAGCCAGCCAAAGCTGCCAGCCAGTAGCAAGCCATGGGCGGACTCTTCAGCGCAAAACGCGCAGAAAGGAGATCCTCTCATGGCTTTTCTATGTCCAGAGGCTCAAAGTAAAATAGAAGAAAATATGGCGTGGTCTGTAACACGCCATACGCAAATCCCACTTCAGGGTGGATTTCGTAGGGTTGCCCATGGAATTGACTCTTTGGACATTGGCTTCTTTGTGCAGTGGAATGGCCATTGGGACAAGTTGAGCCGTGGGCTGCAAATCAAAAAAGAAGAGGCCCGAGGTGAGGAAGGTATAAAAGACCAGACACCTAGTGGTCGTCCTTTCTTCCACTTACCAACAGGCAAGTCCCCCAACTATCGGTACCATCTCAAATTCCCCGAGTACCATCTCTACCTTTCTATAACGAATCCGCCAGGGGAATCGCCAAACGTTTATGTTTCGATTCTCTCTGAAAGCCTCTGGCACAAAGGAGTCCTTGAGTCTGTCCAACAGATAACAGAAGACCTGCAAGAACTTCATGGGGCTATTTTTAAGGTATTGGTGAGTCGATGCGACCTATGTGTTGATTTCTTGCTGCCAGAAAACCCCACCTTGGAATTCATCAAACATCACATGGTGAGTAGAACCAAGAAAACAAACCATTACGAAGACAGTGGCGTTTTGGAAACTTTCTATGCCGGAAAGCGTGGTGCCAAGATTCAACTTCGCATCTACAACAAGGGCAAAGAGATTATGTCGGCATCCGGAAAACGTTGGTTTCTAGGCAATAAGAAAATGGTTTTTCCCCTTTCATCGTCAATAATTGAAATGGCAGTTGTATAGAGGTCACGTATCTTCTTCTCATATTCAAGGGCTGTTTTAAGGGTTGTTATTGAATCCATGTCATCTCCTTGATCTGTCATTGAAAAGCACCATTTGTCGGAAAATCGCTCCCTCTCCCTACTATATGTCTTTCATCCTTATTGTCACACTCTATATCAGGAAGGCATCAGAGAACACCTGGAAAATCAGCAGGGGGGAAGGGAAGGCGTGTGGTGTGAAAACAGTTTCTGGTGGTTGGTGTGAGTAAATTTATATGGAAAAAAGGATGCGCCGCCGGTGAACTGCTTCCAGGCAGCGCCGGATATCTAGGGTTGCGCTTGATTTAAAATACTGGGGAGGCTGACGATGAACTCCCTGATCTCGTCGCGTACTCTGCGGTAATGAGTCAGCGCTTCCTCCTTTGATTCCGCCTCACGGGCAAGTTCGGGAGGGTCTTCGAAACCTCGATGAATCGTTTTACCTGGAAAGAACGGGCAGGTTTCGTGTGCGTGGCCGCACAGGGTTATCACCCAGTCAAAGTGCTGGATCGGCAGTTCATCAATGGTCTTGGACGCATGGGCTGAAATATCCACGCCGACCTCCCGCATCGCTTCAACGGCCAGTTGATTCAGGCCATGTTTTTCAATGCCGGCGGAGTAGGCACTGAATCCCGTCTGCCAGGAGATGCCTGGCCCATCCTTCCGCCATCTGGCTGCGGCACGAGTTGCCGGTGCAGAGAAAGAGAACAGTGGTCTTGCCGGTATGTTTCTGGGTCATGGGGGTATTGATTTACATGCGGAGAAAGGTAACTCACTTTTCAAACCAGGATGCCGTTCGCTTGCAGTAGCCGACAAGCATCAGCATGACGGGAACTTCTATCAGCACGCCGACGACGGTAGCAAGGGCCGCGCCCGATGACAGGCCAAAGAGCATAACGGCCGTGGCGATGGCAACCTCGAAGTGATTGGATGCCCCGATCATCGCCGCAGGGGCGGCATCCTCATAACGGAGCCTGAAAAATTTTGCCGCACCATAGCCCAGAGCAAAGATCAGAATCGTTTGAATGAACAGCGGAATGGCAATCCAGACAATCGTCAGCGGATTAGAGGTGATGACCTCTCCCTTGAAGCTGAAAAGAAGCACAAGGGTCAGGAGCAGGGCTGTGATGGTCAGCGGCGTCAGGACCCCCAGAAACTTTTCCTTGAACCAGGGCTCTCCTTTGGCGGCGATGATCCATTTTCGCGACAGATAACCGGTCACCAGCGGGAGGGCAACGTAAATCGAGACAGACAGGAGCAGCGCCTGCCAGGGAATCGGCAGCCTGCCCACGCCCAGCAGGAATCCGCCGAGGACGCCGTAGAGCAGCAGCATGGTGAGCGAGTTGATTGCCACCATGACAAGCGTCAAACCGTCATTGCCCCTGGCGAGATATCCCCAGACCAGGACCATGGCGGTACAGGGCGCGATTCCAAGCAGGATGCAACCGGCGAAATAGCTTCTCCACAAGGGAACCTGCAGCATTTTCACCCCTTCCTGCAAAACCACCACTCCTGCCCCGTGTTGGGCTCCGACCGGAAGATCGAGGCCGAACGGCAGCTTAACCAGGTCCATCGCCTCTGCACCAATAAAGGATTTGAACAAAAAACCCAGAAAAAGCAGAGCGATTGCATACATGGTAAACGGCTTGACGCACCAGTTGAGAACAAGTGTCAGCAAGACCGGCTTGCCGCTTTTCCCCGCTTTGATCACCGAAGCGAAATCGATCTTTACCATGATTGGATACATCATGAAAAACAGGCATATGGCTATTGGAATTGAAACCACCGGCGCCCCGTCGATGTAAATTGACATGGCATCAAGATTTTTCGCCAGGTTCGGGGCTATTTTCCCCAGCACTATACCCCCGACAATACATAAACCGATCCACACGGTCAGATAGCGCTCGAAAAGACTGCTCATCCTTCTTGTATCCGGGACACTGTTTTTCTCAATCATCTCATTTTCCTCATAGATTTTCAGGAACCTTGAAAAGTCCTAATTTTCTTCCAGGGCAGAAGGAAGTGGGCAACGTCTGTTACGCTATTATTATCCTTTTAGTACGAGTCAGGCTAGCGTAAAAAGGTAGCTTACGGCTCCCGGGCTTGTGCCGCTTCTCATCTCGCAATGATTAACGCCTGAGAGACCATTTGCTATGGACAGCACCACAAGGTTATTTTTTCCGTCTGCCTGATAAGGGAAGCGGTGGTGTCTCCAGCAAGCCTGACGCTTTTCAGGAGTCCCTGCTCTTGCCCGTGGAGACCGACTGCTATGGCTGCAAACCCATTTTTTTCCGCATGACTCAGGATAGTTCCGGCAACATTGAGGCCCCAGGTACTCTCCTTTCTGATCCGTTCGGCAGCGATGTCATGGTCTTGAAGAATTTTGCAGGATTTTGCAAAAATCGTTTCTACGTCGAGTCCCGCCCCGTTTTCCACGTAAAGAAGCGTAATTTCATGCTGCTCCTGGCGGGAGAGGATATATCCGCTGTGGTCTACGGCTCTCATCGAATCTTCTGATCCATCCACGCAGACAAGAACATTTTTTCTGCCCAATTCCGGCTCCGGGCAGACCCATAACGGGGTGGATAGCATGCTGTCGCTGATGATTGACTGGGCAATTTCATCAGCAGGTCGTTCAAAGAACCACTGCAGGGTATAGGAGGCCCGTTTCCCAAGGATGATCGCATCATAGAGTCCCTGCGAACCCTCATTGAGAATATCTTTTACTTTGCCATAGCGTTCGGCAAAGGTTTTGGTAACCATCCGGTCAACAGACATCCTGCTCTGGCCCAGCAGCTCAGTCGCCTTTTCGAGCGCCTTTCTGGAGCCGACGGTCAGTTGGCCGGACAATTTGTCGGAAGGGTCTTCCCACATCTCCATCAACGCCTGATTCATGTCGTTACAATCGAGCCTGCAGATATGCAGGAGGGTGATCTGGTGTTCGGAGAGTTTCTTGAAAAATGAGCAGATAAAATCTACCCCGGTCAGATGATTATAGTCGTCACTTACCGTAACCAGGAAATGTTTCTTCATGGAGTTTCTCCCTAATAATTACAGACTAATACATAGAGTTAGTCTGCTAAAAATTAATGAGGCGGGTAGTGAAAGTCCAGCAGCCATGAGAAAAAGATCAGAGGATGTCCTTGACAATGCGATGCCTTGGCTGAGAACTTTTCTTCTGCCGGTGCAAGTAATGAGGGGGGCTGATCAGCTTCCATTTTGCATATTTTCCGGAATCTTGTGAATGAGATAATAGGTGAGACCCGTCGCGATAAGCACAAGGCCGGTTGCAAAAACATACATCGAATTGAGCTCATCGTAATCAAGGATGATAATTTTTCGTGCAACCGCCATGAGTGCGGTGGCAAGTACAATTTTTACATGGATGACGTCATCGCGCAGGTAAAGAATGATGTTCTGGAATATCTCAATCGCGATGAGGACAACCATGAAGGCACCGAATGCCGCCAGGATGTCTCCAATTGTAAGGATAAACCGCGGCGGAGCGAGAAGGCGCTGGTACAGTGTCCAGCCTACGTCGACAACTCCTGATACGATGAGCAGGATCATCAGGAAGGCGAGAATCTTCAGGCTGTAGTGGATGGTTTTTTTCAAAAACCAGAGGACTTTGTCGTCCGATTTGGCTAGATATTTCATAATATGACCTGCCGTCACGCAAATAGCTTCTGCTTCATAAAGGTAATCGCAATCTATACAATTACCGGTGATTCATAATCATCTGGCTTTACTGCCAGCACACTGCATTGTACCTGGGCAAGCAGTTTCTCAACCGTGTTGCCGATTAACAGTCCGGGTATACCGGAACGGCCGATAGTACCGAGTACCAGTACCTCGATCCCCATGTTTTTAAGTGCTTTTTCAATTGCTTCGTCTGTTTTTCCTTCCTTGACATGAATGTGATCCTCGCGGGGCTCGATATGTGCAGATTCCAGGAGTTTGTATATTTTCTGCTTTCCCTCACGCTCAAGCTGATCTTTCATCTGCTGTATGTCGGCTTCGCTGAGATTAAATCGCGGTCCCCGCAGAATCAGTTCTGAAGGCAGATACCAGGAATATAAATAGTGTGCTTCCCCCTTCTCTCGCTGAGCAAGTGAATAAGCAAGTTCGACAATTTTCTTGTTGAGCTGTTTTGTCTCTGTACTGTCTGCGCCGGCATCGACTGCGCCGAGGACCCTCTTGAGTTCACCGGATCGATTGTCCTGGATTATCCATATCGGGCACGGACATTTTCTGATGAGTCTCATGGCAAGCTGGTCTATACCTTTGGGTGCAGAGCCTCGTTTCATGACCAGGTCGTGCTTGTCCTTGATCACTTTCCTGATGACAGCAAGAAAGCCTGTGCCTTGCAGAATCTCGGAAGAGACCTGGATACCATCTCCATCTGTCGCCGGAAACAAAAATTTCTATATCTTTCTTGTGCCTGGTCAATGACCAGAGAAGTGAGTTGCTGACCCTTGTGAAAGAAGGTACGGCTGAGCTGCTCAAATGGTCCGTTTTCAATGACACGGACAACCGTTACCGCAGCGTTATTGATTCGGGCAAGGGAAATGACCTTTTCAACGACAGAATCCTCCAGGGACGTCTCAGACTCGACGATATAGAGGATGTTTTTAAAACGTTTCACTGTAGACCCTCCAGAAACTCATCTGTTATCATTGCTGCCGGCAGGTTAAATACATTGTTTAGGGTAAATTGATAAGACCGTCAGAACAATAAACAAGTATGGAAATAGAAAAATTGTTGATTTTGCATGCCCGACCGGCAGTTGTCTCGAGTTTTTCCCTCAGGATCTGGAACAGGATAATTACAGCAAGACAATCTCATGACTTTGATTGATAAAGGTAGGACAAAAAGCACCTGATTTTAACGCCCCAGGTTATCAGCAGGGAAAATTCATAAATATCAGGCTCACATTACAGGGTCTGGGATAATTTTCCCGGCCTTGGCAGCACCTTTACGGTGCTGCTTCCTGTCGCCGGGAGCTGAGGTTGGAATTACCCGGTTTGCTGCTTACCCCGGGCAGCCTCGTGCGGAGCGAACGGCTCGAACGGTCGGCGGTGTTTCCGGTTGAATTTTGTTTCCCAGGCCTGCAGACGCTGCAGATACTCCTTTGAGTTTTCGAATGTGACCCTCTTTTTCCCATGCGGTGTTTTTTGAGCCCATGCCCACCAGTTATCCTTTACGAGAAAGTTGGAATAGTCGGGGTGCTGCATGACAAGCAGCTGAAAAATCAGCTCTATATGCGGTTGCTCTATCTCATCTGGGCCGAGTTCAAGAAGAAAGACGCCGTCCGACTTGGTTTTTCCTTTGTCGATTTTTTTCTGGTAGGTCCACTGGAGGTCGTCGAAGACAATCCAGCCGCCCGGTTTGAGGAGCTTGTCGACCAGAAAAAAAGCGGCACCATCGATGGTCCAGTTCTTCGGGCCGTCGATGAAACAGAGGTCATAGATTGGAGCGCAGCAATTATCATAACTGTTTTCCATGATTTTCTTTTTCAGGAACCAGTTGTATCCGGTATGCTCTCTGTTTATACTGACCCATCTGCTCAGCCCGGTTGTTTCCATGAGTTCCTCGATGGACGGTTTCTGCCATGATAAACCGGAGAGTATATCGACCGAGGTAAGTTGTCCGCTTCCAATCTCGTCAAGGGCTGCAGCGATGTAACAGCTGGATGCACCGTGGGCAAAACCAAGTTCAAGGCAATGTGCGGGCCTGTTCTCAATTACGAATCGGTAGAGGTCCTTGGCCATTTCGGACATGATGTAAGGAATTCCATCGATCTTATTTCGAATTTCTTCAAATTTCATCTGTGTAGTTATCAAAAAGGAGATGATTTGCCTGCGGACTGAAAAAAAAAACGGACAAGGCAAGAATGAGCTTTCTTTATCAGTCGTATCTCTTATATTTTTATTCCATGGTAACCGTCTTTATAAACAGAGCGAAGAGGACTGACAATGAAATATTTGCATACAATGATACGGGTGTTGGATCTTGACAAATCGGTGGCGTTTTTTTCCGAGAAACTTGGCCTGGTGGAAACCAGGAGAAAAGAGAATGAAGCCGGGCGCTTTACCCTGGTTTTCTTTGCCACTGCACCCGGAGAGCCTGAAATTGAGCTTACCCATAACTGGGACCAGCAGGAAGCATACAGCGAGGGCAGGAATTTTGGTCATCTCGCCTATAGCGTCGAGAATATCTATGAATACTGCACCATGCTGATGGATAAAGGGGTGACAATTCTCCGGCCGCCAAGAGATGGCTACATGGCTTTTATTCGGACACCTGACCAGATTTCAATCGAATTGCTGCAGCAGGGGGATCGACTGCCGGTCCAGGAGCCGTGGGCATCAATGGAAAACAAGGGAGCCTGGTAGCTCATTCGCTGACCATACCCTGTACTAATTCAGCAACGAAAAGGTTCCTGTGCTCACCTGCGGCCAGATTCATCAGCTGCTGGTCGGTGACAGGGATCTCATTTCCCTCCCGATCGTGGGTGATCTGTATGCGGGGCCGGTCTATTTGCGGACCGACGTTGCTGACGATACCCTTGCTTCCATCAGACAGGATAACACGGTTGCCGGCCGGATAGAGCCCGACAGCCGAGATGAAGGAAGCCAGCAGCGCAGGATGGAAGCCTCCTCTATCGTTGAGCATGATGCTGAATGTCATATGAGGGGTCAGCGGAGGTTTATAGGGGCGTGCAGCGGTAAGGGCCTCAAACGCATCACAGATCTGAAGCACAGAGGTTATCGGGTGTCGGGCCGCCCAGGCTGGCTGCCTGGGGTAGCCGGAGCCGTCATGCCTGATATGGTGTCCCCAGGCTGCGGCAATATCCAGGGGAGTGGTATTCTTCTGCCCCAGCAGAATTTCCGCTCCCATCTGTGAATGTGCCATCATCAAGGCGAATTCTTCCTTGTTCAATTTGCCCGGTTTGTAGAGAATGTCGTCTGGAATTTTACTTTTACCGACATCGTGAAGCAGTCCGGCCGTGCCGATCGAAAGGAGTACGTCCTCGCCCCAGTTGAATGAGTTTGCAAGAAATACCGCCAGTGCCGCAACCCGGACTGAATGCCCCACCGTATAGGTGTCATAATCGGGGTAATGGACGTGCTGCATCATGTCAGAAAATCGGGTCTGGGTGAAGTGCAGCATATATTCACTGACGGATCTCGTGTTGTCGATATCTATGTCGTTGCCGCTGGCCACATCCCCGTGTGCCTGGGCAACCGCGTCAAACAAAGCCTGGTAAATCAAGGTTGGCGAGTGAATGAAGTCGCCGCTGTCCTGACCATGCCAGGCGGTCTGCTGGTCTCGCGTCATGGCGCCGGAGGGTCCGACATACTGATGGGCTATTTCGATATTGTAGATATCTCTTGAGACCAGCAGTTCCCGTGCTTCCTGAATGTTTTCGACAGGCGCGGTAAGATCGAGGGTAAGGTTCAGAAAGGCCTTGAATTCAGACTCGGCGGTCTGGCTTGAAAAAGCAATTCCTCCACATCTGAGTTTTGCAGCGAAGTTGATAAGTTGTCGACCGACGATGGAGGGTCCGACAAGATTTCTTCCTTCGAAAACAAGATTGTTGTCAATTATCCCGATGAAGAGTTTGTCGATTTCGTTTTCAACACAGAACTCTCTGAGCTTTTTCATGAAATCGATCGTCAGCGTTTCAACTTTCGGGTGTGCTCCAAAGTAGAGCTTGCGGGTGGAAATGGTTCTGCAGAGCAGGATTAACAGCGTGTTCAGATTATCATACATAGTTCGTAATCCTAGCGTTTCCTCGTACCTGCCCGAAGCGCCTGTTCAGCAGCCTTCCTGCACTCTGTCGGCCACTCGGGAATAAAGAGCAGTTTCTTTTCTCTTGCTATCTGGTTGAGCAGGGCCCGGGTTTCGCTGGTCTGCAGCTGCGCCAGTGCGCTGATGGTGCCCGGTACCCAGGATTCCTCCCGCTTTTCCTCGGGGAGTTGAGGCAAAGATGCTGCGATGATCTTGGCGGCAACAGTCTTGAGGGCAGCAGGCAGCGACGCCTGTGCGGTCTGCCGCAGGTATGAATACAAAAAGACTTTATGCTCCTGTTGCGAGAGGTCAAGCAATGGAACAACGGCCTTGCTCAGCCAGTCGGGTGGATTTCTCCTGAGTCCGCCCAGTACGCGCTCTCCGATGTATGGCGCGATATCTGTTTTATAGAGGAAAGCAAAAAACGGGTAGCAGCGCCGCGGCACCGAGGTGAAAATATCCGGAGCAATTGTATTATCCTGATACGATTCCAGCAGTTGAAGCTGCGGCAGTGCAGACAGCATCTCTTCTGTTGAAAGATTGGCTGCGTACTGGCAGAGGTATTGATATGACTGCTGATCCACATTACTGCCGTTTACCAGTATTTCGTTGACCACAAAGGGCCAGAGCGTTCTGCCTTCATTTGCGTCGCAGAGCTGGCTGGTCAGGAAGAAGAGATGCAGCGAGTTTTCATGTTTTGATTTGCGCAGCGGTTCAACCAGCAGTTTGACCGTAGAAGAAATCCGCGCCTTTTTCCCCTGGCGCACAATGATGTGCAGTCCGGAACTGAGGACTTCCCATTTTGAGCTGGAGAGTTTTGAGGACAGTATTTCCCTGAAAACCTGCTGCATTCGAATCTGTGTATGAAGCGTCTGGTCATGCTGCGCCAGCTGCATCAGAATCGACAGGGTTTCATCCTGTTCAGACGTTTCGGGAATACTTTGCAGAATCCTGGGGTGCAACCTGTTTTTAGAGGTAAATTCCTGGATCTGGTCGATGGTCATGCTCGGCGTATCAGGAAATATTCTGCCGCCGACATCTTCATCTTCGGCAATTTCCATGTCAGCATCGGACAGCGGTCTCCTGATGATCGAAACAATGAGGTTGATGGATTCCTGAGATTTCTTGTCTTTTGTTTCTTTTTCGAGCTTCCTGAGGATAGAGGCAAGGGCATTGATATTGGTGTGCGTGGTTACCCGGTTTCTGATATCGTCATCGCCTTTTTTATCAAAGCTGACCGCCCTTGCGAGAAGACGTGCGACGTCATCCCAGGATGCATGGGGCAGGAGACTGAGATCAACATCACTTTCACTGAGACGGGCCGGCAGCGAGTCCAGAAGCTCCCTGCACTGATTGATTTCATCTTCTTTTAAACCGTAGGAAGCCAGAGAAGCGATAAAAGAGGATATATTTTCCGTTGCCTGACCTGATGAATCGTCGGAAATGGAACCATCATCCCGGGCAAGAAACTCCTTGAGTTTGACATCAATGGAGTGAGGGAACTGGTCGACCTCAATCCGGGCAAACTGTTTTGCGGCGATAATTTCTGCTTTGAAAGAAAGCATCTTTCTGACAAATACGTGCAGCTCGTCCATGGTGATCTCCCGGGCGATGGTGATCGCTGTTATACCGAGAGTGGACAGCATGCTTTTTAGCTCCTGGACAAACGGGTGGTTGGGATCAATATCAACGCCTTCGACCATCAGGGTATTCCCATGATCCTGGATGACCACTGCCGGGTTGTCTCCTGCCAGGGCGCCCAGCAACAGCATAAAACGGTTGGTTGCCTTGTCCAGTATGGCATGGCCCTTCGGGTAGTAGATGCCTATTTTGAAAAGACGTTGTAGAGAACTGATAAATTCGTTGAGCGTTGCCGGGTCGGCAAGCGATTCATGATGATTCTGTAGACTCATAATAACGCATGGATGGTGTTGACGGAATGGCCCGTTACGGTATAAAATTACGTGATTCAGCCAGGATAACCAATGCGATTGATACCCTAATGATAATAGGGATTAGAAAAAAAAGCTATTCATTAAAAAATAGCAGTTAATTAGGAATAATGGTGTAATATACTGAAATTATTAATTGCTTGAGCCCAAATGAGGCTCTCTGGTTTATAAAATCACTGGTCGCACGAGCATTGGTCTGTTTATATCTGCTACAGGCCGCGATGAATCAGGAGCAGCTTTATCCGCGGGCATAAATATCAGTTGAAAACTGTTAAAATGCGCTGAAACCCATTATACTTTTATGGATGAGCCCTGAATTGATCGGGCATTTTCCAACCGGGTTTGAACGGTGAGGAACCATGGAGATAGACAAAAAAAAGCAGGAACAAGCCCTGGCTAAAGCAAAGTCCATACTCTCAGATGCAGAGAAGAAACGGGAGGCCAGCCGTGTTGAAAAAGGTGTGCAGCTGTTTATGCAGGGCAGGTTTGATTCGCTTTATAATGATGAGCTCGTTGAAAATCTCGCCTCCTACATACTCAACAAATATGTGCTTGATGAAAAACAGGGAGCCTGCGAGATACTCGAAAAAATCGGCGAAAGCCTGTCCAGCAAGGATGTTGCCGTACGTGAACGCTCCCTGATGATTCTCTCTGTTTTTTCTGAAATCATCATAGAAGAGGATTTCAAAGATTTTCAGGGGATTTTGTCTGGCATTCTCGTTGAATGGCTGCAGTCGGAGGATGAATTTATCGCCGGGTTTGAGTCGCTCTGCTCACAGCTTCAGAAAATTATTCTGAACATGCTCTACAGCGAACAATGGCTTGAGGTCGAAAACCACATCGCCGTCCTGCAGCGGATGGCTGCAGGAGATATTGAAAAGCCAAATTTGATCCGGGGTATCGTCGTCAAGCTTTATGAAAATCTGGCCGAGCCTGATATTCTTGACAATCTGGTCCAGGTCTACCTCGATGAAAATGACGACAGACGTGAGGTGGCTGAGAATCTGCTGGTACATCTTGGTCGATTTACCGCCATGTTCCTGGTCCAGAAGATGATCTATTCGAGCAGCAAAGAGGAGCGTTTTGCGCTCATCGAACTGATCCCCCGCGTCGGAGAGGTGACGGTTCCGGTACTTGTCGCGTGCCTGGAGGAAAAACCACAATGGTTTGTAATCCGGAATGTTATTTTTATCATTTCCCGACTGGAGGATACGGAATTATACGCTGTTGTCGAGCCCTATTTGACCTATAACGATATACGGGTTCAGCAGCAGGTGGTCAACTGCATTGAAATGCTGGGCGGGACCCAGATGCGGAAGCGTCTGATGACTGCGTTGACGCTGGTGAATGACGATCTTAAAGGACAGATTATAAACCAGCTGGGGCAATACAGTGACAGCGATGTCGGCGAGGCTTATCTCAGCCTGCTTGAAAACAGGCAGAACATTGCTCGTCACGTCCAGGACGATCTGGTGTTGAAGTTGTGTATCAGAATAAAATATTTCGCCTCAGCCCGAGCTATTTCCTGCCTGATGGACCTGGTGCAGGAACGGCGGAAACGCTACGGGCCGCGGGACAGGATTGTTACTGAAGCATCCGCCTCGCTTCAGGCTCTGGAATTGAATGCAGTCGAGCATAGCCCCGATGGCAATGAGGGTGATGAAAGCAGACCTGACACTGATTTTCCGAATGAAGAGGATGGCGGTGATGACGACATAGCAATGCAGATCAGCGAAGATGAGAGAGATATCGCTGTTCAGCAGTGATGAGATGGAGAATATTTCGTCCGGAGGAGATATTTCCGGAACACTGACGGTGTCAGCTTTTGATGATGATTCCGTAGAGGCCGGGAAAACCGCTCTTGACGACGTCTCCACGCGTCAGCCGGCAGCAGCATCTGATGATATGGAGCAAACTCTATGAACCGATGGACGGTGACCAGACCGATAGATTTTTCAAACTGCTGAAAACGCAGACCTATAAAGCTGATGATGAGATCGTCAGCCGGGGTGATGAGGTTACCGACATTTTTTTCATCGACGGCGGTATTGCAGGACTGACCTATGTTAATGATGACAAGAATGAAATTTTTCTGACGAGCCTTCAGACAGGAGATTTGATCGGCAGTGAGGGTATGATCCAGGATTTCAAATGGACCGTCTCCTTTTCTGCCCAGACAAATCTGCGGGTACGGGTTCTCGACCGGAAAAGTTTTAGAAAACTTGCAGAACAATACCCCGACCTCTCTGAAGAACTTCATTATTACTGCAATCACTATGATGTGCTGCCCTATCTTCTTAACCTGACAGAAAAGGACAGTGCGAAACCGCTCGGCGGGGATATTACTGTTACCACCACGATGCCTCTGCTTCGTGACTCATCGGGGGAGGTTGCCGAAAGCCCCGAAGCGGGATCGTTGCAGTTTATTGCTTGTGGTGGATATTGTTTCACCCTGCCGTATGTTCACGAGGATAATGCGGAAGCCATCCTGGGACGGCAGGTTGCCTCGCAGGTGCGGTTGAGTGGTGGGGAGGAAAAAAAATGCTTCGGGGTGATTGCCGGTGCCGGTTCTCATTCTCGGGATGATCAGGTGCTCTTTGTCTACGTGAAGTTTTACCATCCGCTGATCAAGGCGGATTATAATTGCTCAGTTGTCGATATCATGTGATGCAACCCGGCTTCCCCGCCGCTCTTGCCTCGTGACGTTAACCTGATCTGTAGGCAGTGCCGGGCCTATAGTCGGATCAGTACAATTCATTCAGGTATATGTCCGGGACTGCGGTAGAAAATACTCAATCGTTACAAAACTACCTATGGGATGGAGTATGGCAAATGGAAAAAAATCAGGATAGAATTGGAGCTCGGCTTGTTAACGCGCTTAAAGACCCGCAACATTCCGAGAGCCAGGAAAGTTTTGCCAAAGCACTGGAGTTGACAAAAGCGTATGCAGGCTCAGGGGCTGTTACGCATTTTGGTGCGGTTGCCAGGCTTTTTTATGACTTATTCGAGATGTTTGAAACCGGCAGGGACCCCAGAGAAAAATGACGGTGCAATCAACCCCGTTTTATCCGCGGGGGGCGTCGCTGCAAATAGATAAATATATTTTTGGGGTGAGCCTGGCATTTGCTGACAACCATCTGCAGATAGGTAATGTTTGCTGCTACATTTTCATTGTAAAAATCTTTGTCCAGATTCCAACGTTGCTTGAAGTGCGCTCTCATCGCCCGGGCCGTGTTACCCAATGTCGTTTCCAGCCTTCTCTTGATGACGTTGTGGTAAAAAGAAGTGGTTTCTTTCATTAATTCAAACACCGATTCATGATCGAAAACCCCGCCGTCTCTATGCTCCTGATAAAGATGAGGCAGTTGTTCTATGTAGTAGCGATCAGCCATCTGCGCTAAAATATCAGCTGTAGCGACAATCTGTGCGACGAGTTTGATTTCAGGTGAGCTGAATTGTATTGAATGAAAATCAAAATCGATGGTGGTGCCCCGGATTATTGAGCTGCAGTCTTCTTGCTATGTCATTATCAAGGTCGGAGGTTTTCAGGTAGCGCGACAGAGCATCAATCGATCGTTGTTCATGGCATCGTGTAAATGCTGCACCGTTTTCGGCACTGTCAGACAATTTGAGAAGAAGGCCCGTATCGTGGAAATAGGCGCTCAACAACCCTTTTAAAACTGCTGAACTGGAGAATTCCCGGCCCTCTGCGGTGAGACCGTGAAACAGCCTTAGCGTTGCAAGAACGACCGCATAGGTGTGCCTCAGATCATGATACTTGTTCCTGTTTTCCCTGAATTCGGGATCGTAGCCACTGAAAATTCCCTCAATATCCCAATGGATGGTGATGAGCAGGCTTTTGCTGATTGAGGGAGCTAAGGTCTCAACAAGGTGTACTATCTCGTCCAGAGGGTCGGACGAGGCTCCCGATTCGAAAATTCTGAACAGATGAACATTGTTTTCAGGATCTGGAAATGTGGAGGACTTCTGCATTATGTGTCGCTGCTAACAGGAATATGTTGTATTTACATAAAAAATTGTCTTGCAAACGCTAAACATCAGGATCGTCAAAGAACACATGCTCTGCGGGAGATGTTTTTCAATCCCTGAGAAAATAGTTTCTATCAGAAAAGAAACGGAAAAGCAAAATACAATACCGCAAAATTGGACATTGTCTCTCAGACAGGCTAGAATGGTCGTAAGATTGTGTAAAGAGGATGCATATTGTTTAATTACTCTTCCCAGGGGCAGGAATAAATCCCCACGATGAATAATAACGACGCAGCAGCAATTCTTGTTGTGGATGATGACGAGCTGGTGAGAAAAACACTGAGCGTACTTGTTTCATCCCTGGGTTATCGCTGCTTCCTGGCGTCTGACGGGGTGGAGGCGACGAAAGTACTGAAATCAACAAAATGTGATCTGGTGCTTTCTGACATCATCATGCCCAACATGGATGGCCTTGAGCTTTTAAAATACATTGTCAGGCATCATCCGGAATCCGACGTCATCATTGCCACAGGCTACAATGAACGGGCCAGCTACGCTGATGTTATCAGGGCCGGGGCAATTGACTTTATCAAAAAGCCGATAGATCAGTCTGAGCTTGAGGCTAAACTTGCCAGGGCATTGCGCGAGAGGAGTATGGTTCGCAAACTTGAGGAGATGTCGATGTGTGACAGCCTCACCTCTCTGTTAAACCGGCGGGCCTTTGATCTTCGTTTCCCCCGTGAGGTTGAGCGGGCCCACCGCCAGCGTTACCCGCTCTTTCTTGCTATAATCGACGTTGATAATTTCAAGGACTACAACGACTCCCACGGACACGATGCCGGAGACAAGGTCCTGATAGCGCTCAGCGATATCATGCGAGAAGGTACGCGCGACAGCGTTGATCTCTGTTTCCGCCTCGGCGGAGATGAGTTTGCCGTCCTGCTGCCGCAGACAACAGCAACCCAGTCGACTGAAATAGTGCAGCGCATCCTGTTGAAATTTGTCGAAAGTGACTATGCCGGAACAACGCTTTCTATCGGCATCATCTCCTGTTTTCGCAAAAAAGATATCAGTGCGGCAGAAGACCTTGCTCAGATGTTAAAGCGCGCAGATCAGGCAATGTATGATGCCAAGGACTCGGGTAAAAACTGTGTTGTCTGCCGTATCTGAGAGCTTCTGTGCGGCGCGGCTCAGAGAATGTCCAGCGAATTCTTGTGGAAGGTGCGGTCCGGCGGGACCGGATAGACATTGTTAAAACAGGCCAGGCAGAAATCGTTCATCGTCATACCGGTGGCTTCGACCATTCCTTTTAAACTCAGGTAGTACAAAGAGTCCAGCCCGAGAAAATCTGCAATTGCTTTTACGTCATTGTTTGAGGCGATCAGCTGTTTTGAGCAGGGAAAGTCGATTCCATAATAGCAGGCATGTCTGGTCGGTGGACAACTGACCACCATATGGACCTCTTTGACCCCTGCATTTCTCAATGACCGTACCCGGCTTTTTCCCGTTGTTCCCCTGATTATCGAATCTTCGATGATGAGAACGCGTTTTCCTTCCAGGAACGAGCGCACGGGATTCAGTTTGACCCGAACATTGAAATCCCGCATTGACTGGGTGGGCTGAATAAACGTCCGCCCGACATAGTGATTCCTGATAACTCCCATCTCCAGAGGGAGTCCTGACTCCTGCGAGTAGCCGATGGCAGCGTAATTTCCCGAGTCGGGGAAGGGCATGACAAAGTCACAGTCAATCCTGTGTTCACGGGCCAGTATCTGGCCCATGCGTTTTCTCGTCTCGTAGACGTTTATGCCGAAAATATCTGAATCGGGTCGGGCGAAATAAACATGCTCGAATATACAGAAACTGGAACGCTGCTTTGGCCAGGGGTAAATCGATTTCAGTTTATTCTCGCTGATGATCAGAATTTCTCCGGGTTCAATATCACGAACATATTCCGCTTCTATCAAGTCAAGCGCGCATGTCTCCGAGGCAACGACATATGAACCGTTAGAGATTTTGCCAAGACACAGCGGCCTGAATCCGTTCGGATCGCGAACGGCAATCAATGACTGCTGGGTCATCAGCAACATGGAAAAAGCGCCTTTCACGGCGGTGAACGTATCTTTCAGCCGGTCCTCAAGCGATTTTTCAGATGACCGGGCCATCAGGTGTAAAACAACCTCGCTGTCCATGGTCGTCTGGAAAATAGATCCTTTGGTCTCCAGATTCCTGCGCAGTTCGATCGAGTTTACCAGATTTCCGTTATGGGCAACGGCAAGCGTATTGCCCTGGTGTGTAACCAGCAGAGGTTGCGCGTTAACGATATTTGAGGCACCCGTTGTCGAGTAACGGACATGACCGATAGAGAGGTTGCCCGGCAGTTTCTGGAGTTTTTCTTCTGAAAAAACATCCGGCACGAGCCCCATGTCCTTATGAATGAAAACTTTTCTGCCGTCCGATGAGACAATGCCCGCACTTTCCTGGCCTCGATGCTGAAGGGCGTAGAGGCCAAAATAGGTAAGTTTGGAGGAATCATCATGGCCGTAGACACCGCACACACCGCATTCATCTCTGGGGCGCAGAGAATCGCTGTCTCTGCGTCGGGAATTGGTTTGAAGTCATCATCTAAGAGGTCCGCTGGCCGATGAATCGCTGCATGGTATGATTCTGATGTACGATAAAACGTGGTTTGTTCAATCCGGTAAAAAAAATAACGGCACAAAGACGAAGAACGCTTTGTGCCGTCATCGCTGTTGTCTGGTTTTGTTTATAATATGTGGTGGCGAAATTCAACAAGAAAGAAAACGGGGCGGTTCAATCAACTGAAATCACATTGTAAATATTTACCTGCTCCCAGCATCTCGCCCAAATGACACTCCTAGTCGGTTGATATGGTGAACAGCAGTTCTGTGAGGCTTATCATGTCATTGAGGTCAAGACATTCATCCGTGGTGTGCACCTTGTTCATGCCGGTGGCAATTATTGCAGTTGACAGCCCATGATCGTTATAGATATTGGCGTCGCTTCCACCACCGGCGATGACCATCGAAATATCTCTGCCCAGCTTCAGCCCTGCAGCTTTTACCGTCCTGATGACGAGATCATCTTCGGAGAGTTTCATGGCCGGGTAATCTGACTCGACCTCCAGATCAACAGTGGGTCGCTTCGACTCGTCATCGACAGGCCAGCCTGCAGCGGTTTGCCTGAATATTGATCCAATTTCACTTGTGTAGGCTGCAAGCTTGCTGATTGAATGACTCCGAATCTCTCCCCGGAGCATCAAGTGATCCGGAATGATATTTGTCGCAATGCCGCCTTTCATGATGCCAATATTTGCTGTCGATTCGTTATCAAGCCTGCCGAGTCTGAGCTTGCTGAGTGCTCCTGCGGCAACAAGAAAAGCGCTGACACCGCCTTCAGGATTCATCCCGGCATGAGCGGCTGTTCCATGCACGTCTATTCGTATGCGATTAGATGCCGGTGCCCCGATGATGACTTTGTCGATTCCATTTGAGTCGAGTGCATAGCCGAATTGAGAGCGCAGTTGCGAATAGTCGATTGATTTGGCGCCCAGGAGTCCGATTTCTTCGCAGGTGGTAAAAATGAGTTCAATGGTTCGGTGTGTGATCTTGTGTTCCCTGAGAAGGGTAACGAGCTCAATAAGGGGTGCGATCCCAGATTTGTCATCTCCTCCTAGAATGGTGTCTCCCCTGCTGGTGAAGATATCTCCGTTGCGGGCAACCTGGACCCCCTGTCCGGGTTGGACCGTGTCCATGTGACAGGCGAAAAAGACTGGTTCTGCCGGGCTGCTGCCTTCAAAACGAAAGATCAGGTTGCCGCAGGAGGCACCTGTCGAAGCGGCGGATTCATCCTCATAGGCAGCGTCTGCCCCAAGCGTTGCAAAAACTGCTTTCAGATAGTCCGCGACTCCTTTTTCTTCGCGGGATGGGCTGCTGATTTCGCACAGTTCGGTGAAGGTTTTTGCAAGACGTTCTCTGTCTATCTTTATATCCATTCTTTTCAATCCCTTATGATCGGGTTTCGGCAGTCAAGGAGAACGACAGCGTGACAGCTGATCCCTTCCCCTCGTCCGGTGTAACCCATTTTTTCAGTTGTTGTGGCTTTGATATTGATGGCATCAGGGCCCGTGTTGCAGCACAAGGCCAGTTTTTCCTTCATCTGCGGCATATACGCTGCGAGCTTCGGAGCCTGGCAGATGACGGTTATGTCGGCATTGACGACACAAAGATTGTCTTGCTCAGCCTTTGCGACCACCTCTTCGAGGAGCAGCAGTGAGAGGATATCCTTGTAGGCATGATCGTTGTCGGGAAAATGACTGCCGATGTCGCCCTTGCCCAGCGCCCCGAGAATGGCATCGCAGAGAGCGTGGGTCAACACATCTGCGTCAGAATGCCCGGCAAGACCGAGAGGATGATCTATTTCGACGCCGCCGAGAACAAGCTTTCTTCCCGCCTCTAATCTGTGGGCGTCAAAACCGTGGCCGATACGTATGGTTGCCTGTGGTCTGTGCATTATTTTTTCCGCAAGCTCGAGGTCCTCGGGGGTGGTAATCTTGAAATTTAACGCTGTACCGTGTACCAGGCGAACCGTGATGCCAGCCCGCTCCAGCAGCGATGATTCGTCAGTGACATCTGAGTTCTTGCAGCGACTTGTAGGCATTCAGCAAATAGTCTTTGCGAGCCGCCTGGGGCGTCTGGGCCTGCCAGAGAGAGCGCCGGTCAATGGTGTCTTCGACGATCCCATCAGCATTTCCGTGTTTAAGCGTGTCTTTGACCGGAATTGCGCTGATTGCTGCCCCGGATCTTGCTGTTTCATGATAACAGCGGCTGATGAGTTCGGGGGAGACGAGCGGCCGGGCACCGTCGTGAACCAGGACAATTTCGATATCAGCATCAACCAGTTCCAGTCCGGCCAGAACAGAATCCTGTCTCCGCGGGCCGCCTGCAATAACAACGATTTTTTTTCCTGTGCCACGGTACCTGTTCAGCAGCAATTCCGTCTCTGCCTGCCTTCCCTCCGGCACGACAACGATGATCTGGGAAATATCCCTGCAGCTGATGAATGCAGAAACGGTATGAACCAGGACCGGCTTGCCTGCCAGGATCAGGAACTGCTTGGGGATTGCGGAATTCATTCGGGAGCCGCTTCCGGCGGCCGGAATTATTGCTGCAGCAGGGCTGGCCATCTAGGCGCTCGTAGTATCTGTGGTCATGACCCATTTGTTTGATGAGTTGAAGCAGATCGCGAACAGCGAAAAAAATGGAGCGGGCTATAAGCCGAATTCTGTACCGATTAAGGCCATGATCATTTAACTGGGATGCCGGTCGCCCGACACCTCTTGCAACCTACCCGGAGATTTCGGACGGGCCGCCCTCAAACATCTCCCTATTTGGTCTTGCTCCGGATGGGGTTTGCCCTGCCTCTCATGTCACCATGAGAGCGGTGAGCTCTTACCTCGCCGTTTCACCCTTACCCGATAGACTCAGGCGGTTTGTTTTCTGTGGCACTTTCCGCCGGTCACCCGGCGTTCGCGTTACGAACCATCCTGCCCTGTGGAGTTCGGACTTTCCTCCCCGGCAAAAAATCGCCGGAGCGATCATGCACCCGCTCCGGCAGATAATGTAGTGATTAAATGCAAAAAGATGAAAGGGGAAAGTACGTTTAATTGTCTAGTTCCTGGTGATAGAGCATGCGCTGGCAGGACGGGCAGTCCAGCATCTTGTCGCCTCTGAGCAATATATTGTATTGCTGAGGCGGCAGGTTCATGAAACAACCCTGGCATACCCCTCCAAGCACGTTGACGATTGCCAGGCCGTTTCTCCGGTCCCTGAGCAGATCATATTTGCCGATCATTGCGCTGTTCCAGGCTCTGGGCCTGTTTGTCACGCTTGTTCTGCTTGGTTTTTTTGCCTTTGTTGATTTTCTCGATGCTGTCCCTGACCGTTTCAGTTTCTTCGGCAAGCAGTTTTTTTTCGGTTTTCAAAACGTTTTTCTCTTCGCTCGCCTCGGTGGTCAGTTTTTCAACCTGCTCCATGATGGCGACGATTTTTTCTTCGTTTTCCTTGACGTTCTTTTTTGCATCTTCAATTTCTTTGAGAAGTGCTGTCTGTTCGCGGCTTGTCTGGACCTGCATCATTTTTGACTGGCGTTCTTTGACACGGGCAATCTTGTCGGTCATCTCATCTTCAAGCGTTCGTCTTTCCCGCTCGAGCGTCTCTATACTCGAGTCGAGTTCATTGATGTGAATCTCTCTGTCCGCCAGGGCCGATATGCGTCTGTCAAGTTCTTCCTGTTCCTTTCTTGATCTCGTTGTCGATCTGGTCTATCTCAAGGTCTATCTCCTGCAGAAAGACAAGTTGTTCTGTTTGTTCGTTCAAGACGATTCTCCTGTTTGATTTGATGGTTGCCTGTAACTATTTGTATCCACCAGCGAAAAAGGGTGGCTTTCAGTTGTTGATTCACTGATTTCGATATTCCAGCGATGCCTATTCGCGTAGGTCTCTATTTTTTCAGTCAATAATTTTACAGCAGGTTTTTCGGTGGCATAGTGGGTTCCGTCGATAACACAGAAATCCGCCTCTTCTGCCCAGCGGGCAATGTTGTGTTTGATTTCTGCGGTTATAAACAGGTCAGCCCCGCGATTGCGGGCGGCTTCGGCAAACTCTGATCCGCTGCCGCCGCAGAGCGCAACAGACGATATGGTTTCAGGGAGCCTGCCGGCAATCTGGACGGAAGAAAGATTTAATACGTGGAGCAATGTATCTACGAAGGTTGCCCGGTCAATCGGCTGAGGATAGTAACCCAGCCTGCCTGTACCGGCACCATCAATCAGCTGCTGAAGTTTCGGCAATCAGCGCGGTGATATTTTCGAGCCCGAGAAGTTTCGCCAGAACGTCACTGACGCCGGGAGCAATGCTGTCAAAATTGGTATGGCAGGCAAGGACGTTAATCTGTTTCTTCAGGGCTTTTTCAAGAAACCGCCCTGATGGCTCAGCGGTATCAATGGCAGGAAGCGGCTTGAATATGGCAGGATGATGAGTGATGACGGTATCCGCCCCGACTGCTGCTGCTTCATCAAGGAGTTTCAGCGTCGGGTCCAGACCGACGAGCATCGACTGCACCTCGCGGTTGCGGTCACCGACCAGCAGACCAACATTGTCCCATGACTCTGCAATGGCAAAATGGCGCGATTTCGTCAAGACATTTAATGATATCTTTGATTGTAACAGCCATTAAAATAGTTGATATTTCAAAAAAACCATAAAAAAAAGGTACATCCCTTTCGGAGTGTACCTTTAGCCCTTCTTCGCCCAGGGTGTTGTTATTTCACCTGAGCGTTTTGTATCTATAAAGAGGGAGCCTGTCTTCCTCCCCCGTATATGTTTTCCAGTTCCTGTTTTTTTCAAGATCCCGGCATTGAGATGGTTTAGTAATAGTGGTGGGCGCAGTAGGACTCGAACCTACGACCGACCGGTTATGAGCCGGTGGCTCTAGCCAACTGAGCTATGCGCCCTTCCGGCAGTTAAACTTGTTAATTAATCTCATGTTAGTAATTATGTCAATGAAAAAAAGATAAGTACAAAATAAAAGAGAATAGTGAGCTGGGAGATGCCGGGGATTGTGAGCAAACCGCGGGCCTTTGCCGAATGCCTTGCTGTTGAGGCGAAAGAGCATTATAGTGGCAGCGGGTTGTCGTCCTGAATAATCTAAACTGGCTTGAATACGGTGATTTATAGTAACCTGCTCATTTTTCTCTCAGCTATTTTCCTTTTCAGCATCACTTCAGTTCCTGCTGAACCTTCTGTGCCGCTGTTGGAATCGCTGCTGCTGACTGCCGGAATATTCGCGGCTTATGCCTATCTGGCACAGCGCCTTTTTCGGGGCGCTGGAACAAGGAGCTCAGCTGGATATTTCAGGGCAGAAAAAAAACTCTCCATTCTGGCGATCATTCTTTATGCCGGGCTGTTATTCTTTACTGATATTAAATATTACTTCAACGTTTTTAGTTTTGGCGACAGGCTGCCCGCCCTGGTGAACATTGGCGGCCTGGCCCTGTTTATCTCTTTTTTGTCAATCATGTGGAGCGCAGCGCGAAGGAGTTACTCCGTTGTCTTCGGCAGACATTATCAGCTCAGCAGTTTTCTGGCGCTCAACATAAAGACAAATCTGCCGATTGTCCTTCCATGGGTCGCCCTTTCACTGTTTTACGATCTGCTGGCAATCGCTCCATTTGGTGGTTTGAAAACATTTGTTTATTCTACCTGGGGGGACCTGTTCTTCTTCGGTATTTTCCTGCTCTTTGTGATGATCTTCTTTCCACCTCTGGTACGCCGTCTCTGGGGATGTATGAAATTGCCGGAAGGTCGTTTGAAGGACCATCTCAGCGAATTCTGCCGCCAACAGAATTTTGCGGTTGAACTCTACATCTGGCCTCTTTTTGAAGGAAAGGTTCTGACGGCAGGGGTCATGGGGCTTGTTCCGGGGCTTCGCTATATCCTGCTTACTCCGGCAATCATCGAGACCATGACGAGAGCTGAACTGGAGGCTGTCATGGCGCATGAGATCGGGCACGTAAAGAAGAAACACCTGCTGATGTACATCCTGCTGATCGGAGGATTCAGCCTTATCGCCGGATTACTGGCAGAGCCGTTCTTTTATTATTCATTTTCTTTCGAGTGGATCTTTCAACTGCTCACCGGTGAAAGCATTAACCCCGATACGCTTGTCGCCCTTGTGGTCGGCGTGCCGTTTCTCGTTCTCCTGCTGTTCTATTTCAGGTTTGTTTTTGGCTATTTTATCCGCAACTTCGAGCGTCAGGCAGACCTTTATGTTTTCAAGGTACTGGGGAGTATCCGGGCCCTGGTCTCAGCCTTTGATAAAATTGCCGAGACAAGCGGCCAGAGCAGAAACAAGCCGAACTGGCATCATTTCGGTATTGGTGAACGTATCGACACGCTTGAAAGGTGTGAGAAAGACCCGTCACTGATTGACCGGCAGGATAAAAAGGTTCGTTGGAGCCTGCTGATCTATCTGCTTGTTCTTGTCTCTGCTGCAGTTTTTGTCAAGCAGGTGCCGACAGATGATATGGCGCGAAACTATGAGGAGAAATACATCGAGCTCGACCTGTTGAGCCGGGTCCAGAATATAGAGGACAAGGCGCTCTGGTTTCAGCTGGTCGGGGATTTGATGATCAACAGGCAGATGGAAAAAAGAGCGCTGGTCGCCTATAACAAAGCGCTGGAAATTGACCCTGATAATCCCGTGGTGCTGAATAATCTTGCCTGGCTCCTGCTGACAAGCAACGATGTAACATTGCGAGATCACCTGAGGGCGATGATTCTGGCCCAGAGAGCCGTTTTGAAGAGCCCCGAGCCGCATGTGCTCGATACGCTCGCCACGGCCTACTGGGCAAATGGTCTTGTGGACGAGGCCATCAGTACCGAGCAGGAAGCCCTGGAGAAAGCAACATCGGAAAGGACGTTTTACCAGAGCCAGATTGAAAAGTTCAGGACGGAGAAATATGAACCGCAATTGCCAATGTAATGTAAGCCCGGAAGCCGGATAATCGTCATGCCTCAGCTTGGAGCACATGAATCAGTCGCCAAGGGACTGCACTGCGCGTTTGATAGAATCAGCCGGGTTGGCGGGGAATCCCTGCAGATTTTTACCCGCAACCAGCGGCAATGGAGTCCAAAACCATTGTCCGAAGATGAAATAGCGCACTATATTGACAGCTGGCAGCAGCATGGCCGGATGATTGTCGCTTCCCATGCCTCGTACCTGATCAACCTCGCCAGTGGAAAGTCCGAGCTGCGGGCAAAGTCGATCGCTGCGTTCGCCGAGGAGCTGAGACGCTGTCAGCAGCTGTCAATACCCTATGTGGTAATGCATCCCGGCTCCCATACCGGTGACGGTCCTGAGCGTGGGCTTGAGCGATTTGTCGGAGCCCTTGATGAAAGCATCGACCAAGCCGGCTCGGATGCGATGGTCCTGGTTGAAACGACCGCCGGGCAGGGTACCGGGTTGGGGCGAAGCTTCAGTGAGCTGGGGTTTATCAGGAACAGGTCCCGGTTTCCTGATAAAATCGGCGTCTGCCTTGATACCTGTCACATTTTTGCCGCCGGCTACGATATCCGCACGGCAGCAGATTACCAGAAAACGATGCAGGAGTTCGACCGGGAAGTCGGTTTTGATCACCTGCACTTTTTCCACCTCAACGATTCCAAAAAAGATCTTGGCAGCCGGGTTGACCGTCATGAGCATATCGGCCAGGGCTGTATTGGCCTGGATGGGTTTGCGCACCTGCTCAACGACCCACGATTTCAAGATCATCCCATGACCCTGGAAACCCCCAAAGGCGAGGATTTGCAGGAAGATATTGATAACCTGAAAATCCTGCGCAGCCTGCTGGGCCTGAAAACGAAAAAAACGAAAGAACCTTGCGAAAATGAAGAGAAAAGTGGACAATAGAGTAGTTTGACAATCGACAGCAGCTAAGGAGAATCGATGAAACTACTCTATAGCGACGCCCTGCTTGTTCTCTTGAAGCGGCAAGGCGTTTTATCTGAAAAACAGATTAAATTCATAAATCTTGAAAAGGGTAAGCAGCGCCAGAAATTACTCAAGCTGCATGGCAGTGATGATCCTCTGGACAAGAATTTCCCCGATCTGATTGATATTATTGTTTCCTTCAATCTCCAGATACGCGGTGGTGACCAGCTGATTGATGAAGAGACCATCATGCGGGCAGTCGGCCAGGAGACCAGGCTGCCGTTTAAAAAACTGGACCCGCTCGAACTGGACATGGATATCGTTACCAAGACGATTCCAAAAAACTTTGCGATCCGGCAACTTGTTCTGCCGTTTAACATTGTCGACGGGGTGCTCGAAATAGCGGTGTATCATCCGGACTGCCAGCCTGTCCTGTCTGATATTGAGCAGGCCAATCAGGTCAAGACGAAAGCCTATGTGGCAACAAAATCAGATATTAAAAGGATTCTGGGAGAGTTTTTCGGCTTTCAGAGCTCAATCAGCGCCGCAGAGGACCAGATAGGATCCCTGACAGGAAGTTCCTCGGTCGATATCGGCAATCTGGAACGATATGTAAAGATCACCACGCAAAGGCATCACCTCATCCGATCAGCATATCAAAAATGCGGTAAATCATATCTTTCATTACGCGCTTGACCAGCGGGCAAGTGATATTCATATCGAGCCGAAACGGGAGATCTGCCTGATCAGGTTCCGGATCGATGGAACGCTGCACACCATCTACAAATTGCCCAAAGCCGTTCATTCGGCCATTGTTTCCAGGATCAAATTCCTGTCCCGCCTCGATATTGCAGAAAAAAGGCGACCGCAGGACGGCAGGATCAAGGTGGGCGTTTCAGGGGAAAAAGATATTGAAATACGGGTGTCGACCGTACCGGTATCCTTTGGCGAGAAGGCGGTTCTGCAGGCTGCTCGATCCGGACGTTATTTTTCAATCGATCAATCATCTCGGCTTTTCAAAACGTGACTATGGTGTTTTTGATTCTTTCATGCATGCACCGCACGGTATCGTCCTGGTGACGGGGCCGACCGGAAGCGGTAAATCCACGACGCTCTATTCCGCCCTGAAAGAAATTGCCACTCCGGAAATGAACCTGGTTACCGTGGAAGACCCGGTGGAGATGGTCTATGAGGAGTTCAACCAGATTGCCGTGCAACCACTTATTGATGTGACCTTTTCCACCATTCTAAGAAATATCCTCCGCCAGGACCCCGATGTGATCATGATTGGTGAGATACGTGATTACGATACCGCCGCCCATGCCGTCCAGGCGGCTATGACAGGCCATCTGGTCTTCTCGACGCTGCATACCAATGATGCCGTTTCCTCTATCGTCCGACTCATGGATCTGGGCCTGCAGCCGTTTCTGATCAGCTCGACACTTCTTGGGGCTATGGCTCAGCGCTTGGTAAAAAAAATCTGCACCCACTGTGCAGAAGACATTTGAAATGGAAGCAGAAAAGCTCTACAAGATGGGCTTTCCGGTTACCGGCAATGAGCCGCTGACGCTGCAAAGAGGCAACGGCTGCCGGGAATGCCGGGGAACCGGCTATAAAGGGCGATGCGGGATCTTCGAGATTTTTCCTCTGTCCCAGCAGATGAAGGAGATGATTGCCGATGGAAAGACCGGAGAAGAAATGCGCCAGGTTGCAATCAGGGAAGGAATGACTACTTTACGCGAGGACGCCTGGAATAAAGTTCAGGCCGGCATTACAACGTATGAGGAAGCCCTGCGGGTGACTTCAGAGCACTAGAGGAAACGGTATGACGATCAATGGGTGGAAAGATTGTCTGCCAGAATAAAAAGGCATTTCACGATTACCATATCGATGCAGAAGATCGAGGCAGGCATGGTGCTCAATGGCCCGGAGGTGAAGTCGCTCCGGGCCGGAAAGGCAAATCTGAAGGATGGTTATGTCAGGATCGACGAGCGGGGAGAAGCAATGCTGCACAACGTCCACATATCTTCCTACAGCTTTGCAACCCATAACCCGAATGAGCCGATCCGGATACGCAAGCTCCTGCTGCACAGGCGCGAAATAAAGAAACTCATCGGAAAATTGCAGGAGAAAGGCCTTGCCCTGATACCACTGAAGATATACTTTAATAGTAAGGGCAAGGCAAAAGTAGAACTAGGTCTTGCCCGAGGCAAGAGGCAATATGACAAGCGGGCGGCACTGAAAGAAAAACAGTCCAACCGCGAGGTGCAGCGCGCCATGCGCCGCAACCAGAACGACTGATCTTTTACAATATGGGGGCGAAACGGCTTCGACGGGGATGTGTAAGCTCATTGTTGCATGCCGAGCTTCTATTTGCTCGTAAAACCAATAGAACTTAAATATAATCGCAGACGATTATAACTACGCAGTAGCAGCTTAATACCTGTCATACTGCCGTTCCACCGGTCTTCGCCCGTAAGGCCGGATTTGGGGCGTCGACTCAACGGGCTGGCCTGATGAGTGGTGTCTGTACATTAGCAGGCGAGATTTTCACAGACTAGCATCAGGTCCGCTCTGTTCCCGCGGCATACCGGATGCGAAACTTCAAGTCGGGAACTAAGCATGTAGATACGAGAGGGGAGCATTTGCGGACGCGGGTTCGACTCCCGCCGCCTCCACCATTTGATAGTCCAGAGAGATCCACAAAAGACCAAAACCCCGAGAGCTGACAAGGCTTTCGGGGTTTTTCTTTTCCAGTGACGTTCTATAAAATCCATTGACATCCGGTACTTTTTGACGGTATTTTTGACGGTATACTTAAATACCGTCACAGGAGATACCGTCATGCCGCTTACTGATACCGCCATCCGCAATGCAAAGCCGGAAGACAAACCCTACAAGTTGACAGACGGGAGAGGTCTGTACTTGCTTGTGAACAAATCAGGGAAGTATTTTCGTTGGGATTATCGATTTGCGGGCAAGCGCAAAACACTTGCTCTGGGTGTCTATCCGGAGATCAGGCTCAAAGAGGCTCGGGAAAAGCACGAGGATTTGAGGCGCTTGCTTGCTCAAGGCATTGACCCTATTGAATACAGGAAGCAAGCTAAAGCACAGTCTCTTTCCGAAACAACAAATTCATTTGAAACCGTTGCACGGGAATGGTTTCTGAAAAATAAACCTGTGTGGACAGAGAAGCATGCCCAGACAATTATTAGTCGACTGGAGAATAATATTTTCCCATGGCTGGGTGGCATGGCGACTTCTTCAATCACCGCGCCAATGCTGCTCGAGTCTTTGAGAAGAATTGAAGACAGGGGAGCTATAGAGACCGCTCATCGGGTCAAGCAGATCTGTGGCCAGGTATTCAGATATGCGATTGCAACGGGCCGGGGAGAGCGTGACCCGAGCGCGGATCTCAAAGGGGCTTTACCTCCAACAAAGCCAAAGCACATGGCCACCATCACGTCGCCTGACAAGATTGGTGAGTTGATGAGGGCAATAGACGGTTATCAAGGTAATCTGATAACCAGATGTGCTTTGAAATTTGCGCCATTGACTTTTGTCCGGCCTGGAGAGCTTCGCCATGCCGAGTGGGTAGAGATAAACATTGAAGAGCAGGTATGGAAAATTCCTGCTGAGAAAATGAAAATGCGGAGTGTACACATAGTACCTCTATCAAGACAAGCGATTGTCGTACTTGAGGAGATACTCCCATTGACTGGCGATGGAAAGTATGTGTTTCCAAGCCTGAGAACTGGCAGTCGGCCTATGAGCGAGAATACTGTTCTCGCAGCTCTGAGGAGAATGGGGTATGCCAAGGAAGAGATGACGGGACACGGCTTTCGCGGCATGGCTTCCACCGTTTTACATGAGAAAGGCTGGTCGACAGATGTGATAGAGCGTCAGCTGGCCCATGCCGAAAGCAATAGTGTGAAGGCAGCATATAACCATGCCCAGCATTTACCAGAACGTAGGAAGATGATGCAATGGTGGGCTGACTATTTGGATGATCTGAAACTGATGTGAACCCTGGTTAATAGTTTTTTGAAGGTTTTACCCTAGGCCAAACTGAAAAACTGTCAGGGTAACTTGATACTTTTACTGGAAGGTATCTATTTTTTTGATCAAATTTCTAGCCTGATCAGATTAGGGTGCACAGGAATAACCCTCAATTTAAGGCCTTTAAAGAAATGAGAACCTTAGAAACGGCAATGTTAAGTTCGACGCTTTGCTGCTGAAATTACCTGATCAGGATTAAATCAATACAGCTAAAGTAGTTTTTGTTAGATTTTCAAATGATACGCTTTTCAGGTGAAAATCAGACCTCAACACTTTTCGGCAACAATTGGGCGAGACAACCACCGTCAATGTTAATCGTTTGACCCGTTATATAAGCGGCGTCAGAACTGGCCAGGAAGAGAGCTAATCGGGCAACTTCATTTTCTGATACTCCTCGTCGAAGCGGAATGTTGGCTTTTCGTTGCTCGATTTGCTCGTCGGCAATATTATCCCAGCGCTCCGTGACAATATATCCAGGTGCAAGTGTATTTACTGTAATGTTAAACGGAGCCAATTCGAGTGAGAGGGCACGGGTAAATGCATCAATCCCACCTTTACTTGTAATATAGGCTATACGACCACGAATTGCTTGAGTGGCTGTTAACGACCCCATATTGATTATTGACCCGCAACCATTGTCTATCATTTGTTTGGAGGCAGCAAGACAACATAAAAACAATCCCTTCAAATTGACGGCCATTACGTTGTCCCACTCATCGAGAGGTGTCTCCTGAAAGGAATACCCCAACCCCTGATTGCAGGAATTGTTCACTAATACATCTAAGTTCCCATTTGTGGATTTTATGACTCCAAACATCTCCCGGACGTTATCTGGTTTTGAGATATCACCAGGCAAAGAGTAGGCTTTTCCGGGCCCAATAGCTGTCAACGCTTCTGAAGCACCATCGACCTCATCCGGCGACCTGCCATTTACATAGACAAAAGCGCCTTCATGGACAAATTCCTTTGCAATCGCATATCCTGTACGCTTGGTTGAGCCCGTAACAAGCACCGATTTATTTGCATATCTCATATTGTAATGAATCCTCTTTTTTGCTCAGCACAAGCGAATTGCCAGCCACCATCGGAATCAGGCTAAAATTATGTCCATCATTTTTATTATAGGTCTCTTCAATTTCTTTCATCGGGATGTATAAAGCCTTCCAGAGATCCCAGTGTATGGGAACGAGTGCCTGACAGCCTAAGTCGTTTGCAGCCATGAACATTTCTTCAGGAGACATGTAGAGTTTCCGGCCACTGCTCAAGAGTGCTATATCAATATTCATCTGTTCTGCGAGCCTAGTATAGTCACCGCTATAGTGGCTGTCTCCCGCATGAAGAATTGATAGTTTTTTTTGTCTGAGCACTATACCAAGCGCATAGGGTTCGTAAGGATCATAAAGGGACACCGCCTGAAGTTCTAATGTGCCCAGGTCTGTTTTATCACCCGCGTCGAGACACGTCATCCTCTCGTCAGCCACACCTGCCTCCATAATGGACTCTATGGAAGATTGGGGACCGAGAAAGCGGCATGAAGAATTTTGAGCCAAATATGTAATCAACTTTGGTTCACAATGGTCCAGGTGTCCATGGGTTGAAATCAGATAATCTATACCGGCTAAATCCTCATAACCGACAGGCGGGGGAGACCGTCGCTCAAAGCCTTGTTTCGCATCTCCACCGAGGTACGGGTCTATCGCAGCCGTCGTGCCGGCTGTTTCAACTAAAAATCCAGCACCACCGAGAAAAGTCAACTTCAGTTGTTCTTTAGAAATAAGGTTCTTCATCTGGTGGCCTGATGTCTGTTAATTTTCCTGAATAGTGGCGCAGATCAACCGCTTTATATGGAAACCTGTTGAGATTTTCAGTTTTGATATCGACGCCTAGCCCTGGTTTTTCAGGGATCTTTAGGAGCCCGTCACTGAAGCATAATTCTTCATCGACAACTTCTTTTCTCCAGGGAACGTCAGTGGCCATGATCTCATGAATCACATAGTTGGGAGTGCACGCCGCCAATTGAAGCGTCGCCGCATTGGCAATAGGTCCGCTTGGGTTGTGTGCGGCAAACCCGACATAACGGGCCTGTGCCATTGCAGCAATTTTTTTGCACTGGAGAAGCCCCCCGGCATGGCTGATATCTGGTTGAACATAGTCCACGCATTGATTACTCAAGAGTTGATCGAAACCGAAAATGGTGTACATCCGCTCACCAGCGGCTATGGGGACTGGTGATTTGCTCCGTAATTCAGACATGATTGCCGGATTGTCTGGAGGTATCGGCTCCTCGAAGAAATAGGGATCATATTCTTCGAGTTTGCGAGCAATGCGCAACGCTGTCGGTAAATTAAACCTGCCGTGGCCTTCGATCAATAGATCGATTTCATCTCCAACCGCATCCTTCACTGCTTTCACACATTCAAGCGCAAAACTCAGATCAAGCTTGGAAATCTCCATGTAGGATTTACCGAATGGGTCCCATTTTAAGTGCTTTGAAACCCCGATCTTTGGCTCGCGTGGCTGCTTCAGCGAAATGCTCAGGCTGAGTCGATCCTTTAAACCAGCCGTTGGCGTACAATTTCACCTTATCGTTTACTTTGCCGCCAAGCAATTGATAGACAGGAACACCGAGATGTTTACCAAGTATATCCCACAAGGCCATTTCGATACCGGATATTGCACTCATTAGAACTGGTCCGACTCGCCAGTAGCTGTCCCGAAACATATTCTCATAATGCGCTTCTATGTCACGGGGATCCTTGTCGATTAAATATCGCTCCAATTCATGGATCGAAGCGACAACCGCATGTGCCTTATACTCCAGAGAAGATTCACCCCAGCCAATAATTCCTTGATCGGTATGAACGGCGACGAAAACCCAATTGAGCCGATAGGCGTTAACGATGAACGTTTCTATTTTAGTTATCTTCAAGTTAGTTCCCTATTGGTGTTGTTACTATATTTCTATCACCGCATGAGCATACCGCCATTTACATCCAGCGTGGCTCCGGTGATGTATCCCGCCTCATCACTGACCAAGAAATGAACAGCATTGGCAATATCCTCAACTTTACCAAGCCCAAGTGGCACCTTAGCTTCAAGTTCAGCAATTTTTTTGGGTCCGTGTACTTCCTTGAGCATATCGGTTTCTATGATACCGGGTGCAATTGCATTAACGGTTATCCCATACTTTGCCCCGGTCCGAGCCAGGGTTTTGGTAAATCCGAGCTGACCACTTTTGGTGGCGGCATAGTGAACATGACCAAATAATGCACCTTGATGACCAACCATTGAACTGATCTGGATAATCCTTCCCCACCTGTGCCGCTTCATCAACTCGAACGCTTTTTTGCTGCACAGGTAATTACTCGTCAAATTCACATCGAGTACCCTTTGCCAGTCCTCAAGTGTCATTTCCTCGATATCTTTATCCTGGGTTATGCCGGCGTTATTAACCAGGATGTCTAAGCGCCCAATGTCTTGGTTAATGGTCGTAAACATTTCATCAACATCTTCAGGAATCGATACATCGGCAACAATTAGCCTTGATTCTGCTGAAAAGGAACGCAACTCGTTTTTGAGGGAAACTGCATCAGCCGATTCAGCACGGACATTGGCGAATACGATTGCGCCAGACTGAGCTAGATTGAGGGCAATACCTCTTCCGAGGCCTCGTGCGGCGCCAGTTACCAAAACAATCTTGGCAGACACATCAAATCGTGGATTCATTTCTATTCAGCTCCAAGAATATCTTGCAGAGTTTATTGGTGTCACTCTTCAACCAAGAATCAGATTGGGAAGCCAGAGCGTCAAAAAGGGAAGAAATGCGCAAGCCAGAATGACCACTATCATCAGGACAACAAATACCCAGATAATCCTTGTCACTTCATGATAAGCAACATCGCCCACCTGGCAGCTTACCAATAGCAAAATTCCGACTGGTGGTGTAATGGCCCCAACCATGATGCAGAGTATTACCAGCATAGCGAATTGGATTGGATCAATCCCGATGGCGTTGGTTATTGGCACGAATACCGGTACAAGAATTACCATCGCCGCCAAACCATCGAGAAACAAACCGATCAAAACGAGGATCAGGACTACAGCCAGCATCACCGTTATCTGGTCGTCACCGAATCCTGTAATAAGCACCGCAAGATCGTTGGGAACTCTGCCGACCGCCAGCACCCAGCCTATTACAGAGGCCGTTGAGATGGTGAAGAGAATCACACCGACATTGGTTGCCGTTTGGTTGCATGCCTGTAACAATTTTCGCCAGTTCAATTCGCCATATATCACTCCGAGAACAGCCGAGTAGGCAACAACGATTGCGCCGGCTTCTGTAGCCCCGAAATAGCCACCGACAACACCGAGAAATATTATCGCCGGAGCACCCAGAGGACCAATTGATTCAACGAATACCTTGAAGAGGTTTATAAAACCTTCCCAGTTGCTTCTTGGATAACCTCTTGCCACAGAATAGAAGATAACAAGCAGCATCATCAAGAAAGCGATGACAAGGCCCGGCACAACCCCTGCCAGGAATAGTTTGCCGATGGAGATATTGGTCATCGCTGCATAAATAATCATAACGATACTGGGCGGCAGTATTGGACCAAGAGTTGATGATGCCGCAGTCAGGGCGACGGCAAAATTAGGATCGTACCCTTCCTTTTTCATGGCGGGAATAATGATTCGTCCAATGCCGGCCGCGTCTGCTGTTGCGGAACCTGAAATGCCTGCAAAGAAGACACTTGCCATAACATTTACTAATCCAAGTCCGCCACGTATCCAACCAACCAGTGCCTTGGAAAGATTGATCAAGCGATCCGTTATTCCACCCGAGTTCATTAGCTCACCGGCTAAAATAAAGAGGGGAACGGCGACCAGCGGGAACTTATCCACCGAATTTACAATCCGCTGTGATACGATTTCCAGCGGTATATGCGGTAAAAAAAACGACATGGTGATGAGAGCGCTGAGTCCCAGCGATACAGCAATTGGAACACCTATTACCGCAAGCAAACCAGCGACGAATAAAACGGTCATAAGCATCATGATGACAGTGCCTCATCGTTGATATATTTGGGTTCATCTCTCCAGCCATATGCCATGTATTTCAACACCATTGTTATCAGAACCAGCATACTGAACAAGGGTAATGCCATGTACATGTAGCCATATGGTATTTTTAATGCGGCGATAAGCTGCCCCATCTGAGACATACCTAATTTGAAGCCGAAAAATCCTACTAGTGTGGTAAATACGGCAATGATTAGATCAACGACAACTGTGAGTCCTATGTATAGCTGACTTGAGGCCTTTGATCGAAAGTCGAAAAGGATAAAATGCAATCGCTTAGGTATAGCATAAGCTGCTGAAATGAAACTTGCATATACAAGCAGAAAGATTGAAATCTCCGATGCGGAAATGATAGATACATCGAAAATGTTTCGTGAAACAATGTCTCCAAAAACGACAATGAAGATGCCCAGGATCATTACCCCAGCAAATTTGTTCATCCATTCAGTAATACTTATATACAGGTTTTCTGCTGTCATTTTCCAACCCAATCAGGGGTGACCGTAGTAAATTTCATCCGATCACCCGTCTGCCTGAATATGCCGACAGATTATCGGCTGGCTTCGATCGCTTTAAGTAGTGGATCTGTATTATCAACGTCTTTGAGGATTTCCGGCCACGCACCAGAAAGAGCTTCTGTTAATGGGGCTTTTTCAATCTCAAGGATGGTAAGACCTTTCTCTTCTAGCTCTTTGTAAGCGTTCTCATTCAACTCGATCTGGCGGGGAGCCCCATCGGTACGAAACGATTGTGCACAGGTTTCTACAACTTCCTTTTCTGCATCTGACAAAGCCGCGTAACTCTTCTCTCCGATTACCATCATCATCAGGTTGTACATGTGCCCTGAACGAGTGATATATTTGGCGACCTCATATGATTTGCTGCTGAGGAAACCCTCCGGTGATGATTCCATACCTTCAACAAGACCTGATTGCATGGCGGTGTAGACCTCACTCCAGGGCACTGATACCGGGACAGCTCCCAGGGTTTTAAACATGGTTACCCAGATCGGGATCGGCGGTGAGCGAAACTTCATGCCTTTAAAATCACCAATCTCCTTTACTGGTTTGTCAATGGTCATAAAATCCCGAAAACCGTTATGCATGAAAGCCAGTACTCTAATGTCCTGTCCTTTCTGGATCAGTTCTTTTGTAATTTTACCTGCTTCTCCGTCCATGGCACGTTCTGCATGAACCCAATCCTTGAAAAGGAAAGGAAGCTGCCAAACCGTCAACTCTGGCTGAACATTTGACATATAGGCCGTGTCCGTAATGGTCATGGCTATCGCACCGAGACTGATTTGTTCGATAATCTCCCGGGCAGTGCCAATCTGACCTGCAGGGTAATGATCGACCGTCATCTCCACCGCCTTTGAACCTTCTACACAGGCCTTGAATTCTTCGGCTAGTTTAGAGTTGAGCGAATCCACAGCACTGTGCTGGGCCAGGGTAATTGCTGTTTTTGCATCGACCTGCACTGGCCAGCTCATTCCAAAAGTGGCCGCGATAACACCTGCGGCGAGCATGATTTTCCAATTCATTGTACAACCTCCTTGTTTAAGTGTTATCTGGAGATGATGGCGATGCTGCCATAGTCTCTACCAGCGTTCTGCAATTTCATAAAATCGCAGAATATCTCTCTAGAAAATTTCATGTTTTTTTCATACGAGCAATGAGGTCGACTTTCGCCCCTTGAGCATGTTTTTTTGCCAACTTCTCCGCCAAATCAGGTTTGTTGCCGGTTATTGCTTCTATGATTCTCTGATGCTCATCGATCAATTTGAGGGGCCGTTGAGTGCCGTATCCATAGACTCTTCGTAATCCGATGAGCAGCCCAACATATCGTTCGTATATCTCAAGAGCATCAGGGTTATCCGCCAATCTATACAATGTTGTATGAAATTCATTGTCCAGGCTGACAATCTTGAGATATTGGTCTTTGTGAATTACTTTCTGTAGTTTCAGGTGAATCTTCTCAAGGGAGTTGAAATTTTGTTCCTCATATTTTTCGGCACTGAGTCGTGCAAGTAGACCTTCGATAACAGTCCGAATATCATAGATATTGATGATGAGTTTGCTGTCCAGTACACGAGTAACTGCACCTTTGTGAGGGAGAATATCAATAAGTCCTTCACCCTTCAGCCATTGAAAGGCTTCTCTTACAGGCTGATGGCTAACATTGAAGCGAGTAGCGATCTCTTGGATAGTTATCCGTGATCCACCGTTTATTTCACCTGATATAATCTCTTCTCTGAGTCTATCTCTCAGAAGCTCATAGGCTGGGGCATTGATTTGGGGCATTTGGCAACTCCCGGTTATCGTGCAATGTTTGATATTTGATCAAATATATAAACAAAAATATACTACATGAAAAATTCTGTCAAGAAATATTCATAAAAGGGACTCGAGTCGATCTGTGAAACGATATGGTAGGTTAAGGGACTCAACTCAAATCTTATAAAGATTCAAGCCGGATACAGATATAGACTCTTTCTCTGATATGTTACAGAGAACCTCTCAAACCCAATTAAAAAGGCTCGTATTGGCAATGTCAACCATTTAAGAAAATCTGCAAATAAGGGCTTTTCCTGTAAATATTGGGTAGGCGTTTTTCAGGGGAACTGTCAGATTTAACAGAATCTTACTGTCAATGGGTGTCAGGTCGAATCTGGATTTCTACACCTTATTTAACCTCATGGCCAACCCAGATAATCCGACCAATTATCGAAAAATTTTCTCCAGCCTCGTAATCAGGAAAATTATCTCTATCCTGAGATCTGAATGATTAATTTTCCGCCTTGCCTGGCAAGCCTTCTTACTTTAACGGTTCCTTCTTCACATATTGCATAGGCTTTGCCGTCAATAACGTTTCCCTGGTCATTTTCTGATAAATCAACCAGTACGATATCTCCGCCGCTGATGAATGGGGCCATCGAATCATCATAAACCTCGAACAGGGCGAGGCTGTCTGAGTCCTTGCGCATGATCCAGTCTTTGCGAAAGGCGAAGTTGGCCTCTGTCAAATCATTGTCTTTGAGCGTTCCATGGCAGCCTGAAAGGCGGGATTTGTATTTTGGCACCAGGGCAAACCCGGGTGCAGGGTCGTTTGTGCCAATAGCGATCGCATCAAGCTCATCCTCAAAATCGACTTCCTTGATCACCTGGTAGATATTGGGGCTGCCTTTTGTTTTCATTTGTTCCGAGAGCTCAATCACTTTTCTGCCAAGCTCAAAGACGCCATCGTATTTTACGCCGAGGTAATCGGTGATTTTTCTCCTGGTCGCCTCATCCCCCTCGCGCCTGCCTTTGACGTAATCATTGAGGCTTCCCGGGGACATGCCAAGCTTTTCGGCGAGAATTTTCTGTTTGCCGTCATAGCGTTTTGCAAGCACACAACTGATGCCGGCACTAAATAAATCTCTTATCCCAATCGGGTTTTTTCTCATGATTTCAACCTCCTTTGACCACATAATACGCAAGTTGCGTATTATTGCAAGAAAATAATTCGTTTTTTCTTTCGCAAAATTGCCGTCAATAGATAATAATGGAGGCATGAAAAGGATAAGTTAAAAAGAGTTTGCAAGTTATTTATATGATAAATCAATATCTTATTTGCGACGTTAAGAAAAAACGACGGAAATTCGGGAAGAAAAACGCGATTCGTCTATCTATGCTAAATTACGTTTTTTTTAAAGATTTGATACTTTTAAACGCCGAAATGCATGACAGAAAAAATATTATTATGCATATTGCGCGCAAAATGGTGAATGCGATGAATGAACACATGCTGCGCAGGATCATCAGGGATGAACTCGCCGCTCTTGTCGTACCGCAGCTGCTTACCCCTGAAGAGGCCTCGGAAGTCCTCAAGGTACGTGTGGTCATCCATGGCAAACTGGCGTACCCAGGGATGCGGGCCCACATACATCAGGGCCGAAGGGAAGGTGCTGTATGCGCTTGCAGATCTTCATCTGTACCTGTCGGAAAGGAAGACCAGTACATGAAAGACTCAATTATAACAGGATGTTGTGTTGTTTCCATGATTTTAAAAACGTTTCGTGTGCTCTCAAGATTGGCGGTAGATAACTAAAACCGAATAACCTCAGGGGCACCTGGCAAGACAGGCTGGGCGCCATCCAGAAATTTCATCAAAAACGCTTTTCTACAGGTGTATGTATCCAAATATGAAATTGTATTTCAGACTTAAAGAGCTGGCAGCCGGTGGCAGATAACGGAAGAAGAGATTCTTCACATGGCGGCAAAAGGGCGGGTACGGTTTTTCAACATGGTGGAGAGGGAAATCCGCTCTGGTAAACAGCGGAACGATCAGAGGAATGGCGTTTCATCAACGAGTTCATTGCTATTGACAGCAGAAAATTTGCCATTGCCGTGTTGGAAAATTTATATACTTCTTCACATGCAGGCGAGATGAGACTCCATGAAGGGTACCTGCGGGATGGCCGGAAGATACTGTTGCACTCCGAGCGCTCCTATGAAGGCTATGCCCAGATGACAGACGATCTTATTGTCGAGGACGGGGTTCTGGTTGAGGGAGCTGCGGAAATCAATCCGCCGTTGATATGCCTGGGCGACATCATCGTGCTTCCGGAAGAGGTGAAACGGATAGAGACCGCGACGGCCGAGGGCAAAAATCGGGGCCGGGATAAAACGACCTCAGCCAAAGACCGAAAGAACAGACATCCATATCATCGGCGGGTTGCTCGACCTGGTAAAAGGTGAATACACGTGTGAGCTTCCCTTCAAGACCAATCAGGGAATAATCGATGTACTTGTAGAAAAGCTCGACGGCTTTTCCGGGATCTCGAAGCGCACACTTGAAGAGCGTTTTGCCAAGGCCAAAAAAGCTCTGTCAGAATACTACTAGCAATCAAACCCCATACCCCTTCTTTACTTGAAACAACCGCAGTTGCGGTCGATATACCGCAGCTGCGGTGTTTTATTATTGTATCACTTCTATAGTCCTCCCAGAACCAGCACGGAACCCCTTAAACGTATCTGGAGGAACTATGAACATGACAACTTTACTCCGGCTTCCACAAGTTGAACGATCTTGCGGGCTCAAAAAATCAGCAATCTATGCAAAAATAAAAGAAGGCAAATTTCCACGGCCTGTAAAGCTCGGAGCACGGTCTGTTGCCTGGCGAAGCAATGAGGTCGATGAATGGATTCAGGCACGACCAAGAACTCAGTGAATCGGGGATGGAAACGATGCTCAATACCCAGCTCCTCCCCATCCAGCAAAGTGCTGTTGATCTGCTTAACGAAGGTTTTTCGGTGTTGCCTGTCCATGGGTACGATCACAGAGACAAACCGAAAGCACCCGCAGTCCCTTCCTGGAAACAGTATCAAACAAATCGAATGGACAGTAATAACGTGGCTGGCCTTTTCAGAAATGGCTGCAGTCTTGCGGTCATCGGCGGTCATGTGTCAGGCAACCTGGAGTGCTTGGACTTTGACAACCCTGCGCTGTTCAAGCCATTTATGAATATCCTGGAAGAAATCAATGCCGGGCTTGCCGAAAGACTGGTGCAACGGGCAACGCCGTCAGGCGGGTACCATCTCATCTATCGCTGTGAGGCTCAGATTGATACAAACATGAAACTTGCGGAGTCAAAGGATGGCCACACCTGGATTGAAACCAGGGGAGAAGGGGGATATTTCCTGACCACACCATCGCCTGGCTACACCGCCCTGAAACATGACCTGAAGGACACTGCAGTCATTAGCGGGCAAGATCGGGAACTGCTGCTGAACCTTGCCCGTTCATTGAGCGCACGGCCCAGCAGTCCCGCCACATGCAATGCAGCCCACATCAGCGAAGGCACAAGGCCTGGCGATGCCTTCAACCGGCGGCATGCTCATGATATTCCGGACATGCTGGAAAGCAATGGCTGGATTAACAGTGAGCGAATAAGCGCGCGGCGGCCAGCATTGGACACGACCCGGAAAAGACAGAGGTACCAGTGCCACCCTGAAAAATGGCTGCCTCTATGTCTTCAGCACAAATACTGATATTCCTCCAGGCCCGCATGATGCCTTTGGCATTTACGCGTACCTGATGCACGGCGGCGACTTTGCTGCAGCAGGCAGGGACCTTGCCGCCAAAGGGTACGGGGAGAACTCCTCCGCTGCTGATTTTTCCAATGTGCAGCAGGAAGAAGATACCTGGCCGGACCCCCTGCCTGTCGGAGCAGAACTGCCCGCTGTTGAGCCGGTAACCAGGGAAATGATCCCGGAACCATTCCGGGACTGGGTGATGGATGCTGCTGACCGCATGCAGATTCCCGTTGATTTCATCATCGCGCCACTGCTCGTGGTCTGTGGGTCTACTGTCGGGACCTCGTGCCGGATCAGGCCAAAGCAGAAAGATGACTGGAGTGTGGTGCCGAATCTGTGGGGCGGTATTGTCGGACCTCCCTCCATGTTGAAAACCCCGGCCCTGACTGAAGCGGTGAACAAGACGCTTGGCAGGCTGGAAGTGGCAGCCAGGGAAGACCATGCGGAAGCGATCAATGAATATGAAGCGGATGCGCTGCTGCGTGCTGCCAGGGAGAAAGCGATAAAGGCAGATATAGAGAAAACAGCCAGGGACCAGAGACAAGGCAGGATGATGAGTAAAAGCCTGGATGAGCTGGCAGAGGAATACAAGAAACTGAAAGCGTATGAAGTGCCGACTGAAAGGCGCTATAAGACCAACGACAGCAGTATTGAAAAGATCGTCGAACTGCTTGAGCAGAACCCGCGGGGACTTCTCTATTTCCGTGACGAGCTTATCGGGTTGTTCAAACGCACAGAGCGGGCCGGCAACGAACAGGATCGCGCCTTTTTACTCGAATCGTGGAACGGTGACGGCAGCCATACTGACGACCGTATAGGGCGCGGAACCGTCCGGACCGACAATCTGTGCATATCCCTGCTCGGAGGCATACAGCCGGACAAGATAGCCGGCTATCTGCACGGGGCGATCAGTGATTCAGACAATGATGGTTTTGTCCAGCGCCTGCAGCTGATGGTATACCCTGATCCTCTCAGCGATTGGTGCTACCAGGACAAGGCACCGGATATTGACTCAAGGAACAGGGGCTATGGTGTTATAGAGCGCCTCGCTTCAATGGACGTTGCGGGGGTGGATCTTTTTGAAAAACCCTATCTGCGCTTCTCCGCTGAGGGGCAGGAGGTCTTCAAGCAGTGGCTCAGCTGGCTGGAAACCAGGAAACTGACCAACCGTGACGAACATCCGGTCATACTGGAGCATCTTGCCAAGTATCGTTCGCTGATGCCGTCCCTTGCCTTGATATTTCATCTGATCGAAGCGGCAGGTACCGCAGTGGACGCACAGCCCGGCCCGGTCAGCAAGAATGCCGCCTTAATGGCCGCCGCCTGGTGCCAGTATCTCGAGAGTCATGCCCGGCGAATCTACAGTCTTGCGCTCGATATCGGCCAGGCCGGGGCAGCGCGTCTTTCCGAGAAGATACAAGCAGGAAAGCTGGGAATGGGATTCACCCGCCCGGAAGTCGTGAGGAAGAAGTGGGGCATGCTGACCAGAAAAAATCAGGTTCAGGAGGCTATTGACTACCTGGTTGAAATGAATTGGCTGCGCGAAACGCTGTCCGTGCCGGGAGATAATCAGGGAGGAAGGCCGGCAGCGATTTCGTACCTGGTGAACCCGAAAATATTTTCAGAAGGCACAGAGTGTAACGCACCTAAACCACTTAAACCAGTTTAGGGGGTTTAAGTGCGTCTGACTTTACCCATTTGAGAACTTTTTATGGATTGGATAGCGAGACTGGATTCTGAATTTGAGGCGAATGTGCAGAGGAAAAATATTTCCAGACGCACAGAGTATGACGCACCTAAACCACTTAAACCAGTTTAGGAGGTTTAAGTGCGTCTGACTTTACCCATTTGAGAACTTTTTATGGATTGGATAGCGAGACTGAATTCTGAATTTGAGGCGAATGTGCAGAGGGAAAAATATTTCCAGACGCACAGAGTGTAACGCACCTAAACCACTTAAACCAGTTTAGGGGGTTTAAGTGCGTCTGACTTTACGCATTTGAGAACTTTTTATGGACTGGATAGCGAGACTGGATTCTGAATTTGAAGCGAATGTGCAGAGGAAAAATATTTCCAGACGCACAGAGTATAACGCACCTAAACCACTTAAACCAGTTTAGGAGGTTTAAGTGCGTCTGACTTTACGCGTTTGAGAACTTTTTATGGATTGGATAGCGAGACTGAATTCTGAATTTGAGGCGAATGTGCAGAGGAAAAATATTTCCAGACGCACAGAGTATGACGCACCTAAACCACTCAAACCAGTTTAGGAGGTTTAAGTGCGTCTGACTTTACCCGTTTGAGAACTTTTTATGGACTGGATAGCGAGACTGGATTCTGAGTTTGAGGCGAATGTGCAGAGGGAAAATATTCTCAGACGCACAAGAACCAACGCACCTAAACCACTTAAACTATCCAGTTCAGAACACGCTGTCCCGGAGGAAACGGGCACCTTTTCTGCCGAGCAGCAGGATAATGCTGCAACCACTCATTACCTAAAGCCATTCATCACCAATGGCGAATTGCGGATACCGCTGGACTGCCATCCCACATATAAATGGTGGAATGGCGGCCAGACGATTTATGAGACCCTGACTGAATTGGAAGCACCACGGAGGGTATGGCTGAGTCATCTTGACCATACTCTGAAATTAGTACGCGGCGAATCTTACAAGGCCACATTCATGGCCAAAGGAGAAGACAAATGAGCAACACGAAACGGCGTTTTAAAAGGGCACAGAAAAAGCAGCATCGAGCAGCCAGGATGAGCATTGAGCAGATGATAGAGGCTGGCTATCTCGTTCCGCCAAATGGAGATTTGGAGCAGGGGAAAACGTATGTTGCTCAGGTCACCCATGACCATGGCTGCCCGTTGCCTGATGGTGGCGGCACATGCACATGCCGGGAGGTTCAGGTTGAATGTTTGGAGTACCTCGCTGAGGGGAAGGTTGACGCCTGAGCAATATCTGCTGGCCATACGCACTGTTATCTGTGGAAGATCAGGCAGCTTTAATAATCCTCAACCCTGGCGGCATAAAAATATGAGATGTCTGGCACGAACGGCGAAAGGTGAGCAATGCAGGAATGCAGCAGAAATCGGCAGCGCTTTGTGCCGGACACACAGCAAGCAGAAATCGTTTGTCTTTGACCAGGAGCGCAATGACGAGGCGCGAAGGCGCTGGAAGGAGTGGCTCCGATGTGGTGCAGACGAGCCGATGCCCGACATCTGTCAGGAGCTGGTTTGTGGCGCAAGAACCAGGGCAGGGCACCCATGCCGGAGAGCTGATATATACGACAACGGCAGGTGCAAATTTCATGGTGGATTGTCAACAGGGCCGAAGACCGCACACGGCAAAAAACGCAGCAGTATGAATTTGCCGTGGAGGAGGAAGCCGATCTCATGGGAGGACGGTTAGGTAAAAGAGATTGGCAGGCAGTTGTTGGCAAACCCCGTGAGTGCATGTTTCTTTCCTGATGATTTCGAAAAAAAAAGGGGTGATATGGGTGGATATGGTTCCGGGCGAAGAATTGATTCCAAGAAAACAACAGAAAGCCAATGCCAAATAGATGTTCGAGTGATGAAAAAGCAAGGGGCTCTTGTGCCTGGAGCTTCTGGAAATATATCGTGGCTGCGTCGTGATAGGGAAACCGGATCTATCGGGTATCGCGCTGAGGATAGACGGCTTATACTCAACTATCAAAGAAGACAAAAAGACGGGGAGTGGCAGAGTATCGAGCAGGTCATCCCGCTAACCTGGACGTACCCGAATTATGGGGGCAAGAGAACCTGGTTTCTGTGCCCCCACTGCTGTCGCCGGGTTGCGATACTCTATGGCGGCAACTATTTTTTTTGTAGATGTTGCCACAATCTCAGCTACTCCAGTCAGCAGGAAAGCAGAGAAGATCGTCTCATGAGGAGGGCAAGAAATATTCGCTGCCGCCTGGGAGGGGGTGCAAATCTTCTTGAGCCTTTTCCCTTTAAGCCGAAAAACATGCACTGGAAAACGTATGAGGAGCTGCGGCGAGAAGCAGAAATTGCACACCAGAAGTCACTTGTTTTGGCTGGTCAGCGTTGGAGATTTTTCAGGTAGATTTACAGGAAGAACTGAACCGCTCCGCGGAAAAAACCTCGTCTTCGGTAATAGATTATATCAATCCTAGCCGATACCTCCCTCATAAGTAATTCAACCAACCACACCTTTCTGTTAGATTGAAATGAGTAGCACCATTTCTATTCATCTCAACAGGGAGGTAAACCATGCCTAATCCGATCAAGCAGAAATTCATCGAACACATGGAACTTTACAGTCTCAGTAAAGAAACCCAGAAGGGTTACATCAGCGGTGTCCGCTGCCTGGCTAATCACTACAAGATGTCCCCGGAACATCTGAGCAATGATCAGGTGCGGGACTATTTCCGGCACCTGCTGCTGAAGAAGAAACTGGCTCATTCGTCATGCAGGGCGTATCTCTCCGGCATCACCTACTTTTATCGGCATATCTGCGGCCGGGAAGTCGACGACCGTTTCGGTCTGCCACCACGACCGATGGGCAAGAAACTGCCGACAGTATTGTCCATGGAAGAAGTCAGCCGACTCCTTAACTGCATCGACAACCTCAAGCACCGGGTTCTGCTCAAGACCATCTATAGCGCCGGGCTCAGAGTTGGGGAAGCGATTCGTCTTAAACCGGAGCATATAGAGAGCGATCCGTCACGGATGGTGATCAGGGTCGAACAGGGTAAGGGGCGCAAGGATCGTTACACGGTTCTATCAAAGCAGCTGCTGTATGAACTGCGCGCCTATTGGGTTGAGTATACTCCCAAGTATTGGCTGTTCCCTGGTCAGAAGGCCGGAACCCATATCAGAAACGTCTCGGTATCGAATGTCCTGTACGCTGCAAAAAAAAAATCGGCTTAACCAAAGACTGCAGCCTCCATACGCTTCGCCACAGCTTTGCCACCCACCTGCTCTATAAAGGGTACGATCTTTATACCATCAGCCAACTACTTGGCCACAACTCCATAGAAACGACAACGATCTATCTGCATCTCGTTCCAGCCCGCTACGTCGAGCTCAAAAGTCCACTCGATCTGATGGACGAGAAGAAGGAGGGATGAGATGAAAGAACAGAGAAGATCACCGGAGATAGCCGATTTATTTAGACGATATGGCAACCAGTACCGGAACAAGAACATGGTCAACGCTCAGCAGTACAAGGTAATGAAGTGCATCGAGCTCTGTCGAACCGCAGCACTGGGCGGACATGTCGAAGCGTGTGATAACTGCGGGCACACCCGTAACGCTTACAACTCCTGCCGAGACAGACACTGTCCCAAGTGCCAGACGCTGGTCAAGGAGAAATGGCTCAATAACAGGAAGGCAGAGCTGCTGCCCTGTCCCTATTTTCACACGGTCTTCACCGTACCGCACGAACTCAATCCCCTGATCATGGTCAATAAACGCGTTATGCTGGCTTTGCTGTTTACAGCCGTCAAGGAAACGTTGCAGGTCTTTGCTCGTGATCCGCAGTGGCGCATCGAGGGCCAACTCGGCTTCATCTGTGTGCTCCACACATGGAATCAGAAACTCATGGACCACGTTCACCTGCATTGCATCATCCCGGCAGGAGCACTCTCATTTGACCGTAAAAGATGGATCAGTGCCAGAAAAAAATATCTCTTCAGAGTCCAGTCTTTGGCAAAGGAGTTCAAGAAACGATATCTGAACAAGCTGGAAACACTTTATCGTAAGAACAGCTTGTTTTTCTATGGTAGAGCTGCCAGATATCGTGATGATACACAGTTTCTGAAATTAATAGAGCAGTTACGGGACAAACAATGGATCACCTATGCCAAGCAGCCGTTCGGCGGACCGGAGCAGGTAATCGAGTATCTTGGTCGCTATACCCACCGGGTGGCCATCACCAACAACCGGGTTCTCGCTATGGATGAGGCCGGCGTACGGTTCAGCTATCGCGACCGCAGTGACGATAATAAAGAAAAAGTACTGGCGGTTAGTGCCGAAGAGTTTATCCGGCGCTTTCTCTTGCACGTGCTGCCGCGCGGCTTTACCAAGATCCGCTACTTCGGCTTTCTGGCTCATGCCAACAAGAACACCTGCATCCCATTGATCCGTGCCTTGATCGATTCATTAGCCACCTACGCGCAAAAGCTGGTGGAAAGTGTTCAAGACATGATGCTGCGGTTGACCGGTGTGGATATCGGTTGCTGTCCGAAATGTGGTCAGGGGACAATGGTGGTTGGCGAACCAATAGCAAGAGTAGCCTTTGACACGTCCTGACGATCTTTGATCGACTGGATTGAGTGATTTAAAATGGCTCCGGTCGCGGATGCAACAGGATTGGTCTGTCTTGAAACGGTGGTTAAATCAATCAAAGAACAGCATTTTTCTGAAAGTACAGCTGTTGTGACCGATTCTGAACTTTAAATGGTCATTGTGGTAAGAAAATGTCTCAATATGTCCTTCTCCGAAGAGATCTCAGAGCTCATACCCCAGCTGAGGAATCTCGTCTATTCCCCATAGAAAATCACTTTCGATCGTAACCCACCCCGCAGTTCAGTTCTTCACGGTTTATCAATAATTGCAATATTTTCTGATGGAGGCTGGCAGGACTGCTGGAGCACAACTATTGATAAAC
>CAWGTV010000009.1:0-17808 GCA_963825615.1 uncultured delta proteobacterium
TCAATTTTTCACCAGTCCTAAATCAGCCGACAGATGCACTTTATAACGATGTTTCAATTTGTCAAACAATGCTAAGTTAATACGACTTTGCAACATTTTTCGCAACAAAATACTTCCTGGAAAAACATTTTTAACACCATTTAGTTAACACTGTTTAGGGAGATTCCTAGGAGGGCTATGGATCGTGGCAACGGGCCTGAAGGCGTGGCGAAGGGGGAGTGGGAGGGGAGGAGAAGGGTTCAGGGAGCGGAAATTGCCGCCAGCTCACGTCGGACGACCTCGAGGAAAACCCCCCGCGAAAGGCCGCCCGAGAAAGGTACGATTGATCGATCGGGCGCCTGCTCCAGGGCCCGCACGGTGTTGCGCAATGAACGTTGCCTTTTCTCAGCATCAGCCAGGCGGCCATAGATTTTCGCAGCAAGATAATGGGCCATAACGAAACCCGGTTCGAGCCACAAAACTTTCTGATACTCTACCAAGGCACGCTCAAAAAAACCCTCCATGTCGAGGATCAGGCCACGCAATAGGTAGGCTTCCGGCAGCAGGTCATCACATTTGAGGGCCCGGGCACAACAGATTCGGGCGTCACTGTATTTTCCCTGGTTGGCCAGCAGCAAACCCTTGCCGACCAAGGCTTTCGAGTGGGCCGGCTGCTGCTCCAGCAGCAGTTCGAACAATGTATTTGCGTCAGTAAATTTTTCGTGTTCAAAAGCTGTCAACGCTTCACTGTAGAGCTGTTCCGGGTCACGTAAAGTGACCGTCGCAGACGGGCCCGGCCGAGGCCTTCTCCGTGCAGGGGGAGCTGTCGGTTTGAGCTGCTTTTTTGCCGTAACCTGGACCACGGCTTGAGGCCTCGGAGAATCTTTTGACAATCCCTCAACCGAGCTGCTTTTTGCGTTTACATTTTGCTTGAGTTGGTAAAAAAAGGCATTGTTCTGATGGAGGCGTTGAAAACGATCGGAGACATTCTGCATCGTCTCGGCATGGCCCATAAAGAGAACCCCCTCCGTCTTCAGTGCCAGACTGAATTTTTCCACGATGCGCCGAATCGTTTCCAGTTCGAAGTAAATCAGCACATTGCGACAGAACAGCAGGTCAAGGCCTCTGGTCGCATTGCTCTCTGCCGGGAAAACATCCGTCTGCAGGTTAAGGTAGTCGAAACGCACCATACGCCTGACTTGTGCATTGAGAAGATAATGACTTCCCACCTTCTGGAAATAACGTTCCCGCAGCGACGTCTCCATCACGCGCAAGGAACGATCGCCATAAATACCTTCGCGGGCCTGACGCAGAGCACGCTTGTTGATATCAGTCGCAAGGATCTGTACGTCCCAGTCTGCAACCTCGGGGAAATGTTCTAGAAGCTGAATCGCCAGTGAATAAGGTTCTTCGCCGGTGGAACAGCCCGCCGACCAGATGCGCAGCTTGCCATACGGCCGATTCTGCTCCAAAAGCCTGGGGATGACGTAATGCAGCAAGGCTTCCCGATGAGAGTGATAACGGAAGAAGGAGGTTTCCCCAACGGTCAATAAACCGAGCAACTTGTTGACTTCGTCATAGTTGCCGGTGGTTGCCGACAGGTATTTGAAATAGGCAGGCAACGATTCCATGCACAGCGCCTGGATGCGTCGCAATACCCCCCGTTCCAGGATGCGATGATTGTGTTGGCTGAAATGCAGGCCACTATGTGCGAGGAGAAAGGCCTTGATATCCGAAAGTTCAGGCTCGGCAAACGAGAGGTCAGAGAGGGCTTTGCGGTTGCCGGCAAGGCGCTTAAGACAGGCCTTCAGACGTTCGCGATCAAAGGGGCGCACCTGGAAATCGAAGGCATCTAGGACCTCATATTCAACGCTGGCATCATCGCTGACGACAATCATCGGTACTTGGCGGAGCTGCCGATGGTTGTTAAGCCTTCTGAAAACCTCCAAGCCCTCACCGGCAAAATGGGTCATGCCAAGCACGATCAGGCTCGGCTGGTATGCTAGAAGAGTGTGTATCAACATGCGCCCGGCCGGGGAACAGGTCACCTCATGCCCATCCTGACCGAGCCAGCCCCGCAAATCTTTGCACAGCTCCATGGTATCATCGATGACATATATTTTCAGATGAGGCGGCATAATTCGTCAGGGAGGCCCTAATTGCCAGCCATCTTGGCCCAGGTGTCGCGCAAGGTCACGCTGCGGTTGAAGACCAGCCGACCCGGCTGCGAGTCTTTGCTGTCAACACAGAAATAACCCAGGCGCTCAAATTGAAAAGAGGCTCCGGGGACGGCCTCGGCCAGACCCGGTTCCACCAGTGCCTGGGGAAGAACGACCAATGATTCGTTATTGAGCAGTTCTCGATAATCACGCCCTTTCTCTGACGCCGGGTCGGCGACCGCAAGCAGGCGGTCATAGAGACGCACCTCGACAGGAACGGCGTGTGCAGCCGAAACCCAATGAATGATCCCCTTGACCTTCTTGCGCCCTTCCGGCAGGGCTCCGCCACCGGTATCCGGATCGTAACTGCAGCGCAGCTCCATCACCTCTCCGGAGGCCGGATCCATAATCACTTCATCACAACGGATGATATAGCCGTAGCGCAGACGGACTTCACGCCCCGGGCCCAGGCGGAAAAACTTGCTGGGGGGGTTCTCCATGAAGTCCTCGCCATCTATATAGATTTCGCGACTGAAAGGGATGCGGCGGGATCCCATACTGGGGTCCTTGGGGTGGCTGGCCGCGACAAAGTCTTCGGTCTTCCCTTCCGGGTAATTGGTAATCGTCACCTTGAGGGGCTGTAGTACGCCCATGGCGCGCGGCGCCACCTGGTCGAGATCTTCGCGGACACAGTCTTCAAGGACGCTCATGTCGATCACGCTGTCACTTTTGCCGACGCCGATCCGTTCGCAGAAAGTGCGAATCGCCGCGGCGGTAAAACCGCGGCGGCGCAGCCCTGAAAGGGTCGGCATCCGCGGGTCATCCCAGCCGGAGACATGCTTTTCTTTGACGAGCTCGAGCAGGCGGCGCTTGCTCATAACCGTATAGGTCAGATTCAGCCGTGCAAACTCGATCTGCTGAGGGTGGTAGATTTCCAGCGCCTCACAAAACCAGTCGTAGAGCGGGCGATGGTCCTGAAATTCGAGTGTACAGAGCGAATGGGTAATCTTTTCGATCGAATCCGACTGGCCGTGGGCGAAGTCGTACATCGGATAAATACACCAGGCGTTCCCGGTACGAGGATGAGTGGCGCGCAAGATACGGTACAAGACCGGATCGCGCAGGTTGACGTTGGGCGAAGCCATGTCGATTTTGGCGCGCAACACCCGCGAACCGTCGACAAACTCCCCCGCCCGCATGCGCCGCAGCAGAGTGAGGTTCTCGGCGCTGCTGCGCCCGCGAAAGGGACTCTCGCGGCCAGGTTCCGTCAATGTGCCACGATATTCGCGCATCTCCTCGGGGCTCAGGTCGCAGACGTAGGCAAGACCCTTTGCCACAAGTTTCTCGGCGTAACCATACAAGGTTTCGAAGTAGTCCGAGGCGTGATATTCGTGCGCCCCCCAATCGAAGCCGAGCCAGCGCACATCGGTTTTGATGGCATCGATGTACTCCTGCTCTTCCTTGACTGGGTTGGTGTCATCGAAGCGCAGGTGGCAGCGCCCCTGATAATGACTGGCCAGGCCGAAATTCAGGCAGATTGATTTGGCGTGGCCGATATGCAGATAGCCGTTCGGCTCCGGCGGGAACCGCGTAACAACGGTCTGGTGTTTACCGCTGGCAAGATCGTCATCGATAATGTTGCGGATAAAATTTGTTGCCAGCTGTGTTGAAGGGTGGTTCATGTGACGCTTACTCCTGAATTGACGTTAAGTTGTCTCTGTTGATCCATTTGCTGCCATGAGAACCACGGCATAGGCGGAGATTCCTTCACCACGACCAGCATAGCCAAGATGCTCTGTGGTCGTAGCCTTGACATTTATGCAGCTGCTCGGCACCTGGCAGGCCATGGCCATGTTGGTGACCATCTGGGCGACATAGGGGGACAGTTTGGGCCGCTGGGCGACAATCGTGGTATCAAGATTGCCGACCCGGAAACCACGCGTGTGTGCCAGCCCGACGACATGTTCCAACAGCAGCATACTGTTGATCCCTTTGTAGGCCGGGTCGGTGTCGGGGAAATAACGACCGATATCACCAAGGCCAAGGGCACCGAGAATCGCGTCGCATACCGCGTGCAAAAGCACATCGGCATCCGAATGCCCTAGCAGGCCATGCTCGTAGGGGATCTTCACACCACCCAGAACCAGAGAACGATCAGGAACCAGTCGGTGTACGTCAAAACCGTGGCCGATACGCATCATGTCAGGCTCACTTCTCCCGTCGCCAGCAAGGCTCTGGCCAAGGCCAAATCTGCCGGCGTCGTTATCTTGAGATTATGGGGATGGCCAACCAAAACCGCAACCGGCCAGCCGCACCATTCGATCAAAGAAGCATCATCAGTGCCAGCATAGCCACTGGCATAAGCACGTCGATGTGCTTCCCGAATCCTTTCACAGCGAAAGGCCTGAGGTGTCTGCACCTGCCAGAGCAGGCGGCGGTCAAGGGTTGAGCGAACCCGGCCGTCGAAAACCTCCTTAATCGTATCCTGTGCCGGAACGGCCAGCACTGCAGCCCCGTCGACGACGGCCAGCTGCACCAGGGGACCGACCTGGTCCTTGGGAAAGAAGGGACGCACTCCATCGTGGATCAGGATGATATCCTGGCTTGCCGCGCCACAGGACTCCAGACCATTGCGGACTGAATCCTGGCGCTCCGCTCCGCCAGCGATCACGCAGCCGATTTTCTCAAGCCGGTAGTGCTCGATCAGTTCGGTGCGGCAGAAGGCGATATCCGCGGCCGGAACAATCAGATGAATAGCAGTAATCTGCGGGTGGTCAGCAAGACGCAACAGGGTCTGGACCAGGACCGGTAGACCACCCAATTCCAGATACTGTTTTTTGGTATCGCCGCCGACCCTGCTGCCAATGCCTGCAGCCGGGACCAGAACGTGAACATCCATAAGCACTTCCACAATAATTATTAATAGCAGGCTAACGCCGGACTGTTATTTTTATCGTATTTGCTGCCGTTTGAAAATCATTATTAATTATCCATTGCCCGGACAAACAAAAAGACCGGATGCATGTCAGCACCCGGTCCGGAGTCAGCAACAGAATTGGCCAACGTCAATTGACCATTTTTTCGAGCCGTTTGGTGACCATCTCTTCGGCAATCCCCTCGGCCAGCGCCAGCTCCTTGACCAGCAGCCTGCGAGCCAACTCCAGGACTTTCTTTTCGCCGTAGGAGAGCTCTTTTCCTTCCTTGATCAGGTAGAGTTCGCGCAAAACTTCGGCAACATCCTTGGGATCACCGGTCTTGATCTTGTCGTTATACTCCCGCTGCCGCCGGCTCCAAGAGGCAATCGCCAGCGCGCCGATTTGCTTTTCCTCAAGGACGTTGTATATTGTCTCAACTTTGTCTTTGCTGATCAGGGTTCTCAGGCCAACCTGGCGGGCGTTGCCCACCGGGACCATAATGGTCATATCGTTATCGATGATGCGCAGGATATAAAAATCGTTGATTTGTCCGCAATATTCTCGGGATTCAATCTTCTCGACAACACCAACCCCTTGTGCAGGGTAAACAGCCCGATCACCAATTTTAAACATTCTAGTTTCTCCCATGGAAATTACTAGACTACCACAGAAAGACCTTTCGGTCAAGGAACGTCCCGCTTATTCGGGGATCTGCTCCCCTGCGGACAGCCGCCAGGAAAAGCGCTCTCCCGGGAGGAGAATATGCGCATCGGTATAATCGGTTCAGGCGCCCTTGGGCTTTATTATGGCGCCCTGCTGCAAAGGGGGGGGCATGACGTGCACTTCCTGCTGCGCCGTGATTACCAGGCCATTACTCGCACCGGACTGACGGTCACCACTCCGCGTGGCGATTTCCATCTTGCTGACATCAAAGGTTACCGCAACAGTGCGGAGATCGGGGCGGTTGACCTGGTCCTGGTCGGCCTCAAGGCATATGCCAATGACGTCCTGGTTGCATTGACGCGCCCGCTGGTTGCAGCTGAGACAACCATTTTGACCCTGCAGAACGGGCTCGGCAACGAGAATCTTCTGGCATCCGCTTTCGGCGCGACCCATGTAGTTGGCGGGGTTGCCTTTCTTTGCTGCAATCGTGGCGAGCCGGGCACCGTCCATCATCTCGATCAGGGTTCCATCCGTATCGCCGAGTTCGTCACGGGTCTCAGTCCACGAATTGAGCTCCTGGCCAAAACCTTCAATCAAGCCGGCATCCCGTGTGAAGCCTGTGCCGACCTGACCAGGATTCGTTGGGAAAAGCTGGTCTGGAACATCCCTTTTAATGGCCTTTGCGCCTTGACCGGTCTGCCGACCGATCGTCTGCTGGCCTGCTCGGAAACTCTGAAGCTGATTGCTGAGTTGATGGGGGAAGTGGTTGCGGCCGCCAACCGGCAGGGACTGACGAAGCCGATCGATGGCACGGTCTTTATCGAGCGTATGCTGGAGGTTACCGCCGGCATGGGCGCCTATCAGCCAAGCATGATGATCGACCGCAAGCAGGGATCACCGCTGGAACTCAACGCGATCTATCGCATCCCCCTGGAACGGGCGGCTGCGACCGGCACACCGATGAGCCGGGTCGCCATGCTCCACGCCCTGCTTGAAGCCACCGAGCAGAAAAACGCCTTCAGTCGTTAAATCCCGGCGCTTATTGTACAGCGACATTACGTACACCCTGCGGGCGCCAGGCCGGAGAGATGACATGGCTGCCCTTCCCCTTCTGTTCAAGCAGACTGCCGAACATCACCGTGAAGTCACCATAACGATCATTAACGCAGTCCCTAGCCTCAGTCAACAAGAACTGCCGTCGTTCCTGCGGGAAAAGCGGCAGCTGTCCGGTCTTGAATCGCAGGCTGGACAAGCGGACCCCCAGCAGGCGGACCGGTTGATCAAGGGTCAGGCTGTCGAGTATCTTGACGCTGGCCCGGTAGATCTCCTCGCTGCAATCCAGATAGTCAGCCTGCACCTGCTGCCGGCAGAAGGTGGTAAAATCAGCATAACGCAAGGTCAGGGTGACCACGCGACCGGAAACCTGATAGCGCCGGGCACGACGGCCGACCATTTCCGCCAACTGGAGCAGGAAGGCGCAGATGGCCTGCCGGTCCACCAGGTCGTCACGCAGCGTCCGGCTGTGGCCGACGGACTTGATCGGGGAACTCTCCTCCTCGGGGATCACCGGCGTCAGATCGATGCCGCGTGCCATGGCGTGCAGCCTGTCACCAATCACACCATACTTCTTGCGCAGGATCTCCAGGGGGAAGCGGGCCAACTGGCCGCAGGTGAAGATGCCGAGGCTGTGCAACTGCCGGCTGAGCTGTCGGCCGATACCGCAAAGCTCCTGGATCGGCATTTTTTCCAAGATATCAAGGACCTCTTCTGGTTGGAAAACGGTTAGGCCATCCGGCTTGTGCCGTTCCGAGGCCAGCTTGGCCAACAGCTTGTTCGGTGCGATGCCGACCGAACAGGTGATCCCGAAACGGGCCTTGATACGCGACTTGATCAGGTAGGCGATACGCTCTGCGCCGCCGAACAGACGAAGGGATCCACCAAGATCGAGAAACGCTTCGTCGATGGAAAAGATCTCGACCAGCGGCGTGTAATCCTGCAGCAGCGCCATGATCTCCGTCGACACATGGGCGTAGAGCCGATTGTTGGCCGGCACCAGGGTCAGCTGCGGGCAGCGCTCGACGGCCTCGAAACGGGTCATGCCGGTTTTGATACCGAACGCCCGCGCCTCGTAGGAGGCCGTCAGGACAATTGCACGCTTCTCGCTGCCGGTGACCGCAATCGGCCGCCCCCGCAGGACCGGGTTCGATTGCTGTTCCACCGCGGCAAAGAACGCGTTCATGTCGATATGCATGATGGTTTTCATAAAACTCGTGGTGCGCGACGCGTAGTGCGGAGCCCGTAAAAATTCTTGATGCAAAAGAGCCCCAGGGGGAAGCGAACGGAGATTACCGTGGTTTTGCTTTCCTCGCGCCACGCGCCTCTAAAAACTTTCAATTCTCTCCAGCGCCCAACTCGTATCCCCCAGGTCGTAGACCAGCTCATAGAGCGCACCATCGTCGGTGACATGGAAGTGAATGCGCACCGTCTCTCCCTGCCGATCGCGCCAGCTGTTGGTGATCTCGCGGATGATGTGCTTGCGCCGTTTCAGGTCGAACCACACGGGTGTAATGCGGCGGCCCGGGCCGTGAATGACGCCGACCCGGAGATAGCTGTCAACGGCCTGCATTCCGGTTATTCCACGGTGCGACAGAGGCCGGTAACCTTGCCGACAATCGTCACATCCTGCGTGTCAGCGGTGATGATAATCGCTGTCATACTGGTATTTTCCGGTTGCAGGCGGATGCACTGGCCTTCACGGAAGAAGCGCTTCAGCGTGGCCTCGCCATCGATCAGGGCGACCACGATTTCGCCGTTCTCCGCCGTCGACTGCGGGTGGACTACCGCCAAGTCGCCTTCAACGATATGGGCCTCGATCATCGAATCGCCCTTGACACGCAGCAGGAAAGCATCCTTTCCCTTCACCAGGGAACGATCCACGGCGATGTGCGCGGAGATTTCCTCCATGGCCAGCTGCGGTAGACCGGCCCGGACCGTACCAACCAATGGCAGGATTACGGCATCGCTCTCCATGCGGGCGACCAGGGTGATGGAACGGGAGCTTCCGGGGTTGCGCGTAATCAGACCGGCTCGCTCCAACGCCTTGAGATGGCGCAGGACCCCGAGATTGCCCGAGATGTGCAGATGTTGCGCAATCTCCTGCAAGGTCGGCGGGTAGCCATTGGCGGCTAGGTACTCGGTCAAAAAGGCGTAAACCTGCTGTTGGCGTTCGGTCAGAGGCGACATGTCGAGTCCTTCGTTGAAAAGTTACTATAAGGTAACTATCATGAATGTGGTCACGAGTCAAGGAATCAGGGTGACGTAGAGGCGACAATTTGCGATGATGAACCAGTCATGACCGACCCTCCCATCGACATAATCGCTCCGGGCCAGGACGCTGAGGTCTGGCTGCCCCTGCCGTCACGGCTGGAGGGGGTTGCCACCACCCTGTCACGGCGGCAGCTGCGCAACTGGTCGCTGGTCCTGGAAGCTCGCCACATTCCCTGGCGCGCCGAACGGCGCGGATTCGGCTGGCAGCTGCTGGTTCCGGTGGGAGCTCATGCTAGAGCCCTCCAGGAGCTGCGCCAGTACGAACGTGAAAATAGCGGCTGGCCACCTTCCCCGCCGCCGGAGACACCACTGGTTGACAATCGTGTGATAACCATCTGGGTCCTGGTGGCCATCGGCGTTTTTTACAACCTCACCCTACACGATATCAACTTGGCTGGTCACCACCCGGTCGAGTGGACCGCCCTCGGCAACGCCGATGCCGGCAAGATCATGGCCGGCCAGTGGTGGCGACTGGCGACCGCCCTCACCCTGCACGTCGACTGGCAGCACCTGCTCGGCAACCTGGTGATCGGTGGCTTCTTCATCTCGCGCCTGTGCCGCGACCTACGCTCCGGCCCTGCCTGGCTGCTAATCCTCACCACCGGCATGCTCGGCAACCTGGTTAACGCCTGGCTGCAGAACCCGGCCCATCGCGCGGTCGGCGCATCCACCGCCGTCTTCGGGACCGTCGGCCTGCTTGCCGCCATCAGCATGGTGCGTTACCGTCACAGCCTGCGTCCGCGTCGCCGCTGGGCCCTGCCTGTCGCGGCAGCCCTCGGCCTGCTTGCCATGCTCGGCGCCGGCGGTGAAAACACCGATCTGGGCGCCCACCTGTTCGGCTTCCTGTTCGGCCTCCCCCTTGGCTTCGGGGCGGAACTGGTAATTGAACACCGGGGGCGACCGGGCAGGGCGGTCAATACCTTGTTTGCGGTTGCGGCAGCAGGAATCATGGCGAGCGCCTGGTGGATGGCACTATTGCCGGGGCGCTGAACGAGGATGGTTGACGGGGCGTCGATTGGCGCTATTGTTTTATCAAAACGAAAACCTTGGAGATTCCGCTCATGAAAAACTGGCCGTTTCGTATTGGTTTCTTGGTTATCGGGGCTATCATTGCGATCGCCTACTGGCAGTTTTACCGACCCGCGCAACAAGCTCCGGAAAAGGTTGTTGTCCCCGCTCCGGTTAGCCAGCCACCGGCGGAGCCGATCATCCAGCACCCGCTCACCACGGCACCGGATGAACTCAAGGCCGCCGAACCGATTATCGACCTGGAACAGCCTTTGCCGGAGCTGAAGCAGAGCGACACGCCGATGGCCGCGATTTTAGCCAAGCTTTTCGCCGACCAGAATCTCGGCAGGTTCTTTATTCTCGAACATTTCATCGAGCGCTTCGTGGTCATGGTCGACAACTTGCCTGGGCCGCAGTTGCCCACAACCAGGCGCCCGATCAAGCAGACGCAGGGACGTTTTCTGGCGAGTGGGAGCCGCGACCAATTAACCATCGACCCAACCAACTACCGGCGCTATACCCCCTTGGTCAGGATGCTGACCACGCTTGACACCAAACAGGTGGTGGCTGTCTACAGGCGTCTTTACCCCCTTTTTCAGGAAGCTTACGAAGGGCTCGGCTATCCGAACGCCTACTTCAATGATCGCCTGATCGAGGTCATCGACCACCTGTTGACCACGCCGCCGGTTCCCGTACCGGTCACCCTGGTCCAGCCCAAGGCCCTTTATCTTTACGCCGACCCGGCTCTGGAAGAGCTCTCAGCCGGACGCAAGATTCTGATCCGTTGCGGCCCGGAGAATGCCGCGCAGATCAAGACCCTCCTGCATGAATACAGGCAGATGCTGACGACCGGCAACTGATGGACAGTGCCCTGCTGATTGTGGCCGCGTTCCTGTCCTCTTCCCTGACGGCCATTCTCGGTCTCGGTGGCGGCATGCTACTGATTTCGTTCATGAGCGTCTTTCTGCCTCCGGCCGCGATCGTCCCCATTCACGGCGTGGTGCAGTTCGTCAGCAATGCCAGCCGGAGCGCCTTCTCCTCTCGGGACATCCGTAAGGACCTCCTTTGGCCTTTTCTGGCCGGCGGCCTCATCGGAACGCTCGTCGGCTCGCGGCTGATATTGCGCATCCCCAGCGAATTTCTGCCAATCCCCCTTGGACTTTTCATCCTGCTGATGACCTGGCTGCCGCAGATCAACAGAAAACTCTGGTTCCCCGGCAAGTTCTTCAGCCTCGGCTTTTTCCAGTCTTTTCTGACCCTGTTTGTGGGTGCCACCGGGCCGCTCAACCTTCCCTTTCTGGTGCGCGCCGGCCTCACTCGCGATCAGCTAGTGGTTACCGGTGCCGCTTTCATGACCATCGTCCACCTTGTGAAAATCATCACCTTTGGCCTGCTTGGCTTCGCCTTCGCTCCTTATCTCAGCCTCATGGCCCTGATGATCATCGCCGTGATATCAGGGTCCTACGTCGGCACGAGGCTCCGGCACCATGTCCCCGAACAATTGTTCCTCAAAACGTTCAAGTTGCTTATCACCTTGCTGGCAATCAGGATGATTGTAAAACCCTTATGGCCCTCTTTTTAGAAAGTTATCATCAGCATTTTTTGCGGAGGGAACCCGCCGCCACTGCAATCCTTCTGGCGACACCCGCGCAACAATAAAGCAACAGGCAAGGCTGCAGGACGACGCTTTTCCACTTCAGGCCCCTCCTCTGAATACCCTTTGCGCTTCGTGCGTCTTTGAGCAAATTGTCTTTGCCTCAACAAGACTCTAATAGACCGACTGGAGAGCACAAGGAAGATCCAATCCTTCGACTATCGTAACAAGATCAGCTACAGCGATGAAAAGGCCTGCTCGGTTGTTGTGACCGAATGTGCCCATCCCACACCACGCTCTGGCGCCTCAAGCCAGGGCAAAATATCCATCCTCACATTCATGCCGGTGATCATATCTGGGTCGTCCTCGAGGGCGAAGGGCTGTTCCTGACTGCAGGCGATGAGAACCTGCCGATCAGCCAGAGGACAATCCTTTCGACCCCCGCCGGGATTTCCCATGGCATTGAAAACACGGACCAAGTCGGGCTGGTTTTTGTCAGCATTTCCGCCGGCTAACGTTGCAAAGAAGGTGCATCTCTTCTCTTGCACAACATTAAAAAGATTGAAAACCTCTTATTTTTTCTATATATTGAAAATCAAATCAATCTAAGGGGACACCATGAAGGCATTCCTGACTTTTGTTGGCATTATTGCTGCCTGGTACATTCTTAACCGCTGGATCTTGCCGCGCTTTGGAGTCCAGACCTGACTTTCCGGTGCTTGCGAACTCCCCGTGCGGGAGGAAAACGAGAAGAACAAAGCCGAAGACTAGGACACCGCGACCACGACAATAAAAAACGCCCCGACCAACCGGCCGGGGCGTTTCCACATGCTATCTCTTGCCCTTTTAGCGCAGGCTCGTGGCACAACGCGGGCAGGTGAACATGCTGGTGGAAGGCACCTTGTGCCCACAGGTCGGACAATTGAACCAGTAGCGACAGTACTTGCATTGAGGATCGGAGAGCCCTTGTTTCTTTTTACATTTTGGGCACATGCGGTACATCTTGCGATTGGTGATGTAGTCTTCGAAGATCATCCCGCATTTTGCGCAGCTCTTGGCATCGCGCCGATGATTGGGCGTCTCGCAGCGCGGTGCCGGGCAAACGAAAACCGCGTGACAGGAATCACACCAGTTTTTGCCGCGGGTCATCTCTTTACAAACCGGACACTTTTCCATCAGAACTCCTCAATAAAATCCCATTCTGTTTTAAACAGAATAAATCTCTCCAGCTCTGGGGGTTTAAATTATCACCAACATAATCATTACGCGACAACTTTTCCAGCCATGCCTTGTGAATCATGAAAAGATCAAGGCCAACGGAAGCAGAAACATAAAGAGCCGGGCCTTCAGGGCCCGGCTCTTGACGATTGCAGCGGGATGAAGATCAATCGACTTTGAAGAATGCCACCGGTCCAGCCTGGCAGACCGGGCAGGGGCCATGTGGCTCCCCTTCAACAGTATTGCCGCAAACCTTACAGACATAGTAGTCAACAGCCTGGTTTTTGCCAAGGTTATCGATGGCCTTCTGGTAGAGGTCAGCATGAACCTTTTCGACCGTGTTGGCAAAGGAGAAGCTACGCAATGCCGGATTGAACCCTTCACTGCTGGCCTCTTCGATCATCTGCGGGTACATGCTGGTAAATTCATGGGTCTCGCCGTTGATGGCTTCGTGGAGATTTTCTTTCGTACTTTTGATCCCTCCCAGGACCCGCAAATGGGCATGGGCATGCACAGTCTCGGCCGCCGCCGCGGCGCGGAAGAGCTTGGCAACCTGCTTATGCCCTTCGGTTTCAGCCTTGTCGGCAAAGGCCAAGTACTTGCGATTGGCCTGCGACTCGCCAGCAAAAGCCTCAAGCAGGTTTTTCTCAGTCTTGCTGCCCTTCAATTCAGCCATAATTCTCTCCTTTCAATGAAAACGTTTGACAAGTATAAAAGCAGATTAATATTATCGATCCCACTGGTCATGTCAACCTCATGCAAAGCCTTTCTGTTATTTAATCAGGAGCAGCCCGATGTCTGTTTACCGTGTCGAAAAAACCGAGTTGCCCGTGGTCGTTTTTCAAGCCGACGGCTCTGTCATGAAAGGCGTCGTTTTCCTGAGTGCCAGCGCCTACAGCCACATGGGGCAGCAGACCCTGCTCGCCCTTTTGAAGGAACCGGGCAACTTCTTCCCGTTCCGCAGTGATGCCGGAGCTTTCTGCGTCGCCAACAAGAAGACCATCACCCACATCCGCTTCGAGCCGCCAAAAGAAGAAACCGCTTTTCAATCCCTTGGCGATCGCGTTGACGTCGATGTCAAGTTCGTAGGTGGCGAGCAGCTGTCTGGAACCGTGACCATTGAGATGCCGGAGGGGCGCAACCGCCTGTTTGACTTTATCAACGCCATGCAGGGCTTTTTCCTGCTGCAGAACCAGGAGGCCCACTACCTGGTCAACGTGACACAGATTCGTGATGTCAACCCGCGTCGCTAACCTTTGTTCTCTCTCGACAAGAAAAAACCGGCAGGGGCAACACCCTGCCGGTTTTTTTGTTCAGAGCGTGACGTAAGAACGCAGATATCGCCCAGTGTAAGACTTGGCACAGCGAGCGACCTCTTCTGGAGTGCCACAGACGACAATTTCCCCGCCCCGGCTCCCGCCCTCAGGACCGAGATCGATAATATGGTCAGCTGTTTTGATGACGTCGAGGTTATGTTCGATGATCACAACACTGTTGCCTGTCTCGACCAAGCGCTGCAGAACACTGAGCAGACGGCTTATATCGTGGAAATGCAGACCGGTCGTCGGTTCATCGAGGATATAGATGGTCCGTCCGGTGGAACGCTTGCCCAACTCCTTGGCGAGCTTGACGCGCTGCGCCTCGCCACCGGAGAGAGTGGTGGCACTCTGCCCCAGCTTGATGTAGCCCAGGCCAACATCACGCAGTGTTTCCAGCTTGCGCTTGATGCGGGGGATCTTGGCTAGGAACTCCACCGCCTGGTTGGCGGTCATGTCGAGGACATCAGCGATGGTTTTACCTTTGTATTTGACCTGTAGTGTCTCACGGTTGTAGCGGGCCCCAAGGCATGCTTCGCACTGGATATAGACATCGGGGAGGAAGTGCATCTCGATGCGCAGGATGCCGTCACCCTGACAGGCTTCGCAGCGCCCCCCTTTGACATTGAAGGAAAAGCGCCCAGGCTTGTAGCCGCGTATCTTCGCTTCCGGCAACCGGGCAAACAGGTCACGAACGTCGGTAAAGATACCAGTGTAGGTGGCCGGGTTGGAACGGGGAGTGCGGCCTATCGGCGACTGGTCGATATCGATGACTTTGTCGAGCTGCTCGAGACCGTTAATGGCCCGCACCGCACCGGCCCGTGCCCGTGAACGGTAGAGCCGTTGGGCCAAGGCCTTGTGCAGAGTATCGAGAACTAGGGAGGACTTGCCCGATCCGGAGACACCCGTAACGCAGGTCATGACCCCGAGCGGGATGTCAACATCAACCTCTTTGAGGTTGTTGGCCGTGGCACCCTTGATGCTCAGCTGCCCGGTGGCCTTGCGACGGACCTCCGGAAGCGGGATCGTCAGTCGCCCGGAGAGATAATCGCCAGTCAACGAATCTGGGTGGTTGAGGATATCATGGGGCGTCCCCTGGGCGACCACCTGCCCACCATGGCGGCCGGCACGCGGACCCATATCGATAACGTGGTCCGCCTCGAGAATGGTTTCTTCGTCATGCTCGACCACCAGCACAGAATTGCCAAGGTCCCGCAGGCGTTTGAGCGTTTCCAGCAATCTGCGGTTGTCGCGCTGGTGCAGGCCGATGGAGGGTTCATCCAGGATGTAGAGAACCCCGACCAGCGATGAGCCGATCTGCGTCGCCAGGCGGATGCGCTGGCTTTCTCCTCCGGAAAGGGTGCCTGAGGTCCGGTCAAGGGTCAGGTAATCGAGTCCAACATTGATCAGGAAGGAAAGTCGTTCGCGAATCTCCTTGAGGATGCGCCGGGCGATTTCCATCTCTTTCGGTGAGAGTTCCAAACCGGCAAAGAAAGCTTCGGCATCGGTGACGCTAAGCGTACAGATCTCCTGGATATTCTGCCCCGCCACCCGTACACAGAGCGTTTCCGGTTTGAGGCGCGCGCCTTGGCAGCTGGGACAGGGCATGATGTTCATGAACTGCTCGAGTTTTTCGCGGGTTGCATCGGAGTCTGTCTCGCGCAGGCGCCGTTCCAGATTCGGAATCACCCCTTCAAAGGGCTTGTGATAGAAATGCCGGTGGTTAGCCTGATCATAGAAGAACTTCACCTGATCTTTGCCTGATCCGTACAGCAGGATCTTTTGAACGCGCTCCGACAGCGCGGCAAAAGCAGTACGAATATCGAATTCGTAAAAGTCTGCCAAGGCTTCCAAGACCTGCAGGTAGTAGTAGCCAGTCCGGGTCGACCAGGGTGCAATGGCGCCCTCGCGCAGTGACAGCTGGCGGTTAGGCACGACCTGCTCGGGATCAAAATACATGCGGGTGCCCAGGCCGGAGCAATCCGGACAGGCCCCATACGGGTTATTGAAGGAGAACATGCGCGGCGTCATCTCCGGTATGGAGATGCCGCATTCCACGCAAGCGTGCCATTCCGAAAACAGCTGGCTCTCGCCGCCAACCACCTCGACACGTACCAACCCTTCACCAAGCCGCAGGGCCGTTTCCAAAGAATCGGCGAGGCGGCTGACCATGTCCCCCTTGACCACAAGTCTGTCAACCACAACCTCGATAGTGTGCTTCTTGTTCTTGTCGATGGGAATCTCTGCGCCGAGTTCGTACATTTCGCCATCAATCCGCACGCGAACGAAGCCGTCGGCCTGCAGCTGGCGTAATTCTTTGCGGTATTCCCCTTTGCGTCCCCTGACCAATGGCGCCAGCAGCAGCAGTTTGGTCTTTTCCGGAAGAGCAAGGACCCGCTCGACCATCTGCTCAACCGTCTGGGACGCAATTTCCTTGTCGCAGGACGGGCAGTGCACCCGGCCAACCCGGGCAAAGAGCAGACGCAGGTAGTCATAAATTTCAGTCACGGTGCCGACAGTCGAGCGGGGGTTTTTCGATGTGGACTTCTGCTCGATGGAGATGGCCGGGCTCAAGCCTTCGATGCTCTCCACATCCGGCTTGTCCATCTGTTCCAGAAATTGCCGGGCATAGGCGGACAGGCTCTCCACATAGCGCCGCTGCCCTTCGGCATAGATGGTATCGAAGGCCAGCGTACTTTTCCCCGAACCGGAGACCCCGGTAATGACCACCAATTGGTCGCGCGGTATCTCGACATCGATATTTTTCAAGTTGTGCTCGCAGGCACCCTTGATGATTATTTTATTTGCCATGTAAAAGCCAATTTTGAATGCTGTATCTTAAATTTTGAATTGATTAACCATTAAGAATTCAAAACTCAATCAAGAATTAGATTTGCTCGCCATCTGCACAGCCATCCTGACGGCGGCAACCAGGCTGGCGGAACTAGCCTGGCCGGTTCCCGCCAGATCGTAGGCCGTGCCATGGTCGACGGAGGTCCGCACGATTGGCAGGCCGAGGGTGACATTGACGGCGTCCTCGAAGTGCAACAGCTTGAGCGGGATAAGCCCCTGGTCATGGTACATGCAGACCACCGCATCGTACTCTCCCTGAATAGCGAACCAGAAGAGCGTATCGGCACTGTGCGGACCGCTGGCCGCGATTCCTTCGGTCCGGGCAGCCTCGATGGCCGGAAGGATAAAGCGCTGTTCCTCGTCGCCAAACAGACCACCTTCACCGGCGTGCGGATTGAGCGCCAGCACCGCCAGTCGCGGCCGCACGATACCGAACTGATTTTGCAGAGCCGTTGCGGCAATGCGTATGGTCGTCAAAATGCGTTCCGTACTGAGGCGTTGCGGTACCTCGCGCAAAGCACAGTGGGTGGTCACCATACAGACACGCAGACGCTCGCCGGACAGCATCATGACCACTTCGTCGACCCGGCAGCGCTCCGCCAGCAGTTCGGTGTGACCCGGGAAGTCAATTCCAGCAGCTTGCAGCGCCTGCTTGTTGATCGGAGCTGTCACCATGCCGGCGGCATCGCCGGCAAGGCAGGCATCGCAGGCCCAGGCAATATAGTCCGCCATGGCGCGACCGGAAGCCTCCCCCGGTTGGCCATATTTCTGCCGAG
>CAWGTV010000010.1:0-215490 GCA_963825615.1 uncultured delta proteobacterium
CTAAAGAAATTGTGTTGATTTGCTAGGTAAATTATTGGAAATAAGCCCATTTAAGTCTTGAAAAAACACCTGTAGAGTTTAGTGCTAAATTAACCTGTGTTGACAAAAACAGGCCCTGCTGAAAAGGCCCCTGGGGATTGGCTCCAGGGGTCGCTTCTTATATGTCACTACTGCTGATACGAAAACAGATGTGTTATTGATAGGGATATTTAGGAAGGTCATTAATTCGCAAATTTATGGCCACCTTGACGCGGATGGCCTTTCTTATTTCTCAGGGGCCTGAAAGTTTCACAAACGTATTGCAGTGAGAGAAACCAGGAGAAGGCGGGCAGTATCCTTCTGCCCGCCTCAGCCTACCCAGGCAGAGGTATACCTCAGTAGATATCCATGATCGCATCAAAGAGGGCCGAGTCGATGCCCTGTGTGTCGCATGGTACACCCTGCTTTTCTAGGGTGCTGCAAAAGGACGCCAGGTGATTGTACGACCCATCGATCAAGTGCCCATAGGCGGTCAACAGATCGGTATTATTAGTGATATCGACGGCATCATTAATGTCAATTATATCCGTCACCTCGATGATGGCGCCGACTTCAAGCCCGTCGACATAGGATAATACCCCCTTTTCAACAAGGGTATTGTACAGGTCCTGAAGATCCTCATTGTTGAAGACACCGATCTCGTTAATGTCGCCGAAATCGTCTTCAGCGGGATCTGGGAGGCCGTACTTGTCTAACATTTTCAGCATAGTATCCATGTGCTGCTGCTCGGAGAGGGAAATCTGGCTAAATATCTTGGCATTCCATTTCCCGTAGAGGATCAAGTAGACATCTCGAGCTAACTTCTCTTCTTCCCGTGTGAAGTTAAGGTGTTCGATCTCTAAATCGGATAGTTCCGCAGTGCTTCCCTTTGGACCATTCCCAGACCATGACGGAGTAACGGTCAGAGCAAAGATCATGGTTGCAATAGCCAGGAGTTTCAAAGAAATATTGGTAACGATATTTTTGTGCGTGGCCATGGCAATACCTCCTTTCTTCCTTCTTGGTTCGGAGTCAGTCTGGAGAATTTTCAACTCGCCCACTTTGAGCGCCTTGCTTAATAATTAACATTCTCTCACCGATGCATCTAAGGGCAATTGTCCTAAGGGATATTTATTTTATAAAAAGGTATTAAAACTTTAGACGGACAAAGAGAGGCAATAGTTGATTATATATTTCGGTTTACATTGATGCCTCAGTTACCGAAATTCAATCTGGCAATTAAGATTCGGTTTATAAGCGGACAAGCCGAGTATGTAATTCCTACAAAACACGACTTATAGAATGAAAAATGGCCAATTGGAAACGGGTGGCCTTTTTCTTGGAATACAGAGTCAGTAATAATTACGTGATTTGGTCAACCTGTGTACACCAAAACAATGTATCAATATAAATAGGACGAAAATCTTCAGGAGACTTCCTAAGGGCCGGGAGATAATTATTCCCTCATTATTGTAAATAATTAGAATTGGTTGACAAACCTTTTTCTAAAGCTATTTTAACAAATACGGTAGCAGCTTTCCCGATAAAGCCAACCTTCTCGTGAGAGAGGGACGGAAAGTGGCGGATCTTTACTCCACAAAAACAACACGAAGATGGCCGACTTGCCGAGGCATGCAAATCCTTGGCGCAGGTCGGTTATTTTTTTGATTTTTTGACAGGGCATTAATGCATGCTGGTGATAAGGAGAGTACAGTGATCAAGTTATGTTTGGTTCTGTCAGTGATTGCATTTTTCGTTGCCATCAACTTATCACCATCTCAAGCCATCGCTGAAGAGACTGATTGTGGACTTGAGAATGTCAAAGTAGAATTTTCTGCGCAAAAGGATGCTGAGATTGCCTGCGAGGGAGTTCGTAGAGCCCTGAATTTTTTTGCGGCCTACGGGTTCTCCGAGTTTCAGCATGTCCATATCATAATACTCGATCATGTCATCTCGGAGACGGGCGTTGAAAATGAGGGCAACAAAGAATCAAATATATTTTGTGCCTTTTACAATAGAATTGCTGATCATAGTGTAATCACTTCGTGTGAAACCGCTCTTGCGGAACAAAGAATGATCTTCGGTTCAATACCTAACACTCAAGAATATCACCGCTCAATTGTCGCACATGAAGTTGCCCACAATTTGTATCATCAGATTTTTGAAGCGATGGGTAAGGAAGTGGAACGCCCATTGACCGAATTTGTCTCTTATGTAGTGCAGATAGAGACATTGGACGAACCGGAAAAGTTACAAGTCCTTGAACTTTGGCCGCATAAAACTTTTAGATCAATTTATCAGATCAATTCCTTATCTTGGGCGATGAATCCAAACTTGTTTGGAATCATGTCTTATCGCTATCACCGCGAGAATCCGAGCTTTATAAAGTCAATTCTGGCTGGTGAAATTATATCAGGGGATAAATTAATTCCCGCACAATGAATTTTTTATAGTTATCGGGACTTTCCTCAAGCCGGATTTCCTTCTAAGCCACCAACCACCAGACGCAAAATGGTCCGTCCTCTCTGGATAGGCCATTCTTACATTGCAGCATATAAAAAACACTAAAGCCCTCGGCTTTCAGACCGGGGGCTTTTCATGTTTCTCACAACTCCTGAAACGAAATAGAGAGAGATGTTGAGTAGGGATATTTAGACAGTATCAGTACAATCCCAAGCTTAAACCAACCAACAGCAGACCAAGAAACAACGTGATGTATGTGGTTGCCAAGGCTCTCATATCTTTTCTCCCTTCTAGGGCATAGTTACGACCTCCTCCTCAACGAAAAAAACCGGACTGCACAGAGGGTTGTTCACCCATCGTCAGCTTGGCCTTTACTAATTCATTCTTTCGGATCAACACTCTCCTCGCCCGAGTTACAGGAGAAGGGGCCTTGAGTCGACGAAGGAAAACAGATTCATTTTCTTATTTACAATTAAACCCAACAAAAGTGGAAACACCATGGGGTAAAACCTGCTTTTGTGATGGGGATTATCCTCTTTTATGATTGGGATGATGTTCAGTGGTGCAATGCCTCAGCCTCACATAACTAGCAACTCTGTACAAAGTTACTGTCAGCCATTTAAATCGCTAATGCCAAGACGAATTAATTCAGAATCCAAATCCTCTGATATCAGCGTATTTCACTCTTGAAAAAATGTCTGTACAAACTAGTGTATATTAACCTGTGTTTACAAAAACAGGCCCTGCTGAATCGGCCCCTGGGGATTGGCTCCAGAGGTCGTTTTATATGTCACCACTGCCGAGACGAAAACAGGCGTGTTATTGATAGACATATTTAGAACACCCATTAACCACACAATTAAGGCCACCAGGGTTTGATCCTTGGTGGCCTTGCTATAAAATAGGTTGCCCCTTGCCTCTAAGTGCTGATGTATTAGCAATAAGGGGTCCCACAATTCATCGGCCTCGGTGAGTAGTCGAACTGAATATCTTCACTATCGGTATTCATAGAGGGGAGAGTCGCAATAATCTTACTGTCCTCTCTTGGTGAGTAATCAAACTCAATTACGTCGCTGTCGGCATTCATGGATGAAACGGTCTCTAGCCCACTGCTGTCCATTCTCGGAGAATAGTCAAAATCAATGTCTTCGTTGTTCATATTCATGGAGGTGAATTGATTGCTGAGGGAAACGTAGGGTTTCTCATAATCTCCAGCAATAACTACCCCGGCTAAGCCGAGGCAGAAGAAAGAAGTCAACAGACCAATAAGTATTTTTTTGGTTAACATGATAAGACTCCTTCTACTAATTTGTGGTTAAGGCACACTCAATTCCTCAACGGTCGGCGACATAGTCCCCTTGCTGCGTCCTGCTGGTGTTCTCCTTGATTGCTTGATGTTAAGTATTATTTCAGCCCAGGTAAGGCTTAGAATGAGGTGGGGGAAGGAGTCTTTGCGATACATGACCTGATAAGTTATATATTACCCCCTGTGATAGATAAACACAAGTGCAGTGTCTCAATAATGTGCATTGTCTCAATAAGTGCAGTGTCTCAATAATCACAACTTACGGGACAAATTAGCCCCTATCAGTTTTCTCAGGGCGGGGTTTTTCTTATTAATAATTACTGCAACTCATTACTGTAAGCCCCTAGGATATTTGAGACTTCTACAAAATTTGAAAGTTACTTGAAAGTTGTTGCTCCAGAGAAAAACATCGAGAGGAGAGGGCAGGCAACTATTAGGTAAACCCTGGGTTGGGAATGACCCGCTTTCTTCAGAGCGTAATTTTGATATCTTTGTTCTCGGGTAAGCTGCGTGAAGCGCCTCATCTGTGCTCCTTTGACCGGGAAGTCTAAGTGGCATAGATGCTACAGCAGCTTGCTCACTTAAACCAACCGTGCAAAGTTGCACTTACGAATTGAACCCGAGTTCTTTGTCTATGCTTACAAAATCATTCATTTATGAGCTTAAAAGACTGAACAACCTTCTCATATGTCGGTAGATCTCGCTGATAATAGTGCAGGCTTGTCCCGTAATATTTGAGCTGATAAACCTTTTTCTCAGTAGCGAATCCACTGATAATACCTTCGTAACCGAGGCCCTTGGATGTTTCATACTTGATGTGTAGACGAAAGCCCTGGTGTCCTGCAATCAGTACAGGGGTATTCTGCAACAGGGTCACTCGACTCGCCGGAAGCTCGTTTTTTACCAAGGCCAATGTCAGTTCCGCCAGTTCTGAAGGGAGCATATCTGAAGTTATTTTTTTGTTGATGGCTTCAAAAGCATCATCGTGGCTACTCTCCTGGATTTCAATACCTTGAAGCATTGGGCCGTCGTGAGAGATAAACAACTCCTTGTTGTTGGATGTATTGCGCATCCAACCCGCAGGCAGTTCAACTTGGTAACTCCCCCCCGAAGTAATCTCGGGTTGAGGAATAACTTTCCAAGGTGGGGCACAGGCTACCAAACTCAGGACCAGACAAAAACATGTCAGGAAATAACGTTTCATGATCCTTCCCCCTTTTCAATTGTCTCAATATAGTAGCGTATATACTCCTTGTCGATTGCGTCTGGATCTCGTTGCAGGTAGGCCCCAAAAAACTGCCTGGCATTTTCAAAATCTTTTTGTTTCAGGTAATACAGCCCCAAGGCACGGTAGGGCGGCGCAAATTCCGGAGCCGCAGTTATTGCTTGCCGATAAGCTAGAACAGCCCGTTCTTCGTCACCGTCATCACTACGTTGCCGATATGCTTCACCAAGATAATACATGCAATACTCTGGGTACCCGGATGAAGACATATCAGCTTTCTCCAGAAGCATGATGACGCTCTTGTAGCGATTCATAGAAATGTCCTCTTCCAATGAGACAATGCGGACTTCAGTTGTATTTTGCAGAAAAACTTCTGAATTCACCTCGCCATCAGTGGACGGCATAACTTCTAGCATCGCATTGAGACTCGCAACCCGTTCGACCATGCGTGGGTGTGTCGAGAAAAAATACGGCTCCTCCATTCCCATGTTTTTTGTCTCGGCAGCCATCTTTTCAAAAATCTTGACAGACTCCCTAGTGTCGTAGCCGGCATGCAGCATCCGTTCATAGGCAATGCGATCGGCCTTCGACTCGAGTTCCTTGGAGTAACCCAACGTAGACGACACAGCCAGCAGCGGACCGGCCAGCGGAACGCCGGCTATGGTCAGAACATTCGCAAATGCAGTGTTGTTCTGAATTTGCTCTGTTTGCCGTAACGAATGGCGGTCAACAAAATGGGCGGCCTCATGTCCAAGGATGGTTGCCACCTGAGCCTCGTTGTCGCAGCGGGCCAGCAAACTGTTGTTAATATAAAGACTGCCATTTGGCAGGGCGAACGCATTGAGTGCAGGCGACCTCAAAACCTGGATGCGAATCCTTCCCTTAAAATCCGGGTAGAGACGATCGAGGATGTTCTGCAAATAATTTTGCAGGTCTGCATCAGAATAGAGGCTGTCAGTATGGCGCACCTCTTCATCGAACTCGTCGGCTAATGCCCATAAACGAACGTCCGTGCGGCTAGTCTGTTGTACATTCTCGGCAGAGGTATAAGGTTTCACTGATGTTGTACAGGAGGTGAAAACGAACAGGGACAGAATCAGGAGGGTCCCTCTCAGGTGAAATGAGTGTAAATATCGGTTCATTTTCCGCCGTAGCCTTCCATTGCCTTGGCAAACAACGTGCTGGCGTCCTCGGGTCTTCGGAGATCGAGGTTCCCTTGGGCAAAGCTGTGCTGGAACCATAGAATATCTCCATCCTCGAGATCCACCACGCCAACCAGGACCTTTGACGAACCAAGCGGCATACCGACCCCCGCCAGCGCGGCTATGGCGACCATGGCTTTACGCCCTCCGGTTGAAATACTGTCGTCTCCGATAACAATCAAGGCTGCATCGGCACCCGACTTCTGCTTCAGAAAACGAAGACCATTGCCAAGGGTATAATGAAAATCAGCCGCTAGGTGGCTCCAACCGTAGGCCGGCACGTTTGCTGCGATATAGGCCTCACTGGCAACGACATCATAAAGGAGGATATGCTCGTGAACCAATTCCGTCTCCTCATCGGTCAGTTCAGGCATAGTTAGAATCGACGTTGTACCTCGCTTTGCAAAGAACCCGTTCACAGCAAGAGTCATGGCCGACTCCCCCTCCTTGCTCCATATCGGGTCCTCCTGAACCACTCCTCCTGCAGAAATTTCTTTTATGGACACCGACACAGGCAAAACCAGCAACTTGGCGGGCAGATTCGCCGAGTCTTCCCTGATGTCCGAGCCCACGGACGGTTTACCCGCCATGGTGCAGGCGGCCAAAGGGAATAGAAGAACAATACTGACTATGAGATAGAAGGGCCTCCTGTTGCATGTTTTCATGACATCCTCCTGGCGGGAAAAACTCTTACAGATCTTTTATATGTCCTATATTCAGATTGCCGATCATGCTATCTGACATTTAAATAGTACGATCAATATACTGAATAAGTAACGTAAATTTACAATAATCAGCTACTAGAGGCTTAAGCCAGAAACTAAAAAACCGCTGGTCAGCAAATGCCAACAACAGCGGTTCATAAAGTTTCAGATTGTTCTGCTTGGCTACTTGTCATCCCATTCCCCATGGAATGCATTAAAACCGAGTTTTAATCCTATCGAAACTATAATGTTCAGTCAAAGATTTCTTCTTATAAATGCTCCTGCAATGTTTTGGTGTTCTTAGATTGGGCCGAAATGCGAAATTCTTGCAACTCCTGCATTCTAAGAATTTGGATACTGCTTTAATCCGTCCTGTCAGTCCGTCCGGATCGACGCCATGATGATGGTAAGCCTCGACCAGCATCAACGCACTGTTCTGTCCGCATTCTTTGCTGAACACGGTCGCTGCGATGATCTTGCGGCTCCAGACGTCCATGACCATGTACAGATAGAAGAATCGTCCGGCAACAGTGCTCTTCAAATAAGTGATATCCCAAGACCAGACCTGGCAGGGGCCGGCTGCCTCCTTCTCCAGAGGTCGTTTATGTGTGGCAGGACGGCAACGTTCCCGGTGAGCGAGTTGGTGCTCTTCGCGTAGAATGCGGTAGAAGGTCGATTCGGAGGCGACATAGATCCCCTCATCCGCCAGGCGTGGCACGATCTGTTTGGGCGGCAGATCTCTATACTTTGGCGCGTTGGCAATCGCCAGAACGTGTTTGCGTTCCTTTGCCGTCAACTTGTTGGCAGGCCTGCTCAAGGGGCCGCTTCGCCGGTCGACACTCACCTCCTGACCACGCCACCGTTGGACGGTACGAGACGTCAATGCCAGGACCTGTGCCGCCGGTTGCAATCTGGCACCTGAGGCAGTGGCTTCGTCAATCAGGGCGATCACCTGCTGCCGTTCTAACGGTCCGTGTCGTCGTCCTCGTCCCCCCAGATCGCTTGGGCTTTTTTTTTGAGAACCAGCAACGCGGCCGTTTCGGCCAGAGCTTTATCTTTGCGTCTGAGTTCCTTTTCCAACTCGCGGACACGCTTGCCTTCCGGCGCTTGCTTGCCCCGTTGCACGGCTGCTGGCTCAAGACCAGCAAGCATCAAATCGCGCCACTGTTGAAGTTGTGCTTCATGGAGACCCCGGCTGCGCAAGAAGGCACCCAGTTCTTCATCAGACAAGGACGCGGCTTCCATCACCGCAGCGAGCTTCTCCTGGGGACTCCAGTCTTGTGGTCGTTTCATGCTGATCGGCCTCGGTGTGGGGTTGATGGTCAAAGCAGCTTCGAAGGCGGTGCGTTGCGTCAGTTTACCAACATCACTAACCCAGCGGTAGAGGGTGGAACGGGGCACGCCAACCTCGGCAGCTAAACTTTCAACATCAGGACGATCTGGGGATGTCATCTTTTGAACCATCAAGGTTCGGAAGGCTTTTGAATACATGTTCGCTGTCTCCTCTGTTGTTTCAGTTTGAGGCGACAACTATGCTGACACAGGGGGGTCGTGCTATCTAAGAAAAGAGTTCGTGCAAACAAGTGCGAACCGCTGTAACTCCTTTTTTTGAACCGAACTGTTGAGTGGCAGGATTTTTTAGTCTACAGGATCTTACGCCCTTGAATGACTCGTACCAACACCATGATAATGGCAATCACGAGCAGAACGTGGATCAGCCCGCCCATGGTATATGAAGAAACTATACCCAGTAACCACAGCACTATCAGGACCAAGCAAATTGTCCAGAGCATATCCAATCTCCTTAATAAATCTTCTCCCTAACCCAAATAGAGCTTATCTCTAGTAGTTACCCTGTCAAGCAGATAGTTTTGGCTCCACAAACCCATAAAGTTGGGGGTTAAGGGCGTCCTATATGAGACTGAATCTAGTAACTATTTCAGGGTTTCCCAATAGATTGCTGATTCGATAGACAGAATAGACGATTCAAGTATTACTGATTTTCTGAATGAGTATTTTGATGATTTATAGACTTATAAGTCTGCCTGTAGTCAATCTTCAGACTTAATCTGGGGCTATAGAAAAGAAGTCAAATGAAACGACAAGAGTCGGGGGCAATCAAAAAAAAAGAATGTCCCTTTTGAGTGTCCTCGTTCTTATTTTAAACCAGGAACAGCGTAGGGGCCTTCGGGATCCTACAGCTCTGCAGTAACATCGCTCGTCTCTCTTCGATGCGCGGATGATTGAAAGGCCGTGCTCCCACTTCGCAGATCTTTACGCATGCACAGCACATCACGCAATTTGCGGCATTGGTGGAAACGGTTTCTGAAACTTCGATAACACCGGTCGGGCAAACTTCGGCGCACTTCCCGCACAGGGTACATTTGTCACTATTTGTTTCCGGCGCAACGCCACCTAATGGAACACGCTCCCGGTAAGGCGTGTTGCCGTCAATCGCTGGCATGGAAAGATCATTGTTCCGGAGTTTTGCCGCCACTTCTTGGCCAAATTTTTCAGCGGTCGCCAAATCATCAGCATTGGGCCGACCTGCGGCGATCGGCCATTCTGGAGTCGAGTAGGAATGTTCGCCGATAAACGCTGCGGCAGCCACCACTTGAAATCCCTGCATTGTTACGACATCGCGCAGTTCGACCAGGGCGTCTTCGAATTCTCGGTTGCCATACATGGCAACCAGGATGCAGGGTAGCCCTCGCGCGGAGATTGAAGCGAAACGCTGCAGGCAAAGCTCCGGCACACGACCGGCATAGACAGGGGCGCCAAAGATAACCACGCCTTCGGTGAGAATCGTTGTCAAAAGGTCGCCCGGGAGGGTGACATCGTAATGAATGATTTTTTTTGCTGAAAGGGCTTTGGCGATACGTGCACAGGTTGTTCGTGTGGTTCCTGTCGGTGAGAAATAAACGAGGTGCGCAGTCTCTATCATATCAGTCTCCTGGTCAAATCTACGATCGGAGTCATGGTTGCCAGGTCACTGGACGCTGCATCGGAATTCGTCGTACCCCCGCCAGGTAAAGTTTGGCTGCGACAATCCCGGCATTCACCGGAAACACTAGGTTGGGAATCATGATTGCGCGCCAGAAGCATCGTGCCGTAGCGGCCACCGTTTCCTCCGGCATGTCGCAATCACGAAAGTGCAGGTGCCAGTCATCGGGTTTTAGAATGGTTATCTCTGTCATGTTTCTTCCTGATGTTGGCTCGCGCTTCTGGACCGAAGAGGGGAGCATAAGGAGTGCCCCCAAGGTTGCACTTTTATTGATCGTACCGAACAGTTAGAAGTCAGATCAGGGTCAAAATTTACCATTAAAGCCTTATGGGTTCAGTAAAAATATTTTCTAGTCGATAATTTACTTTAATTAATGCTTTTAAGTTACTGGAATATATTTGTTATTCATGTTAATAAGCTTGAAAAATTAGCATATTTATAAACAGATAATTCTGGAATATTATCCCATGATGTGGGCGTAAGATATCCGGAATAGGGGGTGGGCACAGTTTTCACTATCAGTTATATAAATATCTTTATATTAAAGGCATATATGATCAATTAAATAGAATTAACATAATGTATCAAGCGGTAGGACAAACAGTATAAATCAACCGTAAAAGGGTCATAATAAGCAAGGAAACGATCCATGGACAAAGTGCATCGTGGAGGTCAAGGATATTATGTAAAATGACAAGGTAGATTCGCTCTTTTTTATTGGCGATCAACTGCAATCCTGAATGAATGTCATCCCTGATGAATGACTAAAAGTACACCCGCAGTGTGACAGCGGCCAGACAGCATTATTGGTTAGTTGAAAGAAGGGCGGTTAGCTCAAGGTCGCAACAGTTAACTGTTTGGCGAAAGCGTGGTGTTACGAACTGGGACTGATAGGCTCGTGTGGCTGCAACCTACAGGAAAACAATTTTTTGATGACGCCCAAATTACCCCTCTAAGCCACGATCCCAATCTAGCGAAGGGGAAAGCAAGGACTTGTTGCGAGATTTTTGTCGATTAATTGAACTTTGACGTCAAGAGAGGCCTGACTCAATGCTCTCAGATCTGCTTAACCTCTATTTTATCAACCACGAGAAGGGGGTAATCTTTTGATCAATCTTTTGCCAGTTTCCTTCTATATCTATACATAACGTCGCATAATATATATTATGTAAACTTATGTTAAGGATTGTAGCGTAAATTAATCGTAGTCGTCGAATGCAATAAAGCGAGTGATAAAAAAGTGTGATTCGAAATTTGCCCTGTAATCAACTTTCTCGATTGAATGCAGGGTCATATAAGGGGCAAGCGGATTGACGGTTAACTCTTAGTGGAATTTTCAAAAGAAAAGAACTTGAGCCAACAAACTTTTAAGTGCCATCAATAAATATTTCTTTCAGCCAGAACTTCTGTCATATCTTTTGCTGAATGCTTCCCTCTGTAAGTGTCCTCCATCCATCAGCACCACAGAGTTCTTCACCATCTCAATTACCTTTCCGCCGCTGGTATGCATCAAAGCCCGTGGTGTTCAGTACAGAACTAAATTTCAGGTGTTAATTGGCCTGCAATATATTTAGAAAGACGGTGTCGTGTTTCAGCAGGATATCTAATCCAAGATCGCGACAGTTTTTACTGAAAGCGCTCAAACAATGCAGGCAAACTGTGACGATTATCTACACATCGTATCTATATGCCGACTCTGATTCCGACCGCCTCACAAAGTTTGACAAACTTACTAAAAAACTTAACAATCAACATGTATAATTATTCGTAACATATTATAATATAGTGTATATCAGCATTATTATGGCAGAGTATGGCACATTTCATTGATCCCTGTTTTCTCTGCCGCAATCATGACTTCCGTGCCCGTGAATCTATCCCGCATCAACAACATGTTATGGCACATCTCTATAATTTTACTCATCTGTTCGATCGAGGTGGGACTTGTCTCCTGACAAGCACAGCAGGTTGTGCATTACCATAAGGCGCCTTTTAACGAAAAGCATCCTGCCTGTAAAGTCGCCAAAATATAACCAGGATCGCCAGTGGCGGTATGCGCCTCAAGCCTGGGCTGATTTCAACGCGAACCCCGGAGTGTCGCTCAATTTTCCAGAGAATATAATCTACCCCGCCCTTGAAAGTCAGAAGTCCTTTTAATAGCCTTAAAACGGAGAGGATCTTCCCCTGCACTGCTCTTACGCGCCAGGCCAAGTTGTTCTGGCGACGCTTTTGCGCAGGGACCTTTACCTGGTAGCATTCAGGGGTTGTTTCAGCAACGACAGATACAGGGTTGGAACACGCTGTAAGGGCAAAACGGGTCAATCCCTGGTAATAATCGGGATCGGCGTCAAACAAGCGTGCTGCGCCATCTGAAGGTTCCGTACGCAATTCCGAGCGATAACTGAGGGAGAGACCGCGTGCCCACAAGTCCCGGGCCGTGAAGGGCCCTTCCATCTGGGGGAGCGTGCGAACAACGAAAGTCATCACTGCGCTTGCCAAGGCATCGTGAACCTGCAGTGCGACAAATTCATCACGAACGTAGATCAGGCCGCATCTCTGCGCGAACCGCCCCCAAATGTAGGAGTGAAACCATCGCTTGGTGCCGTTGCAAAAGTCCGCAAGCGAGAGGACTGCATACTTGGCACGCAGCAAGTTGCCCTGGAAGATCGTCTCCAGGTAGAACACGTTGGGGGGCAGCAGTTTGTTGAGAGAAGCAAGGACACGGCCCTTGAAGGCTGAGCGATAGTCATCCACCAGCAGGTATAGATCGGCGAGACCATCCTGAACATTCCCGGTTCTAAGACAAGAACCATAGAATAGGACTGCCCGTACGGAATCGCCGTGTATTTCACGGGCTGCATCAGCAAGGGCGATGACGCCTGGCGGAAAATCTCGCGAAGCTTGCATTCTGAGGTAGTCAAGCAGTTCTTCAGGAATATTTGTCTGCTCAGTGCTCTTCATTGAACACGGCCCGTCCATCTCATCATCTGCCTTGCACCACGAACATCGCTGGGCCTGACGATTCAATTGTCACCGGCTCCTCGCCGGCAGCATAAAGCTCACCGTCCAGAGTGAATTCGCCGTCCATGACGAGCTGCACTTTATGGACATTATGGCTGTAGTAGCCATTCACTGGAGTCGCATGTCGACTTTCTTTTGACCGGAGTAAAGAGGTCAAAACTCTCAGCAAATATTTGGGCTCGGTATCTACTGCAGTGTAGCGCAGAGGACCGTTTTCTCTCCCCCAGTAAGGGCGCATGCCAAGTAAAAGGCGTTCAAGGGAAGAGACCAGGACAAAAAGGTCGGATTTTTTCTCCGGAGTTCGAGCATCGAGGCTGGTTTTTGTTAAAAAAGGCGATATTTTAACGCGGTCCTTGCTTAGGATAGCCCACAAGAAACGCAGCATGGTGACTGCAGGCATCAGTTGGCCGCGCCAACCCATGGGATTGTCCTCGCTGTGGAATAATTTTATCCCCTGGCAGATAGCCCCTGCACCAAAAAACATGCCGAACAGAGGGGGACGCTTCGAAGACCCCAGAACATGCAGGATATGGCGAGGCTGAACGGAAAACCTTACATCTGTGCATTTCGCCCATTCCAGAAGCTGCGCCAGGGCGGCCGCAGGTGCGCCAGCAACGCCGACATCCCGAGGCAGCATGCTTGTGGTTCCGGCGCACAACAGTGCAAGGAGTGGCGGCTGGGCGAAGAACTGCTCATTGCCAATTGCTGTCAAAGCGGCATGAATCGTACCGTCGCCACCATTAACAACGACCAGTTCAACACCATTATTGGCAAAATCAGACAAGGCTTTTGACACGCTGTCTGGGTCAACGGCATCGCGTTGCAGGACGTCCGGCCAATTAGCCAAAACATTGCGAATCGCCCTGCCCCCCTTTTTATTGCCGCCACTGCGGGGATTGGTCAAGACCCCCACCTGCAGACGGCGCCCATCGCTAAAGGCGTCCGGTCCGAGCAGAGCGCTGTGTCCGAAAGGGTTAACCATGGCATTACTTTCAATTAACGGTCGACGGAAAAGCCGCCTCTTGGCAAAAGTATAGAGGGCTTGAATGTGTACTGTGTGCTATAAATTGCCAAAATACTGATCAACCTGAAATAGAACTTACAACCGCTCTAAACTTCAGATGCCAGCGACCTCAAGAGCCTTAATCATAAAAAAAGATCGGTAGAAAAAAATAAAATTGCACTATATACTCCATGAATGCTGGAAGTAAAGACAGACACGTCTCGCCTCTCTAATAAAGCCGTTCCCGGGTCTTCGTCATCCTTCTCACTGGCCCACATCTCCGATCTTCACCTGACCACGCTTAAGGACGCCAGGGTGTCCCAGTTGCTCAGCAAGCGAATGCTGGGATACTTATCCTGGTGGCGTAAGCGAAGGGTTGTCCATCGCCGGGACATTGTTGAATCTCTTATGGACGACTTGCGCGTCACCCGCCCTGACCATATTGCCGTGACCGGCGACCTGACACATGTCGGCCTGCCAGGAGAATTTGTCGAAGCAGGGCAATGGTTGAGAACGCTGGGAGAACCGGCCCGTGTCACCGTCATACCCGGCAACCATGAAGCCTACGCAGGGAGTTCCTGGATCAGGTCATGCTCCATATGGGCGCCTTACCTGGAATCGGACTGCAAACAGGAGATTCAACAAACTGCAGGCTTTTTTCCCAGTTTGAGAATTCGTGGGCAGGTCGCCCTGATCGGCCTATGTTCGGCAATAGCCAGCCCACCATTTATGGCTGTCGGTTGCCTCGGCAGGACGCAGCTGGCCGGGCTGGAAACCCTGCTCAGGGGAACCGGCGAGCGAGGGCTCTTTCGTGTCGTCCTCATTCATCACCAACCCGTCCCAGGCGCTATAGAATGGCGCAAGCGCCTGGTTGACAGCAAAGACTTTATTGACGTTTTGGTCCGCCATGGTGCGGAGTTGGTGCTGCATGGGCACACTCACTCCTCGACATTCTCGCAGATACCCACGCCAGCAGGCAATATCCCGGTAATCGGTGCGCCGTCCGCGTCAGAATTAAACCCCTGGACAGGGAGCTACGCCAAGTACAATATTTATAAGTTTGAGGGTAACGGCACGTCAACCATGATCGTCCGGGGCTATTCGCAGGATCTGGGGCGCTTCGTCGCCGAACATGAAACGCCCCTCGATAACCCACAGATAAAACCAGCAATACTTCACGAGAGCCACGGAGTGCGTGCTTAGATATAACTCATATTTAAACTATATACTTCCGAACCAGTAATGATGTTGAGAGAAGCAGGGAGCCGTGTGTAGCGTCAAGTGCGAGGCGCAAAGAGGAGGATGTGCGGAACGTGGGATACGCACTATATTGACAACTCTTTAGTGCTGTTACTAGGGGACCCTGAGAAGCAGCCACGTTGCCATCAGGGTAATGATCGCCAGGGGAAGCAGTGTTGAAAATGCCGGATGAAGGCCCAAGAGCAGGCCCATATAGCCGAGCGCTTGATCAAAGTAGTAATAGGAAATACCGACAATGCTTCCGAGAGTCACCCTTCTTCCGGGGTTGGCTTCGCGCGCCTGGCCGAATACAAAGGAAAGTGAGAAAAAAATCATCGCCCCTATTTTAAGTGGCAACGTCGTCTTCTGCCATAATGCCAGGACATACGGGTCTGTATTCTGCCCTCTTTGCCGGAGAATTTTAATGTATCGATAGAGGTCGTTGATTGAGAGCATGGCGGGAGTGATGCTCAGGACATCGACCTGCTTGGCGCTCAGGAAAACGTCCAAGGCCAGGCTGGAGACTTTTATGTCTGAGACATTTAAGTCCTCAAAGGTGACCTTTCTGGCGCCCTGCCCTATCCAATACCCCTCATCGTTGATTTCTGCCTTATCTGCCGAAACATACCCTGAGGGTTTCCCCTTGCTGTCGAATTCGTAGATGCTGACATCGGCGAGTTCCCCGTTGTAACTGGAAGAGCGCACGTTGATATAGCGTCCGTGGTCCCGGGTCCAGAACCCTCCTGACGGCAGAAAGGTTCCAATATCGGAAAGAGCAAGTTCACGATCGATCTTTGCCCGCTGCTCCAGTGGCGGGACAATATACTGAGCGAGTAGCAAGGTCCCCAGCATAATCACGATGCCGGCGCTGAGGACGACGCGTGCGATCCGAAATACTGAAAATCCACACGCACGCATTGCCAGCAGTTCATCACCGCTGGCCAGGGTCCCTAGCGCGACAATGCTCCCCAAAAGAGAACTCACCGCGGCAAGGTTCATGACACGTCCTGGAAAAGTGTAGGCGATGTATCTGAATGCATCGATCAAATGGTAGTTGCCCTGACCGATATCATCAAGTTGGCCGACCAGTTCCAGTGAGGAGAACAGGATCGACAGGATCATAAAGACCAGCAACCAACCGAACGCCAACCGGAGCCCTATGTAACGATAAAGTATCTTCATAAGGGGGTCAGGAAGGCAAATTCTGTCACCGCTATTGAGCTCATTTCATCAACCACTCCGCGTTAGAACGCTTGAGCAACACGATTAACAAGATAGCAAGCATGGCATGAGGCCACCAGACCCCCGGGAAATAACCCACAACGCCCTGCTCCATCCACGTTTTAGCGATAGTTGTCAAATTATAGTAGACCGCAAAAATTATGACTGCGACAAACAATTTAGCGGACTTTCCGCGTCGCGGCGCTGCTCTTGACAGCGGGATGCCGAGCAGACTCAGTAATATTGTAGAAATCCCCGTGGAGATGCGCCACTGTAATTCCGCCTGGTCTTCAGCTGCCGATGAACCAAACAGGCTCAACGTGGATGCAGCCTTGCGTCGATAGCCGATGGAATCCATCTGCTTGGGAATAAGCGGTAGATGAAAGTCCTGAAACCGGAAGAGCTTGGTCTTGCTGCCGTCCTCGTCGATCTCGTAATAATAGCCGTTGCGCAGGACAATACTTCTTTCCGCCGTCATCGGATCGATTTCCTGCCACGCTTCATCAGCGTGGGTTACCTTTCGGATCGAGTCGTCGCGTTGCTGAATAAACACTCCTTCCGCCCGCTTTTGTTCCAGATCAAGGTTCTCCAGGTATACGACATATTTGCTCTGTCCAATTTCATGGAAACGCCCGGGTCTGAGACGGGAAAAATCGAAGTTCGCCTCTGCATCGGCTTTCAGCCAATAACTTTTTTCGTAAGCCCAGGGGCGAACATAGAGCGACAACGTGGCCACCAGCAATGCAACAAGGAGAGATAAGCGCAAAACCGAACTTAATATGGTGCGCTCACCAAGTCCACAAGCCTGCATGGCGATGACTTCAGACTCAGCATGCAATCGGCCCAAGACTGTCACGACCGCCATGAACAAGGTTACTGGGATCAGCACTTCGAGAGCGACTAAAATTTTGAGTAAAACCAGGGCCAGGACGGTTTTTACCGTCATCAAGCCGTCTGCAGCATCAGGTAGGTACCTGGTTATCAAGTAACCGGCGAAAATAATGACCAGGATGGTGCAGATGGTCACCAGCGGAGTCAGAATCTCGCGGTTCAAGTATCTATTTATCAGCAAATTAAACCCCGCGGGCGTAGATTCACAAAATAGTGCTGCAGGCTTGCATCCGGACACGGCCCGCATCTGCCGTCCGTTTATTCACTACTTGCAGGAGGTGTTGAAACAGATATGAAAAGCAGTGAAGCAATGGTTTGTAGCATATTTTCTGTCGAAATTTCATCGATAAATCAGCATTTTCTTGACCGCAAACCGATAATGATATATTCCCTATCGCAAAAATATAATCAGCAGTTAGAATGTCATTCGGGCAATCTACCACAGCGGGAAATGCAAGCAAAGCGATAACAAGGCATTGCTGCAACTGGTCAGAATCGATCACATCGCAACGTCGCTTTTACACCCTCTTCCTTTATCAAATGCATAACAAAGGAAATTGAAAAAGCAATATTGATTGCACCTGTTGGAAACTAGGAGATTTTACAGGAACATGGCAGAGACCAAGCCGTTATTACTCATTCCGGTTGAAAACCAGGTCCGCGAAATGGACCCCAAACTTTTGCTTGCCTGCATTGCCGCAAGGGACGGTTTTTCTTCCGTGGTCGGCTCGCGGCGCGAGATGGAATTGAATATTGATTCGTTCCCGAGCAGTATTTACCTCTCTAAAAGCATGACCGTTCGCAGTCTTTTGTTTTTCCGCGTTGCCCGCCGCTTAGGCCACGAAATAGTGACTTGGGATGAAGAAGCTCTCGTTCACTTACCACCGGAAACCTATTTTTCCCGAAGATTGCATCCTGCAGCGATTAGGCACGTTTCACACCTTTTCGCCTGGGGCCAGGACAATGTCGATCTTTGGCACCTCTATCCAGATCTGCCTAAGGAAGCGGCCATTCATATAACTGGAACGCCGCGCAACGACATGCTGCGACATGAAATTTCCCCCTTCTACGAAAATGAGGTTGCGGACCTACGCAGGACATACGGAAATTTTGTCTTGGTAAATACCAACTTCAATCACGTCAATGCCTTTGGTCCGGACATGAATCTGTTCAAACCAACGAACAAACCCGGGGGAAAAGCGAAGTTTGGTCGGTCAGCAAGAGGGATGAGCCGGAAATACGCCGAAGGGTTTCGGGATCACAAACAAGCCGTCTTTGAAGATTTCCTGCGGCTCATTCCGGAGCTTGACAAAGCCTTCCCGGACCACACTATTGTCGTGCGTCCCCATCCGACTGAAAATCAAGAAGTCTATCAAGCGATTGCGGCCCGATGCGCGCATGTCAAAGTGACCAACGCTGGCAATGTTGTCCCCTGGCTTATGGCTGCCAAGGCCCTCATCCATAACGGCTGCACAACAGGTGTTGAGGCGTATGCCATGAGAATCCCTGCGATCAGCTATCGAGCAACGGTTAATGATTATTACGACGATGGCTTTTATCGCCTGCCCAATAAACTCAGCCACCAGTGCTTCAGCCTGGATGAGTTAAAAGACACCTTGCAGAAAATTCTTTCCGGTGAACTTGGCGCGGCAGAAGGTGACGAACGGAAAGCGCTTATTCAACATTATCTGGCGGCTCAGGACGGGCCGCTTGCGTGTGAACGCATCGTTGAGGTTCTACAGGAGATGACCAAAGACCGTGATAACCGGGTTGGACAGACTAAAGGTGGCCGCTTCGAACGATGGCTTGTGACTAAAGGACTGCAGTTGGTCAGACAGGTCAAGTCAAATCTGCCAGGGTCCCATAATCGCCCGGAGTTTCAACGACACCGCTATCCAGGTATCTCCATAGATGAATTGAAAAACAAGGTCTCCCACTTTCAGCGACTGCTCGGATACGAACAAGTGCTGAATATAAAGCAGGTTTCCGACGGCATTTTTCATATCGGCATCCAGTCTGAAGGTGCCTGAAAAAACTCTGGTTAACCGGACAACAACCGTCATATTCCTAGAAAATGTTTATTCGGCGCTTACTGCACACATGCCCGGCAGACAAACACAAATAGCTCAACCGCGCCTGTAGGACGTGGTTCTCGTTTCGCAACAAATAGGGCAGGAGAAATCTAATGAAAGTATTGATTCTTGGTACAGGAAAAACTGGAACCACGGTTATGGTATATAAGGTTGCCGGGGGGTTACCAAACTGTCACATGTTTTCCGGCGGTCATCCGGGTAAATATGTCGGAGATTACGAAAATGCAGTTTATAAGCATACCTACGAAGAGCGTAAAGGGAAAAGCTTCGATGTTTTCCAGGAACATTTAGACAAGGAGCACTATGACCGCAAGATATGGATGGCCCGTGATCCACGGGATGCCGCTGTTAGTCGAATGCTTTATCGCTGGCACAAAGGGTTTATGGGCAAGAAGAAACAATATGAGGCCCACCTGGACCTGGTCTTAAAAAAAGAAAAGGACCCCAAATCAATACCTTTTACTGAAATTTGTCGCTATACAGGATTTGGCGACTGGCCGCGGACAATCGGCCAGGTAGTAGAAGAAGAAAAACATCGCTATCAGCAAATGGTTAAATTTGTAAAAAGTTTGGGGACTGATTGGTTTTTGTTCACTTTTGAGGATATTGTGGCAAATAATTTTAACGCACTTAATAGTTATCTGGGGTTTGAGGTCCAAGCCGACGCTACAGTCCCCAGTACATCCGGTAGGGCCAAGGTGATCCGGAAAAGAGCCACCGGCGACTGGCGCGACTGGTTCACCGAAGAGGACGTAGAGCTTTTTAAACCGGCATTTATACCCTATATGGAACTCATTGGGTATGACAAGGACGATTGGGCTCTGACCCCGGATCCCATCATAGAGCCTGAGTTCTCGTCGATATATATGCAACGGCTACCTCGGAAGGCAACGAAGAACATTGTCCTTCAATTCCTGGACCCCATGATACAACGCTTGATAAAGAAATAGGTATTTCGTGTGATTAACGTTCGGCTTACGGGTGCTACCTCTCTGTGAAATCATCTAGCGCTTGTTGCAAAGCCCCAAAGGGCGCGGCGAGGCTGACTGTGCGACGGTGAGGAAAGATCGACATCCCGGTCGGAAACATGCCGAACATGATGCTCAGGACATTGCCGTGAAAGACCTGAGAGCCGTAGCGGATAACAAAGAGAGCCCCATCTCAAAGCGGGGCTCTCTTCTTTTTTCTCTCCGCCAAAATAGATTCGACCAGAAGCCAATCATCGACCTTGTCAACGTCGACAGCTGCTTCCGCAAAAGGCATTTCGACAACGCCTACTTTCAAATGCATTCTTTTTGAAAGGCCGGCTAAAGCCTGCTGCAGGGTAAGCACCCCCAACAGATAGCGCATTACAGCCATCCATCCCAAAACCTTTACGACACGCAAGGGCTTTTTACGCTCATTTTCCACTTTGCGCCAGAAATCCGCGGCAAGGCGTGCCTGGGGGGTCATGAATGCAAACAAGTTACATCCGCAATAACCACCGTCCTTGAGTTTTGTAACAGTCCTTTTGGCTTCGGGGAAGGATTCGGCGACCAGGTCGTAGCGGGCGACTCCGGCAAGTACGTCACAGCCGCTTTTGCGTGCCATTTCACAGAAGTGATCAACCATCGCAGCAGTTAATAAGGCGTGATCAGCCGTGGTTACCAGCACCGGCACATCCGCCGGCAACGACTGCAACGCATTGAAGGCACTGGAACTGGGGGTTTCTTGCGGAGCCAGCCAGCGGACCTGGCCGGAACTGACCGACGCGTTGAGTTCTGCATTCTCTCCCAGTGAAGACCTGACCGGGCCGACAAGTATCCTGGTGCCAACTTCGCGGGCTTCTCCCAGCGCGTCGAGCACACGCAAGACCATCACCCTGCCGGAGACAGGCGTCAGGGCCTTACAGCTCACTGCTGAAGCTTGGGCCACTGGGTCATTCTGTTTGCGGTCCGCAGCCAGAATGATCACAGAAAAAGGTTGATCTGTTGACATCATAATTCGCTGAAATCCTTTTGATAGATACGATAGCGCTTATAAAGTGAGCCACCAACCGATTCGATGATTTTGCGCATACCCTGATTTTGTTCAAGGACCCACGACATATCCACTTCCTCAATGCCTTGTTTGCGGGCCCGCTCATGGAGCGGGGCGATCACCATCAAAGCCAGGGTCGCTCCCATCCGGCTACCATGGTAGCGCCGCCTGACGCCCATCAGCGGGACTCTCGCCGTTTTGACTCCGGCGACCTTCAGTCGCCACAGAAGCTTCAGCAGGCCGAGCGGTAACAGGCGCCCGTTCAAATCCTTGATGATTTCATTGATATTGGGGAACATGACCATCATCGCTGCCGGCTCGCCATCAACTTCAGCAATCTTAATTGAATCTGAGTCAATCAAAAGCTTAAAATTTTTCCCTAACGCCTTGAACTCAGATGGTGTGAATGGGATAAAACCCCAATTTTCAGACCACGCATCTTCGAAAATATCCTGAATGATGTCCAGATCTTCATTGAAGTGACCGCGGCGCATGGAGCGAACGGTAACGCGGCCGGCTGCTCGCCTAGAAAGGACCTCAAGATGTTGTGGCGGGGCAACCTCCGGGTGGACACGATAAGCCAAAAGATCCTGTACCTTGCGATAGCCCTGCTCTTCTATGCGCAATTTGTAATAAGGAAGGGCATGGCCCAACATGATTGGCGGCGGACTGTCATAACCTTCGACTAATAAACCACACTCGTCATTGATAGATAAATTGAATGGCCCTCGAACCCTCCTCAGGCCCTTCTGGCGAAGCCAGCCTTCAGCAGTTTCGAACAAGGCATGGAAGGTCTCCTCATCGTCCTCAGCTTCGAGAAGGCCGAAAAAGCCAGTCGCATCGTGGTATCTCTGCAAGTGCAGTTGATCGACCTGAGCACTGATTCTCCCAACGATACGATCACCGCGACATGCGACCCAGGCTTGGAACTCGGCGTGTTCGAAATAGGGGTTCTGGGATGAAAGATGCCATTTCCTTTCGAGGAGAAGCGGTGGCACCCAATTGGCATCGTGAGTGTAGAGGGACCATGGCAGCTCGATGAATTTGCACATCAATCGGTCTTCTGCAACAGGAATGATCCGCAGAGAGGCTGCCTCCTTATTTTTAAAGGTTCCTATGGTTTTCATTAACTGTCTCGGTAGAAATAAATGGTTCCAAGATGCAAAGGAATAGATGTTAGGTCCACATTCACGGTGAGTTGTAAAGCGCCGACGGCTTGAATAATAACCGATCATTGTTCAGCATGTAAGTCATTATGTGCGGCCGGCCCTCCCCTTTTGGCTCAAAGCATTCAAACTGTCAGGGTTCTCCATTTTGCAATGATGCTTTCCTGGCCGCATATTTTCATGCACTGAGAGCTTCAAAAAAATATTGCTATAATTAACAGCATTTATTTGACTTTTAATCACAAGTTCAGTAGTTTAGCAAAGTTAAAATGCGTGCATGCCTTTAACTGTGCATTTGCGCAATCGCAAGTGTGTTTTTGTCGCATTTCGTCCACACTGACACACAGAATTGTAGCAATTTTGCATCTTTAGTCTGTTTGAGGATTTCTAGACTACTGATATATCAACATTTTCATATATTGGCATTAACATTGCTATTAGTAGGATCAGAATGAAAATACTTACCCCAACACCAACAGAAAGCCAGGTTCCGCTGCGAACCACTGACTTCTCCAATCTGGCAGATGCATTGGATTATGCTGCCCAGGGGATGAGTGGTTTTAATTTTTACAGCGGGCGCGGAGAACTCCGTGCTGTGCTTACGTACGCTGAACTTCGTCGTGAAGCACAAACCCTCGCAAAGCGCCTGATTGGTCTCAACCTGCAGAGAGGGTCTCGAGTAGCCATCATCGCGGAAACCCACCCGGACTTTCCGCGTTTCTTTTTTGCCTGTCAATATGCCGGACTATACACCCGTGCCCTTGCCGGCGTCGATTCACCTCGGTGGCCATAATGCCTACGTAGAACAACTGCGCGGCTTGCTTATAAAAAGCCAGGCAAGTATTGCTGTAGCACTTCCAGAGTTCCTGCCCTTTCTCATGGAAGCATCCGGCGGGTTGGAGTTAACGCTGGTCGGAACGCCCGAAACCTTTGACGAACTTGCGGAACAGGATGTTGAACTGCATCCGTTGCAATCCGATGAAACCGCGTACCTCCAGTACACGTCCGGGAGTACGCGTTTTCCGAGGGGTGTTATGGTCAGTGGTGCTGCAGTCATGTATAACCTTTCCGGAATTACCAAGGATGGCCTCAAGGTTCGCCGTGGCGACAGGTGTGTGTCCTGGCTGCCCTATTACCATGATATGGGGCTGGTTGGATTTGTCCTTGCGCCACTGGCTTCGCAACTCTCTGTCGATTATCTCGCGACCCGAGATTTCGCTATGCGTCCTCGATTGTGGTTGAGCCTGATGAGCAACAACCGTGGCACGATTTCATTTGGGCCTCCCTTCGGGTACGACTTGAGTGCGCGGCGAATTCGCCAAGAGGAAGCGGCCTCTTTTGACCTCAGTGCATGGCGTGTTGCTGGAGTTGGCGCGGAAACGATTCGTGCCGAAGTCTTGGAAACCTTCGCTGAAAAGCTTGAGCCTTTTGGCTTCAACCGCAAGGCCTTCGTTGCCAGTTACGGTATGGCTGAATGCTCTCTGGCTATCAGCTTTGCCCAGCTTAATCAGGGGATTATTGTCGACGAAATAGACGCGGATTGTTTGTCTGAGCGACAGGAAGCCCGCCCCGTCACCGAGACAAAGGGCCAGAGCAGTCAAAGCTGCCGCACTAAAAAACTGGTTAACTGTGGCGCACCGTTGCCGGGCCACACAGTTCTCATCCTTAATGATTTTGGACAAAGCTTGCCTGATCGGCAATGTGGGACTATTCACGTACGCGGGCCGAGCGTAATGAGCGGTTACTTCGGTGACCCTGATGCCACATCCGCAGTCCTTTCCGAAGACGGATGGCTGAATACGGGGGACATTGGTTACTTGGACAACGGGACCCTTGTAATCACCGGCCGTGAAAAAGACATGATTATCCTTAACGGCCGCAATATCTGGCCTCAGGATCTTGAGTTCTATGCGGAGCAGCAACCTGAAATCAGGCCCGGAGATGCTTCGGCGATCTCGGTGCCGGCAACAGATGGTTCTGAAACTGCTGTTATGGTCGTCCAATACCGTGAAACAGATGAAAATAAACGCAAGGAACTGTCAGACCGGATTGCCCGGATTGTCAGGGAAGAACTTGGCATCAGCTGCACGATAGAACTCGTCCCTGCGCACACCCTCCCCCGGACTTCTTCTGGAAAACTGTCCCGTGCCGGCACGCAACGTGATTACCTGAAACGGCTGGAAGCAAAGACAGTCAAGCATCTGCATGAAGAGCACACCTCGAACGAGGAAGCGCCTGAATTGCGCTTAGCAGTTGGTGGCCAAAGTCGGTCGCATTAAAACAGCTTCGAACATTTCCGCAAAACGATCTCAATTGTGACCACAGTAGCAATCACAGGAGCAACCGGCTTCATTGGCCGCGTATTGCTGAAGCATTTATTGGACCAAGGCTTCAGGATTAAAGCGCTCTACCGCCCTTCTTCCACCACTCCCCCCGAGTTATCAGATTCAGTTCAATGGCTGGCCGGCAATCTAGAAGACCTGGCTAGCTTGCGCGCACTTGTCAGCGATACCGATGCGATCATCCACTGTGCCGGCGCCGTACGCGGGTCGACTCTGGAACAATTTAAAAAAGTCAACGCCGATGGTGTGACACGAATACTGCAGGTCGCAATCGAACAGAATGTCGCACGCTTTATATTGATGTCATCTTTGGCCGCACGTGAACCGAATCTCTCCTTCTATGCCGCCAGCAAAAAACTTGGCGAAGACGCCCTGCAGGACTATTCTGACAAAATTTCATGGAGCATCTTGCGCCCTCCTGCAGTTTATGGTCCTGGAGATCGCGAGATGCAGCCATTGTTGCAGCTGATCAAGAGAGGGTTCGTTCCTATTATTGGCGATAGGAGTGCCCATTTTTCACTCCTATACGTTGATGACCTAGCGGAAGCGGTGACTTGTCTGCTGAGCACTTCTCAGAGGAGCAATGGACAATGTTTTGAGTTGCATGATGGACATCCTGATGGATATACTTGGCAGCAAATAGCAGATATTGCAGCCGACCTCAACGGCAAAGGGCCTCGCTGTTTTTCGATTCCCAGGCCATTGATGCAGATGATTGGATCGGCCAACGTTTCTTTGTCACGGCTGGTAGGTTACCAACCGATGTTGACCCCTGGAAAAGTCAGAGAAATCTTTCATCCAAACTGGGTTTGTGATAATACCGCTATCTCAATGGCTATTGACTGGCAACCGCGAGTTCAATTCCATGAGGGGATGAAACGCCTTTTTTATATAGGCTAACGTTGGAATAAAGGCTATTCTCATCCCCGCTCACACATATGTGGTTGAGTCAGAAACTTTTCCGAACAGCGCTTGGAATTAGTTTTTTAAAAAATATTTTCAGCGTATGGAGTGACAACGATCATGACGAGTTCACAATACGATATTATTTTTCAAAAGGTCGTTGTTCTGCTTCAGGAATATGCCCCTCAACAAGTGCCGATTCAGGAAGATACAGAACTGATCAACGACCTGGGTTTCGACTCTTTAAGGGTCATGGAAATGCTCCAAGATGTAGAAGATGTTTTTGACATTAGTTACCCTTTAAATACCCTCTCCGATTTGCGGACAGTTAAAGATTTTGTCCTGCAAATTCAAAAAATTGGTGGTAATGGCTAATGGGACTTCTTGATAAATTAAATGCGATTGCTGAGACTCGAAAGAACCTTCTTCCTCCGGGAGTCGACCCCTTCAATGTGGTCATCGATGAAATTTATTCTTCTACCGAGGCTTCAATCGGCGGACGTCGGGTCATTCTTGCCGGAACCAACAATTACCTTGGCTTGACCTTTGACCAACAGTGTATAGAGGCGGCACGTGAAACCCTGCTTAGTGAAGGGACCGGAACGACTGGGTCGCGCATGGCCAACGGCACTTTTACCGGGCACCGTGAGCTCGAGAAAGAGCTGGCACTTTTCTACGGATGCAACAATGCCATAGTCTTCTCAACCGGTTTTGTCAGCAACCTTGGCGTCATTGCGACCCTTGCCAGCCCGAGCGATGTCATTGTCTTGGACGCCGACTCCCACGCCAGCATCTACGATGCCTGCAGGATGAGTGGCGCCGAGATGATCCGCTTCCGCCACAATAACGTGGATGATCTGGAAAAAAAGCTGAAGCGCCTGGGATCGCGCACCGCCAATACCCTGATCATCGTCGAAGGGATCTACAGCATGCTGGGGGACTGTGCCCCTCTGGCCGAGATCGCGGCCCTTAAACGGCGTTACGGAGCATGGCTACTGGTTGACGAGGCCCACTCCATGGGTGTTATGGGCGATCGGGGCCGTGGAATGGCCGAAGCTGCAGGCGTTGAACAGGATGTCGATTTCATCGTCGGCACATTCAGCAAAAGCCTGGGTGCAATCGGTGGCTACTGCGTCAGCATCCACCCTGAACTGGATCTGGTTCGTTACTTAAGTCGATCTTATGTGTTTACAGCATCGCCCTCCCCCTCGACGATTGCATCTGTACGTCAAGCCTTGCGGGTCATTCAATCCAAGCCGCAGCTGAGGACCAAACTTTGGGACAATGCAAACCTGTTGTATCAGGGGCTCAAAAAGCTGGGCTATGAGCTCGGACCGGATATCAGTCCAATTGTCGCTATTCGTGTCCCAACCAGGGAGAAGACTCTCTTCGCCTGGAAGGAGTTGCTGGACAGGGGCGTCTATGTCAATTTGGTCTTCCCTCCCGCCGCACCTGCAGGAATGAGTTTGCTGCGTTGTAGCATCAGCGCGGCCCATACGCCCGAACAGGTTGCTTGCATCCTGCAGATATTTGCCGATATCAAGCCGCTGATTGCGGAATCGTAATAATCCGTCAGCCAATGACCTGGAGGCGGACTCCCCCCGGCCTCAGGAAGTTCGTGTATGATCAAATGTGTCGTCTTTGATTTCGATGGGACTCTGGTTGATTCCAACGACATCAAAAAAGAAACTTTTTTTACGATCACTCGCCCTTGGGATGCTTCGGGGGAAGTCGTTGCGGAAGTCTTCGAGCTCTGGCCAGGAGCCGATCGTTATGGGAAAACCCTCAAGATTGCTGAAGGGTTAATCAAAAGAAAGTTGCTCCCGGAGGGATCATCAGCCGACATCTGGGGTGTGCGCCTGGCGAACGACTACACAGAATATTGTGAAAAAGCCATCACCACCTGCGCGGAGAGGCCCGGTGCGAGCCAGGTCCTCTTGGAACTTTCAGAAATGGGCATGCTTTTGTTCGTCAACTCAGGCACGCCGACCAAACCTTTGCTGCGGTTGCTGGAACTACGTAACTGGGCAGTTTTTTTTCAAGCCGCTTACGGTGCGGAGGGCTCGAAAGCAGACAATCTCAATCGCGTTGCCTTGGAATCCGGTGCCACCCGGCGCCAGATTGTCCATGTCGGCGATCAAAGTGATGACTGGCGAGGTGCCGAACTGTTCGGCTGCCACTTTGTAGCAATGGCAGCCAAGCTAAGCGAATCGACAGTCAGGGAAAGCCCCCTGCTCGTAGAGGATTTACGTGATCTGCCCGCTCTGATCACTCAGATTTCCCGGGAAGCGTCATGACCGATGGTCAGCGTCCCCTAGAGGGTTGTCGCTTCGCGGCAAACGTAAAGGGATGTCCCATAAACATCTCCAGCCTTTTCTCGACATCCCCTAGACCTTGCGCCGTGGGCCTTCGGCCGCAGAACTCCTTATTGAAGAGAACTCCGGATATTTTTTAGTACGTGATAAAAGCAGACGAATCCAAATGCAGATGATGATCACATTGGCGCGATCTTATTCGATGCAAAGCCTCACAATGCTTTAACCTCCTGCATGGACTACTTAAAATTATGATTAGCTGTCTGAAATACAGTGTCTTTGCTGCCCTTCTCTTCGCACTCCTGAACTTTACTGGCGCACCATGCCAGGCTTATGAAAAGGACCCCTATCAAAAATCCGATGAAATGTTATCACAAGGCGAGAATCAGAAGGCCTTTGAGCTCTTAAAGGAGATCTCCGGGGATGAGGTCGATCGTGCAGAAACATTGTGGAGGATGGCACGTACGCAGTATGAGATGGGCAGGCTGGCTCAATCCGATGACAAGGCTTTTGCCCATTTCCAAGAAGCTGAAAAATATGCCCGGGCTACCATAGCGGAAGCTCCGGATAAGAGTGTCGGCTACAAATGGCTGGCTATAACCCTGGGCGCACAAACGAAATATGCAGACATAGAAACCCAGGTACGGCAGTCAAGGGAGATTAAGGAGAACATCGATAAAGCCATTTCCCTTGACCCTGATGACGACATCGCCTATCTCGTGCTGAGCCGCTGGCACTACAAAATCTCTGCACTGGGTTTTTGGGCGCGGACCTTTGCTAATATCGTCTATGGCGAGTTGCCGAAAGCGTCTCTTAAAGATGCAGAGGACCTGTTGTTGCGGGCCATCAAAATACACGACCGCATTTCGCATCGTTACAATCTGGCTAGAGTTTATGACCGCATGGACAGACGTGAGGACGCAAAGTTTCAATATGGGAAGGCCCTCCTTCTCCCGGTGACTTTCCCTGAAGAAGCTCAAGAACAGGAAAAAGCCAGAATCCGGCTGCAGAAAAGGAGCGGGAACTCCTCTTAACTCAAAAAGTAATTCATAAGGATAGTGACTGCGGGCATGTGCCAGCGGCAATACTTAAACTTAGAAATGCTGTCGAGTCCCATCCTCACCTTGCATCGGGCAAGGATTTAGTGTAGTTATGCGAGGTTTCCGTCAAAGCATATTAGGACAAAGAGATTCCAATAAAATAAAGGTGGTTAAAGGATATGATCCGATCTGATGTGAAATCGTGGCCTCCAAAACGTTTAATCAGAAAATTTTACAAAAAAATTCTCAAGTTCAGGCAATGGTTAACGCAGGACATTCACATTGTCGATGGTCAGTATAACTATCGGTTTCACTGTAAAACAGTACGAGAATTTAACCGTTATTTAAAAATGTTCTCTAAAGAACCTGGCACTGTCGAATGGATAGATAAAAATGTGCAACCTGGAGAGGTTTTCTATGACATCGGAGCCAATATTGGCGTCTTTACTATTTTAGCAGCGGTACGCGCAGGGGAAAATGGCAGAGTCTATGCTTTCGAACCCCATGGAGCCAACTTTGCCAGTTTAATTGACAACATTACTACCAACAACCTTCAAGGAATTGTATCTCCCAATAACTTTGCCCTGCACAACCAAGAGGGTTTTTTCCCTTTTGTCTATAAATCCGGAGATGTCGGGACCTCTGATAGCCAGCTAACCGCGCATCAAAATGCGGACGGCGATCAAAAGACACGCCTGATTAGCGAACTGAAATATGCAACGACCATCGACCGCCTTATTGAGGCCGGCGAGATTCAACCGCCCCATCACATCAAAATCGATGTGGACGGCAATGAGATTCTCATTCTTGAGGGCATGAAAGGTCTGTTGTCTGGCACGCACCGGCCCGTTTCAATCCAGGTCGAAATGAATGACCCACATAAAATTCAGATTGCGAAGCTTTTGCAAGAGCACCAATATCAATTGGTTCACAAGCATTTCACAAAATCGCAGGCCCGGAAAAAAGAGGCGGGTTGTGACCCTGAGACCCTCGGTTACAATGCGATCTTTCGTCGCGAGGGTTGATTCGTTTGTCTTGTGATGGGGTTGAAGTTGTCTGGAGTTTGAACTCTGCGGGTTGAACGTGATGGCTGTGTTTAATTCGAGGGCAACATCAGTTGCAAACAAACTGATTTCTTGACGAGGATAACCTTTTCTGACATACAAGCTGCGATAGCATTTATTGACCTCGACCAGTCGGTCAGTAAATGCTATCGCAGCTTTTCTACGTTCGTTCTGCGCAGTTTCGAGCCAAGTTAGGCCCAGGGGGCCTTCCTCCCCTTGGCTTCACCCGCCTTTTTTCAGTTTCTGGGCCACTACGTCAATATAATGCAGTATTTTGTTTTTTACCACCATGGGGGGCAATTTCTGCATGTAGACCGAGGAGAACTCAGGTTCAATGACCGGGTTGGGATCGGGCGTCCAGTCGTCGCAGTCATAACCGATCAGCTCCATGTAGGGCAAAAAGACTGGTTTGAAAAGCTCCATGTCTTCTGCGGTGAACCAGTGCCGCCAATCGCCGCTGTCTTTTTTACGGATTACCTTGGCTTTCCCTGAAGCGCTGGGGACGTTAGCATCGGCATCGACCTCAAAGCCGAGATATTCATTGAGTTCGTCGAATTTTTTAGCCACCATGTCCTCGAACCTGAACAAGATCCAGTCATTCCCAAGGCCTTTTACAAATTCGCTCATTTGCTGATAGCGACGACGTTCCTCATCAAGCATGTCTGCGACGGTTCGAATGCCGTCGTGCCCCGAGTAACGGCAGATTTCCGAGAAAGGGATAGAACGAGGGTCTTGTTCTTTTTTTAGAACCAGCTCAAGCTGCTTATCGAATTGTTGTTTGCACCCATCATAGCCACGGTGCCAACGATAAAGCATGCGGCTGACCGCAGCATCTCTGGGATCGCGGGCCATCCAGATCTTGCGGTCATAATGCTCCTTTTCCAAGTGTTCCATGAAGGCTTCAATGCCTTTACCCTTGCGTTCTTCATAGGTATGCTTGTAGACCGCATTCTCATAATTACGCACGCGTTTACCCGGGTGTCCCCCCGAGAATGCCCGGCAGTTCGGGAGACCGCCGGCCACTTTATAGACCATCGCGGTGGTACCCGTTTTGCCTGTTCCTAAAATAAAAACTCTCATTTTACCTCTCTAATGGCTTGATCAAGAAAATCTGATCAGATATTTTTTCTGCATCTATTTTATTCGCGTCGCCTAGGGCCTGTTGAACTTTCTGAATTCTGTTCATGAGCTCCTGCAGCGATATGCCCGGATACCGGTGACGGTGAAAAACAGGCGGAGCGTGGGTGCCGGGAAGATACTGTTTGATATTTTTATAAATACGGCGACTGTTGGCAGAGACCCTGCCAGCGATACGATCGAGCAATGGCGGTTTCGGCAGGTCCGGCCGAATCTTCATCTTCTGTTCAAGGACATCAACTATTCGCTCGCAGGACAAGGGTCCGTCCTGGGCTGCCAAATAATGGTTGACCAGTGCCTTCCGTTCAGCTCCACCGGCGACCCCAAGCTCACCCTTGAAAATTTGTCCCAGGGTCGCATGCAGCTGGTCGATATCGAAGCACTGATGGCTGATTAGATTCGGCAGCCGGTAAAATCCCATATCGTATGTTTCATTAACCTTGGCACGGAAGGAGATTGCCGGAACATCCATCATGTATGCTTCGACCCCGGTGGTGCAGCCGTTGTGTATAACGACGTCGGTCGCCATAAGCCAGGGGACAACGTTGCCTTCGTTGGTCACCTTAACCCGCTGACAGTCTTTGGCAATATCCATGTAAGCTTGCTGATTTTCTGTCGGGTGAGGCCGAACAATAATAGTGTGTTCAGGATAAGTCCGATCAAGAATCGGAATCAACTTTTTAAAGGCATCAAAAATAGCCTCCTTATGATCCCGGAGCCCTTCTGCAAACTCGCGGCTCATGCCAACCGCCGCCTTACCGAACTGGGGCTCTTCCCCCGCATTATTCGCCGGTCTAAACAGGTTCTGTGCCGGGAAGAAGGCATTCACATGGTTAAAATTCGTATTAACCAGGATAATGCGCCCATAGGTTTTTCGTAGCTCTGCTGTCTCCGGTTCGTAGAAGGATCGCAGCTCGGGCCGGAGCATATCGCTGCGTGGATTACCGGTGACGTGGATCGGCATGTCGGCAGGGATATGAGGGTATTGGCGCCACAACTCGGCGTTGTCATCGCCCCAGGCAAACAGATGCGAGTTGTACCGAATGGCCGTTGGCGACAATCGGCGTGAATAATAGGTTTCTGCAGGCAGATGAACCAGCGCCTCTTCATCCCAAGTCAATATTTCATGACCGAGTTTCTGCATAATCTTGAACATCTTAAGATTACGTTCTGTCATGCTTTTGTTGAGATAAAGGCTCCTCGGGAAATAATTGATGCGCAAATCAATCTCGCGGTGCGAACCGATAATCACTGAAAAACCACGCTTCGCCGCGATACAGGCCAGCAGCAATTTTGGGTCTAGCTCCCGCACCTGGTTTTCCACAGGTATGATCAGACATACTTTTTGGTTTTCTATCTTCACCAGAGAGCTCCTTGTGCTCCTGCCGGACGTCTTGTTTGATGACAGCCTTTGGGCAATAATTTCGAGTTCAAGACGTCATCAACAGGCCCTGCCCAGGGACTTGCCTTTAGATCACATCACTGATTCATGTGACGTTCAGCGCTGTGCTTCTGCAATTCTTACCGCTTACCGATTACCCCTACAATGCGTTTCGCCAGACTGCGGCCATCCACTTTATGATATGCCAGCGCTTCATCCGGGGTGCCGCAGGCCGGTATCTCGTCGATGGCAAATTTCGTCAGGAGGTGCGACTTGAGTGCCGGCGATGACATAAGCCCATTCAACAGGAGATCGCCAATACCGCCATACCCGGAATGATTGTCCAGGGTAAAGATGAACTTGCTGCCAGCGCAGACCTCCGCAAGCCAGCCGGAATCGACTTCATTGAGCCATGGCAGGTTGACGACCTTCAGGGAGATACCCTGCTCTTTCAGTATCTCCGCTGCCGTCATCGCTTCGTTCATCATCACTGGGCCGTAGGCGAAGAGGGTCGCATCCTGCCCCTCGTTGATGACGGTACCCCGACCGGGGGAGAAACTATAGGTGTCAGGCAGAACGAGGGTCCGGGGTGAGGGTGAGATCGCCAGGCGGATCATGCAGTTGTGTTCGGCCTTGTTCACGCACCAGCGAAGCGCCTGCTCGGTTTCAATAGCATTGCACGGTTCAATGATCGTGCAGTTGGGCAGCGCGCCGAACAGGGAAATGTCGCGCAGGCTCTGGTGGGATTTACCCGGACCAGCCGGGATGAGCCCCGCATAATGGCAAACGTAGATGATTTTCGTTTTCTCAGTGGCATTACAATAAATCTGCTCATTGGCACGAGACGCCAGAAACACCCCGAATGAGTTGACGATCGGCAAGAAACCGTGCAAGGCGAGCCCGCCGGCCGCAGACACCATGTCCTGCTCAGCGATGCCATTTTCGACAAAACGTTCAGGATAGGCTTTTTCAAATGGCCTTAAACCGCAGTCGGCCGAAAGGTCAGCATCCAGAACGACGATGTCTTTTCTTTCCCCGCCAATTTTCAGCAGAGCCTCGCCGTAAGCGGTGACGACCTTCTCTGCGGTGCTCTTCAGGGTAACTTTATTTCTTTCCAGGGTGGCCATCACCTGTGTTTTCAACGGTGCCAGGTTAAGTTTTTCCAGCCGGGTGTTGATGCGCTGAACAATTTCTGCATAACCGGCTTCAAAGGAATCATTGTCCGGAGCACCGGAATGCCAGAGATACAGCCCATTGCCGTTCTTGACCGATTGAGGCCCTTCCATGAATGAAACGCCTTTGCCCTTGATGGTATCGGCGATCAGGACCTTGGGCCGGTCCTCAACCTGCCTGAGCCGTGCAAAGGCTGTCTCCAACGCTGCGAAGTCATGACCGTTGCAGATTTCCACATGCCAGCCGAAGGCCTCGAACTTTTTGGCCACGTTGCCCAGGTCAATAATCTCTGTGACGTATTTATCGGTCTGGATTTTGTTGAAATCGACGATGGCGATGAGATTATTGACCTTCTGATAGGCTGCGGTCTGTAATGATTCCCAGATCTGGCCTTCCTGGAGTTCACCGTCACCGGTCATCACCATGACGCGACCCTTGGCGCCTTTCATCTCCTTCGCAATGGCCATGCCCTTGGCTTTCGATATGCCCATGCCAAGGGAGCCCGTATTGGCTTCCATGCCGGGGATGCTCACATCCGGGTGGCCGTGGGTGCCGTTGAGCCGTCTCAGAAGCTGGAAGCGCTCTTCGGGGAGAATCCCCAGGGAGTGCAGGACAGCATAGTGACCGGGCGCGTCGTGCCCCTTGGACGAGAAGTAAATATCACGGTCGGGGTGGTCGACGCCCAGTTCGGCAATGTTCATTTCATGATGGTACAGGTAAGTGACGATATCCAGGGAGCTGAAGCTCGACCCCAGGTGCCCTGAGCCGGCGCGCTTCACCGTGGCCAGCGTGTTGGCGGCGCACATGTCGGAGAGCAGCTCCAGCCGTGCATACTTGGCGATATCGGCTTTTATTACCCGTTGGAATTCGTCTCCGGTAATCAATTCAATTTTCAGCATGTTCTTGATAACTCCTAAAGCTTGTATGGGGATTGGGGGATGGAAGGCAATGGCGCCTGACCTGTCTTGACCAGGTGCTCGGCGAGATCCCAATCGTAATTACTGTTGACATCAAAACCTTCATAGTCCTTTGTGACAAACGGCATCACCGTGTTTCCGGCGATGGTCTTCTCTTCAAAAACAACAGCGGCCCGGGCTATTTCCAGGCTGGCGTTCTGAACGTACACTTCGGGCAGCGTCGGGTACTGGCTGCTGTGCCAGGGTTGTTCGGCCGGCCCCATCGGCAACAGCGGCAGCATGCGTTTGCCGCGCACGATCCACATCTTGCCCGGGTGCTGCTGGCATTTTTCCACAGCCCGCAATGAGTCGACTCCCTCCTGCGACAGGAATTCCTGCCATGCCCGCCGAATGGTCTCCGGCAGCCGGAACGGGCTGGTCGGCCGCAGGATGCTGAAGCAATCGCTACCCTGCCCGCTTTCCCGCAGTCGCGCGAGCGTATACTCAACCCACTCGATATCCGGGGACTTATCACCGGCAATGGCCGGCGGTCGCATAAAAGGGACCTCGGCGCCATAATGCCTGGCGATGTCGGCATAGCGTTCCGAATCCGTCGAGACGATCACCGTTTTGAAAACCTTGCTCTGTAGAGCGGCCGCGATGCTGTAGGCAATCAGCGGGTGCCCTGCCAGCAGGCGGATATTCTTGTCAGGCACGCGCTTGGAACCGGACCGCGCCGGGATCAAGGCAACAATTGTTTTTTGCTTCTCTGGCATCCTCGTCCTTAAATCTGTCAACAAGTGATTATCTCCCCCGGCGCAAACCTAAAGCATTTCCGGAGAGATATTGATAAGAATGTTTTTTAAATCGGAATACACGTCCAGCGCTTCCGTACCGGGCTCCCGCGTCCCGTTGCCGGATTGCTTCAGGCCGCCGAAGGGCATGTGCGGTTCGCTGCCGTAGGTGCCGGCATTGACCACCGTCACCCCGGCCAGGACTTTATGCGAAAACTCGATGGCTCGGTGGATACTGCGGGTGTGAATGCACGCCGTCAGGCCATACGGAGAGTCGTTGGCCACGGCAAGAGCCTCGCCGAAATCCTTCACTCTGTAAAGGCATGCGATGGGACCGAACAGCTCGGTGGTCGATAAGTTGCTGTGGGGGTCAGCGTTCTCGATCAGGGTCGGAGCCATGTAGAACCCGTTCGCATGGTAATCATCCGTCAACCGATTGCCGCCCGCCAGAACGGTCGCGCCTTCATTGCGGGACTGTTCAATGGCGGCCAGCATATTCTTCAGCTGTTTTTCATTGATCACCGGGCCGAGATCGTCATCATTGGCAGGCCCCAGCTTCAGCTTGCCGGTCCCGGTCAGCAGCATGTCGCGAAACTGGTCATAAATGCTGTCAAAAACGATAATACGGCTACCCGAGGCACAACGCTGCCCAGCGTTGCTGAAGGCCGAGAGCAGCACCCACTTGGCCGCGTTGGCCAGATCCGCATCGTCGCAGACCACAAGCGGGTTCTTGCCCCCCAGTTCGAGGGAGACTTTCGCCAGCCGCTGTCCAGCGACGGATGCAATCTGGCGGCCTACCGCGGTGGAACCCGTAAAGCTGACGACATCCACATCCGGGTTGGCGACCAGAGGGCCGCCGGCTTCATGACCGAAACCCTGGATAATATTCAGGACCCCCGGTGGCAGACCGGCTTCGTGAGCGATCTTCCCAAAAATCCAGGCAGTGGCTGGAGTATCTTCGGCTGCCTTGAGAACCGCCGCGTTGCCGCACAGTAGGGCCGGGAAAACTTTCCAGGCCACATTGGCAATAGGCGTGTTGGCGGCGATTATCAACCCTGCGACACCCAGCGGCTGCCGGATGGTCATGGTGTATTTGTTAGGGGTTGCACTGGTCGTGGTGCGCCCGTAGAATCGCCGGCCTTCCCCGGCCATAAATTCACCCAGGGCAATGGCGCCGCCAACTTCGCCGAGGGCGGCATTAACAGACATCCCGGTTTCCTCTGCCACAATGGACGCGATTTCCTTGCGATTGTTACGCATCGCCAAAGTGATATCGTGCAGCATGTCGCCACGCTGGACAGGCGTAATCTCAGCCCAGGCCGCCTGAGCCTTTCTGGCCGTCTGGATGGCAATCAGCACATCTTTTTCATTGGAGCGGGCTACGCTGTAAAGTGCCTGCCCGCTATGTGGTGACAATTTGGCAAAAGTTTCGCTGGAAACTGCAGCACGTTCCTCACCGTTGATCCAGTTGGGGATTGTGTCGAAGTTTTTTTTCGAATTCATTTCAGCTCCTCTTTTTGCTTATATGCGGTTTGTTAGGTAATGAAAGATGCGGTCTTGGACAATCCGCCAAGGGAACCGTTAACTAACTTCTTTAAGATGGCTAATTGAACTATCGAACTATGGGTTTTTAGCCCCCGTTCACTTCTTTCACACAGGTTGTCAAATTGCTCTCTGGGAATGCCTTTGGATTTGCGTAAACAACACTGGGCTTGGTTCCAGAATACAACGAGAAATGACAAATGACTGAGCCGCTTGCGCAAAGTAAATGCTTACGCCTTGTGCGCTCAGCCAGCTAAATTTAAAATAGGCAGGATTCCTTATTCGACATTTGTGATGCGAATTATCACCAGACCGTGAAACCTCCGTCCACCAATAGCTCAGTGCCGGTGACATAGGCTGATGCCCGTGACGCCAGAAAAAGCAGTGGGCCATGAAGGTCTTCAGAAGTCGCCATTCTACCCAATGGGACGCGATTGCAGAATTTACGTTTAAAATCCTCATCCTGCCCTCCCAGGACACCGCCCGGGGACAGAGTATTCACCCGCACCCCATGAGACGCCCAGTGCGTCGCCAGGTATCGGGTTAGGTTGACCACTGCTGCTTTGGAAGCGCCGTAGGCTGGCGGCTTGAGAAAGCCCGGGATGTGGTCGTAAAAACGTGCATCGGGAGAAACCCCCGCGTAGAGTGAGCCGATATTGATTATGGACCCCCGCCCAGCTTCGGCCATGCGGGAACCGAAGACCTGGGAGACCAGAAAAAGGCCCAAGGTGTTGACCTCAAAGATTTTCCGGTTCTCGTCAAACGAAATATCTTCGAGACGAGAGCCCTTGGCCGCATCGGTCGGCGGACTGTCGATCCCGGCATTGTTCACCAAAATGGTCGGGACGCCGAAATCCGCAATGCAATGACTGCAGACAGTTTGCAGCGCCTGTCGGTCTTTGACATCGGTGCGATACAGCTTTAAGCGGGTTTCACTAAACCGCCCTTGCAGTTCTTTAAACTCTTCCGACACCTTTGCAGTCGCCAAATCAAGCGCGCAAACAGAGGCCCCGGCACCGAGCAGGGCTTCAATCCAGACCGACCCTAATTTGCCCAGGGCACCGGTTACAACGGCAATGTCAGCCTCTAAATTGAACAAGTCTGTCACTTTTAATGCTCGCCGCCGTTTAAAACCTTAAATGAGAAATCATCATCTTCTTTCAAAGCCTGATTGGTTACACGGCCGATGATTTTATCAATTTCATAAGGTTGCAGTCCGTCACCCGGCGATTTGATCGCGATATCTTCGCGACGGATGGCATGGCCGGCGGGCAAATCGCGAGCCGCCACAAGTTTCTTGCCCATTTTAATGATGGGGGCTTTTTCACTTTCATAAACCTGCTTGACACCGTTGCCGATAGCCACTTTGACCCTTTCCAAATCACGCACCAGCTTTCGGAAACCGATAGGTTCCAAGGAAAAAGCCTGGTCCGTGCCTTTCCAGGTATGATTCAGCGTAAAATGCTTCTCGACAACCCGTGCCCCCAGCATATAAGCGGCCAACGCCATGGCAATGCCGTTATCATGGGATGATAAGCCTACGGTAATGGTGGGGAACCGCTCGCGGAAGGTGGTGAGAACCGACAGATTCAGTTCATTGAATTCGGCCGGATAACCTGCCGTGCACTGGAGTATGCACAACTGCTGGTTGATCGGCATGATAGCGTCATAGGCACGATTGACATCTTCCATAGTGCCGCCGCCAGTGCTGATGATCATCGGCTTTTGAAATTTGGCGACGTGCGTGAGCAGAGGAATGTTCTTCAAGTCGCCTGAAGCCATCTTATAGGCCGGCATGTCAAATTTCTCAAGAAAATCAGCGCTGGAGAAATCAAAGGCGGTGGCAAACATCGTCACACCGATCTCTGCGGCATAGGCCTTCAACTCTGTATATTCAGTTTCACCGAACTCCAGGGCTTCCCGGTGCTCACCGTAAGTGGCGCCAAAGCTGTGGGGGTTGTCATAGGGCTTGTTATATCCGGCAGCGGTAAACAACCCGCGATTATCACGTTTCTGCAGTTTAACGGCATCCGCACCACATTCTTTAGCGGCTTTAAACATCTCTTTGGCGAGTTCAAGCTTTCCTTGATGGTTATGGCCGATTTCAGCGATCACATAGCAATCGCTGTTATCCTGAATAACTTTCCCATCAATTATAAGTTTACGCATTTTCTTGGCTCCTCGAGGCAGTTTTTACTTGCGGTACAAAATTATCAATTTGTTCTGTCATCCCTGCGATAACGTCCCATTAGCTCTGAATTGTTTAAAATAAACCAAGTCGCTTGAGGTGTATACTAATTTTTCAAAATTAAGTCTACAGCGATTTTGTCAAATCACCCGATACTGGCCAATTCAAGGCGGTTTCCCCAGCGCTCCTTGAGAACGGCCTGTATCGGCCCGGACTCTCTGAAATCGCGGCTGTCAGCATAGGCGAACGCATCCTGACGGGCAGCTTCGAGAATGCGCCCGTCGCGCAGGATGTTGGCCACGCGGAAATCCGGCAGGCCGCTTTGCCGGGTACCGAGGAATTCCCCCGGGCCGCGGATCTCGAGGTCGGCTTCGGCGATGCGAAAGCCATCGGAATTGGTGCGCATAACTTCAAGCCTTTTCTCACCATCTTCGCTGCATCGATATGATTTCATGAAGATGCAAAGGCTCCCTGCCTCACCGCGACCAACCCTGCCACGCAATTGGTGCAGCTGGGCGAGGCCGAAGCGTTCCGCATGCTCGACCAGCATGACCGTGGCATTGGGCACATCAATACCAACTTCGATCACCGTGGTGGAAACCAGGATATCGATGGTGCGCTCCTTGAAGCGCGTCATGATCATCCTCTTTTTCCTGCGGCTTCATGCGACCATGCAGCAACCCGACCCGGGCCTCGGTAAATATCTCGTTCTGAAGTTTTTCCGCACCTTCGGTTGCAGCCAGCAGGTCACTCTTTTCCGATTCCTCGACCAGCGGATAAACGATGTAAACCTGGTGTCCCTTGTCGATTTCCTGACGTACCCGACTGTAAACTCTGCCTCTTTGCGAGTCGGTCACCACAACGGTTTCCACCGGTGTGCGCCCAGGCGGCATTTCGTCGATAACCGACAGGGCCAGGTCGCCGTAAAGTGTCAAGGACAGAGTCCGAGGTATGGGCGTAGCGGTCATGACCAGAATATGCGGATGGGCACCCTTCTCTCTGAGCACGGCTCGTTGGCGTACTCCGAAACGGTGTTGTTCGTCGATGATGCCAAGACCTAGCCGCTTGAATTCGACCCCTTCCTGCAAAACCGCGTGGGTTCCGACAACCAGGTCGACATGCCCTGTACTGACTCCTTCAAGGACCTCCCTCTTTTCCGCTGCAGGCATCTTGCCGCGCAACAGGACGGCTTTCAAGCCAAGTTGCTCCAGCCAGCGATGGAATTGCAGGTAATGCTGCTCAGCGAGGATTTCCGTTGGCGCGACTACGGCCACCTGTGTGTCATTTTCTATGGCGACCAGGGCGGTCATCATGGCGACGATCGTCTTACCGCAGCCGACATCCCCCTGGATCAGTCGATTCATTGGATGAGGCAACATCAGGTCCTGCTTGATTTCACCAAGAACCCGACGCTGGGCATCGGTCAATCGGAAAGGCAAGGATGCAGCAAGCGGCCGGGTGTATTTATGGGTGACCGTGAAGGGAATCCCCGGTTCCAGGACGACACCCTGTCGCTTCAGAGCCAACCCGAGTTCAAGGAAGAAAAATTCGTCATAGACCAACGATCTAAGGGCACGGCTGGTGTGATTGTCGAGTTCTGCCATGCTGGTTTCATTGTGCGGCCAGTGGACCTGTTGCAAGGCTTCTGCGAGAGACAGGAGATGGTGCTTTTTAACCAGGCTTTCTGGTAGGGCCGATGACACATGAGAGGCAAAAAGATCAACGGCCTGTTTCCATATCTTGCGCGCGGCGTATTGGGTCAAGCCCTCAGTCAGAGGGTACACGGGGAGGATGCGACCGAAAGCAAGCGGGTCTGAGCTTTGATAGTCAGCCAAGGATTGATCAGGGGCAAGGAATTCGGCATCAGGGTGATGGATTTCGCGCAACGCGCCGTAACGCTTGACCTCACCGGTAAAAACCGCCCGCCGACCGACAACGAAGCGTTTGTTCATCCAGTCTTTGCGGTAATGAAACCACTTGAGGACAACCTGGCCGGTACCGTCACTGACAACAACCTCGAATAACTTGCGCCGTTGACGCGCTGTGGTCGCCTCACCGCAAGCCAGTATCTCCCCAGAAAATACTTCATGCACATTGTCACGAAGATGGGCTATCTTTCTGAATTCACGTCGATCTTCGTAACGAACTGGCAGGGTATAGAGGAGATCCTCTACGGTTTTGATATCAAGTTTAGCGAATTTTTCGACGAGACGCGGCCCGACCCCCTTGAGGTGACCAATCGGGGTGGACAGGAGTTGGCGGGACGGGTTTTGAGTCGCCTGGGTCATCTCCCCTTGCCTGTCAGGAGGTGAAGGGATGTATCAGTTGTCAATCAACGATCGCGTTGAGTGCTTTGAGGAGGTCCTGAACATCAAGACCGTGGGCCATGGCGCCCTGCTCCAGGGTCTCGTGCTGGGCGCCCATGCAACCGACGCAGCCGAGATTGAAGGAGGCGAGGACCTTTGCGACCTGCGGATTCTTGCGCATCACTTCATGAAAGGTCATGTCTTTGGTAAAGGTGGCCATTGGCGACTCTCCTGTTTAAAGGTACTGAATGTCAATAATTTCGTAAATCCGCGTTCCTGAGGGCACTTTGATATGTACTTCGTCATCGACGCGATGCCCGATCAGAGCCTTGGCTACCGGGCTGTTGATCGAAATAAGCCCCTGCTTGATGTCAGCCTCGTCCTCACCGACGATACGGTAGGTCACTTCACTTTCCGACTCGACATCAAATAGCTTGACGGTCGCACCGAAAACAACTTTATCGGAATCGATATCGGCCGAGCTAATGACTTGAGCACGGGCCATCTTGCCATTGATCTCAGAAATTCGGCCCTCGACAAAGGCTTGACGTTCCTTGGCGGCGTCGTACTCGGCATTTTCGGATAAATCGCCATGAGCGCGCGCTTCGGCAATGTCCTGAATGACCTTTGGGCGCTCAACGCGAATCAGGTGTTTCAATTCCTCCTGAAGCTTGCGGTGGCCCTCCGGGGTCATCGGTACAGTTTGTGACATAACAGTTTCTTCCTTGCTGACATATAAAATTGTTCGGGCGGGATAACCCGCCCGAACATATGTATTGTGAGGACTAATTGATTAAGGAGCTATCACGCTACCCGTGCTAAGGATAATACTCCTGAAGCGGCGTAACGTCAAGACTTTCGCGCTGCAGGGCCAGGATGCCGTCTGCTGCCGCCTGGATTCCTGCGACGGTAGTGAAGTATGCGATGTTCTGCATCAGTGCCGAACGCCGGATAGAGAAGGAGTCAATAATCGACTGGACCCCGAAGGTCGTATTGAACACCAGGGAGATCTGGTTGTTCTTGATGGCATCGACGCAATGCGGGCGCCCCTCCTTGACCTTGTTGATCGGGATCGCCTGGATGCCGTAAGCCCGCAGGAAAGAAGCCGTGCCGCTGGTCGCGACGATATCAAAACCGGCATCGCGCAGTTTGCGTACCGGCTCGACGATCGCCGGCTTGTCTTCTTCCTTGACACTGACAAAAACCTGGCCAGAGGTCGGCAGGCGGACATTCGCACCGAGCTGCGCCTTGGCGAAAGCCTTGCCGAACTCGATAGTCGATCCCCATGACCTCGCCGGTTGACTTCATCTCCGGGCCAAGCAGGCTGTCGACACCCGGGAACTTGGTGAAGGGGAAGACCGATTCCTTGATCGAGATGTGCTTGGGAATGATTTCCTCGTCGATACCCAGCTCCGCCAGGGTTTTCCCGGCCATGATGCGTGCCGCAATCTTGGCCAGGGGACGGCCCGTGGCCTTGGAGACAAAGGGCGCCGTGCGGCTGGCGCGGGGATTGACTTCAAGAAGGAAGATCTGGTTGTCTTTGACGGCGAACTGGATATTCATCAGACCGCAAACGCCGAGCTCCAGGGCCAGGGCGACGGTTTGCCGACGGATTTCGTCCACCAGAGCCTTGCTTAACGAGTATGGAGGCAGCACGCAGGCCGAGTCGCCGGAATGGATGCCGGCTTCTTCGATATGCTGCATGATGCCACCGACAACGACCTGCCTGCGGTCCGAGAGAGCATCGACATCGACCTCGATCGCCTGCTCGAGGAACTTGTCGATCAGGATCGGGTGGTCCGGCGAGGCGGCCACGGCATATTGCATGTAGTTGCGCAGCTGCTGCAGGTCGTGAACGATTTCCATGGCCCGTCCGCCCAGGACGTAACTGGGCCGGACCACGACCGGGTAGCCGACGCGTTCGGCAATCTTCTCCGACTCCGCTACGGAACGGGCGATGCCGTTCTCCGGCTGCTTCAAGCCAAGCTTGTTGAGCAGCGCCTGGAATCGTTCCCGGTCTTCAGCCCGGTCGATGGCGTCGGGTGTTGTGCCGATAATCGGCACCCCGGCTTTTTCCAGGGCGACAGCAAGCTTCAGCGGCGTCTGTCCGCCGAACTGCACGATCACACCTTCCGGCTGTTCGACATGGACAATCTCCAGGACATCTTCGAAGGTCAGCGGCTCAAAATAGAGTCGGTCCGAAGTGTCGTAGTCGGTCGAGACCGTCTCCGGGTTGCAGTTGACCATGATCGTTTCGAAGCCGTCCTCGCTCAGCGCAAAAGCTCCATGCACACAGCAGTAATCGAACTCGATCCCCTGGCCGATGCGGTTTGGTCCACCACCGAGGATCATGATTTTACGACGATCAGAGGGGGCCGCCTCGCATTCTTCTTCATAGGTGGAGTAGAGATATGGCGTGTAAGCTTCAAACTCGGCGCCGCAGGTGTCAACCCGTTTGTAGACCGGTCGGATATTGAGACGGTGACGCAGTTCGCGAACCCGGTCTTCGCGGACATTCCAGAGCCGCGCCAGGCGCATGTCGGCAAAGCCCATCTGTTTGGCTTCACGCAACATGGCACGGAAGACTTCTCCATCCGGCTGCTCAAGCAGGCTGCCCGCCTTGACCAGGCGGTCCTCCATGGCAACGATCTGGGCAATATTGTAAAGGAACCAGCGATCGATATTGGTCAGCGAGTAGATGTCGTCAATGGACATGCCCGGCCCGCAGCGCATCGGCAATGAACCAGAGGCGTTCCCAGTTGGGGACTCTGAGTTTTTCCTCAAGGGTGTGCAGTTCAGATCCATCGAGGGTCCGCCGCTCTTCGAGCGTTTCATCAAAAAAGCGGCTTTCGAAGCCACAGGAACCGATTTCGAGAGAGCGCATGGCTTTCTGCAGGCTTTCCTTGAAGGTCCTGCCGATCGCCATGGCTTCGCCCACTGATTTCATCTGCGTCGTCAGGGTCGCATCGGCCTGGGGGAATTTTTCAAACGTGAAGCGCGGCATCTTGGTGACCACGTAATCGATTGTCGGCTCGAAGGAGGCGTAGGTCTCGCGCGTGATGTCGTTGGGAATCTCATCGAGAGTGTAGCCGATCGAAAGCTTGGCGGCGATCTTGGCAATCGGGAAGCCGGTGGCCTTGGACGCCAGGGCCGATGAGCGCGAAACCCGAGGGTTCATCTCGATGACCACCATGCGGCCGTCATCCGGGTTGATGCCGAACTGGATATTAGAGCCGCCGGTTTCTACGCCGATCTCGCGAATGATGCGGATCGAGGCATCGCGCAGCAGTTGGTATTCCTTGTCGGTCAAGGTCTGCGCCGGGGCCACGGTGATCGAGTCTCCGGTATGCACGCCCATCGGGTCGAGGTTCTCGATGGAGCAGATGATCACCACGTTGTCGGCAGTGTCACGCATGACCTCGAGTTCGAACTCTTTCCAGCCGATCACCGATTCTTCAACCAGGATCTCGTTGGTCGGCGAGGCATCGATGCCGGCCATGGCAAGCTGTTCGTACTCTTCCAGGTTGTAGGCGATACCGCCACCAGTGCCGCCGAGGGTGAACGAAGGTCGGATGATCACCGGGAAACCGATGCGTTCAATGACCTCCATGGCCTCTTTATGGTTGTGAGCGAGGCCGGATTCCGGCACGGCCACACCGATATTCTCCATCGCCTTTTTGAACAGCGTGCGATCTTCGGCTTTTTCAATAGCTGGCAGTTTCGCACCGATCAGCTCGACGCCATATTTGTCGAGCGTGCCGTTCTTGGCGACGGCGACAGCGCAGTTCAGAGCGGTCTGGCCACCGAGTGTCGGCAAAAGAGCGTCTGGACGCTCCTTGGCGATAATGCGCGCCAGGGTGTCCGGATTGACCGGCTCGATGTAGGTGCGGTCCGCGAAATCGGGATCGGTCATGATCGTTGCAGGGTTGGAATTGAGCAGGACGACCTCGTAGCCCTCCTCTTTCAAGGCTTTACAGGCCTGGGTCCCTGAATAATCGAACTCGCAGGCCTGGCCGATCACAATGGGGCCGGCGCCAACGATCAGAATTTTTTTGATATCAGTTCTTTTGGGCATCTTGCTTCCTCAGGTAGCGCGTGTCGGGGTGCGTGGCGCGAAATCATTTAACATTCCTGCTTCTCGCGGCGACATCAGGCGCCACGCTTTTTCCAGTCGTCCATCAGCTTGATGAATTCGCCGAACAGGTAGTTGGCATCGTGGGGGCCGGGCGAAGCCTCGGGATGATACTGCACCGAAAAAGCCGGGAATCTCTTGTGATGCAGGCCCTCGACCGTATTGTCGTTGAGGTTGATGTGGGTGATAAGGGCATCATTCTGCAGGGAGTCGGCGGCAACGGCGAAGCCGTGGTTCTGCGAGGTGATTTCGACGTTGTGCCCTTCTCCTCGCCGGACCGGCTGGTTGCCGCCACGGTGACCGAACTTCAACTTGTAGGTGCGTCCGCCCAAGGCAATGGCAAGCAGTTGGTGGCCGAGGCAGATGCCGAACAGCGGTACCTTGCCGAGCAGTTGACGAATGTTTTCCTGGGCGTAGGTGATCGGCTCGGGATCTCCCGGGCCGTTGCTCAGGAAGACACCGTCCGGCCGCATCGCCAGAACGTCCTCTGCCGGGGTCGTCGCCGGCACGACGGTGACAGCGCACCCTTGACTGACCAGGTTGCGCAGGATGTTGCGCTTGATACCGAAATCGTAGGCGACAACCTTGAACCGGGCCGCTCCCTGAGCCTTCTCGTAGCCGTTCGCCAGGTCCCAAGAGCCTTCATTCCAGTCGTAGCTTTCCTTGCAGGTCACTTCCTGGACCAGGTCGTGACCGACGATCGAGGGCGCGGCCTTGGCCTTGGCCACCAGGCTGTCAGCATCCAGGTCAAGGGAGGAAAGGACGCCGGTCTGGGCCCCCTTGTCACGGATATGCCTGACCAGGGCGCGCGTGTCGATGCCGGCAAGACCGATAATGTTGTTTGCCTTCAGATAGGCATCAAGGGACATCTCGGAGCGCCAGTTGCTTGGCATGTCACAGGCTTCCTTGACGATAAAGCCGGCCAGATGCGGCCTGGACGATTCAACGTCCTCACGGTTGATGCCGTAATTGCCGATCAGCGGATAGGTCATGGTGACGATCTCGCCGCGATAGGACGGATCGGTCAGGATCTCCTGGTAGCCGGACATGCTGGTATTGAAAACGACCTCACCGGAGATCTCTCCCGTGGCGCCGAAGGCCTGGCCGTAGAAGACTCTGCCATCGGCCAGGGCTAATGCTGCTTTCATATCGCTAAAGCTCCTTGGTAAATTCTTGCACAGGGGCAGAGAGTTGTTCACTCTCACGCCGAACCCCGTGACGCTGTGACAAGCTAAATTGTTCAGCCTCTTTTGTAGGCGATTTTGCCGGCGACGATGGTGTAGAGAGCGGCCCCCTTCATCTACCAGCCGTCAAACGGGGTGTTTTTGCTTTTGCTCGCCAGTTTCTTGGCATCGACGGTCCACTCCAGGCCCGGGTCGATCACCGTGAGGTCGGCTGCGTCGCCCTCTTTCAGCTGGCCCAGCGGCAGGCCAAGCACGGCGGCCGGGCCGCTGGTCAGCAGGGCCACCGCCTTCGGCAGGTCGATGAGCCCGTCTTCGACCAGGCTCAAGGTCAGCGGCAGAGCCGTTTCCAGGCCGACGATACCATTCATGGCGAGATTGAATTCGACATTCTTCTCGTCGATATGATGGGGCGCGTGATCCGTGGCGATGGCATCGACGGTGCCGTCGGCGATCCCCTGGCGAACCGCCTCACGATCCTCGGCGCTGCGCAGCGGCGGATTCATCTTGGCATTGGTGTTGTAGCCGCGCACCGCTTCATCGGTCAGGGTGAAGTGATGGGGAGCCGCTTCGCAGGTGACGTTCACACCACGTTTTTTCGCCTGGCGGACGATCTCGATCGAGCCTTTCGTGGAGACGTGGGCCACGTGCAGGTGCGCACCGGTGAATTCGGCGAGCATCACTTCCCTGGCCGTGGCTGCGTCTTCCGCAACCCAGGGGATCCCCTTGAGGCCAAGCTCGGTGGCAACCGGGCCATCGTTCATCACGCCGGAGCCGACCAGGTCAAGATCCTCGGCATGGGAGATGATCGTGATGCCGAACGGGCGGGCATATTCCATCGCCCGGCGCATCAGCTGCGGGTTGCTGACCGGCTTGCCGTCGTCCGAGACAGCACAGACGCCAAGCTCCTTCAGTTCTCCCATCTCGGTCATCGATTCGCCGTCGAGCCCCTTGGTGATGCTGGCAATCGGGAAGACCCGGCAGTGGCCCTGTTCTGCGGCCTTTGTTCATGATGTAGGTGGTCACCGTCTGGTTGTCGTTGACCGGCTTGGTGTTCGGCATGCAGGCCACTGCAGTGAAGCCGCCGGTGACCGCCGACAGCGTTCCCGGAAACGATATCTTCCTTGTATTCAAGGCCGGGATCGCGCAGGTGGACATGGATATCGATCAGCCCGGGCGTCACCACCTTGCCGGAAGCATCGATCACTTCGGCGCCCTTGCCGTCCAGCCCTTTGCCGATCGCGGCAATCTTCCCCTTGTCAATCAGGATGTCACAGGTTTCATCAAGCTTTTGTGCCGGGCTGATCACGCGACCGCCCTTGATCAGTATTTTCGCCATGTTTTCACCTATTCCTTTATGAATATCAATTTAAAGGGTTTGCATCGATTCGACACCGCTGACCAGATAGAGCAGCGCCATGCGTACGGCGACGCCGTTCTCAACCTGGTCGAGGATGACATTCTGCGCGCCGTCGGCAACCAGAGAGGAGATTTCCACGCCACGGTTCATCGGCCCCGGATGCATGATAATGGCATCCGGCTTGGCCAGCTTCACATTGGTCGGGTTGAGCCCGTAAAAACGTGCATATTCCCGCAGGCTTGGCAGCATGATATTGCTCTGACGCTCCAACTGGATGCGCAGCATCATGACCACATCGGCATCCTTGATGGCCTCGCGCATATTGGTGAAGACCTCGACGTTGCCAAGGCGTTCGATCCCGGGCGGCAGCATGGTCCCCGGACCGCACAGGCGGACCTTGGCGCCCATCCTGGTCAGGGCGTAGATATCGGAACGGGCGACACGGCTGTGGGTGATGTCGCCGACGATCGCCACCTCGAGGCCCTCGATGCGGCCCTTGTGATCACGCATGGTCAGCAGGTCGAGCAGCGCCTGGCTGGGGTGTTCATGGGCACCGTCACCGGCGTTGACGATCGAGCAGCCGACGCGCTCAGCCAGGTAATGGGGCGCTCCGGAATGTCCATGCCGGATGACGATGATATCCGGGGCCATCGCCTCGATGTTCTTGGCAGTATCCTCAAGGGTCTCACCCTTGACGACCGACGAGGTCGACCCGGAGATGTTCACCGTATCCGCTGACAGGCGCTTGCCGGCAATCTCGAAGGAAAGCCGGGTGCGGGTGCTGGCTTCGAAAAAGGCGTTGATGATCGTCTTGCCGCGCAGGGTCGGGACCTTCTTGATGTCCCTGGTGTTGATTTCCTTGAAAGCGTCTGCCGTGTCGAGGATCAGCTGTATATCCTCTTTGGTCATCTGTTCAATGCCGAGAATGTGCTTGTGCTTGAATGACATGCCTGTCCTCCCTGACAATTATGGCTTGACCAGTTTAACTTCAACCGGGCTCTGGTTTTGGCTGAACACCACGGCAACATCTTCTTCACGGGCAGTCGGTACATTGCGCCCCACGTAATCGGCACGGATCGGCAGCTCGCGGTGACCACGATCGATCAGCACGGCAAGTTGAATCGTACTCGGACGGCCGAAATCCATGAGGGCGTCCATCGCCGAGCGAATCGTGCGCCCGGTATAAAGCACATCGTCGACCAGGACGACATGCTTGCCGTCGAGGGGGAACGGAATGTCGGTCTTGCCGATCGGCAGGTTGCCGCGCGCAGCGAGGTCGTCGCGATACATGGTGATATCGACGGTCCCGAGCGGCACGATAACCCCTTCAATGTCCTTGATGCGTGCCTGTAGAAGGGCCGCCAGATGATCGCCACCGGTGCGAATGCCGATCAGGGCCAGGTTTTCACATCCCTTGTTGTGTTCCAGGATCTCGTGGGCGATCCTGGTAATGGCGCGAGCAATGCCGGCCTTATCCAGAATCGCAGTTTCCGCTTTGGCCATCTTTATTCCTCCCGTCGAAATGAGGGCAAAAAAATACCTCTCCGCCGGTTGCGAAAAGGTACTGGACTGATTTTGATGATTTTGTGAGACATTTTGGCCACCCTTGCCGACCTCTCTGGATCAGCTTAAAAGGAGACTTGTTTGAGTTAAATTTTGAGCAATATAGCAAGGCACAAATGGCGAGTCAACAAAAAGCGGGCCAGTGCGAAACAAGTTTTTCTCGATCGACAAAATAACCGATTTTGCGGTCAGGAAGCAGGGGGCCCTGGCCGCTCATGGCGGGGGTGAAGAGCCAGTCAGCCTCAGGTTTGGCACCGATCACTCAGTGGTATTATGCCAGTTGGGGCCTTACGGATGGATTCCAGACCACGGGGCAAAGGTCACTCGATCAAACGCCCGATACGATTCCAGCGTGGCAAGAACTTGTCGTTATCCCAGGACCAGTACTTAATGAACGCCAGTCCCTTTATTGCCGAGCGATCGACAAAGTGCCAGAAACGGCTGTCGTAGGAGCGGTCACGGTTGTCACCCATCACAAAATAATTGCCCGGCGGCACGGTCAGTGGGCTCATATTGTCGCGCGGACCGGCGGTCAGGTTGCCGTCCTTGTAGACCGCCTCGGGAGTCAGGTAACGCTGGCCATTGATAAAGACATTCTTGTTGCGGATCTCGACGGTGTCGCCCGGCAGGCCGATCACCCTCTTGATGAAGTCGCGGCGCTTAAAATACGACTTATCCTTGTCTTCCGGGAACTCAAAGACGATGATGTCGCCTCGATGGGGGTCGCGCAACGACAGCACCGGGCCATCGCTGAAAGGCACCTGCAGGCCGTAAATAAACTTGTTCACCAGCAGGTGGTCACCGATCAGCAAAGTGTCTTCCATCGAGCCGGAGGGGATTTTGAACGCCTGGACCACGAAGGTACGTATAATCAGGGCGAGTACAGCCGCCACAATCAAGGCCTCCGTCCAATCGCGCAACTGCGATTTCTTCGGTTTATCCTGCTTGTTGACCGCCTTCTTCTTCGAAAAAAACTTCATTATTTACTTTCCTTGACTTTCAAGATGGCCAGGAAGGCTTCCTGAGGCAACTCCACGTTGCCGACCTGCTTCATGCGCTTCTTGCCTTCCTTCTGTTTTTCCAGCAGTTTGCGTTTCCGGGTGATATCGCCACCATAACATTTTGCGGTTACATCCTTACGCAAAGCCTTGACCGTTTCACGGGCGATGACCTTGTTGCCGATTGCTGCCTGGATTGCCACCTCGAACTGCTGGCGGGGTATGAATTCCTTCATCTTGGCTACCAGATCACGGCCGCGGTACTGGGCCTTGTCGCGGTGCACGATCAGGGACAGCGCATCGACCAGATCGCCGTTGATAAGGACGTTCAGGCGCACCAATTCACTCGGGCGATAATCGAGGTGCTCATAATCGAGTGACGCGTAGCCGCGCGACAGCGTCTTGAGCCGATCATAGAAATCGAGCACGATTTCATTGAGCGGCAGTTCATAGATGACCATGACGCGATTCGCCGTGAGATATTTGATCTCTCGCTGCACGCCACGCTTTTCTTCGCAAAGGGCCAGCACCGCGCCGACAAATTCGTTGGGCACATGCACCGAAGCCAGGATAAACGGCTCTTCGATGTGATCGATATACTGGATGTCAGGCAGCTTGTTGGCGCTGTCAACATTGATCACTTCACCCTTGACGGTCGTCACCCGGTAAACGACGGTCGGCGCGGTGGTGATCAGATCGACGCCGAATTCCCGTTCCAGGCGTTCCTGGATGATCTCCATATGCAGCAGGCCGAGGAAGCCGCAACGGAAACCGAAGCCGAGCGCCATCGAATTCTCCGGCTCGAAAGAGAACGAGCTGTCGTTGAGACGCAGCTTCTCCATAGCGTCGCGCAAATCGTCGTAATCACCGGAGTCGACCGGGTAAAGACCGGAAAAAACCATCGGCTTGACGACCTTGAAGCCGGGGAGCGCTTTGTCGGCAGGTCTGCGGACGTGGGTGATGGTGTCGCCGACCTTGGCATCATGGACGACCTTGATGCTGGCGGTGATGAAACCGACCTCACCTGCCGTCAATTCATTCACTGCCAGCGGATGCGGGGAAAAAACTCCGACTTTAAGAACTTCGTATTCAGTTCTGCTGGCCATCAGGCGAATGCGTTCGCCTTTCTTCAAGGCGCCGTCAACCACGCGCACCAGAACGATTACTCCCTGGTAAGGGTCGTACCATGAGTCAAAGATCAGGGCTTTCAGAGGGGCGTCAGGATCGCCCTTGGGCGCGGGAATCTTTTTGACGATCGCCTCGAGAATTGCGTCGATGCCGATTCCAGCTTTGGCGCTCGCTACGACGGCATCTCCGGCATCGAGACCGATGATTTCCTCGATTTCAGCTCTCACCCGCTCGGGGTCGGCACTGGGCAGATCGATTTTGTTCAGGACCGGAAAGACTTCGAGATTTTGATCGATGGCCAGGTAGACATTGGCCAGCGTCTGCGCTTCTACGCCCTGAGTGGCATCAACGACCAGCAGAGCTCCCTCGCAGGCAGACAGGGAGCGACTGACTTCGTAAGTGAAATCAACGTGACCCGGCGTGTCGATCAGGTTCAGTATGTAGTCCTGGCCGTCAAGGGCATGATAAGCAAGGCGTACGGCCTGCGCCTTGATCGTAATGCCACGCTCGCGTTCCAGATCCATCTTGTCGAGGAACTGGTCGGTTTTCTCCCGATCGGTCAGGGTACCGGTTGCTTCGAGCAAGCGGTCAGCCAAGGTTGATTTGCCATGATCGATATGGGCAATAATTGAAAAATTGCGGATTTGTGACTGTTTCATAGACGTTAAAAGACTTTTTCCTTGCAGCCGCAACCTGCTGTGTTTTGCAAACTGACTAGTTTTGAAGAACAATGAAAAATATCGGAATAATGCTTATTTGTAAAGGATCAAAAGCCTTGGAGGCCTTTTTGCCGAGGATGTATCGGCACCGCGCGGCTTTATCCTTGCTATGTGGGCATTCGCCTGATTAATATGCGACATCCATCAGCAAACAAGGCAACAAGTTATTGACGTGTGTCTGTTTATGCAAAGGCGAGCAAGCAGTCAAGTTGAATCCAACTGGTCGTCGCAGGCTGACTGACGATATGTGAAAATGGAGTTCGCATCGTGTCTTTAATAATTGAGATGCTGCAGGAAAGCTGTCGCAAGCACCCGGAAAAGGCGGCGCTGCGCAAAAAAGTGTCAGGGCGTTGGAACGAAGTCAGCTACACACAGCTCTGGGATACATCGGACCAGATCGCCGCCGGGCTCTCTACCTGGGGACTTGCCGCCGGCGAACGAGTGGCCCTACTGGCCCCATCTTCGCCGGCTTGGGTTATGGCTTACCTAGGGGCCTTAAAGAGCAACGCCATAGCCGTGCCAATCGACAAAGATCTCAAGCGGGGCGAGCTTCGCCATATCCTGTCTGACTGTGGCGCGCGGATCCTCTTTACCGAACATCAGCACCTCGAAACCCTATACGATATTGCGAACGACCTGCCGGTACTGGAAAAAATCGTCCTTCTGAATCATACCCCAACGCACCATGGTAAGCGCTCACTGCCGATGGAGCAGGCCCTGTCAACGCTGTTCAACGAATGGCGCCGTATCAGCCGCGAGTACCGGATTGCGGATACTGACGTAGAGTACTTTGAAGCCCTGGTTGAAGGGGTTCATGAGCTCATTACGCCGGCAGACGCTACTGCTGACGAAGAGGCGAAAAACATCTTCTCCCGACTGCTGCGAAACAAAGACGAGGAGCCTGCACTTTTCGACATAGAACCGCTGGATCTTTTCCGGCAGACAATACAACCACCGGCGTTGCAACGTCAACCATGCGACCCTGCCGTCATCCTGTACACTTCGGGGACAACAGGTCGTTCCAAGGGTGCCATGCTGAGCCATGCCAACATAGCCAGCAATGTGCACGCGGCGGTGGAGGTTTTTGAACTTAAACCGAACATGCACACCCTCTCCTTCCTGCCGATCAATCACGTTTTCGAACAGGTAGCCGGGATCATCCTGCCGCTCGTCGTCGGCGGCACGGTTTCCTTTGCCGAGAGCCTGCGTAAACTTGGTGACAACCTCGGCGAAGTCAAGCCGAACTTTCTGCTGGGCGTGCCGGCAGTATTCCGTTTGCTTGCCGATCGCATGACCCAAAAGATTCACAGCAAGAAGTTGTCCAGGACACTCTTTGCCTTTGGCCTGACCCGGCCGCTGGTGACCAGAAAGATTCGGGAGGCCTTTGGCGGCAATCCAGTGCTCATAAGTGGTGGTGCGGCTCTTGACCCGGTCATTGCCGCCACGCTCATGGATCTGGGGCTAAACGTCTATCAAGGTTATGGCATCACCGAAACATCGCCAGTTATTGCCGTCGAGACGCCGAAGGTCAAACGTCTTGGCACAGTCGGCAAACCGCTGCCCGGTATTGAGGTAAGGATTCATGAACCGAACGATGACGGGGTCGGGGAAATCTGGGCCAGAGGGCCAAATGTCATGTTAGGCTATTACAACAACCAGGAGGCCTCCGATGAAGTGATAACCGACGGCTGGTATCACACCGGGGACCTGGGCCGCATCGATCATGATGGGTTTCTCAGCATCTGTGGCAGGGTCAAGAATCTTATCGTCACGGCGAATGGTAAGAATGTTTATCCGGAAGAGGTTGAGAATGAAATGCTCAACAGCATTTTTATCGCAGAAATAATGGTTTATGGCCATAAAGTTGATAAGGCTTCTGAAGAAGTTCATGCTATGATTTACCCGGATCAGGATGCTTTGGATAGATATGCCGAAGAAAACGGCTTGGGGCAACTCGATGCGCAGAAGATGGAAAGCATCGTACGCAGGGAGATCCTGGAGCGTGGTAAGAACCTCGCCGATTACAAGCGCATCAAACGCTTTACCCTGCGTGACGATGAGTTTCCCAAGACAACAACCCGTAAAATTAAGCGTTTTGTCGTTGAAGCGGATATCGATGCTGAAGGATAAGGGGAAAGAACCTTTCCTTCTTAAAACCTTTACAATACTTCTTTAAATTGTTCAGATTGGTGTCGTGGTCGTTAAAGCATAACGGCGACAGGGTTACCTGCCGCCGTTTCAATGTCTTTCTGACCATGAGGTCCGCCAATATGCGACTCGGCTACCGCGTCAACACTCCTCAACAAAACCGATCGCATCATGGGGACAAGCCGGGATACACAAGCCATCCAGATCACATCTGCCATGATCAACAACCGCCCTGCCGTCAATGATCTGTAAAGCCCGGTGTGGGCAGGCCTTGATACATTCTCCAGATCCCTGGCACTTACTCTTGTCGATATAGATTTTCATCGAAATTCCTCACCAAAGTTTGAAGCCATTGACAACAGCCAACCTTAATGTCGTCCTGGGATTCGACAAACATACGCATCATGAGATATCGGGCATGTGTTGCTCATGAGCTCTTCATCTGGGATATCGGCTTACGCAGTCCAACGGTTGCTAAAACAGCGCCGCAACGCCGTGCCCTTTTCTTCTGGGATGTCGATAAATTCGATCCCGTAACCAAGTGGATAGTCTGGCTTGATAATCTCATCCCGTGAGTTGACCCATGCAATGCGGCCATGCAGTTCGATCGGGCTCAAGTGCTCATCTGGCAAAGAAAATTTCAGGGTCAGGGCCTCCCCTTTCGCTACAGTCGACCGGCAGTCAAGGAACATACCACCAGTGCTGACATCAATGCAATGTCCTTGCAGGTGCAAACCGCGGCAGATGAAATCCACAGGGAGGCGGCAATCACGACGCGGCTCGCGGCGTTCTATGCTCATCAGGAAATTGTGCCCGACATCGAGGAATTGTCGCCGATCCAGCGGCTTGGTTAAATAGGCGTCCGCTCCGGCATCTCGCGCAATCGCTGCATCGGCAGCAGAGGCCTTCGCACCGATCAGGACTACGGGGATTGCTTGCATCTGCAGATCCGACTTCAGTGCCCGACAACAGTCAAAACCATTCATCCCCGACATATCGACATCCATGTATATCAGGCTGGGAAGATGCTTTTGCGCTACCGCAGCAGCTTCCTCAGCTGACGCAGCAAGCAGTATGGTTGCCGGCGTGTTGCGGAGGAACTGTCTTTCCAGTTCCAGAAAAAACTTCGAGTCGTCAACGAGGAGAATGCAAAGAGGTGTTGTCATCAGTATGAATTTGGGCTGAGCATCAAGATTAATCGAGGCTCACGTTTGTGCCAACGTTGGCAAAAAACACCTTGTTCGGGAAACGGGCGTGTAACTGAGCGGAACGCAGCTGCCCGGTACAGTGGGAAACACCGAGGCGATCGAAGTCAAGGTGCAACAGATAGTCGACTGTCGCGGCAAACTGCTCGTCGCCGGCTGGCCCCAGGTGGGTTCCACCGATAATCGCATGAATCCGGGGATGCCCCAGCTGGCTGAGAAAGTATTCGACCGTGTTGACCAAGCCGGCATGGGCACAGCCGAGCAGAACAACCAGCCCTTTCGACGTTTCCAGAGCCAGCGCGGCATCATCAGGGAATGCGTCCGACTCCCACCCTTGAGCATTCTCAGCAGCAAGCACAAGATGAGGGTCACCGGTCTCATGAGGAAAGGCCCGCGGGATTGAGCCGCTGAAATAAAGTCCTGAAGCGATTTCGGTGAAAGTGTCGAGTAGATGAAAGTCAGCACCGGCCGCTTCAAGGTCGGCGCGGCTGTACGGCAGGCTGATGTTGCGCTGTTCATGCTGCCCTCGCCAGAAGCGCTCAGTGAAGATTCGAGGGTGGGCATAAACCGGCCGCGGGCCGATCTTTACAAGCAGAGGCAACAGGCCGCCGCAATGATCATAATGACCATGGCTGAGGACAATAGCGTCGATACCTTCCGCCTCATGTCCTAGGATGTCCAGGTTCTGCAAGGAGTGTGGCACCGCTACCTGTATCAAAGAGGAACTTGCCGCAGGATGTTTGCACCAGACAGCAGAAACCGTGCTCGCCGCATGCGGCAATCGGTCGTCCTACGGTATTTTCACAGATTATGGCAAGAGACATGGTCATGGCAGTATAAAAATAGCGCCTCTAATAAACAAGCTTCCACGCACTCAAGCGAGGATGCTATAGTGAGCCGCAGTCACAGTCAATTCCCTTAAGGAACATAAGATATGTCAGAAACTACAGCAACACTCCAGCTGACCGGCAAACAGAACCGGTTTTTGCGTGGCCTGGGTCACGGTTTGCATCCCTTTGTCATGATCGGCAAACAACATCTCAGCGATGAAGTCGTTAAGGCCACCCACGAAGCGCTCGAGGCACACGAACTGATCAAGGTCAAAATCCAGGAAGGCTGCCTGGCTGATCGCAAGACCGTCGCTGCCGAGCTGGCCGCTGAGACCGGCTCCGCCATCGTTCAGGTCCTTGGTAAAACCTTCCTGCTTTATCGCCCGAGCGAAAACCTGACCATCACCCTGCCCTGACGCGACATACAGCTTACACCCGCTCGTAGGGCTCGAAAAGCCGCTTGTATTCATCAAGGGCATAACGATCGGTCATGCCGGCGATGTAGTCGCAGACAACCCGCTCTCGGCCATATTCAGCGTATTTGGTCTGGTAGGCTGTTGGCAGCAGGGTCGGATTCTGCAGGTAGTTTTCGAACAGCATGGTCAGAAAGCGCTCTGCCTTGATGCGCATCCTCTCAACCTTGTAATGGCGGTACAGACTTTTGTAGAGGAAAGCTTTCAATTCACGGTTACGCGCGGCCGTGTCGACGCTGAACCTGATCAGGTTGCCCTCTTGCCGGCGAACATCGTCAAGGGACTTGATCCCTGCGACAGCAAGGTTGGTGCGGGTCTGTTCAACCAGGTCGAGGATCAACATGCCGATCAGATGGCTGATCGTTTGCAAAATCTGACGATCTTCCGGCAATGACGGATATTTTGCCTCCACCTTGGCATAGGTCTCGGCCCACAGATCAACCTTCATCAGGGCTTTCGGTTCCAGGTAACCGGCCTTGAGACCGTCATCGATATCGTGATTGTTGTAGGCGATCTCGTCGGCCAGGTCGATAATCTGCGCCTCCAGGGTAGGCTGCAGGTCAGGACGATATTCATCAAGACCTGACCCGTCCGGGATATCATAGTCAGACGAATGCTTGACAATCCCCTCTCTGGACTCCCAACTCAGATTCAGCCCGTTGAAACCCGGGTAGCGTTCTTCCAGGAGTTCGACGATGCGCAGCGACTGGCGGTTGTGTTCAAAGCCGCCGTATGGTGTCATCAGGCGGTTGAGGACGTCTTCGCCGGTGTGTCCGAAAGGCGTATGCCCAAGGTCGTGGGCCAGCGACAGGGTTTCGACCAGGTCTTCGTTGAGATGCAAGCGGCGGGCGATACCACGACCGATCTGGGCGACTTCCAAAGAATGCGTCAGTCGGGTGCGGTAGTAATCGCCTTCGTGGTTTACAAATACCTGAGTTTTATACTCGAGGCGGCGGAAAGCAGCACAATGGATAATCCGATCGCGATCACGTTCGTAGGCAGGCCGATCGTCCTTATAAACTTCGTCATGTCTGCGGCCGCGCGAGGTTTTGCTATGGGCGGCATATCCGGCAAGATCCAGTCGTTCCATTGAGCCCTCCTTGATGACCCACATTTAAGCCATGCCGCACGCCGCCTGTCAAGCCAGAACAAACGCTGGCCCGCTTGACCATAATTACTGGTTGTGCTAGTTTTTTTAACATGTTAGACACTTTCAGAAGAATTTTTCAGGGGTGATTTCGTGCGCGTGATTGCAGGCACTTCACGTGGCAGGCGCCTGTCAGCGTTCGCTGGCAGCGATGTCCGGCCGACACCGGACCGGGTCCGAGAAGCGCTCTTCAGTATACTGCAAAGCAAACTCGGCAGTTTTGCCGGAATCAGGGTCCTGGATCTCTTCGCCGGATCGGGGGCCCTGGCAATCGAAGCCCTTAGCCGTGGGGCGGACTCGGCCTGCCTGGTTGAACAGGCCGCCGAATCAGTCAATCTCATACGTGAGAACCTTGAACGTTGCCGGATCGGTAGCATGGCAAATCTCATCAAGGGTGACGCCTGGCATGTCCTACCGACATTCAGCGCCGGCTCTTTTGACCTGGTTTTTGTGGATCCTCCTTACGGCCAGGGCCTTGCCGGTCGCGCTCTTGTCGAGGCCGAAAGTCTGAAACTGTTGAGTGCAGATGGGATCCTCTGCGCTGAAACGGGCAGCGGGGAATCTTTGCCGGAGACCGTCGGCCAGCTGCACCGCATTGATCAGCGCCGTTATGGCTCAATTATGTTAAACTTCTATTCCTATTCACCAGAGGGGTTGACATGAAGAAGAACATTGCTGTTTACCCGGGTTCATTCGATCCGATCACCTACGGCCATCTCGACATAATCGAACGCGGTCTCGACGTCTTCGATGCTATCATTATTGCCGTTGCGCGCAATTCCGAGAAAAAAAGCCTTTTTTCCACCAACGAACGCATCGACCTCATCGAAAAAGCGCTCGGCGACAATCCCCGTGTCACAGTGGACACTTTCGACGGATTGCTGGTGGATTATGTGGTATCGAGAGGTTCCAGGGTCATTCTGCGCGGCTTACGGGCGGTCTCCGACTTTGAATACGAATTCCAGATCGCCCAGATGAACCACAACCTGAGAAGTGAAGTCGAAACCCTCTTCATGATGACCTCGGTGCCTTACGGCTACCTCAGCTCTTCAATCGTCAAGGAAGTGGCCGGCCTGCAAGGTCCTGTAGAAAGCCTGGTGCCCCCAGTGGTCAGGAAAGCCCTGGTCGAGAAATTTGGTAAGAATGATGAGTAACTGAAGGAGGCGGCATGATAACTCGTGAAATGACTATTGCTGAAATTATCGCCAGATACCCCCAGACCATGCAGGTCTTTCGCGATTTCGGCCTTGACTGCATGGAATGTCAGATAGCTGATTATGAAGAGATTCAACATGGAGCCGGGGTGCACAACGTCGACATCGAGCTACTGCTCAAGGCCTTGAATAAAACGATCAAAGATTGAGCCGACAATTTAGCCGGTAAATTCTTCGAGACGAGTCACCAGTCGATCGAGGGCAGCCACAACCAGAGCTTCAATTTGTGCCCCTTTTTCGGCTGAAGCTCTTCCCGGGTCGCCCCAGACGCCATGCTTCCAATAGGCCGTTTTATCTCTAACCAGGATATATTGCGGAAACTCGGGAAACTCGGCAGCCGCAAGCCCCTTGACCATATGCGGCCGGGTCGCCAGCATCCGCGACGTTTCAATCTCGCCTGCGTGCGAGTCTCCGGCGGTCTCAATAATCCCGCCACCCGCCTCTTTAGCCAAGTCATATTCCGTTACCACGGCGATGCGCATTTCTGGCAACTGTTTAAGCAGACATTCCCCTGCATCCAGAAGCGTGGCGTTATGTGTGCCTCCCGCATGTCCCGACAAAATCACGAAATCCCTTAATCCATGACGATACAGCGCATGTACCACATCGCTGACCAGGGACTTGAGGGTCTCGGTGCTGATGCCGAGTGTCCCCGGGTGGTCAGCCGTTGAGCGACATACCCCATACTGGATCACGGGCGCAACGAAAACAGGCCGCTGCTTCGCCAGACAGGTACAGACGTCGTACGCCTGGAACGTATCGGTACCAATTGGCAGGTGCGGCCCGTGCTCTTCCGTGGCGCCAACCGGCAGCAAAACCGTGCGAGTTTTCTGCAGACCTTCAGAGAATTCTAGTGAGGTGATCTCTTCGATGAGCATGGTGTTCCCTCTCGAAACGGACAAGGATAGAATGCATCCTTGATGCGAACATGCATATAAAAGTCGTTGTCCAATCGGCTTGCGTAATCACCGAAAAGAACTTTAGAAAGAAAAAACTTAATGATTAAGCGACACCCAACCAGGGATGAATTTGTGGAATAATGCGGACATCATGATGATCCGCAGCGGCAATCGCCTGCAAGTTCAGCAAGGCCGCGCCGCTCATGGCAGACCCGGAAGCCAGGGTCCGTGGCTGCAGAATGAAGGGAACCTCAGGGGCGTACCGGTTCACGAGCCTGGCCGCTGCGAGCAGCTCGTCTACTTTTGTGCCTGCATCAACGACCAGTTTCACCTGGCAGAGGCGTTGTCCGGCCATGTCGAGAAAATCGGCGTGTTCAGCCCATTGGGTCGGAGCACCGGTGACGGCCGCACTCTTGATATCCATAGAGATCCAGTCGAGCATCAAGAGGACCTTGGCCAGCTGGGCTGGAAGCGTCCCATTGGTCTCGAGGAAGATCGGCAAAACAGAACGTGCTTCAGGCAACCACTTTTGCAGGAGGTCAGCGTGCAGAAGTGGCTCGCCACCGGTCAGCACCAGCGAGTGGTGCATGTTGTGGCTGCAGCGTTGCCAATCGGCGAGCAGTCGGGTGACTTCAGAAAGAATGACCGGGTTATCTTTCGTATCGAACTGACCGCTACCGGGACGGGTTTCAATCCGGCAGGTCGGTCCGGCCTGAAAAGGAGTGTCACAATAATCACAGGCCAGGTTGCATTCGGCAAAGCGCACGAAAATTTGCCGACATCCAATTAGCACCCCTTCCCCCTGCATCGAGGAGAAAATTTCGATCAAGGGAGCTTCAATCGCGGGAATAGCTGGCACAGGCGTTCTCCGATTCCCAGACATTGACCCGCTCGACATTAACATTGTCGTTATTCAAATCCCGGCTCAGGCGCTCGAAGAGGTAACAGCTGATGTTCTCGGAAGAAGGACTGGTGCTTTTGAACGGTTCGAGGTCATTGAGATACTTGTGGTCAAGTTCACCGAGCAGTTCCTTGGTTTTTTTCTTGAGAATCTTGAAGTCGATACCCAGACCGGCTTTATCCAGCTCACGTGCCGACACAGTCACCTCTACCCGCCAGTTGTGACCGTGCAGGTTCTCGCAATCGCCTTGATAATTCATCAGGTTATGCGCCGCAGCGAAGGAGGTTTTTATCATTAAGTGATACATTAACTATTACCTTTCAATATCTTGTTTATCTTCATATATTTTTACTATATCTTCATCGCTAATGGAGTCCTGAGGAGGTCCCGAAATGCGATACGATTCATCAGCCCATTGGCCGAGGTCAATCAGGCGGCAACGCTCCGAACAAAACGGTCGGTGCGGGTTGCCTTGCCATTGGGACAACTCTTGGCACTGTGGGCACTTGATCTCTGTTAACATTATCCAGCCTCCATCGGATCAAATTACCATGGTGCAATTCATCAGAGCAACCGTCAACTTGATCCGACGACCCCGGCGCGACAACAACTTGGTGGTCCTTGAACTGGCACAACGACGTCGTGCTATATTGTCGGTGTTTGCATACCATGGGAAATGTTTTAATGTTTGTAAATTGCGGTCTGCTGATATTATGCATGGAACAAACAGTTGAAAGGCTAAGTTATGTTTACTGAATTGTTAAAAAAATGGCCATTGGGTCAGCCACCCTGCATCTGTTATCCATTGCCACAGGTTATGAAGGCTTTGACGATTCACCGTGACAAGTACGGGCAACCTGTGGATGCCATCCACTTTGAAGAGGTCCCTGTTCCCCGGCTACACTCGGAAAACGCTACCTCTGTTCTGGTCGCCATACTGGCTTCCGGCCCGAACTTTAACACCAACTTTGCTGCCATGGGACTTCCCGTGCCGCCCTTCGGTCGCGGCGACAGCGCGACCCTGCATATTCCCGGCAGCGACGCGCTCGGAATCGTCGTCGCTGCAGGCGCGGCCGTCAAGAATATCAAGGTGGGACAGGCTGTCATCCTCGATTCCTGGACGAACGCCGGAATTATCCGAGGCTATGAAACTCATGACGGATTCAACGCCCAATTTACCGTAGTTGACGAAGTCCGCGCCATCCCGGTCCCGCATGGTTTAAGCAACCTGCCCCCCGAGCAGTTGGCGGCGCTCCTGCTGACTTATGGTACGGCCTATCGAGCGGTGGTTGAACGGCTCGCCGTCAAACCCGGGGACAGCGTCCTGATGATGGGAGGTGGCAAGGGGACCAGCTTCGCAGGAGCCCAGATCGCCAAAGCTCTCGGGGCGCGAGTCATCCTGATGGGATCCAACCCTGACCTTGCGAATTCACTGATCCAGCGCGGCATAGCGGATGCCTTTGTCAATCGCCGGGAGATTCCGCAGCAGGTTTACGGCGTCCTCTCACCAGATGAGCCCTACAACAGCTGGTTCAAACGCACCCAACCGTTCCGGGATGCCGTCTATCGGGCTAACGACGACAAACCGGTCGACAAGATCTTTGAACATACCGGTGGCGCCAACTTCCCTTTGCTGGTTTCCACTTTGGCCGAAAATGGTGCCTTGGCATTTTTCGGTGCTACCGGCAGCGGCGTGAAAGGTGAATACAAGGAAACTTTCTTTCACGCCGGGCGGCGCTTCGTCATGGACGCACGCTGGGTGTGGATGAGACAAAAACAATTACTGATCAGGAACAAAACCGCTGAGCAGATTTTCTCAGAAATAGCCCTTCTGCCAGGCAAAAAGGGCTTGATCTGGGGTGCGGACGCCTATGCCCAGGAATTCGCCAAAGCCGCTCTGGAACGCAGCGCCGAGCTGGTTATTATCGCCTCTCACAAGAACGACGCGGAAGGCATCCTGCAGTTGCTTAAACTCGGCGTCAACCAATGTAACATCATCGATCGGGATCTCTTCACCTTAGCAGAGGACATGCCCGATCCGTTGACGCAAGACGGCGCACTTAACCCAGAATACAACAGCCAATACATGTCCGTAGCAAGGTCGCTGGGCCGTGCGATCTGGAAAATCCTGGGCCCCCGCACCAGCCCTGACTTCATCGTCGAGCGCACAGACCAGAGCACGCTCCATTACAGCAGCTTCCTGGTGCGTGACTTTAGTGAAAACGAAGACATGCCCTGCGGGATCATTGTTGCACGCGGCGCTCGTGACCTGTCAATTCTCGGTTCCCACATGTACTGTGCGACCCAGGCGAATGAAGTTGTACGTCTGCTTGATAAAAAGATCATCGAAATGGAAAAGGAAGACCTGGAGATCGTCTCCCTCGAGGACTTGCCCGACCTCCAGCAGCAGATGCTGGAGGGCCGGATGGCAAAACCGAAAGGCGTGGCCCTGGTACAGGCCGATGCCAAAGGCAGAAGCATTGCCGACTATGCGACAGCCTATCTTGGCGAAGTCCTCCTGTTGGCCAATCCTGCCCGCGAAGAATATCTTGACATCCAGTTGACGACGGAAGGGATCGCTACCATTATCCTGCGGCGCGTCAATGCTTTGAATGCACTCAATGCAACGCTGCTGGCCCAAATCTCCGCAACCTTCGGCGAGATCAAGTCCGAGGGCACCTTGAAGGGCCGACCTGTGAGGGCCGTCATCCTGTGCGGCGCCGCGCGGGCATTCGTGGCCGGAGCCGACGTGAACGAGTTCCTGGGAGAGACCGCCGATGGAATCGCAAAAATCGCAGCCGACAACCTGGGCATCTTTGCCGACATCGAAGCCTTGAAGGTTCCTGTCATCGCATTGGTCGACGGCTTTGCTCTTGGCGGTGGCAACGAGTTGGCGATGTGTGCCCATTACCGAGTTGTCACCGAGAACGCCCAGCTCGGACAACCGGAAGTCAAGCTGGGGATTATCCCCGGCTACGGCGGGTTACAGCGCCTGCCGAGGCTGGTTGGGCCACGTAAAGCCTTGGAGATGGCAGTTAACGGCGAAGCCATCGGCGGCAGAGAAGCGGTAGCAATTGGGCTTGCCCATGAATTCCACCCTTCATCGTCCGCCTTGGCTCGAGCCTATCAAATCGCCCAAGAGTTGGTCAGAGGCGAAATGACCCTGCCGGAGAAAAACTGGGATACTCTTGCCGCTCGACAGCGCAGCGAGTTGACCGAACTCCTCGATGATCAGGAGGTTCAAACGTTTGTTGATGCACCGTCACCCTCTGAGGAAGCCGTCGGAGACATCCGGGCCGCCAGAATGTACACGGCCCGCTATTCCGTTGAGTCTATCAAATATGGTTATGCAAATGGTTTCCGGAAAGGCATTGAAAATGACGCCTGCCTGTTTGGTGAAATTGCGGCCTCACCCTCCGGACAGGAGTGGATCAAGCGGTTTATACAAAAAGACCCGGAGCAAAGCTCATTCCTGACCCTGTTGCAGCCTAAGCTGCCATAGCTTAAAATTCAAAGAAGAGAGCTCTTGTACTTATTCATGTATGTTCTCTGCCATCACCCAGCTTAGCCGGGTTTGAATTTGACATGCTTATTAGCATGGGATAGAAGGGATGAACCATAAATTTTGGTGTTGTCATCAAACGATATCGGTTTAATCATAACGAATGAAACCCTCATCACTATAAAAATGGATAACTCAATTGAGTGATCAATATCAATTAATAGAGGTAAAGAGTAAAAGCGATTTATATCGTTGGATTAAATTTCCGCATCAGTTGTACCTGGGGGATAAAAATTTTATTCCCCAGGTTATATCTGATGAAAAGAAGTTCTTTAATCCTAAAATAAATCCCAGTTTTAATATTGCTGAAGTAAAACTTCTTTTGGTTATTAAAAATAATCAGGTGGCAGGCAGGGTGGCGGGGATTATCAACTCATTGGAAGTAAAAAAGCTGGGGATTAAACGCGGGAGGTTTGGCTGGTTTGAAACCATAGATGACCATCATGTTACAAATTTATTGCTGACAACTGTTAAAGACTGGCTGCTGGCGCAAGGTTGTACAGAGATGACCGGCCCCCATGGATTTACCGATCTTGATCCGGAGGGGCTTTTAGTTGACGGGTTTAACGAACTTCCAACAATTAGTGGTAGCTATAATTTCCCCTATTATCAACAACATTTAGAAGATTTTGGTTTTAGTAAAGATGTTGACTATATTGAATACAAAATTAATTTTCCAGTCGGAGACCCCTTTTTCGAACGGGTTGTTGTCAATATTGATAAAGATCCCAATTATTATATTTTACCTCTAAAAAAGCGTAAGGATTTACTGAGTCGTGCAGAAGAATTTTGGGAAATATTAGAGAGTTCTTTTTATCCGTTGTACGGAGTGACTCCTTTATCGAAAGAGCAACAGAATTTTTATACCAGCAGATATCTATCCTTTTTAGATTTAGATTTTGTTAAATTTGCATATCGACGTGTCGATAATAAGATGGTCGGTTTTTTTATTGGCATGCCTAACGTTAGCAAGGGGTTTCAACGGGCAGGTGGCCGCCTACTTCCTCTAGGTATTTTTCATATCCTCAGAGAGTTTAAGCGTAGTAAGAATGTTGACTTTTTATTAGCAGGAGTCGACCCTTCTCTGCCCGCGAAGAAAATCCTTCTTCTCCTAACCTCAGCAATGTATCGAGCTTGTCGAGATCGAGGGATTGGGATTCTTGAGACGAATAGAGAATTAGAGACCAATACAAATGTTAATGGTATTTGGACTAGATACGATTCTCGCTTACACCGGCGTAGCAGAATATTTAAATTATCCTTATAAGACCAATCTTCGTATTGTAAGAATTTGCGCGAAAACTAAAAAAACAGGTTAGACGAAACCGTCTAACCTGTTTTTTTATTGGAGCGGGAAACGGGATTCGAACCTGCGACCTTTAGCTTGGGAATAAGTATAACCAAGCGTTGGCATAAACCTGTATCATTTAACGCCCCCGCAAGTAAGTATCTCGTAGCAGGGCCAGACCCTCATCTTCTCCGATCACGGTCAACTCATCACCCTCCTGCAACATCGTGCGTCCACCCGGGACAAAAGACTGTCCATCCCGAGACAGCATCGCCACCAGGCATCCCCTCGGGATGCCGGCTTCACGCAACTGTTTGCCGATCAGGGCACAGGTCGGTGCCATGCTGTTAAGCTGCATTGTCACGAAACGATCGTCGTGAAGCAAAGAGTCGCGCAGTTCCTGTTCGTCCTTGGCGTGGTCCCATTCAACGGGGAAACTGACTTCATCGACACGTTCAGCGATGCGGGCGAGAATCCGCAGGTGCTGGGTCGGATTATGCTCTGGACTGACTAAAAAGAAAATCGCGTGAATCTGGACTTCATCAACTTCCTCGTGAGTCAGAGGATCGTAAGTGCGCATCAGTACCCCACTCCGGCATCTCACCAGGGCCATTTCCGACCGTTCGATCCGATCGGTCCTGAAATGCGGCAAGGCCACACCACGAGTCACCGGCGTGGCACCGATCCGCGTTCCCTCCATGATTTGCGAAATGATCTCTTCGGGGGCAAGATGTACACGAGGGGCCATTTTGTCAGAAACCTGCTTCACAACATCTTCAAAAGAGGGCTTGTCAGCAAGATCGAAGACCAGGCAACGCAAGACGATTTCATCGAACGGGTCTTCTTCGCGCAGGCCCTTCTCCCGTAGGATGCCTCGCAACTCGGCATCGAGATCATGATGACGATGACGCCCGAGACGCTCGAAGACATGATAGATGGCGCCGGTACGGGCAACCCGGTCACGTGCATAGTAGCGGTACCACAGGGAAGAGGCCACTATCAAGCCCACCGAGAAACCAATCGACAGCGCGCCCATTTCGAAAATAAGGTAGAACGGAGCGATGATACCGGCGATTTGCATCCATGGATAAAAGGGAGATTTGTATCCTGGATCATAAGAGGGAATTTTGCTCTCACGCATCACGATGACGGCGAGGCAGACCAAGGCAAACATCATTAATTGGAAGGCACTGGCCAGCTTTGCAATCCGCATCGGATCGAACAGGACGAGAATCAGGACCATGGTGGCCAGAGTCAGGGCAAGTGAATAGAACGGAGTACCGAATTTTCCCAGTTCTCGGAATCTGCGGGGCAGCAGATGATCTCGGCTCATCGCCAGCGGATAGCGAGAGGCGCTCATCATTCCGGCGTTGGCGACGGAGATGAACGCCAGCATCGCCGCCACAGAAACGAGGACCACACCCGGACGGCCAAGAGAGTATTCGGCAGCAGTAGCCACCGGGGTTAGATTCCCCCGCAGTTCATCCGGAGGAACCAGGCCAACGATGATCATGGTCCCGAGGAAGTAGATCAGGAGCGCAGTCAGAAATGCCAGGATTACACCCCGGGGCAGATTTTTCTCCGGGTCTTTTACCTCTTCAGAGAGACTGGCGACCTTGGTAACCCCGACATAGCTGATATAGACCATGCCCGATGTCGCGATGATTGCGTCAAAGCCGGCGGCGAAGAAATCCTGGAAATAAGCCGGTTGGAAGGCGGTCACCCCGCTGGAGAGGAAAACGGTCAGAATCGCCAAAAGCCCGAAGACCAGCCCAACCTGGAGCCTGCCACTTTTCTTCGCCCCCACAAGGTTGATCACCGTAAGGGCGATGGCGATTGTAACCGCTATGGGCGTGATCGAAAGGTTGGGCATGAACAGCGACATGTAGGCGCCCATCCCGACCAGTGCGAAAGTGACCTTCAGGATCAGTGCCAGCCATGTACCAATCCCGCCGATACACCCGAGAAATGGCCCAAGCGAACGGTCCAGAAAATAGTAGACGCCACCCGCGCGCGGCATGGCGGTCGCCAACTCCATGACGCTGAACATAGCTGGGACCAACGGGATGGCAGCCAGTAAATAGGCAAGGACCAGGGCCGGTCCAGCCTGTGTCGCAGCGATCCCGGGGAGCAGGAAAAACCCGGCGCTCAAGGTTGCCCCAGTCGCAATTGCGTAGACATCTCGCAACCGGAGCTCCTTTTTTAACTTTTTTTTTGCGCTAACATCGGGCATGGCGTTATCCAACTCAACTCATTGACTCTGGCCTCTTAAAACTGCCTTAGTGCACAGATCCCCAGGGAATCAGACTTAAACAATAATGCCTGCAATTGCTTTTTCAACTCGGATAAATCCAAGTTACCCTTTTCGACCAATATCAAATTGGCTTTCTCCGGGTAGAAATTGGTTCTATGGATGAAGTGTCTTTTACGGATGGAAATGCTCCACAGGTTGGATTAGAACGTTTCAGATCCAGACTAATTCTTATTTGTCCTCTCGTATTGTTTTGAAGTAGCCAGTTCCTTGAAAATACAAGGCTCTTATTGACTGCAATGTAAGAAAAAGCCACCCGTTTCCAAGTGGCCATTTTTCATTCTATAATTTGTGCAATCCAAAACGTCACAACCAGGTTCAACGGTTATGAGAACAGAGAGAATTGGCAGCGTCTTTAGGATGATCGCCCTTATTTTTATACCTTTCACAGGCCTCTGGCGACGAGGACGTCACAGGGTGGGTTGTTCAGGATATCGTGCGCCGTTCCCCCGAGCTTGTATGGCATAAGGATTGCCCGGCTATGGGTTCCGATGGCGAGCAGGTCCGACTTTAGTTCATCTGCCTCTTGCATTAGACAGGAGAAAGCGGCTCCATGGGCAACCCGGTGACAGATGTTTTTCGGCTCGACGCCGAATTTTTTTATTACCTTGCTATTTTCATTAACAAATCTTTCCAGCTTGTCATTTTCAGTTTTTTCCACCACGTCTCCAGCATACTGGATAATCTTTTCGCCAATATAGGTGTCCGGGATGTCGTAAGAATAAACCAGATGGAAAAAACTTTTGGGCGCGAGTTCAAGAGCAACATGCAGTGCCTGCTTTGAACCCGCCGAAAAATCCGTACCGACCAGAATATTCTTATAATCCCCGAGGGGTTTGTCCTTGACCATCAAAACCGGCTTAACCCCATTACGGATGACTCTTTCCACGGTTGTCCCAACAAACATATCACGCAGCTTGGCCTTGCTATGCATGCCCATTACAATTAAGCTGGCTTTGACTTTTTCCGCGTACTGAATAATTTCAACGAAAATCTCTCTGCCTTCAATCGCGCTGATGGTCGGTTGAAGATTTTTCAACTTTTTATATCCTGCCAGATAACTTTTTAGGCTCTCTTCAGTGTCATGCTTCAGCAAACTGGCCGATTTTTTCTCCTTGGAAAATGAATAGGCAGGGTAAACGTGCAGAATGTGGAGCTTTGCAGACAGAGTCGTTGCAAGGTTGAGTGCCCGCTCAAGGGCACGGTCGGCTTCGGCTGCAAGATCAGTCGCTAGAAGAATGCTTTTCATGTTATCCTCCCTTTTCAACAACCAAAACTAAAACCCAATTCTGCCCGCAAGTGCCCAACCGAGAATGGCAAACTCAGTTCTGTACAACTGAAAACAGGGTGGATTGCTGACGATTCCGCAAAAAAAAAAACGAAATCACAGGTTTTCTTATCGTCAATCTTACTATTCAGGCGGTGATAATCAAGTGCGACGAAAGCGAGTGGCGTTTAACGAATTGCCTCGATATAAATGTAACCGGAGGTAGGGGGCCATAGTTGCAAGACGCTTTTATTACAAAAAAAAAACGAGGTCTTATATGTCGCCTGGCAATGCTTGAAGGGGGTAAAATGACAGTAACGCGAAATTCTCACTGCTCCTGACAAATGAGAAAAACCCCCGATCCTGAAATCGAGGGTTTTTGTGTTTTATAGACCCCCACGCTGTTGCCAGGGGGCGTGATTTAGGTAAATAGGTACTATAGGCTCAGTTGACTGTGACTGCCTATGCGGACGAGCTGAAGAGTTTGATTGTCGGGCTTACGGTATATCAGTACAAGGTCTGGTTTTACGTGACAATCCCGGTGGTCTTTCCACTCACCCGACAATGGATGATCACAGTATTTCTGCGGCAAAGGTCTGTCAGATCACATGTAGGCAAAAAGCAAGTGCCTTGCAGAATCATACTCGTGAAGCGCTAGGCACCTATAGGTCCTTTACTTAGATTCATTGGCCTGTGAATGCTTTTATCACGGAAGGCAAAATTTTGTGTCTCGAATCGTCTGACATGTAACTGGTGATGTTGCCATGCAGGCGTTCAAGATAAGCCCGTTTCGCTTGGCTAATGCCGCTTCCATCCGGTGGGCATCGAGGAAGTTAAACCAAGCGAGGTAGTTGTCCAAAAACTTAGAGGCGACACCGTTAAATCGTGCCATCCAGCGCTTGAGTCTACTATGAAAGCCGTTAGCGTTTTGAATATGGTAGAGACCGCGCACTCGCTCTTTATTGCTGGCATTCAGCTCGACATGCTTCAAGTCTTCCGTTTTTGCAACAGCCCGCCAGGTGCCATGGGCATCCGTGCAGAGTACAGTGACTTCATTCAATACAATCCTGTAATACCGCCATCGCCTGCTTCTGAGAAATCCTTCCCATGCAGGCTAGCTGCGCCATGGTTCTACCGGTTCTGTCTCGGGCGACCAGTATGCAGTCCTGGTCGTTACTAATACCCCTCTTGGGTGACTTACCGCCTCGCTTGCGCGGGTCTCGACCGACAATGTTTCGGCTGCCTTTCTCAGAATGCAGGATAAAAGTTTCATCAACTTCCAGAACACCTTTAAAACCATCAAATTCGAGCTTCTTCAGCGCTTCAAGAACCTTATGTCGCCAGTTGAACGCTGTATTAAGGGATATCTCGATTTCCTCACAAATTTTGCGGAGCGACAATCCTTTTATCATGCGCTCAATGTAATCGAAGCCACTTTTCCATTAAATGCGTTCCGGCTAGCGGTGTCCCGGTTAAATCATTGAAGGTGCGACTGCAATCGCCGCACTATATCTTTGCCGGTCACTTTTAAGGACCGTATTTGACAACCTCTTCACTGGAGCAGTACGGGCAACAAACCGATTTATGAGAATTTAAAGAAGTTGCCAACATAAAGGAATATTGCCAATTCTTCCTAGTCATGAGTTAAGGTCAAAGAGTAGGTTTTTATCATTCAGGGGGTTAATCTTCGCCACAAACATTTTTCAAAAAATATCGATCAACACCAGGAGGGAAATGATAATCGGGAGAAATGTGAGCACGAGAAGGGCGTCCATTTTCATAATGACAAGTCAAATTACATTCATAAGTGTTTTTTCCATTTATGATTTTGAACTCCCAGTGTTCAGGATGATAGATTTTTCTTGTTGTGAAAGTTCCCACAATGCTCACAAACTCTCGCTTTTTTTCAACGTATTCAGGGAAATGAGTGAATGAACTTTTTTCAAGGTAATAGTTTTTGAAAACCTGCACTAAATTTTCATTTGTTTCATTTTCACTCTTTTCTTTTTCTGGAATTTGAATTTCGGGAAGACTATTTAAGGTTGGTAAGCTGATTTTTTCTGATTTTGCAGATGGGTTATCGGAGAAATGAAGCGTTCCATTTTTATCTATCCATTTATATATCTCCCCAAAGGCAAGGTTAGGAAGAAATAGTAGGATAAGGATTATGCATGAAATCTTCATTCTTCCCCCGCTTAGCTTTAACTTCCCAAGGAAGGATTGAGATAAATCTAAAGCAAAAAACCGCCTACCAGCATAATGCCAGTACAGCGGCCTCAAGTTCTACTCACCCGTTCATCATTCCATCCCCCATGGGGCTCATTAAATTAAAGAGTCTCTAATATGCTCTAGAGTTAAATTCTCGTCAAAGGTTTTTTCCTATCTGTCCTGAAAACGAGAAAAACCCCCATCCATAGATTGGGGGCATGAATGTATTTGCGGAGAGTGTCAAAGAACCTGGTCTGTTACTAACTCTTGCCAGGAAATCAAACTATTTACGTTTTACAGAAATTTAGTAATAGCCGCTAGGCACTTAATAGGTAAGCAATAAATATCCCTCAGAGTGATTCTGGGGGATTTTTTATTCGCATTTTTTTTACGATTATTTATAAACTTTTGTGCTTGCAGATTTGCTTGCAATTATAAAAAAAGGACTTAGCAAAATCTGCTAAATCCTTGTTTTTATTGGAGCGGGAAACGGGATTCGAACCCGCGACCTTCAGCTTGGGAAGCTGACACTCTACCACTGAGTTATTCCCGCGAACAGGGCGTGATTATAGGGTGTCAAAATTTGCGTTGTCAATCCTATTCTGGTAGTGCCCGACAAGAAAACGGCATGCGTCCTCGCGGTTATTGACCTCGCCATAGATTTCCGCGTTGCGAAGGAGTTCCAGCGCCCGGGTCATCTCAGGGCCTTCCTCGAGGCAGAGTGTATTGCGCAACCAGTGACCATCCACCAGGTCGTTGGGCCGTTGATCCTCAAGTCCGGCTACCAACGGGATCATTTGCTCGACAGTCGCTGTAATCGGGCCAGCTTGGGGATGGCCGGCCAAGGCCATAAGAAGTGGTTTCGGCTCACTTGGGAAGCGCCGCGACCACCACGCATAAGCCCTCTGGTTGCAGGCGATGGACGTAAAATCATACATGACGGCAGCATCCAGAGCCGCAACCATCTCGATTCCGGCGACCGCTTTGCGACTGAGCTTCCACATCTGTGACAGACGCACCGGCAAGTTCTTTTCGACAGCAGACAGAAGAAAAGAAAAGAGCAGCAGGGTTTCGACGTTGAGTCCCTGTTCGATGTCCTGCTGCAGCCAGTCACGCACAACAGGATAAGCCTCGGTCAGGCGTCGCCATCGATTGTGGCAGTTTTCAAGACGCTCCTTCAACGCACGCCAGTTTTCGGCAAACCCCGCTCCGAACAGTTGTTCCCCTACCCCACTTTCAACAAACAATTTTAACCCACGAGCGGCATGACGGTCAGACAAAATCTTCCAGACTTCCTGACGAATGCGTTCCGGAGCCACACGATCTAAGCCAATGACCTCTGTTCGCATGCATCCTAAGGTCCCAGACTCGATTTGCAGGTTAAGGGCCGTTGCATGTCTGACCCCCTTGATAATCCGCAGTGGATCATTGACAAACGAAGACGTATTGACCATACGCAGGGAATCATGACGAAAATCATCAAGACCACCGAAAGGATCAATCAGCGAATCTGCAGATATCGTAGTGGCCAGTGGCAGTGCCATCGCATTCATGGTGAAATCGCGGTCGAAGAGGTCCTGTTCCAGGGTTGGAGCGCGGTACAGGGCGAAATCATAGTGTGGGCAGGCCTTCTCGCGGTTGACAACCACCCGACTCTGCTGTCTGTCCTGGTCAAGCCAGAACCAGTCTCCACCAACGAGTCGGGCGAAGCTCTTCGCAATAGATGTGGGGTCCTGTGGAAAGATCAGGTCCAGATCAGTGACCGGAAGACCGCTCAGAACGTCGCGGAGGGCACCACCGACCAGGTATGTTTCAGAGGCAGAGCAAACTTTTAGGAGGCTGGCAAAATGGGGAGTGCACCGCAAGGCATCTGACATTCTGTCAAGAACGACCTGCATGACATGGCCTCAGAAGAATCAACGACGAAAAATAGCAGGGGCCCCGCTCGGGGCCCCTTAAAGTCATCCCGGGATCAGGACAGGTCTTTTACCGCCTGATAAATCACATCGAAAAGCTCCTGGATATCATTTTCTGCGATACAGGAGAATGCGATACGCAAATCTGTGCTGCCGATCGAGATGGTGCCGACGCCATACTTGTCAAGCAGATGAACGCGCAGTTTTTCTGCGTCGACCTGTTTCAACTTAAGGCACATGAAGTACCCCGAGTTGAAGGGATAGTAATCCCAGCAAGAATCGTATTTGCCGCTGTCGAGGACCTCTTTGGTTTTGAGGGCCCGCCCTTTCATGACGGCAAATTTTTCATCCTTCTGCTTGATGAAATCGGGAGACTTGAGCGCCTCGATGACGAAGGTCTGCGATGGGTGCGGACAGTTGGAGATGGTCGCGCGGATGAGGCCCATGGTCTTTTTCTCCAAGGCGGTGAGGACAGGTACGTTCTCATACTCTGTACCGTCGGCAAAGGTGATGAAACCAGTGCGGAAGCCCCACACGAACTCTTCCTTGGTGGCGCCGTCGAGCTTGACGGTCAGCACCCGGTGATTGATGTTGGCAAGCTTGCCAAACAAAGACTCCTTGAGAGAGTCCTCGTAAAAGAGGCCAAAATACGCATCGTCAGTTATGGTGACGACATTACAACCCTCCTCGGCAACTTCCTTGATCGCCGCGACAATGGCATCACCTTCGGCAACGGTTGGCGTGTAGCCACTCGGGTTGTTCGGGAAGTTGAGCAGCACCACGACTTTCCCTTTTTCCGCAGCGCTGTTTTTCAGCTCGGTCCGAAACGCGTCGACGTTGAAGCCACGGTCAGTAGTAAAGGTCGGGAACTTCTTGACAATCGCCCCGCAACGGGTAACAAATGTCAGGTTGTAATTCCCCCAAAGCATATCGGGGAGGATCAGGTGGTCGCCCCGGTCAATGAACAGGTCGGCAACGATGGACAGTCCGTGGGTCAGCGCATTGGTGACGATCGGGTTGCTGAAATGCTTGTCCGCCATGCTGGGGTTTTCACGCAGCATCTTTTCGCGCCAGAGCGAACGCAATTCCGGCTTGCCGGCGGGTGGTGCGTAGGGATAAATGTCTTTGGGATCGAACGCACTGAGCTTGTCCTGAATACACTGCAGGTACATCGGCCCCGAGCCTTCGGTGGCGATGCCGATGGTGGCATTGAAGCGATGCGCCTTTTCTTTGGCTTCAGCAGACTGGGTCAGGATCCCTTTGGGAAAGAACAGGTTTTTGCCGAGTTCTGAAAGGGATTCGAGGACGAAAGGGTTATGTTGACTGATTTGATCGTTCAGTTCTTTAGCCAAAGGGTTCATTTGTATCCTCCAGAGGATTGTTGATGGTGCGCTTTCCGGCGCGGCAGTATTTAATCAGGATAGCTTCAGAATTGTCAATGGCAATCTATCGCCAAAGCACCGAAGATTCACCTTATGCCGGCAATTATTCGAGAGAACGTTGCTAACTTTTCAAGGTTATGATTCATGCTCTTTGTCCAAGTGATACTGCCGATCTTTCTGATTGCCTCAGCGGGTTTTGTGTTTGCGCGCAAAACCGCTGCCGACCTGGCCCCACTGGCCAACAGCGCTCTCTACCTTTTCGCCCCTGCGCTGGTATTTTCTTCATTGCTGAAACGCTCTGTCGAAGGAGACGTGCTCGGCCTCCTCGCGCTCTTCATGGTCCTGTATACGGCAGCACTCTGTCTGCTGGCAGTCTGTGTCTCGCGCTGGCGCCGGTTTGATGGCAATACCACCCGCGCCTTCACCTTGACGACGTCGATGATTAATACCGGTAATTACGGACTGCCGCTGGTGTTCTTTGCCTACGGCGAAGCGGCTCTCAACGTCTCTGTTCTGTTGTTCGTTCTGTTTAGTCTCCCTCTCGGGACTCTGGCGATCGTGATTGCCCAGGGGCAGGGCGTCAAATGGCAGGAGGCTGTCAGAAACAGCTTAAAAATACCGATCTTTTACGGTGTGGCACTTGCCTTGTTCTGCAAATTGGTCAACTGGCAGCCGCCGGAATTTTTCATTCGTGCAACCGAGCTGCTCGGCCAGGCCGCCATCCCGCTTATGCTGGTATTACTCGGCATGCAGTTATCACGGGTCAAGATTTATAAAAATTGGGGGTTTTTCAGCCTCTCTACAATGATTCGGCTGCTTGTCGGACCAGCGTTGGCCATCGCTCTGACCGCCTTGCTTGGCCTGGATGGCCTGACACGCAAGATCGTCATTCTGCAGACCAGCACGCCCTCGGCCGTTATACCGTTGCTTTACAGCATTCGCTTCAACACCAGGCCGGATCTGGTTTCGGGGACCATTCTGCTCAGCACGCTCTGCAGTGCTTTTACTTTGACTGCCTTACTGTATTGGCTGGGATGAACCACAAGAAAACAGGCCATGGCTTTCGGTAATCTACTGACGGTGGAAGGACTGAACCAGAAGAGTTGCGAATGCACCCTAGCATGGCAATACTGCCAGGGCGCAAAAGTTGTTAACGGACGAAAGATTTTTCAAAAAAGAGTCCCCACCACAACCCCGAGTGCAGAAAGCGGGCCCGTATCGCTGAGGCCGTCAACAGATTTTTCCACTTTGTGCAGCGTGGTTTTAGCATCCCGGTAGAGGTCATCGTCATTAACCAGTCGTCCCAGGGTCCCCTGACCGTCATCTACTTTTTTGGCAATACTGTTGAAATGAGCAGCGCCCTCGCTGACATTGTCATAGAGAGTGGCGTCATTCAGCATTTTGCCGAGAGCACCCTCCCCTTGGTTGACCTTATCCGTGATTGCGCTGAGGCTGGCAACGGTCTTGGTCGTCTCTTCGTAGAGGCGGTCATCGTGCAGGAGTTTGCCCAAAGTCCCCTCCCCTGATTTAATCTGACTGGATATATCAGCAAGGTTGACCATAGCCGTATTGAGATTGTTGTAAAGAGCCGGGTCAGCGATCAGCTTACCAAGGGTTCCCTCTCCACTGTCGAGGCGCGCCAATAGCTGATTGAGACGGGTAGACATGGCATTCATCTCATCATAGAGGGTCGGGTTGTTGACCAGTCGGCCAAGAGTCCCCTCCCCGGTGTCGATCTTGGTGACAATATTGTCCAGGCGATTGATCGCTTCGATAAGTGGTTCGCGAGAGTCTTCCACCAATTCGCCTAGCGGGCTTAGTATCCGGCTCTGGCTCTTATCGATATTAGTGATCAACTGGTCAATATTGGTTGACTCTTCGGTTCGCACCGAGCCACCGGGCGGCAACACCTTGCTGCCGGACTCCCCGAAGGCGAGTCCAAGAAAAACGCCGCCGAGCATGTTTGTCTGCCGGATTCGAGCCACGGTATCTTCATGAACGCTGTTTTCACGATTGACAAAAAAATCAACACGGACACGATTGCCTTCGAAATCAATCTTTTTAACCTTGCCAACATCGACTCCGGCGATCCTCACCGGATCTCCGACCTTCAAGCCTACGGAAGAGTTGAAATAGGCCTGGTAATAATATTGCTCTTCGAATGGACGCCAGTCCTGCACGAATTCGATCATTACGGCCAGTAAAATCAGGGCGGCCAGAAAAAACAGTCCGACTTTCTGTTCGACTGACATTGACATGCTATTCCCCTTCTCCCTGAATGCCTTTAGTCGTTGTGTAGATAAAATTCCGAACAATTGGATTTTGGCTCTTCTTGATCTCGTCCGGCGTGCCAATGGCGATCACTTCACCATCGTGCATCATCGCTACGCGATTCGAGAGGTAGAGCGCAAAGTTAAGGTCATGGCTGACGATAATTGTCGTCAGCTTAACCTTTTCCTTGAGAGACATGATAACTCTGGCCAACTCATCTGAGGTCACCGGGTCGAGCTCGGCCGTCGGCTCATCATAAAGGATCAAGTCGGGGTTCATCGCCAGGGATCGGGCGATCGCCACACGTTTCCTCATGCCGCCAGAAAGCTCTGACGTCCTCAGCTCCTCCTTGCCAGCAAGGCCGACCAGCCGAAGTTTTTCCTGAATAATCCGCCGGATGCGGACTTCACCACAGATCCGTTTTTCACGCAGCCAGAGACCAACATTTTCCCCGACCGTCAGGGAGTTGAAGAGCGCCGACGACTGAAAAACCATGCTGTAGCGGAAGCTGCGGGGCATATTGGTCGATTCGAGCTCGTTAACGTCATGACCGTTGATCAGGATCTGGCCGCTGTCAGCCTGCTCCAGTTTGACAATATGCTTGAGCAGTAAGCTCTTACCTGTGCCGGACGGCCCGATGATCGAAAACGTCTCACCCGGTTCGATCATCAGGTTGATGTCTTTAAGGACATGATGCTCGCCAAAGGACTTGTTCAGGTCTTTAATCTGAATGCTGACCCCTGCCGAGCCTTCGTAACCGATCTGGCAACTGTCCCCATCCAGGATGTCCGGCGCAAAACCATGGGCAAGCTTGGTTAAGAAGCTGCTTAAGAAGTGTCCGCTTTTCGAATGCCGGTCAGAGGTCATCAAAATAAAAGCCTAAATCATAAAGCGCGTTAAGAGGTAATTGGCGATCATGATCAGCAGGAAAGAGAGCACCACTGAACGCGTTGTCGATTCACCGATTCCCCGTGCCCCACCACTCGTCTTAAACCCGACATAACAACCGACATGGGCGATGATGCCACCGAAGACCATGGCCTTTAAAAGTCCTTTGAAAATTTCCTTGTAATTAAGGGCGCGAATCATGTTGTCGTAATAGACTGTATAGGGGACATTGATCTTCGGATTGACGTCTGCCACGATACCGCCGCCGATAATTCCGACCACCATCGAGAAAGCAACCAGCGCCGGCACGGTAAAGAGACATGCGATCAACCTTGGCATCGCCAGGTAACGAACCGGGTTGATTTCCAGCGTCTTCAAGGCATCGATTTCCTCGTAGACCTGCATGGCGCCGACTTCGGCTGCCATTGCCGAACCGACACGACCGGCGACCAGCAGGCTGGTCATGACCGGGCCAAGCTCCTTGACCATCGACAAGCCCACGATCGCACCGATCGCCTCTTGGGAACCATAGAGGGCAAGTTCCGAGCCTGTCTGCACAGAAAGAACCATGCCGACAAACAGGGCTACCAGCATGGCGATCGGCAAAGTACCGACACCTATGATGTTCATCTGCCGAAAGATGCTGGTCAGGTTGCGCGGCGCTTCCTTGAAGTAATAAACCGTCTCACACAACAGCGCCAGCATCTCGCCGAGGCCCTGGGCGACATTTAGTAATTTGCTGCCGATGGTCGCAAAAGGTTGCATAAAATTCTTGCTCACTGCTGCTCGGGATGAGGCTCGCCCCATTGCAAACCCCAGGGCGTATACAGAACGGTCAATGTTTGCCGCTGTCGCCGCTGCGATAACTGAACAGCCCTTTCAAGAAACTAATTTCTTTATCGTGCTCAGACTCTTTGCGGTACTCAATAAGCGGGAAGAGCTCCCATGCGACCTTATCCCCCTGCCTCTCAAGCCAGTAAAGGTTCCACAGCAGGCTGACCACGTTATTGCCTTGCTGGTCCCATTTCTGCTGGTAAATACGCCATAGGGGTGACCACAGGCGTTCAATTGACTGGTTGCCAGGGAAAAACGGCTCGAACAGAGAGAAAACGTGCAGCTGGCTTACGCCATTTGTTCGCTGGTAACCGAAGAGCGGCCAGAGATCGATGCGGCGCTTCGATTCACCGGTTTCTAACCTGATCTCCCGGGTATCCGAATACAGGAAAAAAAGCACGCGGTCCCGGCGGCGCTCAATCAGCTCGGAATTCATCTCTTCAATTTTGTATATCGGCCAAAGATACCATCTCTCCCTCTTAACATCCATGGTTTCATCTGAATAAAAAGGCAGTATTTTCAAGCCGTGGTATCTTTCCCCCTCGGTCACACGGATCAACGGCCAGGGCGCATTAAAGGAGCTGTATTCCTTGACGTGATCGTCCGTCCTCGAGAAAAAAGGCCAGAGAAAGAAATCCTGAGATTTCTTCGGCGATGACTTGCTGACAAAGAGCGGCCAGGCAGCCCTAACCTCCTGGGGGTTGTCGGTGTCTTGTTTCAAACTTTCCGAGAAAAAAATCGGCCAGAGGAAAAACTTCTTGCGGTAGACCCCTTCCTTGCGGCTCTGGCCGTAAATCGGCCAGAATTTGTAACCAGATTCATTCTCTCCCGATACTTTGGCAAAAATCGGCCAGAGGACGTTATCGATATGTGTTGTCTTGCGTTCCGTATGGCTGTAGAGCGGGAAGAGTACAAAAGAAATGCGGTCCCGGCCAAACCAGTTGTAGAGAGTGCCAGCAACGGGGAAGAACGCCTTGTAGGTCCCCTGCTCTTCTTCACCGTAAAAGAAAAAAGGGAAGAGGTAGTGACGATTGCTGCTGCCGCTTTCGCGGCTGCCGTGATCGATACTGAACAACTGGATGATATTGGAACTGGAGGATTCCGCATCGCTCTTGTGACTGAACAAGGGATAAAAGACGTCTGTTTGAGAGCTTTCTTCGTCATCGGCGGCGCTATAGAAAAATGGCCGCACGGCAAATTCCGATTCTCCCCCCTTGGTTTCGTATTTAATGAAGGGACCGAACATGTGCAGGCTTTGATAGTCAGCAGTTTCCGATGCGCGATAGTCATAAATCGGCCACAAGGTGGACACTGTAGTATCAGACGCCAATACAGGTCCTACCCAACCGAGGACGGAGAGCAGAAGGAGAAATAAAATGCCACGTTTCATCAATCAGACCGGGAAGATAGTTGCAAGCCGAAAAAGCCTTTTGATCATACCATGTGGCTATTGACGGAACAATACAAAGAGCGGCGGGGGAAAATACGTTTACTGGTTGGCAGAGTCATCTCTGTCCTTTGTTTTGCGACGACGGGCAAGCGTCACGAGGTGCATGATACCATGAATGACCCCCAGGATCAGGATAATAAATATCACGTCGCCGATGCCGACATTCTGCATGAGGCCTCCTTGAAAATTCATATGGACTGCAGTGCCTCCCTGGCCTGTTCGTGATCAGGCGCCATTTCGATGGCCTGGCTTAAGGCGTCAAAAGCACCGCCTCGATCTCCGGTCTTTTGGCGGCACAAACCGAGCAGGCAGAGGAAGTCGGCCGACTTGAGCTCAGCCATAAAGTACTCATCCTCTTCCAGGCGTTCCAGCAGTTCCGTCGCCATCCGGTATTCTTTCGCAGCATAGAGCTGCATCGCTGCACCGATAGCTTCGAGATCGTCTACCAGCGGGTGATCCGGGAATCCTGTCGCGATGCATACCTCAAGACGGCTTTCGATGTGCTCAGCAAGCTGTCGGTCGCTGACGATTTCGAGCAACCGCTGCAGCTTCGTGACTGCGGCCGGATAATCGCCGAAGAGAATGTCAATCTCAGCAAGCAGGTTGAGAGCCGACGAATTCTCCGGGTCTAGCTTGACAAGATTCTGACCGAAGCGCATGGCATCGAGCAGGTGTGACCGGACTGCCGGTAACTCGGCGAAGGTCATCGCCAGGCCATAAAACCCCCGGCAGAGTTGCCAGAGCAGCCCAGTATTTTCAGGCTCCAATAGTCGAAGGATCTTGAGATAGGTGAGCTTGCGCAGGACATAGGCCGGTTCGACATCTTTCGCATCGAGCAGGACCACCTGGGCCGCCAGGTCGGCCAGGTAGTGCGTATAGGCTTGACGCAAAAGATGTGCGTAAGCTGTGTTGTGCAGGCAATCGGGGAACTGGCGCAGATAATCGTAGAGACCTTCACCGATCGCATTGTCACTGGGATTGAACTCATCTTCACTCTTGCGCTTGAGGGGCAAAGGGATTTGCGGCAGCAGGACCGGTTGCTGTTCGGCGCCAACATGGATCACGTGACCAGCCGGTGGCTGCCAGAAGTCAAAATGCTGCCGGTCAAGGTTGTTTAAGTTGATGTCTCTCAAAGGCTCAGACATGTCAGGTGTTCACCAAGAGTAATTTGTTGCGCCGCCCCCCCTTAATGTCTGCCTAGCAGCACACGAAGAGCTAGAGGAAATTCAACTCAGCGCAGGATTTGGATCAGTTGAGCAACTTCGCCTTTGACAACTCCTGCACGATCATCGGGACGAAGATATTGACTGCATGCTGACGCGAATCATCGACCTTGACCTGGGCCAGGTAGGACCAGACAGGCTTTTCACCACTCACATCGTAGAGCTTGGTCGATATAGTGAAATAATCCGTATCGTATTGCCTATCATAGGTATAACCGTAGCTATAACCGTACCAGCCATTATTGTAAACGGCCGTACCGCCCAGGATAACTCCTCCATACTGGTGATTTGTAATTTCCTCTTTGCTGATCGAGCGTGCCACCAATACGTTTTCGATGCCAAGCTCTTTAACTTTTGCGACGACGCTGTCACGATCAAGTTTCTCCCCTGCCTGTGGCAGCACCTTGAAACTGGGGATGGCTTCGACACCCTTTGCGTTCAACTGGTTGGCAAGGACATTCTCGAATTGGTTGCGAATATAGTCTTGCTTGGTCACGGCAATGATCAGGACCTTCTGCAATGGCTGCGAATAAGAATCATCCTTCCAGACATCGAGGGTTTTGACCGGGGCACAGGCCGTGTTGAGACAGGCCAGTGACAGGAGCAGCAGGGCCAGGGCGAGGCCTGGCCCGCGCTGAGAATGCGAATCTCTTTGGCTGTAAACCATCTGAAACTCCTTTTTGCACGAGGGGTCGCTAGAACCACAAATTTATATGGAAATTTCACATTTTTGTGCTGTTGCGCAGCCAGGGTGAGGCACCCTCAGAGAAGCAAGGGTTCTAAGTGCCTGACCGGCCAAGAGTAAATCTTTTCATTAATCATTAAGTATTTCACAAACTATAACAAGTTAATAAATTCGTCCATAGGGATAATCGAATCCGAACGACCGCATAAAGATTATTCATACGCAAGGAGAAGGCTGCAGGCCAGGTAAGAGGTCGAAACTACAGGGCAACCATGCAAGACGCAGTCACGTGAAGTATAGACGAAACCGTTGGGTTGCCTCGCTGGCATGATCGCGGAAAGGAATGAGATAAGTTTGCTCCCGAGAGGCATAAAGGCAATGACCTATTCAGTGTCGGTCACGAGATATTCTTCGACCAGTTCATCGTATCGACCAGATGCCACCAAGCTGTCAAGTGCCGCTTGCCATTCTTTAATCGCCTTGTCCGGGGTCTCTTTCGAAAATGCAAGATAGCCTTTAGATTCCATAATTTGGACCGGCGTCTTCTGCAGTAATTGTGCAGTTGGATTGCTATCAGTTCTAATGAGCGTCGACAGGTTGGAAAGGGGCGTTATACTCACCCTTTTCAAAGCGAGCATGTCAACGCAGTTGGCGTAACTGTTGGCAGGATAAATATTCTTAAACCCCTGTTCTTCAAGAAAGCGCTGGTGAACGTTGCCCCTCAAAACACATATCGCCTCGACATGTTTCGCATCTTCCATACTTTTGATGCCCGTGGGCGCATCTTTATGCTCGTAAAAATAAGTCGTTGAACTTTGAATTGGGCCAACCCACTTTACCGTTGATTCTCTATCTTCAGTGCGGTTGACATTAAACAGTGCATACCCCGGGCTCGATTGGACTAATTGCAGACCTCGCTTGAATGGCACGATTTCAATCTTTGTTGATTGTCCCTTGAGCAGCATCATATCTCTTATCAGTTCGACGTTGAAGGCACGTCTACCGCCATGTTTCACTCCACGCAGTTGCCCTTGTTGATCAACATATGTTTGTTCACCGATACTGTGAGTGAGAAATTTAATCGGCGTGTCAGAAGTTTCTCCGCCAAAACTCAATCCAACAGTGACCGAATAAAACACGGCCAAAAGCAGCAGCATCCGACTATTGAGAAAACAACACCTAATTTTCAAGACCAACTCCTTCGAGGACAAGAAGAGTCTTCGGTTCAAAGAACCTTCCTGTCATTCGCCTGGCGAGTTGAGAGGGAGCTGGATAACGATTCTGGAGCCTGCCAACTCTTTGCTCTCGACATGAATACTGCCATAGTGCTGTGCAACGATATTCTTCACAATAACCAGGCCCAATCCAACCCCAAACCCTTTTGTCGAAAAGAGCGGTTCAAAGATCTTGCTCTTGACTTCTTCAGACATGCCGCAGCCGTTATCACTAACACCTATTTCGAAATGATTGCCCATCCGCCGTGTGAATATCTGCAGTCGTTTACCTTGAGAGCGTTCGTCCTGCAGAGCGTCAATTGCGTTACTGACGAGATTGACGACCACTTGCCTTAGCTTTTCACTGTCAAATGATGCACGAACATTGCATGACAACTCCAACTCACAATCAATCTCCGGTGATATATCAATTTCCGCCAGCACCGCCTGCAACCATTCGTCAACATTCGCTTCAGAACAATTAAGTTTTTTTACCCGGGCGTAATCATTCAAATCTTCAATAATGTTAACACATCGCTCGATACTGCGTTCAGCTAGCTCCAGTGAGCGATTGACGCGATAAGATTCGTTTTCCTCAAGGGAATGGCCTATTGCAAAGAGCGCGGTTTTGATCGTTCCGAGCGGGTTGCGGAGTTCATGGCTGACGGTTGCGGTCAATTCTCCAAGAGTAGCCAAGCGTTCCCGCTGCAATAGTTCGGTGTGCGCGTCTTTCAGTTCCCGGGTCTGTACATCAACGAGGGTTTGCAGTTGATCCCGAAATTTGACCAACTCCTTTTCTCGTCCCTGTATTTTTTCCGACATATTGTAAAATTTGTCTGCGAGTGAACTCAACTCAGCCAATTCAATTGGAGGTGGTTCTACATCGTAATCTCCAGAAGCCACTCTGTCAGTCCAGCTTCCAAGGGTCGTCAAAGGCTGCGCAAGGCGCTTCATGACCAGTAATCTCACAATGAAGGAAAGAGAGATGATAAGAAAGCAGGCCAGTACAAAGCTGTAGCTCATTAACCGTAGAAGAGCGGCTTCAGAGGTTTCGCCACTCAATCCAATTTCGATGGAACCGATAACTTTTTTGTTGTGAATGATTTCTTTTCGGCCGTAAAGCGTGTTTGCCTTAGTGGGTTTGTCCATTGCATAAACAGGAGCATCTGTATGGCTCGAGGTTATCTTTAGGCTGACGCTGTCAGTCCCTGCCATATAGGCATCGCCAACCAGTTTGATCGAGTTGTCGTCCAAAGCCCAGAGCAGATTCTCGAGGCTCTGACTGAGGAGGATCAACTGTTGGTTGAGCCGATTCTCCTGCGTCTTTTCGGTCAGTGAATAAGCATGCCAATATTCAACCGCCAAGGCCACCAGGAAAGCACAGACAATCAATCCCGTGCTACCTTTTGTTATCGATTTAACGAGACTTTTCCTAACCATGCAAACGGATCCCTATTTTTTTAGTAAATTCCTCAGCTTCAAACGGTTGATTTTGTCTCACAACACGATGAAGCTAAACAATGCGCAGAAACGACAGTAGCCCCCCACTTTTATGATGCTTCATTGTAACAAACACCCCACAACATTTCGCTACAGTGCATAATAAAAGCGGGACCCAAGGGGGTCCCGCTCTACAGCCTAATTTTCGCTCTGATTCTTTTGAGATGTTGCCTTTTAAAATGAGTATTTTATACCGACTCCCAGTGCATTTGACCCACCATGGACTCCATTGATCAGCCCGAAAATACCGGAGCGATGATGCACTCTGGAGAACAGGCTGAAGTTGGGGGCCCCAGGTATGACAAAATCCAGCTCGAACGCAAGATAATTGAGAAACTTTGAGGTCTTGCCATCGTTCTCTACCTCGACTTCAGGGTCTTCCGTGGCGTAACTGAAGCCCTCCCCGACGGCCACGCTGGTATCCAGATAATGATCCCAAGGGAACGGTAGCCACCTGGCAAGTAAAACACCATTAAACTCGAAGTTATCCTGCGCACCCCAGTATTTTACAACCTGCCCTTCCGCTTCGAAACGGATCAAGTCTTTATATGTTGTGAGATTCTTGCCAAGCACCAGAGCAAGAAATCTTGCATTTGCAAATCTAACGTCATTGAAAATAATTTCGTACAAAGTATTATCCGTTGCCTCGCCTCCGTAAACACTTACGAACCATTCATGTTCCTGGGAAGCGTGGCAATGCGCCACGGAGAAGAAAACTATCACAAATGTGATAACAACCTGATACATGATTGATTTAATCAAAGGGCCTCCTGCAGTTAAAACCAATGATCTTTTTTAAAAAAACGATATAAAATTTGCATGATAGGGGTAGAGACAGCTATCGCGAACTGTATTCTCGAGGATTGAAATTCACTGAATTTAGTTCTTTGTCAGTGTTAATTCAAGTATTTTTTCGCATTTTCAAACGCTCGACAGGAGTCGAATGCACTTGCCTGTTACAATCACTTCCCCTTGGCAAAGGCCGCCACGGAAGAGCCCTTAGTCATTCGCGGGTCAAAAAAAAGCGGGATCCAGATGGATCCCGCTGCCACCTTCCTCGGAAGGTGATGAAATGGTACGCCCAGGGGGATTCGAACCCCCGTCGCCGGCGTGAAAGGCCGGTGTCCTAGACCAGGCTAGACGATGAGCGCATGAAACTATGCTCTCACGGGGACAATGCCCCTGTTGTTACTATGGCTGGGGAGGAAGGATTTGAACCCTCGAATGGCGGAGTCAGAGTCCGCTGCCTTACCGCTTGGCGACTCCCCAAAGCAGGATGGGGTTTTAACAAAGTTGCCAAGCGGAGTCAAGCATTTTTCACCGCCAGGAAACGCATTCTATAGACATCAGCCGATCGATGCAAGAGCCTTGTGCAGACGCTCAAGCACAGCGTCCTTGCCGAGTACGGCAACGACATCATAAATGCTCGGGCTGACAGTGCCGCCGACCAGGGCAACTCGCACCGTTGGGCCAATTTTGCCGAACTTGAGGCCGCTCTCCTCCATGACCACTTTAAATGCATTCTCAACACCAACGTGGGTATAATCTTCAAGCTCTCGCAGGTGCTTAACTGTCAGTTCAAGCACCTCACGCTTATCCGCGGTGAGAAATTTCTCGGCAGCCTCTGCATCATAGCTTTCCGGAGCCGCGAAATAGAAGCGCGCCCCTTCGGCCATCTCGACCAGGGTCTTGGCGCGGTCCTGCAAAGTTTTGACGACCGCATCCATCGCTGGCCCGTTGGCCGTGTCGACCCCCTGCCCGGCCAGAATCTCCGCGACCAGGCCGCCCAGACGGACCGGGTCGCCGTTTTTGATGTAATACTCGTTGAGCCACAGCAACTTGTCGGGGTTGAAGACACCGGCGGAACGCCCGACGTTGTCCAGGCTGAACTTTTCGATCAGGTCGGCCATGGAGAAGATCTCTTCGTCACCAAAGGACCAGCCAAGCCGCACCAGGTAGTTGACCATAGCCTCCGGCAGGAAGCCCATCTCCTTGTAAACCATGACCGATGTGGCGCCATGGCGCTTGGAGAGTCGTTTCTTGTCGGCCCCCAGGATCATTGGCACATGGGCGAATTCAGGAACATCATAACCGAGCGCACGGTACATCGGAATCTGGCGCACGGTGTTGTTGACATGGTCGTCGCCGCGGATGACCAGGGTGATGGCCATTTCGGCATCATCGATCACTACGACGAAATTATAGGTCGGGTTGCCGTCGGTCCGCTGGATGATCAGGTCATCAAGTTCGGCATTGTCAACGCTAATCGTCCCCTTGATGCGGTCAACGAAAGTGGTGCTGCCTTCAAGTGGAGTCTTGAAACGGACCACGAATGGCGCATCGGGTTGATCAGTGCGCTCGCGGCAGGTCCCGTCGTAGCGCGGTTTGCCACCACTTTTGAGGGCCGCTTCACGCTTGGCGTCCAACTCCTCGGCAGGAGCAGTAGCAACGATAGGCCAGCCCCTTATCGAGGAGTTCCTTGACCTTGCCCTTGTACAGGTCGTAGCGCTCCGATTGGTAAAATGGGCCTTCGTCGTAGCTGAGGCCCAACCAGTCCATGGCCTGCAGGATGGCGTCAACCGAGGCCTGGGTGGAGCGTTCGACGTCGGTATCTTCGATTCTGAGAATAAAAGTCCCCTGCTCTTTGCGCGCCAGCAGGTAATTGAACAGAGCGGTACGGGCCCCGCCGATATGCAGGTACCCGGTCGGGCTGGGGGCAAAACGAACACGTAAATCAGACATCAAAATCTCCAGTTATCAATTACTGCAACACTTTTGGTCAAAAATAAACGGGTCACTTTTCAGTGACCCGTTTTATACCGGAATTTAAACGGCGTGGCAAGTTTGTCGGTGACTTCAGAAAATCCGCACGCCAGCGTAGCCAACCACCTCAGACTGGTCGCCGGTGACATCGCCGGAGTTGCTGTAAGCGATCAACTCCGCGTCCTTGGCGCCCAGGGCGAGTGCGGCCTGCAGCATGACGACTGTCGGCAATACACCGCACATGGAGATCCTGTTCTCACGGACAACCTTGTACAACCCCTCGGGATCGAGGGCGAGGACCTTTTCCAATGCCAGGAAATCTTTTTTACGGGCCGTACTGCCACACTCGTAGTGGGTCATATCCGTGCTGGCAACGATCAGCGGAGTACTGCGGCCTGACAACACTGCGCGCGCCAGGCCATCGCCCAAGCGCAACAGCGTCTCCAGCGGCACATGGCCGATGCAGACCGGCACGATGCTGGCGTGCGGCGCCCGAAACTGCAGGAACGGCAATTGCACTTCGAGCGAATGTTCAAAGCTGTGGGCGATCGTATCTTCTGCCGCCATAGGGCATTCAGCCAGAATACGTCTTGCAAGGGCTGCGGCTATCTTCGTCTGCCCCATGGGCGTCTCCCATGCGCCGCTGGCATAAACGGCAATCATGTGACCGCGACCATGATGATTTGGCCCGAGAATGATCACTTCACCGGGTATTTTAACACCGGCGAAAGTGCGGCCGGCAACAGCGCCGGAATAAACGTATCCGGCATGCGGCGACATCAATGCGATCGCCGGTTTCTCCAAGTCAACAGAGTCCATAAGCGAATCAACGGTTTCGAAGAGGACCTCTTTCCGCTCTGGATAGAACTGTCCGGCAACCACGGCTGAACGCAACATAAGCTGACTCCGGTAAATGAAGGTCAGGAAAACCAGGCGCGGGAAATCATGCGCAATCCGACGAGGACCAGTAAAACCGCAAATATCTTTATCAGTTTATCATGTGCCGTACGACTGGCAACACGAACACCCAGGCGAGCCATGCCGATAGAGAAAGGCGCAACGAGGAGAAAAACCAGGGCATTGACATAACCGATAGAGAATGGCGGCAGCAGGTCTGAATGCCAACCATGATACATGTACGACAATGCACCGGACAAAGAGGAGATAACAATCAATGCACTCGAATTGCCAACCGCGAGATGAATCGGGAAGCCCAGGACAATCACCATCAATGGGACTGCGATCACCCCGCCGCCGACACCGAAAAAGGCACTGAAAACCCCACCGGCAAAGCCGACTGCAGCCAAAGGCCACGGCGACACAACATCACTTCGTTCCGGAGGGAGCCGGGGCTGAAAGATCACCATTTGCACGGCGACGAGGATCTGCATGACGCCGAAGAGACCTTTCAACCAGTCGCCGCTCAGCAATGACGCCAACCAGGCGCCGCTGAAGGCTCCAAAAACACCGCCGAAGCAAAGATAGGTCACCTGATGCCATTCAACGTTGCCGCGCTTGCGATGGCCGAAGGTACTGCTGAGGGCGGTAGGTATGATGACGGCGAGGCTGGTGCCGAAGGCGGTGTGCACCAGCACGTCGGGCGCAAAACCGGCGGCATCGAAAGACCAGAGAAAGAGGGGAACAAGGATGATGCCGCCACCAATACCGAGCAATCCGGCGAGAAAACCCGCAAGGCTTCCGAGGATGACGAAAAGGAATAAGGTCGCAACGCCGAATGAGCCCATGTTAGCCGATAGCAAAACAGGCCAGCCGTAACTTGGCTGACCTGTTGATTGTGGAGGCCCCGAGCGGATTCGAACCGCTGATGGAGATTTTGCAGACCTCTGCCTTACCACTTGGCGACGGGGCCATCAAAAAAGAGTGTCTCTGAATACCAAAGGGCACGAAATGTGTCAAGGGCAAATTCCTGATTTCAGATATCATGAGCCGCTTTTCAGTTTATTGAGGACAGAATCAACTTTTCCCTGTAAACCATGACTCCCCTGGTCACGACGGTCATCTATTTTGATCAGCGTCGAGACCCGCGTGGCCCCTTTGCCGAAGGGGACTTCATGCATCTTCCGCAACACAGCAAAAACCTTGTCGATATCGCCCTCGATGACGGTGCCCATCGGAGTCAATTGGTAGATCCAGGCCAGAAGCGGCAACAATTTCAACGCAGGCCGCGACATAGGCAGACACACCGGGACTTCCCGGTCCCCAAAGGTGCCACACTGATTTCAACGACAGCCATAACTTGCTCCTTAGCTGTGAACCAAACAGAACAACATCGAGGAGGGTTGAATTTATTGTCTTGAGTGAAAATTTAAATCATGTGGAAATGGTCTTTTGATCTCAGAGCATGTCCTCGATGTCGAAAAGAAGATATCATAAAAATAGCCAAGACGCAGGCATCAAAACATTAACCCGACGACAGCACCTGTCATGCAGGTCGCCAGGGTGCCGCTTAAGATCGACTTCATTCCGAGAGAAACAAGTTCATCACGTCGTGCTGGAGCCATAGCTCCAATTCCACCCAGCATAATCCCCAAGCTGCCAAAATTGGCAAAGCCGCAAAGAGAGTAAGTCATGATGAGACGACTACGTGCGCTCAATTCGTTCGGGTCAAGACTGGCGAGGTTGAGGTATGCAACCAATTCATTAAGTATCGTTTTCGTACCGAGCAGGCTTCCAGCTACGATGGTTTCATGCCAAGGAATGCCAATGGTCCAAGTTATCGGCGCGAAGACCCAACCAAGAATGCGTTGTAGTGTTAAAGGAGCACCTAAAAATTGAGGACAGGTTTCGAGAACGATATTAACCAAGCTGACCAGGGCGATCAGAACTATTAACATCGCGATAATATTGAGTAATAGTTTTAGCCCTTGAACCGTTCCCTGAACGATAGCATCCATTGAACTACTTGCCGTAATTGGCAGCGCGATCTTTCCCGTGGTTATCTCACCGCAGTGTGGCACCATTAATAGAGCAACGGACATGGCCGCTGGCGCACTGATTAAAGACGCTGTCAGGATATGCCCCATTGCATCCGGGAGGATCGGTTGAAGTATCGAGGCATACAGAACCAGGACAGTGCCCGCTATAGTGCTCATGCCGCAGGTCATGACAGCAAAGAGTTCACCCCGCGACATCTGAAGCAGATAAGGTCTGATTAACAGGGGGGCTTCCACCATGCCGACAAAAACGTTGGCCGCAGCACTGACACCTAGTGCGCCTCCGATGCCAAGCGTTTTTTCCAATAGCCAACTTCCTGCTTTGACGATCTTTGGCAGAATGTGCCAGTGGAAGAGCAGAGCTGAAACGGCACTAACGACAAGCACGAGAGGTAGCGCCCTAAAAGCCAAGATGTATGTGCTACCGGAAGAAAGCTCGGCAAATGGTATCGGCCCGCCACCAGCATAGCCGAAAACCAGCGAAGTGGCGGAAGTAGTCGCTTGTTCCAGAGCCAGGACAATAGTGTTTAACTTGATGAACATGTATTGGCAGATCGGCAGCTTTAACAGGAGTGCAGCAATGATAATTTGCAGGACAAAGCCTGCCACGACCGGTCGCCAATGAATGGCCTTGCGATTTTCACTGAAAAGCCACGCGATACCCATCAAGGCAAACAGTCCAACTAAACCTTGATAATGATCCATAATCACACACTTCCAATCAGAGATATCCGAGCCAAGAATTCTCTTAAACATGAAAAAGAGAGGTTGATCCATGCGGACCAACCTCTCAAGGATTGTAGATATTATAAACCTGTCAAGAAGTTGCCAGGTTATTTATTCAAGTCATGGGCGATACCATGACATTCGCCACATTTGGGGAAACGCTCATGCATCGATTTGGGATGCGGCAGGCCATGACACTCACTGCACTGAGGCACAGTCTTATGCTTGTCTGCATGACAAGTCGCACAGGAAACTGCGCTGTGTTTGGTCTGGCTCTTGGTAAGGGTTGCCAAAACAGTATCATGACATGCCGCGCAAAGTTCAGATGCCGTACTGCTCGAGTAAGCAACGGCCAAGGGCATGTGCGCCTGGTGACAGTTCGAACAATCCGCTTGTGTCATCGATTTGGAGTGCGGTTCATGACAGGAGACACACTCTGGAATATTGCCGTGAGTATCAGCATGGCAGAAATTACACGAAAATGTCGCATGTTGGCTTGGGTTGGCAACCATCTGATCGTTGGGACCTGCGTGGCAGGAAACGCAGACCGCTTTGAGTTCTCCGGTAAGCGTGATATTGAGGGGTTGGTGAGGGTTATGGCAACCAAGGCAGTTGTCAACTTTGTAATGAGCTTTGTCAGAATGACAGTCGCTACATTTGGGGATATTGTTTGCGACAGCCGGACGGTGTCCTTCGTGACAGGACTGGCAATTGATTTCCGTCTTGTGGGAAGCTCCATCGGCAGCAATCTGGGCCGGTTGCTCGCTGTGACATTTGACACAATCGTCAACAGACAGTACGGCCTGCTCTGCTAGCACGGCATTGCCCAGGCAGGCAACAAAAAACAGTGTCAACGACGCAACCAAAAACTTTCTCGCACAATTGTTCAACATGTAACTTCCTCCTCGATAAGAGAACCCGATATAAGCGTGCACAGGGACAGAAAAAATATAATTAGAAAATAATGAACAGTTTTTTAACGTCACAAGCTCATAAGTGTCAACAACAAAAAGTGAGTTTCCCACTGATTGTAAAATCTATAGGTTTTAAATAATCCGTTATCTACAAACTTCAATATGTTTTTGACCCGGGAGATTGATCAAAACTTTCCTTGCAGGTTCTAAATGTAATCCGTTCGTGCTTCCATTCATACATCGTTATGGTCACCTCCATAGGCATCAGGAGATTGGTTCTGGTTATTGACAAATTTACCGGCCCAATAGAAATCTAAAAACCCAATGGAGAAATTAAACCTCGAGAGAGGATACTAGCTCTACAAAAACGTCTTTAGTTAAAAGTACCTCATTGAACCGGCTCGAGCATGCCAATGTCAGCTCTTGGATGTTAATGGTTGATCCTGAGGAACATCACACGGCCAGATGAATGGCCCGCACTATCCACAAGGATAATGCTAACCGGGAATGTTGCATACATACTTCCTGGCCGAACATTTTCACTTAACGGAGTGCCGCTGATGATCCCATCTTGGGACAGCGTCAGACCGCGTGGCAAACCGAAGGACATCCATGTGTAAGGCGCTGTGCCACCAGTCGCAGTGAGTTGCAAATCGTTGTAAATCGCTCCGACTGTCCCCTCTTTCAGGGTGTTTTTGAGGGCAAATTGTGCTATGACGCAGGATGTGATGCCGCAGCGATATGCGCTTTCAAAGTAATGCGTTGAGACTACTTTGACCCTGTAGAAGTAGATGCCATCGGAACGATCATAAAGGACCGTGCTCAATGACGTTCCCCGATATACTTCTTGCGCTGTAACATAATCAGTATCGGTCGCCTCCTCCAAGACATATACGGCGCCAGAAGTTGATGACGCGCCCCAGATTAGCCGGATACTCCCATCCGAGCTGTTTGCCGGAACCACCAGATAGGGGACCGGTGCAGCGTATGGTGTCATTGCGGTAATCGTGATAGAGGGATCGTTGTCGTTCACATCAACATTGTTTGACCAGCCGTCGCTGTCTGCATCGACCAAACTTCTATAATCGAAGCCGGGACTCTCGACACGAACATAGACCGATTCACTGCGGTTATTGCTCATGGGGCCATTGATCCCGTCCTGCGCTAAAACCTGCATGATATAGTGACCAGCATCGAGAAGAACAGAGGGGATAACCGTCGAGCTTTGAGTCAGGTTCCAGTCCACCTGGACTGGGTCAGGCTGCCCGTCGTTGTCGTTGTCGGCTAAATCAAAAAATCTTGGCGTGTACCATACGGGGCGAGCATCCTGGATCGGTGCCCAGGAGAATTCCAAGTCGCCATTGACCCGCGTATTGAGGTTGAAGCTGTGGTAATCCACCCGCGCCAGGGGAGCTGCCGGGGGCTGGAAGTCGTACTGCTGTGTTTCTCGGCCGCTACTGTCTTTGGCCAAATAGGTGTACAAACCCGGTTCCGCGCTCTGGTCCTGCTGTAGCTGGTAACCGGCTGTGTCAATTCCATAAAGCAGTGTGCCTGCGGTCAGTAAGTCATTGTTGAAATTGGGCCCCGTAATCCGCAGTTCAATCAGCTCTCCACCCGGGGCCATGGCATTGAACCAGTACTTACTGGCCGGACTTCCGTCATAACCAGTGTAGTTAAAGCTAAACGTTTCTGCAGTCACAATTTGCCCCGCGTCATAGGGCGAAACAACAAGGTCCTTCCAGGGACCGGTGGACCGGTTGCGTATACTGGTCCACTGTTCGCTATCGAACAGTTCAATCCGCCACTGTTTGGTTCCAGTACCCAACCCATCGATAATAGCCTGATCCACATCGAACCAGTTATAGGGTTGGCGGAAGGATCGGTAGGTCTTACCAGCTGCCCCCGTATCATAAACCCGGAGACGGTAGTAGAGGGCTCCGTTATGATCGACATCGGCCAAGGTGAAGCGATAGTGCTTCCCATCATCAAGATCCAAGACCTGATAGGTTGTTTTGTCAGGAACCGGAAGCCGATTGGCCGCAGTCAGGTAATCGTAACCGTAGGCGTTCCCCAGCGCACTCTGGATATGGAAGGTGTACAGACCAGGAAGTGTTGGCGCGGACGCATCCCCTTCCAGGAACATGTGATAAAGATATTGCTCACCATCGAAATCCGCTGCGGTGAAATTATAGACATACTCATCGGGGCCAGTGACCTGGGCAATAATCAATTCGTCAAAGCTCAACACCCCAAGGGCTGTCGGAAGGGGGACGTCCAGCACCACGAAACTGTTGTTCTCAGCGTCCACCTGGTTGTGAATCTTGGCGTCGGAGACAAGGGCGTCGACGCTGCCCGTGCCGAAGGTTAGCGGTAGATCATTCGTCAAGCTGCTGTTCATAACCAAGTCGATGCTCGGCCCATCGCAGACCCGCACCTGAAGGTAATAATCCTGACCAGCCGTCAGATCACTTGGCAAAGTTGCCCAAGTGGCCATACTAATGGGACTGGCATATACCTCGTAGCCATCGACATCCTTAACAACTACGCGATACCAGTAAGAGCGCGGCGCATCGACCATTGCCCATGTCACCAGCATCGTGCCATCATCGGCATTCGCCAGGGTCTGGATCGTTCTCTCATCGACCAGCGGTACGGCGGCAAAGGGGACCTGCAGATCGGCGCGGGACGCGACGTTGCCCTCCCGGTCCATTACTGTAAACCAATATAGCCCGGAATCCAGGGCTGGATAGTCTCTTGAGAGTACCAGGTTGATGTTATTAGGTTTCAGGTCAGTATCAGAGAAGCTGTACTGGAAACCGTTGGGGCCGTTAACGCTGACCGTCATGGAGCCTAGAGTCGTGCCGCCGCCCTGATCCATCTGCATCCCATGAATCGCCACATGCAAAACCGAGCGTTGGACAACCGAATGACCGGTAGTGTCTGGCAAAAACTCATTGACAATCGACGCTTCATAGATATTGGCGAACACTTCCAGCGGGGCGCTGTCGATCCCGTCCAACAACCCGTCGCCATCAGTGTCAGGATTGAGCGGGTCAGTCTTTTCCACTATTTCATCGACATCAAGCAAATTGTCATTGTCATCGTCTGGATCATAAGTATCTGGGATTCCATCGCTATCACTGTCGATGACACAAAAGTCATCAATCAAGGTGTTGCAGTTGTTATCGAGTCCATCACAAATCTCAATTACTCCCGAGTTGATTTCTGGATCTCCATCATTACAGTCATCTGGAGTAAAATATCCGTCACTATCTAGATCTACATGAAGAACGGTATAGGAAGTAGTCTGCCAGTCTTCATAATAGAGAGTTGCGCCAGTTTCCGGGATTGTGTTAACTCCACGCCACCAAAGAATACCGTTCTGCATGGGAATCGGCTCGTTATAGGTGCTTGGCGATACTGGCTTCACTGCCCCCCAACCGTATTCGATAGAGTTGACTTCATAGCCTGTGACATCGTTTGCGCTCGAAAGTGTAATGGGAAGGCCTTGCTGGTAAAAACCTGCAGTTCTATTGTTTTCAGTATCTGTGAACCAGTAACCACCAAGCGGGGATTGGTCTGTAAGCGGGGAGACATATCTTGCGTCGTATTCATAAGAAACGATTTGACTCGCGGTGTTCTCGCTGTAGGTGAAATCAATATAGTTGTTGAGTGTGGCAAATCCTCCACCACCGACATTTCCTGTAAACGTAATCCCAATTGATGGGATGACATATTCCAAGGAGACGAGTCGGTTCAAATATTCTCCCTGCCAGAAACCTATTATTGTGTCATCATAGACAAAATTCGTTAACCTCCAATCCTCGTATAAATTGACCATGGTGTTGCTTGTGTAAGTGTTCTTTGAGTTTGGAGCATACCCATATTGCCCAAGCCCAGAGTTCCAACTAAGACCAGTATCGTTAATTCCACACGACTGATCAGTAATGCTTGGTGTGTGTTTATCGTCACGGATTATATTGTGGTGGACATTGTTTCCGTAACACGATCCCCAAAGACTGACACCGACGTGTTGACCAAAGCCAACATCGCTGTAATCGTCAGCATCAACATGGATCATGTTGTTATGTATTTCGTTGTCGACAAAGGCGTATGACACAACCACCAAATCACCTTCGTTAACGTCAGCAAGGTCGAATGTCTCAGTGTTAAGTGTTAAGGTGCGATTTGATTGTGCCGTAATTCTGTAATAGTTTCCTCGTGCGTGGCCTGTTGCGATAAGTGCATAAGCGTCTACTAAATGGTTTGTATTGAAAAGCTTATAGTTGTTTTTGAATGGATCGACCTCAAGTTCGGTTATCGTAATTGAAGAACTGGTTTTGAAACTTACTGAGCCAAACAAGACAAAAGCTGATGAAGACCCTCCGAAAAGTCCGTCCCAACCAATGCTTTCCTCTCTTGCATTCATGAACGTGTTATAGCGGATAATATTGCCCGTGCTAGAACGGTTACCAATTGGGATAAACTTAGTGTTGATAGGAAGGTTTTGCGCGTCTATGATATTTGATTCAATGATGTTGTTATTGCCGATAAGTTTTATTGCTCCATCTGCTCCGGAAAATGCAGTAGCCTTAAAAACGGAGTTCTTAATAGTCACTCCATTTACGAACCCGTAGAAAGTCGCTAGACCTTGGATATTATCGAAAATGAAGTTCGATAAATCCACTGTTCCTGATGGTAAACAGCTGTAACAATCAGTTCCAAATAGGACTAGCTGAAGGCCACCGACAGAACTACCTCCAATGTTCTTGATCGCCCCGTTAGGTGAAGCGTTATAAGGGAAAAATAAAATCCGCATGTTCCCGATACTATCAATACTGGAAAGCTGCTTGACAACGATCTTTCTTGTGCTGCTCCAGATCTTAGAAGTTGTTCCAGATCCGATAATATCGATTCTGGGGTTATCGAGGAAAAGGTCATCTGTTGTAAAAAATAAGTCTCCAGAGATGAATAATCGGTCTGTGGTGTAGTTGAAATTGTTGATAGCAGCAGACAAAGTCTTGCCGTTGATCTGTACCCCGTAATCAATCCCGGGAAGAGTGTCTATATCAATGTCGGCTCCAAAAGACTGAGAATACGCCAATGAAAGGATGAGTATTATGATGAACTTTTTCATCTTTAGCTTGTCATCCCCACCGAAGGATAGAACTCATAGCAGATAGCTGAAATGAGATAAAAATGCAGAAGGGCTTCACTCTGTAAGTTGAGTGAAATTGAACCCGATCAAAACATTAAAATTTCACACAAATTAGACACCCTTTAAAAACAAAAACCCACCTTCGGCTACAAAGGTGGGTTTGATTGAGCCCATCCAAAAAAACCGAAGCATAAATCTCCGGCAGCCAGGCCGTCCACGTGGGACCCTTGGCTTTGTGCCCCTACATTGCTGCAGGTTTACCTTTTTCAGAACTCTATTTCATATTTTTAGTATATTAGCATACGTTACTCAAAATATTCTCACAATGCCCCAAGACCTAGCCTAAAAAGTACATGCACAACAAAAATTCCAATCACCAAACACAAAAAAGACATCGAAGGAACCACTCTGATGGCTTCTTGTAGCCCGAAATTACTGTGCCGTATCATCTGGTCGTACGCTTACGTTTGTCATATGGCGTGGCTATGGTGACGACAAGGAATTTGAATGAAAATTAAATTTGATTTTGCAAAGACTTCCACGTAAACCCCTATAATTAATGCCATATTTATATTATTTTGCTAACAAATAGCTCACTTGGCTATTTGACAACATAATTTACATTGGTTTTATTAAGATCAACGAATTGTAGCAAATAAATATTTGTTGATTGAGAATCGAGAGGGGGACAAAACACATAATTTTGACAGTACCATATCAGGGTAATAACTTGAGTATGCAGTGATTACATTGGCTGTACTTCAGACACAGTACTCAGATAGAGAACATACGCCAGCGCTTGCATATTTGATTGCAATGACAAAAAAAGAGGCCATCCAAAATGGATAACCTCTTGTTTTTATTGGAGCGGGACACGAGATTCGAACTCGCGACTTCAACCTTGGCAAGGTTGCACTCTACCACTGAGTTAGTCCCGCAAATATTGCCGTCGTTAGAAGCAACGGATGCACTTTATAGCAAAAGCTCTCCAGGCAAGTCAACCGAAAATTTTCCAGCGCCCATTAAAGCTCAGCGGGCAAACACCCGGAAAAATTTATGCAGATAATCGAACCCGGACCAAAGGGTCAGAGCAAACGCGATATAGAAGAAGAAAATTCCGAAATTGTGCATGTTTACATTAAAAATGCTCCATTCGATCCCAAACAGCCAATAGAAGTCGTAGTGCAACATAAGGCCCGGAATGGCTACCATCTGATAGATGGTCTTGTATTTGCCGAGATCGCTGGCATCGATAACGATACCCTCTGAAGAGGCGATGGAGCGCAAGCCGGTCACGACCATTTCGCGGGCCAGGATTAGAAAGACCGCCCAGGCCGGCACTCGCCCGAGAGGGATCAGCATGATCAGAGCCGCCATGACAATCAGTTTGTCGGCAAGAGGATCGAGAAATTTACCAAGGACTGTAACGATCCCCCACTTGCGTGCCAGCCAACCGTCAATAAAATCGGTCACTGCAGCCATGCCAAAGATTGCCGCAGCCCACATGCCGGATGAGCGGGAATCAGAGAGTAGCAAAACCACCACAATCGGAACGGCAGCGACGCGGGCGAGTGTCAACAGATTGGGCAGGTTTAGCCGACCTGTCCTCAAATTCATAAGAGGGTGTCCCCAGCATTACGGTAATAGTCGAGATAGTGCTTGACCCTTCTGACATAATTCTGGGTTTCATCGTAAGGAGGGATGCCGCCGAAGCGCTTTACCGCATTTGGACCTGAATTATAGGCGGCCAAAGCCAGCTCGAGGTCCTCATTGAAGAGATCGAGCATCTGTCGCAAATAGGCACTGCCGCCACGAATATTTTCTGAAGGATCGAAAGGATTATTGACGTTGAGCAATCTCGCCGTTTCCGGGATCAATTGCATGAGACCTTGGGCGCCTTTTTTGGACACGATTCGCGGTTGATAATCGCTTTCGACCTTTATCACAGCCTTGACCAAGGCTTCTTCCAATGCAAAAGAATTCGCATGACGGCGAATGATTTCAAGATAAGAGCTGTGTCCGGCATCAGCAGGAGGGTCTTCCTTAAGGACCAGTTCCCAACGCCCGTGAGTTGGCGTATTAGTAAAATTTATCACTCCTTCGTCATCCACGTACCGATAAATGTCAGCCTGTGCAAGTGGAACACCGACAAATAATGGCAGGACGAGCATCAAAGTGTACAAATATTTACCTATGACAATCATCAGACCAGCCTCCCCGTACAATATTATATAACTGAAAAACCCCTGTTTTTCAAGAAGTTTAGGGCTTGACAGGAAGAGACCCCATTCAGATAATGAAGGCCCTTTGAACGTGCGCGTCACAGTTGTTATTGTATCATTGCAATCCATAGGCCATTTTCTTATGAAAATAACTTCAGATTTTCTTGTGGTCGGTAGCGGCATCGCTGGTCTCAGCTTTGCCTTGACGGTCGCCGAACATGGTGTGGTCTCACTCGTCACCAAGAGAGAGATTGCCACGACTGCAACCAGGCTTGCCCAGGGGGGTATCGCCGCTGTCGCCACGGCAAACGACTCTTTTGATCAGCACATTCAGGACACGATGGAGGCCGGAGCATGGCTTCCCAATGAAGAGATTGTCCGCATCGTGGTGGAAAATGGCCCTGCGGCAATTGCTGACCTCATTAACAGAGGGGTCAAGTTCTCCCGCAAAGAGGATCAATCCTACGACCTGACCAGGGAAGGCGGCCACAGCCAGCGCCGCATCTATCACGCCAAAGATGAAACTGGCAAGGAAATCGAGCGCGCTCTGGTTGATGCTGTTCAGGCCCACCCCAACATTACCATTTATGAAAACCATGTCGCCGTCGATTTGATCACAGAAGCAAAGGTCACCAGACGACGCATCAAGCCAGACCGCTGCCTGGGCGTCTACGTACTCAACCGCGAAACCGGCCAGGTCAACACCTTTGGTGCACCGATCACCGTCCTAGCGACTGGTGGTGCTGGAAAAGTCTACCTCTACACATGCAATCCTGACATCGCAACCGGCGACGGCATTGCCATGGCCTACCGCGCCGGAGCGACCATCGCCAATATGGAATTCATGCAGTTCCATCCCACGACCCTCTATCACCCGCACGCCAAGAGCTTTCTCGTTTCTGAAGCTGTCCGCGGCGAGGGGGCAATCCTGAGACGCAGCGACGGCACCGCTTTCATGGAAAGTTATCATCACCTCAAGGACCTGGCGCCGCGTGACATCGTCGCCAGGGCCATTGACCACGAGATGAAAATGCATGGCGATGACTGCGCCTTCCTCGACATCACCCACATGGATGCCGACTACATCAAGGATCGCTTCCCCTATATTTACGAGACCTGCCTGTCTTACGGCATCGACATGACCATCGAACCGATTCCGGTGGTCCCTGCCGCCCATTATCTCTGTGGCGGCATTAAAGTCGATGCCTGGGGCGAGACAGACATCAACAACCTTTTCGCCATCGGCGAAGTCGCCTGCACAGGCCTTCACGGTGCCAATCGACTGGCAAGCAACAGTCTCCTCGAGGGAGTGGTCTTCGCCAAACGGGCCGCAGAACGTTCTCTGGAACTGGTCAAGGACCCATCGCCTCCTTGTCCGGCCATTAGTTCCTGGGACCCTGGTCATGCGAAGAATAGCGACGAAGAAGTCGTTGTTGCCCACAATTGGGACGAAATCCGCCTCTGCATGTGGAACTACGTCGGCATTGTCCGTTCCGACAAACGGTTGATCAGGGCCCTGCGCCGCGTTCAGATGATCCAGGAAGAGATCGCAGATTACTACTGGGACTTCCTGATCACTTCCGACCTGGTCGAACTCCGCAACATTGCCACGGTCGCCGAACTGATCATCCGCTGCGCACTTGATCGCAAGGAGAGCCGCGGCCTGCATTACAATATCGATTACCTGGATAAAGATGATATCCACTTCATGCACGACACCCTGGTTAAAAAGACATTCTAGGGCAGTCGCCGAGGCGCTTCACCGCGCAAACTCGTGCTGGGGAGACCCGGGAGAACATTGTGACTATTGATGACTACCGCAAGGAGATCAATCGGCTCGACAGTGAACTGCTGCGCATCTTTAATGAACGCGCATCACTCGCCTTGAAGATCGGTGAAATCAAGAAAAAGCAGGGGATTCCGGTTTACGACCCGGAACGTGAAAAACTGATTTTCGAGACTATGTCCATCGCCAATCCCGGCCCCCTGGAAAACGACGCCATTGTCCGTCTCTTTGAACGAGTCATCGACGAATCACGCCGTCTTGAGCGCGTTCGCACGAAAGGTATCTGAAGATGCTGATTGTCATGAAAAAAGGAGCCAGTGAAGAGCAATTGAGGCGGGTCAAGCAATACCTGGTCGATCACGATTTTGACTTTCATCAGTCTACCGGTGCCAATCGCACCATCATTGGCGTCATCGGCGAGACCGAGTCGGTCAACCGCAGCGAGTTGGAAGCCCAGGCCGGCGTGCATGTGATCTTCAAGATCCCAGAAGAAAAATAATCGCAAGAAGGAACAGGCTACCCGATAGCCGCAGACAACGCCTGCTCGACCACGCGCCGGCCCTGCTCCCATACCTCGTGTTTCCAAAGAGGATCATCCGGGTAAAATGCGCGGAGCAATTGTGCCTTGATCTCTACAGCCCTGGGATGCTGCAACCCACCATGATGATGGAGCCAGTTTTCGGCCCGTAAGGCTCTGAAAACAGCCATGGGTGGTAAAGTTCCGAACTCAAGGCCTACGGCGGTAACCTCTGCATCCGGCAACATCCTGGCAAGCGCGAGGTTGATAGTCCCGGACAGATGGGCCGAGACGGAATGCCCATCCACAGTCGATGCAACACGCTCTTTCCCCCACCAGTCGATGGCACGCTGGTAAGCCGGGGCCTCCACAGCATCATTCAGAATCAATTCGCCGCGCCCGAATGGGCCTAGGCCGGTATGGACATCTATCGCAATGACCCTGCTGGCATGACCGTGATATCGTGATAACAGATCGCGTAAGAGTCTGTTCGACCAGACCGCAAAACGACCACCGTAAAAAAGTCCCTGCGGATAAGCATACTGCCCATGAGTCACAGCCCGTTGCAGCATATCGCGGCCACGCAGCAGTCGATACCTGAATATGCTCAGCTGGGACAAGACATTCATCTGCAAGGACAATACGCGTGGGGCAATGGCGTCGGAGAGTTCCACGTATCCTGGATTTTCTGGATATGTCCCGGCATGGTCGATAAAATTGCGGTTGAGGTCTACATTGTCTTCATTACAGCGTCTCAGGTTGGCAAAGCCATAGGGGTTAAGTGCATGGATCATGACAACCCTGGTGTTCAGCGGTATCGGCACTGAACTCCCACCATGCAAGAGACCGGTTTGAATAGCAGACCCGGCAAACCCCTCAACCCCGTGTGTCCCGGATATCAGGACCAGGCAATTGCCGGCATCTGCCGGGCCAAGCAGGGCAACGTCGGTAAACAGCTGGAACCGCGTATCCCCTGAACAAGGGTTCTCGAAAGATTCAATGTTGGCCCCGGCCGCCCGGGCCGCAGCAAGAAAATTTTGACGGGCGGCCGCATAATCCTCAGAAAAATATTGACTTGCCTGCATATTACGTCACTCGATAAAAAATATTCCATGACAGCAAGACAAAAAAAACCGGGAGAAACAAATGAACAAATCGTTCCAGTCCCGGCATATTGCCCCAACCTGCATAAGTTTCGGTTACATACTGTTCATTATCTGGTTGACTTCCTGCACTAACTCTTTGCAGGGAGTGACAACAACTTCTTTCCCGGCGACATTGATCGTGTAGCGCTGGGCATCCATGTTCTGCTCATATGCATCGCGAAATTTTTCATTCAGCTTCTGGATTTTAACCTGATCGAGTCCTTTTTCCCTGGCTGCGGCAACAAAACTCTGGACCTGCCCTTCCTCAATCTTGGCAACGCCGAATTTCTTCGGTGGCTTGCCGATGAACACGTAAGCATAGCCATCGGACGGAATGACTTCGAGCGGGTCTGATACCTGCGTCATCAGGTCTTTGAGAGGCTGCTCAACCTCCTGAACCTGTCCTGCCGCCGGATTATCAGCGCCAAGTTCGGGGTAATTTACTTTCTTACTGAAAAAGCCCATGATTACCTCCTTCCGTGAGTATGGGGCGCAATTTGAAGTTTTAACTTAACAGGTATGGCATGTCTTGGCAACCCAACGGCCACGAAAGGTTGCCCTGCATAGCACGAAAGGGTAGAGCACCGAGAAACGCTTTATTTGTTTAACGGCAGCAGAAAGAAGCTCATGCTGTTGAAGTCATCTGAGAGATGGCCGTCGTACCCAAACGAAAATGCGGTCATTCCCGGAGGGGCCTTGAGAGCCAGTTTGAAAGTCAACTTTTCATCTATTTCTCCCGTCAGCGATCTGGCAACGGGGAAGCCTTGAAGAACCCGATAATCGGCATCCAGCAAGAACAGGAAAACCCGCAAATCAATGATCCTCTCATACATCATCTGATTGCTCTGACCTAGCACGGCGGCACCGGATATTTCGAAAGAGTCGCCCGTCAGGCTGTAGTTGTAGTCGGTGACAACATTGAAGGTCTGCCATGTGCCGACATCAGGCCCTCCCTGTTCAACCTTTACAACCGGCCCGGAAGACACCTTGTTGCCGACCAAGGAATTTGACACTCCGGCACATCCGGCAGTAAGCAGGCTGAACGACAGGCAGCACATTACGACTATTTTCATTTGAGTAGACATTTCCCTATCTCCTTATGTGTTGTTACGATTATATCAAAAAAGCAGGGTGTCAATACGACACCCTGCTAATTTTTGTTTATATTTTAAGTAGCTTAACCGACGACTTCCGTTCTAGTGAATACGGATTTAAGGATTTGCCCCTGTCCTTCTATATTTTCACGGGCGCCCTCCTCGCGATCAACCAGCGTAATTATGCCGAGGACCACAAGACCTTCCTGCTGTGCACGGTCGACGGCCTTCATCGATGATCCCCCGGTTGTGGTGACATCCTCGACGATTACGACCCGTGAACCGGGCGGCAGGTTCTTGCGTCCCTCCAGCCATTGACCTGTGCCGTGGCCTTTCGGTTCTTTACGGATAATAAATGCGTGTACAGGTTGGCCTGCAAGGTTGGCGGCGATCGAAGTGGCCGTGGCAATCGGGTCAGCGCCCATGGTCAGACCGCCTACACCGTCAACCGGCCCGGCGAAGGTCTTCACGATCTCCCAGAACGCCTTGCCAACCAGCAACCCACCCTTGGCATGCAGGGCCGTCTGTTTGCCGTCGAAATAAAAGTTGCTTTTGCGCCCGGAAGCCAGGGTCACTTCACGTTCTTCATAGGACAGCTCGCGCACGATCTGCATCAATTCTTTACGTTCCTGTTCTGTCATCTACTCACTCCTTAAAAAGCAATTTTGAATTTTTAGTTCTAAATAAAAATTCCTTACATGCACGATCAGTTTTTACTCACGAATTCAAAATCGCTCTGTAAAAAAGCTAAAACAGGCCCAACTGGCTGTCTGCCCTGAGGCGCGGGAACTTGACCGGGTAGTCGCCGCTGAAACAGGCGTCACAGAAACATTTAACGGCGGCCCCGGCAGGCACTCCGGCGGCGGCAAGCATCCCTTCACGGCTCAGGTAACCAAGGCTGTCCGACGTGATATAGCGGCTGATTTCATCGATGGTGTGTGACGAAGAGATCAGTTCCTTGCGCGACGGAGTGTCAATGCCGTAGTAACAGGGGAAGCTGGTCGGCGGGCTGGAAATGCGCACGTGCACCTCGCGAGCGCCGGCGTTGCGAATCATCTTGACGATCTTGCGGGCTGTCGTCCCGCGTACCAGTGAATCGTCAACCACGACAACCCGTTTGCCTTCGATCACTTCGCGCACCGGGTTGAGCTTAAGCTTGACGCCAAAGTGGCGGATCGACTGCTGCGGCTCGATAAATGTCCGTCCGACATAATGGTTGCGGATCAGGCCAAGTTCAAAGGGGATGCCGGATTCTTCGGCATAACCGATGGTCGCCGGCACCCCTGAATCGGGAACGGCAATGACGACATCGGCATCGACCATATGCTCCCTGGCAAGTTGCCGACCGAGGGCTTTGCGCACCTTGTACACCTGTTCACCAAAGATGGTACTGTCAGGACGGGCAAAGTAGATGAATTCGAAGATGCAGGGCGACGGCACAGTGTCCTTGAACGGCTTATACGACTTCATGCCGTGCTTGTCGATGACGATCATTTCCCCCGGTTCAACCTCGCGGATAAATTCCGCTTCGATCAGGTCGAAAGCACAGGTTTCGGAGGCAATGACAAATCCCTCATTGAGCTTGCCGAGAGCCAGCGGACGGAAGCCGTTTGGGTCACGGACGGCAACCATGCGGGTTTCCGTGAGGAAGAGGATGCTGTAAGCCCCCTTGACCGCCATCAACGCCTCGGCGACCCGCTCTGCCAAAGAATCACTGTGTGATTTTGCCAAGAGATGTATCAGGACTTCAGTATCGGAGGTTGTCGAGAAGATCGAGCCGGTATTTTCCAGGTCATTGCGTATATCTTGGGCATTCACCAGGTTGCCGTTATGAGCCACGGCAATGCTGCCGCGGGCATAGTCGACCATGATCGGCTGGACATTCTTGAGGTCACTGCTGCCAGCCGTTGAGTAGCGCACATGACCGATTGCATTGCGGCCGGGCAGTTCTTCAAAGATCGAATCGCGTTTGAAGACATCCGAAACCAAGCCCATGCCGCGATAGGCTCGCAGATTCTTGCCGTCACCGGAGGCAATCCCACAGCTCTCTTGACCGCGGTGCTGTAGTGCGTAAAGACCGAGGTAAGTCAGATTGGCAGCCTCCGGATGGCCGAAGATACCGAATACACCGCATTCATCCTGAAACTTGTCGAACATGATATTTATAAATCTCCGCGGCTGAAAACGCCTTGATGTTATTCCTCTGTTTTTCGCGCCGCGCGCCACGCGCCACGCGTTTCTTGACATTAAAGTAATTTCTCGCGAATGTAATCGATCGCATTGTTATATAGGCTTAAACCCATTCCAGCCTCTGGGAGATCAGGTTCGCGAGTCCAGCGCGGATGATGGGTCCGGTGGATATAAGCCTCCGGATGCGGCATCAGACCGAAGAGCCGGCCGGATTCGTCACAAACCCCGGCTATGGCGGCCATGGACCCGTTCGGATTGAGCGGGTAATCCATGCTCGGCACACGGTACCCCGCATCCGAATACTTTACCACAGCGAGGTGTTTTGCTTCTATCTCCTGCAGCACCAGATCGTTTGCAACGACAAACTTCCCCTCGCCGTGCCGGACCGGCAGGTATATTCCATCCATGCCGCGGGTAAACACGCAGGGCGATTCCCGATCAACCTTGAGGTAGCACCAGCGATCCTCGAAACGGCCACCATCGTTGAACGTCAGGGTTGCCGATTGCCTGCGGTAATCGCCACCAAGGGCCGGCAACAGGCCCATTTTGGTCATCAGCTGGAACCCGTTGCAAACACCCATCACCAGTTTGCCTGCGGCAATAAACCGCTGCAATTGATCACTCAGTGTTTCCTGACTGTCCTTGACCGCGGCATGCACCAGGCGGTTGGCGCCGGCTTTGGCGCTGCCAAGGTCGTCACCATCGAGAAAGCCGCCGGCAAGATTAAGGAAATGATAATCATCGAGCCGAGCCCGGCCGGAGATGAGTTCGGCGACATGCACGATGTCGACGACCTCTGCTCCCGCCAGCCGGCAGGCATTGGCCACTTCTCGTTCGCAGTTGGTGCCGTTGCCGGAGATGACAACCGCCTTGACTTGCTTCGCCATAATCACATCTCCCGCAGCGGGCTCTGCCACGCTTCTTTGAGGTCATCAATTTTACTGCGGATCAGAATTGCTCCATTGACACCGCTGATCTTGAGGTAGTCATCTTTGGCAACCATACCGATGCAGGCAAAATCTTGCCCGGCAAACAGGGCTTCAAAACGCGCCTGGTTTTGTGGTCTGACCGTCACCAGCAGGCGGCTAGCAGTTTCACTGTATAGCAGCCGGTCCTCGCGCATATCAGCATCGGCAGCGACCCTGTTGAGGTCGATATCAAGGCCAAAGCCTCCGGCAAATGCCGTCTCTGCCAGGGCTACGCCAAGGCCCCCATCAGAAAGGTCGTGGCAGGAAGCCAGCAGCCCTTCCTCCTGGGCCGCATTCACACTGCGATAGCGGCGCAGAGCGCTTTCAGCATCCACCTTGGGGACGTTGCAACCGACCTTACCGTGCATTGCGTAGTACTCGGAGCCGCCCAATTCGTCACGGGTCCATCCCAGCAGGTAAACGAGATCGCCGGGCGCCTTGGCATCCATGGTGACCGCCTTGCGCAGGTCGTCGATCTTGCCGATCACCGAGAAGAGGACAGTCGGCGGGATGGAAATCTTGGTGTCGCCGACCATGTAGTCGTTTTTCATCGAATCCTTACCGGAAATCAGCGGCACACCGAACGCGAGACAGTAATCGTAAAGGGCTTGGTTGGCACGTACCAGTTGGGCCGCTTTGTATGCACCGTCCGGGGTCTTCTCGCTAACCACCGGGTCGCACCAGCAGAAATTGTCAAGACCGGCCACGTGTTCGATATTACCTCCCACGGCGACGTAATTACGCAGTCCTTCGTCGATCGCGTTGGCCATCATGTGATAAGTATCGATATCGCTGTACCCCGGACAAATGCCGTGAGCGACCACCACACCCTCGAATGAGTCGAAAAGCGGCCGCACGACAGCGGCATCGGAGGGCCCGTCGTTGGCAACACCGACCAGTGGCTTGATCACTGTTCCTGCCTGGACTTCATGATCGTAACGGCGCACGACCGACTCCTTGGAACAGATGTCCAGGCGACCGAGCATGTGCCGTAACGTGGTATCCATATCAAGCGGCTGAGAGAAAACCGGTTCAGCGAGCGCCGGCGGTGTCCAGCGTGCCGGAAGGATCATCTGCGGCACGCCTTCGTGAACAAACTCCATCGGCAGGTAGGTCGCAGTGTCACCTTTATAGAGGCAGTGGAAATAACCTGAGTCGGTAAACTTCCCGAGGTCGGTCACTTCCACCCCCATCTCGGCCGCCAGGTTCGCAAAGGCGGGCAGTTTCTCAGGGGGGACAGCCATAGTCATCCGTTCCTGGGCCTCAGAAATGAGGATCTCCCAGGGTTGCAGACCACTGTATTTAAGCGGCGCACGATCGAGATGCATCTCGAAACCGCCTGTATCCTCGGACATTTCGCCGACAGAAGACGACAGCCCTCCTGCGCCGTTATCGGTGATCGCGTTGTAGAGACCACGATCGCGGGCAATCATCAAGAAGTCGAACATGCGCTTCTGGGTGATCGGGTCACCAATCTGTACAGCGGTAACCGGGGAGCCTTCGTGCAGCTCCTCCGACGAGAATGTCGCCCCGTGGATACCGTCTTTGCCAATGCGCCCGCCGGCCATGACGATACGGTCGCCTACTTTGGCTTTTTTCTCATGGCCTGGCTGGCCGTTGAGGATGCGCGGCATAATTGCACCGGTGCCGCAGTAGACCAGCGGTTTCCCGGCAAAACGTTCATCGAATACGATCGATCCGTTGACCGTGGGGATACCGCTCTTGTTGCCACCATGTTCGACGCCTTCGACCACCCCTTCGAAAATCCGTCGCGGATGCAGCAGTCGCGGTGGTAAAGGCTTGTCGTAATAAGGCGAGGCGAAACAGAAGACATCCGTATTGAACATCAGACGAGCCCCCATGCCAGTACCGAAGGGATCGCGGTTCACGCCGACGATGCCGGTCAGCGCGCCCCCGTAGGGATCGAGGGCGCTTGGCGAATTGTGGGTTTCCACCTTGTAGACCAGGCTCCATTCATCATTAAACTTGATAACCCCGGCGTTGTCCTTGAAGACCGACAGACAGATATCGTCCTTCCCCCGGGCCTTGCGCACGTCAGCCGTGGCCTGGACGATATAGCTTTTGAATAGGGAGTCGATAACCTCCTGCTGGCCCTGGTCGTCTTCATACTCGATGCGAGCCGAAAAAATCTTGTGTTTGCAGTGCTCGCTCCAGGTTTGTGCCAGGGCTTCGAGTTCGGCATCAGTAGGCATGGCACCAAGGCCGACTGCCTTGCGTGAGGCGACGACCTCTTGCTGGCGGAAGAAGAACTGGATCGCCTTCATTTCCTCGAGGTTAAGGGCGAGCATCCCCTGCCTGCTTATTGCCATCAGCTCGTCGTCAGGAACCTCAAGGTTGACGGTTCTGATCTCAGGGGCTGCGCTGCTGGTGACCCTGGGAACGATTACCGGGAGCCCTTTTACTTTGTCAAAATCTGCCCAGGATACGATGTCCCAGCGCTGGATCAGGCCATTGGCGAGGAAATCCCTGGCGATGCGTTCAGCGTCATCGATTGTGATTCGGCCGGTAAGCAGATACTGCACGGATGTATAGACGCCTTCACCTGCAGTAAAATCGCGGCCGGTCTGATACTGGATGGCTTCGCGGGCCGTCCGCCCGACATTGTCGGTAACTCCGGGCCGGAACCCGACTTCGATCAGGACGTCAAAATCGTGAGCCAGCGGACGGTTGAGGGTAAAGTCCTGGATGATCGGGTCGCTGAACGGCCCGGCTGCGGCAGCTGCGACCTCCTCTTCGGAAAGCTGCGCATCAACCGTATAGATATCGATGGTGCGGACTGTGTGTAACTCGATGCCGAGGTGTTCAAGAATCTCGCGTCGTACCCGCTCACCGCGAGCGTCACGAACGTTATCTTTGAGACCGACTGCTATTCGCCAGGCCATGCAAAACTCCTTCACTTAAAAAACAACGATTTAAAGCTATAAGCCATAAGGTTTTGGAACTATGAAATCAATCTAGAGCCTTGCGGTCTAACAGCCTTGTCGCTTTATTGCTTCTCTTCTATTCCCCGAACACTCTTCTGAATATCGTATCCACATGCTTGAGGTGATAATTCAAATCGAAAGATTCGCGGATCTTCGCTTCCCCGAGCGCAGCAACAACGGCCGCATCAGCAAGCAACTCTTCCTGAAAGTCCTTGCCTTCCTCCCACACCTTCATGGCGTTGCGCTGCACCATAAGGTAAGCCTGTTCCCGAGAGACGCCGGCCTGGGTTAGATCGAGCAGGATCTTCTGGGAGAAGACCAGTCCACGCATCTGGTTGAGGTTCCTCAGCATATTCTCCGGATAGACCACCAGGTTCTTGATCAGTCCGTTGAGCCGGCGCAGGGAGAAATCGAGCGCGACCGTGGCATCAGGACCGATGTAGCGTTCCACGGAGGAATGCGATATGTCGCGCTCATGCCAGAGCGCAACATTCTCCATCGCCGGGATGGCAAAGGATCGGATATAGCGGGCCTGGCCGGTGAGATTTTCGGACAGGATCGGGTTGCGCTTGTGCGGCATGGCCGAAGACCCCTTCTGCCCCTTGCTGAAGAACTCTTCCGCTTCAAGGACTTCGGTCCGCTGCAAGTGACGGATTTCCACGGCAATGCGTTCCAGCGAAGAGGCAATAATGCCGAGGACACAGAAGAACTCGGCATGACGGTCGCGGGGAATCACCTGGGTCGAAACCGGCTCAGGCTGCAGGCCGAGTTTCTCGCACACGTATTCCTCGACGGCTGGATCAATATTGGCAAAAGTCCCAACCGCTCCGGAGATTGCTCCGGTAGCGATGCTCGACCCGGGCGGCTTCAAGACGTTTGCGATTGCGGGCCATTTCGGCATACCAGGACGCCAGTTTCAGGCCGAAGGTCACCGGTTCTGCATGGATGCCGTGAGAACGGCCGATGCATACGGTGTCCTTATGTTCCATTGCACGTGCCCTGGTGGAGGCGAGGACCATGTCGAGGTCGGCCAGAAGTTCGTCAGCAGCCTGAACCAACTGCACAGAAAAGCAGGTATCCAGAACATCGGAAGACGTCATACCCTGATGGATAAAACGGGCTTCGGGTCCAACATGCTCGGCAACAGAGGTCAAAAAAGCGATCACGTCATGTTTGACTTCTGCTTCTATAATATCTATCCGGGCGATATCAAAATCACCCTTTTCGCGAATGACCTTAACCGCCTCAACAGGGATGACGCCAAGTTCGGCCTGCTTCTCACAGGCGAGTGTTTCAATCTCAAGCCAGATGCGAAAGCGATTTTCCGGCTCCCAGATGTGCGCCATTTCCGGCCGGGTATAACGTGGAATCATTGAACAATCTCCTTGGTAAAAGAGCGGATGGCAGCGTATTGCTGGCAACTATCCGCGATAAAAGTCTTTTTTAACAGCGTCAGAAGTCCTTGCCGGCGGTGACGCTAGACCGCCCACAGTTGCGGTGCATCCTGCCGTCCAACCAGAACCTGCGGAGAGCAGACATTTTGTGTGACAAGCACCTGGTTGACTGCGTCCATGGCCAGTTCCGGTCGGTTGTTGGTTTCGCTCAGGTGGCCAAGGAAGACGGTCTCCAGACCTGGCCAGAGCAACCCCTGCAACAAGGAACTGCCCGCCCGGTTGGAGAGGTGGCCGTGCGCGCTGCGCACGCGCTGCTTTAATGACCAGGGATATGGCCCATCGCGCAGCATGTCTTCATCGTGATTGGTCTCGAGGACCAGGGCGCGGCAACCTTGCAGGCATTCGGCCACAAGACGGGTGGCGATGCCAAGATCTGTAGCAATACCCACCTTGCCCTGTTCTCCCGAAAGTGTGAAACCTACGGGAGCCAAGGAATCGTGGGTGATGGCAAAGGGTCTGACCGTCAGGTCGTTGACAACAAAATCTTCACCGTCGACGAACTCACGCACGCATTGCACCCTGCCAACATCCGGCAGTTTTCTGGCCAAGTCAGTTTGCAGGTAAACCGGTAGGTCAAGCTGACGAACAAGCGGGCCGAGACCTCGGATGTGATCTGTATGCTCATGGGTAATCAGCAAGGCGCTGAGACTTTCAGCAGCTACGCCGATCATCCCGAGTCTTTTACGAAGTTCCCGCAAAGAGATTCCGGCATCGACGAGAAGTCGCGTCTGGCCCGATTCGACCAGCAGGGAATTCCCTTTACTGCCACTTGCCAGCAGGCAGATTCTCATGTTTGACCTTTTTGCAGCAGTTGTGGCCGGATACATAACGCAAGAGGGCTAAGGATGCAAGCGAGAAGCGCAACTAAACGTGATCCCATGGCCTGTCGTGCTTGACGACGGCCGCAAACGAGTTCTTCCGGGGGCCCATTCATCGTCGTTGGTTTCGACCAAGGGCTTTGCCATACAGTTTGAAGGCTGCAGCCTGTTCGAAAAATCATAAAATCAAGGGACCAATGGTGGGGAGCAGGATATAGAAGGTGCTGCCGGGCATCGACTCGACGTCATGACCAGGGCTTTCCACCCAGACTGCACCACCATGCAAATTGACAATCCCTTTGACGATACTTAAACCAAGGCCGGCGCCGCGACTTTTAAAAGCGACCTTACCGGTGGAATGCTCCTCGACATCACCTATTTCATAAAACTTGTCAAAGATCGCCTCCTGCTCCGACTCGGCGATGCCGATTCCTTTGTCGCAGATGGCAATTTCGACATATGCAACCTCATGGTCAATGAGGGCACAAGCACCGTCAAAACCATTGTTCGAGAATTTTTCCGGCAGGCGCGATCGCTGCACCAAATTCGGTTTGTATAATGATCTTGCCCTTGTCCGGAGTGAACTTAATGGCATTACCGAGCACGTTGCCGATCGCCTGAACCATGCGTTCGACATCACACCTGACAAGCGGCAGGTCCTTTGACAATTCGAGATGCAGAGTCTGCCCCCTCTGCATCAAAAATGCTTCGGCCTTGTCAACTGCACGCTGGACGAGAAGATTCACGTCGACATCCTGGCTGACAAGCTCAATCGTTCGGCCGTCAATCAGGGAGACATCGACCATGTCACGAACAATCTCGGAGAGACGGTCACTGGCCCTGGCGATGTGCCTGATCAAATCAAGGGTATCCTCATCAAGCTGCTTTTCCCGTTCGGTCAGAAGCAACTCCGTGTAACCCATGATAATTGTCAAAGGAGTTTTCAGCTCATGAGAGGCCAGCCCGAGAAATGAATTTTTCATCTGGTTGAGCCGCTCCATCTCGCTTGCGGTGCGCTCCAGGCTACGCCTGACCTCATCTTCACGGGTTGCATCACGAACGATGATCTGTACCAGCCGACGCCCATCCTTGCCAACGACTGCAGACGTTGTCGCCCTGCCGAGCACCTTGCGCTGGTCCAACTCGCGCCAGAACCGGATCTCCGTTTCGCTCGAGCACCCTGGCTTGACGGTCTGATACCATTCGAACTGCTGTTCCAGGTCACGGCATTTGATCATACTCCAGAAACGAGAAGAGGTTATTGTGCTCCATGCGGATTTTCGGCAGGCCGAAAAATCGCTCTGCAGCTTTATTGACAATAACCAGATTGTCATCATCATCGCAGACCAGGATGGCGTCACTGGCATCGTCCAGAAGGGAGCGGTACATTTCCCGGCTACGCCCAAGTTCTGAACTGATGCTTTCGAGACTTTCGTAAGATTTCTGCAGCTCGAGGTTGGTCTGCTCAAGGTCCTGGTAGTTTTGCAGCCAGTTCTGTGTCGCGCTCGCGCAGGGAATGGGCCATATTGGTCAGGGTTTGCCCCAACAGTGACAACTCCTTGGTGTGCAAGACAGGCGCCTTGACATCGAACTGACCATCGGCAAGGGCTGTGGACATGTCACAAAGCCTGCGGATAGGCAAAACCAGGTCGATACCGTGAGAAAATGACGATCACTGCAAAAGTCACAACAAAAGCGCCAAGCAGAACGAGAACCGTAGAACCGAGGTGGTCCATAACCAGCTGATTGAGAACCTGATCCTGGAACCCGATGCGCACCCGGCCGACAACTTTTTCGTCGTAATTGTAAATTGGCGAAGCGTAGTCGTAGACCTTGCCCAGGAGCCTTGATTCGAGAATGGAGACATCCGGGGAAAGGTTGCCAAGATAACTGGCCGAAGCCATCATCTGGATATTCGGTATCGCTGTGATAAAGGACGGTCCCCGCTGAATTTTCAATCAGACAGTAACCGATTTCCGGATCGTTATTGACAATATCCTGGCAGCGCTCGGCAATGCCGTCGATCTCTTCAAGGGGCAAGCCCAGGTTGACGACGGCTTCGAGTTGGGTTTTCAGGGCATTGGAAAAAGTCTGGGCGCGCTGCAGGATACTGTCGCGATAAGTGCGTCGAAAGCTCTCGACATTGAAACCGGTATTCACCGCGATGGTGAGAGTCAACGCCAACAGGCTGAAGATCAGGATGCGTCTTTCCAGAGAATTCTTCATGGTCGAGCGGGAAGCCCCCGGGACATCCTTGAATTGGTGGGACAGCGGCTCTTAAGTGCAACGATATAGCTACATTAAAGACCGACAATTTCATACCATAATTTACGCCGAGAGGGCAACCGGCTTTGTCAAGAAAAACAATTAAAAACGGTTGACCGCCAGCAGGTGTTTCGTTATGATTTGAAGGTCGAGAATTTATCTGCCTGAACGGCCTTCCGTCAGGCATCTTTCTTTTTTAAACCACACCGGGAGGACGAGTAAATGTCGGTAAAAGTAGCCATCAACGGCTTTGGCCGCATCGGCAGAAACGTGCTGCGCGCAGCACAGAACACTTCGGAATTTGAAATCGTTGCCATCAACGATCTCACCAGCCCGCAAACCCTTGCTCACCTGCTCAAATACGACTCGATTCACGGTGTGCTCGCCGCTGATGTCTCTGCGAGCGGTGGAGCTATCCAGGTCGGCGGCAAAACGATCAAGGTCTTCAGCGAGCGCGATCCCGCTGCCCTGCCCTGGAAGGAGCTCGGTGTCGACATCGTTATCGAATCGACCGGTTTCTTCACCAACGGCAAAGATGCCGCCAAGCACATCCAGGCTGGGGCACGCAAGGTGATTATCAGTGCCCCCGGCAAAGACGTTGACCTGACGATCTGCATGGGTGTCAATGACGGCCTCTACGATGCCGCCAAACACAACATCGTCTCGAACGCCTCCTGTACCACCAACTGCCTGGCTCCGGTCGCCAAGGTGATCCTGGAAAACTTCGGTATCGTCAAGGGTCTGATGACCACGGTGCATGCCTATACCAATGACCAGAGCATCCTCGATCTGCCGCACAGTGACCTGCGCCGCGCTCGCGCTGCCGCCCTGTCGATGATCCCGACCACGACCGGTGCCGCCAAGGCGGTCGCCCTGGTCCTGCCCGAACTGAAAGGCAAGCTCGACGGTCTTGCCGTGCGCGTACCGACCCCGAACGTCTCCCTGGTCGACCTGGTTGTCGAAACCGAGAAAGCAGACGTCCGTCGAAGCGGTCAACGGCGCCATGAAAGCTGCGGCCAACGGCCCGCTGCAAGGCATCCTCGCCTACTGCGAGGAGCCGCTGGTCTCCTGCGATTTCAACGGCAACCCTGCCTCATCCACGGTTGACGCCGCAACCACCAGCGTGATCGGTGGCAACATGGTCAAAGTCATGAGCTGGTATGACAACGAATGGGGTTATTCCAACCGCATCGTTGACCTGGTCAAACTGATGGCAAAGCTTAAACCGATACATCAAGGGCAGGTCGCCAACCTGCCCTTTTATTTTACAATTTGAAACAAGGCAAACAGGGACCAAGGGGGTAGACGGGGAACCTGTGAAATTTGTCTTCAGACGCCTCTCCCTTTTGCTTTTTTCTGCAAGTCGCCTTTAAAACACTGCTCAGAACTCTAAAAAGCCAGCTGCTTTCACTAAGGACTATCAGATGCTCAACAAACTCTCAATCAGAGATATCGACTTCCACGGCAAAAGAGTTTTCTGCCGGGTCGACTTCAACGTGCCGCTCGACGACAAAAACCAGGTCACCGATGATACGCGCATCAAGGCATCCATGCCGACCATTCGTCACATTATCAACAATGGCGGTCGCCTGATCCTGGCCTCCCATCTGGGGCGGCCCGAAGAATGGCCCCGATGCCAAGTTCAGCCTCGCCTCGGTGGCACCGTGCCTGTCGCAGTACCTCGGGAAACCGGTCAAAATGGCGCCGGACTGCATCGGCCCGGACGTCGCGAGGATGGTGAGCCAGATGAAAGATGGCGACGTGCTGCTTCTGGAAAACGTGCGCTTTCACCCCGGCGAGACCAAGAATGACCCGGACTTCGCCAAAGCCTTGGCGGAGAATGCCGACATTTACGTCAACAACGCATTCGGCACTGCCCATCGCGCCCACGCGTCCACCGTCGGCGTCACCCATTATCTGCAGCCAGCGGCCGCCGGATTCCTGCTCGAAAAGGAAATCAAGTATCTCGGCCAGGCCCTCGCCTATCCGGACCATCCGTTTGCTGCGGTTATCGGCGGCGCCAAGGTCAGCGACAAGATCGCCGTCATCGAGAACCTGCTGGACAAAGTTGACACCCTGATCATCGGCGGCGGCATGGCCTACACTTTTTTGCGCGCCATGGGCCGCCCGACCGGCAAATCGCTGGTCGAGGAAGACCGCATTGAACTGGCCAAGGAACTTCTACAGAAGGCCGAGGACAAGGGCGTGACCCTGCTGCTGCCGCAGGATCACGTGGTTGCCGCCGAGTTCAGCCCGACGGCCGAGCACAAGGTCTGCAGCGACGCCAACTTCCCCGATGACTGGATGGCGCTGGATATCGGCCCGGCGACGATCGCCACCTATACCGGCGCCTTGCGCAATGCCCGCATGGTACTCTGGAACGGACCGATGGGGGTTTTCGAGTTTGACGCCTTCGCCAACGGCACCATGGCCGTCGCCGAGACCCTGGCGGAATCCAAGGCCCGCTCGATCGTCGGCGGCGGCGATTCAGTCGCGGCGGTCAAGAAAGCCGGCGTCGAAGCGAAGATGACGCATATTTCCACCGGCGGCGGCGCCTCCCTGGAGTTCCTGGAAGGCAAAGAACTGCCCGGCCTCGCGGCACTGACGGATGCGTGATTTTTTTAGCATGCAGAATATGCAGGAGATAGACTTAGGCTGGGAACGCTTCTTTTTTACTGACTGTTCATGTCTGGCTCGACTGTCTCCAGGATTCCTTGACCAACCAACAAAGGAGCCCCCATGCGCACACCAATGATCGCCGGCAACTGGAAGCTGCATAAGAACCTGGCAGAATCATCCGCCCTGGTCGCCGAACTCATACCGGCTGTGGCCGGCAACCAGAGCGTGGAAATCGTTGTTGCTCCGGTCTATACCGCCCTCGGCAAAGTTGCCGAAACAGCTCGCCGGCAGCAACATCAAGCTGTCAGCCCAAAACTGCTACCCCGAACCGCAGGGCGCCTTTACCGGCGAAGTCTCCCCTGCCTTGCTCAAGGATGTCGGCTGCCAATATGTCATCATCGGCCATTCCGAGCGGCGCCAACTCTTCGGCGAAACCGATGAACTGATCAACAGCAAAGCCCGTGCCCTCGCGGAATCAGGCCTCGGCACCATTCTCTGCATCGGCGAGACCCTCGAGGAGCGTGAGACCGACCAGATGTTCGACGTGCTGCGCCGCCAGGTTCGCTGCGGCCTCAAGAATCTCAGCAGCCGACAGATGAGCACTGTCGTCGTCGCCTACGAACCGGTCTGGGCGATCGGCACCGGCAAAACCGCCAGCAACGAGCAGGCCCAGGAGGCGCACGCCTTCATTCGCGCCCTGCTGGCAGAACATTATGACGAGCAAATCGCCAGCGCCACGCGCATCCTTTACGGCGGCAGCGTCAAGCCGGACAATATCGACGGCCTGATGACTCAGCCTGACGTTGACGGCGCCCTGGTCGGCGGAGCCAGCCTCAAAGCTGCAGATTTTGCCCGGATCGTCAACTTCCAGGCCGTCGGGTAATTTTTACGAAAATGCAATTCGGTCTTTTCTCGCAAAAATTATTATGATAAAGTGCCGAGCTTCAGAAATAGAGATCATCACCAGCAAGGGGACAACATGAACTACATTACTTTTGATCAATACACATCCTGGTCTGCCTCTCTCTGATCGGCATCGTCCTGATCCAGGGCGGCAAAGGCGCTGAAGTCGGCGCAACCTTCGGCGCCGGCGCCAGCAACACGATTTTCGGTGCCGCAGGCGGCCAGTCTTTCCTCGGCAAACTGACCACCGGCGCAGCAGTCATCTTCATGCTGACCAGCCTGGCCCTGGCGATTTTCTGGGGTCAACCAGGCTCATCGAGCATCATGCCCGACCAGGTTGCACCGGCCTCTGCACCGGCCTCCATGCCGGCCCAGAGATACGCCTCCGGCAGCCCCTGCCGGAGAGACAAAATAACGCGTCAATTTTATTGACAGCGTCGCACCATATCAGTATAAATACATCGCTTGCCGAAGTGGTGGAATTGGTAGACACGCACGCTTGAGGGGCGTGTGTTCGAAAGGACGTGCGAGTTCGAGTCTCGCCTTCGGCACCATGAATTAACAAGGGCTGCTCCCATAATCAGGGTGCAGCCCGTTCGTTTTCACGCTTAGATGACCATTGCTTTTTGCCGGTGAGCAAGCGATCCTCATGGACAAACCGATCGGGGCGAACCACCAACAACCTCCCCTGGCACCCTCCCAACCAGCGGTCAAAAGCCTGATAGGCCTCGGACGTGTTTCCTCCCGGGCGCAGGCAGAGGAACATTGTTCCGCAGCGCTGCCACTCCGCATAATCCTCCTCATTCAGCAACTCTTGTGCCGGGCGGTCAAATGTGATGAGCGTGTAATTCATCCCCAGCAGATCGTCCAACAACCCGTTGTTACCGACCGGCGGCTGGATAAGAAAATGTCCGGTTTTCGTCTTCTGCTTGCCCCCCTCGTACACGGGAGTAATATTTTCACCACGGATTTCCATCCACCGGCGCAGCCACGAGGACTTCCCGGCAATCGCTAGGCCACAAGAGACCAAGATCTCCTGGAGACGCATTCGGGGCATCATCATCATGCCCATGCGCCTGGCCAGGCGGAGCATCTTGACCTGGTGCGGCCGGCGTTCCTCTTCGTAGCTGTCCAACAACTCCGAAGGGGCCTTTCCGCTGAGGACATGGGCGAGTTTCCAGGACAGATTCGCGGCATCTCGCAAACCGGTCGCCAAGCCCTGACCGGCAAACGGTGGAGACAGGTGCGCGGCATCTCCTGCCAGAAAAACCCGCTCACGGCGATAATGTTCGGCAACACTTCCCTTGTAGGTATGCACCAGGCGACGCAGCACCTTGATATCTTTCTGAGGTTTGCGCTGGGAAATCAGGCGCATCAGGCAGGCGTCATCGAGACATGCCGCCGGATCCTGTCCGTGGCGCAGAAGGAACTCCCAGCGGCGATAACCATCAGGCAGGGGGATGCTCGCTGTCGGGCAACGAGCGTCACACCAGACCTCTACACCTTCGCGGGGCGGCTGACCGGCCAGTGTCGAATCCCGGGTATCGGCAATCAGCCAGGACTCAGCATAGGCAGATCCCAGCATGGCAATCTGCAACCCGGTGCGTATGACGCTGCGACCGCCGTCACAACCAACCAGGTAGGCCGTTTTCAACTCGCAGAGACTGCCGTTGCGATCCCGGGCGACCAACATGACAGCATCAGGCAACTGTAGAAAACTCTGTACGTTCCAGCCGTAACGCACGGTAACTGCGGCAAAACGATCAATCCCCGAGTTGAGCACCTCGAGAGCTCGGTGGTAGAGGAACACGTTGCCTCTCGCATAGCCGTACGGACGCCCGTGTTGGGTCAGGCAGAAGATCGCCCGGCCGGACCGGTTGCGGTAGGTGAACACCTCATCCCCCTCCGCACCCTGGGCCACGAAAGGCATGATGGCATCGATCAGGCCGCATTGTTGCCAGATGCGCAGGCTTTCATCATCCAGGGAGACCGCGCGGGGCATGTCCGGCACAGCAAGCTCCTTCTCCAGCACCAGCACACGAACGCCATGAATACCGAGAAGATTGGCCAAGGTCAGTCCGACCGGCCCGGCACCGACGATGATGACTTCATAGTCACTGTCAGCGGGGACTTCGTTGGACAAAGCGTTCACCATGAAGAGAACGCCGCTTGCAGGGCCGCCAATGGCCCAGTTGTAATCCGGAGACGACTAGACATGCCACATATCATCATTTCTTGATGGCGTCTAAAGTTCGAAGGTTTGTAGTGGCTCAGGGATTGCCACGTTCGCAAGGCCCAGTTCATTACGCAGGCCGTCTGCCAGACTTGCCGAGGAATCGTCTTCACCGTGAACGATGAATGTATGCTGCGGCTTCTTGTTCATAACGCGCACAAAATTGAGGAGGCCGTTGCGATCGGCATGCCCTGAGAAACCTTCCAGAACCTCGATTTTGGCCCTGACGGGGAATTCTTCCCCATAGATGCGAACCGTCTGTTCGTTATTGACGAGGCGTCGGCCAAGGGTGTCAGGGGCCTGCCAGCTGGTCAGGAGGACGGTATTGCGCGGATCACCGATGCGGTTGCGCAAGTGATGCAGGATTCGGCCGCCCTCGAGCATGCCGCTGGAGCTGATAATCACCGCGGGAACTTTCAGTCCATTGAGGGCCTTGGACTGCTCCACCGTCTGGGTGTATTGCAGGCGACCGAAGCCGAAGGGGTTCTTGTCGTCGTCCGCGAGGAGGAACTCCCGGGTATCGGCATCGTAGACCTCGGGGTGGAGGCGGAAGACATCCGTGGCCCGCGTGGCCAGGGGGCTGTCTACGAAGATCGGCATATCGGGGATGGACCGGTCGTTGTAAAGCTTGTGCAGGGCGTAGACGAGCTGCTGAGTCCTGCCAACGGCAAAAGCCGGAATCAGCAAAGACCCACCGCGACTGACCGTTTCGTTGACAATCCGCGCCAGCTCCTTCTCTGATTCGGGATATGGCGGGTGCAGGCGGTTGCCGTAAGTGCTCTCCATGATCAGGATATCCGCACCTGAGCTGATCGGTACAGGGTCACGGATGATGGGGATATCCGGCCTGCCGATATCGCCGCTGAAAACCAGGCGCTGGCTGCGACCGGACTCCTGTTCAACGATATCCAGGATGACATGAGCACTGCCGAGCATGTGCCCGGCATCCACCAAAGTCAGTTGCACACCGGCGCAGAGTTGGTATGGACGGTTATAACTCAAGCCTACGAACTGCTGCATGCCGTCGGCGACATCAGCCTTGGTGTAGAGTGGCTCGAAGAGACGTTGACCATTTTTCTTGCGTCGACGATTAACGAATTCGACATCCTTTTCCTGGATGAATGCGCTGTCCATGAGCATGACAGCGCAAAGGTCACGCGTCGCCGAGGTACTGTAGATACTCCCTTTAAAACCATTCTTGACCAGGCAGGGGATGCGCCCGGAGTGATCAATATGCGCATGGGACAGCACCAGGGTATCGATATCCTTGCCCTGACAAAACTCATTGCGGTTGCGTTCGAAAGATTCCTTGCGCTTGCCCTGAAACAGCCCGCAATCGAGCATGATCGTGTGACCGTTGACCTCGATCAGGTGCTGAGAGCCGGTGACGGTGCGGGCGGCGCCATGGAAGGTGATTTTCATGATTCACTCCTGTACATATTCTCAGCATTTTCCGATGGGAGAAGATGGCCTTATAAGCTCAGAAAATTCTTCAACCCGGTAAAAAAAATCTGGGCCGCAATGGCTGAAACAAACAAGCCGGTCAACTTGGTGAGGATGGCAAAACCCTGTTGGCTGAGGAGGCGTTCCATACGGCCTGCGGCAAGCAGCAATCCGCCGACGGCAAGCACGGCGCACAGGAGTGCCAGGCAGGCGACCAGCTTTTCGGGTGCGGTTTTTAGACCGGCGCCCATGACCAGGAGGGCCCCGATAGTGCCAGGGCCCACAGTAATCGGGATTGCCAGAGGGACGACGGCCACATCCTCCCGCGATTCATCGGGAGAAACCGTGGCCCTGCCCTGGATCATCGCCACCGCGGAGAGGAACAGGACAGCCCCTGCCCCGATACGGAAAGCGTCGAGAGTGATGCCGAACAGGGTAAAGATATATTCACCGAACAGGAACAGCACAAAGCAGGTCATACCGACCGCCAGGGTTATCTTGATGGCGATCCGTTGCCGCTCGGCCTGGGCTGCCCCCCGGGTCAGGGAGAGAAATGCGGATACGACGAAAAACGGTGTGAAGATCATAAAGATCTTCAAAAAAACATTGACGAACAGGGTCAGCATGTCTGCCATCTCCAGCTTTTGCAAGATTATACGTGGCGTTAGTTCGGCCTAAATTGCATTTACAGAGAAATATCCCGAGGGAGAGTCTCTTCCGGGACAAACCACTCATTGTCAGCAAAATCAGCGGCCGTGATCTGGTCGATCCGTCTTTTCATGAAGCGCCCTTCGGCTTCAACGGCAACGTCACCATTAGGCAGGTAAAGCTCACCCGTCCCTTCGAAGATCCGCCCGGCATCTTTGGTAATGCGACCGACGGCCTTCAATTCGGTACCAGTGGGTACCGGTTTTTTGTAACGGAGCTTCAATTCGATGGTCACTCCAAAAGTATTCCTGTCTGTGCTCATCATGATAGCCCGGCCGATCACCTCGTCGAGAATGGCCGCCGAAATACCGCCATGAGTGACCTTGGGATAGCTCTGGTGCACATCAAGTGTCCTGAAGACGGCAACCAGCTCGTTGCTCTCTGTTTCATAGAAACGCGTCTTCAAACCGAAGTCGTTGTCAACTCCGCAGACAAGGCAGTTCTTCGAGATATTCTGGCTGTTGAGAATTTTATGCTTCATGATATCCAATCCGCTTAAAGTTAATGGTATCTCAGACCAATCATTAACGCTATTGCAGTCAAAGGTATAATGCCACAGTCATTTGACAATACGCCGTACCATGAGCGCAATCGCCAGCGGCAAGAGGACGGCAGTTGCCATCAGCAGGTACAACAGACTCAGCCAGAGGGTCCCCGACCAGAAGTGCAATGAACAGCCACGCACCAGGGCGACCAGATGTGTGAGCGGCAACAGCTGGGCCACGGCTTGTGCCCAGCCAGGAAGATTTTGCAGCGGGAAGAAGGTACCACTGAACAGGAACATCGGCGTTACGCCGAGAAAGATCGGCAGGTTGAACATCTCGATTCCCGGCACCAGGGCGGTGCAGATCATGCCAAGGGCCGCAAACAGCAAACCGCCAAGCAGCGCCAGGGGGATCAGCATCAGGGCCCCGGGAAACTCGAATAGCCCGCACAGGGAGATCACGATACTCATCAGGGTTGCGGCAATCAACGACTTGGTCGCGGCCCAGAGCATCTCGCCGAGGATGATCTCTTCAAGGTTGAGCGGTGTGGCGAGCAGGGCGTCATAAGTTTTCTGCCAGTACATGCGCACGAAGCTGTTGTAGGTCGTCTCGAAGAACGCGTTATACATGATCGCCACGGAAACCAGTGCCGGAGCGATAAAGACCGTGTAGGAAAGGACTCGACCGCCGTACTGCAGTTCGCCGACCATAACCGCCAGGCCGACACCAAACGCGAGGATGTAGAGCAACGGTTCAAGCAGCGGCGGCAGGAAGGAGATTTTCCAGGTCCGGCTGTAGACCGTGAAATTGCGTTGCCAGACGCGCAGGGTGCGGCGGCTGATTTGCGCAGGTCGCGGCCAGATCATTCGCGCAGCTCCCTTCCGGTCAGTTTGAGGAAGAGATCCTCCAAACCGGCCGGACGCAGGGTGCACCCTTCCGTTCTCACCTCACGGGTCAGCTTGAGGAAGAGTTGGTCACCGTCATCGAGATAGACCAACAGCCGGTTGCCAAGGTCTTCCACTCGACATGTCTCGGCAGCCAGAAAATCGCGCACCTTCTGGTCGGGCTCGGCGATTTCGAGAACCGAGTGACCGACCCGCTCACGCACCAGGTTCGACGGCTTGCCTTCAACGAGAATCTCACCATGATCGACGATCACCAGCCGATCGCACAGGCGTTCGGCTTCTTCCATGTAATGGGTCGTCAGCAGAATGGACAATCCCCGCCGCTTCAGAGCGGCCAATTTCTCCCAGAGCAATTGACGGCTTTGAGGGTCGAGACCTGTGGTCGGTTCATCGAGGATCAGCAGCTCGGGGTCATTGACAAGGGCTCGGGCCAGCATCAACCGGCGCTTTAAGCCGCCTGAAAGGATAGCAATCTTGTCCGAGGCGCGACTTTGCAGGGCAAAGAACTCAAGAAGTTCGGCAGCACGCTGGACGGACCGCTGTTTGGAGATGGAGAAATAACGAGCGTATCCCACCAGGTTTTCGAGTACCGAAAGATCCGGGTCGAGAGAGTCCTCCTGCTGGCAGATGCCGATGCGCCGTTTGATCTCGCGAATATCGTCGTCAATATCGAGACCGAACAGCGTCAGTTTGCCGGCATCACGCGGAGTATATCCGTAGAGCATGCGAATGGTCGTAGTCTTGCCGGCACCATTCGGACCAAGCAGCCCAAAACACTCGCCTTTACGAACATTAAAAGAGATATCTTTAACCGCATGCAGGTCACCGTAGGTTTTACGCAGTGATTCAACCTGGACAATATCCATGAAGAACTCTTCAAAGGGTTGGAATAGTACCTGCTGTTAAGTATTTGATATTACGCCTTGGCTAACGGGATGACAAGCATCATGGGGTCAGGTCTGCACATTTCACATTTTTGCAAAAGGTGCATTTTGTGTGACATATGTAGACCTGGCCCCTACAATTAGGCGACTAAATAGCTCAACTACTATTGTTACTTTGTTGTATGATATAAAAGATTTAAGCTATTACACACCATTGCGACAAAGTTAGCTCGCGTAACCATAAATTTAAACGAATAAGCGGAGACATAACGAATGGCAGTAATCTCTGTTCCTTGCGAGACCAGCCCCACCGACAAGAGGACGGCAATGACCCCGGCGAATGCCGCAAAACTGGTCAGCTCCGGTGCTGATGTGCGTGTGGAGACCGGACTCGGCATTGCCTGTGGCTTTTCTGATGAGCAGTATCGTGAGGCCGGTGCCAAGGTCATTACGGAGCGTCAGGCCCTGTTCGGCGAAGCAGACATTGTCCTGAGAATCCATAAGCCTGCAATTGACGAGGTTACGCAAATGCAACGAGGGGCCTTGCATGTCAGCTATCTTGATCCGTTCAATGATCAGGGACTGATCGAGGCGCTCAAAGACCGGCATATCACTTCGATCAGTATGGAAATGATCCCCCGCTCCACCCGGGCTCAGAAAATGGACGCTCTGAGCTCCCAGGCAAGCCTTGCCGGTTACGTTATGCTCATACAGGCGGCCAATCAACTCAACCGTATCCTGCCGATGATGATGACCCCCTCCGGCACGATCAAACCTGCCAAGGTGTTCGTGATCGGCGCCGGGGTTGCCGGCCTGCAGGCTATCGCGACGGCCAAACGTCTCGGTGCCCGGGTGACCGCTTTCGACACCCGTGCGGTCGTTGCGGAACAGGTGGAATCTCTCGGCGCCAGCTTTCTCAGGATCGACCTGGGCGAGACCGGTCAGACCGAAGACGGTTACGCCCGCCAGCTGACGCCGGAGCAGTTGACAAAACAACGCCAGGGACAGGCAGATGAGATTGCCAAATCAGACATCGTCATCACCACGGCCCAGGTATTCGGCCGCAAACCGCCGGTATTGGTCACTCGTGACATGATCAGGAACATGCCCCCAGCAAGCGTGATCGTTGACATGGCGGCTGAGACCGGTGGCAATGTTGAGGGTTCGGTGGCCGGCCAAATCGTTGAAATCGACGGCGTGCTCATTATCGGCAGCGGCAACTGGTCCGGTCGTGTCTGTCGCGATGCCAGCAACATGTATTCCAATAACCTCTTCAACCTGATCCATGAATATTGGGATCCTCAACAGAAAACCTTCGTACTTGACCTTGACGACGATATCTTGTCCGGATGTGTCATCACCCATGCCGGAAGCATCGTCAACAAGACGATTCACAAGCACTACGCATAAGGAGAACTGTATGGACCTGGTCTACCTGACATTTATTTTGGTCTTATCCATTTTCCTGGGATTTGAACTGATTCAGAAAGTACCGGCCACTCTGCATACCCCTTTGATGTCGGGAGCCAACGCCATCTCCGGCATCACCCTGGTCGGGGCCCTGGTCGGCGCCGGCGGTGAAGGCACGACGCTCACCGTCATACTCGGAACCGCTGCCGTGGCCTTTGCGACGATCAATGTGGTTGGTGGCTATCTGGTGACTGACCGGATGCTGGCGATGTTCAAGAAAAAGGGGCCAGACAAGAGATGAACACGACCATGCTGATCAATCTTTCCTACACCCTGGCCGCAGTGCTCTTCATCCTGGGGCTGAAGCTTCTCGGCCACCCGGACACGGCGCGGCGCGGCAATGCCATCTCGTCCCTGGGCATGTTGCTGGCAGTGGTCGTAACTCTTTTGGACCAGTCGATCATCGATTATCGCTGGATCCTGCTGGGAATAGTGATCGGCACAATGATCGGGGCTCTGGCCGCCCGGATGGTGGCCATGACCGCCATGCCCGAGATGGTTGCCCTCTTTAACGGTTTCGGTGGCATCGCCAGCCTTCTGGTTGGCTGGGTTGCTCTGGAGCAACCACAACTGGACAGCTTTATCCTCATGACCATTTTCATGAGTATCCTGATCGGCGGGGTGACTTTTACCGGCAGTCTCATGGCCTGGGGCAAGCTCAGTGAACGGATCACCGGTCGACCACTGGTCTTCAAGGGGCAACGCTGGGTGAATGCCGGAATTTTGCTGGCAAACGTCGTCTGCGGCGTACTGTTTGTGCTCAACCCGGCACAGCCCATCTGGCTCTATCTTGCGATCGTGCTCTCTGCAACTCTCGGCGTGATGACGCTGCTGCCGATCGGTGGCGCCGATATGCCGGTCGTGATCTCGCTGCTCAACAGCTACTCAGGGCTTGCTGCGTGCGCAGCCGGGTTCGCCATTCACAACAATATCCTGATCGTGGCGGGGTCGCTGGTCGGGGCCAGTGGCATTATACTGACCAACATCATGTGCAAGGCGATGAACCGCTCCCTCGGCAACGTGCTCTTCTCTGGATTCGGCGCGATATCGGCTGCCGGGGGAGAAATTGACGGCGAGGTCAAGGCTCTCTCGGTCGAAGACGCTTACTACGTCCTTGAGGCGGCCCAGAGCGTGGTGATTATCCCCGGTTACGGCATGGCTGTTGCTCAGGCCCAGCACAGCGTCAAGGAGCTCCAACAATTGTTGGAAAAGAATGGTTGTGAAGTGCTGTATGCCATCCATCCCGTGGCCGGGCGGATGCCGGGCCACATGAACGTGCTCCTGGCGGAAGCGGATGTCTCCTACGACCTGCTCCTGGAGATGGACAGCATCAATCCCCGCATGGAGACCTTCGATCTGGCTATCGTCATCGGCGCCAACGATGTTGTCAATACGGCCGCCCGCGATGTGCCGGACAGCCCGATTTATGGCATGCCGATCATTAATGCCGACAGTGCCCGCACCGTTTTCGTGCTCAAACGGTCAATGGCGTCCGGGTTTGCGGGACTCGACAACCCGTTGTTCTACAGGGAGAATACCAGGATGATTTTCGGCGACGCCAAGGAGACGGTCCAGAATCTGATTCGAGAGCTTGCAAGCTGAACGAGCGAGTGGATTCGACAAGCGGGCAGAGGGTATGTCGTGGGCCTGGTGACAGGAATGTTGCTGACTCGAGCTCTGCAGGCTCAGCTCTTATCAGTCCGATCAGACCATTTGCTCCCCTGCAGCAAGGCAAACTCTACATTGACAAACGGCCGGTCCTGCTTCTTGACCTGGTCGATATAGACCCGCCCCGCATCATTGACACTTTTTTTGTTTAGCGGCTCCTTGCTCACCTGGAGGAGTTCCAGGTTAACCTGGTGTTTTTTAAGTCCAAGGATCGGCACAATAATGGCAACCACCAGGGCGAGAAAAGCAACCACCAGGGCGAAGGTTCTATTGACCTCAAATGGCAGCGGGACAAAAAGAACCAGGTTGAAAACTGCGATACCGACCCAAAAGACTCCCTTGATCAGGGTGACAGCCTTTTTGCTCTGCGCGCGCAAAGCACGGATGTCTTTGGCCTCGAGGGCATTGCCGTTGTCAATGGCATTTTGAACGAGACCATGGATTGCGCTGGGCTTGTCACTCATGCGTTTGCTTTGCTCCATTGTTATGGATGTGGCGTGCCCTGTTGATGCTGCTCTTCTCGCTGCGCTGCAATCTCCGCTCTAGATGACCGGCGGTTGCGCACAAAGCGCAGGTAACCGTTGAGAAGCCAACCGATGATAAAGCCGGCCCCAAGCATCGACAGCAGCAGCAGGACCAGTGACATCTGGACAGACCAGAAGAGGAAAGCCACGGTCACGACATCGGTATTCTGGGTAATGAACAGAAAGGCGAGAAATGCCAGCACAAGGCTGATAGCGAGTTTTATTTTCATGGACGACCTCCTGTAACGAGAAACGCGCTGTAGCGGCCAGTTCCTGCTCCCTGGTAAAAGAGAGAAGTAACTTGTCAACAGAGAGATTCAAGAGTAATCTATCTGTAATTTGCAACTCCTTCATTTTACACGGTTTCCGGGAGATGGCCATGAATAAATTGATCGGTGTACTCGCTATTCTGCTTTTAACGGGGGGCCTTGCATATGCCAATGAAGCGCCCTCGCTGGGTCTGGGCAAGACCCTCTTCGAATCAGTCGAGCTGGGTACCAAGGGACAGAGCTGTGCGACCTGTCATTCGCAGGGCAAAGGACTGGACAAGGTCGCCGACTTCAACGATACGGAACTTAAGGACATCATCAATGCCTGCCTGCGCGACGCCCTCGGCGCGGCGATGATCTCTCCAGACTCCCAGGAGATGAATGCCCTGCTCGCCTATGTGAGGAAGTTCCAGAAAAAACAGTGACGCGTGACGAGGGACGAGACAAAATGCTCTAAACAAAAGGGGACAGATAGAATGCTGTCCCCTTAATGTTTGTGTTTTGGTTCTTCACATCCAGCGTTGCGCGTTCCGGTTGTTAACATCCACACCCGCAATTGTGACAAACGACTTTGTTGCTCCCCTCCGGTTCGATCATCTCCGGTGCAAAAGCAACGCGACTGACACCGCGGCGGAGATCCTCGAACACATTACAGTCGGCGCTCTGGCCGATAATATGGCCGAGGCAAAGGTTGCTGATATGGTCACTGGGAGAGCGCAAGCGTATGGTATTCAGCAGATCCGCGTAGCCCTTGACCTCAAGAACATTCTCATGCTCATTAACACAAGTGACTGTAATACCGAGTGGATTTAGTTCACTATGAAGAGACGAGATGAACTCTTCCAGGGCGCCGTTATCGACGTTTGGGGACCAGTTGTGGTTGACAAGGCGATAACTGTACAGAACGACGGCAATCTCTTTCTGCATCATCACTTGCTCCCGTTGCTGCCCGGCATACCGTTTTTGACCGTCGGGGTGACGGTCATGCGCGGATCGATCGATGTGCGCTCCAGCACCACCCTGCTCACCCCGGCAACCCCTGGCCGGCGGTAGAAAAGCTCGACCTTGCTGCCCACCGGGCCCCAGAGATGTTCGGCAACCACTTTGCCAAAGTCGCTGCCCTGCAAGGAGAAATTATCAACCTGGAAGATCAGGTCTCCCGGCTGCACACCCTTTTGAGCAGCCGGTGCATCTTTCAGTACATTCAGCACGACCAAGTCGCCATTGATCGTTGGCACAACCTGCAAGCCAACGCCGCCGAAGCCTTCATCCGCAGCCCAGGACGGCATCGCCAGGGCGCCCATGAGAAACAATCCAGAAATCAGTAGGATAAGAAAACGGGTCATAACTGATCAATCCAGGAGGTGTCGCCGCAGCCTTGGCGCAGGACTTCGATACGGTCGTCAATCAGGCTGATCACGGTGGATGGGTCGCCATAGCGAATCCCCCCATCGATGACCAGGTCAAGCATGCGGCCCAGCGTGGATTCGATTTCAGCCGGGTCGTGGAGGGGCGATTCACCCGTTAAATTGGCGCTGGTCGTCACCAGCGGATGCCCCAGTTCGCGCACAATTGCCAAGGCGATCGCATCGTCGGGGATGCGGATGCCGACGGTTTTCTGGCGGGTCGTCAGGTTGTCCGGCACAATCCTGGTCGCTTCAAGGACGAAGGTATAAGGGCCGGGAAGATGGCGTTTCATGATTTTGAATGCAAAGTTACTGACTTGGGCATAGTTGGCAGCATCAGAGAGATCAGCGCAAATAAAGGAAAATGGCTTGCGTGCATCGCGCTGTTTGATCTGGTAGATATTCTTGACACCGCGACGATTGAAGATATCGCAACCGATACCGTAGGTCGTATCCGTCGGATAGGCAATCACCCCGCCCTGCCGCAACACCTCTACCGCTCTCTTGACAAGGCGTTCCTGGGGATTGTCCTGGTTGATGTGTAACAGCATTGCCCTCTCCTGAAATGACATGACCTGCAAACAAGCGCGGAGACTTAAAGACTCCAACCCATAGCCATTTTGCATGCCCATTCTATATAAATCACAACAGATATTTCAAGTCATTGATTTTACGTAGTGCCGCATAAACCCCATCAAGCTGGGCCCGGTTCTGTAAAGTGACCAGAACGCTGACACACTGGTATTTGCCACCGGAGCTCTTACGTGTCCGCATGGCTTGACGCGAGACCTGGACGACTTTTGCTACGGCGGAGTGCACCTGGTCAGAAAAACGACCGTCCTCATCCCCTGGGCCAAAAGCCTTGAACTCGAAGTGGCAGGGGAAATCGATCAGCTCTTTAGGGGGGGCGGCTGTCGAGGTCATTGCCCGCTGACTCCGGTATGGCCAAAACCGCCGGAGCTTCTCACTGAATCGTTGAGGGTGTCCGCCTCGACGAGAGCGGCCCGGGTCACCGGAGCGATAATCAGTTGGGCAACGCGGTCTCCCGGCAGAAATTCAACCGGCTGGTCGCCAAGATTGATGATGATAATACCGATCTCACCGCGGTAGTCGGCGTCGATCGTTCCCGGAGAGTTGACCAGGGCGATCCCCTTTTTTAGGGCCAGGCCGGAACGCGGACGTACCTGCCCTTCATAGCCCGGCGGGATTTCCATCGCCAGGCCAGTGGGCAGCAGGGCGCGCTCGCCAGGAGCGAGCACAACCGGCTCATCGATCACGGTGCAGAGATCCATGCCGGCGGCATGTTCGGTCATGTATACCGGGATGACGGCCCGGGGATGGAGTTTTTTGACTTTTATTTCAATCATATCCACCTCAAAAGCGATTTATAAAACTTTAGGGCTATAAAACTTTACAACCTTGCAGCCTGGGTATCATCCAAATTGCAGATCAATGTCAGGGAATTCGGTACATTTGACCTGGCCGCAGACCAGCAGGTTGAGCGTCTCGTTGACAAACAGACTTTCCGCCATGTGCTGCACCAGGTCGATAGTCACGGCATCGATCATCGCCCGGCTCTCTTCGAGACAGATCCCGACATCCCTCAGGAAGAGCTCGTTTTTCGCTAGACGGGTCATACGATTATCCATGCTCTCCATGGAGAGCAGCATGCTCCCCTTGAGGTAATCCTTGGCGCTTTGCAACTCGTCTACGCTAACCGCTTCGCAGCGCAACCGGGTCAATTCCTCGAGGATCGTCCGCACAACCAGTGGGGCATCACCGGGAGAGGTGCCGGCATAGATGATAAAGGCTCCGCTGTCCGAGTGATTGTGATGATAGCTGTAAACCGAGTAAGCCATGCCGAGGTCCTCGCGAACCTTCTGAAACAACCGTGAGCTCATATTACCGCCCAGGATGGTATTGAGCAGATAGACACCGTAACGGTCGACATGGTTTTGCGGCAGTCCGGCGACGCCCAGACAGATGTGGGTCTGCTCAAGAACACGGTTGACCACCTCGACGTTGCGCTTGACGACCGGGGCAACTATTGGCAGATCCGGACCGGAGCAAGGGACATCCCCCAGGGCAAGGTTGACCAACCGGACCAGTTCTTCATGGTCAAGACCTCCGGCAGCGACAACGCAGAGATTGTTGCCAACATACCGCTCTGCCATGAAGTTCAGCATCTGTTGACGATCGATATCACCTACTGTCTGCCGGGTGCCGATCACCGGCCTACCGAGAGGATGCCCGGCCCAGAAGTTATGCGCGAATTGATCGTGAATCGACTCCTCCGGGCTGTCCTCGATCATGGCGATCTCCTGCAGGATGACCCGGCGTTCCTTTTCGATGTCGTCAAGGTTGAATTTGGCGTTGCAGATCAGATCCCCAAGCAGGTCAACGGCCATGGGCAGTTTTTCAGCGAGGATTTTGACAAAATAGCAGCTGAACTCGCGGCTGGTGAAGCCATTGAGGTGTCCACCGACCGAATCGACTTCACGGGCAATAACCTGGGCGCTGCGCCGTTCCGTGCCTTTGAACAGCATATGTTCGATAAAATGGGAGATGCCGTTGAATGCGGCAGATTCATGACGTGAGCCATTGTTCACCCAGACTCCGAGTGAAACGGAATGGCACCCGGGCACTTTCTCGGAAAGAACCCGGATGCCATTATCCAGCTTCGTACGTAGAATCATGTAAGGAAGAGATTATACGTCCTCAGGCAATGTCTGCCCGAGGGCCTCTTTGCGGGACAGCTTGATCTTGCCCTGCTTGTCAATACCGATGCACTTGACCAGTACCGTGTCACCTTCATTCAGAACGTCGGTAACGGCACGGACGCGCTCCTTGTCAAGCTCGGAGATATGTACCAGGCCATCGGTCCCCGGGAAGATTTCGACGAAAGCGCCGAATTCCATGATCTTGCGAACCGTCCCCTGATAGATTTTGCCGACTTCGGCCTCCTGGACCAGATCACGGATCATCTTGATCGCCTTTTTGGCAGCTTCGCCGTCAGAGGAGGCAATATGGATGGTACCGTCGTCCTGGATATCGATGGCGCAGCCGGTCGCTTCGATCACGCCGCGAACGTTCTTGCCGCCAGAGCCGATAACTGTACGCACCTGGTCGGGTTTGACCCTGATGCTGGTGATGCGCGGTGCATACTTGGAGAGATCGGCACGCGGCTTGTCGATCGCCTTGGCCATCTCGCCGAGGATGTGAATCCGTCCTTCCTTGGCCTGTTCCAGGGCCTGCTTCATGATCTCCTTGGTCACACCGGAGATCTTGATGTCCATCTGCAGGGCGGTCACGCCATTGGCGGAACCGGTGACCTTGAAGTCCATGTCGCCGAGGTGGTCCTCGTCACCGAGGATATCGGACAGGATAGCGACGTCGTCACCTTCCTTGATCAGGCCCATGGCGATGCCGGCAATCGGCTCCTTGACCGGCACGCCGGCGTCCATCAGCGACAGCGAAGCACCGCAGACCGAAGCCATTGAAGACGAACCGTTCGATTCGAGGACATCGGAGACGATGCGGATCGTGTAAGGGAAGTCCTCGTGCTTGGGCAGAATTTTCGAGGCGCTGCGCTCGGCAAGCATGCCGTGACCAACTTCGCGACGGCCTGGGAAGAGGCGCATGCTGGTCTCGCCAACGCAGAACGGTGGGAAGTTGTAGTGCAGCATGAACTTCTTGAAGTCCATACCCTGAACATTGTCCATACGCTGCTCATCGACCTTGGTGCCGAGTGTTGCGGCAACCAGCGCCTGGGTCTCACCGCGGGTGAACAGGGCACTGCCATGGGCACGAGGCAGGATGCCGATTTCACAGGTGATCGGGCGAATGGTGCCCATATCGCGTCCGTCGATGCGGACGCGGTCCTTGGTGACCATCTGCCGCACCACGCGCTTCTCGATCGAACCGAGGATGGCACTGATCTCCCCTTCGCGGCCTTCGAACTCGGCTGCCATCTGCTCCAGAACTGCGACACGATTGTCAGCCAGGGCGGCATAGCGCTCCTGCTTGGTGCGAATTTTGACCGCTGCAACGACTCCGGCTTCGGCCAGGGCAGCCACCTTGTCAGCCAGACCGGCATCGGTTTCGGCGACCTTGAACTCACGCTTCTCGAGCCCGACCAGTTTAGCTAGTTCAGACTGGGCAGCGATCAGCGGCTGCAACGCTTCATGGCCGAAGAAAATGGCATCAAGCATTTCCTGCTTCGGAAAGAAAGTTGGACTCTCCTTCAACCATCATCACCGCGTCTTTCGAACCGGAGACAACGATCTCGACGTCACTCTGACTGATCTGCTCAAGAGTCGGGTTGGCAATAAACTTACCATCGACCCGGCCAACCCGCACGGCCGCGATCGGTCCATTGAACGGGATATCGGAGATGGCCACAGCAGCCGACGCTGCCACCATGGAGAGCGTATCGGGATCATTGACCATGTCGGCCGAAATGACGGTCGGCATGATCTGGGTTTCGAACATGTAGCCTTTGGGGAAGAGCGGCCGCATCGGGCGATCGATCAGGCGACAGATCAGCGTCTCTCGCTCGGTGGTGCCGCGTTCACGACGGAAGAAGGAACCGGGGATCTTGCCGCCAGCATAGAACTTTTCCTGATAGTTGACGGTCAGGGGGAAGAAGTCCTGTCCTTCACGCATTTTCCTGGCAGAGACAACAGTGCAGAGCACCTTGGTCTCGCCATAGGTAAGGACGACAGCGCCGTCGGCCTGACGGGCCATCTTGCCCGTTTCCATGATCAACGGCTGGCCGTTGAACTCGATTTCGACTTTTTGATAAGCCATTTTTCTCCTCATTTCTAACCGGACATCCGGTCACCAATAATTACTGCTTCCTAAAATGGCAGAGGAGGATGGCCTGAGACAGGGACTGAGCCATTGACTGCTCAGGACCTCTCTCCGGACAACCTCCCGGCCATGACACTTACAAACAATAGGCAGCAGGCCCTGGCTGACCAGAAACTTGCTGCCTGGTTTTAACGGCGAATACCCAACTCTTTAATCACAACACGATAACGTTCGACATCCTTGCTCTTGAGGTAATCGAGCAGACGGCGGCGCTGGCCGACGATCTTGAGCAGACCACGACGGGAGTGATGGTCTTTCTTGTGGGTGCGGAAATGATCCGTCAAATAAGTGATACGCTCCGAAAGAAGAGCAATCTGCACTTCCGGGGAACCCGTATCACCCTCATGGGTTTTGAATTTTTCAATGATTTCTTGTTTTCGCTCTGTGGCCAGCACGGCGCCACCTCCTTGATCTTTATTTATGAGTTATTGTCATTTTCGGCAACGCCGAAGAGAAGCTTTATCTACCATAAAACCGAAGCATAGTAAAGCATTTATCCTTCATCGTCAACCGTCGGAAAAACCTTTAATATTTCGAAATCTCCAGGCCTTTTGCCATAACCGCCCGGAGTATAGCGGGCAATCGCAGTCAAAGCGTCTCCGGCAAGGAAACGCACCCGGTCTCCGGCAGCCAGTCCGGCAACATCGAGTTCCGTCTGGCTTGGCGCCACGCCATCACGCAAACGGGATAGAGCAGGCCCGTCGACAAAAAGCGCCGGCCAGTCGGCCAAGGCTTCGGCAGGCGACATCAGCGGCAGCGACCGTCCCTGCTCCAGCAGTTCCTGCAACTCCTCAAGGGTGTGACTTGCCGTCAGGTCAAATCGACCGCAGGCCAAGCGACGCAGACTCGTCATATGAGCACCACAGCCCAACTCCCGGCCGATATCGTGACAAAGGGTTCGCACGTAGGTGCCCTTGCCGCAACGCACTGTAAAAGTCGCATATGGCGCCGCGAAATTGTCTATGACCAGGCTGTTGATACGGACGGCGCGGGGTTGTCGCTCGATTTCTATCCCCTTGCGTGCAAGGAGGTAGAGTGGCTGCCCATTCTTCTTGAGGGCAGAGTACATCGGCGGCAACTGGCTGATATCGCCGGTGAAGCCGGCGGCTGCCTGCTCCAGGACGGCACGGTCAATGTGCTGCCAGTCATGCTCCTCGAGGATACGGCCTTCCGCGTCCTGGGTATCAGTGACGGCCCCGAGTCTCAGGGTTGCCTGATAAATTTTATCGCCAGCCATCAGGTACTCAACCAGGCGCGTCGCCCAACCGACCGCCACCGGAAGGACCCCGGTCGCCAGAGGGTCAAGCGTGCCGGCATGCCCGACCCGGCGGGTATGGCACAAGCGGCGCACCTGGCGCACGACATCGAATGACGACAGCCCCTGCGGTTTATCGACGACCAGAACACCGTTCATCGATACGCTGGGAGCATTTCGGCAACGCGCTTGAAGACCCACTCCTGGACATTTTCCAGGGAGCCCTGCACTTCGGCGCCGGCGGCATTGTGATGACCGCCACCGTGCATGGCCCGGGCCAGGGCGCCAACGTCGATGTTGCCCTTGGAGCGGAACCCCACCTTGAAGCGATCTGCGGCGAGCTGCCGGAAGAAGATCGCCACTTCAACGCCGCGGATCGACCTCGGGTAATTGATAAACCGATCGGTATGCTCTTCATGAGCCCCGGCGCTTGCGTACATGTCCAGGGTCACGGCGAGGGACGCATACAGTCCGCAGCTTGAAATGCGCAGGGTCGGCAGGGACAGCGCCAACAAGCGCAGCCGTTCAAGATCCTGGTTTTCGTAAAGGCCTGAGGCGATCGCCCAGGGATCAACACCGAGAGCGATCATTTCGCCAGCAACCCGGAAAGCTTCGGGATTGGCATTGGAGTAGCGGAATGAGCCGGTGTCGGAAAGAATGGCCGTGTAAACGCAGATGGCAACGTCCCTGGAGACCTGGTATCCGCCAGCCTGCAGCAGGCGGTAGATCATGATGCCGGTTGCACAGGCCTGGGTATCAACGTAGTAAATATTGCCGAAGTCCTCCGAATACGGATGATGGTCTATGTTGACCAGCGACCGGCAGCGCTCGCCGATCCAGGAGCCGGCACGGCGCAAGTTCACCGGCATCGAGGACGAATCCGACGTCGAAGCTCCGTGCATTGTCCAGTTCCGTCACCAGTCGTGGCATATCCGGGAAGAAAGGCGTAGTCGAGAGGGGCGCGGTCCTGATTGTAGGCGACCACCTCCTTGCCCATCTCCCGCAACGCATTGGCCAGAGCCAGGGTCGAACCGAGCGCATCACCGTCAGGGCTCTCGTGAGAAGCAATTAGAAAGGTTTGGCTTTTCTCGATCAGTTGCAGGATCTGTTCAGTCATCTTGCGGTTCGTCTGTCTTGACTTCACTGAGCAGCTGTTCGATGCGCTGGCCGTAATCGAAAGACGCATCGTACTCGAAGCGGACTTCGGGAGTATAGCGCAGGCGCAATTGACGACCAAGTTGCTGGCGGATGTAAGAGGCACTGCTGTCGAGCCCGGCCTGGTTCTGGACACGCTCTTCCTGGCTGCCCATCAACGTATAATAGACCTTGGCCTGGCGGAGATCGGGGGTCACATCAACGGACGTTATCGTTACGAAACCGATGCGCGGGTCCTTGAGGCCCTTGATCAGGAGGCTTGAAATTTCTTTATGGATGGTCTCTGCCACCCTTTGTGCACGTTGTGAGGACACGTTAGTCTCTACCTGTGTTCAGAAGTGGATGAAATCGGTTTCGGCATCGATCAGATCAACCTCGCCGGACGAAAGGATTTCATCCTCTATGTGGGAAAGAATCGGTGCAAGCACCTGCTCCGAGGAACTGACCACGGCAAACCCGAGCAGCGCCCTCTGCCAGAGATCCTGGTGCCCTACCTCGGCACAACTGGCAGGAAAACGGTTGCGGCAGCGTGCCAGCAGTTTCTGCAGCACGCCTCGTTTCTGCTTGAGGTTCTGCGGCCCGTGCAGGCGCAGATCCAGTTGCAGGACGCCGATCACCATGCAAAGCTCGTCAGGGTCGCCCGCGCTAATGAAACGGGCAGGTTAAAGGCTCGTCTTGAATTCCTTGATCTCGAACGCCTCGATCACATCACCGGGCTTGACATCGTTGTAATTCTCCAGGCCGATACCACATTCGTAATTGGTAGTGACTTCCTTGACATCGTCCTTGAAGCGACGCAGAGATGCGAGCTTACCGGTCCAGACGACCACATCGTCACGCAGCAGTCGGGCATGAGCATTGCGCAGGATCTTGCCGGAGACGACATAGCAACCGGCAATGGTGCCCACCTTGGACACGTTGAACGCTTCGCGAACTTCGGCGCGGCCGAGGTCCTCTTCCTTGAGGGTCGGCGCAAGCAGCCCCTCCATGGCGCTCTTGATGTCGTTAACGGCATCGTAGATAACGTTGTAAAGGCGGATGTCAACTCCCTCGATTTCGGCAAGATGGGCCGCTTTGGGAGCCGGGCGCACGTTGAAGCCAAGGACGATGGCATCTGACGCCGACGCCAGGCTGATGTCGGTTTCGGTAATGCCGCCGACACCGGAGTGGATCATGATCAGGCGACAGGCATCGGTCGACAGTTTCGTCAGGGTATCCGAGACAGCTTCGGCTGAGCCCTGGACGTCGGCCTTGACGATAACCTTGAGCTCTTTGACGTCACCCTCCTGGATGCGCGCATAAAGCTGCTCCAGCGAGATCTTGCTGCTCTTGGCCAGCTCTGCTTCACGCACCTTCTGGTGACGATGCTGGGCAACGTCCTTGGCAGTCTTCTCGTCTTCGACCGCATGGAACGATTCGCCGGCTTCCGGCACTCCGGTCAGACCGGTGACTTCCACGGGGAAGGACGGGCCGGCTTGCTGGACAGCATTGCCACGATCATCGGTCATCGACCGGACGCGGCCATAATGCAGGCCGGCAACGATCGGGTCACCGATTTTCAAAGTCCCCTGCTGGACCAGGACCGTTGTGATCGGGCCGCGGCCTTTATCGAGACGGGCCTCGACCACCGCACCCCTGGCGCGTTTGTTCGGATTGGCCTTGAGGTCGAGGACCTCGGCCTGGAGCAGGATCATCTCGAGCAGCTGATCGATATTGGTCTTTTCCTTGGCCGAGACATTGACGTAGATGGTCTCACCGCCCCAGCTTTCCGGCAGCAGTTCCAGATCGGAGAGTTCCTGCATGACCCGGTCCGGATTGGCCCCGGGCTTGTCGATCTTGTTGACAGCGACAATGATCGGCACACCGGCAGCCTTGGAGTGGTTCACAGCCTCGCGGGTCTGCGGCATGACGCCGTCATCGGCGGCAACGACCAGGACCACGATGTCGGTGATCTGGGCGCCACGGGCACGCATTGAGGTAAAGGCTTCGTGACCGGGTGTATCGAGGAACGTCATCTGGCGGCCATCGAGCTCGACATTGTAGGCACCGATGTGCTGGGTAATGCCACCAGCCTCGCCCTCGGTGACGTTGGCATGCCGGATCGCATCGAGCAGACTGGTCTTGCCATGGTCAACGTGACCCATGATGGTGATGACCGGCGGACGCGGCAACTTCTGCCCTTCGTCGTCGCTCTTGATATCAAGGCTCGAATGGGAAAGGATGGTATCCTCATCAAACGCGACGTTCTCTACTTCATAACCGAACTCGGAGGCGAGGATCGCCGCTGATTCGAAATCGAGTGGATGGTTGATCGTCACCATCTGTCCCTGGCGCATCAACTCCTTGATCAGGTCGTTCGCCTTGACACCCATGCGCTTGGCCAGTTCTCCGATCGAGATGACGTCGGTGATCCTGATTTTGCGTTTGATCGCCTTGGATTGGGTGATTTCCGTCTTCTGGGACGGGCGCAAAGCTTTTTTGCCCTTGCGATAGCGCTCATTGCGGTCCGGCTCATAGACTTCCCTGCGGCTCTTGCGCCGCAGACCGTCGGTCTCGGTATGTGCGATATTGTCACGCCCCTTCTTTTTCTTCTTGTTCGAACGACCTTCTTTTTCCGACGGCACATCCGGCTGGATCATCGGCGCGGCAGGGATCGACGGTGCAACGGGGCGGCTCGGACGACCAGCCTGCTCAGGGCGGCTCGGACGACCAGCCTGCTCAGGACGGCTCGGACGACCAGCCTGTTCAGGACGGCTCGGACGGTCTGCACGGGTGCGGTCCGTCGGTGAAGGCCGTTTGTTCCGGTCAATGACGGCTTCCTGACGGCGCGGCCTCTCTGCAGCGGTCGGCAGCTCGACCCGGCCGAGGATCTTGGCCGTAGTCGGCGTCTCGCGCTTTTCTTTTTTCTTTTCAGGAGCCGTTTTCTCGACCTTTTCGACAGGCGGCGCGGCAGCTACCGCAGGAGCAGTGTCCTCCCGGGGCTCTTCAGCCCCTGCGACGGGCTCTTCCTGGACCGGTTCTTCGGCAGGAGCCACGGATTCCTGCTCAGCAGGTTCCTCAGCAACAGGCTCAGGCTCTTCGACAGCAACCGGAGCCGGTGGCTCTTCAGACACAGCTCTTCCTGCGACGGTCCTGCGACGACGGATCAAACCAGTGCTGATACGCTCCTCGTTGACCTTCACCTCGCTTGATCCGTCAGCCTGGACGTTACCAGTCTTGCCGGACAGTGTGGCTTCGAACTTGAGCGCCACCTCTTCTTCCAGAGCACTCATATGGTTCTTGACCTCGATGCCGGCCTGGTTCAGTTTGTCAACAATGTCCTTGTTGTCCAAACCCAACTTGGTCGCCAATTCATGAACACGAATTTTAGCCATCAACATTCCCCTGAAATATCCTGATAGCGCAGCAGATCATCTAGAAACGCTTGCGCCAGTTTCCCATCGGGCAAACCAACGACACTTCTTTCCGCACGCCCGAGTATGCGGCCAAGTTCCAGCTTATCGAATAATTCCGTCGTCACTATCTTCTGCAGTGCCGCCTTGCGCCGAACCTTTTCACCAATCTGCGGTGAAATGTCTTTGGCCAGTATGACTACGGCCAACGGCCGCTTGCGACTCAAGGTATCCAGCACGGCATTGCTGCCGGCGACAAAGTTCGCCGACTTGCGGGCCATGCCGAGCAGGCTTGCCAGATGCGCAAGAAGGGCCCGCGCAACCCCGTCGACCAACTGATCAACAGTAACCGGCTGGCATGGCTGATGAAAAGCCCTGTCGAACTGCTTGCGGCGCAGCGTCGTTTCGATGCAGGCGCGGCTGTTGCAAAGATAAGCCCCACGACCGGGCAAGCGCCCCTTGAGATCGGCCAGGACGGCACCGTCCGGTGCACGGACAAAACGGATCAGTTGCGCCTGGTCTTTGACCTGACGGCAACCCAGGCAAGTACGCTGCGGTTGCCTGCGAGCCTCAGTCACTGTTACTCCGCGCTCTCCGCGTCACGCAGTTCGGCCAGTTTGCTTTCCAACGCACGCTGTACGGTGACGCGTGTTTCACCTTCAGCCTTGGCCGCAAGATCCTCGGCCGAGGCAACGTCCTGAATCGCAGCGATGGCATCCTTGGCTAACATGGCGCTGAAAAGGACGTCTTCAGCATTCGTCTCAGCAGGTCCTTCGTCTTTATTGCCTCCACCAGTCAATTCTTCGAGTTCGGCTTCAGCGGCACGGGTTTCGCTAATGATATCGATCTTCCAGCCGGTCAACTTGGCCGCCAGGCGGACATTCTGGCCTTTCTTGCCAATCGCCAGGGAAAGCTGATCGTCCGGAACGATGATTTCCAGGGACTCCTCTTCGCTGTCGACATAGACCCGGGTGACTTCAGCAGGAGCCAGCGCCGAACAAGCAAAGCGCGCAATGTCAGGCGTCCAGTTAATGATGTCGATCTTCTCGCCGCGCAACTCGGAGACCACGTTCTGCACGCGCGCGCCGCGCATGCCGACACAGGCACCGATCGGATCGACGTCGGGATCATTGGAGGCCACGGCGATCTTGGCCCGGCTGCCTGGTTCACGGGAGACGGCCTTGATTTCGACAATGCCTTCGGCGACTTCCGGGACCTCGATACGGAACAGCTCGGCAAGCAGCCCCGGATGCGTCCGCGAGAGGATGATCTGGGGACCCTTGGTGGCCATACGCACATCGGAAATATAAGCGCGTACGCGATCGCCCTGGCGGTAATTTTCGCGGGGGACTTGCTCACGGTGCGGCAACAGGGCCTCGGTGCGTCCGAGGTCGATGATCAGGTCGCCGCGCTCGTAGCGCCGGACGATGCCGTTGACCAGCTCTCCGGTGCGGTCCTTGAATTCGTTGAAGACCCCCTCACGCTCTGCTTCTCGAACTTTTTGGATAATCACCTGCTTGGCGGTCTGGGCAGCGATGCGGCTGAAGCTGCTGGCATCCATCTTCATGCCGAGGGAGTCTCCGACTTCGACATCGGGATCAATCTCGCGCGCTTCGGCAAGGTCGATCTCCTGGTAAGAGTTCTCCACTTCGTCGACAACCGTGACGAACTCGAAGACCTCAACCTCGCCGGCCTCATTATTGTAGTGAGCCTCGAGGTCACGGGTGTTGCGATACTTTTTGTTGGCAGCCGAAAGAACGGCAGCTTCCAAAGCCTCGACCAGTACGGCCCGATCGATGCCCTTGTCCTTGACCACTTGGTCGATAATGTGATTCAGGTTGATATTCATCCCTTCCCCCTGCATGCCCCACACCTGCGAGGTGGCGGCTGCTGTTGAAGTCTGTATTTGGTGAAACGATAAATTTTTAAAATTCTTCTTCCAGATTGGCCTTGTCAATTTCGGCCAACGGAATGACAGCAGTTCCGCCGCGTTTATCACTTAACTCAAGGCGGACCTGGTCGCCCTCGAGCCCCAGCAGGATTCCGACAAAAGTTTTGCGCGTATGGCCACGCTGATCGGGGTCGATCAGGCCATGCGCCTTCAACTTGATCTTCTGGCCGGCGAAGCGTTCGAAATCGGCCGGCTTCTTCAACGGCCGATCGAGACCGGGTGATGACACTTCAAGCCGGTAGGCCGATTTGATCGGATCCTCAACTTCAAGGATCGCGCTGACGTCCCGACTGACCGCGACGCAATCATCCAGGGTGATGCCGCCGGGTTTGTCGATGAAGAGGCGCAAGGCCACCTGACGGCCCTCGTTCTGGAGTTGCAGATCGACCAGCTCAAAACCGAGATCATCGAGGATCGGCATCACCAGTGTTTCAATTTTACTCAAAACAGTCTCTCGCATCACTTTATTCCAAAACAAAAAAAGCGAGCCGCAAAGCTCACTTTTCATATGAAAAGTTAATTGAGTATTTACTATCAAAGTTCCACGGATAATGCAAGCAAAAAGTCATTTCCAGACAATACACCCGCCCCCATTACCGGTCATCTGTTCTTTTTAGCAAGTGTCATGCTCTCAATATGCCAAGTTTGAGGGAAGAGATCAAAGGGCTGGCCTGTGATCACTTCGTAACCGCCGTGAACCAGGGGCACCAGGTCACGGGCCATTGTGGCCGGATCGCAGGAAACGTAGAGAATGCGCCGAGGACGTAACTTTAACAGCTCGCAAGCAACCGGGTAACAGCCAGTGCGTGGCGGGTCCAGGACCACCACGTCGATGTCATCGGCATGAAAACGGGTCAGAAAAAGAGTCGCATCGGCAGCGTGGAATTCTACGTTATGAATGTTATTGGCGGACGCGTTGATACGGGCACTGGCAATCGACGGGGCATAGTCCTCGACTCCGATAACCCGTGCGGCATGACGGGCCAGCGGCAAGCTGAAATTGCCCATGCCGCAAAACAGGTCCAGGACGATTTCCGTCCCCTGCAACGCCAGCAAATCCAGCATGGCAGCGATCATGCTGCGGTTCTGTGCCGAGTTGACCTGGACAAAGCCCCCCGGACCGTAGCGCAGGATCATTGCCGGGTGGTCGAACATCACACGCAGATCACCCTCGCCATGGACGACTTCAAGAGTTTCCTTGCGGCCGGATTGAATACAGGCGTTGATATTATGATTGCTGGCGAATTCCTGCAACCAGGTCCGTTGGGAGTGGCAGTCCTTTAGCAAAGTGTGCAGGATGATTTGGACCTGGTCATCATCGCCGCAGGCAATATCAACCTGGGGGATGCAATTGGTGCCAGGGGCCATCGGCAGCTCCCTGCGTAATAACTCGAGGACACCCTGGATTTGCGCAGAAACCAGCCGGCAGACATCGACATCGATCACGAAATGCGAACCGTACCGATAAAAACCCAAAGCCAGTCCCGCGGCAGCGCTATGACATTTCAGCTGGACCCGGTTGCGGTAGCTCCACTCGTTCGGGGCGGCGACGATTTTTCCGATGCGATCGGCGTCAGCGAGTTTGCTGCGCACCAGCAGGTCGCTGTAAATCTGCTCCTTCCAGCGGGCCTGCTCCTGATAGGGGATGTGCTGCCACTGGCAGCCGCCACAGCTCCCGAAATATGGGCAAGGAGGCTGACGACGCAACGGCGATGGCACCAGAATCTCGATCAGTTCCGCCTCGATGAAGCGGCGCTTGGCGGAGACGACGCGGCAGGCGACCCGATCACCAGGGACCGTCAGGGGGACGAAAACCGCCTTGCCAGAGTGGCGGCCGAGCCCGCGACCGCCATGGACCAGCGCCGTGATGTCGAGGTCGCTGATGAGTTCAGGCATAAAAACGTTTGGGGCCGCGCTTGCGCAGTTCGGCTTTGATTAGGGAGCGCGGATATTCTGGGCGGCAAAGGTATGCAGACGCATGCCGCAGGAAGTCATCGATCAGGGCCGTGCGGACCTCCACAACCGCCGCCGTCGGCACACCCATGCGTTCTAAGCGTTTGACCACACTCAACCGATCACCGATCAACTCAATGGCCTGACGACGCAAGACTTCATCGTCAGGCCCTTCCACCGGCAGGTCATGCAACACGCAGGCGATCGTCGCAACCACGCAGACGCGGTGGTAATCACCGAAGTAGCGATTGCTCTCGTCGGCAAAGGTAATCTGCAGGCCGTTGGCCAGTTTTTCCTCTCTAAGGATTGTTGCCATTATCTTCAGCCAGCGCTCGACGTTCGTCTTCGACGCGGTCGATTTCACTCAAAAGGCCACGAATAATGCGTACGTCGCGATCGTCCAGGGCCGCCCGACCGAGCATCTGCCGGTACGAGCGCATGATATGGTCCGGGTTCTGCGGGTTCAGGTAACTGATCTTGAGAAAGGTTTCGCGCATATGGGAAAAGAGGACCTCCAGTTGCTCAACTGTGGCCAGGCTCTTGCCGCCCTGCCCCTTGCCGCGGACTTCACCATGACGCTTGGCCACTTCGTAAAGGCAGATGACCACGGACTGGGCCAGGTTCATCGACTGCACGCTCCCCCCGGTGGGAATGGTGATCAGACGCTGACAGAGATCGAGTTCATCAGTCTTCAAACCCTTGTCCTCGCGGCCGAAGACCAGGGCTACCCGGCCGCTGTCGAGCAGCGGCAGCAGCTGATCCGCCGCATCGTCAGGGTGCAGGAAGTCGACCCGGTACTTGCCAAAGCGTCGGGTGGTCGCATAGGCGTAATGACAGTCGCCGAGCGCCGCCTGCAGATCCGGGTACAACGTCGCCTGTTCCAGCAGGACACTGGCTTTGACCGCCATCTTGCGCGCTTCGTCATGCAGATGGTCAACCTTGGGCGCCACCAGACGCAGGTCGGTCATGCCGAAATTGGCCATGGCACGGGCCACGGAACCGATATTCCGTTCACCACGCGGTTCCACCAGGACAACGGTGAGATTATTGAGATTCATATGATCTTGCAACCCCTTGGCGCACCTCCCCTGGAGGTCTCCCGACAATTCAAATATCTAATAAGCAACGAAACAAAAACGAACGGACGTTACCTTGCCGTATTTTTTTTGGAATGTGTCGTCCTGACCCTTAAGGCTAGTTGAGATCGCCGAGGTAGCTCTGCAACAGGGCGGTAGCGACAATCGCCGCCGTTTCAGTGCGCAGGATGCGCGGACCAAGCCTGACCGGGAGAAACCCTACAGCCTGTGCGTCTGCCACTTCGACAGGAGAGAAGCCCCCCTCAGGGCCGACCAGCAAGGCAACGCTTTGCGGCCTGAAGGAGCCGAAGCCTTCGGTAAACGACCAGAGCACATCCCCTTCATAAAGCATCAGCTTCAACTCCGTGGCTGTCGCGCCGGCGAGGGCTTCGGCAAAGGTGTGCACCGGCATGAGCTCCGGCAGCATGGCGCGCCGGCATTGACGGGACGCCTTGCTGATCACATCCGGCCAGCGATGGGACTTCTTCTGCTGGGCATCCCGTTCATCGAGGGTTATGGAGTGTTGAGATTCCAGCGGCACAATGCGCGCCACGCCGAGCTCCGTGAGCTTCTGCAGGACCAGCTCAAAGCGCTCCTTGTCCGGCAAAGACTGGTAAACTTCGATGCGCAAGGGGCTTTCCACCGGTCCCGGCAAACGCTGAAAAGGCACACAGACAGCATGTTCAGGAGCGACGCTGGTGATGCGGGCGCGGTAAGCGGTGGTTGCGGGGTCGATCACCGTCAGCACCTCGCCGGGCCGGGCCTGCCAGCAGGCGAGAGCTGCCCGGGCCGTGGCCGACAGGGAGATTTCTTCCTCGAGCCGCGGCACACGGTCCAGCCTGATCAGGCTGGCCGGACCACCGCTATTCACGCATGACTGTGGCAAAGCCATGGTCCCGGTAACTCCTGAAGCGTTCACGCGATTCTGCCAGCCGTGCATCGTCGAAGGTTTCTGCAAAGTCGATCACCTGGCGGAAGTGCCTGATAAAATCCACGCTGCAGGGGACTCCCATGAGGAGAACATCGGCACCATTGGGATTGTCTTCTGCAGCCACGATGACCACCGGCTCATCATGACATTCGACCGAGCCGCTCTGATAAACATGCGGAACAAATGCCCCTTGCCGCCAGGTCCACATAAACTGGTCGAGAGTCAGCCCCTGATTGTCATCCTGGACCATCACCAGCACGCGCTGACCGGCCAGATAGAACTCTTCGGCGAGATCGCAGAGAATCCGGGCGCGTTCCGGACGGTTCAGCTTGATAAATTCGACACGGGTCAATCGCGGGCTCCCTTCCCTGTTGCAGATACGTGATGCGGCACTCTAGCAAATCCGCATTTTCCAGGTCAACAAAAGGACGCCTTCAGTCAACAATTCGTTTTGCCACACGTTCTGATAGAATCGATTTTGACACGCTTCTGAATGAGACGTTTCATGTTTTTACTCATCGACTGCCAGTGCTCTTGATCGTCACGACCCTGTTGCTCTGAGCTTACGTCAACCCGATTTCCAGTACGATTTTCCCGTTTTTGCCTTAACCGAACTGAACCTCTGGTCATTCCGTTCCGTTATGGCATCCATGGCAACGCAGCGCCGCTCTACACCCATTATGTCGGACAAGACGATGCAGACCGCCGCAACCCCTATGATCCGGGGTCCAACCCTTATCCCTCCACTTAATACCAGTATCGCAACGGAGTTTATTAGGCGATTGCGGCTCTTGCCATAGCCGGCAAGACAGTTCCTGAGTAGCCTAGATTTTGCCGAGCAACCGCAGCAAGCCGTCGAGAGCTGTATATGGATGCGGCGGGCAGCCAGGGATGAACAAGTCGACCGGCAGCAAGCTGCCGATACCGTTGTGAACTTCTGAACTGCCGGCAAAGGGGCCGCCGCTGATGGCGCATGCCCCCGAGGCGATCACCAGCTTGGGCGCTGGAATGGCCACGTAGGTCTCGAGGAGGGCACTCTTCATGTTCTCCGTTACCGGCCCGGTGACCAGCACTCCGTCAGCGTGTCGGGGCGAGGCGACGAACTGGATGCCGAAGCGGGCGAGGTCGAAAACCAGGGTGTTGAGCACGTTCAAATCCGCCTCACAGGCATTGCAGCCGCCTGCTGAGACCTGGCGCAGCTTCAGAGATCGCCCGAACAGCTTGAGCATCCTCGCGTTCAACCTTTCAGCCAGGCGACAGACATCGCCATCCATCAGCAAATCCTGGCGCCGCCCGACCGACAAACGATAATCGCTGGTGAAACTCAGAGCGCCGTGCAACTGCACCGCCGGACAGTCTGCACAGAACAGACAGCGGCCAAGGTCGACCGTCAGCACGCCGCTGTGGCAGCTGAGCGCCATGAAAGGACAGCTGGCAGCGGCGATGGTGTATGCCTGCGGCGTGAGTCCCCGGACAACCTGGGGCCGGCCACGGAAGCGCGCCGGCAGGCTCGGAGCAACTTTCGGGAAGCTACCGGTGCGATACCCCTGGCGCAGACGTTCGCGGATCATCGTCAGCATAGTTGCACTCCCTACAGGTCGAAGCCGCAGTACGACAGGTTAAAGCTCTTGTTGCACAGCGGGAAGTCGGAGATCTGCTGACCACGCAGGGCCATGGCCAGGCCACTCCAGTTGTGGAATGAAGGGTCGACGATCTTGTAGCGCGCGAACCGGCCCCGGGCGTCCGTTATGGCGACATGCACCACCTCGCCGCGCCAGCCTTCGCAGAGAGAGACGGCCAGGCTGTCTGGAGCGAGCGGCCCGAGGGGCGCTTTCACTCCGCCCTCCGGCAGGCGCTTAAGAAGCTGACCGATCAGCTCGAGGGAAGCGAAGACCTCGCGCCGCCGCACGTTCCCTCGAGCGAACACATCGCCACCGAGTTCGATAACCGGGGTGTCGAAGCACTCGTCCCAGACGCCTGAAGGATGATGCAGGCGGGAATCGCGAACCAGGCCACAGGCACGCGCCGCGACGCCGACCAGGCCGAGCGCTTCAGCGTCATCGGTGGCAACCGTCCCTGTCCCCTCGAAGCGCGCCAGAACTGAAGGCGACTCGAAACAGAGTTCGATGGCACCACGAGTCTCCTTCGCCAGGACAGGCAGGCGCTCGGCAAATACTTGCGGCAGGCGGCCGTCCAGATCGAAACCAATGCCCCCCGGCCGCACCAGCCCACGTCCGAAACGGCTACCACAGAGCTCTGCGGACAGGTTCAGGAAGTCGCCGCGCAACCGACCGCAGAATGACGCTGTCGGCAGGAAACCGACATCACCGGCCAGTGCGCCGATATCCCCGACATGATTGGCCAGACGCTCCAGTTCCAGGGCGATCGCACGGATCGCCTGGGCCCGCCGCGGGGGTTCACAGCCGGCCAGGCTCTCAAGGAGCTGGCTGTAAGCCGTCGCATGAGCGATGCTGGTATCGCCGGCGGCGGCCTCCATCTGGTGAACGGTGGCGGCATGCGGACCGCCGACCAACAGGCGCTCAATGTCCCGGTGCTGATAACCCAGGGAAATCTCCAGGTGCATGACCTCTTCGCCGTGGCACTGGAAGCGGAAATGGCCCGGTTCGATGACGCCGGCGTGGACAGGACCGACAGCCACCTCATGGATTTCGTCACCCGCGACCCGATAAAAGGGCATATCCCCGGGCACCGGGTGCTCCCCTTGCGGGCGGCCCCAGAGATCCGCGGCGTCAACCCAGGGACGGTGAAAGCGCACCGGCTTCAGCCAGGGGTGACCCTCGGGGCGCAGAGCGTACTGCTCGGCCAGCTCACGTTCGAACAGGTGCAATTGCGGACAGTGCGGCGTCAGGGACGGGAAAGCACCCTGCAGGCGGGTGCGCAACAGGGACAGGTCGCTTTGCCAGTCGTGGGCCAGAAGCGCATACAGCTCGACATGGTCACCGATCGGGTAGCCAAAGTAAGCGGCCACCCGCGCGTCGCCGGCAACCTCTTCGAGCAGAGACTCGCTGAACTCGGCATAATCCAGCACGGGCAGTTCAGCCAAGGGGATGGCAAGACCGTGACGGAAACGGACCAGTTTCGAGCGGTTCATGGCTTCGCCTCCAGCAGCGCCGCCGCCTCACGCAGAGCGGTCTGCATGGGCTCGGGAAGGTAGACACCGAGCACCAACACCAGCAGCAGGAACCCGAGGGGTGAGGCAACCAGGAGGAAATTATCGTTGAAGGCGGTATCGAGCTTCACCGGATCTCCCTGGGTGGCGGTCAACACCGTTGCCCCCATGCCGATGAAGATTGCCGCCAGCAGCAGCAGCATGAGCAGGCCGACGACGGTCTCGCCGCTGCCGAAGATGCCGCGCAGAATGGTGAATTCGCTCATGAAAAGGCCGAATGGCGGGGAACCGGTAATCGCCAGGAAACCCGCCAGGAACAGGCAGCCGGAAACCGGCAGCGTGGCGATCGCCCCGTGAACCTCGGAAAGACGCTTGCTGGCGTAGGCACGTTGGATGTTGCCGGCCGCAAGGAACAGGCACCCCTTGGTCAGTGCGTTGTTGACCAGGTGCAGCATGGCGCCGAAAGTCGCCAGGCCGCCGATACCGACGCCGATGGCGAGGATGCCCATGTGCTCGACCGAGGAATAGGCCAGCAGTCGCTTGATATCCGGCTGGCGCACCATGAAAATCAGTCGCCACCAGCAGCGACAGCAATCCCAGGCCGAGCAGCTGCTGGCGGGCCATAGCGCCGTCGCCGGCGGCGTTCATCAGCTGCAAGGCACGCAAAATGGCAAGAAAGGCCACGCTGGTCAGCCCCCCGGCGAGCAGGGCACCGACCATCCCCGGGGCTTCGCCATAGGCATCCGGCTTCCAGGTGTGCAGCGGCGCCAGCCCCATCTTGGTGCCGAAGCCGACCAGCAGAAAAACGAAACCGGCATGCAGCCAGGGACGTGACAGGGTCGCCGCGCCGGCGAGCAGCGTATCGAATTGCAGGCTGACCGGCACACCGCCACCGACCAGGGCGGCATAGGCGATGAAGAGAATACCGAGCATCGCCAGGGCGATACCGACCGAGCAGAGCAGCAGGTATTTCCAGGTCGCCTCGATGGAAAGCTGGTTGCGGTTGTAGTAGATCAGCGGCGCGCTCGCGATGGTCGTCGCTTCAACCGATATCCACAGCAGCCCGAGGTGGCGGGCCGTGATGGCCAGCGACATCACCGAGAGGAAAACCAGCAGACACGGGACAATCACCTTGTTGCCGCGGTCACGGCGCTGTTCGAGATAGGCGACCGCATAGAGCGCACAGCCGAAATAGAGCAGACTGGTAACGACCAGCACCAGGCGGGACAGGGCATCGAGCCCTATCCATGGGCCATGACCGGCAGCGGCCGTCGGCGACGGCGAGGCCGACCAGGATCAGGTGCAGCGCGCCGCTGGCCGGAAGCAACCAGGAACGCCCCTGGTGCCAAGGGAGCAGCAGGGCAAGACCGGCCGCGGCCAGCGGGAAGAGGATCAAGAGGAGCAACATGAACGTCTATTCCTTCAGCGCCGTCAGGCGCTCTGTGTTCAAGGTCGAAAATTCGCGCCCGATATGGTTCAGCACGATCCCCATGACGAAGACGCCAACCAGCAGGTCGAGCAGGATTCCGGTTTCCACCATCAGCGGGATGGCTTCTGAAAGGAGCACGGCAAACACGAAGATGCCATTTTCCAGCACCAGGTAGCCGAGCACCTGGGTGAGCGCCTTGCGCCGGGTGATCAGTAACAGAAAGCCGCTGAACATGGTGGCCAGAGAGGTCGGCACGAACATGCCGCCGAGGTGCTCAGCAGCCAGCGGCAAGAAATCGGCAAAGATGAATGCCGCAGCGGTCACCAGCGCACCGAGCGCCAGCGTCGCGACGAAGCCGATGTAGGGCTCCACCTCACGGCGGATACGGACCTCACGAATTGCCCGCAGCAGCAGCCATGGAATCAGAATCCCTTTGAAGGTCAGGGCGCCGACGCCAAGCAGCAGGGCATGTCCTGACGGCCCGTGGGTCGCCAGGGGGAGCAGCGCCAAAAGCCCGCCCTGGAGGGCGACCGCCCGGATGCAGGCGACCAGGCGAGCGCTACCGAGGGTGTAAAAGTTGATCAGGATGACGGTAATCAGCAGCAGGTTGACCATCTCACACTCCTAACGCAGGACCAGGACCAGGGCAAAGAACGACAGCAGCGTGGTCCCGACCAGCACCTGTGGCACGCGGGGGAGCTTCAGGCGGGCCATGGTCGATTCAACGACTCCGATCAGCACGGCCAGCGCCAACAGCCCGGCAAGGAAAACCAGCAGGTCGAGGGCCATCGAGCCGGTCTGCAGCGGCAGGGCCACGCGCACCAGCAGAGCGCCCATCACCATCAGCTTCATGGCCGCTCCGTAGAGGATCATGCCGAAAGCAGGGCCGCTGTGGTCGAGGACCATCACCTCGTGAATCATGGTCAGTTCCAGGTGCGTGTTGGGATCATCAAAGGGGATGCGTGAATTTTCCACCAGCAGCACTACGAACATGCAGACCGCGACAAGGCCCAGGACCGGCCCGCCACTCCCCTGCCATTGCACGGCCAGCTGCGGGCCGAGCATGGCACCGAGCACCAGGCTGTCGGCGCCGCGGGCCAGTACCAGCAGGGCGAACAGCAGGGTCGGCTCGGCCAGGCAGGAGAAGGTGACCTCGCGCGCCGCCCCCATCCCTTCGAAACTCGAGCCGGTGTCCAGCGCAGCGGCGGCGGTAAAGAACCTGGACAGGCCGAAGAGGTAGACGAGCAGGATCAGATCGCCGGTAAACGAAATCGGCGCCGGCAGCCCGCCGAAGGGGATAAGCAGCACAGCCAGCAGCGGCACGACCATTCCGACCACCGGCCCGGCGAGAAAGACCCAGGTCGTGGTGCGACTGAACACGAAGCCCTTGCGCCAGAGACGGCCCAGATCGAAATAGGGCTGGAGCAACGGTGCCCCCTTGCGACCGGCAAAGAGGGCCTTGGTCTTGTTGATCACCCCGAGCAAGAGCGGAGCGAAGAGCAGCAGCACAGCGAGTTGCAGAAGAATCCGGCCAATCATCGATGTCTCCCTTTCAACGGCTCAGCAGGGCCAGCAGAACGACCAGGGTCAGGGCGATGTAGAGCAGATAGAAAGCGGCGACACCGTTCTGGATCAGCCGGCGCAACCGCAGGAAAAAGCAGGCTAATCCTGCTGAACGCCGGGTTCAACGTCCGCTCGAGGACCAGGTCCGGGGTGTGACTGGAGAATTGCACATTGCCGGGGAAGAGACCGTCCACCCTCCCCCCGTGGCGTTCGCTCCAGAGACCAAAGCGGAACGTCCTGACCAGGCCGTCGGCAAAAGAGCTCGCGGTATACTGCATGCCGGAGTGCGGGAAACGGTAGCCGCACCCCCAGGTTCCCTGGTCACGCGGCGTTGACGCGCTGCGCCGCCACAACCAACCGCCGACCAGCAGCAGCAGGACGATCAACAGCCAGCCGGCCAGGCTGATCGCGACCAGCGGCGCCAGGTTCCCGCCCAGCGGCGGCAAAGCCGCACTGCCCGTCCAGTCGCTTGCAGCCTGTTCCAGCAACGGCCGCAGGCTGGTCGGCAGCAGGCCGATCCAGATGCAGGCAAGGAGCAGGAGCGCCATCGGCCAGAGCATGGTGCGCGGCGCCTCGTGTGCTGCGCCTGCCGAGGGGGTGCGCGGTTCACCCAGGAAGCTCACGCCGAACACCTTGACGAAACAGGCCAGCGCCAAACCGCCGATCAGTGCCAGCGCGGGGGCAGCGAGCAGGGAAAGCGTCAGCGCAGACCCGGGACGGCCGATGGAGTCAAATGCCGCGAGATAGATCAGCCATTCGCTGACAAAGCCGTTGAAACGGCGGCAGCCCGCTGATCGCCACGGCGCCGCCGAGGAAGAACAGGCCGGTCCAGCGCTGGCGTTTGAGCAACCCGCCGTAATGATCGATCTCGCGGCTGCCGACGGCATGGATGACCGAACCGGCGCTCAAAAACAACAGCGCTTTGAACAAGCCGTGGTTGGCAACATGCAGCAGGCATCCGGACAGGCCAAGCACCACCAGCGTCGGCTGCCCGTAACTGCGCCCGAGCAGGGCCAGGCCAAGACCGATGGCGATGATGCCGATATTCTCGACGCTGTGATAGGCAAGCAGTCGCTTGATGTCATGTTGGGCGATGGCCAGCGCCACGCCGAGGATTCCGGAGACAATCCCGAGCAGCAGGACGGTCCACCCCCACCAGGGGGGGATTTCGGCAAAAAACGAGGTCAGTCGTACCAACCCGTAAATGCCGGTCTTGATCATCACGCCCGAGAGCAGTGCCGAAGCATGGCTTGGGGCAGCAGCGTGGGCCCCGGGGAGCCAGACATGCAGTGGCATGAGTCCGGCCTTCATGCCGAAGCCGAAGAGGCCGAGCAGAAAAATCAAGGCACTCCCGGCGGCCGGGAGGCTCGCGGCGGCCGGGAACAGCATCGATCCGGAAGCGAGTTCCAGCGTGATGAAGAGACCGAACAGGGCCAGGGTGCCGCAGTGGGTGGCGACCAGATAGACGTAACCCGCCCGACGTACTTCTTCCTGGCGATCTTGCGTGGTGATCAGGAAATAGCCGGACAGGGCCATGATTTCCCAGGCAAGCAGGAACAGCACGCCGTTGCGCGCGGTCAAAAGCAGGAGCATTGCGGCGCTAATCAATCCGTAGAAGAAGCGCAGCTTGCGCCCGGAGCCGGGATTCTGTTGTTGCGGCCAGTAGCCGAGCCCGTAAACCGAACCGGCACCGACAATCAGCAGCAGCGGAGCGATGAAGATTGCCGAGAGGTGGTCCATCTGCAGCACGAAACGACCGGCCGGGACCGCCCATGACCAGGAGAGCGCCTGCGACGAGTCGTTTCCCGTGACCAGCAGAGACCAGGCACAGACAAAAGTCCCGGCAAGGACCAGCGAGCAAGTGCAGCGCTCCGCGCCACCACCCTCCCGGCGCGCCAAGAGGCCGGGAATTCCGGAGGCTGCAATGAGAAGCAATCCCGACAAGAACCAGATCATGTCAACCCCTTCCCCGGCCCTTGGCGCAGAAACAGTTGGGATGTGCCCTGCAGGTTACCGGCAGAGAACAACGTGCGTGAACGCGGCAGACGCCGCTGGCGGCCGAGACGCAGGGGCTTTTCATACCGACTTCCGGCTGTGCAAGCGTGCTTCGATGCGTTTTACCGCGCTGAAGATCTTCTCACGGTTCGCCTGTGCCTGGAGGAGCTTGCGCAAACTGTTGTCGCGCAGCACAAAACCCAGCAGGGCAAGAAGATGGAGATGGGTACGCAGATTGGGGGCAATCAGAGGAAAGAGGACCTGCACCGGTTCGCCGTCAAAACTGCCGAATTCAATCGCCTGATCAAGAAAACAAAGGGCAACGACCGGCCTGGAAATGTGCAGTAACTCGGGGTTGCGTGGGTGGGGAATCGCGATGCCGTTGCCGATGGACGTCGAAGCCAGCCTTTCCCGTGCAAGCAGCGCCTGACGGAGGACTTTGCGATCTGACTTCATCCGGCAGCCGCAGATGATCGACGGCGTCGACCAAGACCGCGTCCTTGCTCGCGCCTTCGATGCGGTAATAAACACCGCCGGCCGCGAGGGCTTCGCTCAATGTCGGCAGTGGCCGCTCATCGACCGGCTCACCGAAGCTGACCGGATTGACACCGATGCGGCGCGAGGTTGCCCATTCGATCAGTTCCGCACGATTGAACCGGTAAAACCCGTGAATCCGGTATGACGGGATGATCTCCTGGTTGATCCAGCGGTAAATCGTCTTCTCGGAAACGGAGAGCAGCCTGGCGGCATCCTTCACCGATAGATTCATCATTAACCCCTGTGTCAATTATGCCCTTGAGTGGACATTATTGGACATTAAACGAATTAAGGGCGAGTTGTCAACGCTCATCAAACGGTGTGTTGTGTACAGGCCAGCGCGCAGACACCGGCCACAGGAACGCCGCATTGTACTTGGAGACAGAAGGTGCCGGCATCGGTAGTCAAGCCGTCAGAAATCCGGACAGGGGCTTATAGAGGTCGCGCTTTGTTTGCTTATGATGGAGAAGAACGAGCTAAGTCTTGGGACGGCAATTGCTCAGGAAGGGGCTTCGGCCTCTTTAGCGCCAAATAATTGCCCAGCAGAATCAAGAGGACACCACAGGCGGCCGGCAGTGACCAGCGGTAGCCTTCCCAGAGCGTGGACAGTGCGAGGGCGACCACCGGAAAGAGAAGTGTGGCGTAGGCGGCACGGCCGGGACCGATGCGCCCGACCAGGGTGAGATAGCAGCCAAAGGCGATCACCGAGCCGAACAGCGCGAGGTATACCAGGGAGAGCAGGTACGATGTCGAAAGGTCGAAGGACATGGGTGTTCCGCTAAGGATGACCAGGATGGCCATGAACAGCGAGCCATAGGCCATGCCGATCGCATTGCTCTGCACCACGGGGAGCCGGTGGCGCTGGTTGCGGGCCGAGACGATATTGCCGAGGGACGCCAGGTAGGTGGCTGCGAAGCTCAGCAGAAGGCCGTTCATCACCCGGCCGGAGAAATTCACCGCAGCCATTTCCGGCCAGAAGAGCAACGTCAGGCCGAGCAACCCGAGGGCCGCACCCCACAGTACTTTCAGCTCAATCTGCGTGCCGAGAAACAATCTCCCATTGAGCAAATTCATGACCACGATCGTTGAGAAGACCACGGCCGCTAGGCCGCTGGTGATCTGCAGTTCGGCCAGGTAGAAGAGCAGATAGTTCATGGCGAAGAGGAGCACCCCCTGAATGGCGAGAAACCCGTGGGCCCCTCGGGAAAAGCGCAGAGGGAGCTGGCGTACCAGACACCAGGCGAACAGTATCAATGATGCCAGGGCAAAGCGGTAGGCCACCGACAGTGCTGGGTCGACGGTGCCGAGCTGGAACTTGATGCCGAGCCATGTGGACCCCCAGATCAGGATCGTGATCAGGTAAAAGAGCGTGTTGGCCATGATCAACGTTCCGGTGTATTTGCTAGTTGTTCTGCAGCCAGACGACCGAGGGTGTCTATAGCGACCTCGACGGCTGGATTCCACCGGGCCGCATTGAGTCGGATACAGTTGAGGTACTTGCCATCGACCGAAAAGATTGACCCTGGGGCAATCGTGATTCCCACGGATTTGGCTTTCCTGTAAAGGACCAGTGAATCAATCTCGACCGGCATTTCCACCCAGAGGACAAAACCGCCCTGAGGGCGGGAAACCCTCGTGCCCGGGGGGAAGGCTCGTCCGATGGCATCGCCCATCTGGGCCGCCTGGCGTGCATAAACCCTGCGGATGGAACGCAAATGGTGCTCATAGCCGCCGTTGGCGAGGAACTCGGCAATCGCCAACTGGGTGGGGCTCGCGCAGGCGACGTTGGCCAGCATTTTGCCACGCTCGATCTGCTCCTGATAGCGACCGGCGGCGATCCAGCCGACCCGATAGCCGGGAGCCACGGTTTTGCTGAAAGAGGAACAAAGCAGCACATTGCCGGTTTTATCGAAAGACTTGGCCACGGAGGGCCGGTCATCGCTGTAGGAAAGGTCCCCGTAAATGTCGTCCTCAATGAGTGGAACCTGGTGTACTTCCAGCAAGCTCACCAGGCGGCATTTGTCTTCATCGGACATGCGGCTGCCAAGCGGGTTGTTGAAGTTGGAGAGAACGATACACGCCTTGACCTCACCGGTATTGCGCTCCAGGGCATACTCGAGTGCTTCCAGGCTGATGCCTCCGCGCGGCGAAGCGGGGATCTCCAGCGCCTTGAGCCCGAGGTCCTGAATCATCTGCAGGAAATTGAAGTAGACCGGCGTCTCGATCGCCACCGCGTCACCCGGCCGACACAAAGCACGCAACGCCAGGACGACGGCTTCGACACAACCGGACGTGATCACGATCTGATCCGGGCTGAGAGTGCAGCCGGAGAGCAGCAGGCGCTGGGCAATCTGTTTGCGCAGACGCAAATTCCCCGGCGGCAGTTCATATGCAACGGACTGCAGGGGGAAGCGGCGCGTTTCCCGGGCCAGCATGCGGTTGAGTTTTTCTATCGGCAGCAATTCCGGATTGGGTACGGCGATCCCCAACTGCAGCAGTTTGGGGTCGCGTAGGTCGTTCATGACAACCTGATACACCTTGGAAAGGCTGACTTCGGACGGATTTATGGCGGGATGGTCAAGGACAGGTTCTGCCGGCAACTCCGGGAGCCTGGCCCGCACGTAATAGCCGGACTGGGGACGGGCTTCGAGCAGGCGGCGATCTTCGAGCAGGCCGTAGGCTTCCTTGACCGTATTGATACTGACCTGCAACTGCTTGCTCAGGCTACGGATCGACGGGACACGGTCACCGGGACGCAGTGTCCCCTGCTCGATCAGGTAACTGAGCTTGCCCGCCACTTCCTCGTAAAGCGGGGTCTTCACCTGGCGTACGCTGATGTCGTTCATGGCAGCCTCCTGATGAACTATTTGTACCAGCTTATCCAGGGTTTCGACAGATACAGTTCCCATGGACCTTAATGGTTACAGTTACGAAATAACCTATCTGTGTTGGTCACAATTGTAAAGGACTGTATCTGGCACCGAGCACTGAAGTGCGTTTCAATGCAATCATCAGAAAGGAGCACGCCATGGAACTCTTGCTGAACAAACAGGAATTGCTCAATCTCGGTGCGAATCTGCGCGGCATCAAGATCGTTTGCCTGGAAGGACGCTGCTGGCTCACCCAAGCCGGCGACAGCCGGGATCATATCCTGCGCGCAGGGGGCACTTTTGCCATCACAGCCAACGGGCATCTGATGGTCACTGCCATGGATACGTGCCGCCTGAGGCTGAACGCCGAACAAAAATGCATCGGCCGTCGTGTGCCGTTAAAGCCTTTATTGGCCTGTTGAACAAAGGTTTGCTGCCGCCACTGCGTTCACGACCTATCGACCTGGCAGGGCATCCAACTGGCGGGATTGATACAATTGTTGCAAATCACTTGACTTTTACTTTTCAAACCTGATACTGTGCGGAAATTGTTGCTGAGCCAAACTATTGCGCATGCAGTAACGCCAAACCGCTGTTCCAAGATTGAAAAGACATTATTCAAGGCTCCGGAATATTCCGGAGCCTTTTCTATTCAAAGCCAGTCCGTGAATGTCAGATCACTCGTTACAGTCCAATCCAGCTCATTCGGACCGGCTATCATTAAAGGAATATATGCATTTCGACAGTTTCAATCTTCACCCCAAGATCACCGCCGGAGTTGTTGCCGCAGGATTTACCATCCCGACTCCGATCCAGACAGAATCCATTCCAAAGATCATGCAGCATCACGACGTCATGGGGCTGGCCCAAACCGGGACCGGCAAAACCGCGGCGTTCGGCCTGCCGATCCTCCACCGACTGATGGAAGGACGGCGCGGCTGCGTACGTGCCCTGATCGTTGCCCCGACCCGCGAACTCGCTGAGCAGATTCACGTCGCGCTCAGTCAGCTCGGCAAACAGAGCGGCCTGCGCAGCGTCACCATCTACGGCGGTGTCGGCATCAACCCGCAGATCGCCAAACTCAGAAGCGGCGCCGAGATCGTCGTCGCCTGCCCGGGGCGCCTGCTCGACCATATCAAACAATCGACCATCGACCTGTCCCATGTGGAGGTCCTGGTCCTCGATGAGGCCGACCGCATGTTCGACATGGGCTTTCTGCCTGACATCCGGCGCATCATCAAATGCCTGCCGGCAAAACGCCAGACCCTGCTCTTCTCGGCAACCATGCCGAAGGAAATCCGTCATCTGGCCAACGAAGCGTTGACCAACCCCGTAACGATCCAGGTCGACACCGTCACTTCGGCCGCAACTGTCAGCCACGCCCTCTACCCGGTGGGTCAGCATCTGAAAACGGACCTGCTGCTGAAATTGCTGCAGCAGACCGATACCGAATCGGTGTTGGTCTTCACCCGCACCAAGCACCGTGCCAAGCGCCTCGGCGAAAAGCTCATCAGCAGCGGGTACCGGGCCGCCTCCCTGCAGGGGAACCTGTCCCAGTCCCGCCGTCAGGCGGCCTTGGACGGTTTCCGTGACGGCAGCGTCCAGGTCCTGGTGGCAACCGACATTGCGGCTCGCGGCATCGATGTCTCGCAGATTTCCCACGTGATCAATTTCGATATGCCCGATACGGCCGAGGCCTATATCCACCGGATCGGCCGCACCGGTCGTGCCGCCCGCACCGGCGACGCCTTCACCATGGTCACCGCTGAAGACGGCCTGATGGTGCGTACCATCGAGCGTGCCCTCGGCTGCCAACTGGAGTGCCGCACCCTGGGCGACTTCAACTACAGCGTAGCGGCCCCCGAGCGCCCTGCACAGCCGGCGCGCCGCCCGATGCGGGCCATGCCACGGGCCAAAACGCAAAGGATCCAGGGCAAACGGTCATCGTCCAGCAACAGGGCCGCCAGCAGCGCCCAAAGGTAATAGAGAGAGATATCTAAGCCCACAGATGCTTGTGGGCTTAGATTATTTTTCAGTCTGCTAACCGACTTTATTGTGGATGGAAAGGATAACCAGATGGCCAAAAAACCAAACTACGGCTTCGAGAAACGCCAGAAGGAAATCGCCAGGAAAGCCAAGCAGGATGAGAAAAACAAGCGTAAGCTGGAAGAAAAAACCGACGAATCGGCAAACGTGGACGAGTAGCGTTTCTTTTACGCAACACACAGCCCTGATCTGATCGCGGGCGCGGTCAGATCAGGGCAGATCAATGCAACTAATACTGGACCTGATCGCCGGCCTGCTCGCGATCATTTTCCCGGGACTTTTTCTCCTTGCCCTCCCCCTTGTTCTTCTCTTGACCGGACGACGCATCTTCCTCTGACCCTGATTTCTTCATCTTCTGCTTTTGACCACCGGCATCATCGCTGTCAACTTCGCCATTGTCACCTTTGTGCTTCTGCTTGTACTCTTCCCGTTCACGATCCTGTTCCTGATGTTTGTGCTCCTCGCCTTTCTTATGCTCCAGTTCGCCCTCACCTGCAGATCTGCCTTTGCCACCCGCCCCATCTTCGGTGCGCTTGAATTGGGCGTTGTCTGAGGCGTGTTCATATGCGGAGTCGCTTGGCGAAGGGCCCTGGTGATTTCCTTTGCTTTTCGAGGTTTCCTTGGCCGCCAGGGCGCAAGGCACGCAAAGCAGGGACAGGACACCTAGGATCAGCAGTAGTCGTTTCATAAAATCCTCCTGTACTGAGTAAAGTCTTTTGAAAAGTTAAACACGAATCAACGGTTTGACAATCAGGAAACAAAAAAGGACGGCCACAGGGCCACCCTTTTTTTACCTAGAAAGTTGAATCCATTATGCCAGTTTGCCGTTGATCAAAGCCTGCATCACCAAGTGCCCGGGGTCAATCAGCACGCCAGAAGCCTTCGCGGCTGACTCCGAATACTCGGTGGCAGCAGGATGCGCAACAAACTCACCGTTGCAACCGGTCAGGACAAAAGGCACGGGGTCCTTGGTGTGCGTCATTTTGGCCACCGGGGTCGGGTGATCGGGAAGCAGCAGGATGCGGTAATCACCGAGCTTGCCGATACCGGCCATGACCGTACCGACGACATCCCGGTCGAAACGCTCGATTGCCTCGATTTTATCGGCCAGACTGCCGCCGTGGGCCGCTTCGTCGGGCGCCTCGACATGCAGGTAAACGAAATCCCGGGTCTTCAGAGCCTCCAACGCCGCCTCGGCCTTGCCGAGGTAGTTGGTATCGAGATAACCGGTTGCTCCAGGGACGTCGATGACATCGAGGCCGGCGTAGATGCCGATCCCCTTGATCAGGTCGACGGCGGAGATAACGGCCCCGCTGAGGTTGAATTTTTCCTTCAGGGTGGGCATCTGCGGTCGACGCCCCTGGCCCCAGAGCCAAATGGAATTGGCGGCCAGCTGTCCTGCATTTTCGCGCCGCAGGTTGACCGGATGGCGTTTGAAAAGCAGTTGCGCGGCATTGGTGATCTGCATCAACGGCATCGTCTCCGGCGAGCGCAGCACATGATCGCGGATGCTTTTGCCGGTCAGATCGTGGGGAGGAGCCACCTTGATATCGTCTCGTCCCCCCCGCCAGACCATCAGATGACGATAGGAGACGCCGGGATAGAACTGGAACTCATCATCCCCCAGTTCCTCCTGCAGGCATGCGATCAGTTCGCGCGCTTCATCCGTCGTGATATGTCCTGCCGAGAAGTCCTGCATGTACATATCGCCGCCGGCCAAGCCGAGCGTGACGAGATTGAGCCTGAAGGCGACATCCTCCGGACCCAGTTCAACCCCCATACTGGCGGCTTCCAGCGGTGAGCGACCGGTATAGCAGGAGGCCGGATCATAGCCGAACACGGAGAGGTTGGCGACATCGGACCCGGGATGGAACTGACGGGGGACCGTCTCGGCCAAACCGATGATGCCCCGCTGAGCGAGCTTGTCCATATTGGGCGTGTTGGCCGCCTGCAATGGCGTTTTACCGGCCAGATCTGCAATTGGTTCATCGGCCATACCATCGCCGAGCAGAGTAATGTATTTCATGGGCTCCCGTTACTCGTAGAAGGTTAAAAGTGCAGCCAGCACAGCAAACAAGATAGCCTCGCCGCGCGCCGCGCGCCACCCGCCACAGATTTAACCCCGTGGATGATGCTGGGCATGAAGCTGCCGCAAACGCTCGCGGGTGACATGAGTATAAATCTGGGTTGTGGAGATATCCGCATGACCGAGCATCGCCTGCACGGAACGCAGATCTGCACCGTTCTCAAGCAGGTGCGTGGCAAACGAATGCCGCATGGTATGCGGCGTAATGTTCTGCCGGATGCCAGCTTCGCCGGCACGGCGTTTAATAATCTTCCAGAAGCCCTGGCGTGTCAACCCTTCACCGGAGCGGTTGAGAAAGAGGTAATGCGAGCCGCGCTGCTTGTCGAGACCCGGGCGTCCATACTGCAGATATTCACGCAAAGCCGCGACAGCGCTCTCCCCCAGAGGGACGATGCGCTGTTTGCTGCGCTTGCCGAACGCCGTCAGGTAGCCAACATCCAGCTGCAGGTCACCAAGCTGGAGAGAGACCAGTTCGGAAACACGCAGCCCGGTGGCATAAATGATTTCGAGCATGGCCCGATCACGCCAGGCGAGCGGCGTTTCCCCCTTGGGACTGGCCAGCAGGCTGTCCACATCGAGGGGCGACAGGGTATGCGGCAGGGCAGTCAGGCTTTTGGGTGAAACGATCTGGTCTGTCGGGTTGTCCGCGGCGAACTTTTCCCTGACCAGAAACTTGTGAAAAGTCCGCAGAGCCGCCAGCGTCCTGGCCCGGCTGCGGGGTGACAGGCCTGAGTTTTTCAGCTCGAGCAGAAAGCGCAGGACGACCGACGGGGACACCTCTGCAGGTGTCGTTATGCGACTCTTTTCCAGGTAATCAAGATAGCGGGCCAGGTCGCGCCCATAGGCGTCCAGGGTGTTGCGCGCGAGACCGCGCTCCACCGCCAGATAGTTCAGGTAATGGTCGAGATAATTATTCATAAGATCTTTTCAAACAAGCGTTATCAATCTTCCATGCACGCCAAAAGAGCCTGCCGTACTTCCTCGAGCTTGGCTTCATCGCTGAGCTTCTGGCCGAAGATATCCTTGACATAGAAGGTATCGGCCACCTGGTCAACTTTGGTGGAAATTTTTGCGACATGAATGTAAAGCCCCAGGGCCGCCAGAGTGCGCGTGATATTGTAGAGCAGCCCGACCTGATCGTGCGCGAAGATGTCGATAACCGTGTGTTCCCGCGACACATCGCTGTCAAAAACGACGCGATTCGGGAAGCGTGGTTTTTTGTGTCCGGGGAGCGAACTGGACTTCTGTCGCTTCTTGACCAGGTTCGCGACCTTGACGCGACCCTCGAGCACGGAGGTTAGATCCGTCTGGACCTTCTCCCACTTGGTCTGATTGTCGATGATGCCGCCAACCAACTTGTTGACGTGCAGGATATCGAGAGCGAAGCCGTTGCTGCGGGTATAGATCTGCGCGCCGAGGATATTGATGGCGTTCGCTGCCATGACGCCAGTGATCATGCTGAACAGGCCCGGCACATCCAGTGTGGAGATCGTGACGCTGGTGTACTCCGCATCGGCATCATGGCTGACCTTGATGGCGACAGTGTCATCACCGCGGGCCAGTTCTAATGTGACATGCTCGATGATTTCCCAGGAGCGGTGCGACGACAGGTAGCGCACGCTCATCGAGCGGAGGCGCTCCTTGACACGCTTTTCGCCAAACTCATCCTTGAGCGCCTCGAGGACCTTGCGCTTGCGGTTGCGCACCCGCTCCGAGCGGAGCTCGCTCATGAAGTTGCCGCGTTCGAGGTTCTCATAGGTCTTTTCGTAGAGCTCTTGGAGCAGGTGTCCCTTCCACTCTGACCAGACATCCGGCCCGACGGCCCTGAGGTCGGCAAATGTCAGGAGAAAAAGCATCTTCAGCGTCTCGACCGTGCCCATGGTGTTGGCGAAGTCCTGGATCAGGCGGCTATCGTGCAGGTCGCGCCGCTGCGATATGTGCGCCATATCCAGGTGGTGGCGCACCAGGAACTCGAGGCGCAGGCTGTCTTCCCTGGACAGGTTGAGGCGACGGGCGATGGTGGGGATCATATCCGCACCCTTGTTGGAATGGTCCTTCCCTTCCCCCTTGCCGATATCATGGAAGAGCACGGCCAGAGCCACCAGTTCCGGCTTGCCGATATCGGCGGCTACGCTGGTCAGCAGCGGCTTGGCCTCCTGGTAGACACCGGAACAGAGCTTTTCGATTTCCTCGACGGCAAAGATCGAATGGATATCGACGGTGTAGACATGGTAGGCGTCGTGCTGGACCTTGCAGTAGATCCTTTTGAATTCCGGGATATATTTATTCAGGAACGCCAAGTGGTGCATGTCGCGCAGGCTTTGGGCAACCCCGGTGGGCCCGCGCATGATCTCCAGGAACATCTCGGAGATCTCACGGTTGCGCCGGAAAGCGTCATTGACCAGCGTCAGGTTGTCGCGAATCTGCCCCTTGATCTCGGTGCTCAAGGCAAGGTGGTGCTGTTTGGCGAGCAGAAAAGCCTGCATCATCGCTTCGGGGTTGCTGGCAAAGAGGCTCTTGCGGGACGTTTTTAGTTCACCGCGATAGCTGAAGAAATCAGCGACCTAAGCTGCGTCGGCCGAGATAGCCGAAGAGCCCCTTCGACGTGTCCTTGTCCTTGTAAGTATTGTGAATCAGGGATGACGCCAGGTGCTCGGTGTGGGTCGCCTGGGCGTAGTAGTCCTGCATGAACTGTTCTACCGCAAGGGCTGTCTTGTTGTCTTTATAACCGAGGAACGCAGCGATCTGCACCTGATTGTCATACTGAATCTGGTCGGTTTTGCGCTTCAGCTGGAAATGCAGTTCGTTGCGGATCCGCCAGAGGTAATCGTAAGCCGCCTCGATTTTCTGCATCTCATGTTCGGAAACGACTCCCTTTATTAGCAGATCACGCAGCCCGCTGGCCTTGAATTTGACGCGCGCCATCCAAATGGCCGTGTGCAGGTCACGCAGGCCGCCCTCGCCCTCCTTAATGTTCGGTTCAAGCATAAAGACCGACGAGCCGTATTTCGCCAGCCGGGTTTTGTGCTCTTCGTATTTCGACTTGAGGAAGCCTTGCGAGTTGCGGTTCAACACCGGCTGCTGGACCTGGTGTTCGAACTCGTGAAAGAGCACTTCATCGCCGGCCAAGAAACGCGTGTCCAAAAGGGCCGTGCGAATCGTGATGTCTTGCATGGCCAGAGAGAGACAATCAGAGGCCGTGCGCACACTGTAACCGACATCGAGGTTGAGGTCCCAAAGCAGGTAGAGGACCCGTTCGGCGATCTTCTCGGCCAGATCCTTGTTCTTGTCGCTGCAGTAGAACATGACATCGATATCGGAGAGCGGATTCAACTCCCCCCGGCCATAGCCGCCCAGGGCGATGACCGCGGAACAGACCTTGCCGGAGGTCGGAAATTCAGCCGATGCGCAAGTATAGAGATTGCGAATCAGTTCATCGGCCATGGCCGTGATGCAGTCCACAACCTCGCGGCCGCTGCCGCCGGCGTTATGCAGTTCGCGGCACAGGCTGCGATGATGCTCAATGAATTGACGGGCCGCTTCAAGCAACATGGGGCGTCTTTCGACGAAAGCCACATCTCCGGCAACCATCAATTCCGTGGCGAAAAACTCTTTATTGATGTTTTGTGCTTTCATTTCATCTTATCTGGTCGCTATCAAATTGCTTTTGACAGCGTATTCCTTGATTGCCAGGGCAATCGCATGGGCCGCAGATTTCTGGTAGGCGCTGCTGGTCAGGCGTTTCTCTTCGCGCGGGTGACTGATGAACGCCGTTTCCACCAGGACGGAAGGCATGGTGGCGCCGAGCAGGACATAGAACGGGCCCTGGCGCACGCCAAGGTCCCGCACATCACTGTATTTTTTACTAATATGCTGCACCAGGTTTTCCTGGATGACCGTCGCCAGGCGGCTCGACTCGTTGATCTTGGCGTTCGCCATCAGGTCGAAGAGAATCAGCTCCAGATCCGAAACCTGCTTGAGCGATGTGCCGTTCTCACGCGCAGCAACGGCGGCAGCCTTGTCGTTCTTGGAAAAGTTCAGGTAATAGGTTTCGATGCCGTAGGCCTTGCGGTTCTTGTTAGCGTTGGCATGCAGCGACACGAACAGGTCGGCGCCAACCTTGTTGGCGATGGCGGTGCGTTCTTCGAGGGGCAGGTACACATCAGTGCTGCGGGTCAGGATCACCTCGCAGCCCAGTTGTTTCGTCAAAGCCTTGGCCAATTCCTTGGCCATTTCGAGGGTGACATCCTTCTCCAGGACGCCGCTCGGACCGACTGCACCCGGGTCCTTGCCGCCGTGCCCGGCGTCGACCACAATCCTGCGCAGGGTCGTGATCGACGACACCGAGGGGATATGCAGCGGGGGTTGGGTGCGCGGCGCGTCCTTGAGCACATTGGCGATAGCGTCGCTTCCCGATTCGGGAAGCGCGCTGATTTCCGTTTCGTGACGTTTCAGATCAGGAGCCGTCTTGTCACCGGCAATGTCAATGACGATGCGCCAGGGGTCGACCAGCGGGAACACCTTGTAGTCGCCAAGACTATCCAGGTCGAGAACCACGCGGACGGTGTCCGACTGCGGCAGGCCGGTGCGGATCTGGCGCAGCAGGCCATCACCGACGATCGTCGGCTCCTTCAGGCTTTCATCCAGCCCGGTCTTTTCAATATCGACGTAAAGCCGCGGGTGGTTCCCCTCGTTCGGGTCCGGGACCAGGTAATGAGCCGAGAAGCGTGCTTCGCTGGAGACGTCCAGAACGATCCGGGTGTAGCCGGGGTTTGACCAATAACGGATCGCGGTCAGGCGGCCATCGCCTGGAGGAACCTCGCTCGCCGCGGGCGACAACGGATGGCTGTGCCGCCGCTTTTTCCGGCGGCGGGGCAAAGGCCTGCAGAGCATCCAGCCTGGCCCTGGCTTTGTCCGCCATATCACCATCGGGAGGCTATTGACCAGCCTCTCATAGACGAGATAGGCGCTGGCTTTGTTGCTGAGGGCCCCCTCCAGCAGCATGCCTGCCTGCAAAAGGGCATCGTCGGCGAGGGAGTTTTCCGGATAGAGGTTGGCCACACTTTCATAAAGGTCAACGGCGCGTTCGGCATCGGGCTTGATACGACTGACGGCATAGAGCCCGGCTGTCGTTTTCCCGCACATGTACAGAGCGTCTGCGCCGCGATCAGATTTCGGGAAGCGCTGATTCACCGCATCAAACTGGTTGAAAACCCGTTCCCACTGCTCCCGGTACATCTGCTTGCGCGATGAATTCTGCAGCGCATGATAGGCATCGCGCGCCTTCTGGTAGGCCTGCTCGGCACTTTCCGCAAAAACCGCCGCCGGCAGGAACAGCCCGGCGAAGATCAGAATGTAGACAACACAACGTTTCATGAGATTCAGACCATCTTTTTCAGTTCGTCGAGCAGATTGAGCGCTTCAAGGGGCGTCACCACAGTCACGTCCACCTCGCCGAGACGCTGGCGCAGCAGATCGGGCTGCTCGAAGAGGCCCAGCTGAGGTGTCGCGGCACCTTTCGCGACATGCTTACTGCGCGCCAGGCGCGGAGCGCCCGCTTCATATTCACCGGATTCCAGGTTGCGCAGGACTTCCTTGGCCCGTTCGATGACCGCGGCGGGCAAGCCGGCCAGGCGCGCAACCTGGATCCCGTACGAGTGGCTCGCACCGCCCTTGACGATCCGGCGCAGGAAAATGATCTGGTCGTTCCACTCTTTGACGGCAACATTGAAATTCTGTACCCGCCCACGGGTTTGCGCCAGATCAGTCAGTTCGTGGTAGTGAGTGGCGAAGAGTGTCTTGGCGGCAACCCGGGCATTATCATGCAAATATTCGGCCACCGCCCAGGCAATACTGACGCCGTCGAAGGTCGATGTGCCGCGCCCGATCTCATCGAGCACGATCAGGCTGCGCGGTGTGGCGTGATTGAGGATGTTGGCGGCCTCGATCATCTCGACCATGAAGGTCGACTGGCCGCGCGCCAGGTTGTCACTGGCACCGACCCTGGTGAAAATCCGGTCAACGATGCCGATCTGTGCCTTTTTGGCAGGCACCAGGCTGCCCATCTGCGCCATCAGCACCAGCAGTGCGACCTGGCGCATGAAGGTCGACTTGCCGGCCATATTCGGGCCGGTAATGATCAGGATCTGCCGCTCGGTCGTATCCATATGGACATCGTTGGCGACGAAACGTTCACCGAGGTTCATCGATTCGATCACCGGGTGCCGGCCATCTTCGATTTGCAGCTCGGTCGAATCGTCCATTGCAGGGCGGCAGTAGTTGCGCTCGTGTGCCAGGTCGGCCAACCCGAGCAGCACGTCGAGGGTGGCGACCTGGTCGGCCGTCGCCTGGATGCGCTGACCTTGCCTGGCCACCTGGCGGCGCACCTCCTGGAAGAGGTCGTATTCGATCTCGACCACCCGGTCCTCGGCACCGAGGACTTTCTCCTCGTATTCCTTCAGGGTCGGCGTCACGAAGCGTTCGGCGTTGGCCAAAGTCTGCTTGCGGATGTAATCCTCGGGGACGCGCCCCAGATGTGAGCGGGTCACCTCGATATAGTAGCCGAAGACGCGGTTGTAGCGGACCTTGAGTGTGGAAATTCCGGTGCGCTGTTTCTCATCCTGCTCCAGACGGGCGATCCAGCCCTTCCCTTCGCGGCTGATGCTACGCAGTTCGTCCAGCTCGGCATGGTATCCTGCACGGATCAGCCCACCCTCGCGCAGGACGAAGGGAGGGTCGTCGACAATGGCCCGGCCGATCAACTCGACCATGTCCGGCAGTGGGTCCAGACTTGTGCGCTGGCTCTGCAGCAGCGGGCTTTCGAGCTGTTCGAGCAGGGCGATGATGTGCGGCAGCTTTTCCAGGGAGAGGCGCAGAGCGGCCAGGTCCTTGGCATTGCCGGTGGCCATAGCGATCCGCCCGTTGAGGCGTTCCAGGTCATAGACATCATCCAGGGCCCGCCGCAGATCGTCGCGGCACAGGCTCTCGCGGACCAGCTCCTCGATCGCCGTGTGGCGTTCTTCGATGCGCCGCAGGTCAACCAGCGGATGAGTCATCCAGTGGCGCAGCTTGCGCGCACCCATGGCCGTCACGGTGCGATCCATGACCCCGAGCAGCGAACCGCGGCGACCGCCATCGTGCAGCGTCTCGGTCAATTCAAGGTTGCGGCGGGTAAAGTCATCGAGGACCATATGGTCCCTGACGTGATAGGTTTGCAGCGTCTGCAGATGGGAGATGGCGCCCTTCTGGGTTTCCTCCAGATAGTACAGGACCATCCCGGCCGCCTGGAGGGCCCCGGGCAGGTCGTGGCAACCGAAACTTTCCAGGGAGCTGTCAGGAAAAACTTCCAGCAGCACTTGCCGGGCGCGGTCTTCGGCGGCGGTCCAATCCGGCAGGCGGTTGACGATCCGACCGGCCAGGGAGTTCTGCAGCAGGGCGAGCAAACGGTCGCCGGCGTCCCCTTCGGCAATCAGCACTTCAGCCGGGTCACGGGAGATAATCTCTCCGGCGGTGCTCTCCGGGTCGGAAAGTTCGGTCACGCGGAATTCACCGGTGGTGATGTCGACGTAGGCCACGCCAAAGCGCTCGTCCGCGACCGCGGCCAGAGCCAGGAGATAGTTGTTGCGCCGTGGGTCGAGGGTGTCGGTATCGACCACCAGGCCGGGTGTCACGACCCTGACAACAGCACGCTTGACAATCCCTTTGGCGGTCTTGGGATCTTCGACCTGTTCACAGATGGCCACCTTGTGACCATGCTGGACGAGCTTGGCGATATAAGGCTGGCAGCTGTGAAAAGGAATGCCGCAGAGCGGTATTTCCTCGGCGGCACCCTTGTTGCGCGACGTGAGGGTGATATCCAGGACCCGTGCAGCGACAACCGCATCCTCCAAAAACATTTCGTAAAAATCACCCAGCCGGAAAAAGAGGATCGCGTCCGGATAGTCAGACTTGATCTCCAGATACTGCTGCATCATGGGTGTGGTTTTGGCCATATTGTCCGATTTTTAAAAAAAACAACCCGTTAAAGGGTCGCAAGACTTTTTTAGTCAGCTTTTGCCAAGCATTATTATGTTAACAAATCAGCGCTTTGACTGTAAATAGCAAAGACGGTGATTGAACGCATTCTGATAGTTGCCAACCTATCATGAATGCATTATGGTTAGGACCAGGTTTTTCAGAGGAGATCGCAATTTCATGACTACTTCAGCCGAGCTTCGTCCCCTGCTGCAGGGGCTGAGCAAGACGGATTTTGACATCTTAAGTCTCGATGACGAAATTCGTGTCGACAGAAGGTGCGTCGACCTGCTGCACCACCTTTTCCAGGACCTGACCGTGCAGCAAGGGTTATCACCTGAGCAGGCTGGCGAACTGTGCCATGGGGCCGATTATTTCCTGCGTGAATTCATCGTCGCCGACCGCCGTGCGAATCTCTTCCACACAGCAGACATGCACGTCCGTCAATTTGCCGGTCACTGGTACATCATCCGCACTCCGGAGCCCAACCTCAGTGAGTTGCGCGTCATCCTCGCCGGCACAGCCGAATTTTTTCAACTCCTGGGCAGACAGGGGCTGGTCGCGGCGGATGTCGTGGCTGCAATCGCCGCGCAATGCCGCGAGCTTGACTACTATCAGCAGCGGATCGACGCTTTCTGGACGATTGAGCGCGACGGCTATGACGCCTGGCGACAAGCCTGCCCGCTGGAACCGGCGACAGACTGACCATGACGAAGACCACCAGATCACCCAAAATGGCGGCAGCCCGCCTCTCCATCTTCACCGCCCTGGGCCTGGCGATCGTCAAGCTTCTGACCGGACTCTTCACCGGCAGCCTCGCGGTGCTCACCTCGGCGATCGACTCTCTGCTTGACATCCTCATGTCCGGCATCAACATGATGGCGATCCACCACGCCGAGCAGCCCGCCGACGATCGGCATCCTTACGGCCACGGGAAATTTGAAACCCTGGCGACCATCCTGCAATCGATCGTCATTGCCCTCTCCGGTGGATGGATCATCTATGAAGCCATCCAGCGCATGATCGTCCCCAGTCCGCTCAGACAGACCGGCATCGGTATCGTTGTGATGTGCGGCAGTATGGCGGCCTCCTTCCTGATTAGCCGCCATTTGCGCAAGGTCGCCAAGGCCACCGATTCCTCGGCTCTCGAAGCCGACTCGCTGCACTTTTCGATGGACGTCTACACCAACCTGGCACTACTGGTCGGGCTGGTCCTCATCAGCCGCTTCGACCTGCCATGGCTCGACCCGGTCATGTCGATTCTGGTGGCCGGCTACATCCTCTTCGAGTCGATCAACCTGCTTCGTCATGGCTTGCGCGACATCCTCGACGAGCAGCTCCCGGAAACGGTGCGCAACGAGATCGAAGCCTTGATCAACGACCACAAGCATGAGTTGTTTGGCTACCACAACCTGCGCACCCGGCGCGCCGGCTCGCAGAAGTTGATCGATTTCCACCTGACCGTCTGCAAGCACCTTTCGGTCGAAGAAGCGCACAGCATCACCGACTACATCGAAAAGAAGATCGGCGAGCATATTTCCGGCACAGACGTGACGATTCACGTCGAGCCGTGCCGCCGGCACGAATGCCCTGGACGGGAGGCCTGTACGACCCAGGCGGTCCGTCATGCAAAAAATGATCGGGAATGGTGGAAAGAAGGCGCGACAGAGAATCACCAGCAATACTGAAGAAACCCTGTCGAGGCAACGGCTTAATCAGTCGTCGACATCCCGTCCGAACTGGCGGAATTCATCGATGTTGCTGAACTCCCCCCAGACCAGGTGCTGGTTGGGGGCGTTAACGAAATTGTAAATATTCTCGATGATGTTGTAGTGCTTGTGTTCTTCGGCGGCGATCTTCAGCAGCAGCTCCCTGACGCCGGCATCCGGCTCCTTCTCGGCGGCGCTCTCGTAGAGCCTAAAGCTGTCGGCTTCAAGTTTCATGGCGTGCCGGTAGGCCGCAAGCGCCTCGCGCATATCCTTCAGGGCGTGAGTATCCCGGGGCAGCTGCACGAAGACGTTCTTGACCTCGTCGAGGGTCGTCGAAGCCGGCATGGCCTGAGCTTTACGCCCCTCCTTCAAAGCTCGGAAGATCTCGTAGTGCTGCTGCTCATCCTCGGCCAGGCGGGTAAAGATGGTCTGCAACCCAGGTAAGCTCGCAGCCTTGGCCAGGTTTTCATAGTAGTCCTTGCCGGCACCTTCCATTTCCATAGCAAAATCAAACACGTTCATACAATCCTCCGTGGCAGCAGGTCATTGTTATTATCGTACTTCAACTCTAGTGGAGTGATGGCGACTGTCAAGCGGAAACTCAGGACGAAGGCCACGGAAGCCTTGAACCGAGAGACATGTGGCGCGTGGCTCGAAAATCATACATCATTGGCCCCGAGGTCGTACTTGTCTTTGCCTTTTCGCGTCCCTCGTCCCTCGTTCCGCGTCCCGGATCATCCCCCAATTCCAGCTCAAAACCGGCGTCCTGCCCCCTAAAGACAGGAACTGCACATCCAGCTCCGGCAAGGTCAAAATCGCGCAGGTATGATTGAACAGGGTACTGCCGGGATTGATCACCAATACCCGGCCCAGCTGTTCAGCAAACACCTGGTGGGTGTGGCCGACGACCAGCACGTCACAGGGACAGCCCTGCAAAGTGGCGCTCCAGGCTGCTTTCTGCTCTGGAATCGGCTCAGCCTGCTCATCCAACAACTTAATCCCCTCTATGAGGGATTGTGGCGGACAGCCATGAACCATAGTGATTTTTTTGCCTTCTGCGACAAATTGGTCCGTCACTGGCAGACGGCGCAGATAAGCGGCGACCGGATCCGGCCACCAGTCGTCAGCAGATTCAAGCCACCATTGATCATGATTGCCCATGATCACACGGATGCGGCTCTCGATCAGCAAGGCAACGGTCGCTGCCAGTTCGCTGCCGTAGCCGGCAACATCACCGGCGCACAGAACCGTTTCGACGCCTTGGTCACGGAAGATTGCCAGCGCTTCCCGTACGGGCCCCGGTGTTGCATGGACATCACTGATCAAGCCGATTCTCAAGGTCATGCAGGCCTCTGTCTGGCAAGGGTGCGTCGACTTACCCCGCTCAGTTCAAATCTTGCCAACCGGGGCCAGGTAGATGGTGAACTCATCTTCACCATCGACGTCCAGCAGCTTGTCCATCCCGTCCTGGTGGTAGGCGGCGACAGCGCAGGTGCCGGCACCAATCGCTTCGCAGGCCAGGTAGAGATTCTGACAGAGATGGCCGACATCCATGGCAATGACCCGATGGGCGGCAAGGCCATAACGCCATTCCATGCGGTATGGGATGACCGTCCAGGCAAAGGTCACCGGAGCCGCGCCGACAAACGCCTGGTCAAGGGTCGCCTGTGCCAGCCGGATGGGCAAGTCCTCCACACTATGTTCGAAGATCACGCCATGCTCCACGGGCAGGTAGCGATAAATCCCCTCCTCCAGACCTTCGACCTGGTTCACCAGCAGGTACGTCTCGAACGCATGCCGGCAGCCCGCCGACGGCACCGTGCGCAGGGCGCAGCCGGGAGCGATGATTTCGCGGATCCCCTGGGTCGCCCAGAGCAACAGGGACAGTTCCGACAGAGCCAGTGGACGGTTGCGGAATCGCCGGCGACTGCGACGGTTGCCGATCGCTTTAAGCACGTCGGTCCCTGCAAATGCCGCGAAGGTGTCCTCCCCCGGCAGTGCGATGACGGTCTGACCTGCGGCAGGAGGTTTCTCGATGGGGGGCGGTTCAAGTCCGCGGTTCTGGTCAGTCAAGCTGAAGTCGATCTGAAGGCGCAGTAAATCCTTCAAAAAAGCGCGGTTTGTGGAAATCTTCTTATACTCCATGATCAAACCTCTCGTAGGAGATTCATCTTCTCACGTTCCGTGTCCCGCGGCCCTGATTCGAAGGCGCCGCTCGACGAATTATGTCGCATGCTGCCACGCGGCGATGACTAGCAGCAGCCAGCCGATCAGGAAGGCAATGCCGCCCAGCGGGGTAATCATGCCGAGGGCACGAATGTCGGAGAGCACCATCAGGTACAGCGAACCGGAAAACAGCACGGTTCCAGTCAAGAGCATCCAGCCGGCATTGCGGAGCAAGGGCGCTTCCGGAATCAGCACGCAGAGGAGACCGACCAGGATCAGGCCAAGGGCGTGCACAAGATGGTAATGAACGGCCGTCTGCCAGACAGTCAGCATCTCCGGAGTCACCCTGCTTTTCAATCCGTGGGCGCCGAAGGCTCCCAAAGCAACACCCAGAAAAGCGCTGAGTCCACCGAGCAAGACAAAGAGTCTCATAGCAATTCCTTTTCTGTTCGAGTATGGAGAGCAACACCATGTCACTCGTACCACATCACGCGTTCCCGCAGAGATGGGCACCGATTTTTCACCCGCCGCTGCGTTTGACCGCCCATCCTCTGGCCTTGAGCAGCTCCATCATGGCATCACGGTGATCACCCTGGATTTCAATGACGCCGTCCTTAAGGGTCCCTCCGCTGCCGCACTTCTGTTTGAGTTGCCGGGCCAGCTCTTTGAGCTCTTCCGGTGGCAGAGGCACGCCGCTGACCAGGGTGACGCCCTTCCCTTTACGTCCCTTGGTTTCCCGGCCAACCCGCACCACGCCGTCACTCTTCGGAGTGCTCGCGGCGGGCTTGCGACAGCTGCAGGCGGTGACCGGTTTGCTGCATGCCGGGCAGATGCGGCCAGATGAACTTGAATAGACAAGTGATGAGTTATTTTTCATGACCAGAGGATTCTCCTCACATCGAAACCGGGCCTTTGCATATCCAGCGCGCCGATGCGATTACGTAAAGCGTAAACGAAGATAACGCAAAGCGTACCAGAGGAGCATGATCAGGGCAATCACCGGCAAGGCCGGTATGAACAGTCCCGTTGATTGGGCCAGCACACTTGCGATAAAGAGGGCAACCACCGAGATCGGCAGGTAACGGCCGATGCGTCCCTGCACGGCCAGCGCAGCACCGGGCGCTCCGATCAGGTTGTCGTTGACCCCGTAGCGCCTGGCGACTATTGCAAAAAACACCACCATGACCCAGTCGGCGACGCCGAAGACCGGTGTCATCCCGGCGATGCCTGGAAAAGTCAGCTTGACCAAGAGCATATCGACGAGCGGCGGCGGGCCGGCCGGAGCCAGGTAGTACTCTTGAATCTGGTGAGTAAAACCAGCCGTCGGGCCGTACTGCCAGCTGATAAAATCGGCCAGGGTCATGACCAGGCAGACAGGCACAATCTCCCAGAGCCGGTTGACGTACCGGGCCATGGCCGCCCCGGTGATGGTCGCAACCAGCAGCAGGAGAGCGGACTTGACCACTGCCAGCAGCGGCGGCCAGCCATCGACCGTGGGCAGCTGGTTCACCAGCCAGATGCACAACACCAGGATGGTCCCCCAGAAGAGATAAAAGGCGCGATTGCGTTCTTCGGGGTGCAGCAGCAATGCGGGCAACAGCAGCTGTGCGGCAGCATAGAGCTGTAGGGCGAGAAAACCGATGGCCAGCCAGGGCAGAGGTGTCACCAGCAGGTTTCCGCCGGCCCAGAGGCTGAGCACCGCACAACCCCACAGCAAATGACTGACAACCAGCAGGAGGATCATGCGCCGGTTGGTTCTGCTGAAAGTGGTGAAGGGATGATATGACATGCAGCCATTATGCCCTGCCCGTTGCAGGGTGAATATCAAAAAAGGGCCGCTGTCTTCAGCAGGCCCCTTGCAGAGGTTGAAAGGGTCCCCATCCTTTCCCTCAAAACACTACAACTGTTGGCCGACCGGGCGTACCAGGACTTCGCTGACATCGACATGCGGCGGCTGACTGACTGCAAACATCACCGCCCGGGCGACATCCTCGGCGAGAACCATCGGTTCGTCGGGGCGAACCCGCCAGAACGGCGTGTCAACGCGCCCCGGTTCGACCAGGGTGACCCGCACGTCGCTGCCGACCAGCTGTTTACGCAGCGATTCGGCCATGCCGGTGATCGCCCACTTGGTCGCCGAGTAGAAATTGTTCGGCGGTGCCACCCGTCCGATCACCGAACCAGTCAGCAGCAGGTGTCCCTTGAGCCTGATCAGCTCCGGCAGGGTCAAGCGCGCCAGGGCTGCCGCGCCAAAGACATTGGTCATCAGCATCTGCTGCCATTGCTCCGGGGTATCGTCGCCGCCGACGTAGCCGCCACCCCACACGCCGCCGGCGTTGGCGAAGGCGACATCGATCCGCCCGAAGGCTTTCAGGCTGACCGCGACCAGGTTCTGCAAAGACGACCAGTCGCTGACATCGCAGACCACCGCCAGAGCCTGTTCCTTGCCGCCCAGTGCAGAGGCAAGCTGCTCCAGCTTCTCCTGCGAACGTGCTGCCAGCACCACCCGGTAGCCAGACTTGGCCGCCAGCCGGGCGGTTTCCATGCCGATGCCGGTCGAAGCGCCGGTGATAAGAAAAACCTTGTCAACATTGTGACCCATAGCTGTTCTCCATGACGTGGATTGTCGTTATAGGTGGATTCGAATTTACATTCTACCATTTGCATCGTGAATGGCGATACGAGGACGCGAGCGACAAGAAACGAGCAATGGAAGGAGGCGTTGAAAAGGAACGGAAGAAAACTCTTTGACGTACAGCTGGTAAAGGCAACCGCGGCCAGCGGATCCCGGTATTGTTTTTGTGAAATGTGTAGACCTGACCCTCAGGCTTCGGTAAAGCGCTGTATGGCGTTGGGGATCTCTTCTGCGCGGATGTTGCCGAAGGCCAGGCGCAGATAACCTTCCAGGCCGGGGCCGAAGGCTTCGCCGGGGAGGCAGAGCAGATGGGTTCGCTCGACCAGGCGGCGGGCGGCGTCTCTTCCGGAGAGTTGCGGCCAAGGATGCTTGACCCAGGCGAAGAAACTGCCGCTGGCGACCAGCTGGAACGGGTTGTTGGGTTGATTGAACAGCGTCCGGAACAGGTCATGGCGGTGCTGCATCATTTGGTTGTTGGCTGCCACCCAGGTATCGAGATGGTCGCAGCCGAAGCGGACCGCCTCCTGGGTGATGCGTGGCTGGCAGACCGCCATGGTGTCCTGAATCTTGAGCGCCTGGTGGATCACCTTTGACCCGGCCACCAGCGCACCGGCGCGATAGCCGGTCAGGGCGAAGGTCTTGCCGAAGGAGGCGAGGTGAATGAAATGCTGCTGCCAATCAGGCTGACTGAAGAGCGTGTGCGGTCTGGTCGACGCCGGCAGGAAGGCATTGTAGGTCTCGTCAAGGATCAGGGCGATGTCGTGCTGACGGGCCAGTTTGTAGAGCTGCTTCAAGGTTTCCGGTGAGGTGACCGCACCGGTCGGGTTGCTCGGCGACACCAGCAGGATTGCCCGCGTGCGTGCAGTGATCCGTTCGGCAATGGCGGCCACATCGGGTTGACCGGCGTGCGCTTCGACAAACGGCACCCAAACGCAGGTGATGCCAAGAGCCTGCAGGGCCATGGGGTGGTCGAAATATGCCGGCAGCGGCACGATAACCTCGTCGCCGGCCTGGCAAATGGTCATGATCGCCAGCCAGAAGGCCTGGCTGGCACCGATGGTCAGGCAAATCTCGTCAGCCACCGGAGAGGCGCCGTAGCGGCGTGCATACCAGGCGCTGATCGAGGCACGCACGTCCGCAAGTCCTTCGTCGGGGGAGTAACGCGACGTCGCCGGAGCATCCAGCAAACCGTGGAGGTGTTCAAGAAGTTGCGGCGCCGGGGCATAGTCGGGCACGGCCTGGCAGAGATCGATCAGCGGCCGCTCCACGCTCATGGCGACACCATCAAGCCACGACTTGACCTCGGTGATCGGTGGAGCCTGTACGGCTTCGATATACGGTGAAAATTTCATGGTGATCAATCGAGTGCCAGCGTTCAAACTGCCAGCGAGGCTCTGCGCGAGGTCCGGAAGCTGGCCACAAAGAGCACGATCAGCACCACCAGCCCGGCCATGTGAATCCACCATGCAGCAGGCCAAAGCAGGGTAACGGCACAACCGAGAGACAACAACCGAAACGGGAGGGAGAGACGTGCCTCCATGTAGCCTTCCAACCCGGCGGCGAAGGCGTAGAGCCCGAAGAAAGCGAAGAAGAAAATCGTTAAATCGTCGAGCCAGTAGCCACCGATGAATGGCGTGTAAGCAAACAGTAGGGGGATGACATAGAGACCCTTGGCGAGTTTCCATGACTGCAGCCCGGTGGCCATGGGGCTGGTGCCGGCAATCGCTGCGCCGGTGAATGCCGCCAGGGCAACCGGCGGCGTGACGTTCGAGTCCTGGCTCAGCCAGAAGATGATCAGGTGTGCCGAGAGCAGCGCAAAGGTCAGGTCGTGGGCGCTGAGCACAGCCTCGCGCACCATGCTGGCCATGTCGACCGGCACGGCATCGACGATCATCCGGGCGGCAGCAGTGGTCATCGGGTTGCCGATCTCGGCCAGGTGTTCAGGAGCAGCGAGCATGAAGATCGCCTTGGCCGCCTCGGGAATCTGGCCGTTGACCAGGGCCTTGACCAGCAGTCCATCGGATATCAGCGCATGCAGGGCCGGCGCAGAGAGGGTGCCGAGCACGATGTATGCAGCGGTCACCGGCAAACCCATGCCGAGCACCAGCGAGGCCAGTGCAATCAGGACGATGGCGATCACCAGGTTGTGTCCGGCCCACTCGTTGATCATCAGCGAGAAGGTGTTGCCGATGCCGGCAGTGGAGATGACGTTGACGATCAGGCCGACGCTGCAGAGCAGGATCGCCGTCATGACCATGTTGCGGGCGCCGAGAGCGAGGGCTTCGATAATTGCCTTCGGCCCCATGCGATTTGTGCTGAGCCAGGAGGCGACGATGACGGCGAGAATGCTGATGCCGCCGGCGTAGGTCGGGGTGAAACCGTAGATCAGCAGGCCGATCAGGACGACAATCGGCAACAGGAAGACGACCCCGCCCTTCTTGAACACTTCCACCGCCGAGACCTTCTCATCGTCCAGCGCCGTGACATGGCTGCGCTTGGCCTCGATGCGAACGAAAAAGCCGACGGCGGCAAAGTAGAGGATCGCCGGCAGGATGCTGACGACGACGATGGTGTTGTAGGAAATCTGCGTGTAGGTGGCCATGACGAAGGCCCCGGCCCCCATGATCGGCGGCATCAGCTGTCCTCCGGTCGAGGCGGCGGCTTCGACCCCGGCGGCAAACTTGGCCGGGAAACCGGCGCGCTTCATCAGCGGGATGGTGATGACGCCGGTCGAGGCGGTGTTGGCCACTGCGGATCCGGAAATGGTCCCCATCAGCCCCGACGCCATGACCGCGACCAGCCCGGGTCCGCCGACCATGCGCCCGGCGACGGCGCGGGCCAGGTCGATGACGAACTCGCCGGCGCCGGAACGGAGCAGGAAGGCGCCGAACAGGATGAACATGAAGACGTAGCTCGAGGAGATGGTGGCAATGGTGCCGAACAGGGCGTCGTCACCGTAGATGCTGCGGAAAAGAATAGTTTCCGGGGTCAGCCCGGCAAACTTGAAAACTCCGCTGATGGTCCCACCCCACCAGCCGATGTAGGACGAGGGCAATCAGGATCAGCACCGGGATGAACCAGCCGGCCACCCGCCGGGTAAATTCGAGGGCACAGAGAATCAGGACGACCCCGGCGACCCATTCGCTGGGGAGCAGCCTGACGCCGCGCGCGTAGATGGCGTCTTCCATGGAAATCAGGTAGATGGCCGAGCCCGCGGCCAGCACCCCGAGCAACATGTCGAGGGCCCGCCAGCCCGGGCCGGCGTCGCGACGCAACGGGTAGACCAATGCCGCCATCAGGGCAAAGCCGGCAAAGTGCAGGGAGTTCTGCCAGAGAGAGGACAGCACGGTAATGACGTTGAACCAGATGTGCATGAGCGACACGGCAACGCCGATGACGATCAGTAGCCGGCTCTGGTCGGGAAAGGTTGCAGGCTCGACTTCAGGGGTGGTCATAAGCAACAACTCCGCGAAAAGCTGCGGTCGTCCCTGAGGGGACGACCGCAGTGGTCAATCTCAGTTTGCAATCAGGCGGGCGGGGATCTTGATGCCGACCTCCTGGTAATACTTGGCCGCACCCGGATGAAGGGGCATCGGCAAGCCGGCGATAGCTTTTTCAATCGCCATCGCCTTGGTGGCGCCGTGGATGGCGTTCAGAAACGCCAGGTTTTCATAGGTGGTTTTGGTGATCTGGTAGACGGCATCTTCGTCAACATCGGCCCGAACTGCGAGGAAATTCGGCTGGGCGATCGTGTTGATCTCCTTGGTCTGGCCAGGATAGGTGTCGGCCGGGATGACGTAACGGGTCCAGAGCTCCATACCACCATCGGCTTTTGTCATCTCCTCGTCGGTGAAGTCAAGGATCACCAGGTCATCCCCCATGTTGGCCTTCGCCTTGGTGATGGCCCCTGCCGGAACCCCGGCCGGGATGCTCATGCCGGCCGCCTGGCCGTTCTGCATGGCGTCAGCCGAGGGGCCGTAGCCGACATAAATGAGGTTGTAGTAATCCTTCTCCACATCGGCGCCCAGGTTGGTCAGCAGCACGGTGTTGGAACCGAGGGTGCCGGAATTTTTCGAGCCGAGGGACAGGGTCTCCCCCTTCATCGCCACCATGTCGGCAACGGTGCCGGTCTTCGCAAATTTCTTGTTGATGGCGAAATGTTCGACGTTCTGCCAGAGCATGGTCACGGCACGCAGGTTTTTCTGTGGGCCTTCGCTGGCGATCGGGCCTGTGCCGTTCCAGGCGTAGGCACCGTAGAGACCCTGCAGAATCGCGAACTGCACTTCGTTGTCACGCAGCAGCTTGATGTTCTCACCGGAACCGGCCGAGCTGATGGCAGACATGCCGATTTTTTCTTTCGGTTGCAATTTCACCTTGACCAGAGTCGACAGCGCCACGCCGACCGGGTAGTAGGTGCCGCCGGTGGAGGCGGTTGCCATCAGGTAGTTGCGCTCTTCAGCCGCTTGGACAGTCGAGACAGCGCCGACAGAGTAAGGTGAAAGCTGCCAAAATAAACATGAGTTGTCTGATCCGCATAATCATTGTTTCCTCCTCAAATCGGTAGGTTGATACTTTAACCAGCTGCCCGCAAAACTAGCGAGTGCAAATGGTCCGTCGGATTAAATCAATTAGACACTGTATAGTACTCTACAGAATGTTGACTGTTTTGCAAATCATAGCACACCTCTTCGATATGTTTTGATCGACGTATGCAACCGTAATCAGTAGCCTTTCACCATCCCTCCGTCAACCATGAGCGTGCTTCCAGTGACGTATGAACTTGCCCCGGAGGCAAGGAAACAGACCACGCGAGCGAATTCCTCGACGTCACCGTAGCGTTTGAGAGGGATGTTCTGCAGCGACTCGGCAACGACCTGGTCTTTGCTGACCCCGCGCTTGACGGCTTTGAGTTGGTCAAGGTAGTCGGTGCGGTCGGTGGCAATGCGCCCCGGAGCGACGGTATTGACCAGGATGTCGTAAGGGGCCAGTTCGTCGGCCAGGCTTTTCGCCAGGCCGAGGACCCCCATGCGAAAAGCGTTGGAGAGGATCAGGCCTGGGATTGGTTGTTTGATCGAAGACGAGGTCACATTGATGATCCGCCCCCCCTTCTGCTTGAGATCGGGAAGCACAGAACGGATCAGGCGCACGTAGCTAAGCAGGTTGAGTTCGAAGGCGGCCTGCCATGCCGCATCGTCAACCTGCTCGAAGCCGCCGCCCGGAGGACCGCCAGTATTGTTGATCAGGATATCGATGTTGCCGAGCTGTTCATGAGTCGCGGCGACCAGCGCCTGTATATCCTCAAGCCGGGTGAGATCGCAAGGGTAGCAGGCCACCCGCCCCTTTGCCTTAGGCGTCAGCTGCTGCCGGGCGATATCGAGCTGTTCGGCGTGACGGCTGGTCAGCATTACGTCGCACCCTTCGGCGGCCAGTTGAGCGGCAATCGCCAGCCCCAGCCCTTTACTTGAAGCCGCCACCAGGGCGACTTTATCCTTCAATTGCAGATCCATGGCAAACTCCCTGATATTATTCAGCATCCCTTAACGTCGTCAGTATAGCGTCACAGAAAACCATTGGGAAGTCTTTGTCACAACTTAAAAGTAGCAACGACAACAGCTATTTTTTTGCATTCCCAAAATATACTGCTAAAATTGCAGCGTTATGACGTTTTGTGGACATTCCGAAGCCATTCGTTTGACATGGTGTCAGCATTAATCAGAACGAACAGACCCACCTGGACTCTGCTTTTCTGTTATCGGGCGATCGGGATGCACACAACAAGAATCAGTTCCCAAGGGAACGCACGGAGGAAGAAATGGCAGAAGGTACGGTGAAATGGTTCAATGATGCAAAGGGTTTCGGGTTTATCGAGCAGGACAATGGGCCAGACGTATTCGTCCACTTTTCCCAGATCCAGGGCGATGGTTTCAAATCCGTTGCCGAGGGTGACCGGGTGAGTTTTGATGTCACTACGGGCCAAAAAGGCCCCCAGGCATCCAATGTACGTAAAGTCTGAATAAGTCTTACGTTGCAATCACAAAAGCCCCGCGGGAATCCGCGGGGCTTTTGTTTTGAACTGCGGGGAGGGGTTGGGCTACACATTTTACAATAACCGTACCGGGCGTAAATTTATGCAAGGGACCAAGACATGCCTCGAGAAGCGTAAAAGCTGACAGCGCAAACCAGCCCGCGAACGTGTCAAAGCAGACAATCAGCAATTGTTCAGATATATTGACCAATATCGTACAATCATAACCGACAGCCACAGTTAAAGGGTTGAAACATGAAAAACCGTCCGAGCGTAAAACCCCTGCCAGCGTCAAAGTGGGACTCCTCACTTTCTCATATCCTCGACGACATGCAGGACCAACCCCTCAATGTCCACGCATTGATGGCAAATCACCCGAAGCTGTTAAACGCCTGGTGGAGCTTTCGCAACTATGCGGTTGGCGGCGGTGAACTGGGACGACGCAGAGCCGAGTTGGTCATTCTGCGCGTGGCGGTGCAGATGAAATCCTGGTACGAATGGGGCTCCCATGTCGAACGGGCTCTGGCTTGCGGTCTGACCCTGGAGGAGATCGAGCGCGTCAAGCAGGGAGCACAGGCCCCGCACTGGGTACCTGAGGAAGCCCTGCTGTTTCAGGCTGTGGACGAGTTGCTGTGCGAACGTGCCATAACGACAGACACCCTGGAGACGTTGTCCCAGTATTACACTGTCCGACAGCTGATGGACCTGATTGCCATTCAAGGGATGTACGTGATCCTCGGCGGCATGCTCAACACCTGGGGACTGGAACTCGACGCTCATGTGCGTGAGGCCTTGCCAGCCAGCGTCACCAGGGAACAGTTCGAAACCGGCAGACCCTGAGAGAATTCGGGAATCGTTGCACCGTCACCCTGCCCCACACTTTTGACACTTTCCCACCGGTTGATATGCTTGGAGCATGACAAGACATCGTGTCATCATCTTTTTGTCCCTCCTGGTGCTCGTCACCTGCGCCATATCGTCCGGCGCCGAAGAGACGTCTGTGCCCGCCGAGATCCGGGTGGTGCGCATCGCCGGGGTGATCAACCCGGTCGTCGCCGATTTCATCGCAGCCGAACTGACGGCGGCCAATGCCAGCAGCGCACGGGCCTTCCTGATCGAGCTCGACACACCCGGCGGTCTCGACACCTCGATGCGCGCGATTATCCAGCAGATTCTCGGCTCGCGCCTGCCGGTGATCGTTTATGTCTTCCCGTCCGGCGCCCGCGCTGCTTCGGCCGGCGCACTGATCACCCTGGCCGCCGATTTCGCCGCCATGGCACCCGGCACCAACATCGGCGCAGCCCACCCGGTCTCGATCGGTCCGGGCGCTTCGGACGACAAGGGTCAGGGCGCGACCATGATGGAAAAGGTGGTCAACGATGCGGTCGCCTATGCGCGCAGCATCGCAGACCAGCGCGGCCGCAACCGCGACTGGGCCGAGCAGGTCGTGCGCAAGTCGGTCTCCACAGCCGCCCAGGAGGCGCTGCAGCTCAAGGTGATCGACCTGATTGCGGCCGATGAGACGACCCTGCTTGAGGAGCTGCACGGCCGCACTTACCTGCGCAACGGCCAGGCTTTCACGCTTGACAGCCGCGGCGCAAGCTTAAGCTACGCCGAGATGAACTGGCGACAGGAGCTGTTCAACATCATCAGCGACCCGAACGTCGCCTACATGCTGTTGATGCTCGGCATCCTCGGCATCTTTTTCGAGATTTCCCAGCCCGGCGTGGTCCTGCCCGGCGCGATCGGCGCCCTCGCCCTGCTCCTCGCTTTTCTTGGCTTCCAGACCCTGCCGGTCAACTACATCGGCGGCCTGCTGATCCTGCTCGCCATTATCCTCTTTATCCTCGAGATCAAGGTCGCCTCCTACGGTATGCTCACCGTCGGCGGCCTGATCGCTCTCGCCTTCGGCTCGCTGATTTTGGTCGACAGCCCGGCTCCCTACCTGCAGATATCGCGGGCGGTGATTGCCGCAACCGTCACGGTCTGCGGCGGGTTCGTCAGCCTGGTGCTACTGTTCGTGGTGCGTGTACAGAAAAGCCGCTTCGTCTCGGGTCTCGAGGGGATGATCGGCGAACGCGGTCGGGCGGTGACCCCCCTCACGCCCAGCGGCCGGGTGTACGTCCACGGCGAATACTGGGATGCGCATGCCGACCAGCCGATCCCCGAAGGAAGCGAAATCGAAATCGTGCGCACCGAAAACAACCTGAAACTGCTCGTTCGAGCTGTCGCATCAGGGGCGGCAGCCGCGACAAAGGAGGAAGACGATGATTCCCGTTAATCTGATCGGCTGGCTGGTCGTTGTGGTCTTGATAATCAGCATCATCAGCAGCGCCGTGCGCGTCCTCTACGAATACCAGCGCGGCGTGGTCTTCCGCCTGGGACGCTTCGCCATGGTCAAGGGACCGGGGCTGCGTTTCGTCATCCCGGTGGTCGACAAGATCATCAAGGTCAGCTTGCGCACCGTCGCCATGGATGTGCCACCGCAGGACGTCATCACCAAGGACAACGTCTCAGTCAAAGTCAACGCCGTCCTCTATTTCCGCGTTGTGCAGCCGGAGAAGGCGCTGATCGAGGTCGAGGACTACCTTTACGCCACCAGCCAGTTGGCCCAGACCTCGCTGCGCAGCGTCCTCGGCCAGGCGGAGCTCGATGAACTGCTCTCGCACCGCGACCGCATCAACCAGCAGCTGCAGGTAATCCTCGACCGGCAGACCGACCCCTGGGGAGTCAAGGTCTCGAACGTCGAGATCAAGCATGTCGACCTCCCCCAGGAGATGCAGCGCGCCATGGCCCGCCAGGCCGAAGCCGAGCGTGAGCGACGCTCCAAGGTCATTCACGCCGAAGGGGAATTCCAGGCCTCGCAGAAACTCGCCGACGCCGCCGGCGTCATCTCGAAAGAATCCGGCGCCCTGCAGCTGCGCTTCCTGCAGACGTTGACCGAGATTGCCACCGAGAAGAATTCGACCATCATCTTCCCGCTACCGCTTGATCTGTTCAAACCGTTTCTGGACGCGGCAAACAGAGAGGCGAGCAAAGAGTAGTCCGCGGTGCACAACGCGAAGAACCCCAACTTGCAACCGGGGTAACGTCAGACGTGTGTCCTTGAGACTTTTCGCGTTCCGCGTCCCTCGTCCCTTTTTTTAGGAGACTGCATGTTCACCCTCGACACCGTGCGTGCCGCCGAAGCCGCTTTGCTGGGCCGCTTTCGTCGCACCGAACTGATCCATTCCCACTATTTTTCCGAACGGCTCGGCTATCCCCTCTTCTTCAAATGTGAAAACCTCCAGCGCACCGGGTCTTTCAAGGTGCGCGGCGCTTTCAATTTCGTCGCCAACCAGCAACCTGAGCGCCTGCAGCGGGGGCTGGTCACCGCATCGGCCGGCAATCATGCCCAGGGCGTGGCGTTCGCCGCCGCCCAGGCCCAGGTCCCGGCCCTGGTGGTCATGCCGGAAAGCACGCCCATCGCCAAGATCCTGGCAACCCGTGATTACGGCGCGGAGGTCTTGCTGCACGGGGCGAACTACGATGAAGCAGCGATTTTGGCGAGACGCCTGGAAGCGGATAAGGGCATGCTCTATGTCCCGGCTTTCGATCATGAGCTGATTATGGCGGGACAGGGGACGGTCGGCCTGGAGATCATGGAGGAGTTGGCAGACGCCGACACGGTGGTGGTGCCGATCGGCGGCGGCGGTCTGATTGCCGGGGTGGCCACGGCGGTCAAGGGAATCAAACCGGACACCCGCGTGATCGGGGTGGAAGCCGCCGGAGCGCCGGCGGCCCTGATGTCACGCCGCCAGGGCAGGATCGTCTCCCTGGCAGCGGCCCATTCCCTGGCTGACGGCATCGTTCTCAAGCAGATCGGCCAGAACACCTTCCCGGTCATCGAGGAGCTGGTCGACGAGATCGTGACCGTCGAAGAAGAGGAGATCGCCCACGCCATTGTCAGCCTGATGGAAAAAGCCAAGCTGGTCGTCGAAGGCGCCGGCGCAGTCGGCCTGGCCGCGCTGCTCTACGGACAGAAAGGGCTGGCCGTCGGCAAGACCGTCGTCGTCCTGTCCGGGGGCAATATCGATGTGCAGACCATTTCCAGGGTGGTGGAACGGGGGTTGCTCGCGCAAGGCCGCTTCCTGAAAATTCGCGTGGAGCTGGACGATACCCCCGGGGCCCTGGCCTCCCTGGCCACCCTGGTCGCCGCGCTGGGGGGCAATATCTTTCATGTCAGCCACGACCGCCGCGCCAGCGGCGTCCCCCTGGGCCGCGCCGAGGTGCACCTGGAGCTCGAGACCAAGGGGCCCGAGCATATCGCAGAGATTCTCACCGGGTTGCGCAACAAAGAGTACGGCGCCAGCATCCTGCATTGAGTTTTTGCAAGGGATGGCGCATAAAATTGCCGCGATCGCTCAGTTGTCAGCTTCCGCCTTACAGCGGGCCACCACATCCTTGAGCCAGGCGATCTCGTCAGGTGCGAACTGCTTGTTGTAATCAGTACCGATGTTCATCGCCCAATGCAGGGCCGCAGGCGTCATCTCGGCCAGCACGTGACCCGGCAGCTGCAGACAGGGGACATCCTGCTCGGCCCAGTCGTTGAGGCGGTTCTTTTGATCAAAAAAGACCAGAAAATCAGTCCCTTCAGACTCAACAATTAAGGGAACTTCTATCTTCTCCTTGGCATCGGTATCGTCCGTGCTGACCATCTCGTCGACGGTGGGAACAAAAAAGCTCGAGTTGAGGAACAGATCGTAAAAGCCCGCCTGTGCTTTGCGGTCATCGGGGTTAGCGCGCAGGGCTTCGAGGGCTTGATCGATTTCGGTCATGGGATTGCCTTACTGTTAAGTGTGAATGGGACGGACAAGGAATCTTTTTCTTCAAGATAACGGTTGTGGCCACGCTCTGTCCACCCGTAAGCCTTGAGCAAGAGCCTCCCTTGCGCAGCACGGGCGTGCCGGCTGACGCTGACTACGGTTGTTTGTCCGCAGCGTTCAAAGCGGAGCCTGCCTGAGGAGCCGTGCAAAATCCTCGGGCATTCCGGTATCAAAAGTCATTTTTCTGCCGTTGAAGGGGTGTAAAAAGGTGATCGAAGAGGCGTGCAGGGCGAGCCGTTTGCAAACCGCAGCGCGCCCCCCGTATTTGCGATCACCAGCAACAGGATGACCGTGCTCCGCGCAGTGAACGCGGATCTGATGTTTGCGCCCGGTCAGCAGATGGATATCCAGCAGACTGAGCCCCTTGGCTTCCTGCAGGACCCTGTACGCCGTATGGGAGAGCTTTCCCTGGGCGGCATCTGGGGTCGAGTAGACATTGTGCGCGGCATTCTCGGTCAGGTAGCTGGAGAACATGCCTTCCCTAGGGGTCAGCTGGCCGTGAACGATTGCCAGGTAGTGCTTGTCGGTCAGATCCCAATGCTCCTGAAGGAACCTCTTGGCCTGCTCGCTTTTAGCAAACAGCAGGATTCCGGAGGTGTCCTGGTCGAGGCGATGGACCACGTACACCCGTTTGTGCGCCTTCGGATTCCCCTTGCAGACGTAATCGTTGAGCAAGCGGTGGGCAGTGCGCGACTTGTCCCGATCGGTACCGATGGTCAGCAGCCCGGCAGGCTTCACCACCACGAGGAGATCCCGGTCCTCGTGCAGGATGGTCAATCCGCCGGGTTGTCGCTTTTGGGTGGGCCGGTTCACTCTGCTCAGAGGGTCCATTTGATCTCCTTCTTTACCGGCGCATGCAGCGCAACTGGTAAATTCTGATAAACTTTAATGCAGGTCCGAACCATAGGCAAGAGCAACGGGCAATCAGTCCCTGAAGGAATGACCGCACGTGCAAACCCTGATTTTTGCAAACAACGACCAAATGCCGATCCTCGGCCTGGGGACCTGGAAGGCCACGAGCGACGAGGTTGGCAAGGCGGTCCGGGAGGCCATCCGCATCGGCTACCGGCATATCGATTGCGCCTCCATTTACGGCAACGAGATCGAGATCGGCGAGGCCCTTGCAGAGGCCATTCAGGCCGGAGACGTGACCCGCAAGGAGCTATGGATCACCTCAAAGCTGTGGATCAACGCCCACGCCAGGGGGCAGGTCGTCGAAGCCTTGCAGGAAACCCTGCAGGACCTGCGTCTGGATTACCTGGACCTCTACCTGATTCACTGGCCGATTGCCTGCCGAGCGGACGTGATCTTCCCGACCAGGAGAGAGCACTTTCTCAGCCTTGAAAGAGTACCTCTGACCGAGACCTGGGCCGGCATGCAGGACTGTGTCGAACAGGGGCTGACCAGGCATATCGGCGTATCCAACTTCAGTATTCGCAACATTGAGACAATCCGCAGCGGCGCGAAGGTCACCCCGGAGATGAACCAGATCGAGCTGCACCCATACCTGCAGCAGCGGGACATGCTGGCCTACTGCCGACAGCACGGCATCCACGTGACCGCCTACTCGCCGCTGGGGTCACTGGACCGGCCGAAGGTCATGAAAAAAGCCGACGAGCTGAGCCTCCTCTACAACCCGACAGTGACGCGCATCGCACAGGAGCACGGCTACAGCCCGGCCCAGGTGCTGCTGAACTGGGCCATCGAGCGCAAAACCGCTGTGATCCCCAAGTCGACCAACCCGGAACGCCTGGCCGAGAATTTCCAGAGCGTCAATCTGCAACTCAGCGCACAGGACATGGCGGCACTGTCACAGCTCGATTGCGGCTTCCGCTATGTAGATGGAGAGTTTTGGACCCTTGAGGGGTCACCCTACACCCTGGAGGATTTGTGGGGATAAGAAGAACATCGATGTTTGCAGCGCTATAACCGCAGAAAAGGAGACAGGCGTATGAGCGATCCCGCGAAACTTTTTGCAAATGGGCTGTTCAAAGGGCTGGCCCCGGATGAAGTCAAAGCCTTTCTACGTCGCTGTCATGAGAAGACCTACCCTGACGGGACCAAGCTTTTTCTGGAGAAGACCGAGGCGTCCACCCTGTACCTGATTCTCAAAGGCAGCATCGTGCTCAAATTCGAGATGCCACACCGGGAGAACGCCGACACCACCATCATTACGCGCAAGACCGGCGATGCCGTCGGCTGGTCGGCAATTGTACCCCCGTACCTCTACCGACTCTCCGGCTATTGCAAGGGTGCGACGACGCTGCTCGAGATCGACCGGGACACCCTCGAAGTGCTCTTCGAGACGAACTATCACCTGGGTTTTATCTTTATGCGCAACATCGCCGCCCTCACCGGTCAGCGCCTGCACCAGATCCAGGACAAACTCGCCAGGGTGCAAGCCGACGAGGCGATCAACGGCTGGTAAGCGGGTTGTCGCGGCGCCTCACGCCAGTGGGAGCTCCGGTTATGGTTCACCAGAACGTTACTCGTACTGACTCGGTACCATGCACATGAAGACCAGCGGACAGTTGCCGGTGTTGCGGTACTGGTGCTTCTCGTTCGGCTTGACCAGCACGAAATCCCCGGCACCGACCGGGCACGGCGTATCTCCGTCCATGACAACCCCACTCCCCTCGAGGATGTAGTTGAGATGCTCGCTCTCGTGCTGGTGGTGCGGGGTGTGCCCGCCCGGCTGCAGGGTGAAGACCCGGATCGAGAAGTTGGGGGCACCGTCAGCCTTGCCGATCGGCAGCTGACGGCTCGCACCGGCCGCACCGGTCATGGTCACGGCGGCGCTTTGACATTGCTTGAGGTTGGTGATCTTCATCAAGAGCTCCTTACCTTGAGATCGTTTGTGAAATGTGTGGACCTGCCCCCTGTTTTAGACATTGAAGAGGAAGTGGCAGATGTCGCCATCCTCGATGATGTAGTCCTTGCCGTTCAACTGCATCTTACCGGCCTGCTTGACACCCTGTTCGGATCCGGCTTTTATGAGATCGTCGAATTTCATGACCTCGACGCGGATGAAGCCGCGCTCGATGTCGCTGTGGATCTTGCCGCCGGCCGCCGGCGCGCTGGAACCCTTGCGGATTGTCCAGGCCCGGCACTCGTCGGTGCCGGAGGTGTAAAAACTCATCAGACCCAGGGCGTCGTAGAGGGCGACGTTGATGCGGTCGAGACTCGGTTGGGTGATCCCCATGTCCTCCATGAAGGCCTGGCGTTCCGCGGCATCGTCGATGGCGGCGATCTCACTCTCGATGGCGCAGGAGATGGTGAACACCCCGGGGCCGAAATCCTTGCCGATCTCGTCCTCGGAGACGTTGTAGGCAAACAGCACCGGCGTCCGGGTCACGAAATCGAGGCTTTTGATCACCTGTTCCTCGCCCGCTGTCAGAGCCACGCTGGAGAGGAACTGCTCCTGCTCGAGAGCATCGTTGAAGCGCTGCAGGACTTCTTCCTCGAGGGCCTGGGCCGTTGTCTGACCACCCTTCTTCTCCTTGGCAAGGCGCTGCAAGCGTGTCTCAACCAGCTGCATGTCGGCCAGGATCAGCTCGGCTTCGATCATGCTCCGATCGCGTGCCGGGTCCACCGATCCGGAGGGGTGAAAAACATCCGGCGAGTCGAAGGCACGGATCAACACACAGAGCAGGTCGCAGCGCCGTGCCGGGTCCATCCACAGGCGCGCCGTACTGCTGGCAGTGATGTCGGGGCAGAGGACGAACTGGTTCTCGGCATAGGTGGTCTTTTTCGGCTTGTAAAGAGTACTTAAGGCATCCACCCGGCGGTCGTGGATCGGGGCGATCCCCTCGACCACCTCACCGGGTTTGCGGGTTGCGGGCACGGTCCGACCTGTCAGCAGAGTGAAGAGGGTTTTCTTACCCGTCTGGGCGAGGCCCAGGATGGCAATTTTCATAGCAGGATCCTTCCAAGGGGACTTAAATTCAGGGACTGTCCACCGCTGCCAGTGCAGCAGGAGTGGGTGACAGTATCCTCTGCGACAAGGCGTGATGCGAGAGACTACCCTGTCACTGATGAGCCATTCTAGCAGGCTTTTCAGAAAAGGGGAGCATTCTGTTGCGGGACCCCGAATCCCGGCATGATGCCCGGCCGGCGGGGCCTTCACTGACCGCAAAAGACTTTTTTGCTTTATCTTTTGCCTCGAAGTGGCGCAGATTATCTCCAGCAAGCAACGAACCCGCCCTGTCCTGAAAGGCCCCGCAGATGGTAACCAGCGAGCAGCGCCCCATGTTGCGCTTCCTGATCGTGCAGACTGCCGCTTCGGTGGTTGGGCTGCAGTGCTGGATGATCCTGTTCAACAACTTCGCCGTCGAGGTCGCGGGGCTCGACGGCCTGCAGATCGGCATCATCGGTTCAGTGCGCGAGATCCCGGGGTTTCTTGCGCTGCTGGCGGTGTTCGTCATGCTGGTCATCAGGGAGCATCGCCTCTCCTCCCTGTCTATCGTCCTGCTCGGCGTCGGCACCGCCCTGACGGGTTTTTTCCCCACTTTTACCGGCCTGGTGATCACCACGCTGATCATGAGCTTCGGCTTTCACTATTACGAAACCACCAATCAGTCGCTAACCCTCCAGTACTTCAGCACAGCGACCTCGCCGCTGATCTTCGGCCGCTTGCGCAGCCTGGCCGCAGCGACCAGCATCGTCGTCGCACTGCTGCTGTTTGTGCTCGGCCTGGCGTTCAGCTACCGGTTTATGTTTTTGACGGTCGGCCTGATGGTGACCACAGCCGGCCTCTGGGGCTTGCTGCAGGACCCCACGCACCAGAACGTGGCGCCGCAGCATCGCCGCATGATCTTCCGCCGCCGCTATGCCCTCTACTACTTCCTCACCTTCATGGCCGGTGCCCGTCGCCAAATCTTCATCGCCTTCTCGGTCTACCTGCTGGTCAAGGTGTTCCACTGTACTGTGACTGAAATCACCCTGCTGTTCGTGGTCAACAACGGCGTCAACTTCGTGCTGAGCCCCGCCATCGGCCGGGCCATCGTCCGCTTCGGCGAACGCCGCGTCCTGTCTCTGGAATACGGCGGTCTGATCGGGGTTTTCCTGGTCTATGCCTTCACCGGTTCGAAATGGTTGGCGGTGACGATGTACGTCATCGATCACATCCTGTTCAATTTCGCCATCGGCATCCGCACCTATTTCCAGAAAGTCGCCGACCCCAAGGATATCGCCCCGAGTATGGCGGTCGGCTTCACCATCAATCATATCGCCGCCGTGGTCATGCCGGCCATCGGCGGCGCGCTATGGATGGTCGATTATCGCATCCCCTTTATCGTCGGAGCCGTTCTCAGCCTGATTTCCCTGCTGGCGGTGCAGCGCATCCCGCGGCCCTCCACCGACCTCGTCAATTCATAACCCTTGGCGATTTCCCCAAGCATTGCGAAGAATGTTATAATTTTTCCACATACCTGATTATTCTCTCGGAGGTTTTATGTCAGAGCCCGTACAACACGACTGTAAAGATCCTGCCAAACATTGGATGCATCTGTGCGAATTGCGTAAACAGGGGCGTCAGGAAGACGTGGCCGAGCTCATGATCGATCCCGGCCATCGCTGTCACAACTGCAATGCCATCGCCAGACACGCTGAGAATCTCTGCAACCCGAGTCCTTTTATTAAAGTTTAGGGGCAAGAAGATCTAGGCAGAAAAAGAGCCCGCCAGGTCAACGGCGGGCTCTCGATGGTTTCTACTCAGCCTCAAACCCGGGCAGCAGGGCCTTTGCAGGCATCATCCCTTGAAAAACAGCAGAACCCCCACCACCGCGCAGACCGCCCCACCGATATAGCGGTAGAGCACCTCGTCAGGCATGGATCCGGACACGGCTCTGGTCAGCTGCGAGGTCAGCGAACCAGACATCTGGTAGCCCCAGTACGCCAGTCCGGCTCCGGCCACGACCAAGCCCAGCCCGACAGCCACCGCCACCACATTCGATTTTTTCGCCATACCAAATTCTCCATAGTTCACAAAAATTGCGTTCGCTAGCACGGCACAGGCATGACAGGCGCAGGCAACATTTACCGAAAGATCAGTTATACTAACATTAGTCATATTTTGTGCAAAGACGCATCAAGACATAGAGCAAACGATGGTTTTCGAGAGGGCACCATGAAAAAGATCATCGGCACAACTCTAAGGACCATCCTGCTGCTAGGCCCCATGGTTGTAGGACACCGCTATGCCGCATCAGCATCCCTGAGACGATGACATCATGCATTCCGAAGCCCGCAATGTGCTGACTGCAGAGCGGCAGCAAATAGCGGTGAGCAGCGCAGCGGACGATGATCTCAAAGAGCTGTTCAAATAGCCCCCCATGAACTGAAGAGCCAATTCGCGATGAGGCGGTGAATGTCTGGCGGGCGTTCACGCCTTGACTGTCCCCGGTGACCCCGCTGTCGTAGAAGGCATGTTTATGCGCATAGCCGACCGCAAGCTGCGCGACGCATATCGCTTCCCCTGGCGCAGCGGCCACCGCTTCCGGCTGCTGGTCGATGGCAGCGAGTTCTACACAGCGATGCTCGAGAGGATCGCCCAGGCCGAGCACTACGTCCTGCTGGAGATGTATCTCTTCGAATCGGGACGGGTGGCCGACCGCTTTATCGAGGCGTTGAGCAAAGCCGTCGCAAGAGAGGTGCACGTTTACCTGTTCCTCGACGCCTTCGGTTCCCTGTGGCTGCGAAAAAAGGATCGCCAACGGCTGGTCGACGCTGGCGTCAACCTGGCCTTTTACAACCCGATCAAGACCTTGCGCCTGCATCGCAATCTGTTCCGCAACCATCGCAAGCTTATGGTGGTAGACGGCTTGGTCGCCTACACCGGTGGCGCCGGCATCACCGACGCCTTCGATCCTGGAGAGCAACCCGACGGCTACTGGCACGAGGCGATGATCGAGGTACGCGGTCCGAACGTCGCCGACTGGGAGACGCTGTTCACCGAGTCGTGGCAGCGCTGGTCGGACGCGCCGCTGGTCACCGGACCACATGGCGAAACGCCGTTTTTTCCGGGGGGTCCGTCCGGGCGGGTGGTGATACACGGTCACGCCATGAGCCCGTCGGAAATCATGCGCTCCTACGTACGCCATATCCGCAAAGCGCAGAAGCGCGTTTGGCTGGCGACCGCCTACTTCGTCCCCCCCTGGAAGCTGCGCCGGGCCCTGCGTCATGGTGCACGGCGGAGCGTCGACGTACGCGTCATGCTGCCCGGGCCACACATCGACCATCCAGGCATCAGGCACATGTCGAGCCGCTACTACGAAGGAATGATGCGCAACGGCATCCGCGTGTTCGAATACCAGCCACGCTTTCTCCACGCCAAGGTGCTGCTCTGCGACAACTGGCTCAGCATCGGCTCCTACAATGCCGATCGCTGGAACTACCGCTGGAACCTCGAAGCCAACCAGGAGTTGACGAGACCCGACCCTGATCAGGGAAATAACAGAGCTGTTTGAAACCGATTTCGCCTTCTGCCGGGAGTTCGACTACCATGCCTGGCGGCAGAGGCCCTGGTATCACCGTTGCGTGGGAGGATGTGCTCGGCCGACTAATGAACCTGGTGCAGTGGTTCAGCAGTCTTAAACGGCATCGGCGGGGACCGGGGGCGTGAGGGATAGACACGTCTGCTGGGTGCCACCTGAGTTTTGAGTTTGGAGCTTAGCGTTTGCGGTGCGCCCTATAAAACAGTGACGAGAGACGAAACAACCTTTATCAGTAACTTGAATCATTACAGGCCAGTATGAGCGGGTCAGGTCTACACATTCCACATTTTTTGCACAAAATGCATTTTTTGTGAAATGTGTAGACCTGTCCCCCTTCCCACGACACGCCACGGACTCCAAGGTTGCCGCGTCCCTCGTTTCGCGTTCCACGTCACAGCTGTTAACCCGACGACTCAGCCCCATGCAGATTCTTGTACAGATACGCCCAGATCCCCACCTGCTCGACGGTATAGAGCAGGATGCCGATGGTGATCACGGCGAGGAAGTTTTCCGGCAGCGTCGTTGAGACCAGGTAGAAGAGGTAGAAGATCGCCCGGCAGGGCAGATGGTGCCAGCGCACCACAGGACTGTCCCCGGTCGCCATGCGGATCAGCACGGGCACGATCACGGTGAAGCTGTAGCCGGTGATGGCCAGGTGGATGAGGATGGCCGGCGGCGGGCAGCCGAGGATCTGCAGCACCGGTTCCGGAAAGGTTGCGTAGAGGTTGAAGTCCTGGACCAGGAAGGCGGCGACGCTGACCAACAGGAAGAGCAGCAATCCCCATAGTCCCTTGCGCGACAGGGCCTGCAGTTGCGGTAACGTCAGGCGCGGCGCGCTGCCGGTGAGTCATCATCAGACCACGGCTTTTTCACTGCCAGCACAGACGCCTGAGAAATCTTCTCACTGTTCCTGCGCGGATTTTTGGGCATGATCTGGGTGCGGTATTTCATGGCGTCCTCCTTGTCAACGGGTCGGTCCGCGGCGTCATCGCCGCATTGCGTTGCTGCGAGCGGCTCTCGTCACGTGGTGTGCGGATGTTCCTCACCCTCATCTTCCTCCCAGCCGGTCCACATCGGCTTTATATATGCCAGCGGCGTCTTGCCGAGCGTCGCCAGGTAGACGTGGGTGAAGAGAAACGCGCAGAGGCTGCACGCCAGCAGGAAGTGGATGGCGATGAGGATTTTCAGCCCGCCGACCAGCAGCACCAGGTCTCTCATCGGGCTGACGTTGGTCAGCAGCAGACCGGTCAGGCTGACCAGCGGCACCAGAATGAACATGATGGCCAGATACGCCGATTTCTGCATCGGGTTGAACTTGCTCTCCGGCGTCGCGTGGTGAGGGTTCGCCCAGCCGAGGAAGTAGGTCAGCAGGTAGAACTTGGCCTGGCGTAGCAGGCCGGTCTGCAGGTCGTCCTTGCTCGGCACGTACACCTTGAAGATGCTGCGGCTGACCAGGGCGTAGTAGACGAACCAGAGCGTGAATGAGAAGGTCACCACCAGGCCGGCCACGTTGTGCAGCAGGATGGCGGACTTGTAGTTGGCAAAGAGGTGCACGTGCTCCGGGAAGCGGATCTGCACGGCGGTGATGCACAGGGTGATGATCCCCAGGGCGTTCAGCCAATGCCAGATGCGGACCGGGGTCGGCTGCAGGTAGATTCTGTGTTTCGTTGTCATGGCTATTTCTCCTCGTGCTTGCGGTTTTTACGGGTCAGGAAACGCAAGGTGCCGTGTCCGATCGGCATGACCAGACCCCCGGCCAGGATCACCAGGCCGACGTAATTGAGGGCGCTGCTGCGCGTGGAACCGACCATGTAGAAATCAGGGGTTCCGTACAGGGCATCGAGGATCGCCCCTTGCTCTACCGCGACGCGCTGGAAGCTGCCGTCGCGCTCAGCCAGCGACAGGTAGCTGACCTGGCGGGCGGCCGGCCCGGAGGCATGGCAGAAGGAGCAGTCCCAGCGATCATTCTGGGTGCGAAAATCATGGCTGACATGCTCCGGGGTCATCATCCCCTGCAGGCGCAGCTGCTTGTTCTCGGGGTCGAGGTTGAACATGCGCAGCTCAGCCAGCGAGATGTAGCCGTCGGCGTTGCGGTCGACCAGCTCCTCGATCGGCCGGTCGCCGGCATGCGCGCTCAGCTCATCAAAGGAAGCGAGCTCGAAGTTACCGAACAGCGAGCCGCTCTGCCGCTTGATGATGTAGAGGCTGATGACGAACTCCGGTGACGGTGTATGGCAGGTGATACAAGGCAGCGCACTGATGTGCAGGTCCGCCTGGGGGAGCCACTCGGCATGCCTGTCCTGCATCGCGGCGTGTGCGTGGCACCCCGAGCACGGCAGGTTCATGTCGCGCCCTGATACGGCAGTCGGGCCGAGTGCCCTGTGCGGGTTGTGGCAGTCGCTGCAGCTGGCATTATCGGCATGTTCGCTACGTAAATATTCCTGGCTGATGCCGTCATGACACTCGATGCATTCGGCCTTGGACGGCGTCAGGCCGTCATCCGGGTGGGCCTCGGTGATCGTGGCATGGCAGGCAGGACAGCCGAGTTCGGCATGGGCAGTGTTGTCGAAGGTCAGTGTATTGATCGTCAACGTTTCCCCGACCACGCTGCTATCGCCGTGGCACTCCTGGCAATCTGGACTGTCCAGGGCGAGCCCCGGGGTCGCTATGCACCCCAGGAGAAGGAGCAGCAGCAAGGCGGCCGGCGTGATGTTGTCTAGTCTTGGCATGAACATATCGATCCCCTTTTTCCGGTTGGTCGAGCCTTCAGCGCAGCAGATCCCTGAGAGGTCGCGGCCGCTGTTCGTTGATGTCGTAAATGAGCTGTCGGATGGCATCGAGCGCCGCGAAGACCTGGAACACCACGATGATGCCGCAGTAGCCGAGGAAGAAGCGGATCGTCAGGCCGCTGATCCCTTCCATCACGTCCATGCTCAGCCAGGTGGCGATCATGGCCGCCCCGTACAGGGCCAGGCTTGCCGCCCACAGAGCCAGTAGTTTCAGTCCGATTTTCATAATATCCTCCTTGCGGGTTCACCCGTGCTTGAGCAGGGTGGTTACTCCTCGCTGGGTATGTTCACCTTGGCCGGACTTTTGTCGCCGGCAAATAGTGACTTCATCATGCCGATGACCAGGAACACGGCCGGCATCAGCTGCATGATCACGATCAGCGAGCACATGCCGAGGAATATCCACACGAGGAACATACTGGTATCTTCTCTGGCACCCGTCGCGGCCATGAGATTCGAGACAAGGCCGAACTGGGATCGCCATAACCATCAGAATCGTCAGTTTGCTTTTCATCGTCATTCTCCTTTGCAGGCCGAGTCAGCCTGAGATAGGTGTCAGTGAGCACACACCGGCGTCCCGGCGGGGCGTATGCGTTTGCAGGCGCAAGCAACGGCCAGCTGCAGTTCGTCCCACCCCGCGGCACAAACCGGTCGGTGGGTGCGATAAAAAATCCCCTGCTGCCGCATCTTGAGCTCGTCCGACCACGAGAGATCGTCTGCGACCAGGATGATCGTCGCATGAGGGTTGCAGCTTTTCAGCAGCGGCACGAGGGCCGCCAGCGTCAGCTCCTCCTCGAGCCCGTCAGCGAGGACCACGACCGGCCGGCCACCACGCATCAGGCTCTCCATCAGGCAGGCCGCCGACCCGGTGGTTTCGACTTCACCATCCCCAGCAATCAGCATCCGGGCGATACGCAGGCGGCTGGTGTAGTCTTTGTGCGCGATGATGAGTTTCGTTGCCGACATGGCGTCCTTGCCTCCCTGCGTCTGTGTCGATCTGCGACCTTGCGACATAGCCTCAGCTCTCCTGTTTCTTTTCGCCGCCGAAGAAGACCGACTTGACCAGGGTGCCCAACAGCAGGACCGCCGGGACCAGCTGGATGGCGATGATGGCGGAGACGAAGGCAAAGAACACGGTGCGCATCGGCTCGGTACCGACAGAAGCACCTCCGGCCAGGGGGATGATAGCTGTTCCGGTGGCCACGATGATGATGATCAATGTGCTCCATACTCTTGATTTCATGACTGCCTCCTTGGTTGGTTGGGATATCTTGTCTTACTGTTGAGCAACCGCCATACCAAGCATGAGGACTCCGTATATCTCTTATTTATTCAATTATTTCAGATATTTGCGAACATAAATTAGAGACACTCGGCTGGACGGAATTCCTGAGGCGCAGGAAAGAGTCCTGCCGGACAGGAAGATTACACTCAGGCAGGAATGCCCGCTGCGACCAGGGAGGTCAGTGGAGGACGATACGGTGTTTCTTCAGCAAGGAGTAGAGACGTGAACGTGAGAGCCCGGCGAGCTGGCAGGCCTGGTGGACGTTCTGCCCGGCATGGTGCGCAAGTGCGGCCAGATACTGTTGCTCGGCCTGGTGGAAGACGTGGCTGCGAAAATCCTGCAGGCAGGGAAGCTCCTCCGCACTGGCGGTTTGTTGATCGCAGGTGGCATGCGACGCAGCGAGGGACGCCTTGGCAACCTGGATGCGTAGCGCCTGCGGCAGGTGCTTGGCAAACAGGGTTGGCTCGTGTCGTGCCATGAAGAGCGCCTGCTCCAGCGTGTTGATCAGTTCGCGGACGTTACCGGGCCAGGGGTAAAGCTCCAGGGTGCGATGGAACTCGGGGCTCAGACGCTTCGTGGTGAAGCCGTGTCTGGTACACAGACGGTCGATGTGGTAACGGGCCAGGGCCTGGATGTCCTCGCTTCGGTTGCGCAGGGGCGGCAAGGCGATCAGGTACGACCGCAAGCGGTACAGCAGGTCCTGGCGGAACTGGCCGCTGGTCACGCTCTGTTCCAGGTCACGGTTGGTCGCCGCGACCAGGCGAAAGTCGCTTTCGACCTCGGCATGATGGCCGATCGGGCGGAAACGATGCTCCTGGAGCACGCGCAGAAAGGCCTTCTGCAGGGTCGGCGAGAGCTCCCCCACTTCATCAAGAAAAAGCGTGCCGCAGTGGGCTTGGCGAATCAGACCCGCACAGCTCTGGTCGGCACCAGTAAAGGAGCCCTTTTCATGTCCGAACAGCAGGCTGCCGACGATCGTTTCCGGCAGCACAGTACAATCAACCGCCACGAAATTGCCCTGCGCCCGGGAGCTGTGCTTGTGGATGGCCCGGGCAAACAACTCTTTACCGGTTCCGGTCTCACCACAGAGCAGGACGCTGGCATCGGTGGCCGCAGCCTCCCTTAACGCCCCGATGCAGGCGAGCAGCGGCTGGCTGCTGCCAACGATCTCTTCGAAAGGATCGGGTCGTCGAGACCCGCTGCGTGCAGTGCGCGCTTCGCGGACCGAGCATATATCAAGCAGACCGTCGGAAATGCGTACGTCGATCTCACTTGCGCTGACCCCGGGGAGTTCGACGGTCACGTAGAGCCGCCCTTCCTCTTCGACCACATCGACCAGAGATGACGTGGACAGACCTGCCCGGATTGCCTGCGGTGTAAGCTCTGGATGTTTGACTGACATGTCTGCCTCACCACTGGATACGCTCAGATTGAGCCGATGCACTCTTATCTTGAGCAGGAGCTGTGCCAAAACGGGTTGTCAGTGAAAAGTCGTAGTGAAAACAGGTAGTTAATTATGAAACATGGTCTTGCAAAAACCACCGCTGTGCTGCATTTTTTCCTGTCAAACAGGAATTATTCCTGTTGCAGTAGAGAAATGCGCAGCGTCAGCGATTGCGGGTGACGTCGTGTTTCTTCATAAGGGCATAGAGGCGGGACTGGGAGAGGCCGGAGAGGAGACAGGCCTCGGCGATGTTCTGCTCGGCGAGCGCCAGCAGGTCGTGCAGGTAGTTCTTTTCGGCCTCGTGATAGACCGCATCACGATAATCGTGAAGTTTCGGCAGATTGCGGATGGTGCCGTTGCCGAGTGTGATATCGAAAACGTGGTCCTGGACGACCGCTGCGCGGGCCACTTCGACGCGGATCGCCGTCGGCAGATGTTTGGGAAAGAGGGTCGATTCATAGCGGGCCGCCGCCAGTGTCTGCTCCATGCTATGGACAAATTCACGAACATTGCCCGGCCAGTGATAGGCCCGCAATGTGCCGATAAAATCCGGCGAGAAGCCTTTGGGCGGCAAGTCGTAGCGGCCGCAGAAACGATCGGCGTAAAAGCGCGCCAGCAATGGCATGTCCTCTGGCCGCTCACGCAGGGGTGGCAGATCGATGGTGTAGGTGCGCAGGCGAAAGAGGAGATCTTCGCGGAACTGACCGTCTCGAACCATCTGGTCGAGGTTGCGGTTGGTCGCCGCGACCAGGCGAAAGTCGCTGTCGATCTCGCGGCTGGCGCCTAGCGGCCGAAAACGGCGCTCCTGCAATACGCGCAAAAAGGCCTTCTGCAGGGTCAGCGGCAGTTCGCCGACTTCATCGAGGAAGAGCGTGCCGCAGTGGGCCTGGCGCACCAAGCCGTCGCGGGCTTTCTCTGCACCGGTAAAGGAGCCTTTTTCATGGCCGAACAGCAGGCTCTCAACCAACGTCTCCGGCAGGGCCGTACAGTCCACCACGACAAAGTTACCGCGCGTGCGCAGGCTGTTCTCATGAACGGCACGGGCGAACAACTCTTTACCAGTGCCGGTCTCCCCGGTAATGAAGACGTTGACGTCGCTGCCGGCCGCCTGGGCAATCATGTCCAGGCAGGCCTGCAGTTTCGGGCTATCGCCGATGATCTGCGGGCGTTTGAGCGCGGAGACGGTCTGCTTCGCCCTGACCGCCTGCTTCTCCTGTCGGTACTGCAGGGCCCGCTCGAGAGCGAGGCGGATCTCCTTGGCCGTTGAGCTCTTTTCGATATAATCCCATGCCCCGCTCTTGATGGCCAGTTCCGCGCCGCAGGGATCACCAAAGCCGGTAATGATGATAACTTCGGGAGCCGGCGTAAGAGCCTGAAGCCTGGGCAGCAGGTCGAGGCCATTGCCATCGGGGAGATGCACGTCAAGGAAGATCACGTCGCAACGCAGGGCGGTCGCCTTCTTCTGGCCGTCGTGCAGGGTCATTGCGCACACGGCATGGTGTCCACTGTGCTCCACGAGCCCGGCCAAAGTGGCACACATCAGGTCGTCATCATCGATGATCAGGACGTCTGCCATGATCTCTCTTTCCGTGGCTGGTTGTCGAGCATACGGCGAATCACCTGGCTCATCGCGCTGCGCTCGTAGGGCTTGGTCATGAATTCACGGATGCCGATCGCCCTCGCCTTGGCCATGGAGGTCATGGCGTTCTCCGAATGGCCGTTGCCCGAGCAGAGGATGATAGGCAGTTCAGCCCGCACCTTGAGGAGTTCCTTGGCGAGCATAACGCCGGTCAGGTGAGGCATGGTCTGGTCGGTGATCACCAAGTCGAAGCTGTCCGGCTCTGCCATGAACGCCTGCAGCGCCGCACGGCTGTCGGTGTCGGACACCACCTCGTAGCCTAGCTTTTCCAGCATCTTCTTGCCGGCAAAGGCCAAGGCCGGTTCGTCATCGACGAAGAGGATCTTTTCATGGCCACTGGTCGTCACGAGCTGGTCTTTGACTATGGGCTGTTCCTCGACACAATAGATCTTGGGCAGGTAGACGTGGAATTCCGTACCCACGCCGATGGTGCTTTCGACGTTGAGCAGTCCGCCATGATTTTTGATGATGCTGTGCGCAACCGACAGCCCCAGGCCAGTCCCCTTGCCCAGCCCCTTTGTTGTGAAAAACGGGTCGAAGATCCGTTCCAGGACGGCGCGCTCCATGCCGTGGCCGTTGTCCTTGATCGAGAGCTTCAGATAATTCCCCGGATGCAGGCTGGCATGGACGTCATCGTAACGGGAGACGACCGTGACCTCTTCCAGACGAATCTCCAGAAGGCCGCCGTTCTGGTCTTCCATGGCATCGGCGGCGTTGGTGCATATATTGAGGATCACCTGGTGGAGCTGGGTTGGATCGGCCGCCACCAGCCCAAGGTCCGGCATGATCGTCTTGCGAATCTCGATGGTCGCAGGCAGCGACGCACGCAGCAGCTTGAGGCATTCGTTGATTATGATTTCAACCAGAACCGGCTTGCGTTCCTGGATGTTCTGGCGGCTGATAGTCAGAATCTGCTTGACCAGGCTCTTGCCGCGGCAGCCAGCCTGGTAGACGACCTCGAGGTGCTCGCGCAGCCCGTCATCCGCGGCCAGGTCATCGAGCACCAGCTCCGTGTTGTTGAGGATCGCCGCGAGGATGTTGTTGAAATCGTGAGCGATCCCTCCGGCGAGGGTGGCGATCGCCTCCATCTTCTGCGCCGTGCGCAGCTGGTCCTCGAGCTCGTTTTCGTAGGTCACGTCGCGGATCACCGCGACGTAGCGGACAACGTCTGAATACTCCGCCACTACCGGGGAGATGTTGGCTTCGATGCGGTAGCGGGAGCCGTCTTCGCGCTGGTTTTGGTACTGGCCGCTGCTCGCCTCACCGGTAGCAATCACCTGTCGGATGGCGTGTAAGAACTCTTCGTTGTGCCGTGAGCAGAAACCTTCGAGCAGGGTGTGGTTGACCACTTCCTTGGCCGTCACCCCGCAGATTGATTCCCAGGCCGGGTTGATATACTGCACGCGGGTATTCTGATCAAAGGTCATGACACCTTCCGAGGCCTGGTGAATCACCTTGGCCAGTAGCAGCTGCTCCTCCTTGACCTTCTTTTGCGCCGCCTCGCTGTGGATGACCCGGATGCGATTGGCCAGGTCATCGGTGAGTTCTTCCAGCTGGCTGGCTTCCTCGGCGTCGAAGGAGCCGATTTCAGCGGCGAGGATCACCAGGGCTCCGTAAACCTTACTGCCGTTGTGCAGCGGCAGGGATATCGCCGAGGTAAAGCCGTGCGTGAGGGCCATCTCGCGCCAGGGACGGAACTTGGGATTAGACATGATGTCCTGCACGATCACCGTCTGGCCGGTGCGGATGGTCGTGCCGGCCGGGCCCTGGCCATAGACGGACTCGTCCCAGCTCACTTTCAAGGTATTCAGGTAGCCCTCCTCGTATCCCCAGTGGGCCACCGGCTTGACGCTCTTCTCCTTATCGTTCTCAGCATAGCCGACCCAGGCGAGGCGGTAGCCGCCCAGGGCCACCAGGATGCGACAGATTTTGCGCAGCAGCTCGTATTCGTCACTGTCCCAGGTGGTCGCCTTCTTGCACTCGCTGAACACCCGCAAGGCGCGATTGACTCGGCAGAGGGACTCCTCCGAGCGAATGAAGGCCAACTCCCGGTGACGGATCAGAAAAAACAGCATCTGCGCGGAGATGACGATGAAAAGCCACTGGCTGACGATTTTTGCAGTACGGAAGGTTTCGGGGTTGGTGACCCACTTTGACAAAACCGGCTCAGAGAAAAACACCCACATGCCACCGACTACAGTATAGATGATACTGATCAGAAAGGCGGTGAACCATGGCTTGAGAATTTTTTGCGACAAGGTCAATTTTTTCATTGCAGTTGCCATTCGGTAACAAAACTGTACGCCCTGCTAATAGGCAGATTGACACGATTGACCTTGGTTGTTTTCCGACGACAAATCCATGGCTGGCGCTAAACCTTAAGCGACACTAATAATCTAACTGGTCAACGGCATTCCGTCAATCGAGACAAGGCATTTTTTACCTTATGTCACACTCCAGGGAGTACCGGTCACCCCGCGGCATAGTACAGCTGAAGGTAAATGATCATGCGTACAAAACGACCCGGACAAAAGGAAGGGGGGTCAGGTCTACACAGTCCACATTTGTTGCACAGAGTGTATTTTTTGTGAAATGTGTAGACCCAACCCCTGAGTCGACCAACCAGAATCATTGAGAGAAAGAGCAGAATCTGTTCTAATCAGATTAAAGGCCAAAACAACAAAGGAGACAGTTATGCAGATCTGGGTCGATGCTGACGCCTGCCCGCGGGTGATCAAGGAGATTCTCTTCCGGGCGGCCGACCGAAAGAAGGTGCAGCTCACCCTGGTCGCCAACAAGCCGATGCCGGTGCCCCCCTCCCCGTTCATCGGCACGTTGGTGGTCGGCGCCGGGTTCGACGTTGCCGACCACCGCATCGTCGAGCTGCTGCAGCCGGGGGACCTGGTCATCACCGCCGATATCCCCCTGGCCGCGGACGCCCTCAGAAAGGGCGGCCACGCCCTCAACCCGCGGGGGGAGTTCTACAGCGAGGACAACATCCAGGAGCGCCTCGCGGTGCGCAACATGCTCGACGAACTGCGCGGCTGCGGCATCGAAACCGGCGGTCCGGCGGCCTTCAGCACCTGCGACCGCCAGGCTTTTGCCAACCAGCTTGATCGGTTTCTTGCCAAACATTAGACCCGTGGCGCGCCATACGCCAGGGTTCTAAAATTACCCGGCCCGGTCTCTCTAGCCTTTCCCAGGATTCGTCGTATACTTCAAACATCCGCTCACCCCTCACACATTGTTCGCAGTTCACACTAATAGTTAAGGAGTCTCCCATGAAGATGAACGAACTCAAAGCGCTTGCCGAGCAGCGGGGGCTCCGCTGCGGCAAGTTGACCAAGACCGACCTGATCAGGGCCATGCAGACTCAGGAAGGCAATACCGCGTGTTTCAACACCGGCCAGGCCCAAATCTGTGGCCAGAAGGATTGCCTCTGGCTCGACGACTGTCGCTAACACTGGAGATTTTTTCGACCGGAGAGGATTGGTTAAACCACTCCCAAGAGTCACTCCGCCACAGGCGGAGTGACTCTTTTTATTGGAGCAGGAAGTTTTCAACCAGCAGCGGATGCAGCCGTTCTTCGCTGCACACATTGGGCTTAGACGTCACGCGGGCAGGGACCGTGGCGAGCTAGCAGCCCCGGAAATCACGCCAGGAGGGATGGGGTTGGTCCGGGTCGAGCAGTTGGGTCTCGATCTCAACCGCGTAGTTGGTCAGCAGACGGGTGGTCTCCTGACGCAGGTTGGCCAGGCTGTTGTCGACCAGGGCGCGATCGAAGCCTCGCTCTCCAAGCCTGATCACCAGGTCCATGGCGACGAGGCGGCTGACCACCTGTCCCAGTTCGGTGAGCTTGCGCTGCGCCAGGGAGTCCTGCACTTCGAAATCGAGCAGCTCCTTAAGCCGCGCGCTGGCCCGCCGGGTCAGCGCGAAACTTTCCAGGTAGCGCAGCAGGTTCGCCTCCCGGGCGATCTTCATTTGCTTGAGTAGCGTTTCGGCGATCTGCACGTAGAGGATGTCGTTAGAGCCCTCGAAGATCTGGAACGGGCGGCTGTCGACCACGGCCCGGCCGGCGAAATGGTCGAGCCGGTACCCCTTGGCGCCGACCAGCTGCAGCAGCGACTGGGCGGACTCCTGCATCAGGTCGGTGATATAAGTCTTGATGGCGTTGGCCTCCAAGCCGTGGCTGGCCAGATCGTTGTCGAGGCTGGCCCGTTCGCAGGTATTGATACACATCGCCGAACAGACGGTGAACGCCGACTGAATGCGTGCCAGGCGCGCCTGCACCTGGTCGTAGACGAGCAGACTGCGTCCCCCCACCAGGCGGTCGCGGCAGTGCGTGGTCGCCTCGTCGAGGATGCGCGTCAGAAAACCCATCGCCATGGACGGGAAATTCAGACGGCTGCGGTGCAAAAGATCGAGCATCATCTTGATGCCGGTGCTGTGCGGCACCAAGCGATAGGTCGCGGGGATCTCGACATCGATGCGGTTGCGGCCGTAGGGGATCATGTAGAGGCCAAGGTTGTGGAACTTCTCCTCGACCACCACGCGCTGTCCGGGCGCATTGGCGTCGCAGATAAAGAAGTCGATGTCGCGGGCAAGCCCCTTGTTCGGCGTCGTATGGCGGGCGGTGAGCAGCCAGTAATCGGCCCAGCCGGTCAGCCCCGCCCAGTGCTTGGTCCCCTGCAGCCGACAGAGACCGTCCTCTTCGCTCCAGGAGGTCTGCATATGCAGCGCGTCGCTGCCGTAGTCCGGCTCGGTGATCATCAGACCGCCCATCTTGCGGTTCTGCACAAAGTCGGTCAGTACCGCCTGGCGGGGCGCGGCCTGGCCGTATTTGGTGACCGGCTGGAGGAACAGTGCCCAGTTGATGCCGAACACCAGGGCCAGCGCCAGCGATTCGTAGGACGCCGCCTCGATCAGGGCGACCCCTTCCTCAAGCCGCCCTCCCCGGCCGCCGAATTCAACCGGCACAAAGGTCGCCAGCGGGCTGCAGGCCATGATGTCGCGCAGCACGTAGGGGGGCAGTCCGCGACTGACGCTGAGTAGGTCGAGGTCCTCGCGCACTCGGAAGACGTTGGCGAGGTTCGCCTTGAAGGACTGCAAAAAAAGGGGAAAGGGCGTGGAACTGTCAGCCATGTCTGGCTTCAGCGTGGAGAGCGGCGCGTTAACTGAGTGCATGCATCATGTCCCGGAACGGTCGTTGAAAAAAACTGCTGTATTCTATTCTAACGGTGTTCTCGGTATCTTCAAGTAAAACCCGGGATACGGAACGCAGAACGCGAACCTCAAAAGCAAGGAAAAATCTAACTTGATACTTGTGACTGGGATGCTGGTTTTTGCGCCGCGCGACCTGCCACGGATTCTAAGATTTCCGCGACCCGTTTTTAATTGATCAGACCGAAAACCACGACCAGCGCCAGAAACACAAACAGGCTCCAGGCCGCCCAGCGGCAGTATAGAACGTTCCGCGAGCAGAGGGTGCGCAGGATCAGGATGGCGATCATGGTGCGTAACATGACACCGTTCAGGTTAAAGCCGAGTGCATTTTGTTGGGCCGCGATGGAGAAGAAAACGCAGATGGCCAGCGTCAGGTAGTCCGCCGTGGAGAGAAAGAACTCTCCGATGTGGCGGAACTGGATCTTCAAAAGCACGATGACAGACCCGGCGATCAGCAGAATATCACCGCAGCGCTTGACGCTGAGACCGGCGATCAGCTCTTCATTGGCATGCCAGATCTCCATTGACGCCATGCCAACAACGACATAAAGCACCAGCATCAGGAAATGGCGGTTGTCAGTAAATGGCCGATACAAGAGGAAAATGCCGGAGCAGAGCAGGATCGCGGCCAGCTGCCATGCCAGGGTGTCGTGCATCACGACCGACCACAATGCCAGTGCGAGATAGCCGATCAGAAGGTACATCAGGACAGGGCACCACATGATCGACCAGCTCGGCCACCCGCAGGTAGGTCACCGAAGAGCGGATGCCACTTTTAGCGTCCCGAGCGCAGAAAGGAAACTGCTCCGGGTTGTTTAAAACGTGACGCAAGCCGAAATAAAAAATCGACGCCGTGCCGACGAGAAAGAGCAGCAGAAAGTATTCCGGCTGCGTGCGCATGAGCAGCGCAGAGCAGCTCCAGAAGAGCGACAGGCTGTAGATGATGATGACCGTGAAACGATGCTCGAAACCGAGATCGAGGAACTTATGGTGAACATGGCTGCGGTCAGCGACAAAAGGGCTGGCCCGCTGCACGAAACGCCGGGTCATCACCCAGACCGTGTCGAGCAGCGGCAGTGCAAGGATCAAGACAGGCACCATCGGGCTGAACTGGAAATGCGGTCTCTGGGTCATGTAAACCGCCATGAAGCCGAGGAGGAACCCGACGGTCAGGCTGCCAGCATCGCCCATGAAGATCCGTGCCGGGTAAAAATTGTACTTCAGAAAACCGAGCAGACTGCCTGCCAGGGCCGCGACCAGGAGAGCTCCCTGGTTGTCGTTGGCGAGCAAGGAAAGGACGAAGAAGGCCGTCAGCGCCATGACCGAGAACCCCCCCGCCAGTCCATCGAGACCATCGATCAGATTGATGGCGTTGATCACGCCGACCACCGCAAAGAGCGTAAACGGGATGCCTAGCCATGCCGGCAGGATGATCGTGCCGAAACCAAACAGGTCGCCCAGGTTGACGAGCCAGAGATCGCCCAGGGCGATCGTCGTCAGGCAGGCCGCCACCTGGCCGGCAAACTTGCGTTTCGCGCTCAGGTCGGTCAGGTCATCGACCAGGCCGGTAATGAAGATGATCAGCCCACCCGCCAGAAAACCGCGTACCACAGACGTCACCGGCACGTAAACGATCACGGAGAGGAGAAACGACAGGAAGATGGCGATGCCGCCGAGCCGCGGCATCGGTGTCTCATGCACCTTGCGCGCATCGGGCATGATCGACGTTGCCCTGTTCCAGCGCCCACTTGCGCAGGAACGGCACGACAATCAACGCCGCGAACATCGCCGTCATGAATGTATAAAAGCAGGTCAGCAGATTCAACGTGTTCCCCCCAGCTAACGGTCGACTTATAACAAATTATGCCCACTGTGACTAGTCACTAATCACACGGGTTTCATCATGGGACCGGCCTGTTTAAATCCGGGACGAGGGATGCTACATTCAAAAGCAAAGCAATTAATATGGGAATTGTGAATAAGTAATTTTCGCACGCGCTACGCGCTACGGCTTCCCGGCATCAACTCAGCAGGGCAAATTTCGATCCAAGACGTGACCACGGTCGTTCGACAGAAAGGAGTTCACAGCATTGGAAATAGGGGACTTGGGTATGCAGGTAGGTCGCATGCTTGAAAAAATCGCCGTGGAACCAGACCTCTTCAGCGGTGTAGCACATTTTGTTTACTGCCCCGCAGATCGGGCATATAATGGAGTCTGTTGAGGGATAGGTCACCGTAATGTCCATTCTTTTTTCCGCAGTGGAAAAGGACACATCAGTGATCTCCCAGAGCTGGGAAAGACCAAGGGTCGCCGCAAAGATATCGGGAAAAGCCATAAATTTTATCCGCACTGCCCCGTCAGAAAGGAAAGGAATCAAAAAACGATTTTCACATTTTGTGCCATATTCGTCAGGGAGTAAAATACTCCTTGTTTTTATGCATTTACCTATGATTGACGAGAATCTTTGCAGGCCCGCCCCGTTGTCGCTTTTTTATACTTAATTGCCACTTGAAGCTTAAAACAGGACAATTTGCAGGGAGGCCGAGATCTTGAGCTGCTCGATAATGCATCAAGACAAATTGCCTTGATGGACATCTTCACGGTAGAATCGACTGCAATGTCTAAGAAAATCTTTACATTCCTGCTGCTTGGTTGTCTTCATCATTGAAATGTCGATCATGGGGATGATGGCACCGCTGTTTTTGCAGCTTTCGCCTATCGCTGCGAGCCTGATCGACGCCAGCATTCTGGTCCTGATGTTTATCCCCCCCCTCGCTCTGCTCTGCTACATTATCCCGGCAGAAGACCCCCGGGGGAAGTTTGGGCAGCTCTTTCGCGTGATCGGATTCGGGCTGCTCTGCAAGCTGCTGGCCATGGTTTTCGCGGTTGAATTCGTGGTCATGTTCCTCATAATGACTTTGTTCCCTCAGATCTCTAGCCTCGGCATCTCCCTCCTGGATGCAGGCCTGGCCGTCCTCTTGCTTATACCGGCCCTCAGGTGGGTGTTGTCTCGCTCCCTTGAGCAATTCCCGCAAAAACCACTGGAAAATATTCTCAACGCTCCTGTCATACTGTATTTCTCCCTGCTCTATATCATCTTCCTGACGGACCTCCTGCAGGAAAGCTTACAGCCCTACCTGATTCCGGCAGTGGTTGGAGCCTTATACGATCCTCTTCGACTCCGTACTGACAACGTTGATCGTTGCGCCTTTCATCTATATCCTCATGGGGAGGCCACTGATCAGAGCCGCAAAAGCGGAGCGGTCGCGGACTAAAACGATTCTTGATCAGATCGTCGATGCCGTCGTGACGCTCGACAAAAAGGGGCGCATCATGGCCATGAACCCCGCGGCGTTAAAGATGTTCGGCTTCTCACTCGATAAACTCATCGGCCAGCCGGTCGATGTCCTGTTCACAGACAACCAGGCGGCTTTGCACCATCTGATCAAAGACACAACCAAACACCAGATTGAAAGCCCGCCCATGGTGCAGCACGAGATGAGCTGTCGCAACGCTTACGGATCTACGACTCATCGCGGATGCCTCTCTGAGCAGAATCCGTCAGCAGGAACACTCAGAGTGGCTGCTGATCCTGCATGACGTCAGCCAGCACAAGGAATCCGAACGGGCGATGCAAGAAAGGGATGAACGCTTCCGGCAGATTTTCGAGCAGGCGGATGACGCGATTGTCTTTTTCAAACCAAATTCCTGCAACATCATCGATGTCAATGCCACTTTTTCCAAGCTCTTTGGTTACAGTAAAGCAGAGCTACTGAGCAAAGATTTTGTAAGCCTGCTGGCGAGAGAAGATCGCGAGGCGGTCACCAGCGCCATCAACAAGTCAGGCCAGGGCGCTCTCATACGGCTGGACAACTTCATCGGTCTGCAGCACGACGGCACGCGCATAAATCTCTCCATGCAGAGCAAGCTGATGACCATCGACGACATCAAAATTGTGTTCGCCTCCTTCCGCGACATCACCAACCGGATTCGCCTGGAGTCGGAAGCGAAAGAGATCCAGGCCAAGCTGATCCAGACCAACAAAATGACCTCCCTTGGCCTGATGGTCTCCGGCGTGGCTCACGAGATCAACAACCCGAACAATTTCATCTTGTCAAACTCCCGTCTGCTGACTGAGACCTGGCAGGACAACCGCAAAATACTTTATAAATATTACCTTGAACACGGTGATTTTTACCTTGCCGGGATCCCCTTTTCGGAGTTGGACGAGCAGATACCCAAGCTCTTCGCCGGGATTCAAGACGGCGCGACCAGGATCAACGACATTGTCAAGAACTTGAAGAACTTTTACCGCCCGGACCGCTCCGCCATTGAACGTGTCGACCTCAACGAGGTTGCGACATCGACCGTCTCTCTGATCCATCACGAGCTGGTGCATTTCACCAATAATTTTCAACTGGCACTGATGGACGGGTTGCCGGCGATCAAAGGCAACAGTCAGCAAATCGGCCAGGTCATGATCAATCTGCTCTTGAATGCCTGCCAGTCCCTACCGGACAAAAACCGTGGCATCTGGCTGGAAACCGGCTATGATCGAACAACATCACAAGTAACGCTCACGATCAGGGATGAAGGACGGGGCATGACACGTGAGGAAAGTCGTCGTGTGTTAGAGCCCTTCTTTACAACCAAGCTGGACGAAGGTGGGACCGGTCTTGGCCTCACCATCTGCAAATCAATCATCATGGAACACCAAGGGGACCTGGAGTTCAACTCGAAACCAGGCAAAGGATCGACCTTCTTGGTCAGGCTACCGGCAGATATCCCTGCCTTAGAGGAATGAGGCATGAAAGCAAAAACCGACAACAACCAAACCGTGCTGCTCGTCGATGATGAAGAGCACATCCTCAACACCTCCCGACTCCGCCTGAAAGCCAGTGGGATTTCTAATGTGATCACCCTTCAGGACAGCCGCGAGGTCATGCCTCTGCTGGCCAGCCAGCGCATTACTGCCATCGTGCTCGATCTGCACATGCCGCATCTTTCCGGCCAGGAGCTGCTCGTTCAGATTGTTCGCGCTCACCCTGGCACACCGGTCATTCTCATGACCGCCGACGACGATATCCAGACGGTCGTCAGCTGCATGAAAGCAGGGGCCTTTGATTACCTGACGAAGCCGGTGGAATCGAACCAGCTGGTGAGCCGGGTTCAAAAAGCCCTGCAACATGCGGAGATGGCCAACGAAGTGAACCAGCTCAAGCAGCGCCTGCTGACGGACAATCTCGAACATCCGGAAGCCTTTGCCGACATCATTACCGGCAACAAGTCGATGCGCGCGCTCTTTCAATACGTGGAAGTCGTCGCCAAGACCCGCCAGCCGATCATCATCACCGGGGAGACCGGCGTCGGCAAGGAGCTGATCGCCCGCGCCATCCACACCCTAAGTGGCTGCCGTGGCAATTATATTGCTGTCAACGTGGCCGGCCTCGACGACAACATGTTCACCGACACCCTCTTCGGTCACCGCAAAGGCGCCTTTACCGGCGCCGACCAGACCAGAGAAGGCCTCATCGAAAAAGCCGCCGGGGGGACACTGTTCCTCGACGAGATCGGCGACCTCAACGAAACCTCGCAGGTCAAGCTGCTGCGCCTGCTGCAAGAGCATGAATATTATCCGGTAGGCTCCGACCTGCTAAAGAAAACCGATGCCCGCTTCGTCCTCGCCACCAACTGTGACATCCAGCAGATGGTCAAGAAAGGCACCTTCCGCACCGATCTCTACTATCGCCTCTTCGCCCACCGCATGCATGTGCCCCCCCTGCGCGAACGCCCGGATGACATCCCCCTGCTCCTCGAGCATTTACTGGGGACGGCAGCAAAAAGCCTCGGCAAGAAGAAACCGACCTCGCCGCCAGAGCTACCCATACTGCTCGGGCTCTATCCTTTCCCGGGCAACGTCCGCGAGCTCGAAGCACTGACCTTCGATGCTGTCGCCCGCCACTCATCCGGCATTCTGTCGATGGATAGCTTCCGCTCCGTGGTCGGCGACCAGCAGAGCGTTGAGGTCACCGCGGCAGCGCCTTCATTGACCCTCCAGAAAACGCTTTGCGACCACTTCGGGCATTTCCCCACCGTCGCCGAGATCGAAGAGTACATGATCAGTGAAGCCATGAAAATGGCGAAAGACAACCAGGGGATGGCGGCCAAACTGCTCGGCATGGGGCGCCAGACGCTCAACAAGCGGCTGCAGAAATCCCGCAAAGACAACTAAGGGGCTCAGGTCTACGCATTTCACAAAAAAGGCACATCGTGCAAAAAATGTGGAATGTGTAGACCTGACCCCTCACACAAAAAAACGGGCAGGAATCAATCCCGCCCGTTCTCTTCGGTTCGTCTGAACAACTCAAAAGCAAGCCAGACTATTTCTGCTTCAGAGGCATCCCGCACTTGCAGTTGCCCGCTTGCGCGGCGACGGTATTGCAGGTACAGCTGCCGCCGCAGTTGCAGAAGAACATCCCGGTCCCCTCAAGGTTGACACGCTTGAGCGGTTTGCCGCAACCACAGAGGGTCGGGTTGGCCGGGTCCTGTTTGCAGGTGCAGCCCTCCGCGCAGGTGCAGAGCAGCGCTTCATTGCCTTCGACCTTGACCACATGCCCCCACTCCATCGGCTTGCCGCAGCGGCAATTGCCGGGCACGGTGCTGACCGAATTACAATCGCAGCCGCCACCGCAGGCACAGCTGTACAGCACGTCTTTACGGACACTCTCTGCTCCGGCGGGTGCCATCGCTGCGGTTTGCGGCGCTTTCACACAACAGCTGCCGCAGCCGCCCATGCCCGCGCATCGGACAGCACCCATAAGCGAGCAGCAACAGACAGTGCGGAAATAAGCAGAACGGGCCATCTTCCCTTCATCATGTGCAACCTCCCAGATTGATTTAAACAAACTTGTTGGATCTTTACCGCGGAACCATTCCCCGGTCACTCATGCAGGATTTGCAATGTAACAGAAAA